>JBDIVN010000023.1:0-3131 GCA_039794365.1 Candidatus Neutrinobacter sp. | reverse complement strand
CCAGAAATCCGGCCATCAGCATTGACCCGCTGAGCATGGCGCTGATCGGCAGACGCACGGTGGTGTAGGCCCGCGGAATCCAGAAATGAAAGGGCAGAGTTCCCACCTTCAGGCCGAACCCGATCAAGACAAGTCCGATGATCAAGTGGTGTTCCGGAGCCCCGGCGATGGCCGATGCGAGAGTCGCCATATCCCGCCCCCCCGTAATGAACCGGATCAGCAGAATCGCTTCGAACAACAAGGTCTCGGCGATGACTGCGGGAATGAGAAAGGTCAGTCCGGCCCGATGAACGGACGGATGATTGTCTGAAATCATGAGCCCGTAGGCTCCGAAGGTGGTGAGTGCTGCGAAAAAGGCAAAGGTGGACAGATCCTGCGCCATGAACATGCCCAGGATGCCCGTCAACATTCCCATAGACACCACAACCCATCGATGAGGAGAGGGAGCGGCAGGGTTGGTTGTCCGGGCGGCCAGACCGGCTGTGATCCATAGGAGCGATGCGACGATGACCAAGGCACGTCCCGTCTCATCCAAGCCCAGTCGCAGGCCGAGGAACAATCGTGAGAGGTAGACGGCCGAATCCGGTGGATTCAACAGGGCCCAGAGCAGTGCCGGGAGAGCCGCCCAGGGAGCATAGGCGGCTACCTTGATTCGCAGGCGCGGGTGAAGACCGCCCAAAGCAAGAAGAACCGGGAGGCCGAGCATGACGGCAATGATCATCAGACCTCCCTGCCGAGCAGTGTCGAATTCATGATAGGTTCTGTCATGGCGTATATTCCCGTTCCGCAATTAATTTGGCCCATTCCAGGGGACTGACGACGGTATTGGCCAGGAGGCCGACACCCAGGACGAGGAGGCCCATCAATACCGCCGGGGTCAGCAGGCTCAGCTTGGTTTCAAACCGTCCGTTGGGGTGGTGGTCGGTCCAGGCCTCCGTGTCGGGAGTCTTGAACCACGCCGTATATAAAATGGGGAGAAAGTAGGCCGCATTCAAAATAGAACTGCCGGTCAATATCAGCAGCACCCAGGATTAGTCGGCTTCCAGGGCTCCCAGCCCCAGATACCATTTGCTGATGAAACCCGCAAGGGGCGGCACCCCGATCATCCCCAACGCCGCTAAAGAAAAGGCGGTCATGGTCCAGGGCATGCGACGGCCCACACCGTTCATTTCGCTGATACGATGAATGCCCAATGTCTCGGCCAGATTTCCCGCACAGAAAAACATCGTGATTTTCATGATGCCCTGATGGACCAGATGCACCACGCCGCCGGTAATCGCAAACGGGCTCAGGAGTCCGACGCCGAGCACGATGTAGGACACCTGGCTCACGGTGGAGAAGGCCAACCGCCGCTTGAGATCGTCCTGCACCAGCGCTCGGCATGAACCATAAATGATGGTGATGGCGGCCACGATGGCCAAGGGCGTCAGCAGGCCCAACTCCGCGACGGTATGAATGCCGAACACGTTATAGACCATCCGGACAATTCCGAACGCCCCGGCTTTTACCACCGCCACGGCATGCAGCAGAGCGCTCACCGGGGCCGGGGCCACCATGGCAATGGGGAGCCATCCGTGAAGCGGGACCAGGGCGGCTTTAATGCCCAAACCGGCGAACAGGAGGACAAAGATGATGCGTAAGGCATCGGTGTGTTTCTGGGGAATGGTGCCCAGGGCGCCCCAGGATGTAAAGGCAATCGGCCCGGACAGGCTGGTCAACCAGGCAATGCCCGCCAGAAGCAGCACTCCACCGCCCAGTGTATACACCAAATAGGTCCGGCCGGCCTTGAGGGAGGCTTCGGTGCCCCGATGAATAACCAGGGGATAGGTGGCCAGCGTGAGCATTTCGTAGAATAGAAAAAACGTCAGCAGATTGCCGGCCAAGGCAATGCCCATCGTGGAGGTCACGCACAGACTGAAAAACCCGAAAAATCGGCTGCGGTTGGGAGAACCTTCCAGATAGCCGATGGCATAGATCGTCGTGAGCAGCCACAGGCCGGCGGAAAGCGTGACGAACAACAGGGACAGGGCATCCGCCCGCAGGACCAGGTCGTAGTCCGGCAAAAACGGCAGCCGGGTTTCGAATTGATAATCGTGAAACACGCCCCATAACATGATGGCCAGAAAGCCCAGTTTGATCGTCGCCCCGAACAGGTTCAGGATGGTCCGCAGGCGGGACTGCTCTTCCTTCAAAAAGAAAATGAGAAGGCCCGTCAGCAGGGAACTCAACACCACTAATAAAGGAAGCCAGGTTTGGCCGATCATGGAATCACCGGGGGTAGTATGATCTGAGGAAACGGATGGCCGGCCTGCAACAGGGTCAACGGCAGCGTGGCCGGCAGACCAAGCAGGACGGCAAAGACAGCCAACGTTAACGCGGTCAGTTCCAGGCTATAGGGGACGGGGTGAATCGTCAGGGGCCGTTCGGGTGTTCCAAAGGCGCGTTTCAAAACCGAGAAAATGTAGCCGGCCGTCAGCAGTCCCCCGCCCAGAATGAGTCCCGTCCACCACCAGAACGCTCCGTTCCAGGCCGCCACCAACAGGAGCCATTTGGCCACGAATCCGCCGCTGGGAGGCAGGCCCATAAGACTGATGCCGCTCAGTCCGAACGCCAATAGGCTCATGGGGAGGGCTTGGGCGATGCCGTCCAATTCGCTGATCCGGTCATGCCCCAAGGCCAGCAGAACATTACCTGCGGCCAAAAACATGGCGGCTTTGGCGAAAGCGTGCGCCAGGGCATAATACACGCCGCCGTTCCAGGCGGTTTCCGCTACGGCGGCCGCTTCGGTCAACGGAAACAGTAAAAAAAGATAGCCGAGTTGCGCGACGGTGGAATAGGCCACCAACAATTTGAGCCGTTTCTGACGGAAGGCCTGCAACGATCCCCAGATGATGGCGCCTGCACCCAGCATCCCCAGCAATTGTCGGGCCGATGGAGAGACCTGTGTCCCGAACACGTCAATCCACAGACGGAGGATCAGATAAAACGGAGCCTTTTCCACAAGTCCTGAAAGAATGGCGCTGACGGGAGAAAGGGCATTGCCTTGAGCAGGGGGCAACCAAATGTGCAGCGGAAACAAGCCGGTTTTCAACAAGAGGCCCGCCGTCATCAAGGTGATCGGCACCCAGGTA
>JBDIVN010000022.1:0-14581 GCA_039794365.1 Candidatus Neutrinobacter sp. | reverse complement strand
ATGGTGCCGAAAATAACCGAAAAGCTGATCGGAATCAGCTGTTCCGCGCTGGGGTATCCCGATTCCATCAGCAACAGGGCGGTAATGGAGGCAACCGCCGCGGCAACGATCCCTCTGGGCGCCATCTTGCCGAGAAACACTTTTTCCCGCCAGTCAAGGCCGCTGTTCCATGTGGACAGCACGACGGCCAGCGGGCGGATGACGAAGATCAGGGCGAGGAGAAACCACAGGCTGCCCCAGCCCAGCATCTCGATGTCGGACCACCGCAGCCGTGCGGCCAGCAGGATGAACAGGCTGGAGATAAGGAGAATCTGAAGTGTCTCCTTGAACTTCATGATGTGCTTGACGTTGAGCTGCCGCTGGTTCGCCAGGCTGATCCCCATCAGCGTGGCGGCCAGCAGGCCGGATTCGTGCTGAAAATAGTCCGATACGGCAAAAGCCGCGATGACGAGGGCCAGTGTCACCGGATTCTGCAAAAATTCCGGCACGAGATGGCGTTTCAGGATGAAGACAAGAAACCATGACATCAGGTAGCCGACCAGCAGAGCGACGGAAAGGGTAGTGACAATGCCCCAGGAGACCATAAACGTGGCTGACAGGGGATCTCCGGCAAGGATTGACTCGAGCACGAGGACCGCGGCAATGGCGCCGATGGGGTCGTTGAGGATGCCTTCCCACTTCAGGATGGAATTGACCTGCCCTTTTGGGCGGACGAATTTCAACATGGGCAGGACGACGGTTGGCCCCGTCACGATGAAAATGGCGCCGATCAGTATGGCGAGCATCACGTCGACTTCCAGAAAAAGCCACGCAAAGAAGGCTGATAGCAGCCATGTTACGATGACCCCCAGGCTGAGCAGGTTGCGGATGACGGCATGGGATTTGCGGAGTTCGGAAAATCTGAGGTACAGTCCGCCTTCAAAAAGGATGATGGCGACGGACAGGGAAACGAAGGGCCGCAACTGATCACCCAGCAGAAAATCCGTATCGACGATGTTGAATACCGGGCCTGCCAGGAATCCGAGGGTCAGCAGCAGGAGAATTGACGGAAAGTTGAACCGCCATGCAAGCCATTGGGCGCTGATGCCCAAAATGAGAACGGCTGCAATTCCGAGAAAGTATGACTCCATAGCGGCTGCTCTGGGCAGCTGGGACTCCTGTTTATGGCGCAGGAAAACAAGGCTGGATTATTCCGGCGGCTGTATCGGTCCGATGCAGCAACTCTGCCTGAACGGACGCAACGCGCATGCTTCATTTTAATCGTATTTTTCTCCGGCCTGTAGATAACCAGATGGCTATCCTTTGGCCGTCAACCGTCCAGGTTTCCGGAGCCGGGATTCGGGGCCGTTCAAAGCTAGAAATCTGTTTAATTGTTGCTCTGACCGGCATCGGCTATGCTGACATGAGAAATCCGGTTCGAAAATGCTGTATGTATCCTGGAGTTTTATAGAGAGCCTGAGCGAGGAGAAGCACCGGAGCGCCGTTCCGGTTGGATGTGAAAGGAGCCATGATGTTCTGGACCGTTTTTACCATAATGCTGGTCTTGTGGTTGCTGGGAGTCGTATCCGGCACCCTTCTGGAAGGGTTTATCCATGTTCTGCTGCTGATTGCGATTGCGATGGTCCTGATTCGGATTATCAATGGCCGCACCCCGGTTTCCTGAGCCATACCGGAATGCTGAAGCCGTTGCCGCAAGCTGCTGTCGTGAAAAACCGGAAAAGCCGGGAGGGCAATTCCGCCTTTTTCGTTTGAGCCAGGTAGAATCGACATTTAAACCTGAAATATTTGCCGTCATTACCGTCCCTGCCTTTGCAGGGATAAATTCCAACGGAATCCATTCCGGTTCTTCCGGTCAGTGGATTCCGGCTCACCCATCCTCATCGCTAACGCTCGTTCCTCGCGAAGCGCTGAAGACCGTACAGCTCGGCTTTGGCCTCGCTTACGGCTATCGGCGTCCGGAATGACAGGGCGCTTCTCACTCGGATTAAATGTCGATTCTACCTAGCCACATGGCTGATGAATTTATAGCGGATTGCGTTGCGCATGGTATTTTGCCTAAACTTTGGGCACTGGTTCGAGAGGCGCACCGGAGGTATTTGTGGTGTTGCGAAAAGGCATGATCCCGAAGATCCGTTATTTTTCCGCGGATCAGTTGCTGTCTTTCGTCATCCGGCATGAGGCGAAAACCCGGATTGGCCGGGTACGGCAGCGTCTTTTCCGGGCGATTCTGATTAACCGGCTGACCAGCCGGGGGGGCTACCTGATGATTCCCCCGGTGCAGCACATGGCCCAAGCCTTTCGTTGCCCCGAACTGATTATATACAATGCCTTGCTGGAATTGAAGCAGGACGGTCACCGTATTTTCCTCATGGATCGGAATCGCCCGGTTCTGCTTTATGATGCGCCGTTCCGCCCGATTGAGCCGGTGCAATCGGAGGTTTGTATCGTATGATAAAACGATTGATTCCGGGGATTCTGGCCGTGCTGCTTCTGGGCTGCCCGCCGGTTTCGGCTGCCGGAGAAAATAGCGGCGAATCGGCAACAAGGCTTTTTTCGGACAGCGTGGCGGCAACGGTGGCCACGCCCATGTATTCGGCCTTTCATCAGTCGGGAAAGGACGTGCGCGTGATTCTCAATCATGGCGCAATGGCCCCCGACGGCACCTGGCTGCCCCCCGGAACGGTTCTGAGAGGCAGGGTTCTGGCGGCATCCTCCGCGGATGCCCGGTCGCCGGGCAGAATCGAGGTGGATTTTACCAGGGCTTTTCCTCCGGGGATGTCCACGAAGAAAATCAGAGCCGGTTTTGCGGCTCCCGGCGGCATTCTGAGCGCCGATCTCCAGGGTATGGTCCTGCATCGTAAGGGAAATCGACGTTTTGAGGCGCTGGAGGCGGAGATTCGATCGAGGGAAGGAGCCGCCCCGCCGACCATCCGCCGGTTCGATAAAAACCGGCCTGAAACACCCTCCGGGAAGCCTGGCCATTTTCGAGAGGTGATCCTGGATACGGGTGATCAGATCCTGATTCGTTTCGAGTCCCGCTAGGGCCAATCGGCCTCCGGCCCTCAAACGTGCTGCCAGCGTTGCTTTCGCTCCCCGGCCAATTATGCATTACAGATATGCTCCTTCCCTGTGCTGCACGCACCTTGGCACCCCGTCCGATTGCCTGAATGTCGATTGGCCCTAAACTTTTCCTGATTATCGGGAATAAGGCAATGTAGTCATGCCTGTTTGCTATTCCCCCATGTGTCATTCCCGCCTTCGCGGGAATGACACATGGGTCAGGGGGCGGATATCCCTGCGAATGACATATACGTTGTGTCTTACTCCCGATAATCAGGAAACTTTTTGCCGATACCCGGTTGGTCATGGCAGCGCTAGAAAGCTAGTCGATTGTGACGCGTCGGTAAATTATATAAGCTGTGGACATTGAGGTGTGGCCTGTTGCACAAGACCGGTTTCAATCCGGTTGCTGAACCGGACTGCTTGAAGCGCAAGGAGGAGTTTGTTCGATGAGAGACTTGCATCGACTGGTTTCGGAAGACAGCGGAAAAAATACCTGGCTCAGCAGACTGTACTGGTATCTGTCGCCAGAGGCGGGCCGCAGCAATATCCTGCGGATCAAGAATTTTCTGATGTACCTGTTCCAGGCCAGGGTGGAGCAATTCGGCACGTCAAGCGTCTCCAGTTACAGTCCGGCAGAGCTGGCCCGGATGTTCCGGTGCCCCGTGGATGATGTCATCCACTCCCTGCATGAACTGAACGACCAGGGATATGAGTTTGTCTGCCGTTCGGACCATGAGCCGGTCGTTCTCCGTGATGCACTGGCGGAGCAGTCCGTTTAGGAGACAGGCCGGAACATCGGCGATGGAAAACAGTCTCTGGAAAGTATTGGTGACAACATCATGTTTTTCTGTTCTGAAGGAGGTTTTGACCCATGTTCAACAAGGACGTTTCCAGGGGCAGGCTGGCGCTGAGTATCGCCCTGACCGGCCAGTTGCTGCTGTTTCTTGCCATGCCCGGATTTACGGCGAACTTTCCGGATACGGGTGCCCACTGGGCGCAACAATCCATTGAAAGACTGTCAAACCAGAATGTTCTGGGCGGGTATCCTGACGGGATGTTTCGTCCTCGCAATCCCGTGACCCGCGCCGAATTTTCCGCCATGCTCTTCCGGGCGCTGGAGTTGCAATCCAGCACGGGAGCCGCGGGTTTCCGGGATGTTCCGTCCTCCCACTGGGCTTACGTGCCGATTGAGACCGTAAAGGCCAACGGCTTTGTCTCCGGTTATCCGGGCAATGTTTTCATGCCCAACCGCAATATTTCCAGGGCCGAGGCCATTGCGGTACTGGCCAACGCGGCGCGTCTGCCCATGCCGGATGCCGCCACGACCAATGCCATCATGGCGCAGTATGCCGATTCGGGCCAGGTTCCCGCCTGGGCGCGTCCGGCTGTTGCCGCCGCCATCCAGAACGGGATCTTTGTGAACGACCCCCAGGCTGCCGGGCGGATTGATTCGCTCCAGATGGCAACCCGTGGCGAGGTGGCGGTGATGTTGGACAACCTGCGCCAGTTCAGCAACGTGGCCCAGCGGCCTGCGACTGTTGGCCAGCAACAGGCCGGCCAGCAGACGGTTCAGACGCAGCAGAACGTGAATCTTCTGCAGGGTTACGTCATGACGGTGCCGGCCCACACCCGTTTTGTCGCTACTCTCACCACACCGATCCATTCGGAACTGAACAACGTGGGCGATCAGGTCCGCCTGACCATGAACCAGCCCCTGATCAGCTCCAGCGGCCAGGTGGCCATTCCGGCGGGCAGCGAGGTTCTTGGCACCATCCAGAACCTGGAGGAATCGGGACGCCTGGGCCGGGATGCGAGGATGGTCATTGACTTCAATGAAGTGGTACTTCCCGACGGGCAGCGGATCACCATCTTTGGCCGGGTGGCTACGGAAGATGGCGAACTGCGGGCCAGCACCGCCGGAAGACGTGCCCTTAAAGCCGTTGGGACCACCGCGGTTGGCGCCGGTCTGGGAGCCGCCCTGGGTACAGCCATCGGGCCGCTTTCCGGGGGCCGGGTCGGTCGTGGCGCCATCTACGGCACGGCGGTCGGGGCCGGTGTCGGCGCCCTGGCGGCAGCCGCAAGCGAGGGCAAGGAACTGGTCCTGCCTGCGGGCACCCAGGTCGAAATCCAGCTGCATCGGCCTGTGGTGGTCCAGCCGTCCCAGTAACAGTATTTGGAGTACCTGAAGATGTATCACTTTTTTTCAACGCCACTTCACGAATGATGCCAACTGTCGAGGCCGGAACCCTCTGCGGGTTTCCGGCCTTTTTTTCTTTCCGTTCCGGCAAGTCCGATTTGAGGAGGTCAAGATGAGAACACTTGCATTTCTGGCAATGGCGACCGTGCTGATGTTGACGGCTTGTGCCCGTCAGGATCGCGGGCTGGTGGAGGTGGACCCTGCCGCTGAACGGCAGGGGGCCGGTCGAATGGAGCAGCCGCGAGCGGATGAAAGAACAAGCCTGCGGGATGTCGAGGAAAAGATGCATGAAGCCTGGCAGACGACACAGGATTATGCTCAGGAGGTTACTATCGGTTCTCGGGATGATGTTGAGGACAAGCTCAACGAGACCAGCGATAATCTTCGGGAACTGAGAGAGGAGGCCCAGACGAGCGAAACCGTTCGCGGACTGGAGCGCGAGCTTCAGGGCATTCGCCGGGATTTTAACCGGCTGGATCGCCGGACGCGGCAATCAGCCGGAGAAGCCCTGTCAGCGCTCCAGAAGGAGTGGCAGGATTTGGAGGACCGGTTGGACGAATTGTCCGTAGAAGTCCGGACAGAGTTGAAAACGCGGGAAACGACCCGTCCGGAAGCCAGCCGGCAGAATAATCAATGACAGGAAATGCTCACAGGAGGAATGCGTTATGTTAATCAACCTGATACTGCAATGGATCGTGGCAGCCCTGATCCTGATGCTGATTGGCTGGCTAATCCCCGGCATCACCATAGAGGGGTTCGGCATTGCACTAATGGCCGTACTCATCCTGGGTGTGGTCAATATGCTGATCAAGCCGTTGCTGATGCTTTTGACCCTGCCTATCAATATTCTGACCCTCGGTCTGTTTTCGCTGGTGATTAACGCCGCGATGTTTGCCCTGGCGGCATGGGTCCTGCCGGGCTTCGAGGTGGCGAGTTTCTGGAGCGCCTTCTTCGGCGCACTGCTGCTGTCCATCTTCTCGGCCATTGTCAACAGTTTCGAAAGCCGTCCGGGACCGGCGCACTGATGTAAGTTGCCATCCCAGTATTTTTCCGGGAAATCCAAAAGCCAGCCGGGCCGCTGATTTCGTTTCCTCAAGGGAACGTCGGTGCCCGGCTGGCTGATGGGCAGGATTTTTCCTGGGGGATGCCGCTTTTTCAGTTCCGGGGAAATGGGGTATGCAGGATCACACGCTAGATATGGCGGATGTTGTAGACGTAAACGCCGTCACGGGGCGGGTCATTTTCCAGCAGGGCGGACAGTTTGGGGATGTATTCCTCGCGGATGACCGAATCCCGGTGCAGGAGCATGATGCCGCGCCCGGTCATCAGATCCCGCGACAGAATCATGCCCGCGCAGAGATCCGTCTCGTGGATGCGCAACTCGTCCGGCATCTTGCCGTTTTTGCGGTAGCGGGTCATATCGATGACATGGCCGGAGGGGACGGACGATTCGTCCACGTCGCGCCAGCTGTGTTCACGGGCCATCCGCATGACATCAGACCAGCTGATGCCCTCCCTGTCACGCTGCAGGTCGTAGCGCTGGTATATAATCTCCGGATTGCGGGAGGCTTTTGGTGCAACCGCGGTTGAAGACGACAGGCTGACTGGGGTTTCCTGTGGAGCGGCGGTTGCAACGACAGCGGGTGTGTCGGTGGATTTTGCGCTGCCGAAGACCGGTGCCGGGGTTTCAGTCTGCTGTCGGTACTGGCCCACGCTTTGTCCTGTAATTGTTGAGTGGGGGATTGACTGCGGGGATCGGGAAGCGGAAACCGTGCCGCCGGTTTTTCCGGCAGCCTGCCGGTATGCGGCATGGCTCCGGGAAGGTTGCCTGGAGGAAGTGGTACCGGGATTTTCCGGAGCAGGCATGCTTTTAGGATAAATGCCCAGTTGCCTGAGATGCGGCAGATCGAGATTTTGGACATTTTCCACAAGCTCGCCCGTTTTGTTCCGGTAGAGATCGGACAGCACCGGAGCGGTGCCTGCGGGTTCAAGTTTGCGCTGTTCACGATTCAGCACCTCCCTGAGCACGGCGATCATGTCAGGGTCCAGCTGGCCGGACAGGGTGTCCATCTGGTCGCAGATCAAGGCAGCCGAAGGAGACTTGAGTTTGAGCTGGTTTTTCCTCAACAGTTTTTCGCATGTGTCTGCCGCGGCGATCATCCGGGCAAGCAGGGGAATCTGGAGTCCGATCAATCCTTCCGGGTAGCCGGAACCGTCAAACCGTTCATGGTGAAACCGAATGGCCCTGGCAGCCTCCTCGTATTCGGGCAGCATCCCGATGATGGCCGAACCGATGGCCGGACAGGCTTCCGATTCAGTCTCAGCATCCTTTCCGCCGGTCAGGGTTCCCAGTTTTCCAAGATCATGGAACAGGGAGGCGACCTCAAGCTGCACCCGCTGTTTGCGGGGGATTTCAAGCACTTCGGCCATTTTGCGGGTCAGCAGGGCCACCCGCCGGGAATGTTCCCACAGGGGTCTGTTCTGGAGTTCCATCAGGGTGGCCAGGATGCGCAGGGTGTCCATCTGGCTGTTCTTGACCTCCAGCTTGAGCTGGTAGATTTCATGGATCCAATGGATGTTGTTTTCGGTCAAATTGTGGCTGATTTCCTCAAGGTCCGACCGCATGCCGTCCACCTCTCCCTGGCGGGTCCAGTATTCGGACCGGGCCAGGGCCTGCCGGTAGACAAGCAGGAACTCATCATCATGCAGGGGCTTCCGGATGAACCTCGTATCCTCCGGCACGCTGCCTTCGGTGGATCTGGCGGCTTCCAGCCCCGCAGCTTCCGCCATCAGGATCGGGGCGGCCTCCGGGGCCAGTTCCCGCGCTTTCAGCAACAGTTCCGGACCCGTCAGATACGGCATTTCCTGATCCGCCAGAATGACCTGGAATTGTTCGCGGGTCAGCAGGTCCAGCGCCTCAAAGGCCGAAGTGGTGGTGGAAATCTCCACCTTCTCAAAAATCAGCAGCTCTCTGATACGTTTCAGGATGGCCGGATCATGATCAACCACCAGGATTTTGGGAATGGTCATTCGTAGACTCCTTTGGAGGGGGAGGTTCAATTCTTCTCTTATCTGTTTCGGCAGGAACGGTATACATTTTTGTAATCTGAAAGCACTAAAGTCATGGTTCCAAGGTTCAAAATCATCACAGGCCGGGAAGTTGCTGCCGGGTTGATCCGCCGTGGGTTTCACGGTGTTTTGTATATTTAAAGAGCATATATTTATGTATAGATATTTGAGATTCGGGACGGATGCTCTTGACACCCGGAACCGATTTCTTGAGAATGATTCTCAATTCCCGCCAGATGAAAATGATTCTCACTTATGGCCAGTCCGCTCCTCAGTGCAGCCAAATACCTGGATCAGCCCGTGTTTCTCGAAAAACTGAGAAGGGCTGTACCGGTCATGTTGCCGGCGGCGGGGGCATTGCTGGTAGGGCATGATACGTATACGGCCCCGGAGGGGGAAAAGGGGAAAGCGTTCATCCGCAGCCTGTCCGTTTCGGTGGCCACGGTTGCTTCGGCGCTCCTGGCCATGCGCCTGTTCATGCGTCCCGATCCTGGCCGTCTGGCTCAGGTGGCGGGGTCCCTGCTGGAAACACGGGGCATTTCCCTGACGAAAGCACTGGAGAAACGGCTGGAAAAACTGGGTTCGGTCAGGGAATTTGAGGCGCTGCTGAAAGAGCATGGGATGAAAGTGCCCGGCAATTTGCGGCATTATGCTGAGAAGGCGGCTGGCAGCAAAGGCCTTTCTCCGTCGGAGCTTCACCGTTTCCGGGTGGAAAACCTGACGGAAGTTCTCAGGAAGCGGGACATGCTGGACGATTCACTGGCCGGACTTCTGGAAAAGGGCAAGGGGGTTCTGTCCCCGAAGGAGGTTCACCGGCTTCGCAAGGCGGTTCACCAGCTGGAGAAAGATCCTGAGCGAGCCAGGGCGCTCCTGAACCAGGTCATTCCCGATCCGAAAAACCTGACGGGCCGCGAAATTCTCGGCGAGATCAAGGATCTCTCCATGCTGGGCCTGCTGCCGGTACTCGGCGGCCTTGTGGGCGGCGTTACAGGCAACGTCCTGAGCGGGGAAAACTGGCGCGAGAAGTTCAAGAACCAGGCGAAAGAAGGGTTTTTCCAGTACTTTGCCAATATTTTCCTGTGCAACGTGGGGGCCGGGGCCTTTCTCTACGGACTGGAGAAAACCCCTCTCAAGAGCAGCCGTCCCGCCCGCTTTGCCGCCATGATGGTTGGGATCACGGCATTTGGGATTGTGGGCGGCAGTGCCATTGCCAACGTCTTCGGCAAGAACCTGATCAACCGCATGATCGATCACGGGCCGGTGGAGGGTATGCGCCTGCTGTCGAAACAGGTTCGGGAGGAAGGCTGGGCCTCCCTGTTCGAGAATCTTTATGACGAACGCCGCCCTGAACCCCTGGACGTGGGGCTTCACGTGGATGACGTCGCCACGGTGGGTGTACTGTCCGGTCTCAAGTGGATTGAACCCCTGCTGCCATTCCTGTACTCCATTTCCGGCTGGCGGGCGGGCATTGGCTACCGCAATGGCGTGGCCGCCACCGACAGTGCCGCCGATCGGCCTTTCGAGCTTCCCTTGAAGGAATCCCGCCCCGTCTTGTTCCGGCAGTCCGCCTTCTCCGGACCTGAACCGCCAGTGACCGGGGAGAGGAAACATCCCCAGGCGCCGCCCCGATCACCTGCCAGCTATCCGTATTCGCAGGGACAGACCTGGAAGCCGGGGTATCCCGGCCCGTTGCAGGCGAACTATTTTCAGTTCCACTATCCCCCGGAACCGGGTTTTTCCCGGCATGTCCCCTCTCAGTATTACGGGTACCCGTCGCAACAGCCCGGTACATACCCGATAAACTACTGAGAATAAGGCTTTTCAGCAGGTAGATTCCGGGCAGGTCAGACGGTTGCCCGAAGAAAATTCTTACTTGAGAATATTTCTCAATAGTGTATAATCAAATGAGAATTATTCTCAATAGAGAGTGAGGACCATTCGCGTATGTTGTTGCCGCACGGCCCCTACCATGCTTCGGCTTACCCTGCCGGTTTATCGGCCAGCCCGGTATTTCCGAAGGTGCGCACCCTCTTCGGGGGTGAGAAACGGCAGCGTTATTACCTGGATTACTTTACCGCCCTCGATCCTGACAGCCGCCAGGTTCTCCGCCGGATTTACGGCATGGCCACCAACCCGGACACCCTGCCGATGCATGTCATCCTGGCCATGACCGAGGCGGTGCGAAACCCAAGCATCTTCCGGCTGGCGGTCCAGAACCTCTCCCTGCGGATGTCCCTGAAGCGGGCGCTTCGGGACAATGCTGCCGAGAAAGCGGAGAAGCTTCATGAAACCCTGGAGGACTTTCACGTCGCCCTCGACGCCTTTGTCGGGGGTATTTCGCTGGAAGAGGCCGTTCGGCTGCGGACCCTGAAGCAGGAACGGAAGCGGGCGGAAAGCGCCGGAAGGCACGAACGGCGCGAGGGGATTTCCGAGAAGATGCTGGAGGATGTTCTGCGGTTCAAGGAGCAGTTCAGGCCCATTCTGGAGAAATTCCGGCGTCAGGACAGCCGGAAAAACTAAGCAAAAAAAATGCCTTGTGACGAATCACAAGGCGTTCTCGAACAATCCCTCATTGTCCTACGCGGCGAAAAAAACTGGATTAAACTCAGACGTGATATTCGGTTTTATCCGGCGGGCATTTGAACATGGCGTCTGGGTTTGGCGGTCCCCCTTCATCACGGTGCGGAACATGCTGTGCTTGAACTGACCATAAGATATGACAACCCCTGCAGTACCGCCATCACCAATCTAGCCTAATCCGCATAGCTAATTGTGGAGTGACTCCGTTCAATCCCATAATAAAGTTCAAGTATGCAATTTCAGGTAGCGGAGGTTCAGGAATTGAAAGCCCGCGATATTATGACACCCGATCCCGAACTCTGTCATGAGAACGATTCCGTCTATGACTGCGTAAAGGTTATGTACCAGCGTGACTGCGGCATTGTGCCCATCGTGGACGATAACGGAATCTGTATCGGCGTGGTGACGGATCGCGACATTTGTCTGGACATGATCCTGAATCGCAGAAACCCGGACAGGACGAAAATCAGCCAGTTGATGACCCTTGATCCGCTGACCTGCGGGCCGGATCAGAGCCTGGACCGGGTCATTGAGGAGATGGAAAAGCACAAGGTGCGCCGGATTCTTGTGGTGGACAAGAGCAACCGCTGCATCGGCATCATCTCCGAAGGGGACATTGCCACCCGCGACAGTGAGAAGCGCCATGTCTCCGAACTGGTAGGCGCCGTCACCGCCGAAGTCGGCGCATCCCGACAGTGACGCCGCCGACCCAGAGAGTTGCGCCTTTATGATTCAATCCAAGCGGAAAACTGATCGGGAAAACATGCTTCTGGCCGTAAATACCGGCAAGGAGGGGTTGGCCCAATGACATCCCCGCTGGACAGGCTTTCCGAGCATCTGAAAAAAAGATTGAAGCGGGCGGCTCACCCGGAAAAGGTCCGCCCCATGCTTGCGACTCTGACCAACAAACGGTTTTCGGACAGCAAATGGGTTTTCGAGCGCAAGCTGGACGGTGAACGCTGCATTGCCAGCAAGCGGGATGGCCGGGTCCGTCTGATGTCCCGCAACAAAAAGGGGCTGAACACCACCTATCCCGAACTGGTGGCGGAACTGGAAAGGCAAGCTGCCGATAATTTCGTCATTGATGGGGAGATTGTCGCCTTTGAGGGAAATCTCACCAGCTTTTCCAGGCTCCAGAACCGGATGCAGATCAAGGACCCCGCCGAGGCTTTGGAGGCGGGTGTGGCGGTGTATTACTACATCTTCGATATCGTTTACCTGCATGGGTACGATATCACCCAGTTGCCCTTGAAAGAGCGGAAATCCATCCTGAAAGAGCTGCTGGATTTTGACGGGGGTATCCATCTGCGATTTACGGTCCATCGCAATGAAAACGGTGAGCAGTACTACGAGGAAGCTTGCGAACAGGGTTGGGAGGGCCTGATCGCCAAGGATTCCGAAAGCGGCTATGTTCACAGGCGTTCGAGAAGCTGGCTGAAGTTCAAGTGTGTCAACCAGCAGGAATTCGTCATCGGAGGGTTCACCGATCCGAAAGGAAACCGGGTCGGCTTCGGTGCCTTGCTGCTGGGATATTACGATCAGGAGGAACTGGTCTACGCCGGTATGGTGGGCACCGGTTTCGATGACGAGACCCTGCGCAACCTGCATGAGAAGATGGCCGAAATGGAGTGCCGGGAACCGTCATTTGCCCGCAGCGACGACGAACTGCCGGAGCATTACGTCCACTGGGTCAAGCCGAAGCTGGTGGCGGAAGTCGGCTTTACCGAGTGGACGCCGGGGGGTAAATTGCGTCATCCAAGGTTCCTGGGGCTTCGGGATGACAAGCCTCCCGGCAATATTCACCGCGAAACCGGCAACGGACATGGCGGCAACGGCAAATGACCATCCTGGAGCTGGATCACCACGCAGTGGAAATCAGCCGGGAGGACAAGCTGTTCTATCCGGATGATGGCTTCACCAAGGGCGATGTTATCGAATATTACCGAAAGATCGCGGAGGTGATGCTGCCGCACATGAAAGACCGGCCCATTTCCATGCAGCGTTTTCCAGATGGTATCTGGAGCGAGGGTTTTTACCAGAAGGACGTGCCGGATTACTTTCCCAACTGGATGGAGCGGGTGAGGGTGGAGAAAACCGGCGGCCATAACTGCCAGGTTGTCTGCAACAGCGCGGCGGCGCTGGTTTACCTGGCCAACCAGGCTTGCCTGACCCCCCATTTGTGGCTGAGTCGCAAGGACGCGCCGGACAACCCGGTTGAAATGATCTTCGATCTGGACCCGCCGGAAGGCGGTGAATTTGACGCCGTGCGCAAGGCGGCCCGCGATGTCCGGGAACTCTGCGGGGAAATCGGCCTGTCGGCCTTTCTTAAGACCACCGGCTCCAAGGGGCTTCATGTCACCCTTCCCCTGGACGGCGCGATGGCCTTTGACGAGGTTCGGGAGGTTGCCCGGCGGATGGCCGTTGTCGTGGCCCGGCGTCACCCCGATGAGGTGACGACGCAGCAGCGCAAGGATCGGCGCAGGGGCCGGGTGTTTCTCGATTACCTGAGAAACGCGTATGCCCAGACGGTTGTCGCGCCCTACGCCCTCCGGGCGCTGCCGGGCGCCCCGGTGGCCACCCCCATTGACTGGGACGAGCTTGACGATGCCGGTCCGCAGACTTATACCATGCGCAATATTTTTCACCGTCTGGGGCAAAAAGACGATCCATGGAAGAATATGAACCGTCACCGCCAGTCTTTAATTTATGCTGCGGAGAAACTCAAGGCGTTTCAGTGAGAAGCGTTGAGGGAAAGAGCGAAATTCCAGGGGGAGCAAGTTGCCCCTGGAATTTCAGATTGCGATGAATCTCCATCGCTCTTTTTCTGCTGGCCAGCTTTCCTGGCAGCTTATGCCATCTTCCTTGGGTGGCCGAAGACATCCCCAAAGATGGTGACATCCAGGCCATTGCCGTCTTTTTCGGCGACACGGTTGATGTCACTTTGGTCGATGCCGAGATCGACACCAATGCGTATGCCGTCGATACGGTTGAAGCGCTCGTAATGATTGTTCATAATCGTTGCCGCATCGAAATCCCGCTTCAGTTGCTCTGCCCGGAACCGGGTAAAATCATTGGCGTTCGGGGAATTTTCGAGAGCGAATATTTCCCGCTGCAGTTTCATTTGGTGGGCTTGCAACTCTTTTTGGGTCAGTGCACCGTTTCTGTCCTGATCCGCATTTTGAAGCACGCTTAAGTAATGATAGGTATCGAGATCGCGGGTTTGGCCAGTATAGGGTCCGGCTACCGGAGGAGGGGGAGGGGGAAATACCGGCGGTTTCGGAAGCTCGAAAGAGGGCGGGGGCTTGATAGGCGGCAAAGTGCCGGGGAACAGGTTACTGCCATTGATTGCCATTGTCTGACTCTCCTCTATTAACTCAACATAATCTGATTTGTCAGTCCTTGCGGGCCTCGGCGAGTGTATCCTTGCGAGCATCGAGGACGTGGTCCTTACGGGCATCAAGGAGCGTGTCACCGCCTTTCGGGAATTTGGTTCCGATATGGAGTGAGTCGCCGCCTTCGGGGAATTTGGTTCCGATATGGAGCGTGTCGCCGCCTTCGGGGAATTTGGTTCCGATATGGAGTGAGTCGCCGCCTTCGGGGAATTTGGTTCCGATATGGAGTGAGTCGCCGCCTTCGGGGAATTTGGTTCCGATATGGAGTGAGTCGCCGCCT
>JBDIVN010000021.1:0-15981 GCA_039794365.1 Candidatus Neutrinobacter sp. | reverse complement strand
CTGGCTCATGGTCTTGGTGACCCCTTCTGCATGATCTTGGACAAGACGCTTATGATAGCAGGAGGCGGAATCAGGCTCAACCGGAAGATGCACTTTGGGCAGGTCTTGGTAAAATGGAGGCAGTCCGTATTGGGAAGTTTGCATGCTTCTGACCAACATTCAACCGGGAAGCCAGCTTCGGCGCTGGTACGATCAGGATCGCGGCTGCAGCCGCCTCCTGCTGCTGCTCTATGAGATGGCCCAGCCGGACCTGCGGCATGCGGCGGCACGCCTGCTGATGAACTACGCCCAGCGCATCCAGGCGGACATCAAGGCCCAGTCCAAAAACGTGCCCAACTCCCTGGGGTTGCCGGGTATCCGCGAGAAGTATATGACCAGCCAGTATGCCCGGCGTCAGTATGACCGTGATCCGCTGATGAAACAGACCCACAGCATTCTTTACAACCTCCCCATGCAGGGACTGACCGCCGTGGGGTTTCATCTGACTGACACCTTCGAGATGCTGGTGATCTATTCATTTGCCTGCGATCGGCTTCATGCCCAGCCGGACCCGAAGGAGGTCCTCAATATCATGCGCGTCGGGTTGCATGAAGGTCTCCTCCAAGCCCAGCAGACCCTGGCCGAATACATCGGGCAGGATCTCTATGCCGATCTGGCCCGCGAATTCCGGGAACCACCCCCGGAAACGACGGCCCAGCCCTAGGACCAATCGACATTTAATTTTGGTGAGAAGCGCCCTGTCATTCCGGACGCCGATAGCCGTAAGCGAGGCCAAAGCCGAGCTGTACGGTCTTCAGCGCTTCGCGAGGAACGAGCGTTAGCGATGAGGATCCTTGAACAAGGGATAGGGGTGAGCCGGAATCCATTGACCGGAAAAACCCGAAATAAATTCCAACGGGAATGACGGCATATGTTTCCGGTTTAAATGTCGATTGGCCCTAGGGAACGAACAGGACGGTGTCCTGCCAGTAGCCGGTTTCAACCACGATTTTTTTCAGATCGGCGAGGTGGTCTTCCATTTTATGGAGAAACTCGAATTCCTCATGGGGTTCCATGCCGTTTTCGCCGTACAGGCACAGGTAATAACGGCACTGGTCCAGGGCAGGCTCCGGCTTTTCCACCTGATCCGCCAGGAAGGCCAGCTCTTCGAACTTCTCCTTGTATTCGGGAAAGCGCGGGTGATTCACATCCATAATGAAGAGACTCTAGCGCGGGCAGGCGCTCAGTTCAAGCCGGTTACGCGGGGGATATCCCCATCGCTACAAATCCTTGCCAAAGACGATGAGGTTGTTTTCCACATCGTGGTGATAGATCTCCAGGAGGCGGGTGACGTTCAACGACGCCTTCTCCTGGAGGACGCGCAGGTTCGGCTCCAGGTAGCGGTCGAAATACTCGCGGATGGCCTCCTCGTCGAGGGCATCGATCTCGGTGATGTCGCTTCCCCGCAGGTTCAGGCTGTTGAGCAGTTGCCGGACCTTGGGGTCGTAAACCAGGCCGTAGACGGGAATCCTGGCCAGCATGCCCAGCACCAGGCTGTGGAAACGCATGCCAAACAGGACGTGGCACTTGGTGACCGCCTCGATGATGTTGTCCGGGCTGGCCCACTTGCAGTTGGTCAGTCCTTCGGCTTTCAGGGCCGCCTCAAACCGGCTGAGGGGTTCCCTGTCGGTTTCGTCCTGAAACGGCAGCAGGTAGAAGCGGACCGGGCGATCAGAATCCTCCGTCAGGTGGCGAAAGAACCGGGCCAGCCTGGTGATCCGGTCCGCGCTGAGGGTTTTCCAGGGCCGCAGTGAAATGCCCACGTTCCAGGTCTTGACCCGTTTGCGGACGGATGCCTTGCCGGGAATCTGCAGCATCCACACCGGGTCCGCCGTCACTTCCGGACGCTCGCCGGTGAGGGACGCTACGAGATCCGCGCTGCCCTCATCGCGGACGGTGATGCCGTGGCAATAGTTCAGGGTGCGGGCCGTGAACCACCGGGAAAGGGGGGACTTCAGCGGGCCGACCCCTTGGCCCCAGAAGAAGACGGGCACCTCGAAAAACCGGGCCAGATGGATAATGCCACCGTAATAAAACACGCTGCCCCAACCGGTGGCGTCCTGAAACAGCCCGCCGCCGCCGCTGATGAGAAGATGGCACCGGGCCATCTCATCCATGATGGCCAGCAGGCTGAGCCGGTCGATGGCGTCCACCCCGTAGCGCTCAGCGGTTTTCCGGGGATTGGCGGAGAGCACCGTGATCTTGAAATCGTGCCGTTTCAGTTCCTGGATCAGGGTTTCAAGGATCAGCTCGTCACCGAGATTGTCAAAACCATAGTAGCCGGAGATCATGATCCGGGGGTGGAGCTGCTTTTTTTCCTCGGCGCGTTTTTTCTTTTTGGACATGGGCCTCGTTGACGGGCGTTCTCAGACACAATCGATCAGGATTGTACCGGATTGGTGGGGCGGGGATGAGAGATTTTAATATCTCGTGAATATCGGCAGGGAATATTAGCAGATCACCTGGTGCAGGTACTGCTCCAGGTAGGCATGAAGCGAGGTCTCCCAGGAGGGGACGGCCAGCTCGCCGGGGTCGAGTACCGACATGGAGGGGCGCCGGGCCAGGAAGGAGAAGTCCTTCCACGAGGCCGGTTCAATGTGTGTGGCGGAAAGACCCGCCGCCTTGCAGACGGCCAGCGCCTGGTCATACTTGGAAACGCTGCCCCGGTCTGCGGCATGGTACGTCCCGAAAGCGCCGGAGGTAACAATTTGCTCGATGAGATGGCTCAGGCTGCCGGTCCAGGTGGGGGAACCCGTCCAGTCGTTGACAATGCGCATGGGGCGTCCCTGCCGGGCACCGTCCAGCACGAACTGCACGAAATTGCGCTTGTGCATGCCGTAGAGCCAGCTGGTGCGGACAATATAGGCTGTATCCAGGATTTCCTTCACCATCAGTTCCCCGTAATACTTGGACAGCCCGTACTGGTTGACCGGGTTGGGGGAATCGTCCACGGTGTAAGGGCCGCCTTTCAGCCCGTCGAACACGTAATCGGTGCTGATGTAGGCAAAAATGGCGCCGAGATCCCGTGCAATGACGGCGGATTTCCGGGTCCCGTCCTTGTTGATGGCCGTGGCCAGTTCCGGGTCCTTTTCCGCACCGTCCACGTCGGTATAGGCGGCGCAGTGGATGATAACCTCCGGCTCATGGAGGGCCGCCGTGCGGGTCAGCCGGTCGATGGGGTGCAGCAGGTTGAAATCCCTGGATGACAACCCGGAGACCTCATAGCCCATCGCATCCAGGTGGGCGGTGAGATCACGCCCCAGCATGCCGGAGGCGCCGATCACCAGAATTTTCCGAAAGGCCATCCGAATCCTCCTTGAGACGTTGGGGTCAGGCGTTGGAAACCAGTTCCTGCTCGCGCTTGCGGATGCCCGCCACCCAAGCCGGGTGATCCTGATACCACTGCACCGTTTCGGCAAGCCCGGCATCAAAATCCTTCACCGGACGCCAGCCCAGTTCCTGCTGAAGCTTCGTGCTGTCGATGGCGTAACGGCGGTCATGGCCTGGGCGATCCGTCACGAACCGGATCAGGCGCTCCGGTTTTCCCTGCAGGGAAAGAATTTTGCGGGTGATTTCCAGATTGTTGCGCTCGTTGTCCGCGCCGATGTTGTAGACCTCCCCCGGCCTGCCCCGCTCCATGACCAGGGCAACGGCCCGGTTATGGTCGCTCACATGAATCCAGTCGCGCACATTCAGCCCGTCGCCATAGACCGGGACGGGCTTGTCATCCGCTGCGTTCAGGATGAACAGGGGAATCAGCTTCTCCGGATATTGATAAGGCCCGTAGTTGTTGGAGCAGCGGGTGACGCACACCGGCAGGTTGAAGGTCTTCCAGTAGCTCAGGGCCAGGAGGTCCGCCGCCGCCTTGCTGGCCGAATACGGGCTGCTGGGGTCCAGGGGCGAGGCTTCCGTGAACCGGCCCGTGGGGCCGAGACTGCCGTAGACCTCATCCGTGGAAATCTGGATAAACTTCTCGATGCCGTTGAGCCGGGCCGCTTCCAGCAATACCTGCGTGCCCACGACGTTGGTCTCCACGAAAATGCCGGGGCCGGTGATGCTACGGTCCACGTGGGTCTGGGCGGCGGCATTGATACAGATATCCGCCTCCTTCATCAGCTTGCTGACAAGATCGGCGTCGCCAATATCACCGTGGACGAACCGGTAGCGGGGATGATTATCCACATCCGCCAGATTTTCCAGGTTCCCCGCATAGGTGAGCAGATCCAGGTTGGTGACTTTCAGTTCGGGATAAGCGCTGAGCAGGTGGCGCACCAGCCCGCTGCCGATGAACCCGGCGCCGCCGGTAACCAGCACATGCTTCTCCAGAGTCATGATCTACCCGTCCTTGCGTGCCCAGTCGTAGGGCACGTCATTGTCATGGGGGTCCACCCGGAACTCGTCGGGGCGTTCGTAGTTGTAGAGCCTGTCCGGCACGTTGACCACCAGCGAATGGGGGGCAGCGCAGCCCTTGAAGCCGTGGAGAACCTTTGGCGGAATCTGTACCAGAATGGGGCTGTTGTTGCCGAGGAAGAACTCGTTCACCAGCCCCTCGGTCACGGAGCCTTCGCGGCAGTCGTAGAGAACCAGCTTGATGAGGCCGTGGACGCAGATGAAGTTGTCCGTCTGCTCCTCGTGGTAGTGCCACGCCTTGGTCACCCCGTCGTTGACGGCGGTGAGGTACGTCTGGCCGAAGCCCTTGAAGTCAGGGTCATCGCTGCGCAGCATCTCCATCAGGTAGCCGCGCTCGTCCACGATGGGACGAAGGGGCTTGACGATGACGCCATCAATGCGCTGGCGTGAGGGAGCCTTGAATGCGACCTTTTCCATCATATTTTCCTTGGGGTGTCTTCGGGAGGAGTCCCGTTACCGCGGGCCGGACGTCATACGGACGTCATGAAGCCTGTCCATAATCTAACACAGACCGGTTGGCGAAAAAACCGGCGCATTTTCAACCGTCTTCTTTTATGATAAAAACAGGGAAATATAACGATCCATTTATTATTAGGTTGGGGAAATAGTGATACGGGGGATCGCCGATAACGGCGCCATGACTCAGATCCGGTTCCATTCCGCCTTGCCCGCGCACAGGCCGGCGCCAGTATCGCCGCCGGTACAGCCCGTGGCGGTTCCGGTTTTTGGCGCGAAAGTCCGTCACGGGGAACGGGGGAACCTCCTGTACAAGCCGCTCGTTCGGCTGGTCGCCATGTACTTCACCCAGCCGAAGCTGATGCGGAAACTCACGCCAGGCGCCTTCCGGACTTATCTTGAGCCCGGTGAGGCCCTCAAGCGCTTCGGCCCCATCGGGACGGTCTCCTTCAAGAGCCTGGATGGCCTGGACCTCAAGGGCTACTGGATGCCCCATTCGAAGACCGCCGACCAGACCGTCGTTCTCGGCCATGGCTACAAGGCCAACTGGCGGGCGGTGCTGGGGGTGGCGGACAAGATTCGGTCCATGGGCTACAACGTGTTCATGTTCGATTTTCGGGCCCACGGCGACAGCGCCGGGGAGATCTCCTCCTTCGGCTTCCACGAGGGCAAGGACGCGGCGGCGGCTGTTCAATACGTGGACGAGCATTACGGCGATCGCAGCAAAAAGCTGTTCTATTACGGCCATTCCATGGGTGCGGCGGCCATCATGATGACCCCGGCCAGCCTGAAGAAGTATCCCGACGCCCTGAAAACGGTGACGGACCGGCTTGACGGCATGGTCCTCGACAGCCCCTACGCCAATATCGATGTGAAGAATGTTCCGGAGATCCGGGGCTTCCTCGACGGTTCCATCAAGGGCTGGTACGCGCCCATCGTGCGGAACCTGGCCCGGCAGGTCGTCAACGGGCTGGAAGACGAGGCCCAGCGGTATCTTAAGCTGGATCGCCCGTTTTCCAAGCTGCACCCGGCCACGATCATGAAGACCTCACCGCAACTGGCAGGCAAGCCGATTCTCATGATCCACGGCGTGAAGGACCAGACCACCGCCTTTGAGCAGGCCCGCCATAATTTCAAGACCCTCAAGCGGGTGAACCCCCACGTCAAGCTGACCATTCTGGAGCGTTCGGATCACGTCTCCGGCGTCTGGAACCCCAAGGGCGACGGCAGCCGCTACGCCACCGCCCTGCGCGGCGGCAACGTGTTCCTGGAGGCCATCGAGACGTTTTTGCAGACGCATGCGGCGCCCGCCTTCGCCTGATACGTCCTGGATATGCTATCGTGATGCTGTAGCGTTCCAAAGTGTCCGATAGCACCCATGACCATTCCTGATCTTTTCAACGCCGTGGCCATGCTGGAAAAACCCGACGGGGTGATTGCCTTCCCGACGGACACGGTTTACGGCGTCGGCTGCAAGGTGGCCCACCCGGAGGCCATCGAGAAGATCTTTCTCATGAAGGGCCGTTCGGATACCAAGCCGCTGGTGCTGCTGGGGAAAGACCGGGAATCTTTCGAGCCCTACATCGAACCCCCGCCCCGCTCGGCCATCGAGCTGATGGACTGGTACTGGCCGGGGCCGCTGACCATCGTGCTGCCCAAAACGGACAGGGTGCATGGCGCCATCACGCGGGGATTCCCCACCGTGGCCCTGCGCATTCCCAAATGCCCGCGCCTGCTGGATCTGCTCGCGCTCATTCCCGAAGGGGTGCTGGCCACCACCAGCGCCAATATCTCCGGCCAGCCGCCCTGCCTCACGGCGGCGGAGGTGTCTGAGGTCCTGGGCGACAAACTGGATTTCATTCTGGAAGACGACGCCGCCGTGGTGGAAAAAACCGCCTCCACCGTCGCCGCCGTCGAGCCTGACGGCACCGTTCGGGTGCTTCGTACCGGCAGCATCGTGCTGGATTGATGGATCTCGCCCTTTAGACACCATTTTTATGTTTCAGATAACAGCGAGAACAAATCCAGTCATACCCATTGGTATAACCTTCTCCATGCTCCGGCTCATCGGTTTCATAGAGATTTTGATAGCAAATCCCACAATGATCATGAGTCCAGCCATCTTCAACCAATTCGATATATTGGGGATCAAATTTTTGTCCATAGAAAAAGCTGATCCTGCCTGATGTGTGTATCAAAGCAGGACCTTTTTTCCATTTTTCCTGAGTCCATTCCTGTTCCCGTACCCATTGGGCTTCCTGTTGCTCAAATTTCTCCTGCTGTTCTTTACTCATCCTGAAAAAAGAAAAATCCTTGTATCCAAAAAAGTGAATAACGTCTTCAATATGCTGCAGAAACCGGTTCTTTAAAATAAATAGGTTCTTTTTTAAAGAACGACTTGTTTTCTTGAGAAAGATCATTCGAAGAGTTATCCCGGGTTAGAAAGGGCAGTCTTTCAGGTTGTATACCATAATAAATTCATGAATGGCAGCTGTTTTGATTGCAAGGGCGAAGGCAATGGGTGCTTGTGGTAGACTGGTCACGGAATGATTGAGAGGAATGCAGGCGGATGAGCCAGGAAAGCGTGAAATCCATCGTTATCGGCGCCGATCACGCGGGCTTCGCCCTCAAGGAGCGGGTCAGCGAGCACCTGAAGGCCAAAGGCATCGAGGTGCATGACGTGGGCTGCTTCAGCGAGGACCGGGTGGACTACCCGGACATTGCGGGGGACGTGGTGAGCATGATGCGGGTAAAGCAGTATCCGCGGGCCATCATCGTCTGTGGCAGCGGTATCGGTGTCGGCATGGCTGCCAACCGCTACCAGGGCATCCGCGCCGTCACCGCCAACGACATCATCTCCGCCCGCCTCAGCCGCCTGCACAACAACGCCAACGTGCTCTGCCTGGGTGGACGCATTGTGGCGCCGGAGATGGCCTTCGAAATCATCGACACCTGGCTGGAAACCCCCTTTGAGGGCGGCCGCCACGAGAACCGGGTCTGCCTCATCGACACCCTGGCCGAACAGGCATCGCAGGAAAGCGCTGAAAAGATTCATCAATAAAATTCATTGATAACAGGAGAGAAATCCCGCTCATGATTAACCTGGACGCCCTTCAGCAGAACGACCCCGACATCTACGAGATCATCATCAAGGAACTGCGCCGCCAGCAGACGACCCTGGAGATGATCGCCAGCGAGAACTTCACCAGCATGGCGGTGATGCAGGCGATGGGCACGGTGCTGACCAACAAGTATGCCGAGGGCCTGCCGGGCAAGCGCTATTACGGCGGCTGCGAGTTCGTGGACGAAGCGGAGAACCTGGCCATTGAGCGGGCGAAGAAAATCTTCGGCTGCCATCACGTGAACGTCCAGCCCCACAGCGGCGCCCAGGCTAACATGGCGGCCTTTGTCGCCGCCGGGCTTCAGCCGGGCGATACCATTATGGGGATGAACCTGAGCCACGGCGGCCACCTGACCCACGGTTCCCCGGTGAACTTCTCCGGCATGTACTATAAAGTCGTCGCCTACGGGGTCGATCCCCAAAGCGGCCGTATCGACATGGACCAGGTGCGCAAACTGGCGAAAGAGCACAAGCCGAAGCTGATTATCTGCGGCGCCAGCGCCTACTCGCGCATCATCGACTTTGCCGCCTTCCGCGCGATCGCCGATGAAGTGGGCGCCATCGTGCTGGCGGATGTGGCCCACATCGCCGGGCTGATTGCCACGGGCCATCATCCCAGCCCCTTCCCCCACTGCCAACTGGTGACCACCACCACCCACAAGACCCTGCGGGGGCCTCGCGGCGGGATTATCATGAGCAACGAGGAATTTGCGAAAGCCATCGACAAGGCCGTCTTCCCCGGCCTGCAGGGCGGCCCGCTGATGCACGTCATCGCCGCCAAGGCCGTGGCGTTCAAGGAGGTGCTGTCCCCCGACTTCAAGAAGTATTCCGGCGAGGTCATCGCCAATGCCCAGGCCCTGGCCAAGGCCCTGACGGAAAACCAGGTCAACATCGTCAGCGGCGGCACGGACAACCACCTGATGATGCTCGATCTGCGCAGCCTGGATCTGACCGGGAAAGAGGCCCAGAACCTCCTGGAAACCATTCATATCACCGCCAACAAGAACACCATTCCTGATGATCCCCAGAGTCCGTTTGTCACCAGCGGCTTGCGGCTGGGCACTCCGGCGCTTACCACGCGGGGATTCACGCCGGATGCGATGACCGAGGTTGGCCTGGTGATTGCCGAAGCCTTGAAAAAACGGGAGAATATGGTTCCCCTGGGTGAACGGGTCCGTCAGCTGGCGGATCGTTTTCCACTTTATCCGGAGGCAAAATTCAAGGAGGCCGTCAGCCATCATTAATTCCTTTGAGGAGTCCCAGATTTTCGGGTTTTTCCTGGCGCTGATCCTCTCGCTGGTTTTTGTGCCCATCGTTTCCCGGACCGCCCGGCGGCTGGGACTGGTGGATGAACCCGGCGAGCGCAAGATCCACAAGAACCCGGTGCCCCGTTTCGGCGGGGTCGCTATCTGGCTGGCGTTCATGGCGGCCTTTGGGGTGCTGACGCTCATGTTCTGGGATTATCCCCACGGCAACGGCATTGCAGGGATTCTGACCGGGGGGACGATGATCTTTCTGCTGGGTGTGCTGGATGACCGCTTCAACATCTCGCCCTACATCAAGCTGGTATGGCAGATTCTGGCGGCTCTTGCCGCCTTTTATCTGGGTGTTGAGATTACCGTGCTGGATCTCCCGGAAAGCAAGCTGCTGGTACTGAATTCCCTGAGTTTACCGGTGACGCTCCTCTGGCTGGTGGGCATCTCCAACGCCATGAACTTCATCGATGGCGTGGACGGCTTGGCCGGCGGCGTGGCCGTCATTTCCGCCATTACCCTGGCCGTGGTGGCGGTCTTCACCAATCAGCCGGTGGCGGCGGTAATGGCTGCCCTGCTGGCCGGGGCGAGCCTGGGGTTTCTGGTCTACAATTTCTATCCCGCCCGGATCTTTATGGGAGACAGCGGCTCCCTGTTCTGCGGCTTTGTGCTGGCGAGCATCGCCGTAACCGGCGTGCTGAAAACCCAGGTGGCTGTGATGCTGGTGCCGATGGTGATTCTCACCGTTCCCATCTTCGACGTGGTGTTCTCCACCCTGCGCCGGGTATTCAAGGGCAAAAACCCTTTCATTGCCGATGCCGAGCACATCCACCACCGGCTCCTGCACGCGGGGTTCTCCCAGGTGCGCATTGTGGGGATGCTTTACGCGGCCTGTGTCATCGCCGGGATGGTGGCCACCGGCTACGTGCAGTATCTGGGGGTTTACATGGCCCTGATTCTGGGTCTGTGCGTTCTCACCCTGGCCCTGCTGATGCTTCGTTTCTCTTCCAACGCCGAGGAGTTTCGGCAGTTGGAGACTGCCGAGCGCGAATCTTCCCGTGCCAATGGCGTGGCTGAAGACGAAAAGTCCCCGTCCGGGGCCTCGGCGTCCCAAAAATCCGGCCTGATGCCCTGAGTTTGATTTTCCGGCAGGCTCCCCTGTAAAATGACCGAGGTTCCCTTGACTCTCCCCTGTCTTTCGCGGTTAATGGAGCCACGGATTCCCGGTACGGCGCCTTAGCTCAGCTGGTAGAGCAGCGGACTGAAAATCCGCGTGTCCCCAGTTCGACTCTGGGAGGCGCCACCACTCCCTCTCCAGACAAGGCTTTCAGCCCTTCACCCCCAAGTTGGTGAGGGGTTTTTAAGTTCTTCTGTAAATGCGAGTCATGATTACAGAAGAAATCTTGGAATGCTAACAGTTGCAACAGTTTCTAGAGTGCCTTGCTCCTAAAACGCCCTGTTTGTGCCTGCCCTATAAATCAGGATCATCTTCCGACCAGACTGGAGCAGCTTCCGCTAATTTTGCAGGGCAACAGATTTTCGAGGTTTTGCTCAGCGGACTAAAACTCCTCTGATCTGAAGGACCTATATTCTCAGCAGACTAGAACTCCTCTGATCTCAAAAGCTAGACATAGCTTAGGTCAGGGCCTGCAACTTCGTGCAATTACATGGTAGCGCTGGCGCATCTTGGCAAGGCGCCAGATAGCGTGAGCATTTTCGGCCAACTCGACCGGACTGGTGGCCTGGACAAATTCAGTGAAGGCCGGCGCATCCACAGGGATGCCCCTATGCATAACCTGTGTTCTAAGAGCGATCTCCATCCACCGTCCTGCCGGGTCATTACATGTCCGAAACGCTCTTTGTAACTGGGTATGGGACTTATAGGCGCTATCCAGTTTCCGTTGGATGACTTCCTGTGGACTCATGTCAACCATCAGTTGTTTTGCCTGGGTGATTTCTCCCGTAGATGCTTTGGCAAGGGCCACCTGCATGAAATGGCTGTTTTCACCCGAGGGGGAAGACAACAAAAACAACTTTTCAGTGGCGTTTTCGGTATGGCCCATATAGATCCGGGCGGCCTCCACATCGCCTAGTGCTTTTTCAACGCTGTCGCCACTTTCAGGGCCGAATTCCGCCACCTTTTCTTCAACATTCCAGATTGTATGGAGCATGCGTTCATCGAACGCCTGTACCAATTCCTCGATGCGTTTGGCGACCTGCCCGGCGTTGGAAGCATCGGGTGAAACCGCCAGGTAGGCCTGGTACCAGGATGCAGCCGTCAAAAGTCGGCCGGGCGCATGATCGTAGGCCAGGGCCAGGTTGAGGAGAATTTGAGGAGATTGCCTGACGTTGCCCGTTCGGCGGGCTTCGTCAAACGCCTCGATCGCCTCTTCCCACCGTCCGGCTTGGGCGGCACGGTACCCTCTTTCCATAGCCTGGTTTGGGTCGGCCTGGGAAACGGGAAAGAGAAAGATCAGGGCGATGGCATACAGTATGAAAATTTTCCGCATCACGAAAGACTCCGACTATTAGGGCGATTGTTGGGGAAGGCCGTACAGGTCAGGAAATACCTGCAAACCCTGAAGGTAATAATAGGCACTCCAGGCGATACTGCCCTTATCGAGCTGGTCCATTTCATTTTCATTCAGGGAGCTTGAATCATTCCAGACGGTTCCACCCCAGCGCGAGTAGAATTCGTTATAATCCTCGCGGCGCAAATCGTACGTTTTTTCCAGGTAACCCAGCCCCTTTTCCAGATTGCCGTTCCCTTCCCGCAGTGCCTCCTGTACCAGACTGTCCCGCTTGACTTTCCACTCCGGAGACATCTCCTTGCGATTCGGGTTTTTCGGACCTGGCCACCGGGTGGTCGGACCGGGAGGGGTCAGATCGCCGAGCAAATCCCATGAGTCGTTGACGGCGGGATCCAGCCGTTTGGGGCCGTGGTTGTCCACTTGAGCCGCATAAGGCCGCGAACCCTGATGCAATCCCTCCAGATAGCTCAAGGCGATCACCCCGGAGGTCGCGTTCATGTTCCATACCGGTTTTTGGGCCTTCTCTATCCGGTCCTGAAGATATTTGACGCTGGACTTCAAATCCCCCTGGTTTCGATCGATCGCATCAAGGACGAGGTCCATGGTCCTTGTGTATCCAAACGGCGTTCCGCCAAAAGGATCGATCGTTCGGAGGCGTTCTTGGGCTTCCTTGGGCAGAGGGACTTCCTTGATGTGCAGACCCTTCTGTTCGGGGCGGGTCTGAATGCGGGCAATATCCACCACGGGATCCGCATTGCTTCCGGTTCCCATATTCTGCAGGTCCACCGTGGCTGAATCGGCGGAGCCGGAAAACCCTGGCGGGGGAACAAAATCCAGCCCCACAGACTGGGGGGAGGGCAGATTTGAAACGGCAGGCTGAACGGGAGTCCCCGAGGAGGGCGGTACAAAGGTCAGCCCCGGGGCCGGCTCACCGGGCCCGGCAGGCGAATCCCAGGCGGGACTGGTGGTGCTGCCATACAGGTTGGCGATGTTGTCAATCATCTGACCAATTCTGTTCTTTGTCCCTGCAAGCCCTCCATTATTACCGCCGGATCCCGGTTCTCCCCGGGCGATGGCCAGATTCTCGCGGATCACCTGGTCGACAGGCCGGTTTTTTAGCGCCTCCTCAAAAAGCCGGGCGGCTTCGTCATACTTGCCCTGATTGTACAGCTGTATGGCAAGCTGGTTCTGGGCCAGGGCCAGGTTGCCCAGGAGGATCGGATCATCGGGAGCATACTTTAACGCCATCCGGAAGTATCCGATAGCTTGCCTGTAGCTGCTTCTGTCCAACGCAGCCAGTCCGCGATCGTTGTATACGTTTGATTTTCGGTTCTTCCTTTCTTGGAAACCGGCAAAAAATTGCTCCTGGAAACCGGTAAAAACCTGCCAGATGTTAAAGTTGGGTAAAACCCATCCGCCGCCGCCGCCATAATACCCTCCATCACCGCCCCCTGAGGGGTAACTGGGCAAGTCGCAATTGGCATAGCAGCGGCCGGGGCCGACATCCGGTACTTGTCCCCAACCGAAGGCAGGAAACAGGAACGCAAAAGCAAGCAAAAGAACCGCCGAACGCTGAATGAAAGCGATCATCATAAGTGACCTATCATCTGGACAGGATCATCATCTGGACAGGACATCGAGTATACACCAAAAGCCGGTTTCCTGACATAGCCTGTTTGGAGGTTCTTTAACAGGTTTCTTGAGTCTGAGTATACTTGTAGTAAAATACTTCTTAGCGGCATTGGAAAAAAGGTTTGTCATGAAAAGCGCTATCCGACACCTCCTTCGGGCGGCCCTCGTTGTTATCCTGTTTGTCATTTTTATTACAGACGGAATGGATGCTGATGCCAGGAAACGTGACGATGATACCGCCAATCCCTTCACCCATGGTAAGGTGCAGATGACCCTGGAAACGGGTGTCACTACCCAGGCGGAGGTTCTCGAGGCTTTCGGCGCGCCTAATATTACAACCATTGATGGTCAAGGACGTGAAGTCTGGACTTACCAGAAGCATGCGACGGCTTCCGAAGAGCGCAGGAGAGGGATAGAGGGATCCATCCTGATCGTCAGGGCAAGCAGCGAAACGGTTGGGTTCGATCAATCCAGCAGGACAATGACGCTTATCATCAAGTTCGGCCCGGATAAGAAAATCGCCGATTTTAAGAGTATGTCAACCAGCTTCTAGGGGTGTTGAACGATGAAAAAGTGGATTGCCGGCCTTGTCATAACCAGTTTGATCATCTTTATCCCTCTGCTTCACCCGGAAGCTGACGCCAGGAAGAAGATGCAGAAAACCAGTCTTGAACTTCAGGCCATCCAGGCCCGAGAGTTCGAAACCACCCGGCAGATTGCGTTTGCCGCCGTGATTTCCGTATTTCAGGACCTGGGCTATATTGTGGAATCTGCCGAGATTGAAACAGGCTTTGTCACGGCCAAGAGCCCAACCCAGAAAGCCCGTCCCGCGTTGTTCCAAAGCGATATTACGCATGAAACGAAAGTTTCCGCCTTTATTGAAAATTTACCTCAGCACCGCGTCAGGGTCCGGTTGAATTTCGTCAATTCCAAGGAAAATATCAGCCAATGGTCCGGCGTTCAGCGTACCCTGGATCAGGTGGTGGAGGATCCGGCCATCTACCAGGAAGCATTCACCAAAATCGAAGAAGCGGTTTTTATCAAGGCCTCCCTGGATCAGACCAATGAAAACACCATTAAGGTAGAGGTTCAGCAACCCGAGCCTTTCCCTGCAGGACAGAAAGACCCGTTGCCGTCAAAGTCTATTGCCGAGGAAATTGAGCAACTCCACCAGCTCAAGGAAAAAGGGATTTTGACCGAGAAAGAGTTTGAGACTGCGAAGAAAAAATTGCTTGGCTTCGAGTAACGCTTAAGTGCCTCGTTCCTGCTGTACTCTTACCGTCCCAGAATCTTGGTTGTCCGGGGAGAGGAGTTGTTTCCGGCCGATTCATGAGTGACCTGACATCAAGCCGGAACTTATCTGAACGACGATTGAGCGGGACCTTCCCGCCTTAAAGCAAGCCGCCAGAGCGCTATTGAATAAAGTGGATCAGTAAGGCTAATATGGTTTTTTGTTAAAATCGGAGCAGCCAGCTCAGAATACTGATGGTTCTATTGCCTGGGGTCTGGGGCGAAGAGCGAGCCTAGAAACCGGGGGCGTAAAGTAGAAGTGGCCGAACCGAATGCCCTTCACTGGTACGTCAGGGACAAGATGCTCAATGAGGCGATCCCCCCTATGAAGGATCCCAAGTTCTCCTTCATCACATTCTGGAGTCCATTGAGCGAGTAGAGCAGTATACCTCAACTCTTCTTGGAAGATAGCAAGACCCAGGATGCCGTTCTGCGCAATTTGCAGGTCTTGCCGGAATCCAGACCGGAAGTCATAGCTTGGTTTTTGCCCGTCTGTCTATGAAACCTTATGGTTTCTGTATAGGAGAGTAATTTTATATAAAGACTTACTCTTTGGCAGTGCCTGTTTAGGAATATCAGGCTTGGCTATTTTAAACCGCGTCTGCCTTCTCTACTGAAAATCTATAACCAAATTGGCGGAGAATTTTATCAATATTTCTAATAGTTGGATTGCCTTCTTTTGAAAGGGCACGATAAAGGCTCGGGCGATTAAGACCCGTATCATTTGCAATTTTTGTTATTGGGATTTTCTTTGCACGAATAACATCTTGCAGAGCAAGTAGGAATACGCCTGGATCCTCATCTTCTAGCGCAGCTGCTAGGTAGCCCATGGCGTAATCATCATCCTTTAGTTTTTCGTCAAGATAATCTTCATATTTCTTACTCATAGTAACTATCCTTTCTTTATTGGTGCTTTTGCCGTTTGTAGTCCTCCAGATATTCCATTGCTTCCTTAATATCTGCCTTCTGGCTGGACTTATCGCCGCCACAGAGCAGCAGAATAACCGTCTGCCCGACCCGGGCGGTGTAGACGCGATAACCGGGGCCAAAATGAAACCGAAGTTCAAGCACGCCACCGCCAACGGCTTCGGAATCACCAAGGTTGCCAAGCCGGATCCGGTTGATGCGAGCGTCAATCCGCTGCTGGGTTTTCATATCCAGCCCGGCCATCCATTTTTCATACGGGGCTTCACCGTTGGCTTTGGTGTAGATTTCAATCTCGTTCATTATACCAATATTGTATCTTATA
>JBDIVN010000020.1:0-18641 GCA_039794365.1 Candidatus Neutrinobacter sp. | reverse complement strand
ATCGGCGGCGGCGATGTGACGATGTCGTCGCAGACGGATATCGGCGCCGCGGGCAACCGGATCAACACGGCGGCGGACATGCTGACCTTCAACACCCCCTCCGACATCTACATCCACGAGGCGGACGGCGTGACGCTGGCTGCGGCAACTCCGGGCAATATCTATGATGTGACGGCGGATGGCGACATCCTGATTGGCGGCAACATCACGACGAACGAAGTGCGCATTGCAACGACGGGTGCCAACGGCAGCATTACGGTAAACGGCAACAGCATCGACGGCGCTGTTCAGGTGGATCTCACCACCAACGGCAACGGTTCCATTAATATGGTGGCGGGCGGCAATATCATTTCGATTAATGGAACGATCAACCTGACGTCGGACAACATGAACCTGACGAACGGTTCCGTGGATGCGGGTACGGGCGCGGTGAACATCGCGACGGTGGACGTGAACCGTTCGATCTCCCTGGGTAGCGGTATTGGCGGCGGCCTGGAATTGAGCGATGCCGAGCTGAACAATATTACATCGGGCGATCTGAACATCGGCAACGATTTCACGGCGGGCCAGATCAGCTTTGGCGCGGTGGATCTCAGCGGTGTGGACACGAACCTGCGCCTGAGCACGACGAACGTCATCACCGATGATTCGGCGGGTGATGCGACGCCGAACCTGGTGCTGCGCAACAACCGGAATTTCGTGATCACGGGCGGCGGCGGCATCGGTTCGGGCCAGGTGGGCAACCCCGGCGATGGGGATCTGGACATCACCCTGGGTGGCACCGGTCAGATTGACGTGCTGACCAACAATGCGGATGTATACATCAACGTGACCAACGGGGCACGTGTGGGCCTGATTGATGTGGGCGCGGCGCGGATCGAATTTAACGCCCAGAGCGGCAACATTATCGACGGCAATGGCGGCGCCCTGAACTTCATCGCCGGCGGCGACACGTACCTGACGGCCCAGAGTGGTGCTGTCGGCGAATTCAACAACGCCCTGGAAGTGCAGATTACGGGCGGCAACCTCTACTACGGCGCCAACGGGGCGACGGGTCCCCCGCCGACGGGTCTGGTTTCGGTCAATATTGATGGCACGGTTATGCCGAGCAACACGTTGATCCGGGCGTCCGGTTTCGGTCAGCCTCCGGGCGCGGTTATCTTCAACGGCGTCGTTCTGGACGGTGGTACGGCTCTGGCTGATTTTCTGGCCCTGCTGAATGCGCTGGCCGCCAATAATATTCCCTATCTCATCGGTCAGGGCGGCGATGATGACGATGAATCCACCGTTGCCTACAGTGATGAATCCGATTCCAATGTGGGTCAGATCCGGATCATCCCCGGTGACGACGAGGACGGCGAGGAGGTTTCCTCCAGCGGAAACGGCTTTGAAGATGACGAATACGGCGAATTGAAACTGCCGGGCGTTGATGACGACGATGACGACGAGGAAAAACGCAAGAACAAGAAGAAAAAGAAAACCACCGTCGTGAAGGTTCCCGAGGTGATGCCGAATACCCTGAAATAATTTTTTATCACAGGGTCAGGAGTGTTTTTTCTCCCATGCTTGTAGTAGGCTGGTGGGCAGTTGAAGGGTATCGAGGAATCATCATGGTCATGTTCATCCAGCCTGTTGCAGCCGGTTTTTCGCAGCCCGTTCGACCGGAGACGTTTTCCCGGCGGGAAATCCTTCCGGCGACTCTTGTTGAAGGTTCTGATCGGATAATGTTTCGGGGTAATCATCCCCGGTTTGCCGGGCATCTTGACGGCAAGGTCGCCTTGGTGACCGGCTCCTCCAGCGGTATCGGGCTGGGAATTGCCCGACGGTTCGCCGCAGAAGGCGCTTCCGTTGTCCTCAACGGCATTGAACCGGCGGCGCAGATCCGGCCCATCGTTGAATCCATCCGGCAGGAAACCGGCGCCGAGGTTATTTATGTTCGGGCCGATCTTTCGAAACCTTCCGGGATCAACCGTCTTGTGGAGCGGACACAGAAAAGGTTCGGCAAGATCGATATTCTGGTGAACAATGCCGGAATTCAGCACGTGGATTCCATCGAGAATTTTCCCCTGGAGAAATGGAACAAGCTGATAGCCCTGCACCTGACGGCACCGTTCCTGCTGATGAAGGCGGTGGTTCCGGGGATGAAGGAACGCGGCTGGGGCCGGATTATCAATATTGGCTCGGCGCATTCCAAAACGGCGTCGGTCCATAAGGCGGCTTACGTAGCGGCAAAGCACGGTGTTTCCGGGCTGGGCAAAGTGGCGGCCAAGGAGACGGCGGAAGACGGCATCACCGTCAACACCATCTGCCCCGGCTACGTGGATACCCCGCTGGTTCGGAAGCAGATTCCGCAGCATGCGGCCAGGCGCGGGATGACCGAGGAGCAGGTGGTTCGCGATGTTATCCTGGCTCAGCAACATACCAAGGAGTTTGTGGATGTAAGTGAGGTGGCCGCGCTGGCCAACTTCCTCTGCACCGATGAGGCCAAGTCCGTTACGGGGGCCAGTCTTTCCATTGATGGCGGGTGGACGGCATAGCCGGACTGTTTGCCGGATTTCTCAACAGGCACGTTCAGTCTGCGGAATCTTCCTGCCGGACAGGTCCCTGATGCGCTCTTTCAGGATGTGAAGGGTTTCAAGGCGGCTCTTCTCCGTAGCCGGAATGATCGGCCCGAAGGTGATCCGGATGGGGCCGGGAGTCGGCGAGAGCCGGTTTTCCCATGACCATGCCTCGTAGCCGCCTTCAATGCAAAAAGGCAGGATGGGGCGGCGGCTTTTCTGGTGGAGCAGGGCTACGCCGGGGCCGAATTCGGCCAGTTGCCCGTTTTTCGACAGTTTGCCTTCGGGGAAGATGCAGAGGGATTGGCCCCTGCCGAGCACGTCCAAGCTCTGGCGTATGGCGACCAGCTCTTTTCCCGGCGAATAGGGGATAACCGGTGCCAGGTGCATCAGCCTTCCGATCAGGGGCCAGCAGTAGACGCTTTCATGCATAAAAAACCTGAGCCGACAGGGGAAAGCCGTGGCAATGACGGGTGTATCCAGCAGGCCGGTGTGGTTTCCCGCCAGAATGACGCAGGAACCCTTCGGAATGTTCTCCCTGCCCCGGATTTCCAGTGGAAAGAAACTGGCCAGTGCAATCCGGCTGAGGGTCCGACCGGTGTTCTCGAACAGAATCTCGCTGAGCATTTTCAACATGGGCCTTACTCCGGTTTATTCCTGAACATCTTCCAGGGTAAACCGGCAGAGATTCCCTTGCCGCAAGCTTTATGACACTTTCAAGCGCGTCACATTCCCGCTTCGGCTTACAGTCGCGCCCTGGATACCGAACGAATGACGGCGGTATAGAACAGGGTGTTTCCGATGTCGGTTTTCCAGCCGGAGAGAGTGAATTCCACCGGGATGGTCTCCCCGTCCTTCCGGTGGGCGGTCAGGTTCAGCGTATTTCCGGCCAGACGGGAAAGGGACTCCGGGTTCAGTTTGTCTTCGAAGAGAAAAGTTACGGGTTTTCCCAGCATTTCAGCTTCAGTGTACCGAAACAGCCTTTCGGCAACATTGTTCCAGAGGATGATGGTGCCTTTCATGTCGATGAGGATAACGGCCTCGTTGGAGGATTCGGCCAGGGTGCCGTACTTGCACCGGAGTTCCGACTGGATCAGCCGGGTTTCCATTGCCTTGCGCTCGGAAATGTCCCGGATGACCCCGCAATAAAAGGAGTTGTTGCCTCGTGACAGGGAAAGTTCCAGTGGGAACTCTTCCCCTGTTTTTTTCAGGCCGCTTAATTCCAGCGTTTTTCCGATAACTCTGGGTTCACCCCCTTCAAGAAGACGTTTTATTCCTTCCGTATGGGCCTTCCGGTATCTTCCGGGCATCAGCATGGCCAGGGGCTGATTCAGCACCTCGGACTCGGAATAGCCAAAAAGCTTTTCCGCGCTGGGGTTAAAGAGAATGATCCGGCCCTCTATGTCGGCCAGGATGATGCTGTCCACGGTTCCGTGGACAATGGCCCTGAGCCGCGATTCCGTTTCTTCCAACTGGCGGTGTTCCTCGACTTCATTCGTGATGTCCGCGATCTGGGCGATGTAGTAAATTGGTTTGTTTTCCTTGTCGTACACCAGCGCTCCGCTGATGAAAGCCCAGACTGTCCGGCCCGTCTTATGCAGGAACCGTTTCCGGTAATTGAACTTCCGGAGTTTGCCGCCCATCAGCATGCGCTCGTAATGCTCATCGTTTTTCAGGTCGTCGGGGTGGGTGACATCCCGGCAGGACAAATCGGTCAGTTCTGCCGGGGAGTATCCCAGTATTTCGCAGAATGCGGGATTCACCCGTAGCCACCGGCCTTCGGTTGAGGCTATCGCCATGCCGATGAAGGCTTCGTCAAAAACGTTGCGGAATTTCTCCTCGCTTTCGCGCCGCGCAACCTCAATGCGTCGCTGGAACCATACGAGGCCAGCCAGCCACCCGGTAAGCAGGGTGAGCAGGATGCCGGCAATGATGAGTGCGTATCCGTTTGGCCGATCCTCGATGAGAATCCCGGAGACGACCAACAAGGCGGAAATCAATGCGAATATTGCCACCCAGCGGGGCTGGAAAAACAGATTGAGCAGATTGTGTTTCATCATGGGCGAACGCCGTATTGGGGAAATGGGGGTTACTCCCAATGTAAACGTTTTCCGCCCGGAAAATAAGCCGGTTAATCGCCTTAAGCCGGATGTCCTATGGGAAACGCCTCAGCAGCCGATGCGTCGCAGGGTGCTGTCAACGTCCGCCGCATAGCTGCTGCCGAAGATCCGTACATGGACCAGCAGCGGATACAGGTTGTAGAGATCCCGGCGGAGTTCGAAAAAACCGTCGGCGATGGGGTTAATCTCGTGATAGCGCCTGAAGAAGGGATCGCCGAAAGTGCCGAACAGGGTGGTGAACGCCAGTTCGATTTCCGGGTGGCCGTAATAGATGGCCGGGTCGATGAACCCGGTAATCCGGTCGCCTTCGGCGAGAATGTTCGTTGTCCAGGCGTCGCCGTGAAGCAGGGCAGGGTATTGCGGCTCCTCCAGCCATTCGTCGATGCGATCGCAGAATTTTTCCAGCCGCTTCAGCAGGTCCGTGGAGATGTCGCCATCCTGATGGGCGTAGCGGGCCATGTGCATGATGCGCTCCTCCCGGAAAAAGTTCAGCCAGGAGTCGTTTGGGGTGTTGGGCTGGTGGATGCCGCCGATCAGCGTGTCCGATTCCAGTCCGTAGCAATTTCCGCGAACCTGGTGCAGCGACGCCATCAGTTCTGCTGCATGCTCCTGTGCCTTCATCGAGAAGGTGCTGCGTCCGGGCAGCCATTCCATCACCAGCAGTTGTTCCGTGCTGTGGAAAACCTCCGGCACCGGCAGGTCGCTGCGGGATTTCAGGGTTTTCAGCATGTGCCCTTCAATATCCAGGCTGGCGCTGGGGCCGGGATCGAACTTGATGACCACGGAGGGGCGGTCGAAAGGATTATCCTCCGGCAGAAAAACCCGGTAGACCTCGCCGATGCAGCCACCGCTGAGCGGACGCATGGAAACGGGCGAAACACCCAGAGCATCCTCAAGGGTCCGCGATAACGTGGCTGTACTCATGATACTCCTGACGTTCTTCTATCAGCTGGCCTTTTCAAACAGGTGGGCATGCTCTTCCAGGATATGGCCCAGCAGCCCCTCGGCGGCCTCCTCCACGAGATTCAGCACATGCTCGAAACCGTCGTCTCCGCCGTAATAGGGGTCGGGAACCTCGGTTTCCGGGACGTGGGGGGCAAACTCCAGGAACATCCGCACCTTGTCCAGATGGTCGTCCGGGCATTCCTTCAGCAGAACCTGGTAGTTCCGCTGATCCATGACGAGAATGTAGTCGTACTTTTTATAATCGCCGTCCTCGATTCGCCGGGCGCGGTGGGCGCTGATGTCGTATCCCCGGTTCAGGGCCGTTTCCGCCGACCGGGTGTCTGCCGGTTCGCCGATGTGATACCCGTGGGTACCTGCGGAGTCGATATGAAACCGTTCGGATAAGCCCTTCTCATCTACCAGTGCGGCAAAAACCCCTTCTGCGGAGGGCGAACGGCAGATGTTGCCCGTGCAGACGAACAAAACCGAGATCATCGATAACTCCTTGTGATATCCAGTGACACTTGTCATGATCCATTCGAACAACAGAGAGACCTGTCCCTTATTATGGCATTAAATTGAAATTTTTCCAGCCCTGAAACCGTATCATAGCAAGGCTTAGACCCGTCTTTTTTGTACCGGAGGGTATACTTTGAGCATGCTCCGGATTTCTTAATATTCCTCGATCGCTTCGAGTGAAAGGGTTCCGGGGGGTATACGCCATATTTCCGGGGGAAAAATTTCCGGGCTTGATTTATAGTGATGGGGATGACGAGGATTTTCCAAGCGAGTTCCTGAACCATGGCATTGCAGTCGGTTCCAAAATCAGAATCTGAAGCCAGACCTGTCCGCCCGGCCCGTATTTCCGAGGCGGAGCGGCTGGAGTTGCTGGAGGTGGATCTCTCGCAATACCCGTCCATCGAGGATCGCCCGACTTATCGCGAGATTGTGTCCCGCACCAACCGGGAAATCTATGTCCCGCTGACGAAAGCCTATGCCAACGCCATGTTCCGGCGGGTTCCAAATCCGCTGATGCTGACCCATATTGTGACAACGAAATGCAACTACCTGTGCAGCTTCTGTTCCTTTGCCGACAGCCTCAACAAAAAGACATCCGAGCTGTCCCTGGCGGAGATCGAACGGGTGTATACCTCCATCGGCCAGAGCCTTAACGTCATCGTCTATTCGGGCGGCGAAACAACGCTGAACAGGAATCTGCCGGAGATTATCGAGGCGGCCTACCGTCTGACGCCGGTGAAATCCGTCTATATCATCTCTAACGCCTGGCGCCCGGACCTGCTCTTCCGGATTACTCACCAGGTCATGCAACGTTGTCCGGGATTGCACCTCACCTGGAGCCTCAGCATCGAGGGACCCAAGGAGTACAACAACCTTGAGCGCCGTACCCACACCCAGGGCTGGGATGCCTGGCAGAATACGGTGGACACGCTGGAGGGCCTGAAGGCCATCCGCCGGCGTTACGGATACCGGGAACTGGACGTCCAGCTCTGTACCGTCTGCTCGCCGGGCAACTACGAGCTGATGGACGAATGGTACGTTACCGTCCGGGATCTCCTGAAGCCCGACAAGTGGAACCTGAACCTGATGCGCCGCAGCGTCCAGATGGGCGATCACCAGCTGGCCACCTTTGATGAGCGTCGGGCCACCAACAAGCTGGAGCCTTTTGAGCGCAAGTACATTCAGATCACCGAGCGGGTGCGCCAGGACGTACTTGCCGGACGGCTGAAGTTTCTCTACCACACGAAACACCCGCTGGACGGCGCCCTGAAATCCGCCGTGGATCTTATCAGCCAGGAGGAAAACCGCCGGACCGTCCGGCAGGAGAAACCGGCATTCTGCTGCAAGGCTGGAAGCATGGGCGCCTACATCGGCAGCGAAGGCCAGGTCAGTGGCTGTGAAGAGTTTGCACACAGTACGGAAAGCAAGTCTTTCGGGAATCTTCGGGATGTGGACTATGATTTCCAGGCCCTCTGGCATTCGCCCAAGGCGGACGAATACCGGGCAAAAGTCGGCCAGGCAAAAGAATGCCACGGCTGTACCCTTGAGAGTCAGCGCAACTACCCCTCAATCCTGGTTTCCTTCCCTACCCTGGTCAAGGCTGGGGCGCTGGCGACAAGAATCCGCAAATAAACGCTTTCCGAGGACGCAATTTTCCGGTTTGATGGGGCTTGATTATCGCGTATACCGAACAGGTTGAATGCCTCTCATGCGTACCTTGCCCCCCTCCTTTTCCGCCGCGGTTTTTCCGGGTTTTGCCGGTCGTTCGCCCAATGCAGTCCGGGGACCGGTTTTTCAGGACGACCGGGACGGCCTGTTGCAGGCCGATCTTTCCCGACAGGCGTTTCTGAACGCCGCGACCCTCCAGCCGGTTTTCGGCAGCAAGCAAAAATTCAGCCCCACCAAGCACGAACTTCAGAAAATCCACCATGCCCTGACGGGCTGGGAGGGCGATGGCCGGGTCCTGGCAGCTTCCTGCTATGCAACGCCGAAGGTCCTGGCCGGGATACGGGACCTGCTGGCTCTGCCTTTGGCGGTGTCGGAGGACGGCGACCCGGACAGGTCTACGGTCGCTTCTTTTGTGGATGAAAAGATTCCCCGATCGCTCCTGGAAGATCTGGCCTTGGCCAAGGCCCGTCTCTTGAATACCTTTACCCTGTTGCAGGGCGGGCTTATTCAGCCGTCTTCCTCCTTTGAGGATGAAGCCCGTAGCTTTCTGACGGATCTCAAGCGCGAGATGGTGATTACCGAGAACCAGATGAGACGGGTGTTCCAGTTGAACGATGCCGGTGTAGCCCTTTACCGGGAATTCGTGGCCCAGACGGCCCCCATCCTCTTTGTCATGGGCTTCGATGACGCCATTCCCCATGCCGGGCAGGTATCACGTCTTTGCGGCTACATGACCCAGCGCCAGCAGAAGAGCCAGGGAAGCACCGTAGAAGTCATCAACAGGCCGGAAATTTTGATCGCCCTTATGGTCGGCTGGCTGCACGACCCCAAGCTGCGCGGGGATATCTCCTGGAGCAACCTGGCGGCCCACCCGGTGGTGGGCAGCGCCATCGCCACCCATCTGCTGCAGGCGGACCGGATGCGTCATCTCTACCGGAACTTTGCCGATTCTTTCCAGACCCGTCCTTCCGGTCTGCGCCCCGGACGTTTCCAGCGGGCCGTGGCCGAGGCGCTGGCCATCAACAACGATTCGCGTTTCGTGGTGAATAACGTCATCCTTCACAAACCGCCCTTCCCGGTGCCAGGGGTGGTGGAACCGGGAATCCTCGACCAAATCGGACAGACAAAGGGGCTCCGAATTGCCCGCCGAATTGAAAAGCTGGTGGATGACCGGATGTCCGCGCCCTCCAGGGGAGAAAAACCCCCAATGCTGAAATCTTCAAAGGCTTTGCGGGCGCTGCGGACAACCCGGCTTGAGACCGGCCTGCGGGGTGTTTCCCGTGACGCCTGGCTGAGAACCGTCCGGGACGTGAAACCGGAACTGGGTCCGCAGCAGGCGCTGGATCTCTTTGAGCAGGTCATTGATGGGCAACTGGCGGATAAAGACCTGGAGGCCGCGCTGGCGAAAAATCTTCGGACCCGCAAGGATGCCGTTGTTGCCTGCCGGATTTCCGGATCGGCCCTGCTGGCCCATCACGGCGAACTCTCCGGCTGGTCCCGGCAAGCGGCGTTGGCGCTGGTCAACTCGGACCCCTTGCTGCTCAGCGCCCACAAGATTGGCGCCGTGGGCACCCAGATCCAGTCCTTTGTCCGCTCATTCAACGACAATATCCGGGATCTCCCCAAGGATTGCCACGAACGAGGTGTCTGGTGGCAGCGCAGCGTCTTTCTCTCCATCCTCAAGGCGGCGGATCGTCTGAACAGCACGTCGCTTCGCCGGGATTTCCTGCTGGACACGGCGGACCTGAACATTGAGGTGCAGGTGAAACGGCTGGGTGAACTGCTCGTCAAGCCGGAAATCTGGGGGCGCTATGCCGGTGTGAAGAAGGGCGATCCGGATTTTGACACGGCCCTGAAGGCTCTGGAGGATGAGTACCGGGAGATGCTGCCGAAATACCGGCTGGCGGCGCTGGACGAAAACGGGTCGGAGCGATTTCTGACCCTGGATTGATGGTACACTGATGGCATCATGAACGAGCCGCAGACCAAGGAAGCGATTGTCAAAACCTTTCCCGTAGGGCCGTTGCAGTGCAATTGCACGATTATCGGCGATCCGAAGACGAAGCGGGCCATCGTGGTGGACCCCGGTGGCGATGCCGAGCGGATTCTCGAAGCCCTGAAGGCTGACGGACTGAGTGTTTCGATGATCCTGCACACCCACGCCCACTTCGACCACTTTCTGGCTGCAGGAAAGATGAAAGAGGCCACCGGCGCCGCCCTGGCCCTGCACAAGGCGGATAAAATCCTCTGGGACAACCTGGAAACCCAGTGCAATATGTTCGGCTTTCCCTGCGATCCTGTGCCTCCCCCGGATCATTGGCTGGAGCACGAGGAGGAGGTTCCCCTGTCCGGCCTGGCGGCTCAGTGTCTTCATACCCCCGGCCATACGCCCGGTTCCATGTGTTTTCATTTCAAGGATCTCAAGCTGTTGCTTGGCGGAGATACCCTGTTTCGCGGGTCTATTGGGCGGACGGATCTCTGGGGCGGGGACTTCCAGGCGATCGAGCAATCCATCCGGACCCGTCTCTATACGCTGGACGAGGAAACCGCCGTCGTTACCGGACATGGCCCCGCCACCAGCATTGCCTGGGAGCTTCGCAACAATCCCTTTGTCAGACCATAAAGTTTTTTGGTTACACTGTTCCGGGGATACGCCAAAGGCGGCGATCCGGTAAACTTCGGATACAACGGAACGACTGGGAGGATGATCGGTTGTCATGTCGGACAGTTTCGATGCCATGAAAGATCTGATGCGGAAGAAGCTCCGGGAGTCGGTTCAGTCCGGGCAGCAGGCGGATAGCGATCCCCCGCCGTCTCCGTCTCCACAACAGCCCCAGCCTCCTCAACAACTTCCTCAGCAGCATTCTCCGCAGCCGGAGCAGAGGACAGCCGGCGTGCCGAGGGAAACCCCGGAGGTGGCCCGGCAGGTCCGGCACCACATGAGCCACCCCTCCGGCATGATTCTCACCAATATTGAGACGGTGCCCGGCATGACCATTGTTGAGCATTTCGGGCTGGTCAATGGCAGCATGGTACGGGCCAAGCATGTGGGCACGGATATCATGGCCAGCCTCAAAAACCTGGTCGGGGGCGAGCTGGGCGGTTATTCCAAGCTGCTGGATGAGACACGGGGCGAGTCCATTGATCGGATGGTCCTTCAGGCCCGGCAACTGGGAGCCAATGCTATCGTCAACGTCCGTTTTTCCACCTCGTCCGTGGCCCAGGGTGCTGCCGAACTCTACGTCTACGGTACGGCGGTCCGGGTGGAGTAGGGCGGATGGAAACAATCCTTGCCATTCTGGGGCTGATTGTGCAGTACGGTCTCTTTGTCATCCTGTTTGGCATGGGATTTTTTGTTGGGGGGTATATTGAAAAACGGCATTACAAGGACATCCACAGGCGGGAACGCGAACTGCTCCATCTGCCCGCCGTTTCGATGTCCTGGAAGGCCCTGCACCAGGAGAACGCGTACCAGGTTCCGGTTGTCGAGGCCCGGATGGTTTACGGGTCCGTCGTTCTCTCGGAGGATTACTTCAAGGCCTTTCTGCTGGCGCTTCGCACCTTTTTCGGCGGTCGCATCGTTGCCTACGAGACCCTGATTGACCGGGCGCGGCGCGAGGCCATCCTCAGGATGAAGGCCCAGGCGGTCGGGGCGGATATTATCGTCAACACCCGGCTGGATACGTCCACAATCGGAGGAGGGGACGTCAAGGCCAAGACCACCAAGTCCATCGAGGTGCTGGCCTTTGGAACCGCCCTGACTTTTCAGAAGCAGCCTGATGGGGCTGCGTGATGATTAAATATACGCCGCGTCTGCCGGAGCCGGAGGATAACGTGAATGTTTCGCGGGTCCATCCGCTCCAGGAACTCGCCAAACTGGCGGGTGGCGGGTTGATTCTCCTGGTGCTGCTCTATGTTCTGCTGGGTTTTGCGGTGGATCTTGCGGTAATGTGGGTTCCCCCCTCGATGGAGAGGAACCTCACGTTTCTCTGCGACGCCTACCTAAAAAAGGAACCGGCGGTGCCTGAAAAGACGGAACGGGTCCAGGGCCTGCTGAACCGTCTGACCGCCCGGCTGGAGGGTTACGATCTCGAACTGCGCGGTCATGTCGTCCGCAGTTATTCCGTCAACGCGGTGGCCTGCCCCGGCGGTGACGTCATCGTCATGTCCGGCCTGCTGGACGAGGTGGAAACCGATGAGGAACTGGCTTTTGTCCTGGGGCATGAAATCGGCCATTTCGTTCACCGGGATCACCTGCGCAGCATGGGTCGCAGCCTGGTATTCATGGTGATGGCCACCCTGCTCTTCGGGGAGGACAGTGACATCAGCCAGATGGTGCGTGGTTCGTATTCCCTGACGTCGGTTCACTACAACCAGCAGCAGGAACTGGAGGCCGACCAATTCGCCATGGAGCTGCTCGACGGCAGCGGCATTGGTCTGGATGGCGGGTTGGCGTTTTTCAGCCGGAAATCGGTTGCTGATGGGGGTTTTCTTCAGACGCATCCACCCAACCGCGAGCGTGCCGAGCGGATTCGGCGGTTTATCCGCAGTCATTCAGCGGGCCGCACTTGAATCGGCTTGCCTGATGGTGTACAAATAATCTGGAGCGAATTGTCCTGGGAAATTCGGAGATCCCGGAACCGGGTTTTATCAGCAAGAACCGAATGGTTCTGGAAAGGGGCCCCTATGACGAAGAGAGTTGCTATCCTGACCCTGTGTACTGTCGGCCTGGCTGTTGCCGCGCTGGCATTGAGCGTTCCGGTGTTTTCCGATCCGGTGCCCCAGTACACCAACCCGGACATCCAGCTGGATATCTACGGCAAGGAGACCCTCCCCAACATCGGCTCCGGCAAGACCGTCGAACTGAAGGGTACCACGGTGGAGGGTCCGGTGATGACCGGCAAGAGCATCCAGGGTTCTGAGTGCATGACCGGCGATATGATTGCCAGCGAGAACGTGCGCATTACCCATTGCAAGACGGGCAGGGTGATGGCGGGACGGAACGCGGTGATCTACAACAGCGACATCAACGGCGGCATCACCGCCTCCGGGCGGCTGGAGCTGGAAGGAGCCAAAATCACGGGCAACGTCAGTGGCCGGGATGAAATCAGCGTCAGGAACTCCATTATCGACGGGACCCTCACCGCTTCTTCCGACAAACTGGTGGTGCATGGCTCCCAAATCGGCAGCATCCGTCTCGGCAGCCGCGATACCGGCATCAATTCCCGCGTGGTCATCAGCGGCGGCTCCATTACGAAGGGTCCGTCGGGCAATACGCTGATCAAGATCCAGGGCGGCGGCAAGTCCGTTTTCGGCGATTTCGAGGTGGAAGGCGTTGAAGCCGGCACACGGGTGGTGACGCCCGAAGGGTTCGTTTACCTTAACGGCAGCCTGGTTTCCGGGGAGAACCCGGACGCCCCCGCCAATTATTCCGGCTACAAGCAGGAAAACTCCCAGGCTCCGGACATCGAAGGCCCCAACTGGGAAGATGCCCCCGCATCCGGGGAAATGGCGGCTGAACCGGTCCAACCGGCCTATGAACCGCAACGCGAGCCTGCCCAGGTGGTGGAACTGTACAACGATTCCGTGGTGACCGGTGATATCATTTTTGGCAGCGGAAACGGTCTTGTCCGCCTGAGAACCGGGTCAACCCTGGAAGGAAAGGTTGTCGGCGGAACACTGGAAGCCCGGTGATTGCCCGTATGAAGACACAGGGAGCCGGCATGCTCATTTTTCGAAAACCCGATATTTTGTGCCTGACAGCGCTGCTTGCTGCCGGGCTGTTTCTCTTTTCGGCCTGCACGGCGGAAAATGCCCGGAAGAGCGATTCCGGGGAGAACCCCCCGGAGTTGGTGGTGGAGGAGACCCGCCAGATGTTTACGGACGGTTTTCCGTCGCAGCGTGAGAAGCATCAGGTGGTTCGCTGGCTTATGCTCAACAGCCTGAACAAGTACGGTGACCCGATGGGAACCATGTACAGCGGAAGCACCCCGCTGTACAACGAGGCAACGGGAGAAATCATCAGCCGTTACGAGTACCTGGTCAAGAAACATCCGGGCAAACCCTGGCTCAAGATCCAGGTTGACGATCCGGAGAACTGATGTTTTCCTGGTTCAAGAACCTGTTGTTCACCGACGCCCGGCATATCCGGCAGGAAAACTACGAGGAGACCCTCGACCGGGAGGCGCTTTCTCCGGAGGATCTCGACAAGCTGCGGGAGGCCCTGGATTCCCTGCGGCGCTACGAGCGGCGGCAGGATCTGTCCGATCTGCGTGAGCACCAGTTGGAGGTCCAGTTAAGCATGGCCTACTCCCTGGGGGCTGCTCCCAAAGCATGGGAGCTTTATGCCTTGGCCGACAGCATCAGGCTTCCCCTGACCGCTTTCTGCCGGGAACACCGGGAGGAAGTCATCCGGCGCATGGAACCCCTGGCGACCGCTGACCTGTTGGCCCATTATGCCGAGGAAAAAATTCTCGCGGAATACGATATTACGGACGACGAGCGGGAGGAGTTTCACTCCTATGCCTACGTCAGCGGCAAGATCAAATATTACGATCCGGAGGGCGGCTGGAAGGCCTTGCGGGGGATCAACATCCAGTGGCTGGATGACCGCGAAATGCTCCGGGATATGCTGAGCGACGAGCCGGGTAGTGTTCGTACCCGTATTGAAGACCGGCTTCGGGATCTGGAATCCGCCAAGGACAATCACCCGCGTGCCCTACAGGAGTATATGGCGCACCAGGCGTATATGAACAGCCACCTCTACACGGCCCATGTGCTGGAGGAACCGCGCATGCGGGAACGTTGCGCGGCCTATCTGCGCAAGTTGGAGAAAACGTCGGATTTCCGAAAGGTCCTCTTCCGCATTATCCGTCTGTCGGAAAACGAATTGCGTTCCGAGCATGAAGAGGAGCCGGTTTCCATTTACCTGGAAAACCTGCATGAATCCTTTCACCGGCCCAAGCCCTGAAACCTCGGACCGGGATTATGGCCGGATCAGACGCTGACCGGGACCCAGTTGCCGTTTTCATTCATACGGAAGCAGGTGCTGCTTCCACCCGCGCCACAGATGGTGTTGGCCCTTTGAGGAATGAACTGCTGGGGATTGTTCAGGGAGAAGTTTGCCCCGCCGTCGCCGTCACCCACGCCGATACCGTTGACGACGTTGGTAATGCCCTGGGCCTGGTAGTTGATGAGCGCCTGGGCTTCGGGATACGGGCTTCCGTTATTGGCGAAATGGTCCTGGATCTGGGCGAGAATATCGTTGAAATCGGTCTTTAGCGGGTCCATACCGTTGATAATGCCGTTGATATTCGAATAACTGCTGTTGTCCACAAAGCAGGTATCGCCGAAACCGCAGTATGCTTCCAACAGGGCATGCTGATCTCCCATTTCGTGCGCCTTGAGGGCCAGCAGGGTAATCAGGTTGGCCAGGTCAGGATCTTCATCCCGTATCTGATCTCCCATATTCTGAAGCATGGCGGCCATCATGTGGAGGGTTTCGCTGCCGAGGCTGCCACTGGTTTCGTTATTGCCGCTCATCATGGGAATGTTGAAGCACAGCCCGCTCACGTAGCAGAAGGATTCCTCGCCGGCTGCAGGCATGGCCAGGTTGCCGGCTTCGGGAGGCATCGCAATGGTGCCGTAGGGCTGGATGGTGCCGGGAGCTGCGGGATTTTCCGCATTGACCGTGTGTCCGAAGAGCTGGAGGATGGTATCCGGCGCCTGGGTCATCCAGAAGACAAGCCCCCCACCGATGATGATCAGGGCAATGGGCAAAACATACTCCACGATTGCATGCCCGGATAAATGCCTGTTTGAAAAACCCATCATAATTGTCCCTCTTCGGAAAATTCCATGCCTTCTTCAGATCAGGAGTCGGCATAAAAGCCGGGGTTCTTTAAATTCAGGGAACAAATGTATACAATGCTTAATATTATAGGGCAATAGAACGACCCGGTTTTTCTCATATTGCCTACTGACATCCGGACTGATCGCTGTTGCCATCGCAATCATCGTCCCCGGCGCCCCCGACGGGCGGCGGCCCGATTCCATCCGGGGAACCGGTGTCATTGACGTTGATTTCGCCGCCGGAAGAGGCGCCGTTACCGGTATCGACTGCAGGGCTGGTGAAGCCGCTGCTGTCGCTATCGCCGGGGATGATCATCGGATCGCCATCCGGCTGGGCGTCACCGCTGAGGGTGGTGATGGTGAAGGGCACAAAGTCCTCTTCAGAGCTGCTTTCAACAATCAGGTTGAACAGGTTGATATATTTTGAGTAGTTCGGGTTGGTCAGCGACAGGAAATCGCTCATCAGGGCATTTGTTCCCGAACCGGAATTAATCAGCGCCAGGTTTTCTTCGCGGCTGTCATCCGGCGGATCATAAATGATTGCGGCGTTGAAAATAACCTGTCCCGGCGGGGTGTTGCCCCGGAGAACGTCGTCCGACGGCGTGATGGTTCCTTCGAGGATAGCGGAAATGCCGCTGACCTGGCCGAAGACCGTGACTGTGAGGTCGGCGTTGTTGATTTCCACCTGCATGGGCTGGAGACTGGCATGGCCGATATAGCTTCCTGCCTGAAGGAAGGAATCCGCGCCGGCGCGAAGGTTCAGTGCGGCTCCGTTGCCGTCGAGGATGCTGCCGCCGGCCTCCAGATCGAACCCGGCGGTGCCGGTATCCACCAGATCCAGGATCATGTTGCCGGTGGAGGAGATGCGGGCAGAGGCGTTGTTGGTCTTTACGGCCAAAAGCCCGCCGTTCATGGTGATGTCAAGATCCCCGAACGCCGGGCCGGGATCGCCGATCTGTCCGCTGCCGACGCCGCCGCCACCCGTGATGGTCAGGTTCCGGTTTGAGCCAAGGATGAGGTTGGCTGTCGGATCGGCCAGCGGCGTATTGTCCGTGATGGTGCCGGTGGTGTCCAGGGTCAGGTGGGCGCCGGTGGGTGTAAGATCCACGCTGCCGATGTCAATATTGCCCAGGGTGGAACTGGAGCCGATGATCAGGTTGGAGGCGGTAATCCGGGAGAATTCGGCGTCGGTAATGCTTAGCGCACCTGCGCCGCCACCCAGGCCAATCGTTGTGCCGGGTGTCATCGGGATAATCATCAGGTTGCCGGCGGCGTTGATGTTTCCGGAAACATCGATAGCGTTTGTGGTCAGTGTGATATCCGTGGCTGAGATCGTGTTGCCGCCGTTGACGGTGAGATCCGCGGCCCGCAGGTCCACGGTGCCGGAGGCGCTGACGTTGCCGAAGCTGACGGCGCCGTTCGTCTCACGGATGTAGATGCTGCCATTGGGTGCGCTGGCCGAAACGGCTCCGGCCCCGACGCCCGCATCCACGTCGAAGTAATTGGCCGCCGCGCCAATATCGCCGGTGGTTGCGGTCAGGTTGATGGCGCCGGTGGTGGTGATATCCGCCAGGGCGTCGTCCGGAGCGTCCGTATCCTGGATGCCCGTCCCTCCGGTCAGGGTAACGTTGCCCGCGCCACCGGTGTTGATGTCGAAAATGGTCAGCAGGCCGGAGTCGCTGATGCGAATGTCATTGCCGCCGCTGGAGCTGACCGTGACACGACCCGTATTGATGTTCAGGGCGCTGCTGTCGCCGATGGCGCCGCCGGAGGTGAGGGTGAGTGTTCCGGTGGTGGTGATATTATCGCCGACGTCGTCGGTGTCGTTGATGCGTCCGGTGGCCGACAGGGTAATGTTGCCCGCGCCGCCGGTGGCGATGCTGGCGATGGACATATCGCCGGTTTCCTCGATGGAGATGTTGAACCCGCCGTTGGGATTGACGGTGAGGGTGCCGCCAATGTTGATGCCGAGGGCCGAGGTGCTGCCGATAGGTGCATTGGTGGCATTCAGCGTCAGGTTGCCTGTTGTCGTGATGTTGTCCCCGGCTCCGAGATCGTTGATGCTGCCGGCGGAGGTCAGGGTAATATCGCCTGCGCCGCCGGTATTGATATCGTTGATGACGAAGGCGGTGTTCATGTTGGTCATGTCAATATCGTTGCCGCCGGTGGAAGTAATGGTGACAGCCCCGGTATTGAAGTTCAGGGTGCTGGTACTGCCGATGGCGCCGCCCGCAGTCAGGCTGAGTGTTCCGGTGGTGGTGATGTTTCCGCCCACATCATCAAGATCGTTGATGCTTCCGCCCGCGGTGAGAACAATATTCCCCGCGCCGCCGGTGGCGATGTTGTCGATGGTCATGGCGCCGGAATCGGTGATATCGATATTGTTGCCGCCGGTGGTTGTCACGGTGAGATCGCCGGTGTTCACGTTGAGGGTGGAGAGGTCACCGATGGCGCCGCCGGAGGTCAGGGTGAGGGCGCCGGTGGTGGCGATGTTGTCGCCGACGTCGTCGGTATCGTTGATGCGTCCGGTGGCGGACAGGGTGATATCCCCCGCGCCGCCGGTGGCGATACTGGCGATGGACATATCGCCGGTTTCTTCGATGGAAATGCTATTCCCGCCGTTGGGGCTGACGGTGATCGTTCCGCCGAGGTTCACGCCCAGTGCGGTGGTGTTGCCGATGGCGCCTGAGGCATTGAGGGTTAAATTGCCGGTGGTGGTGATGTTGTCCCCCGCGCCGGTGTCGTTGATGCTTCCGCCCGCGGTGAGCGTCACGTTGCCTGCGCCGCCGGTGGCGATGTTGTCGATGGTCATGGCGCCGGAATCGGTGATATCGATATTGTTGCCGCCGGTGCTTGTCACGGTGAGATCGCCGGTGTTCACGTTGAGGGTGGAGAGGTCACCGATGGCGCCGCCGGAGGTCAGGGTGAGGGCGCCGGTGGTGGCGATGTTGTCGCCGACGTCGTCGGTATCGTTGATGCG
>JBDIVN010000019.1:0-20484 GCA_039794365.1 Candidatus Neutrinobacter sp. | reverse complement strand
CGATATGGAGTGAGTCGCCGCCTTCGGGGAATTTGGTTCCGATATGGAGTGAGTCGCCGCCTTCGGGGAATTTGGTTCCGATATGGAGTGAGTCGCCGCCTTCGGGGAATTTGGTTCCGATATGGAGTGAGTCGCCGCCTTCGGGGAATTTGGTTCCGATATGGAGCGTGTCGCCGCCTTCGGGGAATTTGGTTCCGATATGGAGTGAGTCGCCGCCTTTTGGGAATTTGGTTCCGATATGGAGCGCGTCACCGCCTTTTGGGAATTTAGTTCCGATATGGAGCGAGTCGTTCCACAACGGCGAAAAGCCATTGATTGTCATTGTCTGTTCTCCTCTTACATAGCTCAACTAACTCAACAACATCATTGGAAAACTTTCCGGAACCACTCCGTTAATCGCTAAATAGCCTGATAACGATTAACCAAATGCCGGAAAAACAGGAAGATAACCTGAAAACGCCGCTATTCAGCAGTCATTGGACAGGCCTCGCCTTTGTTTGCTCTTTTCTACCTCTATCCTTCACGGTCGAATACTCTCAAACGGGAGGTAGGTATTTCTCAACATAATATATAAAAATAAAAACATTTAATTAAGAGGAAATGCTTCTCCAGGCGAAATTAAATGTTCTCTATCTGTACTTTATATCTGTCGGATGGGTGGATTGAGATCGATTGGAAATCCAGGTGGATATCCGCATAGATATCCTGTCCCTGGAAACAGGAACGGTTTGGGATTGGGTTCACGGACGGAATCAAACCCTGGACGGTACGGCGTTTACCACGTTCTGGGGCTGGCCTTCCGTAAAGCGCAGGATGTTGTCACGGGTGGTGTTCAGGATGCGCTGGACGGCTTCTTTCGTGTTGAAGGCGCTGTGCGGGGTGATCACCACGTTGCGCAGGCGCAGCAGGACGTGGTCGGCGAGCAGGGTTTCCATGTTCTGGCTGCGGGTGTAGACGGAGCGCAGCAGTTCGGCCTCCTCCCGAATGGTCGGTTCTTCAGGCAGGACATCCAGCCCGGCGGCGGCGACTTTTCCTTCCGCCAGCGCCCGGATAAGGGCTTGCACGTCCACCACCTCGCCCCGTGCCGTGTTGATGAGGACGACCCCGTCTTTCATCTTGTTGAAGGCCTCTCCGGAGATCAGGTGGTGAGTGTGTTTGTTGGCCGGAACATGCAGGGAGATGATGTCCGAGCGGCCCAGCAGGTCGTCAAAATCGACGTACTCGAACTTGTAATCGGCTTCCAGGTTCTTGTCCGGCTTCACATCATAAGCAATCACGTCCATATCGAACCCGTTGGCGATGCGCATGGCATGGCGCCCGATATGGCCCGTGCCGATGACGCCGAAGGTCTTGCCGCACAGGTCGAACCCGCTGAGGCCCTTCGGAGAGAAGTCGCCCCGGCGCGTCCGGTCCACCGCCTCGACCATCCGGTGACTAATGGTCAGCAGCAGGGCAAAGACGTGTTCCGCCACGGTGTTTTCCCCATAAGTCGGCACGTTGGAAACGGCAATGTCCTGTTCGCTGCAGTAGTCCGTATCGATGTGATCGAAGCCGGTGGACCGGGTGGCGACGAGCTTGAGCTGTCCGAACTGCTGAAGCACCTCCCGGTTCATTTCGGAATAGATAAACGTGGAAATGACCTCGGCATCCCGGAAATCGTTCACCGTCTCATCGGTCAGCGGTTCTTCGAGATAAACGATGTCATGATCCCGTTCAAGATTCTTGAACGTTTCCCGTTCCCAGGGTTCGACTTCAAAAACGACAATTTTCATTCGGACAATCTCCTATGGATTTTGTGGGGGACGCATCAGGTGACGGTGGCCGGTTCGGGTTTCCGTCCGGTGGCGGACAGGGTTTTTTCCGCCGCCACCACGTGCTTTTTCACGTTCATAAAGCTGTCCGGCGTTACCGAGATGGAATCGATGCCGGCCTCCACGAGGAAGCTGGCGAATTCCGGATAATCGCTGGGGGCCTGGCCGCAGATACCGATCTTTGTGCCCTTCGCCTTGACCCGGCGGATGACGTCGGCGATAAACACTTTTACCGCCTCGTTCTGCTCGTCGAACAGGTGGGAGATACGGTCTGAATCCCGGTCTACGCCCAGCACCAGCTGGGTCAGGTCGTTGCTGCCGATGGAGAAGCCGTCGAAACGTTCGGCGAACTGTTCCGCCAGGATGACGTTGGAGGGCACCTCGCACATCACGTACAACTCCAGGCCGTTCTGGCCTCGAATCAGCCCGTTTTCGGCCAGGATCGCGATGATGTTGTCCGCCTCCTCCACGGTTCGGCAGAAGGGGATCATCAGGCGGACGTTGGTCATGCCGATCTCCTCGCGGACCTTTTTCATGGCGCGGCACTCCAGGGCGAAGCCTTCCTTGTAGCCTTCGCTGTAGTACCGGCTGGCGCCCCGCCATCCGAGCATCGGGTTTTCCTCCTTCGGCTCGAAATCCCGGCCCCCGATGAGTTCGGCATACTCGTTGGTCTTGAAGTCGCTCATGCGAACGATGACCGGGTTGGGATAGTGGGTGGCGGCGATGCCGGAAGTGCACAGGGCCAGCGTATCGACGAAGTAGTCCGTCTTGTTTTTGTAGGCCCGCGTCAGTTCCTCGATTTTCTTCCTGGCTTTCTGGTCTTTCAGTTCGTCAAAGTGAACCAGGGCCATGGGATGAATTTTGATGAGATTCCCGATGATGAACTCCATCCGGGCAAGCCCCACCCCGTCACTGGGAAGCTGCCACCACATGAAGCCCGCCGAGGGGTTGGCCATGTTGAGCATGATCTCCGTCCGGGTCTTGGGGATGTCATCGAGAGACAGGGTTTCCGCTTCGAATTCGGCATGGCCCTCGTAGATGAAACCGTTGGCACCCTCGGCGCAGGAGACGGTAATCATCTGACCGTCTTTCAGCCGCTGGGTGGCGTTGCTGGTGCCGACCACGGCAGGCAGGCCCAGTTCCCGGCTGACGATGGCTGCATGGGACGTGCGTCCGCCGTGGTCCGTTACGATGCCGGAGGCTTTTTTCATGATGGGCACCCAATCCGGATCGGTCATGGCGGTGACAAGAATGCCGCCGTCCTCGAACTTGTCGATTTCCTTCGGACTGGACAGCTTGCAGACCCTGCCCGTGGCGATGGCGTCGCCTACGCTGAGGCCCTGCAGCAACTGTTTCCCCTTGCTTTTGATGGTATAGGTCTTCAGTTCCCCGATGTTTCTCTGGGAATGCACCGTTTCCGGGCGGGCCTGGACGATGTACAGTTCGTTGTCGTCGCCATCTTTCGCCCATTCGATATCCATTGGGGCACCGTAGTGCTTTTCGATGGTCACCGCCCACCGGGCCATCGTCATAATCTCCTCATCATTGAGCACGTAGCGGTTCTGTTCCTTCTCGGAGGTGTTCACCATCTTTGTGGTGTCTTTCGCACCTTTCTCGCCGTAGATCATCTTCCGGCGCTTGCGACCCAGGTCCTTCTCGATGATGGGAGTAAACGGTTCCCGGTCAATGAGGGGTTTGTAGATCATGTACTCGTCCGGGTCCACCTCGCCCTGAACGATAGGCTCGCCCAGGCCCCAGACGGCGTTAATCAGGGCGACATCCGGGTAGCCGGTTTCCGGGTGAATGGAGAACATGACGCCGGCGCCGCTTTTGTCCGCCCGCACCATCTTCTGAACGCCCACGGAGAGGGCGACCTTCATATGTTCGAAATGGTTGTTCTTCCGGTAGGTGATTGCACGATCGGTGAAAAGGGAGGCGTAGCATTTGACGCAGGCTTTCAGGAGCGCCTCCTCGCCGCTGACGTTGAGGAAGGATTCCTGCTGGCCGGCAAAGCTGGCTTCGGGCAAATCTTCCGCCGTGGCGCTGCTGCGCACGGCCACGTCCAGTTTTTCGCGCCCGTACTGCTCGCTCAGTTCCCGGTAGGCTTTCCTGATGGCGGCGGCAATGCCGTCGGGGAGTTTCCCCTTGCGAATCATCTGGCGGATGGCCTTGCCCGCTTCGTCCAGCGGAATTTTTCCGCTTTCCCATTCGTCGAGTTTTTCCTGGATTTTTTCACGCAGGCCATTGGCGTCGAGGAATTCCCAGTAGGCTTTGGCCGTGGTGGCGAAGCCGCCGGGCACCCGGATGCCCGCCGATGCCAGTTTCGTGATCATTTCGCCGAGGGACGCGTTTTTTCCCCCGACCCGTTCCACATCCCCGGAACCCAGTTCCGTGAAAAACATGATGTAACTATCGTGCGATACCATATTCCGCCTCCTTGTCCGCTTTCCCCAGGGAAAACGTCTTTGTATCTCCGGCTTCCAGCTCGAACACCCGGTCTTTGAAACCGACTTTGATTTTACCGGCGATAGTGTGTCTAACCGTTACTTTCAATGTATCCTGTGAAAATTCCAGCGCAAGCGAATGATATCGGTAGTGGAGGTTGAATTTGAGGGAGATCAGGTCTTCGGGCAGCTGGGGGTTGAACCAGAGGATGTCGTTTCGGATGACCAGCCCGGTATAGCAGCGCTGGATCATATCCACCGTGCCCGCCATGGCGCCCAGGTGAATGCCTTCCCTGGTTGTGCCGCCCTGGATGTCGCTGACGTCGCTCTCCAGCGACCGGCAGAACAGCTCCCAGGATCGCCTGCGGTTGGAACGCGACAGCACCCAGGCATGGACCACCCGGCTGAGTGTTGAACCGTGGGATGTGCGCTGGATGTAGTAACGAATGTTGCGCGGGATGGTATTGTACTCGAAGGGATAATCCAGCCGATCAAACAGTTCATGCAACTCTTCCGACGAGAACAGGTAGAAGAGCATCAGGACATCCGCCTGCTTGGAGATTTTGTACCGGTTGGTCGAATCGCCCTCGGCTTCCAGAATGCGGTCCGTCCGTTGGATGTCGCCGTACTTCTCTTCGTATTCCCTGAAGGGGAACTCCTTGAGTTCCTCGTATCCCTCAAATTGGCTGATCAGGTCCTCTTCCAGGAAGATCAACCGCATCCGGCGGCTGATTTTTTGCCAGCGTTCGATTTCTTCGTTGCTGATGTCCAGTTTTTCACGCAGTTGCACCTGCTGGTTGTTTTGCATGATATCGAGGATCTCCAGCGCCCGGCACAGGACCCAGACGGCCATGACGTTGGTGTAGGCATTGTTGTCCAGTCCGCCGCCCTCCTGATCATCATGAACGATTTTCTGGCCGGGGTAGGCGGTATGGAATTCGTCCGGTCCCATGACGCCCCGGATCTCGTAGCGGTCGAGTTCTTCATTGTACGTGGCGGTGCTGGCCCAGAACCGGGCGATTTCCACGAGCATTTCGGCGCCGTAACTGTTGAGAAAGTCCATGTCTCCGGTGGCCTGGTAGTATTGCCAAACGTTGTAGGCAATGGCGGCGTTGACGTGGCGCTGGCGATGGGTCGTATCGGGAATCCACCGCCCGGACTCCGGGTTGAGATGCAGTTTCTGGGTTTCCTCCCGGCCATTGCTGCCGCTCTGCCAGGGAAACATGATTCCCTCGAAACCTTGCTCGATGGCGGCGTGCCGGGCTTCCTTCATGCGGCGGTAACGGTACTTCAGCAGCTCCTCGGTGATTTCCGGCATGCTTAGGTTGAGAAACGGGAAGATGAACAGCTCGTCCCAGAAGATATGGCCCCGGTAGGCTTCGCCGTGCCAGCCACGGGCCGGAACGCCGATGTCGAGATCGATGGAGTTGGGCGAAACCGTCTGAAGCAGGTGGAAGATATGCAGGTGCAGAACCAGTTCCGGGCTGTGGTTGGCGTCCTTCACGTCCGTTTCCAGATCAAAGCCGAACCGGCGCCACAGCCGCAGCCACGTCTCGCGCTGGGTTTCCGACAGATCCTGGAAGCCGGGCGCCCGGTCGATCTCCGTGCAGGCTTCCAGGCCGCATTCCGAAATGGCATTGTCCCGCGAAGTATACAGCGCCACAGTCTTCTCAAGAATGACCTGACTGCCCTTCTCCACGTCCAGTTCGGTTTCCTGGGCAATATAGCCCGGTTCCCGAACAGTCCGACGCTCCGTTTCCACCTCGCGCCCGTCGTGGAAGATTCGCAGGCGGGCGGCCTGGGCCATGGCGATCTCCGACTGGCTCGTCCGCACCTTGAGGTAGAGGGTCCGTTCGTCCAGAGTGCGGGATTCTACAGGGTCCAGGTGCCTGCTCTTGAGATCCCGGTAGCGCTCGACCCCGTGATTGATGACGGTTCCGTCCAGGGCTGACTTGATCATGAGCCTGCCGCTCCAGTTCTCGGCGGTCAGGGTGGTTTCCAGCGCGGCCAGGTGGGGATTGTGCATGCTGACCAGCCGCTTCTCGCACAGGCGGGTTTCCCGTCCGTGGGCGTCGCGGAAATGAATCCGGCGATGAAGGACGCCGTGGGTAATGTCCAGTTCCTGGTGAAAGGACAGGATCTCGACCCCTCTCAGGCTGAACCAGTCACCTTCTCCGGCGTCGTTGACGATCCGGAACGTGAGGGGCAGCCAGTTGGGCATGTTGACGAGATCCTCGTTCTCGACGGTACGTCCGGCGATTTCGGTGCTGAGCCGGTTGTAGCCGCCTGCCAGGTAGGTTCCGGGGTAATGGATCTCATCGGCAGAGGATTCCGGCGCGGCGCCGCGGGTGCAAAAATAGCCGTTACCCAGGGTGCAGAGGGCCTCCCGAAGCCCTTCCTGCTTTGGATCGAAGTGGCTGTATGCCAGGATATGATGCTTCATTGCCCACCTCCCGATGCGCTGAGCCTCTCAAGAAATTCACGGACGCCCTGGGTATCCGCGAGGATGTAATCGGCGGCGGTTTCCCGATCCTCTTCGCCCAGAACCCGGATGCCGATCCCTGCGCCGGTTTCTTTCAGCATCCTGAAAGCATCCTCATCGGTGGTGTCATCGCCAATATAGACGGGCATGGCGGTTTCCGGGTCCAGCCGGAGGGTTTCCATCAGGAAGGCCAGCGCTTTGCCCTTGTTCCAGTCCATATCGGGGTGCAGCTCGAAAACCTTCTTTCCGCTGGATTTTCTCAGGCGGCCCGTCTTCTTGCAGGCGTTTTCAACGATGTTCTCCACGCTGCCGATCTTTTCCGGGTCTTTGATCCGGCGATAATGGATCGCGATGGCGTATTTTTTCCGCTCCACCTGGACTCCCTCCTCATCGGCCAGCGCCTCTTTCAGGGTGTTTTCCGCCGTTTCCAGAACGTCCAGGAACTGCCGTCCCTCGTCGTTTTCATAGTGGAAACCGTCCGGCCCCGCGATTTCAAACCCGTGGCTGCCTGCATAGTAAATGCCCTCGATTCCGACCCGCTGCCGGACGTCCGGCAGGTCGCGTCCGCTGACAACGGCAACCTGGAAAACACCGGCGGCCTTTTTTACCGCCAGTTTGGTTTCCGGGGGAATATGGGCGTCCTCCGGCCTGGGGACAATGGGGGAGAGGGTGCCGTCATAATCCAGGAAAAGGGCGGGGGTCCGGTTTTCAAGACGCCTGCGGACGGTTTCGAAATCTCTCAGCGCATCCGGTGTTGTATCGGCCTTGAGGGAAACTTCGGCAAGATCCCGAATCACCACGTCGGCGCCGTTTTCCTGGAGCGCCTTGGCGTTATGGTCCCGGTCCACGCCGATGACCAGATCAAAGCCTCCGCGGCTGCCGGCCTGCACGCCGGAGATGGCGTCCTCTACGACCACCGCATGGTCCGGGTCGGTTCCCAGTTCGCGGACGGCTTCCAGAAAGACGTCCGGTTCCGGCTTGCCCTTCAGGTTGCGCTCACGGGCTGTTATGCCGTCCACACGGGTGTCGAACAGATCCAGAAGACCGGCGGATTCCAGGACGCGCCGGGCGTTATTGCTGGCGGAAATCAGGCCGACCTTGATCTGCCGGTTTTTAAGCTCCCGGATGAGGGCCACCGTGGACTCGAACACCTCCGGCTTTTGCCTGTCCAGGGTTTCAAGATAGATTGCATTCTTTCGGTTGCCCAGGCCGCAGACGGTTTCCTTTCCGGGGGGATCGTCCGGGCTGCCCCAGGGCAGACGGATGTCGCGGGATTCAAGAAAGCTCTGCACCCCATCATAGCGGGGCTTGCCGTCCACGTATGCGGCATAGTCATGCCGGATGTCAAACGGCTCAAAAGATTCGCGGGTTTCTGCCGCGTGGCCTTTCAGCCAATCGTCGAACATCTGTTTCCAGGCGCGGGCATGAATCTTTGCCGTTCGCGTGACGACGCCGTCCAGATCGAAGATCACCGCCCGGTGACGTTCGGGGGAGATGACGGCCTCAGGCGCTGTGCTGCGGTTTTTTCGCATGGGGTGTCTTCCTTTCCGCTGGTTTCATGTAATGGGTAAACGCCTTGTACAGTTCTACGGCGATCAGCACCGAGGAAGCCATTCCAAGCAGCAGCAGCCACTGATCCAGCGTGACCGGCTTTACTCCCATGAGGTCCTGCATGAACGGAATGTACATGACGCCAATATGAAGGCCCTGCGCGGCAATGACGCCGAAAAACAAAATCCAGTTCCGGCTGACGGGAATTCGGAACGCGGAGCGCGTCTCCGAGCGGGCGCTGAATACGTGATAGTGCGCCATCAGGACGAAATACAGCAACATCATGTTGCGGGCCTCGCCGGTTTCATACCCGACCTCCGCAAGCCAGAACCACAAGATGAGGGAAGTGAATCCCATCACGCCGCCCGACAGGAGGGTCTGCTCCATCATGCGGCGGTTGAAAATCTTTTCATCCGGGTTGCGGGGCGGCTCCTTGAGGACCCCCTCCTCTCCGGCCTCGAAGGCCAGGCCGATGTCCTGGATGCTGGAGGTGACGAAGTTGAGCCAGAGAATCTGGATGGCGGTAAGCGGCAGGGGGCTTCCCACGAAGAGGCTGGTTGATATCAGGATGATTTCCCCGATCCCCAGGGCGATCAGGAAAAAAACCACCTTGCGCACGTTGGCATAGGCGAAACGCCCTTCCTCAACGCCGTTGACGATGCTGGCGAAATTGTCATCGGTCACGATGATCGATGCGGTGTCCTTGGTGACGTCGGTGCCCGATCCCATGGCCACGCCGATGCTGGCATGGCGCAGGGCGGGCGCGTCATTCACGCCGTCGCCGGTGACGGCGACAAAATGTTTCTTGATGTAGGATTTGACGATTTCCAGTTTCTGCAGCGGAGAAACCCTGGCGAACACGGAAGTCCGGTTGACCGTCCGTACGAATTCTTCGTTTTCTGAGCCGTTTTCGGAGGCGATTTCCGACAGGTCCCTTCCGGTACGGACTTCATCCTCGTTCTCGGCAATTTCAAGCTCGCGGGCGATGGACAGGGCGGTGGCCGGGTGGTCGCCGGTAATCATCACCACGCGGATGCCGGCTTCCTTGCACTCGTTCACGGCATCCTTCGCTTCGGGCCGCAGGGGATCGATCATGCCGACCAGCCCCAGGAAGCGGAGGTCCGTTTCCCGGCCTTCGTTCAGCCGGTTTTCCGTTTCTGCCGGGTCCTCAATCCTGGCCTCGGCCAGGGCGATAACCCGGTAGCCGTCCCTCGAAAGCCGGTCGGCCAGATCGTTGATCATCTCCGGATCAATGGACTTCTCGCCGCCGGGCAGGAGGGCATGGTCGCAGAACGAGGCAATCGCATCCGCCGCGCCCTTGACGAAAACATGGTGACGGTTGTCCTGATCCCTGAAGAATTTGGCGGCAAAACGCTTTTCCGACTCAAAGGCGATTTCCCCTTCTTCCGAATAGTCCTGGTGAATCTCCTCCGGTTTTCTGCCCAGCCGTTCCGCGAAAACCAGCAGGGCGATATCCATGGCGTCGCCATTGTATTTTTCTTCAATTTCAAGGTCCTGCTTGGCGTTGCTGTAGGATTCGCCGGTTTTCCGGGTCGCCGTGTTGCAGAGCGCACCGGCCCGGATCAGTCTCTGGACAAGGGTGTCCTGCTCTTCCGAAAGTTGCCTGTCCTTTTCCCCGTCTTTTTTCTGGCAGAGTTCCCAGTGTTTTGACGGGGTGCTTTCCAGGGCCAGGCGTTGCCCGTCGGCAAACACCAGGCGGTGGACGGTCTGGCGGTTCTGGGTCAGGGTCCCCGTCTTGTCCGATGCGATCAGCGTGCAACTGCCCAGACCTTCGACGGCGGAGAGCCTCCGAACGATGACGTTGCGCTTGGCCATGCGTTCCGTTGCCACGGAGAGGGCCACCGTCAGGGCGATGGGCAACCCTTCGGGAATGGCGGCAACGGCCAGCGCCACCGCCGTGAAAAATACTTCCATCAGGGGCGAGCCGACGACAAAACCGTGGCCCACCAGCACAAGACTGACCCCCAGGATGGCATAGCTGATGTGTCCGGTGAATTCCTCCATCCGCTGGATCAGGGGGGTCTTGCCCACCTCGGAGCTGCCGGTTTCGCGGGCGATGCTGCCCAGTTCCGTATTCAATCCCGTACTGTAGACGACGGCCCTGCCGCCGCCACGGGAAACGGTGGTTCCGGCAAACACGCAGTTCGTCCGGTCGCTGACGGGGGCATTTTTTTCAGTGATCACCGCCGTCGTTTTCTCCTGGGTCGTGGATTCCCCCGTGAGAAGGGATTCGTCCGCCGAGAGGTTTTTTACCTTCAGAAGCCGGGCGTCGGCGGGTACGCGCCGGCCCGCCTCCAGTAGAATAATATCGCCGGGAACCAGTTCCTCCGCGTCGATCTCCTGGTTCTCCCCGTCCCGGATGACCCCGGTCTGTGCGGACATCATGCGTCTCAGCTGGTTGGCGCTTTTCTCCGCCTTGCCCTCCTGGAAAGCGCCCAGGGCGGCGTTGAAAATGATGATGGCAAAAATGAAACCCGCGTCCGCCCATTCCTGCATGAGCAGCGACAACGCACCGGCGGCGATCAGGATATAGATCAGCGGATTCATGAACTGGCGGAGGATAATCTTCCAGAGCGGCGTTTCCTTCCCGGCAGGCAGTTCGTTGCGGCCATGTTCCTGCCGCCGTTTTTCGATCTCGCCGGAGCTTAAGCCCTCATCGGATGTGCCAAGAACCTCCAGTGCTTGTTCCACCGGAAGGGTGTACCAGGGTTCTGGCGGTTGAATGGCTGGGTTTTTCTGCGTTTTTTGGGGTGTCATAAGCCTTTTGCCGATGACTGACTTGACGGATCGGATTACCGGCGGCTGACTTCAACCAGGCCATGCCGTTCAGGATCGAATGATTTGGGAAACCGGGTGGTGTGGTCGAAACGGGCGTTTTTCAGGTTGGCGTCCTCCAATTGGGACGTTTTGAGGTCGGCCCCCGCCAGATTCGCCCGCGACAAATCCGCGCCGGACAAGTTGCACCGATCCAGCAGGCAGCCCCCAAGGTCGGCCATCATCATGCTGGCATGCTCAAGATTAACATTAAGCAATTCGGCTTCGGACAGTCGGGCTTCATCCAGGTTGGCCTTCTTCAGATTGACGTTGTGCAGCCGGGTCCTGCTGTATTTGGGCGCCAGGGATTCCTCCACCTGTTCCCCGGCTCCGGAAAAGACAACCCCTTCCAGGTTGGCCTGTTCGAGGTTCACGTCGTCGAACAGGCAGCCGCAAAGACTGGCATCGGAAAGGTCGGCGTTTTTCAGGTTCGTGTGTTCAAAGAGACCGCCCAGGAAGGAGCTTTCCGCCAGGGACGCTTCTTCCAGGTCCACGTTGGAGAAACGGGCGCCGCGGATGATTGAATGGCTGAACACGCTGTTTTTCAGGTTGCTGTGGTCAAAGCTGACGCCGCGAAGGCTGGCGCTCCGGATCAGCGCGTTCTCAAGATCGCAGTGATCGAACACGGTGGAGTCGATTTGCGCATTGTCCAGCTCAATTCCCTTGAGATGGGAATACCGGAAGGCGGACTTTTCCAGGTGGCCGCCTTTGAGGTCCGCCTTTTCCAGGTTGGCATGCTCCACGGTGGAGGCGATCAGCTCGGCCCCCTCGAGATCCGCCCGCATCAGCCGGGCTTCGTTCAGGTCCCGGTTCCGCATGTGCAGGGTCATGTGTTCGGCCTTGGCCGGGCCGTTCCTTTCCAGATTAATCTGAATCATGGGCCGGCCCCTGGCCCCTTTGCTGATTTTGACCAGGTACATGCTGTCCAGCAGTTCCGAGGAGAAGTTGTCCTGTAGCAGTTGCAGGTGGAGCACCTCGTTTCCGCTGGCCCTGGCGGCCTGATCGTCCAGGGGATAAAGCCAGGCGTTGAAGAGGGTGTCTCCGTCACTGTCCATCCGCGTGGATTCGATATTGAAAACCAGCTTGTACATGCCGCTGACGTGAAACATTTCGTAAAAGTACCGCACCGTTTCCTCGATCTGCTGCGGCAGCGTCAGGTCAGGCTCCATTATTACCGGGTAAGGCATCAGTGATGTCCTCCTTTAGCCATCAGTTGGCCTTTTCGGAGTGGGTCAGCACGCTGGCCTTGGCTTCATGCGTCTGCTCGTCACGAATGCGATCGATAACGTCATCACATTCCTCATTCGTCAGGTTGTCCCGGATCAGGGGATAAAAGCTGCTTTTGTCGAAGGCTTCCACCTGGTCCACGTATTCCTTGAGTTTTTTCAGCTTTTCCCGGTATTCGTGCCAGGGTTCGTCCACATGGATCATCTGGAGCTTCTCCAGCATGTACCCGATGCAGGCGTCGATCTCCAGGGATTCTTGCACCTGTTTGCGCGAGGTGCCGTCGATTTTGACGGCTTCCAGCCGGGGCAGCACCTGGTTGTGTTTCAGTTGGATGTACAGGTTCAGATCGTCGAAAACCTGCCGCGACGCATCAATGAGCTTGATGTTCGACATATCGTCGTACTTTGTGATCAGCCGGGTCAGCTTTTCGTTGGTTTTCTCAATCAGGTATTTCAGGTATTCAATCAGTTCCATAACGGAATCACTCCTTTACAAGATTTATCTACCCATATCAGGCCGGGGTTTGCCATCCCCAAAGGAACAAAGGGCAATTAGCCATGCGGGCAATGTCAGGTACCATTGGCGTTCTCTTCCGCAACTGCGATGTCGGTCTGCCGGAAGAGGTATGTCCTCAGTTCATGGTCAAATACGTCATCATTTCGTCTGAGCCATTCCAGAACCATCGAGGCATGTTCCACCTCCTCGTCCCGGTTATGTTTCAAAATTCTTTTCAGTGCATCGTCATTGCAGGCGTCAATGCGCTGCTGATACCAGTCAATGGCTTCCAACTCCTCCATCAGGGACTTGAGGGCCCGGTGCATCTGGCGGGTTTTTTCCGACAATAAATCGTAGGGTTCGTGATATTCCATTCAAACGGGCTCCTTTCGTGTTGCTGGACGACCGGAGCGGCCTGTCTCGCGGGAAACCGGCCCTGTACATCGTGTCCGGGCCGGTTTTTCCGTACGAATAGTGTGGTTAGCTGTAGATTTTCACCTGGTCGGCGTTGTAGCGTTCGAAGACGGCCTTGATTTCCTTGGCCTCGTTTTCGGGGACGTGGGCCACCAGCAGGATTTTTCCCTCCTCCTTCAGGGCATCCTCGAAGAACCGGGCTTCGTGCTCCGGAATCCCGGCGCCGATCAGGGCGCCGATCAGCCCGCCGGCACCGGCGCCGACCGCGCCGCCGGTCAGGATGCCCACGATGGGTCCTGCGGCAACCAGGCCGATGCCTGGAGAAATAATGTTGCCGATCAGGGTGAACCCGCCGATGACCGCACCGAGAATGCCGCCGGTAATGCCGCCGAGGGTCACGCCCTCGGATGCCTTGGTATTTTCCTTTGCGGCAAAATACAGATCGTGCGTGTTGTTGGACATCAGCACGCTGAGGTCGTTACGGCCATAGCCGCGGGTTTGAAGGGCCTCGGCCAGTTCATGAAAATCCGAGTACGACTTGAACAGGCCGGAGATCTGCTTGTACCCCTTTTTGAGTTCCCGTTGCTCTTTGGTTGTCATACGGAAGGTCTCCTTTCCATTTGAAAATGCTTTTTTCTGAAATCTGTTACGGGCTGTCAGATAAAAGCCCTGTCGCGGGGACCGCCGATCAGCATGGTCATCAGGGTCAGCAGGAGGGATGCCAGCAGGGCGCTCCAGAAGCCTGTGACCAGGAAGCCCGGAACCAGCCAGGCGACCAGCATGAAGGTCAGCGCGTTAATGACGAATGCGAAAAGCCCCAGCGTCAGGATGGTGACCGGCAGGGTCAGCAGAAACAGCAGGGGACGGACGGAAATGTTCACCAGTCCCATCACCAGTACGGCCAGCAGGGCGACCGGCAGGCTTTCAATATAAATGCCCGGCAGGATCATTCCGATGAGCATCAGAATGATGGCGGTCACTATCCAGTACAACATCAGGGTCAGCATGGAGGCAACGTGTCAAACTCTCTGTCAATTACGCTGCTTCCACTATAGGAACAGTCCGGTTGTTTTTCAATTGGACACCTGGAAAAACCGCGGCTGTCAAATCAGCCAACTGGCTAGCCTTGTGGCGTCCTGTCCTTCAGAATGAACCAGAAGCAACTGCCTTCGCCGGGTGTCGAGTCGACGCCGATCTCCCCCTCATGGGCATCGATGATCTGCTGTGACAGGTAAAGCCCCAGGCCGGTGCCAATTTGCTTGAATTTCTTGGAAAGCGAGGCGTACGGTTGAAACAGGGTAGGCAGTTTCTCTTCCTCGATTCCCGGACCGTTATCCCTGACCGAGACACGGATGTTTTCTCCGTCTTTTCGGGTTTCAATAACAATTTCATCGTTGGACGGGGAAAACTTCAGGGCATTCTGGATGAAGTTGTAGATTACCCGGCGGATTTCCAGCGGGTCCGCGTAAACCTTGGGGAGATCTCCCAGATTCATTACCAGTTTCTGCTTTTTTTCCTCGGCCAGCAGGGAAAGCTCGCCCTGGATCAGCCGGGTAATCATCTCGTTGAGGTCAAATTCCTCAGGGTGCAGCTCAATACGCCCTTCCTCGAACTTGAAGGACGTCAGAATGTTGTCGATCATCTGGTTCATGATGCGGTTGGATTTGATCAGTTCGTCGATGATGATTTCCTGTTCCGGCGTCAGAGGGCCGTAGTTTTGTGTCCGGAGTTGTTCCAGCACCCGAAATTCGGCCCGGACCGGGGTTCGCAGATCATGGGTGAGGGTGGCGAGAACCATTTCCTTGCGTTTTTCACTGTGCCTGATGGCTTGAAGCATTGAGTGGTGGGCCATAGAATACCGGATGGTGCGGTCCAGAAGCCGTTCGTCAATCTGGCCTTTCACCAGGTAGTCCGCCGCCCCCATTGCCATGGCCTTGAGGTCGATGTCGCGGTCTTCCAGGCCGGTCAGCAGGATGAAGGGGCCTTCATGGCCCTGCCCGGTCACTTCTTTCAGGAGATCCAGACCGGTCCGGACGTCATTGGCGAACCGGTAGTCAATCAGATAGATGTCGTGGCTCCGTTCGAGGATTTGCTTCAGCCCCACCTCGTAGGTGTTCACCCAGTCCAGGATGTATTGCTGGCTTTTAATCTCGTCCAGCAAATCGCGGGTCAGCATGTAGTCATCCTCATCATCCTCGATGAGGAGAATCCGGATCGGTTTCGTTTGGGCAGGTCTGTTCTGGATAGCCATTGTTCCGGTTGCCTTAATTGCTTTCCCTGGGCAGTTCAACGGTTTCAAACCAGTATTTGCCGAAGATTCTCATGATTTCCACGAAGTCGTCGAACCGGACGGGCTTGGTGATAAATGAATTGACACCCAGCTTGTAGGAGCGTTGAACGTCTTCCTCGGCCTTGGATGTTGTGAGTACGACGATGGGGATGTGCTGGAGTTCCGGATCGGTTTTGATTTCCTGCAACGCCTGCCGCCCGTCCTTGCGGGGCATGTTCAGATCCAGCAGAATAACGTCCGGTCTGGGATTCGTGCTGTCCGTATAGCGGCCCTGCTGCCGCAGATAATCCAGCAGCTCCTCGCCGTTTTCAACGCAGTGGATCTCCCGGATGGCCCGGTTCCCGCGAAGCGCTTCCTCAATCAGAAAGCGATCGTCCGGGTCATCGTCCGCAACAAGCAGGGTGATCGGTTCGCGGATGGAATTCACAGCGCCACCTCTTCCGCTTCCTCGGTGGCAGCTCCTGTATTATCGGTATGGTTTGTCCGGGAAGCCTGTCGCAGCGGCAGGGTGATAATAAACTGGCTGCCCTTGCCCGGTTCACTCTCGGTGGCCAGGTCGCCCTTGTGGCGTTCCACGATCTTGCGGCAGATGGACAGGCCGATGCCGGTGCCCTTGTATTCGCTGCGACTGTGCAGACGCTGGAAGACCTTGAAGATCTGATCCTTGTACTGCGGGTTGAAACCGATGCCGTTGTCTTCGACCACGATTTGACAATAATTTTGCACGGTGTCCCGGCTTCCGAGAGAGGTGTAGCGCAAATCCACCGGCTGGCCGTAGATCCGGATAATCGGAGGAATATTCTCCTTATGGAACTTCAGGGCGTTGCTGATCAGGTTCTGGAAGAGCTGACGCATCTGCATCTGGTCCGCGTCAATTTCCGGCAGATCGCCGATATGGATTGTGGCGTTGAGTTCCTCGATCTGGATCTCCAGGTCATGGGTGATCTTCTCGATGACCTCATCAAGGCGCACCCGCGTGAAGGGCTTGGCCTTGGTGGTGACGCGCGAATAGAGCAGCAGATCGTTGATCAGCTGTTGCATCCGGCTGGCGGCGTTTTCCATCCGATCCAGGTAGTCCTGGCCTTTTTCGGTCAGTTCGTTCTCGCAGGCTTTTTTCAGGCGTTCGCTGAAGGTAAGGATTTTGCGCAACGGTTCCTGCAGATCGTGCGAGGCAACGACGGCAAAGTCTTCCAGATCCTTGTTGCTTTGCTGGAGTTTTTCCGTCAGGGCCTTCAGGTTGTTCTCCACCCGCTTGCGGTCCGTATTGTCGCGCAGAACGCCCGTGAACATCACATGGTCATCGGACTTGTAGCGGGAGAAACTGGCGCTGATGGGGATGGTGGAACTGTCTTTCCTCAGTCCCAGAATTTCGAACGTGGCGGGGTAGGCGGATTTTTCATCCGAAGCCAGGTAGTCCGCAAGAGCAAAGCTTTCCAGCTCCCGGTTCCGCTCAAAATCCTCCTCAAAGGCAAAGGGAAGGATAATCCGGATGTTTTTCCCGATGATTTCCTGGGCGGTATAGAGAAACATCCGTTCCGCCGCCGGGTTGAAGAATTGGATGGTTCCCTTTTCATCCAGCGTGATGATGCCGTCAAAAACCGTGTCTACAATGGTCTTGACCTGGTTCTCGCTTTGCTTGAGGGATTCCTCGATTGTGCGGCGGTATTCCAGTTCGTTCCGCAGCTTCTCGTTGAATTCCTCCAGTTCATCGGTGTATTTCTCCACGCTGCGGGCCATGGGCTTAAAGACAAAGATTCCCATCAGGAGAAGAACCAGAAGCATAATGACGAAATTGAAGAGGTTCAGGGTCTTCAGGTTTTCAATACGGTGTTCCGCCTCTCTCTGGTACTGGTTGACCACTTCGTCCAGGGCTTCAAGGAGGTCTCCCCTCAACAGGGTCGTCTGAATGTATTGCAGGTTGGGGTTATCACCGGGCGGACCCGGATCAGGCGTGTTGGCCAGCATTCTCAACTGGTCGATGAAGGTCATGATCCTGGAATGCAGCAGGGTGGGAGGGTTGTAATAGATGAACCGGACTTCCTGAGAGGGCATGATGCGCTCTGCCATACCGACCTGGCCGCTGAGCAGATCGTTGTGGGTGGTTTCCAGTTGCTGGGCAGCGATCAGGACTTCCTTGCGAAGCTCGTTGCGTTCGCTGGCTGTCTGGGCGTGAGCCAGCCTTTCGGCCTGTTCCGCCGCATGGATGACCAGGCTTCGCTGGCGTCCCGTGGCGGTGATGATGAATGCGTTGATCTCGTTAATCTGGACCTGCTTGGAAATGGTGAAAAAATCGGCAAAGGCCAGCACTCCAAGTATGAATAATACCAGGAGAAACCGCGTCGTCATTTGTGACGTAGCCAGATTTTTCGTGAAAACCATGCTGGCTCTCTTTTTTGTTATGACAGGATGAGGTTAATTGCCCGCAGGCAATAATCCGGGCGGTTGCCCGTTACTGGACAATACCTTCCTTGACCGCCTTGACGGCTGCCTGTACACGGTCGTATACTGCCAGTTTTTCCAGGATATTGCTGACATGGACCTTGACAGTGTGGACACTGACGTCGATCTCATGCGCAATTTCCGAGTTGCTTTTTCCTTCCACCAGCAGTGAAAGCACTTTCATCTCGCGGGGTGTCAGGTTGGAGCCGGCGCCGCTGTCGGAGGGGGTGAACGTGGTGCTTGCTGCCCGGCGTTCCTCGGAAAAGAGCTTCAGCGCCACCTGGGCAATATGCGGGTCCAGCCAGGCAGCCCCTTCATGCACCGACTTGATGACATTCATGAAAATGCTGGAAGGAATATCCTTGAGGCAATAAGCATTGGCGCCGGAACCGAGGGATGCGATCACCTCTTCCTCGTTGTCGTGGGAGGTCAGGATGATCACCTTGATGCTGCCGTCGAATTCCTTGATTTTCCGGGTGGCTTCGATGCCATTCATTCCGGGAAGACCCAGATCCATCAGCACCACGTCGGGGCGTTCGCGCTTGATCAGCGACAGCGCCTCCTCGGCGCTTTCGCATTCGCCAACCACCTCAAGATCCTCGTCCTTGTTCAGCACGGACAGAATACCCACCCGAACAAGCTTGTAGTCTTCCACGACCATGACCTTGATCCTGGCATTCTTTTTCAGGGAAGTCTCTTCATTGTTATCCAGCATATTTCACGTCCTTTCAATGGCGCTCACGATAATCTTACTATGATGAATTTCCGCTGTCACCTGACGGGCGGTCGTCTTCCAGATAGACCGTAACCGCCTCTGCGCCGGCAAGAAACGCCAGCGATGTAAGGTACAGCCAGAGCATGAAAAACATGATGGCGCCGAGGGCGCCGTAAACTTTTCTCCCGACGGCGATGTGATCGATATATATGCCGAAAAGCTGTGAGACCAGCAGCCAGAACCCGACGAAGAGCAAGGCGCCCGGCACGGCTTTCTGAATTGAAACCGGTTTTTTCTCCGGTACGTAAGAATAGACGAAGGCGGCAAAGATCGTGACGATAATCGTGAAGGCCAGCCACTCGGACCAGTTGATGAACATGGACCTGCTCACCATTTCAGGCAGCATCTGCTGAACCTGGAGAAAAACGGCGTTCCAGAAAACCATGACGTTGGACCCCACAACCAGCAGGGCGCCGAACAGCAGAATCGCGCCGACGGCGAAGAGCCGCCTGACGAGAAACCCCTGTTCGCCGGGGGTGTCGAATATTCTGTTGAGTGCTTTGATCACGATGTAGGCTCCGTTGGATGAGGTCCAGACCGCGACCAGGAAACTGATCAGTGCGATGTTGCCGGAGGATTCGTCAAACAGGTTGCCGATCAGGCCGGTCAGGAAGTCGGCGGTGGTGTAGGGGACAACACGGTACAGAAAATTGACGATTTGCGGATAGAGTTGCTCCTGCTGGCCGACCAGGCCAAAAACGGAAATAACAAAAATGAGGGTGGGAAAAAACGCCAGCATCAACTGGAAAGCCATCTCCGCGGCAAGCCCCATGCAATCGTCCTTCAGTATCTTGCGGCCCAGGGTATTGAAAAAATAAAACAGTTTCCTCACACCGGACTTTTCCGTATCTCAATGCCATGGGTGACGATTATAGCGCGATGATCATGTCAATGTTTTTTCCTGTGTACCTCCATGTTCTGCTTACGGCTGCTGTCCAGGCGTTTTTCGGCGGGGCATATCCGCTTGTCAGTCGGATTGTGACGGAAACAGGCTTTCCGGCAGTGGCTCTTCCGATATTTTTCGCAGCGTTTCCTGATGGCTGGATATCTGCGACCCGTCGCCAAAAACATAGTCATCCTGGGTGAGGATGTGTACGTTCACCAGAAGCCATGCGAATATCATGGGAATGATCAGCAGGTAGAAGAGTTTGTCATTCAGCACGGCTGAATACAATTTGGTGCAGTAACTTTTCGAATCCCGTCTGTTCAATGCTCTTTTCCTGGTATCCGGTTTCCTTTCATTAATAGTCACCTTGCAGTGACTTAGGGGTTTTCCGGAGGATATACACTCCTTACCCATAGGGGTTTCGCTTGCAGTATTTCATATTTTATCGGTCCTTTGTATAACCTGGTTGGCGAAAAGATCCGAGTCATCGGTATGAAAAACCTGTCTGAAAACACTAAAAAACCCCTCACATGCCAACCCTTGGCATATTAGAAAGCCCGTGCCGGGCCAGGAATTGACCACTTGTCTAGCCGGGTCGGTCAACCGGCTGATAGACTTTCCGTGGCAGGCCAGCAAGAATATTGCCCGGTCCTGTGTGCGTCCACGCATAGACTTGTCTTCGTGAAAGTCTATAAGATAGTATCTTAGACAAAACTGTTAACAGGATGAAGGAGATGAATCGGATGACAAAGTTTCGTCGGTCTGCGGTTGCCCTGGTGGCGACGGCCATGTTGATGACCTCGTTCTCGCCGGCGGCGCTGCCGAAAACACTGAT
>JBDIVN010000018.1:0-54502 GCA_039794365.1 Candidatus Neutrinobacter sp. | reverse complement strand
CGGGCACCGAGGACCCCGGCACCAGCGATCCGGGCACCGAGGACCCCGGCACCAGCGATCCGGGCACTGAGGACCCCGGCACCAGCGATCCGGGCACCGAGGACCCCGGCACCAGCGATCCGGGCACTGAGGACCCCGGCACCAGCGATCCGGGCACCGAGGACCCCGGCACTGGCAACCCCGGCAACGGACGGGGCCGTGAGAACGCACCGGGTCAGATCAAGAAAAACAATTAGCCTGGCTCTTATGGCAGAAGCAGGAAAGGCACCCGCGGACTCAGGAACACACCCGCCGGATGCGCCGCTTCCTCAACACTCAGCAGCCCCTCGCGCTCCAATGGCTCAAACCGGGCTGTCCGGATTTCTCCGGCGGTCGCCACGATTTTCGGATGCCAGATGGAAAGCCGGCCCGTCCCGCCCGCCGTATCCCGAAAATAACCTCGCACCGGGTGCAGCAGGATCAGGTTCATCGCTTCGGCATCGGAAAAACCCGGCAGACAGCCGGGGACCTGACCCGTATCATGAATCGCCGCCTCCGCATTTCCGGCTTCCGATTCGAACCGGTAGCCGAAACCCTCGGCATGAAACCGTGCCGGACAATGGGGCGACCGCCCCAGCTTCCGGTAAAGCGGGGTCAGCGGCGTGTCCGTCAGGAACCCGAAAAACCAGACCGCCGGTTCCCCGGTATTCCTGTCCAGAACATAGGTTCGCAGGTTGGTCTGCCGGTAGCTGAAACCGGGAAACAGCACATTTCGAAACGTCACCACGCTGAGCCAGGCCGAATCGCCGGTCCGAAAAATTTCGAATCGATCTTCGGGTATTTTCCCCGCCAGCCTTTCCGCAGGAATGACGTAATGAATCCACGACACCTCATGCAGGGTCATCCGCAACGCCGGTCCTTGCGGAACGCGCAGCCGCCTCTCCAGCAGCACGGCAGGGTTTTCGGCAATCAGGGTCTGCATTCCCCGATTTTAACGTAAAAACACGTGCCCAGCCCGGAGAGGGGCCGGGTACGTGTCCTCATGCCGTCAATTCCGGCCCTCGCACTACCGGATGTCGTCCGCCTCGAAGACGTTGTCCAGAATATCAAGGACCCGGTTGTTTCCGGCGTCATACAGGAACACATTCGTGCCATACACGCCGACCCGGTAACGGGAGTCAAGCTCCCAGCCGAGACGGCCATTAACCGCCTCCGGCAGGTACACCACCTGCCGGGTGATTTCCATGGGCAGGGGACGCCCGACCGTTATGTCGCGCCGAAGGCCGGGGGTAACGCCGGTTTCGGCATGGGTGCGAATCAGCGTCCGGATCTCCATCGGGAGGATGGCCCGCTCCCGCTCCCTGAACAGATCGTTCAGGATGTCGCGGTGGCGCTGTTCGAAGGTAAGATTCATCCCGGCCTGGGCAGCCGCCTCGCCGCCCGCCTGTCCGACTTCCGCAGCCGGGGGTTCGGCGCCCGCCACGGCGGTCGTCATCAGCAGACCCAGCAGCAAGGCGATATTTTTTGAGTAAGCCGTTATGACCATGATTCACTCCTCTTTCACACTACAGGCCGGGGTCATTATCAGAAGAAGCCCGGCAGGTGCCAATTAACCACCTGTCCGGCACAGACCGGCAAACATCCTGGCCACCCGGCTATGCTGTAGCCACTGTGCCAATAGCAGATCCGGAAGCAGGCACCTATAATGTCACCGTAAGAGCATCCCTCAAAGAGAAAGCGTGCCCCGATGAAGCATGCCTGCATCACCCTTCCACGGCTGCTCCTCGGAACCGTCTTCACGGTCACGGGTCTGGACGGGTTTCTTCATTTCCTGGGATCTCCGCCCATGCCTCCCGCCGCCGTAAACTTTTTGGACGCCCTGGCGCAAACCGGTTATTTTATGCCCTTCTTGAAACTCCTGGAACTCACCGGGGGGCTGATGCTGCTTTCCGGGCGATTCGTTCCACTGGGCCTGCTTGTTCTGGGTCCCATCATCCTCAATATTTTCCTCTTCCATGTTTTTCTGGCGCCGGGTCCGATGCTGGGTCTTGCCCTCCTGCTGGCGCTGACCGAACTTTATCTCGCCTTCAGCTATTTTCACTATTACCGGGACATCTTCACGGTGGATGCCCGACCGGACGCATGGGATTTCCAGCCGGAAAACACCCTCCCCGGCGGCGAGGCGCACTGAAGGGTTCAGGCAGGCGCCTGCCACAACGATTCTAGGCCGGTTGTTGATTCTTTCAGGCCTCAGGATAGTCCCCTGTCCGATTGTGGTCGCCGGTAAATCCCGCATAATGGAAGGCACGGTGATTTAAAAGATGACACGGTGATCTGTTATGAGAGAAAGCGGTTTTATTGCCGCCCAGTTTCTGCTGGGGCTGGGATTCGCCATTCTGGGGCTTGACGGATTCTTCCGGTTTCTCCCACTCCCGCCGGTACAGGGCGAGATCCTGCAACTCGTCAAAGGGCTGGAGACAACCGGGTACTTCTTTCCGGTCGTCAACAGCGTCGAAATTCTCGGAGGGCTTCTGCTGATGATCAACCGATTCGTCCCCCTGATGATCCTGATCCTGGCGCCCATCGTCATCAACATTTTCCTGTTCCACATGATGGCGGGCTTCGGGACGATGACGGTTCTGGCGGGCGTAATGACCTGCCTGAATCTCTTCCTGGCCTTCAGCTACCGGCATTACTACCAGGAACTGTTCGTCGCCAGGGGAGTGCCGGACCTCTCCCACAACTACATCACCGCCGAATTCATGTAGCCGATCAATTTTCGGGCATGAGGCGCGTTATAAGGATCATGATTGCCTGCCGGGCATGTTCTGGGTTCACTGTAGAATGAACTTGTGGGTTTTGTAGGGATATATAAGGACAGATCGGGGATAAGTTTGCGATGATACCTGCCATTTCTTCAAGGACGCCGGTTCAGACTGCCGGCCTGCGTTTTGGAAACGCCGTTTCACCGGCTTTTGTCCGGTTCGGCGAAAGCGGCGATCACTTTAGCCAATCCGTTTCCCCGCTGACCAGGGAGCGGCAGCGGTTTCTTCAGTGGGCGGACGCCATCACCCCCACGGCCCTGGAAAAGGAAGACCCCATTCCCCTGTTCCTTCCGACGGTCAATACGGCCCAACGGCCTGACCCCGTGCGCATGGCCGAAAACCGAAAAACCCTGGATCTCTACAACCGGCTGTTTCCCACGTTTCTCTGGACGGGTTTCGAGGGCAGCGACCCGGAAAACCGCTGGGGGGAACGCTGGGATCTCAACGCCATCTCCGGCCTGTACGACAAAAAGAACCGGGCACGGCAGATCGGGAAACTGAAGGACCTCGACATCGAGAACGTCCGCCTGGCCCTCCCCTACCACAAGATCATCGAGGAGAAGAGCTGGAAGACGATGGACCACATCGTCAGGGATCTGCGCAAGGCGGGGATCAAGATCAGCCTGGATCTTCAGCACTTCGGCCTGCCCAGCAACTACCGGGATAACAGACATCCTGAAAAGAGCGTTTTTCTCAACCCCGCCTGGACGGACCAGTTCGTGCGTGTCGCACGCAAGGCGGTTGAGCGCTACTTCAACGATATCGAAGCCATTACCATCGTGAACGAGCCGCTGGTTACCAATGCCTTCAGCGGAAACCACTGGAACGAAGCCTTCCCTGGCCGGGATCATCCGGAATACATCCATTTCTTCGTTAATCGGGCGCTCCTGCTTGGGAAAGCCGCCGCCCAGGCCCGCGTGGAAATCGAGAAAGTTTTGCAGGCCAAGGGCGAACGAAAAATTTTCGTCCATAACGAGGCCGTGGACTACAAGGCGGGGATTCCCGAAGACGAGCAGCAGGAGCGCTTCATCACCAGCGACCTGATTATCGGCGCCCCCTGGCTTCTGGAAAGCCGCTACCGGGCCTTGCTCACGCCCGGAGCCGGGACGGATTGCCCCATGACCCGCTGGCTGGAGAAAAACTACATCCGCAAGAACCACCCGGAAGATCGAACCAAACTGGTGCGGGCGCTGGACGAAATCCGGGACATCCACCTGGGCTTTGAGCGTGCCTTCGGCAAGACCAGCAAGGCGGACACGGTCTTCGGCGTGGATTACTACATCACCAACGAATCGGGCGAATACGCCCCCGGCCGGTCCATCTCGCACAATCCCCGCGATTATGCGAAAGACCTGAGGGAAGGTCACCGCAAGGGCCTCTACGGGGTTACCCTGGAATACTGGAACCGTTACCAGCTCCCCATCCTGCACACGGAAACCAACATGGCCAACGAGTGGGGCAGCCGCTGGGGACAGCAGCAACTGCTGGAGCTGGCCCAAATTGCGCGAACCCCGCTGGAAGGGGCGCCCAACCCCAAGGGAGAACCGGACGACGAGCATTTCATCCCGGTGCTGGGCTTCAACTGGTACAGCCTGATGGACCAGTACGGCTGGGACCAGTTCCTCGAACACCATCCCATCGACGCCAACCGCAACCGGATCGGCCTGGTGAGCACCCGCGATTTCGACGAACGCAACGTGACCAAAGAGGTTATCCGGGATCTCCGGGCGGCCCTGAAAAAATAGAATCACCCGAAAGACTACTAGCAAAGCAGGCGAACAGGCTCTAAAATAACAAGACTGTCCCCGTTGCAAAGGAATGTCGCGTTTCATGGTGAAAGACCCACGGGTCCTCCAGAACCCCCTGCGGTTCTCCATGTCCACCCTCATTGAAGTGTCCAGCCTGCTCGGCCACGAGCTTGAAGACCGCACCCTGATCCGGCGTCAGCAGGATGACGTCCTGATCCGCCGGTTGCAGGAGGCCACCTCGGTGAAGGTAAGGGAAGCCTGGACGGTGCCCCGGTTCTTCTTCGGCTGCATCGACTTTCTCGTCTACGATGACGGCAAGAACAAGCGTTTTCAGCCCATCGAAATGAACGGAACCAACATGGTCGGAGTGACCAATATCCCTCTGTTCGTTCTGGAAGCCATGTTGTATGAGATGGCCGGTGTGGCAAAACACCTGAACGCCGATCCGAATCCCGTTATCCTGGTTCCCTATTCCGGAACCCAGACCTTTAAGACCTCCGGAAACAGCCAGTTGATTTATGAGCGAATCCTCTACGCCCAGAGCATCAAGGAAGCGTTTCAAAAGTCCCACGGGCACGGCATCATCACACCCCTCCCGGAGCTGCTGAAAAAACAGACCTTCGAGGCAACCCAGCCCACCGTGGTTCTGGGCTTTCTCAAGGACCTGCTGAACCATATCAGCCTTGAAAACGGTCGCGTCCAGCTTCTGGGCCAGCCTGTATCCGCCTGCCTGCATGACATGTTCTGCGATTTCATCCTTCAGCGCTATCCCAATCAAATCGACCTGGGCCGGTTTTGCATGGTCAATCATATTTTTCCGGTAACGACGGACAAGGGAGGCGCCTACCGGTATTTCAACGACCTGCTGCAACACCATAAATACAGCTGTTTCAAAAACCCCATCGTTTTCACCCAGGCAGAAACACGGGAAGCGCTGATCGGCAATGTTCTATCCCTGCTCAGCCAGGGAAAAAAGCTGGTAATCAAGCCTCATGCCGCCGGACTGGGACGCGGTATCGAATTTTTTCTCCGCCAGGAATCCCCGGAGGAAGTGACTGCCAAAATCGATAGCTCCATTCAGGCCACCGAGCGCTATTACGGGGTGGAGGGCGGCATTTTTCCCTATACCGTCTGTGAATTCATCGACAGCAGCCTGATCCAGAAAGCGGGACACCCTTTCGATCACCACAAGTACGAACTGCGGATTTTCGTCTACCGCGAAGACGACTGGATCAGGGCCGCCCCATCCATCGCCAAGGTTGCCTCGCAACGCTTTGACGAGAAAAACGCCGACCGGTTGATGCTGCTCAACAACATCGCCGCCGCCAAACGGGATGACACCATGAAAGGCACGGACTTCATGCTGCCGCTGGCCAACCCGGCCACGCTGGATCTGCTGGGACTGACGCCGGAACACCTGGCGGAACTCTGCCAAATTTCCACGGACTTCGTCCGGCTTGTCGTCACCGAAACGGAACCCCTTTTCAGCCATGGTCCACCGGCTTCTGTTTCTCCAGCCGGATGACTTCCGGCGGCTGGCCCCGTATTTCGGTCTGTACTTCGCCGTCTTCCTGATGCTCGCCATCAGCGACGGGGTGTCTCTCTCCCTGTTCGTGCAGCGGATGGGCGCCGAACGGCTGCCTTTCTACTACGGCGTCACCGCCGTCATGAATATGGCCGTGATGGGGGTCTACCTCGTCCTGATCGCCCGCCTCTCCAACCTGGCCATGTTCCGCCTGATCCTCATCCTGACCATGCTGACGTTTCTGGGGGTCTGGCTGGCGGTCGGCGCCGCGGGAGACACCTATCACCATCCCGTTTACGGCCTGCTGTTCGCCAGCCGGGAAATTGCCTTTACCCTTGTCCTGATGCACTTTGGCACGTTCCTGCAGGATTATTTCACCCGGTCCGAACTTGACCGCATGCTGCCGATCATCTATACCGGCGGACGCCTCGGCGGCATGGCAGGCGGCGCCCTGCTCGGCTTTTTCGGCCAGATCCTCGGCATGCTGAACTTCCTGCCGCTGGCCGCCGGGATGGCGGGACTGTGTCTCTACCTGCTCCGGCGCATGGAAACCTTGCCGTTTGCGCCGGACACCCCAACCGGCAACGGCCCTGAAAACCGCTGGGCAAACCTCTGGCCCCAAATGCTGCGCTCCCGGCTGATGATCTGGTTCTTCCTGTCCACGTTCATTTTCATTATCTGCCGGTGGATTCTCAACTTCGAGTACAACCGGTATTTCGAAAACCACTTTGCCGACGCCGATCAGATGGGGGTATTCCTGGGCTGGTACATGACCGCCGCCATGGCCGTCTCGCTGATCGTCCAGTTGTTTTTTGTCAACCGGCTCACCGCCGCCATCGGGCTGCGGGGCTGCCTGCTGCTCTATACCCTTTTAATGGCCGGCACCCTGTCCGTCAACCTGCTGCCGCCCGTACTGGCCATTGCCGTGTTCAGCCGGTTCATCGAGACGGAATTCCGCATAGGATTCCGCAACCCCATCGCCATGCTGATTACCAACCGGTTCGAAAAAGCCTGGCGCAAGCAGGCACGGGCCATTAGCATGGGCATGGTGATTCCGCTGGGCACGCTGGTGACCTCCATCCTGCTGACCTGGGCGGGGTATGAGGTTCCGGAATTCGTCCCCTGGCTGGGCGCGGGAATGGGGCTGGCCTATCTTGCCGCCACCTTCGGGCTGGCCGCCCAACTGGATGCGGCGCCGCAAGAAGCGACGCCGCAGAGGATCAAGGGATAGGGGATAGGGATTATCTTCTGAAAAGTCTCCGGAAAAGGCCCGGCTGCTGATTGGACGGGTAGTTCCGCACCGTGCCGCGAACCTGCTGCTGCTCCATCTCGGCAACCAGGGCGCGGATGCGGTTCTCGTTCATCGGGTGGCTCCGCAGGAACTGGGGAACACCCGACGGGCTGGCGGCCTGGAGAATCTCCAGGGTCTGGATCGCCGCTGCCGGATCATATCCGGCGCTGGCCAGAATCTGAAGACCGCGCTGATCGGCTTCATACTCGGCGCTGCGTGAAAAACGCAGATCCACCAGCGTCATACCCGCCTGGCGGGCGACGCCCCAGATCTGGCCCTTGAGGGTGGAGTCCGGAATGTTCACCAGCCTGTCGAGCACCAGTTGATCCACGATCTGAAGCCCGGTACGGCGCATCACGGTTTGTGGAATATGGCCCAGTTCGATATGCGCCAACTCGTGGGCAATGACGAACGCCCGCTGGTCATCGGTCCGAAGGGCATTCCACAGGCCGGTGGTAAACTGGATCTCCTGTCCGTTGGTGGCAGCGTTCAGGCTTTCGTCCTCAACCAGCTTCAGGACGATGGATCGCTCGCCACGCAGGGAAGTGCCTGTCGTCAGGCGGGACATGATTTGACGGGCGCGATCCAGTTGGGTTTCAGAGACCTGCACGCCTCCTTGCTGGGCACCCTGGGCCGGGCTTTTCTGGTAAAACCCCTGGGAGAGCAGCAGGGCCGCCATCACGGCCAGCGAGAAAAATATTTTCGTCAATAAATGCATCATCATAAGCCTCGGTGTCTTCCTTTGCTCGGCTCCATCATATTTGGACGGCGTTATTCAGGCAATGTTCCTTCCCTTCCTCCGGGATAAGCCTCCTGTCTATTGGCCGTAAAATACGTAAAATCCCTACCGTCCGGGGTTGGAATCGTCTAGAATGGACCCATGCCCGACGCGCAGACAACCGGCGTCGCCGACGCCCTCCAGAAGCTGGCCTACTTTCGGGGCCTTTCACCGGATCAGATCGAACGGCTGACCGGATGCTGCGCCATTCGCCGCCACGCCGCCGACGAGATGATCTTTCAGGAGGGAGACGCGGCCATGGTCTTCTACATCGTCCTGTCCGGCCAGGTAAAAATCTACAAGCTCTCGCGCGAAGGCAAGGAGTTCATCCTGCACCTCTTCGGCACCGGGGAGATTTTCGCGGAGGTTCCCATTTTCAGCGGCATCCCCGTCTATCCCGCCAGCGCCGTTTGCCTGAAGGACTGCGAGCTGCTTGCGATCCACGGCGAGGAATTCCGGGCGCTGGTACATGAATCGCCGGATGTCGGCCTGCACATGCTGTCCGTTTTCGCCCGGCGGCTGCACCAATTCAGCCATATCATCGAGGACCTCTCCCTGCGCAACGTGGAATCGCGTCTGGCCCGCTACCTGCTCTCGGTCAGCGAGAACTCGCCGGACAAGGCACTCATCCGGGTGCAGAAGAAAACCCTCTCCGCCATCCTCGGCACCATTCCGGAAACCCTCTCGCGCACCTTCAGAAAACTGTCCGATGACGGCCTCATCCGGGTGGACGGCAACGCCATCCGCCTGCTGGACCGCGACACCCTGGGGCAACTCGCCGATATTGAGGTATCCTGAAATCCGCCCTTGACTTTAGTCAAGGGATTATCGTAATCTGGGATCAGAAGCGACTGGCAAGACAGATAAGGAGAATCCCTGATGACAATTGACGTGGCGCTGCTGAAACAGACCTTTGAACGGGCGCAAAAAGAGAACGGCGGCCTGCGCCATCTTGGCCTGCGCTTTTACGAGCGGTTGTTCGACAAATACCCGCAGGTGCGGCCCCTGTTCCACACCCCGCCGGAGGAACAGCACAAGAAACTGATGGCCTCCGTCGGCGCCATCATCGCCTCCCTGACCCAGCCGGAGCAGATGATGCCCTACCTGCACGCCATGGGCATCCGGCATCTGGCCTACAAAACGGAAAGCGGCCACTACCCTGCCGTGGGCGAAAACCTCGTGGCGGTGCTGGGTGAGCACCTCTCCGCCGAAGGCGAGTGGACGCCGGAAATGCAGCATGTCTGGGAAGCGGCCATGGAAGCCGTATCCGGCATTATGATCCAGGCGGCGGAAAATCCCCAGGACTACCGCGAGGAACTGGCCCAAGCCGGATATGGCCCGGACGGCTTCCGGGCCAGGGCAGGCGACCCCGCCCCCTGGCTCCTTGCCTCAACCGTCGGCTGACGGCATCCCTCATCCCCGTGCATTACGCACGGGGATTCGGTTTACCTTCCGGAACCCCGGCTACTCGCCTCCCGCGGGTCCCGGTGTCGCGGGCTGGGTAGGGTCCGGGTTCACAGGCTCCGTCATGCCGGGAGACTGCATATCAGGCTGCTCCATGTCAGGCATTTCAATCTGGTAATTGGGGGCCGGTTCCTGGCGGTTTTCCATCACGAGGTAAACCACGGCCACCACGCCAACCACCACCAGGACCACGGACAAAAGACCCATAAAAGCCTTCATTGGCATCTCCTCTCTCGTTTGATCGCAATTCGACAGCTTTGGAATCTCAGGTATCTTACGAGGCCGGGGCTTCATCCCGCAATTAGCTTCCTTTCTATGGCGGATAACCTGGTGAGCGGGATCACCCGACAACTGTGCAATTCAAAAATGGCAACGCCCTCTCATAATGGATGGCAGGGTGGGATCGCAGGCTGATGGAGAAACCGATGGACACAACGGATCAACTGGCCGGATACCGGGAAAAACGGCGGTTCAAAGACACGCCGGAACCCGCGGGGAAAAGCGTGGAAACCGCCACCGGCCACCTGCGGTTCGTGGTCCAGAAACACGCCGCCTCACAGCTCCATTACGACTTCCGCCTGGAGCTGGACGGCACCCTGAAAAGCTGGGCCGTGCCGAAAGGCCCCTCCCTCAACCCGCAGGAGAAGCGGCTGGCCATACAGGTGGAGGATCATCCGCTGGATTACATGGACTTCGAAGGCACCATCCCCGAAGGCAACTATGGGGCAGGAACGGTCATGGTCTGGGATATGGGAACGTATTACGCCGATCCGAACGCCGATTGCGGGAAAAATCAGCAACTCATCCGGCAGGGGCTGCGACGGGGCAAGCTGACCATAATCCTCGACGGCGAGAAACTCCGGGGAGAATTCACCCTGGTCCGCATGAAGGGCAAAGGGGACAAATCCTGGCTGCTCATCAAGCACGAGGACCCCGAAGCCCGGCAGAAGGACATCACGGAAAAAGACGCCTCCGTAAAAACGGGACACACACTGGACGAAATCACCGGGCCGGAAGACGCAACATAAACCCGTCTCTAACTCGTCTCTCTGCCTGCCTATCCGTCAACCGGTCAATGCATCTCTTACACGGCCTACCGATTGATTGGGGCTGGCCGGAATTCTAGACTGGGGCCAGCCAAATTACAGGCAACGGAGGAGAACGCTTATGCTCGGTCTGAAAAGCAAGAAGGAAGAAACGGCAACAGGAAACGGTCTGGCCGGACGTATCCGGGATCAAATCCTGAACAGGACAATCACCAACGGCCACAAGAAATCCGATGTTGCGCGGATCGACGAGAAAATCCGCGAAACCATCGCCAGCTATTCAACGAAGCCGGAAGAGGAAATCGGCGAACGGCTGGAAAAATTGGAAAAAGAGTGGAATGCGGAAAAGACGGCACGCACCAACGCCATCATGCTTTCCCTGCTGGGCCTCGGAATGGGCCTGTTTTCGAACAGGCGGTGGTTCCTGCTCTCCGGCCTGGCCTTGCCACTGTTCTTTACGAAAAAGCCCCTGAAGATGGTGGGAATCCGAAGCCAAAAGGAGATTGAAGCCGAAAAATACGCCCTTCGGTCGCTGCGGGGTGATTTTGCCCGCTAGGGCCGGTGATCCTGCATGTGCCGCACGCCCCAGGCGTGCATGGCGTCCAGAACCGGCTTCAGGGTTTCGCCCACCGGGGTCAGAGCATACTCAACCCGCGGCGGAACCTGCGGATAAACCGTCCGGCTCACGATGCCATGGCGCTCCAGTTCCCGCAACTGTTGGGTCAGCATCTTCTGGGTAATGCCGTCGAGTGACCGGTGAAGCTCGTTATAGCGCCGGGTGCCCGAAAGCAGTTCCCGGAGAATCAGGACCTTCCACCGCCCGCCGAGAACGGCCAGGGTGGTCTCCACCGGACAGGTAGCGGGTTCTTTCATGGGCAAATCCACCCTATGCTGCCAATACTTACCAAAAAGTCTGTATATGACGAAAAAGTAGGTACTGGTTATTTTAACCGCCAGGGTTATTATAGCAATAAAGAGAACGAAAGCGGAAAGAACCGCCTCGGAAAGGATGGTCATCATGCTTCGAAAACTGGTCCGGACCCGGTCCGATCTCTGGGGGACGCTCCCCGTTCGCCTGGTACTGGGGATTATCTTCATGGCCCACGGCGGCCAGAAACTCTTCGGCTGGTTCGGGGGCCGCGGACTCGAAGCCACCGCCCAGGGGTTCGCGGCGATGGGCCTGGAACCCGGCATGGTGATGGCCGTGATGGCCGGGGCGGGCGAATTTTTCGGTGGCCTGCTGGTTCTGCTGGGTTTGCTGACCCGGCTCGGCGGACTGAGCCTGTTCATCGTCATGCTGGTGGCCATCGTCCAGGTCCACTGGGGAGCCTTTTTCGCCCCGCAGGGCATGGAATACCCGCTGGCGCTGGCGGCCATGGCCCTGGGCCTGATTATCATGGGCGGCGGCGCCGCGTCCGTGGACGCCATGATCGAATCCGCCCCCGGACGCCGGGGCCATACGGCACGCACCACCCTTGGCGCCCATTAACCCCCTTACAACCCAATGAAATGAAAGGATACGGAAGCCATGCTTCAACTTCGCAGGCGGGAGGAACAGGGCCAAACCCGGATTGACTGGCTGGAGAGCCGCCACGTCTTTTCCTTCGGCGATTATTACGCTCCTGAACACAAGGGCTTCAGCGATCTGCGCGTGATCAACGACGACATCCTCCGACCGGCCTCCGGTTTCGGCACCCATCCCCACAACGACATGGAGATTGTCACCTTCGTCATTTCCGGGGCGCTGGAACACCGCGACAGCATGGGCAACGGCTCCGTCATCCGCCCCGGGGACATCCAGCGGATGAGCGCCGGACTGGGCGTTACCCACAGCGAATTCAACCCCTCGGACACGGAACCCGCCCGGATTATCCAGGTCTGGATCTTCCCCGAACGCAAGGGCCTGCCCCCCGGCTACGAACAGAAGCACTTCGACGAAACGGAACTGGAAAACTGCCTGCGGCTGGTGGCTTCCCGCGAGGGCCGCGACGGCAGCGCGGTAATTCACCAGGACGCTGACATCTACCGGTCCGTGCTGGCCGAGGGCAGCACCCTGGCCCATGAGATCCGGGAAGGGCGCAGCCTCTGGATTCAGATCGTCCGGGGAGGGCTAAGAATCAACGAGGTGACGCTGAAAGAAGGCGACGGCATCGGCATCACCGAGGGGCGCATGGAACTGTCCGGCGCCGACGGCGGGGCGGATTTCCTGCTCTTCGACCTGAAACACCCGGATCATCGAAAGTAATCCGCAGGGAAAACTATTTCTTATCAAGAGCCAGATACGTGGCCGGGTTGACGAAGCGGCCCTGCTCCAGGACCTCGAAGTGCAGATGCGGGCCGGTGGAACGCCCCGTAGAGCCGACCTCACCGAGAACATCCCCCTGGTTCACGGTCATACCCTCCTTCACCAGGATTTTCGAGCAGTGGGCATAGCGCGTCAGCACGCCGCCGGGATGTTCCATCTCGACAAGCTGGCCATATCCGCCCCGCCAGCCGGCATATAAAATTTTGCCGCCCTGCGTGGCCCGCACGGGGGTTCCCGATGCGGCGGCAAAATCGATCCCCCGATGCTGGCGCCCGTTTCGTGGGCCGTAAGCCGAAGAGATCCGGTCATACTCCAGCGGGGTAATGACGACGGGGACGTCGGTTCCGGGGTTCCAGAAAGCCCACGCCCTCTGGACCAATCCGGTCTGGCTCGCCACCAGAACCAGCAGGACCAGCACGGCCAGTGACGCAAGACCGACCCTTCCGACTCCGGACCGGGAAGATTTTGCCCGCACAGGAGCAACGGAATGAACAACCGCAAACGGGTTCGTCTGGCGGTCTGAGCGGGAGAAACGCAATTCGGGCGGAGCCGCCAACTCCGCCTGCAGCCTCAGAATAGCCGGATTTTCAATTGTTCCCGGAGTCATCGGATGCTCCCCGGTTGTCCTTGAGCAGAATCGTCATACCAGACAGTGATACCCGAAAAACACCGGACACGCCAGCGGATTGCCTCTTTGAGAACGCTCAGTCAAACAGTGCAAGCTAGCCGAAAGTATCATTGCAAAAACGTCAAAAGAGGGGTCCACCCGGCCACCTTGTCAGATAGGATAAAAAATAGAATCAACAGAACCAATCGATGGATTCTCCTTCCCGTTTTTCCAACCTTCTCACGCGAATTTCACCACTAGAAAAACACGACAATCAACAACCTTTCTTCCGCCTTCGGTCTCCATGCCCGAAGGCTTTTCTGTAGCCTGATGACTTTGTGATTACATTTGCAAAAAAATGCGCAATTTTTTCAATGAAATGCTTTTATTACTTACTACAGTAGGTAACAATACATAAAAGGAAATCTTGATGATTCCCAATGCCACAACCCCCTTTATTCGTCCCGGTTTTACAACAACTCAGAAGCCTTCGTTCGGCTCCCGAAAGCCGAAAAAAACAGAACCGGAGACCCGGATTGTCGAACTTATACGGACAGACAGTCCTGCCGAAGACTTTATCCGTACAATGTTGCTTGTCCTCAAAGAAAGCTTTCAGTTTCCCAGGCACACCTCCATTATCACTGGTGGCGGTGGAAGGCGCCAGAAAGCCATCACTACGAAACTGGCCGATAACGCAAGAGAGACCCTTGAGAAGGTTGGTGAATCCCTCGCTCCGGAACCGGCAGTTTCTTAGTGCTTCCGGACCCTAGCTGGTCTCGTAGAACCAGATGCCGTCGCGGATCGGTTCGAGGTTGATGAACTCCTTGCCGTTGAGGAGCTTCTGCCTGGGTTCGGGCGGATCGGCACCTTCGTCCACGAAGATCAGCCCGGCTTCATTGTCGCTGATGCCGTAGAGAACCACCCACGTCCAGGCATCGTCCCGGACAATGGCGGCAATGCCCGTATCGGTGAAGCGGTGGAGAAAGTCCACCATGAACGCCGGGTCCAGGCCGTTGGCCTCCATGTAGGCTTCCAGGCTCTCCCACCTGCGGGTTTTGGGGGAAGGCACCAGCCCGGCCTCGCCGTAAGGGATATGCTCAACGGCGTTATCCTGGGTGTAAAACAGGTTGTTGATGCGGATCACCGGCGCGGTGGAGCGGGCCAGGGCGTAAACCCGAAGGTTTTCCTCCCGGCGAAATGACGTCACGAGGCTTTCCAGATCATCAAGACGGGCAACCAGTCGCTCCCGGTAGCCCTCAGTGCAGACGGGACCGCAGAGGGGGCCACCCACCAGTTCGATGGTTTCGCCCCGGCTCAGGCCGAACGCAGCGCCCACCCCACCGAGATAATAGTTCTTCAGGTAGGAACTTTCCTCGAAGCTGACCGGCTTCGTCACCTGGAGATCCAGCGGCCCGTAAGGCGTGGCCATCATGGGCAGGATGTTGGGATCGTAATGCACCGTGACGGAAATCTTTTCCACGAAGGGACGCAGGGCCTGCACGTCATCCCGCAGGCCGGGCCGGACGGGATCGTCTCCCTCCGCGACGCGCGACGCGCAAGAAGCCAGCAGGCAAACAAACAACAGACCGGCCACGCATACAATAAAGGGTTTCACGGGTTTATCTCCTGGACGTTCGAAAACAGTTCAACTTTAACCCAAACATCAGAGAATTTCGGACAGGTTGCTCCATGAGAAATCCTTCGCACCCAGCCCGGCCCCGGTGAAGGGGTGATAGTACTCCTGGAAACCCGCATTTTTCGTGAGACGCTTTGTTCTGGCGGTCAGATCGCCGGCTTCTTCGTTAAAGCCGTAGTTGCGCAGCCCCTGGATCAGGAACCAGTGGATGTTTACCCAGACCGGCCCGCGCCAGTAGCGTTTCTCGTCGAAAGACGGCTCATTGAAGGCCGTGCTGGGAATGCCCGCTCCGCCGCCGAATTCCTCAGGATTTTTAATATGCGCCAGCAGCCTGCGGGCCATGTTCTTCGTGGGAATGGCCGCGTAAAGCGGTAGCAGGCCGCTGATGGTCTTCACGGGAATCCGATCACCGCTGACCTGATCTTTGGCGTAAAAGAAATTGTCCTTGCGGGACCACAGTTCCCGGCGAACGGCTTTTCGGGTCTGATTGGCCCAGCCTCGCAGCCTTAGAGCGTCCTTTTTCCGGCCCAGGGCCTCGGCCAGTGCGGCCAGGTCCTCGTTATTCTTCACCCAGATCGTATTGAACAGGGGATCGGCCACCCGGAAGGGGGAAATCTCCACCATCTTTTTCTGGTTCCAGCCCACGTCCTGGAAGTCCCGGATCAGGCCCCAGTAAACCTTGTAATCATCGTCTTTGGGACGCTCATCCTGGTTAATGTTCTGGGTGTCCACGCGAACCGGCACCTCAACATCCCCATAGCGCTCCTTCAGCAGCTTCTCCCGCAAGCCGTCAAAAATGGGAGAGTTGTCCATGCCGGATTCCCAGGCGTGCAGAATAGACACCAGCCCGGTGTTTTCCGGGTCCCGCTCCGCCTTCATCCATTCGTGGTACTTGAGCACCGCGGGGTAAACCTGTGCCAGCCACGCCCTGTCGCCGGTCTTTTCGAAAACCTCCCTGACAGCCGTAGCGATGAGCGGCGGCTGGGTGATGCCGGAGGTTGCCTGCCCCGTAGCCCAATCCTCGGCATTGGGCCGGTAGACGGCGGTGACATCCGGGTTGAACTGGATGTGGGCAATAAAACCGTTGTCCCACTGGCCTTCCAAGAGGGTGTTAATCTCCCGTTTCGCCAGATCCGTATCATACTGCGCCAGGATGATGGCGTGGAACCCGGCATCCCACAGCCACTGGTGGTGGTATTGCATGTGGGAGGGGGTGATGAAACGGCCCTTGTCATTCAGGCGCAGGGTTTCAGGAACGGGCTTTTTACCCGCATCGCCCGCAAAGCGGACAAACACGTCGTTATGTTCCACCCGCTGGCCACGGAACACGGGCCGCCGGTCTCCCAAGGCTCCCGGTTCGGGCTGCAATCCATACCCGGCAAAAATTCGCATGCAGTTATCCCCTGATGGTCCCACTTGTACGGTTAATTATTCATGAAAAAACGGTCAACACACGGAATTGCCCCGGCGGCACCAGCCTTCTGGCCAGGGTGTTTTCCACGGGGTGGTCTATTCAAACAGCCGGGGTTCTCCGGTAAAATACCCCCAGACGTGGCAGCAGAAGGAGAGTTTGAATGAATTTTCACTACGGTGTCAAAGTGGTGCTGATTGCATTATTGACGGTTTTTATGACGGGCCTCACCTCCGGTCTCAGTGATGCGGCCTCGGCCCGCGTCATCGATGCGCGTGTGGACGAAACCCTGGAGCAGTTCCGGGATACGGTTACCGGCGCCGACGAGGTACTGAGCCGGGCAAAGGGCGTGTTGGTCATGCCGAGGGTCTATAAGGCGGGTCTGGGCTTTGGCGGTGAGTACGGCGAGGGCGCCTTGCGGATCAACGGCCAGACCGTGGACTATTACAATATCGTTTCCGCCTCCTGGGGCTTTCAGCTCGGCGCCCAGCGGAAATCCCTGATCATTGTCTTTCTTGAGGATGCCGCCTTGCGGAAATTCCAGGACAGCCAAGGCTGGGAGGTCGGTGTGGACGCCTCCGTCGCGCTGGTCAAAGTCGGTGCCGAAGGCAGCATCAGTTCCAAGACCCTGAACCAACCCGTGGTCGGGTTCGTCATCGGCCACCGGGGACTGATGTACGATCTGTCCCTTGAGGGGTCGAAGTTTACGAAGATCAGCAAATAGCCGAAATTTCCGTCAGGATACCTTTTGCAAAACCTGGGGCGGGGCGGAGAGAATGGTGTCGATCTTCTCGAACACGCGCCGGTTCAGGGCCAGGGTCAGGTGATCAATGGACGGATCATCAAGAACCAGGTTGGTCACCATGCCGCCATTGCTGATATCGAGAAGACCCTTGCGGAAATGCACCATGAAATCCCAGATGGTGATGATGCTGTGGTAGGCCACTTCCGTGGAACGCCGGGCCACGTTGATATTCCACTGGATCAGCTGGTCGAAGACCTGGGGAACCGGCTTTTCTGGATTTCGATCCATCCACAGCCGCTTGAGTTGGTGGACGCCTTCCGCACCGAGGAATCCGGTCCCCAGCGAAATCAGCCGGGAGACGCCGGGCTTCTCCGGGGTGGATTCAAGGTAGTACTGGCCGACAATCCCGCCGAGGCAGTGGCCGACCACGTTGACCTCCTGGGTGTTGCAAACACCGTGAATCCGGGAGATCTCCTCCCGGAGCGCCTCGGCGGATGTCGCGATATCCGCGAAACCGCGATCCGGCAAGGTCAGGACGGAAACATTGTAGCCCTGGCCTGTGAAATACTCGTGCATCTCCCGGAAAAACACCGGCGGCGTATTGAGGCCTGGAACGATCAGCAGAGGCAGATGGCGGCTGTCCGGGTGAACCGGCTTGTCCAGCACGGGCAGGCGCTCCGCCGCAAAGCATCCGCGCCGGATCAGGGCGTAATAGTCCTGCCGGGCCTTGCGGCTGATCTGGCCAATCCGGTGGATCGCATTGATGTACGACAGCCAGAAGGCCTGGAAGCGGTTCAGTTGCCGCCGGCATTCGGGGCTGACGAAATCGCTGTTGAAGTAGTCCTGAAGATTACGGATCTCCAGTTCGGAAAGACGCTTGTGAATGGGCAACAACTTCATTACGGCAATGGCCAGACGGCTTCCAATACCGGAATACATCCAGGGGATTGCTTTTCTGCCGAATTCCGAGCCTTTGCTCATTAAGGCAACCTTAGTTTCGTTACGTTCTCTAATAATATCATCTATCCTTCGCAAAACGCACGGGCAACCGGAAACACACCGTCCGATCCGACTCATGGCGGTGCCGTTTTTCCATGCCCGTCCGAGGCGGGGAATCTGCCGGGGTCAGGCAGTACGCTCCAGGCAGGACAGGGGGATCGTATCCGCCTCCCATTCAATCAGCGGCAGATGCTCCAGGAGACGGGAAACCCCCGCGTCCCAGGAAAAATCCGCCGCATACCGGCGGCATGCGGCGGAAAGGGAAGGGTCGTTGCGAACGGCGTCCCAGGCTTGCAGCGCCTGTATGCGAAGATCGGCGCCCGGCGGCGCCAGGAAGCCCACGCCCGCATCGGGACGGATGACATCCCGCGGGCCGGTCACGTCAAAGGCCGCCACCGGCAGGCCGGAGGCCAGCGCCTCCAGCATCACGAGGCCAAAGGTGTCCGTCACGCTGGGGAAGACAAATACATCGCAACTGGCGTAGGTCAGGGCCAGTTCGGCTCCCCTGCGCGAACCGGTGAAGACGGCGCCGGGGTAGCGGCGCATCAACTCCTCGCGGTAGGGACCATCCCCCACCACGATTTTCGTTCCGGGCAAGTCAAGGGAGAGAAAGGCATCCAGGTTTTTTTCCTGGGAAACCCGGCCCACATAAAGGTAAAACGGGCGGGGCAATGCCGGGAAAAGACGGTTTTTCTCATCGGCGGGCAGGGGGCGAAACCGGTCCAGATCCACCCCGCGGCTCCACAGAACCAGGTTCCCGAATCCCCGCGAGGATAATTCGTCTCGCAACGAGGGGGTCGCCACCATGGTTGCCTGGGATGCGGCGTGAAACCAGCGCATGTAGCGATAACCCAGCGAAACCGGCGGGAACTTCAGGTGGGCATGAAAATATTCCGGCCAGCGGGTGGTGTACGAAGTGACGAAAGGAATCCCCTCGCGCACGCAATACCAGCGTGCTGCCAGGCCCAGCGGCCCCTCGGTGGCGATAAAGATCCGGTCGGGGCGGAAGGACGCAATCCGGGCCTCCACGCCGTATGGCACGGCCAGATGAAGATGCGGATAGAACGTGGGAATCTGTCCGAACTGGTCCGGGGTGAGCAGCTCCACCGTATGCTGACGCCGCAGGTAGCGGACCAGGGATTTCAGGGTGGTGACCACCCCGTTGACCTGGGGTTCCCAGGCATCAGAAACAATCAGGATTCGGGAGACGGCGGTCACGGGCGGATGCAGCGGAACAGCCTCTGAATACCCGCCTTCCGGGCCTATGGATACGGGAAGATGTATCATCGCGAATCCTCAACTCTCTTTGCGCCTGCACTTCCATCCTACGCCCCGTTTTTGAAAGCCGCGTGGCGGTTGAATGACATTCGAATGACAATCTGTCACTCCACCAGGTTTGTCATTGATCTTTCACAGCCGTCCTGTATACTGCCTTTTAAAAGTGTATTAAAGACACTAAGCTCCAATAAACAGGCAGTCCGGTGTTTCACTTTTACCGTCGTCAGTAACAAGTGGGGAGATCGTCATGGGAATCTGGATTCGAGGACTCGGCGCGTACATCCCGGAAAACCGGGTCAACAACCATCAGATTGCCAGTGCAATCGACACATCGGATCGGTGGATCACCCAGAAAACCGGGATTCTGGAGCGCCGGATCTCGTCACCGGAAATGGCTACCAGCGATCTTGCCCTGAAAGCGGCTGAAAACTGTCTGGAGAATGCCGGAATCAATGCGGAGGAACTGGATCTCATCATCGTGGCCACCTCCTCGCCGGACCAGATCCAGCCCGCGGTCGCCTGCCTCGTTCAGGAGAAACTGGGCATCTCCGCCACCCACTGCCCGGCCTTTGACGTCAACTCCGTCTGCGCGGGATTCGTCTTCGCCATGCACACGGGGCAGGGGATGATGCTCTCCGAGCCGGAGCAGTACCGCAACGTCATGGTCATCGGCGCCGAAACCTATTCCAAGATCCTGAACTGGCAGGATCGAAAAACCTGCGTGTTTTTTGGCGACGGCGCCGGCGCCGTGCTGCTGTCACACTCTGAACACAGGAAGGGGCATATCCGTTTCCGCCTGGGAAGCGACGGACGGGGCAGCAGTCTCATCGGGATTCCCGCCGGGGGCAGCCGCCAGCCGGTCAACCAGTCCGTGCTGGAACAGAATCTGAACAAGTTCACCATGGACGGGCGCAAGGTATGGGAGTTCGCCACCACCCTGGTAGCCCCGGCTATCCGGCAACTGGCGGAGCGTCACGGCATATCCGTCCGGGATCTCGATCTCGTGATCCTGCACCAGGCCAACCTGCGGATGATCGAGCAGATCATGGAGCAACTGGAACTGCCCATGGAAAAAACCGTCACCACCGTGCAGCACTATGGCAACACCGCCGCCGCCTCCATTCCCATCACCCTGAAAAAAGCTTTTGACGAGGGGCGGCTCTTTCCCGGCGCCCGCGTGGCCCTGTGCGGCTTCGGCGGCGGACTCTCCTGGGGAACCGCCCTGCTGGAATGGTAGATTTCCACTGATCAGGTTATTTTTCCGGCCATTCAGGCCGATCGGTTCCGCATCCGCCGTATTCGCGGTCGTTCAGGCGAACCGTCACCGTGGAAGGGGCGGGGTATCCGCTGGCCTCATAGCAGACCTCGTCCCGAACAGACACCGTCAGTTCATCATCCCCAACTTTCGTCCGGTAGACCAGCGCACGGGCATCCTTCTCCCATTCCGGTTCAGGGGTCGGGGCCGTGATCTCGAAATCGCCGTAGTCACCCACAAACACCATCCGGTCCTGGTGATCGATGGCCAGGGTCCAGCCCGGCTCAAAACCGCTGGCCGAAAATTCATAGGGTTCATCAGACGTCAGCGGCTTGCAGTCCCGATAAACCTGCCCGTCGATCTCCAGCAGAACCTGCCGCCCCTGCCGCCGGAAAACAGCCCGGTCATCCGCATACCTTTTACCGGAAGCCGATTCCGTCCGGGTCAGATTAATCGCCTCTTCCTCCGGCGTGGTCAGACGGACCAGATCCCCCGCCGGCTGAATTACAAAACGAAAACCCTCCTCGCACCGGTAACCCCGTGGCGGCTCCGGCAACGGCTCATCTGCGCCCCCCGGCATTTCGGCGGCACAGCCCGACATGACCGCCAATCCCAGAAGAAACCCCGGAAGTACCCTTGCTTGTCGCCTCATCGTTCATTCCCCCGAATCAACCGTTGGGCCAGCGCCTTGCTGACAGGATAACCACACGCCTCCTCGTAGACCCCGAACTGGGGGCTGGGGTTGGCTTCAAAACAGATGTATTCTCCCGCCTCGGTCCGGCGAAAGTCAATGCCCGAAAGAATTAACCCAAGCGTTGAAAGAATCAGGCGGCACTGATCCGACACGTCTTCCGGCAAATCGGTCCGCTTCAGTTCAAGGTTGCGATCCAGAACGAAGGTCCAGTCTTCCGTGATGATTTCCGTGGGGAACAGTTCATCGCCCACCGCATGCACCCGGATGTCTCGCCCGGCGACAAACTCCTGATAAACCGCCGGCTGCAGCGACGGCTGTTTCTCCAGGAGCGCCATGTCTTCGGCGGTGACGATTTGGGGGATGCCGATATGGGTGAAGTTCTTGCAGACGATTTTTCCGTCGTGGCGATCGAAAAACGCCCGGAGAGCTTCGACGTCATTGGTCACCAGCGTCTCCGGCACGCGGATGCCCGCGGCTTTCAGCGCCTTCAACTGGTTGATCTTCAACCGGTGCCATGCAACGGCCTGGGGCGAATTCACCCACAGGCAGCCGGTGCAGCGGAAGAAATTCAGCAGGCCGATCTCCGCCGCCGGGCCGTGGGGATGGATCGGTTCCTGGGCAACGCCGTGGTAATAATACCAGTAAACGGATCGGAGCCGGGACAGGGGAATCCGTTCGCCGTCAAGAACGATCACGCCCTCCGGCGACTGATCGACGGAAACGGCGAATTGGGATTTCACGGGGAATTCACGGGTGTACCAGACGCGGACCTCCTCCCCCGCCGCCTTCAGGTGATCGATGACTCTGGACGAATGTTCGTCCACGTGGCCCATCACCAGGATCATCGGGACCGGCCTCCAGCGATGAGGGCATCCACCAGGCAGTCGCTGATGGGCTGGCGGGCGCGGTCCTCATAGGTCTGGAACTGTGGGCTGGGATTGGCCTCCAGAAAATAATACCGTCCCTCCAGCGTTTTCCGGAAGTCGATGCCGGCGAGCACCAGTCCCAGCGCCTTGCGAAGGGCGATGCACTTTTCGGCAACGTCATCGGGAATGACGAGAGGCTTCGGATCAAGGATATCGCGCTTGGAGACCCAGTGGTCGCTATGCACTTCCGTGGCGAAAATCTCGTCGTTGACCAGATGCACCCGAACATCGGTACCGGGAATGAATTGCTGGTACATCTGCGGGATCAGCAGATCGTCCGAGTCGAGATACTCCGGCTCCATTTTCTCCGGCACGCCGGTGGAAGAGACGCTCTTGAAAATGATGTCGCCGTCATGACGATCGAAAAACGCCCGGATGGCATCCGGGTCATTGGCAATGAGGGTATCCGGGATTGTAAAACCCAGCCGCCGGGCCAGGGCCAGATGCTCTCCCTTGAACCGGTGCTCGAAGACGGTTCGCGGCGGGTTGATCCAGAAGCAGTCCAGGTTGTGAAGGAAGTTCAGCAGACAGGATTCCAGCTCAGTGTAATAGCGGCCCGGATCGTCCGACTGCATTCCCGCCGCGGGCATGGTAATACCGTCGTAAAACCACCAGTAGGCACCCTCGATCTCCGCCAGAGGCACCCGCCGGCGGGAATGGGAATCCAGCGCCCAGTAACCCTGCGCGGGCGTACTTTCGTCCCCCGCCAGCCGGGAACCGGCGGGAAAGCTTTTGGCATCCCAGAACGCCACCCGCTGCCCGCGAACTTTGAGCTTGGCGTAAATGCGGTTGGTGATGCTGTTGGAACCGCCCAGAATCAGAAACATCGCTCACATCGGATCTCAACGAATACCGCTATTCTAGCAGGGCGTTTCATTAAGAAACATCAAGCAAATCGATCAGCCTACCTCCTCATGGGGCAATTCAAATCTTAATATTGTTTTTATTTTTATAGATATTTTTATTTCATGACATGTCCATTCGAGCCGAAGAGAGAGAGCACCCATGCCGATCGACAATCGCTATATGCTAGGATTTCCCGCGTCGCAGCCCAACGCCCAGTTCAGCTACAACAGCCCTGGCGGTGGACAGTTCCAGACACTGAAGGCACCCTCCGACGCCGAAGACGGTGGCGCTCCCCCCATTCAGCCGCCACCTTTCGCAGTCACCCAGAAGTTTCCGTCCGACGCCGAAGACGGCGGTCTCCCGCCGATCCAGCCGCCGCCAATCGGCGGCTATCCGCAGCCCGGCCCCGGCCCCATCCAGACGCTGAAAGCGCCCTCCGACGCGGAAGACGGCGGCGCTCCCCCCATCTATCCGCAACCCGGTCCCGGTCCCATCCAGACGCTGAAGGCACCGTCCGATGCGGAAGATGGCGGTGTTCCTCCCATTCAGCCACCGCCCATTGGCGGTTATCCGCCAATCAACCCGCCCAGCCCCGGCCCGATCCAGACGCTAAAGGCGCCGTCTGACGCCGAGGATGGCGGCACGCCTCCCATCGGCGGCCCCGGTGGTCCCGGCCAGGGGAACCCCCAGCAGCAAATCATCCAGCTGATGACCCAGTTCCTGCAGATCATCATGCAGTTGCTGCAGACCCGGCAGGGCTTCTAGAGCTTCCAGATTCAGATACTCTCAGTTGGAGAATTCCGGACCGTCCCCGTCCGGAATTTTCCGTTTATTAAGGAACCGTCCGGGGAAATCCGGGTAAAATGGAAGCCATGACAGTCCTCATCATCGGCAAGGAAGACGATCTCACCTCGGCCTACGTCAAGCAGAAAGTGGAAGCGCGGGGCGTACCCGCGTATTTTTTCGAAACCACCCGCTACCCCTACGAGATCCGGCTGTCCTACGATATTGAAGACCCCCTCAACGGCACCTTCCAGCAGACGCCCTACGATCCCGTCATCCCGCTGGGCGAGATTCGCAGCGTGTTCCGGCGATGGTCCGATGGCGTCCGCGTCCCAGAAGAGGAGCAGGACCCCCTGACCCACCGGCTTGTCTATCGGAACCTCGAATCCGCCATCAACACGTTTTTCGCCTCGCTGAAATGCCGGTGGGTCAATACCCACGAGGCCACGGAATTGCACCGTAAAAAAGGCTTCCTGCTTCAGCGGCTTAAATCGGCGGGATACCGGGTGCCGGAGACACTCATCACCAACAACCCGGATGACGCACGGGCATTCTATGAAAAGATGAACGGCGAGGCTATCATCAAGCCGGTGTTCGGCTGGGCCAGCACGGAACGCGTCACCCCGGCGCACCTGACGGACGAATCCCTGAGCCGCCTCTCGCTGATGCCGGTGAAGATGCAGGAGATGATCCCCGGACGCGATCTGCGCATTTACGTCATCGGCGAGGAGGTGTTCGCCATGGAGATTCGGACCGATGCCCTGGATTTCCGGGATGATGCCGGCGCTCCCCGTGTGGCCGTTGAATTACCCGATGATGTCAAAAAGCGCTGCATCGAAATCACCCGGCTGCTGGAACTGGTGTTCTGCGGCATTGACATGCGCCGGACCCCGGACGGCGAACACGTCTTCTTCGAGGGCAACCCCACCCCCGTCTTCATCCTCGACGAGGAAACCTCCGGCCACCCCATCAGCGACCGCCTGGTGGATTTGCTGCTTTCCTAGCCTGTTCCCTGCCATGCCCGCCACTTTGTCCTTGCCCTTCATGCAAAGTGTCAGCCCTTGCGAGTGCCGTAGAAGAGGACGTCCACGTCGCGGACGGCGTAGCGGCGCTTGAGGCGAAGGCGCATGTCCACGTCCACGTCCGCCGGGTCCAGGTCGATGAGTTCGCCGGAGTCCTCGTCGAGGAGGTGAAAGTGCTGCGAGACGTTTCGGTCGTAAACGACCTTGCCGGAGTGGGGGAATTTGAACTCGCGCAACAGCCCGGCTTCCACCAAAATATTAAGGGTGTTGTAGACCGTCGCCAGGCTGACTTTGGGAAAGTTCGCCGTCGCCCAGGACATCACGTCGTCGGCGGTGGGATGGTCCGCCTCGCACAGCGCATAGCGGCAAATCGCCAGCCGCTGGGCAGTGGGACGAATTCCCACGCCTTTCAGGGCGTTTTCGATCTCGCCCGTGGAGGGACAGACAGCGTGTTTTTCATCGACAGCCATAATAATTTTAGAATAATTCCAGATTTTGAAAAAGTCAATTAAAAAGGAGGATGCGTCCGGTTTTATAAAAATGCCGCTATCGCCAGAATTTGTCCGGTTAGTCCGGAGAGCAGCCATGATCGGAAACTTGACAAATAATTAGAATCATTCTAAAATTAGAATTAATCAGGAATTTTTTGGTGTGTTCCGCCTGCTACCGTTACCACCCATGACGGTAACACAAGCAAACCCGCATACAATCAGCCAGAAGGAGTACCCCTATGAGCGCAACCGTGAAAACCCCGGCCCGGATGCAGATTGATACCGGAATCCAGGAAAGCTCCCGCCAGACCATTGCGGACGGCCTTTCCCGTGTTCTGGCCGACAGCTGGACCCTGTACCTCAAGACCCTGAACTTCCACTGGAACGTAACCGGCCCGTATTTTTCCCCGCTGCATGCCCTGTTCGAAGATCAATACACCGATCTGGCGGCGGCCTCGGACGAAGTGGCCGAGCGCATCCGCGCCCTGGGTTTCAACGCCCCGGGCAGCTACAAATCCTTTGCCCGCCTGACCCAGATTGAGGATTCCGAAGAAGTGCCCGGCTGGCAGGACATGATCCGCGAACTGGTCAAGGGCCATGAAACAATTATCAGGACCGCCCGCGAGGTCTTTCCCGAAGCGGAGAAGGCGGGCGACGAGGTGACAGCGGATCTGCTCATCGGGCGGATGCAGACCCACGAAAAAACCGCCTGGATGCTGCGCAGCCATTTGGAAGACTAGGTGTTTCCTGTAGAATCGAGGGCGGAAGGCGGCTGCTTTCCGCCCTTTTTTGACGTTATCAACCGGGAGGAGGAGCGTGATGAGTTCCCTGCAAGCCTGCGAACTGCTGCTTAAAGATCACCGCCGCAACGAGGAACTGCTGGCCGAACTGGGCCGGCACCTGGCGGAGATTGATGCGAAAACCCCCATGTCTCCCGGTTTGCGTTCGCGTATCAAGGCGACGCTGGATGAGATCCACAGCGATCTCAACACCCATTTCGCCTGCGAGGAGCAGGTGCTGTTCCCTGCGCTGGAGCGCGTCCAGCACCCGATGGTACTGATGGAGGTCGAGCACGAGGAACTGATGAACCTCCTTCATCAACTGGAGAAGCTGTTTCCCGCCACGGAGGGGGATTCCCGGTCCAATCCGGAATTCGTGAAAACCGCCGAAAAGCTGACGAAGGAACTATTAGAGCATATTGCCCGCGAGGACGGCGGCATTTTCCCCATGGCCGAGCGGGATCTCGCGGATGAGGACAAGCAGGCGGTAATTGACGGCATGCAGGCCATCAGGAAGAAAGCCGAACGGGAGCCGATCCCGGAGATTTCCCGGAAGGAGCCGCAGTTCCGGGTTGTCCGCCTGGATACGGACACCATGCCGGAACGGGGCCTGGTGGTTGAAAAACTCTTTGAGGACGGGAATCGCCAGCTCAAGCATATGGTCCTGCGGGCGGGCGAGGCGTTGAAGGCCCACTGGGCACCCAGGCCGGTGCTGCTCTTTGCCGTGACAGGCCGGTGTGTTTGGGAAGGCTCAGGCCGGAACGTGACACTGGAGCCAGGCCAGGGAGTGATGATGGATGCCCGCCTGAACCACGCCCTGAGGGCCGAATCGGATACGCACCTGCTTCTGGTATATTTCGATTAATGTAACAGTTTCGTAACAATCCGGAGAAGAAAATATCACCAAATCAATGAAGATTGTCTTTATACATATACACGGGTACAGTGTTTCTTTTTTGGGTTATTTCTTATTATTTTGACGGGGTTAGGTTTTAGGGGGTAGTCATAATATGAATTGGTTTAACGCGGTAATTGCCGGTGGCAATGGTCAGGGGTATTCCCCTATGGGTGCAGGCGGCGGCAGTCTGGACTGGGTGCGCGAACTGGGCGTCGGTGGCGGGGCCGTCAATACATCGCCCTTTTCGGCAGATGGTTTCAATAATCTGCAGAACGATACGTTCGGCTTCGTGAATGCCATGATCCAAGGCAGCGGCATTCCGATCGATGTCGGTGGCGGCATGGCCAGTGCCCAACAATTGCTGGGTCCGGAGCTTTTCAATGAGGCCGTCAACGTTAACGATATGCCGGGTACGGCAGGGTATCGCAGCACTTCCGAGATCATGATGCCGGACTGGGTCAAAAACGGCGGCGTGGACAAAATACTGGCGGAAGCCGAGGCCGAGGCAGCCAAGGGCGGTTCCAAGAAAAGCGGCGGCGGTGGTGGCGGCGGCTTTTTCAAGACGATAGGGTCGGCGATAGGGTCTTTCTTTGGTTTTTAAGGAAACGCCAGGACTATAAAAACGAATTCAATGGGTGACATCAGGGATAGGTATCAGTAGGGGTTTATAAGATGAATTTCGGACAGATCGAGTCGCACGCGGCTCAGGCTTTTCAGTCGTTTTCGGGGCAGTCTCCGGACAACCGTCGCAAAAACGAGCTTAAATACGGCGCGGAAAACGCCGGAGAAGCTCCCAGAAGCCATGCCATGTCGGCTTTTGCCTACTTCCGGCAGGCGGATACCAATGGCGATGGCCTGATCTCGCCCCAGGAATTCTCCGCAGGCACCGGTATTGATATAGGCAAGCTGAATGCGGGTGTTTTCGGCGCCCTTGATTTTGATGGCCAGGACGGCGTAAGCATCCACGAGGCGGGGACCGCCATGATGGTGATGGACCTGCTGGACGACCACAAGACCGTGGATGGCAACATCACCGCCACCGGACGCGGCGAGTTTGAGACCTTCCTGGCGAATGCTGGGGGTCGGAGCCAGTTGACCTCGAATCTGCGTCTGGCGAACGAGGAAGGCAGGCTGGAGGAGCAATATCAGCATTATCTTCAGGGTTTGCAGGAGACCGTTGGACCCAAAGTTACCGGCGAGGGCAGCACCGATGCCGTGAGCGGGGAGCACCTCAGCGGCAACTGGGACACTGCGCGCACCCAACGCCGGGAACGCGCCGGGGTGGACACCCTCAGCGACGAAATTGCCAAAACCATGCAGGACAGCCGGCAGCCCGCCGCGACTGAACAGCCTGAAGGCACTGAAAAGCCCGAAGGGGAAACACCGGACGAAAAGAAACCGGAAACCTACAGCGTCCGTTTTGGCGATACCTACTGGAATATTGCCGAGGCCATCCGCAAGAACCACGGGCTGGAAGCTTCGCAGGATGACGTGATCAACGCCCTGCGCGAACAGGTGGGCGACGCGGATACCCAGTTGCAGGTGGGCCGCCAGGTGAACGTGGACGGGATTGTCGGCAAATTCAGGCCGCAGACGGAGGAAACCCCGGCAGGCGAAACGGGAACAGCCGGCGAAACGGCGAATACCGAGACTTCCGAAGCGTTCCGGCAGCACCTGGTCCAAAACTTCACGGAAATTGCCGGGCAGAAGGGCTTCAAGGATACCATCAACCTGGCCGAGTTCAACGGGGCGCTGGACAGCTTCATCGAATCCCGTGCGGCCCAGGGCGAACACCTCCAGTTTACCCGGCAACAGCGTTACCAGGTCTGGAACAATCTCGTCAAGAATTTCGACAATAGCGGGATTGATGGCAACATCAGCATCCAGGATCTGATCAACGATCCTGAGGCGGCGCGGGGCCACATCGAAGCGCTGAATTTCCGTCAGCAAAACGCCAACGCGGGAGCGCTGGCGACGGAACTGCATGGCCGCCTCGCCACGCCGGAAGGCTTCAACCAGTATGCGGCGGATCGGGAAAACCTGACCCTGCCGGAATTCACCAAGTTCGTTCAGGACTATGCCGAGGAAAAAGGGGTGACCCTGAATCCGAACGCTACGTTCTACAACAGCTACTGGGCCTTGAAAGGGCTTTATGGCAATGATGGCAACAGGTTCAGCTTCCTGGACGTGCAGCAACGCGAGAAATTCATCGAACACCTCACGAAGATGTTCCAGTAAAAAAAGATTAGAACCCAAATACCAGAACCCCGGAAGAAGCCTTCCGGGGTTCCGTTTTGAAGAGGAGGATTTACCTACTGGCAGGCCTCACATTCGGGATCGTCCAGCGAACAGGCCTGAACCGTGTTTGACGGAATGGCCGTGACCTTGCCGTCGCGCTTGTGGGTCTTGCCGTACTTGGACGTGTCCACCGTGGATTTCTCCACTTGGCTGGCCCCCAGGCTGCGCAGGTAATAGGTGGTCTTCAGGCCCATGTGCCAGGCGGCGGTGTACAGCTCGTTGAGGTGCTTGCCGCTGGTGTTGGCCACGAAGAGGTTCAGGGACTGGGACTGGTCGATCCACTTGCCCCGCACTGCGCAGGCCTTGATGAGCCATTTCATGTCCAGCTGGAAGATGTCCGGGTACTTCTCCTTCAGCTTGTCCGGAATGACATCGATGCGGCTGACGTCGCCGTCCACGGCCTTGAGCATCTCGGCCATCTCCGGACTCCACAGGCCCAGCTCCTCCAGATCCCGGACGAGGTTCTGGTTGATCACCGTGAACTCGCCGGAGAGGTTGGAGGTGACGAACAGGTTGCGGAACGTCGGCTCGATACAGGCGGACGTACCCACGATGTTGGCGATGGTCGCCGTGGGGGCGATGGCCATGATGTTGGAGTTGCGCATCCCCACCTGCTTGATCCGCTTCTTCAGCGCATCCCAGTCCAGGCGCTTCGTGCGGCTGACCTGCACCGGCACGCCGCGCTCCTGCTCCAGCAGGTCCACGGTGTCGATGGGCAGCAGACCGCGATCCCACTTGGAACCCTTGAAGCTGGCGTAGGGTTCGCGCTCCTCGGCCAGATCCGTGGACGCCTGGATGGCCTCGTAGCTCAGCCGCTCGAACAGTTCGTCCGCCAGGTCGATGTGGGCGTCCGAGGCGAACGGGATGTCCAGCTTGTAGAGCATGTCCTGGTAGCCCATGGCGCCCAGGCCGATGGCGCGGTGGCGCATGTTGGCCGCCTCCGCTTCCTTCGTGGGATAGTAGTTGATGTCGATGACGTTATCGAGCATCCGCACGGCGGTGCGAATGGTCTCCGCCATCTTGTCGTAGTCCAGTTTGCCGTCGATGACGTGCTCGGACAGGTTCACCGACCCCAGGTTGCAGACGGCGGTTTCGTCCTTGGACGTGTTGAGGGTGATCTCCGTGCACAGGTTGGAACTGTGCACCACGCCCATGTGATCCTGCGGCGAACGCAGGTTGCAGGGGTCCTTGAAGGTGATCCACGGATGCCCCGTCTCGAAGAGCATGGTCAGCATCTTGCGCCACAGGTTCTTCGCCTCGATCCGTTTGCCGAGCAGCTCGCCGTCGTCGAACTGCTTCTCGCGGCGTTCGTAGGCGATCTCGAAGTCGCGGCCATACAGGTCGTGCAGTTCCGGCACGTCGCTGGGCGAGAACAGGGTCCACTGGCCATCCGCCGCCACCCGTTTCATAAACAGATCCGGAATCCAGTTGGCGGTGTTGATGTCGTGGGTGCGGCGGCGTTCGTCGCCCACGTTCTTGCGCAGTTCGAGGAAGTCCTCGATGTCGAGGTGCCAGGTTTCCAGATACGCGCAGTGGGCGCCCTTGCGCTTGCCGCCCTGGTTGACGGCGATGGCCACATCGTTGTCGATCTTCAGCCACGGGATCAGGCCCTGGCTTTCGCCGTTGGTGCCCTTGATGTGGGCGCCGGTGGCGCGAACCGGGGTCCAGTCGGTGCCGAGGCCGCCGGCCCACTTGGAGAGCCGGGCGTTGTCCGTGTAGATCTTGAAGATCCCCTCCAGGCTGTCCTCAACGGTGTTGAGATAGCAGGAGGACAACTGCGGGTGCACCGTGCCGGCGCTGAACAGCGTGGGCGTGCTGGAGATGTAGCGGAACTCCTTGTAGATGTTGTAGAACGCGATGGCGTGCTCCTCGCGGTTCTCTTTTTCCGCCAGGGCCAGGCCCATGGCGACCCGCATCCACATCCACTGGGGCAGCTCGATGATCTGCTTCTTGCGGTCGCGGATGAGGTAGCGGTCCTTCAGGATCTGGATGCCCTGGTACTGGAACCGCTTGTCCGCTTCGGCGTCGATGGCCGAGGCCAGCTTGTCGAGGTCGTATTCCAGCAGGCGCGGGTCGAGCATTTCCGCATCGACGCCCTTTTGCAGGTAGTCGGCGAAGTTTTCGCGGTACAGGGTTTCGATGTCGTGCTGACGGGCTTCCGCCGGGCCGAAGACGTGCTGGTAAAGCACTTTCAGCACCAGCCGGGCGGCCACGTAGGAGTATTCGGGGTGCTGCTCGATGAGTCCGCGGGCCGACAGGATGGCCGACTCGTCAATCTCTTCCGTGGTGATGCCGTTGTACCACGCCACCTGGCAGCCGACGGCCACGTCGGACCAGCTGACGTTGGGCAGCCCCTCGCACGCCTGCTTGATGACAGCGTTGATCTTCTCTTCCTGGATTGGTTCGACTGTGCCGTCGCGACGGCGGACCGTAATAGACATCCTCTATCCAGCTCCTCTCATCCTGTTTGATTCAAATACCACAACTAAACTCTCTCAGGTGTGTAAACTTCTGTGTTTTCAAACTTCTTCTATGCTTTGTGCCTGCGGCCTTTATACGTTACCGCCGTGCAGACGGCCTGACTAGTTACAGGATCTTAAAACTCGCGGAAAGCCGCGTTTTTTCGGGCAAAAATCCCGGTTTAACATGAATTAACGTGGTTTCAAGGTTTTCAAGACTCCCGCCGGAGTGGAATCTAAAGGGGGCGATCCGTCGATTATGGAGATGTCCGGATCGCCCCCGGAATGCGTGTTCGTGTCTGATTGGTGTCTGGTTGATCTGTCAGTGGTGTGTGTGAAGATAATTAGAAGTCGTCCCATTCGAGGGCGCCGCCGGTCTGGTATTCGGTGACGCGGGTCTCGAAGAAGTTCTTGCTCTTGGTGAGGTCCACCTGTTCGCTCATCCACGGGAAGGGGTTCTTCACGCTGAAGCGCTTGGGCAGGCGGATGGCTTCCAGACGGCGGTCCGCCACGTAGCGGGTGTAGTCCTCGAAGCTCTCGGCGTTGAGGCCCAGGATGCCGCGGGGCATCAGTTCCTTGGCATAGATCTCCTCGAGTTCCGCCGCGCGGCACAGCTTGTTGCTGATGCGCTTCTGGAAGGTTTCCGTCCACAGCTCCGGCTGCTCGTCGATCATCTGGTTGATCATGTCGATGCCGAAGTTCATGTGCATGCTCTCGTCGCGCATGATGTACTGGAACTGCTCCGCCGTGCCGGGCAGCAGGTTCCTGCGGCGGAAGGAGAGCATCGCCGCGAACGACGAGTAGAAGAAGATCCCTTCCATGATGACGTAGAAGTCGATCAGGTTTTCCAGGAACTTCTGGTCGCTGGCGAAGGTGCCGGTCTTGAAAGCGGGGTCGAGAATCTCGCCCACCAGCTCGGAGACGAAATGGTCCTTGTCGTAGATGGCCTCGATCCGCTGGTACATGGTAAAGATTTCCGCCTCGTTGAGGCCCAGGCTTTCCACGATGTACTGGTAGGCATGGGTGTGGATCGCCTCTTCATACGCCTGGCGCAGGAGGTACATCCGGCATTCCGGCGAGGTGACGTGCTTGTAAACCGCCAGAACCAGGTTGTTGGCCACAATGCTGTCCGCCGTGGTAAAGAATCCGAGCGCCAGTTTCACCACCCGCCGCTCGTCTTCCGTCAGAACGGACGAGGAGCGCCACTGCTCGATGTCCTTCTGCATGGAAACTTCGTTGGGCAGCCAGTGGTTGGCGTTACCGGCCATATAGGCTTCCCAGGCGAACTTGTGGATGATGGGGTACAGTTGCACCACATCCCCGCCGCCGTTGATGACCCGGCGGGCGTTGACCTGTTCTGCGTATGCGACTGACAAGTTGGATTCTCTCACGGCGGCTTTACCTCTCTCTATCCTTTGGGTCTCTCGTCCTAACTTCTAACTCTCTCGTGTCTCTCTAACTCTTGAACGCTCTGGTTTTCTCTCTCTATCCGTTGTGTCTTGTGCGGTGCGTCTGTCGGTTGCAGGGGTGGGTGAAGATCCCGGAAAAGCCTTGTCTTTTTCGGGTTACGATGATGATCTTCCTACTTCTCTTGAGAATTCCCCTGGGAGACCGATCAGGGTAGGCCGGACCCTCCCCGGAGGGAGCCGCTCACTCTGACCGTCCAAACCATTCGTGAATTCTTTCGTTGTCTCTTTCCGACCAACCCCTCAGATCCGTGCGGTGGGATCGTCTTGGGCGAAGGTAACCTCTATTAAACAACATCTGATTGATTCTGTGAAGTGTTTATCAAAAAAATTTAATATTCATTTATTTGTTGCCTGTTTTGTCAGGCGCTGTGTTGTCCTCAAGTGCTTAAAAGCTTACAGGAAGCGGGATTACCCGTCTATAGCTGGCCAACATTCTACAGAGGCACTGGAGTCAAAAGTCAGAGTGCGCTGAAGTATTTTCTGCGTTTACCTTCAGAAACATAGCCCTTTTTGAACGCTCTTACTACAGGCCTTCTACAGATTTTCTACAGCCAAGAGTTTCTGTACATCATCTGAAAAGAATGAGAAAATAAAAGCGCCGAGGGGGTGAACCCTCGGCGGTTAGCATTAGCTAGCAGGCGTTGCCTAGCAGCGCCCCTTTTTCGGTTTAGACCGCTTGTGCTTTTCGACTTCAACGGTCTTGGGTCCTGGCTTTTTTTGAGCCGGGACCTTCCGAGTTGTGCATTTTTTCATAGCGAACTTTCCTTTCTCCTCCCTAGACCTTACATGAGCGTTCCCCTTGGAGGTCGAGGTGGCTCTGATTAATGCAATTCGACAACTACCTGCTGACCTGGTGCTCCAGGTGCTCTTTTAGGCGTTGATCGTACAGATCATTGTAAAAAGTCTCATGCTCTTTGCGGGAGAAGTTGTCAGCGTGCAGCAAAGACAGGACCAGCAACTTCAGTTCCTCAACCAGACTGCCCTGCGCACTCCCAACATTTCCCAAGACTTCTTGAAGAACCAATAGGTGGCGGTAACGCGCATGAGCAGGGAGTAGATCCAAAAGCCTGCCAATTGCGTTTGCTGCGAGCAACAGATTTCCCGTGGCGGCCTGTTCCTGCAAGGTTTCAATGTCCACCTGAATATAGAGTTGATGTTCTGTAATAGACATTTCTCTCAATGTCTCCTCTCTATTTAGGAGTAAAAATATGTTTATCTCTGGACAACCAACAGGTTGTCTAACCATTCGGTTCCCTCAGCATAGAAATTGGATCAACTTGGCTCAAGTATATGCCGAGAGAAAACTCTATTAAACAACATCTGATTGATTCTGTGAAGTGTTTATCAAAAATTTTTAATATTCATCTATTTGTTCATTATATCGTAACCTAGTGTGAGTTTACCTTTATTGAGATCGGGTCGTCTATATAAATAAAATTTCAACAGGCTGTCAAAGAAGGAACAGAAGTGGTTTTCAGAGGTCACGACTCCTTCAAAATCGGAAACAAATCCCCTTATCAACAGCCGTTTTCACAGGCTTTCCACAGGTTTTCTACAGGCATGGGACCGGGTCGGTCAAAAAAACGATCCCCGTTTCTGTATCCCCGTCTACAATGGAGGCAGGACAACGCATTCAACAAAAAGGAATTTGCTATGGCCGTGATGGGGACAATGATAATGCTGGGTTTCGGGGCGGTCCTTCTCCTGATGCTCCTGTTCTACTGGGGGACGTACAACGCCCTCATCGGTAAGCGGAACCAGGTGGAGAACGTCTTCGCCAGCCTGGACGCCCTGCTGAAGAAGCGCTACGACCTGATTCCCAATCTCGTAGCCACCGTCAAAAACTACATGCAGCACGAAAACGAAACCCTGACCAAGGTGACCGAGTTGCGGGCACGCGCTGAAAGCGGTAACCTGACCGACGATCAGAAGGTCGATCTCGACAACCAGATCTCCGGCATGATGGGGCGTATCATGGTCCAGGTGGAAGCCTACCCGGATCTCAAGGCCAACGAGAACTTCATGCATCTGCAGCGTTCCCTCAACGAGGTGGAGGAACAGATCTCCGCCGGGCGGCGTGCCTACAACAGCTCCGTGACCGATTACAACAACGCCATCGAGATGTTTCCCTCCAGCATCGTGGCCGGCATGCACAACTTCCAGAAGAAGAAATGGTTCGAGGCCAGCCCGCAGGAGCGCGAATCGGTGAGCGTTGCGGCGGCGTTCGAATCCTGATTAGGACCTGATGAAGTCTTATCCGGAATTTCAGGCGTTCTACTACAACACGCTGTATCCCCTGCTGGAGCCGCTGGAGGAGGAGCGCAAGGATACGGCGATGCGGGCTTTCATCTGGTGCGGTGCCATTGCAATTGTCATGGGCGTTCTGATGATCCTGATCATGGTTTTGCCTGTGACCCTCGATGATCGGGGGGAGTGGATCTTTACCGTGGGGGTTCTGGGGGTTCTGGCCATGGGCGGTGCCTATGCGCTCATCATCCGGTCCTACGTGTCCCGGTTCAAGGAGGTGGTTATACAGAACCTCGTGGGGTTCATCGATTCCGGCATGCGCTACGCGCCGACAGACTGCATCCCGGCCAGCACTTACCTGGAGTCCGGTATCTTCAAGCGCGAGTATGACCGCTACAACGGCGACGATTGCGTTCAGGGCCGGATCGGCCAGACGGAGTTCCTGTTTTCCGAATTGCACACGGAGTACCGGGAGGTTTACTACGAGAAGGGCCGCCGTCGTGAACGCTGGGTCACCATCTTTCGGGGCCTGTTTTTCGTGGCCGATTTCCATAAGGACTTCCAGGGAACCACCTATGTATTGCCCGATGTGGCCGAGAGATTCCTGGGCGGGCTGGGCGGCATTTTCCAGTCCAACAACAACAGCCACGGCAATCTGATCAAGCTTGAGGACCCGGAATTCGAGCGCCTGTTCGTTGTTTACGGCTCGGATACGATTGAGGCGCACTATATTCTCTCCACCAGCCTGATGAGCCGTATCGTGGCGTTTCAGCAGAAAACCGGGCGTCCGCTGCGCATCGCCTTCGTCAACTCGAAGATGTTCATCGCCATCAGCCATGACCGGCCCCTGTTCGAACCCAACGTCTTCCGCAGCCTGCTGGAAATCGAACACGTCAGCGAGTACTTCGACGACCTCAGCCTCGCCCTCGGCATCGTGGAAGACATGAACCTCAATACCCGGATCTGGACGAAGGTTTGAGATTTGAATATGAGCGAGCCTCTCAACATTCAGGCCGGTTTGGTCTAAATTGAAATGCATGGACAGACAGAACAGGCAGCAGGCGGTACTGGTCACGGGAGCCTCCACGGGCATTGGCGAGGCGTGCGCCCGGCACCTTGACGATCTCGGATTCACGGTCTACGCCGGGGTTCGCACGGAGGAGGATGCGGACCGGCTGGAGCAATCCGGCTCCGAGCGGCTGATTCCCGTCTTCCTTGATATCACCGACCCCGACTCCATCCGCGAGGCCTGCCGGGACCTCACCAAAGACCTGGGTAAAGCTGGTTTGTACGGGCTGGTGAACAATGCCGGGGTGGTGAAGGCGGGACCCGTCGAATACCTGCCCATAAAAGCCCTGCGCGAACAGTTCGAGATTAACGTCTTTGGCCAGATTGCCGTGACCCAGGCGTTTTTGCCCCTGATTCGCCAGGCCGCCGATCAGAACCATCCACACCATCCACGCATCATCAACATGAGTTCCATTGCCGGACGCAGCACCCTCCCCTTCGTGGGGGCGTATTCGTCCTCCAAGCATGCCCTCGAAGCCCTCAGCGATTCCCTTCGCCTGGAACTCAAGCCCTGGGGCATCCATGTGGCCCTCATCGAACCCGGCGCCATCGCCACACCCATCTGGCAGAAGGCCGAGGCGGACGCAACCCGGCTCTTCGAGGACAGCTCCGAAGAGGCGCACCGGCGCTACAGACCGGCGATGGAGATGATCCGGGAGCATTCCGCGAAGTCCGCCCGACGGGGTATCCATCCGGAAGTCGTTGCGAAAGCCGTGGCCCATGCCCTCACGTCCGCTCGCCCGAAGATCCGCTATGTTGTCGGCACCGACGCCATGATGCGGGTGATCGCCAACACCCTGCCCGACGCGCTGCAGGACTGGCTCATCCTCAACTATCTGGGCCTGAAAAAACCGGAATCCTGAAAAAACCGGAATAAAGTGGAGCAATTTTGCAGGTGAATCCTTTTTCATCTAGGATAGGCCCGATAGGAATTCAACGAGTGGGGATGCATGATGACGCTTCGGCCCATAACCAGCAGCCAGAATCCGCCGGTTTTCAGCGGAACCGTCCGTCAGCCGATCCAGGCGCAGTCGGATGACCAGGTGACCTTTGCCGGAAAACCCTCGTCCCTGCAATTCTCGAAGGAGAAACCCCTGAAGGGCCGGGTACTCTCCGCCACGGAACTGACCCCCAACCCGGATACGGAGGTCAGGGACATCGTGATTGACGTTTCCGGCAAGGGCCTGGAAGTGAGGGCCGGGCAGAGCATCGCCGTGCTGCCCCCCACGAAAGACGGGGATTCCGGTAACACATGGCCGCGGTTTTATTCCGTGGCAGGCATCGAACGCGATGCCCACGGCAAGGCGAAGACCCTGACTCTCTGCGTCAAGCGCAACATCAAGCGGGATGAGCACGGCCAGGAGATCAAGCGGGGGCTGGGGTCCAACTTTCTCTGCGACATGAAAGCGGGCGATCCCGTGGAACTTTTTGGTCCCTTCGGCGAACTGCTGATCGCCCCGCCGAAGCCGGACGCCAATATTATCCTCATTGCCACCGGCACCGGGGTTGCGTCCTTCCGGGCGCTGCTGAAAGAGCGTTATGGCGAAGGCAGCGGCCGCACCGGTGAGACCCGTCTGCTCTTTGGCGTTCCCGGCAAAGACGATCTGTTCTACCAGGACGAATTTGCGGCCTATGAAAAAGACCCCGGCTTCCGGTTCATTTCCGCCCTCAGCCGGGATGACGGCAAACGGGTCACGGATCGTATCGGCGAACATGGCGCGGATCTGTTTGCCCTGCTGAAGCAACCCCACACCTATGTTTACATCTGCGGTATCAACAAGCTGGAAGAGGATGTTCCCGCCGCGTTCAAGAAATATGCCGACGCCCACGGCGAGGACTGGGAGCGACTTTTTGGGGCACTGAAGGCTGAAGGCCGCTGGCGGATGGAAACCAAGCCCGTCTTCAAGCAGTACCTGATCCAGGCCGGGCTGGAGGAGTACACCCGCGCCCCAGAGGCCGAAGCGCCTGAAAACAGTTTCAAAAGGCTGATAAAACGGTTGTTCGGGTGGCTCTTCCGGCGCTAGAGATGCCGCCCGGCGTAAATCATCAGAAGTTGTTCCGCCAGGTGGCATCCGGCAGGCCAGCCGCAGTTAGCCGAATGGGCTATGCGGCAGTGGCCGAAAGTTTACGGTTTTACTATGCCCAACTTGCCAATAAACATGGCGATAAAACTATGTCATAGTAGGGGAGAAGAGTAAGAAAGGGTGAAACGGACATTGGGCGATATGGAAACCCTCAGCAGTACAGGCAGTCTGACTGTCACGATTGATGAACGGGACCTGATCCGGAAGCTTGAAGAAATGGCGGCCACGGATCGCGTTGATGAGCCGCTGCTCTCCGCAACCAGCCAGCGAATTTTCAGGGATTACCTGCTCTCCACTGAGGTCTATCGTCTTGAAGTCCCGAAAAAACGGGTATCCTGAAAGCATTTTACAGTTCACTCCCTATCCAATGCCTGCATGCTTCCCTTGGCGGCGTCTGAATCGAGACGCTGCCTTCTTATTTATCACCCCGGCCTAGATCGTTTGAACGATTTTTCGGGGGGCGGGATATGGAATACTAAGGATAGATTCGTGTAGTACTTTTTTACTATAAATGTAGTAGTAATGGCATCACGAAACACGAGAAGAGAAAAGCAGGATGGAGTGTTCCGGTGTATTTTTCAAAAGTCTCAGGAAAGGTATGGCTGGCTGTTGCGTTGGCGCTGACCATCAGTCCGCCCGGCGTTTCGTTTGCCGGACCGGGTGACGTCAACAGCGTCAACAACGGGCAGACGGTTTCCGGCGGCACGTATTACAATACGCCGGGAGACAAGACAACGTTCACCAATACCGGATCGGGCGGGCTGTGGATTAAGGGCGGCACCACCGTCCGGGGTCTGGAGACGGCCAACCCGCTGAATCCGGCAGGAAGCCTGACGGGCAACGGCGGGCATCTCCATTTTTCCGCGCCGGGTCAGGTGGTTCGTATCGACGGGACTGTTGATGCCTCCGGGCTGTTAAACGGAAACGGGCATTACCTGGGCAACGGAGGCCGGGTAACCGTTGACGCGGCCTACCTTTACCAAAACGGTCAGATTTTCGCAAACGGGGCCAGGGGCGGTTCCGTGACCTTCAACGTGGGCAACATGACCCAAACCCGCAATGGCCGGGTGGAAGCCCTGGGCCAGAGCGGCCCCGGCGGACGGATTGACGTGAATGTCGCCGGTGTGGCGGACATTCATAGCGGCGCCGTTTTTGACGCTTCCGGGCATCACATCGGCACCTTTGATCGGGGGGTGATCTCCGTCAAGGGCGGCCTGGTCAACATGAAAGGCATTGTGAACGCCAATGGTGTTGTTTTCGACGGGCAGGGAGCCGATGGCGGCACGATTCGCATCGTGGCCACGGGTGACAGCCAAGCACTGGCCCTGACGGCGGACACGCCATTCACCGCCGGAGAAATCCGCAGGTTGGAGCGGGATCATGGCCGTCTGGTCGGCAATAATGACGGGGGCATCGTCATGACCGGGCGCCTGAACGCCAATGGCACCGGTGGCGGGGCTGCCAGGGAGGGTCGGGCCGGAGATGGCGGTGACATTACGCTGCTGGCCAACGGCGATATCGATCTGCGGGGCCGCACGGAGGTCAATGGCGGTACGGGCGCTAACGGGGTTTCCCCCGTGGGCGGCGGCCATGGCGGCAGTGTGATTCTGGCGGCGGGCGAGGCGATTTCCCTTAACGGCATCGTTCGGGCCAACGGCGGCCATGGCGGACGCAATACCTACAAAGGCCGCGAAACGGACGTCAGTGAGTATAAAGGCGCGGATGGCGGCAACGGTGGCCTGCTTTCCTTCCTGTACGGCAGTGATCTGGCCCTGAGCAGAACCCTGGAGGCCAAGGGCGGCAACGGCGGCCATGCGGGTGGCAATGCCCGCGACGTGAACAGCGCGGGGAACAGCAAATCTGCTTTGGCAACCGTTCACTCCGAAGCCTACGGCGCCGATGGGGGCCGGGGGGGTGACGGGGGCACGGCGATTTTCCGGGGTGACGGCAACCCCACGGGTAACGGCTCCCTGATGCTGGACGGCGGCAATGGCGGCAACGGCAGCAATGCCACGGCCTCGGCCAATGCCCGTGCTTCCAGCAAAACGGGTGAAGCGGAGGCTTCAGCCCTCGCCATCGCCGGAGATGGCGGCGAGGGCGGCGGCGCCGGAAAAATTCATGCCGCCGATCCGGATGCCTTCAGCCAGACTTATCAGGCCCGCAGCGGCAAGGGCGGCAATAGCGGCACCGCTACTGCCACAGCGGTCGCCAATGCTGCTGATTCTTCCGCGAAGGCCACCGCCGGATCTCAGACGGATGCCGTTTCGGGCAGCGGCAGGAGCCGGGTTTCTCTCAAGGAGAAAACCACCGGCGCAAGTCTGGGGGATAACCGTCCCGTACTGGCCCTGCCCGTGATTTCCCTGACGCCTTCGGGCAATCCGGTTCTGACGAACCCGTCCAGGGGAGCGGATCTGAACCAGCCCAACCAGGCGGCTTGGGTTTTGAACCGGGCGGCTCACAACGACCGTTTGCCGTGGGGACATGAGCCGGGTCATTTCAGCCGTCCCGGCAACAGCCCGGTTCAAACGGCCTCGCCTGTGGAAATTCTTGTAATGAACGGGGATGAAGACGAACAAAAAAAGTGACGCCGTTTTCCAGAAGTTTTACCCGTGCTACTGGGTCGGAACAAACCGCTCGATACGCTCGAAGATGACATCGGCATGATCGATGAACAGATCGTGGTGGCCACCGGTTTCCAGTACGAAGTAGCTGATGGCGGCGGTATTGGCCCGGTCGAACAGGGTTTTGCTCATGGCGGCGGGGGTATCCGTGTCCTGCCGTCCCTGGATGATCATGAGCGGGGATCGGACCTGCCGGATACCTTCGGCGGCGTCGAAGCGCTGTCGAATCAGCCCCGTCCAGGGCAGGGTGTTCAGCCAGCCCAGCCCCCGGTTTTCCAACCGGGCGGCCAGTTGGGCCGGGGCGTTGGTGGGGGTGGCCACAAGGATAACAAGCCGGAAGGGGATCTGCCGGTTGGCGGCCAGCACCACCGAACCGGCCAGGGACTCGCCGAGGGCAACCTGGCTGCCGGCATCAACGCCGTAGCGCTCTGAAAGGAACCGGCTGGCGGCCAGAAGGTCTTGCAGGAACCCTGACTCGGAAGGCTTTCCCTCGCTCTCTCCGTAGCCGCGCCAGTCAAAGATGAGGACGCCGTAACCCCGCTCCGCAAAGGCCTTGATTATTGGCCCGCGCATGGCCATGGTTCCCGTTTCGCCGTGGGCCAGAAGGATCGTGGGCCGGTCACTCTGGCCGGGGAAGTGCCATCCTGCCAGCCGGGTGCCGTCTTCAGCCGCAAAGGTGACGGGCTGAAGGTGTTCCCGCAACCCGCGATCTTTCAAATCCGCAAGGGGATTATCCGTGTATCCCGCCGGATTCGGCTGAAACAGCAGTTCGGACTCCACCCCGGCCAGCCGGACCCCCAGTATGACCAGCAGCGCCGCCAGGAGAACCAGGGTCTGGAAGCGGCGGCGGCGCCACAGGGGTTTTCTGCGGCGCGGGCGTAGCGATTGGAAACGGGAGCAATCAGACGTCATCCGCTGATTTTATATCCGTTTCAGGCCAAAAGGCCAGGGGTCTTTCCGCTACCGGCCCGGCACGAAGTTGGGAATGGCATCCTGGACCCGCCTGCTGGAAGGATCATAAAGAAATACCGTGCCGCGCAGCAGGCCGATTTCCAAGTGGGTGAGATGGCCCATGCCCAGGTAGCCGAAAATGCTTTTGGGCAGGAAAACAGCCTCGCGGGCCAGTGCCGGCGGCAATACCTGGCCGCTATGCAGGTCGAAGCTCTGACCCAGCAGGCGGCGATTTTGCACGTAGAGTTGGCGCGATACCTGGTTCGGGATAACGCCCCGCTGGGTGGGATCAAAGAAGGCCCGGCGCAACTGCTCCGCGTTGTGGGCGCTGAAACTGGCCACGGGCTGGTAGGCCTGGCCGGAGGCGCCGATGTCCGTCCGGTCGGGACGGGCAGGCTGCCGGGCGAACCGGGCGGCTTCCGATGTCGGCAGGGCCAGCGTCATCCCCAACATCAGGATGAAACCGACTCCCAAAAAGGCTTTCGCAATATCCCTCATGTCTTTTCCTCCGTCACCGGTCACAAGAAGCGGCAATCCTATTATAGCCAACCCAATAAAGCGTCCTCAAGAACGGGAATTGCCCCGGCAGGTATTATTGGGGCAGAATACCCGGATGTAGGGTGTGTCGCTTAATTGTCCGGTCCGGTGTCATCCCTGTTTTCCGGGGAGTCGTTGCCCGGCCACGGCGGTTTCGGTTCCGGTCCCCAGAAACCTTCCATCAGTTCCGGCGGAACAATGGCGCCGACTAAGTATTCGCCGGGTTCAACCATTGAACCCTGATCGCCGCCCTTTTTTGGCGGGCATTTTTCCAGGTTTTCCGCCTGGCTTCTCAGGGTAAAGATACCGGCCAGCGTAACGACCACGGCAGCGGCAACGCCGGTTTTCAGCAGTCGGCTGATCCGACGGCGATGCAGTACGGCGGCGCCCTTCGGGCAGTCGCGGGTCAGAAGCGTACCGTCTGCCCGGCGATAAAACCGCACGCAAAGGCGGCCTTCATGCTGCTTTACCAGCGCCTCGGCCTCCTGCCGGGTCATGTCCGAAAGATTATAGACGTTCAACCGGCATTCGCCGCAGAAGCGGACCCGGTCGTCACCGGCCATGACGTCCCAGTCGGCGGGGCAGGGTGAGGCGATTCGGATGTCGTTCAGGTCAAAATCCATGCGGAACTCCGGTGATGTGCGGCTACTTGACCCGGACCTTGCCCATTATATGACGGGGAGGGACCGGGTTATCCGGGGTATCGGCAGATTGGCCGTTATTCTGAAGCGGCGGATCGGGCGGAACGGCCAGGTCTCCCATGATCTCGTTGACGCCAGGGGCTACCGCCTCGCCCATCCGGTGGATGGGAGGCGCTACCTGCTGCTGTTGGGTATTTTCGCCGTCGAAGATGGGACATTTCTCATGGTCGCCGGCCATGGCCTGTACGGAGAAGATGCCCAGGGCCGTGACCAGCGTGACCGCCGCCGCAATGCCGCCGGTTCGGATTTTCGCCCGGCGCCGGTGCAGAATCCGCAGCCCGACGGGGCAGTCTTTCGTGAGAATCGAGCCGTCCTCCCGCTGGAAGTAGCGCACACACAGGCGGCCTTCATGATTTTTCACCAGCGTTTCAGCTTCGTGGCGTGTCATCCCGGACAGGTTGTACACGTTGAGCCGGCACTCGCCGCAAAAGCGGACCCTGTCATCGCCGGTCATTCCGTCCCAGTTGGCGGGACAGGGAGTTGCCACTGAAATCTTGTCAAGCATGTTGTCTCCCTCACTGGTCATTTTCCATAAGCAGGACCATTATCCTTCTATAGACGGTGGCCTGCCTGCCGGGTTCCCGAATGCGCGGGGGGATGGGATCAATTGTTTACAATGGCGCCGGTAAAACGGGCAATCATTTCCTTGTCGCCCTTGGGCTGGTGGATGTCCTCCAGCGCGTAGCCGCGGGATCTCAGAAAGTCCTGGCAGCGGGCGTCGATCTCGTCACCGTGGGTGGCCAGCACCATGCGCGGGTGATGGGCTTCGATGGTTTTGACGGCGCCTTCGAGCACCATCATTTCGCCGCCCTCCACGTCCATCTTGATGAAGTCCGGCCTGGGGAGGCGTCCGCTGGCTATGAGATCGTCGATGGCGATCATGTCCACCTCCACGTCGCCGCTGTCGGAGACATAGCCGGTGCCGGTGCCGACGCGGGTTTCCAGCCGGGCCTTGCCTGTGCGGTTGCCCACGCAGGCCTCGATAACCTCCACGTTTCCGCAGCGGTTGGCCTTGAGATGCCGACGCAGGAAGTGTTTGTTGATGCCCCGCGGCTCAAAGGCGAAGACCCGGCCTTTTTGGCCCACGATCTCGGACATCAGCACGGTAAAATAGCCCACATGGGCGCCGATGTCGAAAACCACGTCCCCCGCCTGAACCACGTCCACGATGGCACGGGTCTTTTCCGGCTCGTAGCGTCCGGCCAGGAAGTTGCTGCCGCTGCTCAGTATCCAGCGCTTCCCCTTCAATGGGCCGTCCCGGATCGGCACCATGACCGGAGAGAGGGCCATCTTGAAAAATTCGTGCATCCGTCGTGAACGTTTCATCCCCGAATCGTACCATAACCGCCCTGAGGGCGGGGGTTTCCTGAAGGATTTGCATCCCATGGAATTCAATGTATACTCTCAAAAAAGTCTTAAAAATCCCCGTTTCAATCGTATATACAGGAGTTGAGCCTGCATGGACGGCAGCTCTTACTCGGACCAGGACGTTTCCATCTATGTCAGGGCAGCGCAGAAGGCGCTGCTGGAAAGCATGAAGGATGATCAGGAGCTAGGCTCCGCACTGCGGGGAATTTATCGGGGCATTGCCCATATCGCAAGCAGTGAATTTCCGGAGAAAGGCCAGTCCGCCGAACGGACCCGGCGCGAGGTTGACCTTATCGACCGCATTCTGGGGCCTATCCTGGAATCGACTCCGCGGGCCGGGGTGACCGATGAGGACGTCATCCGCCTGAAGCGGCGCATTCTGGAACTGGAATTCAACCAGTGAATCAGTAACCGGCGGCTGCCAGACTGCCGGGGGGCGACAGGGTTTCAGGCAGGGGGGATGGCCCCTCCCTGGGGGGCAGTTTGACGGTTTTTCCCCAGTACCAGGTCAGGGACTCCAGCGCTTTTTTCATGCCGTCGAAAGAGTGGGGCTTGACGATGAACGAGCTGGCTCCCAGGGTGTAGCTGCCGCAGACGTCTTCTTCTCCGTCGGACGTGGTGAAGATGACCACCGGAATGTTATGGAACCGCGGGTTTCGCTTGAGTTCCGCCAGGGCGGTGTGTCCGTCCTTGCGGGGCATGTTGAGATCCATGATGATGAGATCCGGGATGCGCCGGTGAAGATAGTCGAGCATCTCCTCGCCGTCTCCGGCCACGTCCGTCTTCTGAATAAAATCGATCCCGGTGATGACCTCCAGGACCATTTCGCAGTCGTCCGGATCGTCATCCACCAGCAGGATGTGGATTTTCTCTTGGCTATTCACAGCTTTCGTTCCTGGTATTGCGTAACTCTATAAGCAGTTAAAAACAGACATGCTGCACAGCATAAGCATTGCCCGCCATCATAACGCCGCGATGCAGGCAGGGAAATCCACCGGCTGGTTATCCGATTTCAAAAACACTTCAGCCACCCTTCGTATTTCATGGCAAAAAAGAAATGCGTGCCTAAAGAACCTGCCGGCTGCGGATGTGCCCTGGGCGTCTCTTGCCGGAGCTGCCATCGGACGGTAGCCTGTCCCCCCGTAAGTGCCCTGCTATAATGAAAAGAACCGGCCACGCCTGCCGGGAGTCTGAAAAGGTGATGAGAGGTGAGTCCAAAGATCATGGCGACGAAAACTGCGCTGAAAATCGATATCAAGCGGCTTCGCAAGGACATTCAGGCCCTGGCGAAAATCGGATACAATGAGCAGACTCGCGGCATTACCCGGCAGGGACTGACCCGCGCCGACTACGAGGGCCGCCAGTGGCTGATGGAGCAGTTTCGCAAGATCGGTCTGGAACCTTTCATGGATGGGGCCTGCAACGTAGTCTGCCGTTACGGCGATCCCCAAAAACCTTCGGTTATCATCGGCTCCCACCTGGATACCGTTCCCGATGCCGGGATGTTTGACGGGCCGCTGGGGGTGCTGGCCGGGCTGGAGTGCCTGCGCGTCATCCAGGAAAACGGCATCTCCCTGAAGCACCCGGTGGAGGTCGTCGCCTTCAGCGAGGAGGAGGGACGCTTCGGCGGGATGTTCGGGGTGCAGGCTTTCTGCGGAAACATCTCCCCCGAATGGATCGAGATTGCCCGCGACGCCGACGGGATTCTGCTGCGCGACGAGATGCGCAATCTCGGCATGAATCCGCAGGATGCCCTGACCGCCTACCGCGAGCCGGACAGCATCCATGCGTATATTGAGCTGCATATTGAGCAGGGGCCGGTGCTGGATGACATGAAACGCTCCATCGGCATCGTCGAGGGGATTTCCGGCGTGTTCGACTGGAACGTCCGCATCATCGGCGCGGCCAACCATGCGGGCACCACCCCGATGGAGAAGCGCCGCGACGCCTTTCTCGGCCTCTCCGACTTTGCCCACGAGATTACCCGCATCATTGCAGAGAACGGCACCGAGCTGAGCCGCCTGACCATCGGCAAGGTGAACATCAAGCCCGGCTTCGTCCACGTGGTTCCCGGCGAGGTGGAGTTTACGCTGACGGGCCGCGAGTTGGACGAGGACGTGATGTGGGAGCTGGCCGCCGCCTGCCGCAAGGTGCTGTCGGCCATCGCCCGGCAGAACAACCTGATGTTCGAGTACGAGGAGAAATCCTGGCTGCCGCCCAAGTATTGCAGCCCCAGGATCATGGACGTCATCCGAAAGAATACCGAAAAACTCGGCTATAAATACCACGCCCTGCCCAGCGGCGCGGGCCACGACGCCCAGTTTATGGCGGACATCACGGATGCCGGCATGATCTTCGTCCCCAGCGTCGGCGGCGTCAGCCACTCCCCCAAGGAATGGACCAACTGGGCCGACATCGAAAAAGGCGCCAACGTCCTGCTGCACAGCTGCCTGGAGCTGGCTACCTAACTAGTTGGGTGAAGACCCCAAAACTCGTATTCTTTCCAGGTTGAAGGAAAGCCGAGGCTCTGTATAGGTATAGATTGATATTTTGAGAGTAAGCTTTCTAGTTTTTGATTCCACTGGGATTCGGGGGAAATCGTTTTAAGTAGCTCTGACATCATCAGAGCTTGAGCATAAAACCGGCCATCGTTTAAACCATTTTGTTTTATATGGGATTTGTGATGTTTAGCAATTTTAGGACGACTATGAAAGACTCGATCATAAATCCGGGAATGGTGAGCACAGTCATTTCGTAAGTCATTCAAAGCCTGCATCCAGCTTTTGAGAACCTTTTCGGAGGGGCCAATAACTTTCGCAATCTCCTTCCGATTTTCCAACTTTAAGTTGGCGTACATTTTTGAAACATCACCAAAAGATAAAATTTCAATCATCATCCAGCTTGCTGGATATTTAGGCGAATTATATTTGGCGTAATAGTTCCTGATAAATTTTTGAGATCTTTTTTTGTTAAGCTTATTTCCTAATTCCTTAAGGAACCTCCGTTGATCAAAATACTGGTTGTTATCAAAATGGTTTTTATTTAAAAACCAATGAGGCCCGTACTTTTCACACATTGTATTGGAAATTACTGTGCGGAAAGCGACTTCTATTCTTTCTATTGCATCTAATGCTAATAATCTTAACTCTCGATCGAACACATAGCAGTCTAAAACCTGCTGAAAAGTAGTACACGGTTGAAAGGTATGAGGCGGTAAAGCAGGATCAGTTCTTTGAAAAGGAACACAGTATCCTGTAAAGCGGTAGTAGCCAATATATGTTAAATAGTGCTTTGCTTTGCTCTTATCTTCGATAATCAAGCCTCTATCTTCCAAAAGCTGAACCTGTTCATCCAAGCTTATAGAGGGCTTTGTAAAGGGAGCCCTATTGTCGATCTTTTGGAATAAGGAAAGAAGCCACCTAAGCAGGTTCACTGCTGACACCCCAAAATAAAACGACCCACCGGGTGCGCTGGTCTACGGGAAGCGTGGTGGGTACTGTCAAATTCAATTTACTCTATTTTCTTGTATGATTCAATAAGTGTATTCGTGTTATATGCATTTGTTTACTATTAAACCTGTTGAATGAAAAGTGGCGGGGCGGACGGGGCTCGAACCCGCGACCTCCTGTGTGACAGACAGGTGCTCTAACCAACTGAACTACCGCCCCAAATGTTACGGCTAAGGAGTTATAACACAAGAAGCCGGGCCGAAACAAGAACTATCTCAACAATTCCCGGAACACCGTTTTCCGCCATCCCAGGAATTGGTATGTTTATTATTCCCTACGGCTGTATGGTTCGTCATTTTTGTGACTCTGGTACTCATTGTGGTCAAAGGTGAACTGGACGGCGAGGCTGGGGGCTTTGCCGTCATCCAGCAGGGTGGCGGGAACCGGGGCGAACGGGGCGCTGTTGCGGACGGCCTTCAGGGCGGCCTGATCCATATCCGGATTGCCTGAGGACTTCCTGATTCCCAGTTCCGCCAGGCTACCGTCGGAAGCTATGCGGAACAGGACCGTGACAGACTGGTTCTCTTTCACCCTGGACGGGCGCCAGTATTTTTTGACACGATGCTGAAGCTGTTGCATATAGCGGTCGGCTTCCGTCTTGGACTGCTCCCGGCGGGATCGGCTGTCCGGCCCTTCGAAAACAGCCAGGACTTCTTCCAGCGTTGTGGGGGCATCTTCAAACAGGGCTGTCGATTTTTCCGGCCACAGCATGGGAAGGGCCGCCACCGCCGGAAGGCCCAATACCAGGACGATGCCGAAGAGGAACAGGACAAAGGATCGATCCGAGGATTTGTTGCGTCTTGCCATGAATGCTTGTGCCGTCTGAAATTACCATGTACTGGATTACTGGATTCAGTATAAAGGTTCCCGGATGAAAAAATTCAGGACTTCCTGCCGTTCACAATATCCAGGGCCTCGTCGTCCTTGAGGTCGGGGTTGGCGACGAAGGCGTCGCGCAGGGCGGTGAGTTTTTCCGGGGGGTAGCTGGCGAGGACGGTCTTGGCTTCAGACACGGATTCGGCCAGGATTTCATGCACCTCGCCCTGCAACTTGCGCTCGGTTTCGTCATCGAGCTTGGCGGGGATGTCCGGGCCGCCGATGGTCTTGCCCAGGCCCAGCTTGCGGATCATGAAGTCGGCGATGCGGGTGGCCATGCCGCGGGTGCCCAGGGATTCCACGGAAGGGTCGTCGCCGTGGAGCATGGCTTCGGCGACTTCGCCCGACATCAGCACGGTGAGCCGCTTTTTCAGTTCGCTGCGGGTCAGGGACGTCTCGTTGGCGGCGGGTTGCAGCCTTTCCGCCCGGCGGGAGACCTCGCCTTCGGTCAGCAGGTCGTCGGTGACGCCCAGCTTTTTGGCGACGAGAAAAATGCCGGTGACGTAGGAGGCTTCGCGCTGGCGGTTTTCCAGCGGGGGCAGCGGCTCCGGTTTGGGCTTTTTCCGCCGCCTGCCCAGGGATTCGGTCAGGGATTGCAGCATGCCCGCCACGGGAATCCCCAGCGCCCCGGCCAGCAGGGTGGCCTCCAGCCAGGAGAGGGTGAAACCGGAGAGGGTGACGGTGGTGGGGATGTTGTACTGGTGGTAGAACTGCTCGGCGTCATTGAGGCCGATATTCACCACGATCTCGGAACCGTCGATGAGCCGCGCCTGCCAGCCGCCGAGGCCGGGGACGATGGTCTTGGTGTACTCGTTGGGGGTCAGCAGGGCCTCCACCAGCCCGGCCTTGATGTAGTCCTCCAGCATGGGTTTGGTCAGCCAGGCGACCTCTTTGTTCTCGTACTTTTCGATCATCGCGGCGATTTTGGCGCGGGTGATGCCGTCCTCGCCTTCCGCCGTTTCCGGCAGCCGGGGCAGGACGCTGACCAGCGGGGTGTCACGGTTCTGGAACATGTTGGCCTTTTCGCGCATCAGCGCCAGCGTGGCGTCGCCGTTGGCAAAAAGAATCGTCAGCAGCGTGGTGACGGCACCAGTCCACGAGAGAAACCGACCGATCCCCTTGCCGGAGCTTTTGGCCTCCTTGGTGGTATTGAGTACCACGTCCTTCAGGATGTGTCCCATCCCCCGGTTCAGCATGCCGAACCGAGGCTGTGGCTGCCGGATCGGATGAAGCGGCCTGCTGTAAGCTGCAAGATGGCTGGGCACGGAAACCGGTTGCAACATCCCTTTTCCCTCTTGAATCTTCCCCTTTGGAAATCCCGCCATGACTATGGCACAAACATCGTCTTAAAAAAATAGCCGCGGAAAACCGCGGCAACACATTAAGAGGGGGGATGTTCTCTACTATTATAATCATCTTCGCGCAGAAGGAAAGCACTAATTTTGTTTTTTTACTGTTGACAGTGTTTAAGTAAAGGTCAAACAGTACAATTTGTATAGCTTCTGGCCAATTTGAACAAGATTCAACCAGACACTTAAATCAAAATATCAATTTGAATCTGTTCTCTTTGGCAGATGTTTCAGTAAGGATGAATTATTAACAGAAACTCAGGGAAGTGGATTCCCGCCGGAGTTTATCCCTGCGGAGGCAGGGGCGGGAATGACAGTTTTATCCCAGGTTTAAAGGGGTTTGCGCCCAAGCCAATAAATAAGGAGCCGAACGGCTCAGACGGGCGCCTTCCGGGTGGCGAGCATGGAGTCGCCGGTCATCTCCGCGGGGATGTCCATGCCCATGATGTCCAGCAGGGTGGGGGCGATGTTGGCGAGGCCGAAGTCGTCCTGCTCTTTCAGCTTCAGCTTGTCCTTGGAAACCAGCAGGCAGGGGACCTTGTTGGTGGTGTGGGCCGTGTGCGGGCTGCCGTCCGGCTCCTGCATCATCTCGATGTTGCCGTGATCGGCGGTGAGCAGCAGCACCCCGTCTTTGGCCATCAGGGTGTCCACCACCCGGCCTAGCGCCTCGTCCACGGCTTTCACCGCTTCGATGGCGGCGTCCTTTTTGCCGGTATGGCCCACCATGTCCGGGTTGGCAAAGTTCACCACGAAGAAATCGTACTTGTCGCTTTCGATGGCTTCAACCACGGCGTCCGCCACTTTGGGCAGGTTCATTTCCGGCTGTTCGTCATAGGTGGCTACCCTGGGGGAGGGAATCAACTTGTGGTCCTCGCCGGGAAACGGCTCTTCCCGCCCGCCATTGAAGAAGTAGGTCACATGGGCATATTTCTCGGTTTCGGCGCAGCGAAACTGTTTTTTGCCGCTCTTGCTCACCAGCTGGGCCAGAATGTTTTCGGGAATCTCCCTGGGGTAGGCGACGGGAAGGTTGTATTTCTCGTCGTACTCCGCCATGCAGCCGAAGTAGAGATCCTGATAAACGACGCCGCGCTCAAAGCCGTCGAAGCCGGGCTGGGTGAAGGCGGCGGTGAGTTGCCGTGCCCGGTCCGGGCGGAAGTTGAAGAAGAGAATGGCGTCGCCGTCCCTGATGCCCTCGAAGGTAAGGTCCGTCACGGAAGGCTCGATGAACTCATCGGTGACGTCGGTCTTGTAGCCGTATTCCAGGGCCTTGATACTGAGCATGTGCTTGGTGCCCGTTGCCTGGGTCAGGTTGTCGTAGGCTTTCTGCACGCGATCCCAGCGTTTGTCCCGGTCCATTGCATAGTAACGTCCGCTGACCGTCTGGATTTGCGGGTAATCGTACTCCAGCAGCCTTTCCTCGATCTGCCGCAGGGCGTCTTCTGCGCTCTTGGGGGGTACGTCGCGGCCGTCGAGAAAGGCGTGGACGTTGAGTTTTTCCACGCCCTGCTTTTTGGCGAGATCAATCAGGGCCAGCAGGTGATCCTGGTGGCTGTGGACGCCGCCGGGGCCAACCAGTCCCATCAGGTGCAGGGTATGGCCGTTCTCCTTCACCTTGGCCACGGCTTCGGTGAAGACGGGATTTTTAAAAAAGTCGCCGGTCTCGATGGCCTTGTTGATCCGCATAATGGCCTGGTACAATATGCGTCCGGCCCCCATGATGGTGTGACCCACCTCGGAGTTGCCGATTTGGCCGGGCGGCAGGCCCACCAGCTCTCCGGAGGCCTCAATAGGAATCCACGGGTGGCTGGCCATCAGTTCCTGGTAGCGCCTGGGCTGCGCCTCGTCGATGGCGTTGCCGGGACCGTTGTCTCGCAGGCCCCAGCCGTCAAAAATCAGAAGCATTACGGGCTTTTTAGTCATATAATGAGACTACCACAGACCCTGCCCGGAATTAATCCCTCGCCGGGAAATGACGTAGAATCAGTCCCCTCGGAGATCGCAGCTATGGAATACGCCTATTTTCAGGACAGTTTCGTGCCGATAAGCGACGCGAAGATCAGCATCAGGACCCATGCCTTTCTTTACGGCACGTCCATGTTCGAGGGGATTCGCGGCTATTGGGTGCCGGAAGAATCCAGCATCTGCATCTTCCGAATGAAAGAGCACTACGAGCGGATGCTACGCAACAGCAGAATCTTCAACATGACCCCCAAGTACAGCCTACAGGAGCTGGTGGACATCACCGTGGAGCTGGTGAAGAAGAACGCCCCCAACACGGATACCTACATCCGGCCCACCATCTACAAGGGCGGCGAAATCATCACCCCTCGCCTGGACCGCACCACCACCGAGTTCTGCCTGTGGACGGCGCCGCTGGGGAATTACGTGGACATCGACAACGGCCTGAAGGTTGTCACTTCAAGCTGGCGGCGGGTGGACGACAACGCGATTCCGCCACGGGCCAAGGCAGCGGGGGCCTACATGAACTCCGCCCTCATCGTCACCGACGCCCGCGCCATGGGCTTTGACGACGCCGTGGTCCTGAACCCGGACGGCACCGTCTCCGAGGGCAGCGCCATGAACCTGTTTCTGGTTCGAGACGGCAAGCTGCTGACGCCGGGCCGCACAGAGAACATCCTCGAAGGCATCACCCGCGACGCCGTGATCACCATTGCCCGCGAGGAGTTGGGCATCGAGACCACCGAGCGGGTCATCGACCGCACGGAGATCTACATGGCAGACGAGGCGTTCTATTCCGGCACCGGCGCCCAGGTGGCCCCCATCGCCAGCTTTGACCTGCGCCCGGTGGGCGACGGCAAGCCCGGCCCCATTACCAAGCAGTTGCAGGAACTCTACTTCAAGGTCGTCAAGAACAAGCTGCCGAAGTACAGCCACTGGTGCACCATGGTGCCGGTGGAGGCCACCGTTTCGGCATAAGCGTTCCCAAGCCAAAATTTTAACGGAGAATCATGGCACTTCCCCTGGCCAAACCTGTCACGAAGTTCTTTGACCGGATAGGCTATGCGGTGATCTTCCTGTGGGAGGCCTTGCTGTTTATTCTGCAAGGCAAGATCAACTGGCGGATCACGATCCAGCAGGCGGCCATGATCGGCTTCGATTCGGCCCCGATGGCCATCGTCATCTGTGTCATCGCCGGGTCCGTGCTGGCCCTGCAGACGGCGGTGCGTTTTGCCCAGACCGGCGCTGACGCCTACGTGGGAGGCTTGGTGGCCCTGGCCATCGTGCGCGAAATCGGACCCATCTTCACCTGCCTGGCCGTCGCATCGCGATCCGGCACGGCCATCGCGGCGGAAATCGCCAACATGAAAGTCTCCGAACAGGTGGACGCCCTGAAGGTGATGCACATCAGCCCGGTGCGCTATCTCGTGGTTCCCCGGCTCATCGCCTGTGTCGTTTGCCTGCCGCTGCTCACCATTGTTGGTTCCACCATCGCCGTGCTGGGCGGGATGCTCGTCGCCAACCAGACGGCCCATCTGCATTTTGCCAAGTACCTCGATTCGGTCTGGCTGACCCTGGAGCCGTATGACATCCGGGTCAGCCTTATCAAGTCCCTGATCTTCGGGGTGATTCTGGCGGGCATCTGCACCATGATTGGTCTGCTGACCCGCGGCGG
>JBDIVN010000017.1:0-67651 GCA_039794365.1 Candidatus Neutrinobacter sp. | reverse complement strand
GATAGTATCTTAGACAAAACTGTTAACAGGATGAAGGAGATGAATCGGATGACAAAGTTTCGTCGGTCTGCGGTTGCCCTGGTGGCGACGGCCATGTTGATGACCTCGTTCTCGCCGGCGGCGCTGGCCGAAAACACTGATCCGCCGCGCCGGGGTGACATTTCCGGGCGATCCGTGGTTGCCGGGGTATTGTCCCTTCTGGTCTGGCCTGGCATTGGCCAGGCGGTCAACGATAACCGGGGCAAAAAAGTGGCCACCCATGCGGTTATTGGCCTGCTGCCCCCCTTTCGGATCTGGTCCGGGTATGATGCCCTGGTAGACCGTGATGGCGGCTACTGGAACGGCAAAATCTAAGACTTATCCATAAAAACCTTGCAGACTCCCCTGGCCGGCTTTGGGCCAGGGGAGTTCTCGTTATCCTTTCGGCTATTCCCCCCGATAGATAACCGGCTAATTGTTTCACTCCATGAAATTTTCTATGATCAGAGTAGTTGTTCGGATGAGTAAAACGTTGTGACCAAGACAACAAAATTGTAAATCCCTGCTAAACTCCCTATAGTGGCCTTTTTCTGCGGGTAACCTGGACCAATACGTGTGCTGTTACCCTCTTTTTTTTTCTTCTGTTTCCGGGTGCACAAGGAGGGTGAGTCATAGGGATGAGAGCGTTTCATCAGGTTCTGCAAATCGTTCAGCCATCGCAGGTTACGGTCATTGCCATGTTCCTGGCGATTACCCTGGGGTTTTTGCTGGCAATCACTCTTGCCGCCGGGCTTCTGGTGGTGAAGGTTCTGCCGGGCATGGCGCCGGGAAAGCCCCATGAGCCGCTGCCGGGATACCCTGTTTTCGAGGTCCGGTTGCCGGACGGATGTCCATCCTCACCCTGAAACTTCCGGCAGGTAACTCGAATGCTCTGGGGAGGCAACCGTGAAAAAATTAATGCAATAAGGTTGCAATAAAAATGCCTTTGTCTCATGCTATGGGACATGATGCAGACAGTTTCCATTGCGAGTCCATTCACCTGCGCGTCTTTTGGTGCCGGGAACCGTCCGTTCTCCGGGACGCCGCGGGATGTCTTTGTTTCCCGCCGCCCGGTGTTCGGTCACGGAAAGTCTCATGAGAAGGGAGGGGATGATCGTGAGAACCGGGTTCGCCGCTGGCTTCATGGCGGTATTGTCGTGGCGGAAGCCACCCTGCTGACCGGCTTGATGATTGTTGCTCCCGGAACCGTGGAGGAGCTGGGCCACATGATCGAGCATCACCTGGCCGAGGACTCCCCCCTGACGAAATACGTCGGCCCCGCAGCCGTTGGCACTGTTCTGGCCGTTACCCACCAGGCAATCCATGTTGCCCTGGAGGCCGGTTTCTACAAGTGGGGCAAGAACCGGGCGGGCCGCCAGATGCGCGAAGCCCATTCCTCTTTCGAGAAACTCCACGGGTATATCCGGGAATTGGAGAAAAGCCACGGACCGGACTACGCATGCGAGGATGCCGGAGAGTCCGCCTTTGTTGTGCGCAAGGAAGCGCCGCAGGCGCCGGAGGGGGAGAACGGCGATCCGAAGTCTGCCTGAGGGTGTTCGGGTGAATGCGTTTGTTTTTGGGTATAATAGTCCCGTTGAGAGTAACGGGCTGAGTGGACGTGACGGCACAACAGGCTGAATTATACGAGGAAAAGGCCCTGACGGTCTTGCGGGAAAAGGGGTTCCGGCTGACCCGTCCCCGGCGGCTGGTGATTGATCTGCTGGCCCGCTCGGAAAAAGCCCTGTCGGCCTATGAAATCAAGGACATCCTGGATCAATCCGGCGAGCAGGTGGATACGGTCAGTATTTACCGCATTATCGATTGTCTGCATGAAAACCACCTGGTCCACCGGGTCCTGACCACGGGAAAGGTCATGAAGTGCAGGCTGGAGTCTGAAGATGCCTGCGAACGGGATCAGCACGATCACTGCCATCACCTGCTGATCTGCGAAAAATGTGGGTCCGTCGAGGAGGTTCACTGCCCCGGCGTCCGCTATCTGGTTGATGCGATGGAAACCGAGTCCGGTTTCCGCATTCACCGTCACTACCTGGAGTTTGCCGGGATCTGCACCCGCTGCCGGTGACATTTGGGTGACGTCATACGGGTGTCATACCCTTGGGCAATAGTAGGGATAACACAAATCCCTTACTTTAGTTCCTAACTTCCGAGAACCCGCCGCGATCAGCGGCTTTTTTTTGGGGGGAGAGAGGGGGAATGCAGGGGCGCTTCCGGTTCTTTTTTCCTGTTTTCCCGTGAATCAACCTTCCTGGCCGGACTGATACTCGATGAGTCCTTCTTTCAGGGCTTTGACGGCGGCCTGGGTCCGGTCGTCCACCGCCAGTTTCTGGATGATGGTGGAGACATGGGCCTTGACCGTGTGGATGCTGATGGAAAGCTCCCGCGCAATCTCCTTGTTACCCTTGCCGTGGGCCAACAGGTTCAGGACCTCCAGCTCCCGATCGCTCAATTCGGTATTGTAGCGTTTCCGGGTCTGGGGGGAAGACGTCTGCAAAGGCGGACTGACCGGAAAATTCAGGGAATCCATGATGTGCCGGGCGATGGAAGGATCGAGCCAGATGGCGCCCTCCTTGACCATTTCCAGCACCTGGACCAGCCGTTCGGTTTTGATGTCCTTCATGCAGTAGGCGTCGGCTCCGGCGGCCAGCGAGGCGAGGACTTCCTCGTGGTTGTTATGGGAGGTCAGGATGACGACCTTGATGTCGGGGTACTTCTCCTTGATCAGGCGCGTGGCTTCGATACCGTCCATGACGGGCATGTTGATGTCCATCAGGACCACATCCGGATGGGTTTTTTCCACCATCCACAGGCCCTCTTCGCCGTTTTCGGCTTCGCCAACGATTTTCAGCCCCGGTTCGGTCTTGAAGGCGAAAACCAGTCCGCCACGGGTCAGTTCATGGTCCTCGACAATGAGGATGGATATTTCCTGTTGCAGCGTTTCAGACATGCTGGTTTTTCTCCTTGGGCAGCGGTTCCCTGATGAATTGCAGCCGGGGAAGGATGATCATAAACCTGGCGCCCTTTCCCGGCTCACTCTGTACTGAAATGCTTCCGCCATGAAGCTCCACGATCATCCGGCAGATGAACAGGCCCAGCCCGGAGCCGATTTTTTGCCTCTTGTACCCGGTAGAAAACCGGTTGAACAGCTTGGGCAGGACCTCCGCAGGGATGCCAGGGCCATTGTCCGTGACACAAAGCAGGACCGAGCTTTTACGGACCTCGCCGGAGATGATGATCTGTTTATTATAGCCGATGTTGTCCACCGCGTTGCTGAGCAGGTTGATGAACACCCGGCGCAGCTGGCTGCCATCCGCCAGGATGGGCGGAAAATCCGGGGAGATTTCGTTGACGAGTTCGATATGGCGGGCTTCCGCCAGCGGGCGGATTTCGTCATAACACTCCTGGGCCAGCTTCGGGATACTGACCATTTCCGGGTGCAGGTGGATGGAGCCTGCTTCGTACTGGGAGGCTTCCAGCAGCTTGTTGATGGTTTCCAGAAGCTGCTCGTTGTTGCGCAGCAGACCCGTGGTAATGGCGGCAATCTCCGGGTCCAGCCGGTCCTTCATCCGGTCCAGGGTTTCCAGCACCCGTTTCTGGGCTGTCACCGGGGTCCGCAGGTCATGGGTCAAGGCGGAGACGAACGTGTTGCGCAGGGTGTCCGTTTCTTCCAATTGTTTCAGCATCTGGTTGAAACTGCGGAACACATGTGAAATTTCGGGGGCGGTCTGGCCCGAATCCTCCAGCCGGACGGTCAGGTCGCCTTCGGCAACCTTGCCGGAGACCTGGGCCAGCACATCGACAGGTTTTACGAAAACCTTCCGGAACCAGTAGGCTGTGGCGATGGTGAAAATCAGGGTGATGACGAAATAGATCAGCACGTACTGCAGGTTTTTCTCGCGCAGGTCGGCAAAGTCCGCCTCGGAGGTGCTGACGACGACATGACCGATGATGTTGCCCTCCCGATCCGTGAGCGGGGAGGATTTGCTTTTGAAAGAGGCGCCACCGATGGTTTCCTCGATGATTCCGTCGCTGTGGATAGCCAGGGTGAGGGAGCCGCCATCCCTGAGACGTTCCGAAGAGGACAGGATCGAGTAGGTGCCGTCATCCATCTTCAGGGCGATTCTCAGGTCCAGCGACGGGATGGTTGCCAGCAGTTGGCGGAAGGAGGATTCGCTGTTAAGCGTCCTGCCCGTCAACAGAACGCCTTTGACCTTCTCCGGGCTGGTAGGCGAAGTGATTGGCGTGGCACAGAGCAGGACGATATAGGTTTCACCGGTCTTCATGTCCCGAAGGGTCGTAAATCCTGAGACGGTTTGGCCGCTGAAGGCTTCCCGAATCATCTGGATATGGCCGTTCGACTGGAGGGGATCGACGGATTGGGAGCTGGCCAGGATGCTTTGAGGGTTGTTGAAAACCTCGACGATTTCCAGTTGGCGCAATTCCTTGTATTGATCCAGAAAACTTTGTAGCGGAATCTTGTTTCCCCCGATGGTGGCCTCGGTAAACTCGTCGTCCAGGGAAAACATGGCAGCCTGCCTGGAGGCCAGCTCAAGCCGCTTCAGTTCGCTCTGGTAGATGTTCTGGGCCAGAGCGGTCCCAAGTTCCAACTGGTTGATCATCCTTTCGTTCAGCTTGTCATTGCTGGTACTGATGAACAGAAAGCTGAGTACCGTTACCGGAATAACGGAGGCCAGTAGGAAGAAGGTGACGTACTGGCGGGTAATACCCCATTCAAACCATTTTTTCATTCAGGCGAAAACCGCATCATCCTGCACTTCTAAGTGATATTTTACCGCGTTTGCCGCCATGAGAAACCTTCCACCGGCTACTAGCCATGTGGATGTTCATCCTATGGAAAAAAGGCTGATTTTAATGGGTGGTTACCAAGGCTATGATCAGAATAGCTTAAGGAATTTCATTCTGAAGAGAAACGGAGTACCACCCGGTTGAGAGACACGGCATTGTCCCTGACGCTGTCCGTGGTCCCGCATCAGCATGGCAAAGCCCGTGGTGCGGCAGGTGTGAGAGACTCCGGTTGTTAGAGGTTAGTTGCAAAGGCAAATCGATACCAAGGAGAATCGGTTCAATGGGTCGGAATCTTAATTTTCTCAAGTATATTGACAACATGGAAGAGTTCGATGTCAACAGCTATGTTGACGAAACCAGCCGCCGGATTCAGCTCAAAGCCCCCCGCGAGGAGGAAGAGTATTTCCGGCAGGAAAAAACCCGTAACCGGCATAAAAAGAAGAAGCATTTTGACGAAAAGGATATTTACCTGGTTTAAGCCGGGGCGCGTGGGTTTATCCTGGTCTTTACTCCACTCCACTCAATACCCCGGGCCAATGTCCGGACCGGAAAAAACCGGCAAACGAGCCGGAATTCAAAGCGAATAGCTGGCCGGCAGGACGCCTGAACGGCCCGGGGTTTTCCACCCATCAAGCCGGATGCTTATGTAAGGAGGAGTCGTCATGGTAATCATCCTGACCTGGATAAAAGAACTGCTGACGTTCCTGCTGTTCTTCCTGGCCATTTCCCTGATGTTCTCCATGTCCCATCTGATACAGGCTACCGGGGCGCTGGGTTATGCCAGCCCGCAGTTTCTGCTGGCCGGCTATTCTCTGTCTCCGGTTGCAGGCTGAAAAAATCTTCGGTTGGGGTGTGCAGCATCAGGATGTCTTCAGGGAGCGTCTTTCCTGGCCCGTATGCCGCCAGAATGAAATGGGTTTGTCCAGCGCGTAGATTTTATAATCGAGTCCCTGGCCTTTCAGCAGCAGCAATACGTTGAGCAGTTCGCCCTGCGAACATCCGAAGAAACCGCACAGCCGGTTCATTGAGGGAAGAGCCACCGAACTGACCCGCGTGTGTTTGAAACTGCGGGAGATAAGGCGTTTCAGGTAATCGGATATTTTCCTGATTGATCCGCCTTGTTTCGGGTCGAACCGGGGAAAGCTTTCCAGGGAGAGAACATTGTTCTCATCCAGTTCCAGTATGCCGCTGTTTTTCTGTTTATCCCCAGCCGGTTTCTTGCCGGTTCTTTTTCTTGATGATCTCAAAATAAAACCTCCAGTAACGGAATTGCTCGCATTGCGGGAGCGTGTCTCCGTTTTCTTGAATTGGATAATGCTTTTTCCTGAGCCGTAAGGCAAAACAGCCCTCTCGCCGGCTTTTATTGACCCCGGCATGGCTCTTTCGTCTGTCGTCCCGGCCAAATGAACAGGGGATATGCCCTTTCCATCATTTATCTGCGGGATTTTACGGGAAGATTCCCTGATTCTCAGGATACCCTTTTTGAGCCGTTTTTTCAAGGCCGCCGATGACGGTTGATCCCGTCAAAAGCCTATTGCGAGGACGCTTCAGAAAGGTAAACAAGAATGTCGCCGGTCTGGAGAGGGTGATTTTTCGAGTGGGTGGAAACGGTCAGGGTTTTGTCTGAAGGATGAAGGATGAATAGACAGATAGCGCCCTGATGTTCCGGCATTTCCAGGAAGGTATCCAGATCGGATACCTCTTCCTCCACCCTGTGTTTCCGGATTTCGGCTCCAAGCCGTAGGCGGCGGGCCAGTTCGGAAAAACGGAGGGCCGGATGGAAAACAACCCGCCCCGTCAGATTGCTGGAGAGAATCTCCGGCTCGGCCTCCATCGAATCCGGCTCCAACTGAAAGACGTTTTTTTCGCCCAGAATATTCGAAAACCGGAGTACGGCGAGGGAATTGATATTCTCGCTGGGTGTCATGGCTATCATATAGCCGATTTTTCCGAAATCGATATCTTCCATGATGCTGTCTGCCAGGATATTGCCGTTAATCGCTATCAGTCCTTTGTCACGGGCATTCTGGATATTTTTCATGTTGAGATCGAGGAGAACCGTGTGATGATTGAGCCGGCGCAATTCCTCGGCAATACGGACGGCCCATCGGTTGGCCCCCACCAGCAGGACCCCCTGCGGCTTGCGTCCTTTCAGTCCCAACAGGCGGACCAAGGGTAGCGAGGTCAATCCGTAAACGATGATAGTAACCATGATGATGGCGAATACGATAGGAATGAACCGGGCCGCATCGCTGAATCCGTCCTCGACCAGCCGAATGGCCGTAATGGAAGCTATGGCCGCCGCCACGATGCCTCGCGGGGCCATCCAGGAGATAAGGATTTTCTCCTGCCAGCTCAGGCTGGTCCGCCAAGTGGATATGAAAACGGATACGGGGCGGACGATAAAAATCAGTGCCAGAATGAAGAAGAAAGCATTGATATCCAATAGGGCGAAATCATCCACGTTCAGCCGAGCGGCCAAAATAACGAAAAGGCTGGAGAGAAGCAGGACTTGCAGATTGGTATTGAATTCGAGAATGTGTTTGACGTCAACAGAGCGCTGATTGGCCAGCAAAATGCCCATCAGGGTGGTCGTAATCAGGCCGGACTCTGACTGAAACAGGTTGGAGAGAGTAAAGAAGCAGATGATGAGTGTCAGGTTGACGGGATTGTGCAGATAACCCGGTAGCCAGTGCTGCCGAACCACCAGGTAAATCAGGCCGGCTCCCAGGGCGCCGAGAAATGTGCCGACCAGGAGGGATTTTAATACTCCCAGCGCAACAAGCCCTGCAGCATGTTCGAACTTGCCGACAAGAATGGCCTCAAAGATTATAACGGCCAGTATTGCTCCGATCGGATCGATGAGAATGCCTTCCCACTTCAGGATGGAGTTAACCTGATCCTTGGGGCGGATGTATCGCAGAAGGGGAATGACGACCGTGGGGCCTGTGACGATAAGAATAGCGCCTAACAGCAAGGATAGCCGCCACTCAAGGTTAAGGATGGTGAAGGCGAATACGGTGGCAAGGGCCCATGTGACCAGTACGCCAATGGTCAGGAGATTTCGGACGGCGCGGTGAGTTAGGCCAATTTCCTGAAGTTTCAGGTGGAGGCCGCCTTCGAACAGGATGATGGCAACGGAAACGGATACGATAGGCTGTAGAGCCGGGCCGAACAATTGGTCCGGTTCCAGAATTCCCAAAAGCGGCCCGGCAATCACTCCGAAAAGTAGCAGCAGAAGGATGGAAGGGAGCTGGATGCGCCAAGCAAGCCACTGAGAGCCGATTCCGAGCAGAAAGATGATTGAGAGGGCGATCAGGATGTTTTCAGTTGTTCCGTGCATGCTGCCTGGCCTGCTAAGTATTCTCGATTTCTGTTATCACGGCCTCAATAGAGTTGAAGCAGCGGTTTTGCATATCCAGGTGCTCCAGGATGCCGAAACTGGTCAGGACCTGGCGTACCGTGGGATTCAGGTTGACCAGGTAGACCTGGATGTTCCTGTTTTTCAGGAGGCGGATGGAGTCCTCCAGGGCGTAGGCGCCGGTCTGATCCATCATGGGCACGTTTGAGAAGTGCAGGATGACGTGTTTGTATTTGAACAGCTTGGGTACCGTGTGGTTGAAGTTCTTGGCCTCACCGAAGAACAGCGGCCCCTCAAAGGAGTATACGTAGGTGGTATCTCGAAGTTCTTCCGATTCCAGTTTTTCGGCCATCATCTCCGTGCCGTGGACCCACCGGCTCAGTTCGCCATGCCGTGAAACCTCGGCGTCGCTGAGGTTCTTGACGAACAGGATGCTGGCCATCACGATGCCGATGCCCACGGCGATGATCAGATCGTCGAAAACGGTCAGGAACAGCACGGTCAGCATGACAGCCGTGTCTGCCCTGGATGCGAACCGGATGCTGCGAAGGCCGCGGTAATCGATAATGGAAATGCCCACGCTGATAAGGATACCTGCCAGCACTGCCTGGGGGATGATTTCCAGCGGATTGACCCCGCCGAGCAGGTCAAAAAGCACGGGAATTTCCAGAAGCAGGGGGATGACCATGAGGGCCGCAAGCAGAAAGAGGCTGTGTATAACCCCGGAAAGGTAGGTTTTTCCGCCGTTGTTGGCATTCACTACGGTGCGCATCGTTGCGCCCGCACCAGGCAGGCCGCCGATGAGGCCGGTGGCGATGTTGCCGATTCCCTGGCCGATGAGTTCCTGATCGCTGTTGTGCCGCTGACCCGTTCCTGAAATCTTGTCCGCAACCACCGAGGTCAGGAGGGAGTCGATAGCTCCAAGCAATGCCAGCGTGATGGCGGCGGTCATGATGGTGTAGACTGCCGCCAGACTGTTCAGGCCGGGAATCTGGATCTTCGGGAAGCCTTCGGGGATATCTCCGATCACCGGAATAGTTATCCCCATGGCGGTGGCTGCAAGGGTTCCTACGATGAGGGCCACCAGGGGCGAGGGAATTTTCCGGGTGAGGCGGGGAACGCCGTATATAATGGCCAGGGTCAGGAAGCCGATGAGCAGGGCTGACGGATTGGCTCCGGCCAGCGCTTCGGGCAGGTTCTCAAAGGATTCCAGCACATCGCCGCGGGTTTTGTGGCCCAGCAGCGGCAACAGTTGCAGCGAGATGATGATCACCCCGATACCGGTCATGAATCCTGAAATGACCGGGTAGGGGATGTAGTGGATATACTGGCCGGCCTTGAAAAACCCCAGGAGAATCTGGAAAATCCCGGCGACGATGATGGCCCAGAAGATGATTTCGGGTGTGCCGGGGTTCTGGGCGATAACGGCGGCAGCCACGACGGTCATCGGTCCGGTCGGTCCCGAAATCTGGGAAGGCGTGCCGCCGAACATGGAGGCAAAGAACCCTACGGCGATTGCGCCATAGAGACCGGCTGTGGCACCCATCCCGGAAGCTTCGCCAAAGGCGAGGGCCAGCGGAAGCGCTACGATGGCCGCCATCAGGCCTCCCATGACGTCGCCGCCGACATGGCTGAAGTACCTTTCCCTGATGGTCCGGTCCAGGTTTGCGATCATTTTATCCCTTGCCTTTGCCCTTGCGCCTGCCTCTCCCTTGAAAAACCACTATACCGGGATAAGAGGCAACTTTCAAGTGCCGTGGCGCCCGTGGTTTCCGGTGGGGAGATATATCGCATCTTTTCGATCCGATGGTCATGTTCGGAAAGCCTGTCCCGGATCGCCGGCCAGAATGGCGCCAATGTTCAGAGCCGAGGCGATGACCGATTTCCTGAGGGCGCTTTCGGGGTTTTCCAATGATTCCCGCTCTGACAGGCCGGCCCTGGAAAATGGAAAAATCCGGATGTTTTCCGCCTGCACCTCCACCGGTCCCATCTGGCCGCATAAAACAAGCACCGGCCTGGACGATCCCGCCAGTGTGATAATCATCCCCGTTCCTTTTCCGGAAAGGGACTGTTGATCAAACCGTCCTTCGCCGGTCAGAATGGCATCCGCCGAGGCAACTTTTTCGGAAAGCCCGATCAGGCTGCTAATCCAGGCCGAACCTGAGACGATTTCCGCTCCCGGTATCTGCATCAGGCCGTATCCCAACCCGCCTGCCGCGCCTGCGCCGGGGGCGGACTCCCGGTTGGTCTGGAGATCCCGTCGGCAGATGGCGGCCCAATGGGCCAGCCCCGCCTCCAAAATGGGAATCTCTTCCGGTGTTGCGCCTTTCTGGGGGGCGTAGACGGCGGCGGCTCCCTGCCTGCCCAGCAGGGGGTTAGTGACATCGGAGGCAATCATCAGCCGGACCTTTGGCAGACAGGGGGGCGCCTCAACCCGGCAGATTGCGGCAAGGGTTTTCGCGCTCAGCGGTTCGGTGATTTCCCCGCTTTTCTGGAAGAATCGGTATCCCACGGCCTGTAGTGCTCCGGCGCCGCCATCCGTCGAGGCGCTTCCTCCTATGGTGAGGGTGAGGGTCCACCGGCTATCCGTGCCCGCCTCCTGAAATGCGGCGGCCAGCATTTCCCCAACGCCAAACGATGTGGCTTCGAACGGGGCGGGCTTTCCTTCCGGCAGGCGGGTGATGCCGTGGGCCTGGGCGGCCTCGATGACAATAAGGCGTTTTTGGGGATGGACAAGGTAGCCCGCCCTCACCCGCTGACCGGGGACGGGACCGGTGACAAGCATCTCCCGCCTTTCAAAACCGGAATCGCTGATCTGCAAAACGGCCAGGGTATCATCGCCGCCATCGGCAATGGGACACCGGATGATCTCCGCATCGGGCGCCATTTCCCGGACGGTTTCGGCGATGATCCGGGTGGCGTCCGGGGCGGAGAGTGTCCCTTTGAACGCGGCGGGTGCAACAAGGATACGGCCTCTGCTCATGCCGCCATTGTATCGTGAGGAGAGGATTGCGGCCAGAATCCATTGACCGGAAAAACCGGAATGGATTCCGTTGGAATTTATCCCTGCGAAGGCAGGGACGGTAATGACGGCAAATATTTCAGGTTTAAATGTCGATTCTGCCTAGGCGATCAGGTCCAGTTGTCCGCAGGTTGCCTGCCAGGCGGTTTCAGGTTTTTCGATGAGCAGGATGCGGGTGAGGACCGGCGTACGGGATTCTTCGTTGTCAAACGTGCCTGCTTCCAGTGGGCAGGTTGTAAAGCCGCCCGTGTTGTTTTGGAGCCAGTCGTTAAACTCCCTGGGTTTTCTCCCCTTGCCCCTGGTATGGAACAACCACTCCGGTACGATAGCTGCCAGCTTTCCGCCCGGTTTCAGCAGGCTGTAGGCATGCCGGACATGGAGAACGGACTGGGCCTGATCCTGACCTATTTTACTGAAAGGCGGGTTCATGATGATCCGATCGTACTGCCGCCCCCGGTAGGCCATAAAATCGCTGCCCACCACGTTATAGCCTTTTCCGCGCAGGAATCTTCGCAGTTCGGGGTCCAGCTCCACCACGTCGAGGCATATCCCGTCATGCTTGCCGATCTCGTCCGCAATGTTTCCCGTTCCGGCGGAGGGTTCCAGAACGCTCATGCCGGGCTGAAGGTCCAGCAGATCAATCATCCGGGCGGCGACATCCGGTGGTGTCGGAACGCAGTCGGAATTTCGCCTGAGGCGTGAAGGGAAGGCCGTTCCAAAACGAAGCGCGGAGGAGACGGGCTGACCAGACCCCGACGGCGCAGGCCGGGCAGGGAATGAACAATTGGCGGGGAAGCCGGAATGGACGGCAAGGCTCATAAAGGAATTTCCCTGGAATGATTGCTGAACCAGGTGCATAAAAGCCCCTGAAAGCCGGATGTTGCCAGCGGGATTCCAGTTAGTAGGATTGCAGGTAATAGGGCAGCATCGGCGTGTCGATTTCGAACATGTGGAAGCGTCCGGGACCCAGGTTGACCTCCAGCGTGTTGCGTGCCGGCTTGAATTCACTGGTGCGTCCATACTCCGGCGCCAGGTTTGCCAGGGTCTGGCCGGGTTTCAGGCCGGGAACGTAAATCTTGCCCCGGTGGCGGGCGTTGACGTCCTTGTTGGCCACAACGAGCAGGGTCTTGCCCTGATGATACCGGGCGAATGCGATGATCTGGTCGCCGGTGGCGCTGATAACCGGTATGGGGATATAAAGGCCGGTGGTCAGAAGGTCTTTGTAATTCTCCCGAAGCTGCATCATGTAGCCGAGGAACCGGCCAATCTCCGGATGGTTGCCCCGTGGCGGCTGCTTGTAGTTGAAGATGTCGATGCGGTGATTGAAGCCGGTGGTGAAGCCGTCGAGAATATAGGGGTTCGTCCACGGCTGGGTCGCCATCAGGCCCGAAACCAAAAAGCTGTTGGTGACCCCGCCGTGGGCCATCAGCGTCTCCTCGTCGTCATGGGTCAGGAAGGAGCCGATCATGGACTTGCCATGACCCGCCGCCTGTTTGAACATCCGGTTGGTCTCCAGCAGGTAGTTCTGGTATTCGCTGGCGGTGCGCATCTGGTGGAAGATGTGCATCTGGCCGTAAATGCTATCGAACCCGGCCCGCAGGAGTTCGTCCGGAATATCCCGCGGCACGTTCTCAAGCGGCGAGGCGGCTTCGTACACGTAGGTTTCCGCAAGCCAGGCGTGTTGCGGGTACTTGTCGATGAAGTGCTTCCAGAATGCGGTGGGACGGGCGCGGGCCACGTCCACCCGGAAGCCGTCCACGCCCAGGTCGTCCGCCATCAGCTTGAAGAACTCGTTGTAATAGTCCATCAGCTTTTTGTTGTTCTCGAACATCACGATGTCGGCCCAGGTAGTGGGGGTCAGGGTGTAGCCCTGGCTGTCGGTGGCAATGAGATCCGGGTTGTTGAGGGCGAGATCGATGGACGCCGCGCTGGGAATGTCCACCATCACGTGGATGCCTCGCCTGTGGGCTTCCTGGATGAATTTGCGGGCTTCCTGGTAGACGTTCAGGGTATTGCCCGGCGTGTCGTACTCGGCGTTGAGGGCCAACAGGCTGGACGGGGCGTAGATGCTGCCCGCCTCACCCTTGCGCTTGATGGTGCCCACGGGGTTGAGGGGCAGCAGATGGATGGTGTTGACGCCCATCGCCTTGAGTTCGTCCAGCCGCCGGATTGCGGAGAGGAATGTGCCGCTTTCCCCTTTTTCCAGTTCGATCCGTCCATTGCGGTCACGATCCTGCGCCCCGAAAGAGCGCAGGTTCAGGGCATAGATAACGGCCTGGTTGTTGTTGAACAGGGGTTTGAGGTTGTTCCGCCAGCCGGTATTGGGTCGGGGACCCAGGGCGGCGCGGATGGCATGGAGTTTTTCCAGCTCGTTCTGGTGAACCTCGTAAGATGAGGCGCCGTATTTGTTCTTCATCTGTTCGCCGGTCAGGACGTTCTTAGGATGCTTTTCCTTGGCCCGGCCCAGCACCAGCCAGGTAAAGGCCAGTGTCGCCGCGGCCAGCCCGCCGCCCAGGCCGACCAGCGCCCGCCTGCGCCAGATGCCCTTCTTGAAGAAGCTGTTCAGGGCGGTTTGCAGGTGGTGTCCTGGCGAGTCGCCCAGATATTCCGAGGCGCGGGCGAACTGTTCCTTATTGATCAACTCTTTGACCTTCTGGAAAGTTTCTTTGTTTCCGGCCAGCTTCTGGGCCTGCTCGATGTTGCCGTCCACCTTGATGAGCCGCTCGATTTCCGCCACCCTCGGATTGCGGATCAGGTTCTTCAGGGTGCGGGCGGAAGGTTTTTCGCCGGAGGCGATCTCGTTGAGAATCTGTTCGTAATGGGCAATGGTGGAGCGGGCCGTTGCCAGGCGATCACTGACAAACCGGCCATGCTTTGCCGCGTTTTCAGATCCATGTTTCCTGATCAGGTTCTCGGCTTCGGCTTCCAGTTTGGCAAGGTATTCCTTTTGGCTGTTGAGGTAATCCCCCAGGGCCTTCCGGGTTTCGGCATCGCCCGCCATCTCTCGGAAGTGGGCGATGAGCTTCTCCAGCATCTCGCTCTCGGAATATTTGACGGTTTCCTTGGGATTAAGCTTTTGCGCCAGGCCGGAGTGTTTCACAATCCCGTTGCCGAAGTTCTGCCACCAGCGCGACAGGCTGGATTCCGGCACGGCCCCGGTGATCTGGTTCAGGGCGCTTTTCAGGCTGGATTCCGCCATCTCCGGCACTTCCTTCGAGATGGCCAGCAGCCCCTTGTGATACTGCTTGTTGGCCCAGCTCAGCCCGGCTTTCACCGGATCTTCGAGAAAATGGGCGAAGGCGCTGGCCAGAACCGGCGTAGCCGGTCCGGCGATGAGCATCCACCACGTCAGAGACTGGCTGACGACCTGGCGGATCTTGTTCTCGATGACCCGGCGACGGTCGGGGGTGTCTTCGGGGATTTTCAGTTTTTTGCCGACCTTGTTGATCTCCTCCTCCGGCAACAGGTGGAGGGGCAGGTAGTTGGGGTCCTGGAAAAGCCAGCGCCGCTCGCCGTCCGGCGAGATGTAATGGTGGTTCATGTCCAGGCCGGTGCGCAGCTTCACCAGCAGATGAAGCGCCTTGGGCGTGGCGGTCATGGCGCCGAAGAAACCCATGAAACCTAAAAATTCACCGACGCCGAGAATCCGCTTGCTCAGGCCCAGTGTTCCCAAGGCGGCGATGAGACTGCCGCCCAGCAGTTTGATCCGGTCGTCGAACAGGCCGAGGCGTCCGTCAGAAACCCGCCTGTTCGGGTTGTTCACGTCCTTCAGAACGTCAATGGCCCGCGACGGTTCCCTGAAGTAGCTGAACACGCTGCGCCGCTCCGCAAGCCGGGCCTGCGGGACAAGGTGCGTCTGGACGTCGAATCCCACGCTCATGATTCCCGCCTCGCGTTCATAAATGCGCCGTACACCGAGCCGTTGGTGCGGAACCCGGTGCCGTTAAACCCGGCCCCGTCCGAATCCGGACGCCGGTTGCCGGAAAATCCCGAATCGCCCGGTTTCTCGTACTCCTTCTTTGGGGCCATGCGGGTCAGTTGCCACAGGGTAAAGAGCAGGGCGCCGCCTACCAGTCCAAGCGCTCCGCGCCGCAGCCACGGAGATTTGCCGTAGAGTTTCTCGGCTGCGCCGCCGAAAAACTTTTCCCTCAGCACGTCCCTGACGCCGCCGATGATGACGCTGCCCGCATTGAGCAGCCGTTTTGCCGGGTTGACGCCGGGCGCTTTCAGGGTGGCCTTCAGGGTCTTGTCTATGCCGAACAGCCTGGCCCAGCCATCGCTTCGGGCCAGGTATCCGGCGGCGAAGGCGGCGACGATGGTGCCCAGAAGGATCTTGCCGGTGCGGGCGGCGGGGATGATATCCTGGATGACCTTCTGGACCTGGCCTTCCGGATCGGCCACGTTGTCCGGAATCCCCATCTTGCCCCGCATCCTGGCGTAGTCTTCTTCAGAGATCAGGTCGTAGCGCGAGAAGACCGGGCTGGTGAAGACATTCTCGATCTCGCCGTTGTACTTGCGGAACTTCATGCCCAGATCCACGCCGTATTTTGCTTTAATGGTGCCATCCACCGCCTTGTTGGCGGCCATGACACTCAGGTAATACATCAGCACGCCGATGCCCTGACGCAGGGCCGTCACCTTGTCGCCCCCGGCGATGAACAGCATGGTCAAAAATGCGCCACCCAGGTAATAGGGGATTTTCGCCACCCGCAGGAAGTCGTTGAAATTATACTCCGGGCTGCCGGTGAGGCCCTCCCAGACCGATTTCGGCAGCTCGACGAAAGTTTCCCTCAATCCGTGGGCCAGCTTTTTTCCCGGTCCCATATGGATAATCTCTTCTTCGTGAAACAGGCGATCGGGGAACAGAATCTTCTTGTTGGAGGTGTTCCAACGGTCAAAATTTTGCGGCTCGCGGTGTGGGGGGGGCTGGACAATGGGCTGATGGGCAAAAGGCCGGACCGGGGCGGGCGTGTAAGGCGTCCCGACCCGTCTTTCCGGAGGGTAGACCGGATACGGATAGTTTGGGAGGTAAGGTTGCATAGCTTGGCGCGGCTTCCGAGAAGAGACGTTGGCGAAGCCAAACCCCTATCGTTTGATTCATGAAAAAGAGGTTAAGAGATAGTGCATGAAGAAGTACTATAAAGTTAAAGCCGCTCAAAAGGGAAAATTGCGGGGGAATATTCCGTGTCACTGCCCCGGCAGGGAGAAAACCCGGCGGGAATGGATTTTGGGCTTTTCTCCGGGTTTGCTAGCAACTTGCGGGGTTGAGGCGCTTTTAATGAATGTCCGGTATATATCGGATGCGTTTCCAGTAGCGGGCTAGCGATCACTTTATGAACACCATCCAGCCAGTGAAATTTTCGGGGTACAGGACCACCCCGTCCGGAGATGCCCGGCTTTTTCTGCCCGGCTATGCTTCGGCGGGGCAGGTTCAGGCTGAAATCGTCACGCCTGAGGGCCACCGCGAATCCTTCCGGATGAAACACCGTGGCAACTACTGGACAATGGACGAGGAGATCGAGAAAGGGGCCGCCTACCGCTTCGTGGTGGACGGCCAGCCGGTGCTGGATCTCATCGAGCGCCGGGATCTGGCGAAACCCGATGGCTCAAAAAAGCAGAAGCCACAGCTTTACAATGTCATATCGCCCTATGATACGCCGGTGAAAAGCGGGCCGATGCTCGATATCTTTTCCGACAGCATGCTGTCGGGCGATCAGCTCAGCCCGTTCCTGATTGACGGTGATCCGCTGGCCCAGCGAAGCCGCCGCGACCACTTCAACCGCTACTTCGGCAACGAGGAAGGCCTTAAAACCCTCTTCGAAAAAATCGATCGCAAGAATGCCTTTCGTTCCATCCTCTTCAAGCCCTTTATCGGAGCGGACAATCTCTCCTCACACCACTATTGGACCATTGATCCCTACATGCTCAACGACACCTTCTCCTCGAAGGAGGCGATGAGAAACTTCATGCGGATGGCCCTGAAGCGGGACATGAAGATCTTCGCCGACGGCGCCTTCGTCAACCAGGGGCTGAACGGTATCCAGGTCCTTTCCAACCTGCGGCACGGTTATGCCTCCCCCTACTGGAACTGGTTCATCTACCCGGAACACGATCCCGGTTCGCCTTACCCCGGACTGATGCGGGATCACAAGATGGTCTTTGGCGTCCTGCCGGTAAAGTTCGAGCCGGAAACCCAGGTGGCCGAAATTGATTTTGACCGGGTTAAGTTCAACATTGTAAAGGATGCCGCCTCAAAGGACGACGAGGCCAGCCCGACATATCTCGTGATGAGCGATCCCACCCGCGGGCCGAATGATACCCTGGGGGCATCGCAGTTTACGGACAGTGTCCAGCCTTACCGCTTTCCGGTCGATCCGCAGGAGGTGGCGAAGAAGCGTGAGAAACTGGCGGAACTGAAAGCGAAACTCTCGCCCGAAGACTACACTCTGGCGGAGAAAAAAGAGTTTCTGGATTGGCAGTTTTTCCGCCTGCAATTGCCGCCGATGGACAATTCCGCCATCAAGTGGAACGGCCAGATTGACGTGGCCAAGATGAACATGGAGAACCCGGAGGTCCAGGCCTATATCCGCGATGCCATGGTCTACTGGTCCCGGTTCGTGATGAACGGCTATATCGAGGACGTGGGCCAGGCGCTGAGCCAGGCCAGAGCCAATCTGCCCACGGGAAACTGGCAGAAGTGGCTCGACGCCGTTGAGGCGGAGTCGCCGGATGATCCCAACCCGCTTCATGTGTTGCCGAAAGGCCGGATGGATGTGGACGGCTTCACCCTGGAAGACGCGGCCAGAGCACTGGAGAATGCGCCGAAACCCTATGAAACCACCCGCGGCGAACACCTGGCCCGTGGCATCGAGGAACAGTACCCCCTTTCCGCCCTCCCCCTGCCGGAGACCTTCAAGGCCACCCTGAGCCATCCCGAACTGAACGGCCACCTTTACCACACCCGTGGTCCGCTGCGCAGGGTTCTGGGCTGGGTGCTGTCGCCGGTACTCTGGGCGGTGGAACGGATCGATCCGCTCAGGCCGTTCGCCGGTATGGTTACCCGTTTTCTCGATGGCGATACGTTTGCCGTGAAACTTGGCCAGAAGCTGGACACGGTTATTGAAAAACTGGACCAGCCCTCACAGGAGAAGCTGAGGCATCCCCAGATCCAGAAGCTGGTCTTCGAGGCATTGGCCGAGGATGCCTTCCTCCAGATATTCACCGACCAGCACGCGTCCGATCCGAAAGCCTGCGCCGACGGGTTCGAAAGTACTGTTCGTCCGGACATCCGCCTTGCCGATCCGGTTTCCGCCCTGGGATTGCTGCCGGATTTTGCCAAGGGACGCCTGAAGGAACTGGATACGGAGGCTTTGGCCAAAACCCTGAAGAACAAGCTCAAGGGCCTTGATCCCGAAGCGGTGATCGTGGCCGAGGCGGTACTGAAGAGGCGCGAATACGGCCTCAACTGGCGAATTGATGCAGCGAAGGACATCGGTGATATTGACAAGGTGCTTAACGCCGACGGCGAGGAAAAGCTTGCCTTCTTCCAGGAGCAGATCGGTGTGGCCCGCAGGTTCTGGGCATCCGTCTCCGACAAAATCCAGCGGATTTTCCCGAAAACGGCTATTATTGCCGAGCTGACCGACTTCGGCAAGCTCTCCGACAACAACCAGGAAGCGGCAAAAGCCGCCTACCGGAAGTTCTTCGACACCAATATCTTTACCAGCACGCCGAACATGGACTACCAGTTCAGTTCGCCGCTGGAGCTGGTGAACTTCGCCCCGCGTCCCGACGAATTCGGTGCCCGCCAGACAGCCCCCGGCGGCTACTGGGGAGCCATCGAGGCCATGACCACCAACGTCCCCTGGCCGACGGCCCTTCAGTACCAGAATATGACCACCAGCCATGATTACTCGACGACGACCCACCGGCTGCTTTACAACCCGGAGATCTTCACCCAGGACCACCTGCGCTGGTGGGGCATTCTGGGAGACTTCGGCGAGGCCGTCCGCGAGCTGAAGGACAAGGCATGCTTTGATGACGAACGGACGGCGATCTTCGAAGCCGGCGTGAAGAATCCCCACGACACACTGGACAAGCTGAAGACCCTGGCGGAATCCGACCGGGTCAAGAATGCCCTGTCGCAGAACGTGCGCAACTATCTTACCCAGGCCGCGAAAGAATCCACCGGCAATAACGAACCGACGCCGATGCTGGTGAAAAGGCGCTTTGTCGAGGAACTGTTCACCATTCTCAAACCTGCCGATCTGGGCATTCCCAGAGCAGGTTTTGATGAACTGCGCAAGGCGCTGCTGGCCCGCATTCAGGAGCCGGGTGAAACCCGTGCGATGCGCGGGATTCTCACCAACGCACTGGAAGAGATGGATTGGGCTGCCCTTAAGGGTCGCGTTGGACAACCCGCCGATGCCGGTCTGCCGGGGGATGCCATCAAGACGGCTTTCTACGCTTCGTTAAATGAGCGGGCTGCCCTAATGGGCCGGAATTTCGGCTACCTGCCGCTGGAACACACCGTCAGTGACGTGGTGGACGGCATGACCGGCAACTGGGAAAAACAGTTGCCTAAGGGCGTTGATGCAAAAGCGTTCAGGGTGGCCCTGAAGAACCAGCTCTTTGATACAGGTATCGAGCCGGTTTTCGAGAAGATCCAGCGCATTGTCGCCCTGCACACGGCCCTTCCCGGCAACCCGTCGGTCTACCTGCCGGATCTGCTGGCCCAAAGCGGCGGCGAGTTCATCAAGAACATGTTCCTCCAGAACCGCAACCTGGTTCGACATGACTGGATTGACAGCCGGGAAGACATCCGCGGCAATCTGGACGCCCTGTTGGACATCCTGCGCCTGCGCACGGATTACCCGGTCCTCAACGACGGGTTTGTCCTGAAGCCGGAGGTGAAGGACGAGGACGGCGTGGTGCCCATCATCCGCGATAACGGTGTCGATCAGGCCATCATGCTGGTGAACACGGGCAAGCCGAAGGAGCTGGACTTCAACAACAAGGTTGGCGATGGCCGAAAATATCAGGAAGTGGAGCTGGCTCAACCCGTCAAGCAGGACTATCGCCTGAGTCTGAAGAATCTCGACATTGCCGGGGGCACCCGCTATGAAGATCCGGCCACCGGCGAGACCTTCCGGGTCAACGGAGATCAGGTTCTGGAATCCGAAGCCCGTCCCGGCCAGGGTATCGATGTCGCCACCTACCGGATGCTCGTCCGGCTGGATCGCGGGAAAACTTCGTAGTAAATTTTTTCCTTCACCGGTTTTGTCATAGTAGCCGCTCCCGGCTTTTTTCCTCTCAGAGCATTTTCAGATGTCTCTTCAGGTCGCAGTAGATAGGTAAGGGCCTCCGCCATATGTCGAACACCACGGCTCCCATTGTGCGCAACTCCATCCAGGAGAGTATCTCGCGCCTGATTCTGCCGCTGAACATCAGCATCGGCTTTCTTGGCATCCAGTTCGCCTGGGCCATCCAGATGGGCCAGATGAGTCCCCTGCTGGAGAAATTGGGGTCCGTGGCCTGGCTCACCAGCCTGATCTGGGCGGCGGGTCCCGTTACCGGGGTCATGGTCCAGCCTATCGTCGGCAAGCTCAGCGACAACTTCCGCAGCCGCTTTGGCCGCCGCCGCCCGTTTCTGCTGACCGGCGCCGTGCTGACCGCCCTGGCCCTCATCATCATGCCCAACTCGCCGTTTCTGGGCCAGGCCCTTAACGACATCCTCCCCATCCAGTTCAACTACGGCCTGCTGATTGCGGCGCTGATGCTGTGGGTGCTGGATGCCAGCATCAACATCACCCAGGGGCCTTACCGGGCGCTGGTGCCGGACGTGGTTGACAAAGAGCGCCAGACCACGGCCTATTCCATGATGAGCTTTACCATCGGTCTGGGTGCCGTGGCCGCCTTTCTCATCGCCTACAAAATCGACGCCATGCACAATCTCTTCTATCTGGGCGCCATTGCCATGCTTGTCGCCATCGGCTGGACGGCTTTCACTACACCGGAACCCTCCTCCCTCGAAATGGAAATCGACGATACGGACAAAAATACCGGTTTCCTGAGCCTTCTGGCGGCCCCGTTCACGTCCATCCGGTCCATGCCCGCCGAGGGTCTGAAGCTCTGCTTTGCCCACAGCTTTACGTGGTTCGGCCTGATGTGTCTCTTCGTCTTCTTCTCCGTCTTCGTGCCCAAGCAGGTCTTCGGCGCCGTGGGCGCGGACACGCCGCTCTACACGGAAGGCGTCCAGTGGGCGTCGCTGTGCTACGCGACGTTTAATATCGTCTGTTTCATGTTCTCTCCCCTCATTGGCCGCCTGTGCCATCTCTTCGGCAAGAAGGCGGTCCATACGGCGGCACTGCTGCTGATGGCGGCCAGCTACCTTGCCCTGTACTTCATGACGGGCAAGGAGCAGGTGATGATTGCGATGGCCTTCATCGGCATCGGTTGGGCCACCACCCTCTCCATTCCCTTCGCCCTGCTTTCGGATCACCTGCCCAAGGGCAAGGAGGGCGTGTTGATGGGAACCTTCAATATCTTTATCGCGGCACCCGGTGTGCTGTGCAGCTTCCTGGTCGGACCCATCATTTCCGTGCTGGGAGGCAATGATGCGATCGCTTTCCTCATCGGCGGCGCATCCATACTGGTCTCCGCGCTGCTGATGCAGCGAGTGACCGAGGATCGGTCGGTGATGGCCGAGGAATCAGCGCTCACCTGATTTCTGATACCGTTGACACAGAAAATTCGAATAGGGATGGTTATGACTCTTCAAGCTGTGCATTTTCCAAATCATTACGGACCGGTGTTCCAGAATCCGGCGTTTTCAGGCGGACAGGCTTTAATAACGAAGCCGGCTGGGACGGATGCCTTCCGGCCCGTCTCTCCGGCCAGAAGCGTTCACTTCGGGCGGACCTCCGGTACGGGCCGCTATGGTCTGTACGTTTCCCCGGAGCCTGTTGAAGGAAAGCAGGGCGGTCTGGGCGAGGTGACCGGTTCGGTGCCTCGCGGCATCAACGTTCACTCCGATCAGGATCTGCGAATTATGGTTCCCTACCTGGCGCCCATGAAGGATAAGGGCTACGAGGCTACCGGCGTCAAGGTTAAGCTGCTCAAACCCGGCTCGAAGTGGGTGGACTACCTGTTTTTCTTCCTGCCCAAGAGCTGGCGGGATACGATTAAAGGCGTGTTCTCCGGCAAAGAGACTTTTGAGCTGATGCAGAAGTTCGACGAGAAAACCAACACGCGCATCTATGCCGTGGCCAACGAAGAAGTCATCGGCCAGTACAAGGACATGTACAGCGACTATAAAAAGGGCGGCACGCCCATGGAGTCCATCCTGATGTTCAACCGGGCGGTCAATGCCTTTCTGCCCTATCTGGACGGATCGAAAAAGCCGCCGAAGGACACCGGCTTCGAGCCTTTCCGGGAAGGTCTGGACTACGTGCTGGCCAACGACTGGCCGGTGGGTTATATGATTGCCGGGGTGGAAGCCTATGATCCGGAGATGAAGACATTCTTTATGATGCATAACCTGCATGACAAGTGGTCGGATCTCAAGTGGATCAAGAAGCATTACATTACCGTAGCCAATGAGGATGGCAAGACCTATTCGCCTATGCAGCAGGCGAATGCCAACGCTGACGCGGTGATTGCCGACGAAAACTTTGCGAAGTCGCTGGTGAATACGGCGCTGGCCAAGGGGTACCTCTTCGTGGATGCTTTTCGGAACAAGTTTGAATCCGGAAAAGTCTTTGCCATGCACCATTTCCTTGCGCCCCGGTTCAATCCGGCCTCCCACCCGGCGCTGGACCCCAATAACGCCGATAACAACTGGGGTTTTGTCCAGTTGAAGAATGGCGGGAAGGGACTGGATGCATTCAAGAAACAGAACAAGCTGGCCCTGCAAAAGATGACCGGCCTGGACGAGGACCCGAACGCGGTGGTCTTCTCCTGGATGGCCCGGTTCGATCCCTATCAGAAGGGCTTCCACATGCTGATGCGCAACATGAGACATCTGCTGGATGAGAACCCGAAGGCCCAGCTGGTGATTGGCGGAACGGGGCAGTTCCCCGGCATGAAAGCATTTGTTGAGTCCCTTGCCGGTGAGAATTCGCCTTACAAGGGCCGGGTCTGGCTGCCCGACGAATTCGTGGATTCCGATACGGTGGCCCGTGTTATGGCCGGCAGCGACTTCACCATCCTGCCCAGCCTGTATGAACCTTACGGCCTGACCCAGCTGGAGGCCATGACGATGGGTTCCATACCGATGGTCAATGCCGTCGATGGCCTGAAAAGCACACTGAACGATCCGGAGGCCGGATTCTGGGCCACCTGGCCAAAAGATCCGAAGAAATACGGCCAGACCGCCATCATGATGAACCTTTCTGAAGTGGCGGAATACCGCGAGGCCCTCTTGAAAATCGAGGAAGAGGAATCCCTGGGTCCGGCGGATTCCGCCGTGCTGGAGAAGTCGGACAACGAATTCTCCAAAGCGTTCCAGCGGGCGGTACAGCTTTATTCCGATGGGGCGAAAGTCCGGCAGGTGCGTAGAAACGGTTTCCACTACGTGGCCGAGGAGCACAGGATTGAACCCATTGTGAAGCGCTACGTCGAGATCATCCTCGGCGCCTTCGGTAAACAGCCGGAAGAACCGGAAGCTGCCGCCGCCTGATCGGTATTTTCAAAAGCCATGGCCCGTGCTAGTCTGTTGCCTGTGTAATTTCAGACAGGACGGAAAGAGCGGACCGTGACCCATTCAGACAGCCACCTCCTCAAACTTGCCGAATGCTACGGCATCGAGCCGGGATACACCAACGTCTGGGGAGAATACCAGGAGACGCCGGAGGAAACCCTGCGCGACATCCTGCGGTCTTTCGGACATACGGCCCTGGACGGCGCCTCGGTGGAAAAGACCCTGCGCGAGTTCGAGGATCGGCGCTGGCAGCGGATGATGGAACCGGTCATGGTGGTGCCCGTTTCCGAATGCCCGGCGAAGGTTTCCGTCCGCATGCCCTATACCGACGAGCCGGTGCGCCTGTCCTGGATCGTGAACGAAGAGGGGGGCAAGGTCCACGAGGGGCTTTTCACCCGCAATGGCATCCACTGGAAAAATACCCATACGCTGGAAGACGGCGTGGTGATGGGCGAGTTTCTCTGGGAGGTGCCCGTTCCCCTGGACCTCGGCTATCACCTGCTGACGGTCGTTGAAGGGGGCCGCCAGGTGGAGATGGCCCTGATCGTCACGCCGGATCACTGCTACGTGCCGGAAGAGATCGAACTGGGCAAGCGCCGCGTCTGGGGTCCGGCAATCCAGCTTTACGCTCTTAAAACCCGGCGGAACTGGGGCATCGGCGACTTCACCGATCTGCGCAATCTGGCCGGTTGGTGCGCCAGCCACGGCGCGGGCGCGGTAGGGGTCAATCCGCTCCACGAACTTTTTCCCCACCAGCCAACCCACATCAGCCCCTATTCGCCCTCCACACGTGCCTATTTCAACACCCTCTACCTCGATCCGGAAGCCATCGAGTGTTTTGACGAATGCGAGGACGTGCGGCAGGAATACGAGTCCCGCGCTTTCCAGGACAGGCTCCTGCGGCTCCGGGACACGGAATACGTGGATTACGCCGAGGTAGGGGCTATCAAGCGCCGGGTCCTTGAAAAACTCTTCAACCATTTCCGCGACAAGCACCTGGCGCGCAAAACCCCCCGCGCCGAGGAGTATCGCAAGTTTGTGGCATCCGGCGGCAGGCCGCTGGAAGAGCTGGCTGTGTTCCAGGCCCTGCACGAGCATTTCTGCAAACAGGACATGAACCAGTGGGCCTGGCTGAACTGGCCGGAGGAGTACCGCAGTCCCAACAGCCCGGTGGTAAAACAGTTTGCCGAGGATTGCGCCGATCGGGTCCAATTCTACCAGTACCTGCAATGGCAGGCGGATCGCCAGCTCCACAGGGTGCGCAAATATGCCGAAAAGCAGAACATGCTTATCGGCCTCTACATGGATCTGGCCGTGGGAAGCGATATTTCCGGCGCCCAGGTCTGGCTCAGCCAGGATCTCTTTGCCCTGGACATGGACATCGGCGCCCCGCCGGATGAACTCAATCAGAAGGGGCAGAACTGGGGTCTCCCGCCATATAATCCCGAACGCCTGCGCGGCGTGGCCTACGTGCCGTTTATCAATATTCTGCGCCATAACATGCACCATGCCGGTGCCCTGCGGCTGGACCACGTGATGGGTCTGATGCGCCTGTTCTGGATTCCCAAGGGCAAGGATGCGACGAAGGGCGCCTACGTGCGTTATCCGTTTGACGATCTCCTCGGCATCATGGCGTTGGAAAGCCACCGCAACAAGTGCATGGTCATCGGCGAGGATCTGGGGACCGTGCCGGAAATCGTCCAGCACCGCATGGCCCACTGGAAAATTCTCTCCTACAAGGTTTTCTACTTTGAGCGTTCCGGTGTGGGCAGCTTCCGAAAACCGTCGGATTATCCCGCCCAGGCGCTGGTGACCCTGAGCACCCACGATTTGCCGACTATTTCCGGCTTCTGGACCAGCGAGGACATCCGTGTGCGGACCGAGCTGGATCTTTACCCCACCGAGGAATTAAGAACCCGCCAGATCCGGGATCGGGTGACGGAGCTGACCGGCATTCTCGATGCCCTGAAGGATCAGAACCTGTTGCCTTCAGGGCTGGAGGGATACTCGCATGACGCCCTGCCGGGGATGTCCGACGATATCGCCCTGGCGGTGCAGGAGTACCTGGCCCGGACCCCGTGTTATCTGATGATGGTCCAGTTGGAGGACATTCTGGGCCAGCCGAAACAGGTGAACCTGCCCGGCACCGTGGACCAATATCCCAACTGGCGCCGCAAGATCACCCTGGACCTGGAAAAATGGGACGAGGACTTCCGCATCAAGTCCCTGCTCACCGTCCTGAACGCCATCTATGGCGCGGGCACGCTGGTCCGGAAGTAATTCGGCCCACCCACCCCTCACCCCAGCCCTCTCTTAGAGTGAGAGGGAGTCTATTGCGTCTTGATAGCTTCCCCTTCTCCCTTGGGAGAGGGCTGGGCTGGGGAAAGAATAAACCCCCGGCCGTAACCGGGGGCTTTTCTCTTTGGTAGAGGAGGAACCTGGTTTATTTGCTGCCCAGGGCGGCGTCGAGTTCGGCCAGGGCGGCGTCTTCTTTGGCCTTTTCCTTTTGCTCCAGTTCGAAGAGTCGATCGTCCAGGTTAATGGACACTTCGCTCTTTCTTCTCTGGACGCGAAGGTGATTGACGATATCGTTGAACTGGTCGCTGGTTGCCGTACCTTCGAGAATGCCGATGGCGCGTTTCTGGGCGGCGTTGGCTTTCTCCTCGGCGGCGTTGCTTTCCGCATCCTTGACGATCTGCTTGATTTCGGCGATGCGGGTGCGGGATTGCTTGATCGTCAGTTCGGCGTTGCGGGCTTTCTTGTTTTTCTCTTCAATGCGCTCCTGCAGTTTCTTCAGCTCCGCCTCGGCTTCCTGCCATTCCTTGACTTCCTTGCGCTGGTAAGCGTCCTGTCTGGCGTAGTTGGGATCGTCTTCAGACATGTTCAGGAAGGCTTGACGGGCCTGGGCCGCCTCGGCCTTCTCTTTTTCCACTTTGTCGATGAGTTTCGGCAGGTCTTCCCGGACCAGCACGTCGCGTTCGGCGATGTTGGTTTCCATGATGTCGATGGCGGCTTCCAGGTCTTTCACCAGTTTGTCACGCTCGGAGCGCAAAAAGGCCACGGCGTGTTCGGGCTGTTTCAGCTTTTCGTCCTCGTTGGCATGACCCTTGCGAACCAGGCGGTTCCAGATGCGGCCAAGGAGGCTGACGCCGCCCTTGACGCCTTCACGGTCGGAAGCGCCGAAATGGATCTCGTGCTGTCCGCCACCGAAGCTGACCTGCGGTCGGGGCTGAACCTGGCTCCCGGAAAATGCCGGGGCTTTTGGTTGAATGGTTTTCAAATCCATGGATTTCACTCCTATATTTCAGTGTTTTTAATTAATTGCAATTAACCGGTTAAGTCTTTGAAGTTCTGGCGGGCTTCCGTCGAGGCAGCCTGTTTTTCCCGCACTTCTGCGGCAACCTCGTCGGCAATGTAGCGGGTAACCTTGTGTTCGTCGGTTTCCTCGCGCAGTTGCTTCAAGGTATCCAGGGCCACGCTGTAGTTGTGGTCCTCGTAAGCCTGGGCGATACGATCCCGGTATTCTTCCAGAGGCAGGATGGTTTCCCTGTGGAATCCACGGGTGTACAGGGCCATGCGCTCGGCTTCCTCGAATTTTTCGCGTGTTTTCGCCAGTTTTTCCTCGGCCTGTGTTTTGGCTTCATGGGCCAGGGTCACTTCGGAACGGCTGACAGGACGATCGCCTTCAGCGGGACCTTCACGGAATATCCGGCCCAGTCGCAGAAACTCGGCATCTTTCGCTTCGACTTCGGCCTGTAGCGCCTCCATCTGGGATTTCTTGATGGCCTCGGCAAACATCCGGTTGGCGTAGATTTTCTGCGAGGCTCCGATAACCCGGTCAATACGGGCCAGCTCAGCCTTCAGGAATTCGCCGGGGTTGGCCTTTGCCGCAGCCAGGTCATTTACGGACGCCGGTTTTCCGTCCTCCTCGGAGATTTCCGTTTTCAGGAAATTGCCGCTGAGCCAGGCCATATCCACGTCGTAGTAGTAGGGTTCCATGTAGTCGGTGTGGTTGACGGCCACCTGGTTCAGGCGATCCGCTCTGCTCTGCCTGCCCATCAGGTTCTCAACCACGGCGAAGGAGTAAGCCTTGCGAAGCCAAGCCCCGTTGGGCAATCCCTGCGGAAAGAGGTCATCGAGAAATGCCCGGACCACAGGCTCCTGCTGATGGACCTGCCGGATCACGGCGGCCATCTCTTCGGTCTTGGCCTTGATTTCATCGTTAAAGCGGGCAATGCTGGTCTGCCGGTCCGCATCGCCGCGATCCGCGTTGGTCACGAAGATATGCGGCACTTCCAGGGCGGCGTTGAGATCGGCGTAGGCGGCTTTCAGACCCAAGGCTTCCGTGCGGCGCGTAAAGCCGTAAGCGCCGCCACCGGCGGCTAGGCCCAGCAGGCCCAGCATCAGCATGAGAGAGAAATACGGGAAGGGCTGGGCCTCCACGGCGGCCAGAATTTCGCTTCCGTGCTTGACGAACAGCTCACGGGCATCTCCGGTCAGGGTGGCGGCGTTTTTCGGGTTGGCCATGTACTGCTGGAACAGCTTCACCGTGCCTTCGGCGGTTTCGGCCTGCCTGAGATCCTCCAGGGTCAGGTTGGTCTGGGCCAGCAGCCGGGCCGTGATCGGCGGACGCAGGAAGTCGCTGCTGACCAGTTGCCGCTCTCCGTAGCGGTTGTAAAGATCCACTACGGCCTGCTTGAGTTCGCGGGCCAGCAGGTCTTTCTCGGAACCGGAAAGATCCTGGATCTCCGGGGTAAAGTCCAGCCTGCGCCGCAGGCCGTCCAGTTTTTCGTTGACGGTGATAGCGTCGGCGGAGTGGGTCAGTCCGGCGTCGTTTTTCATCCATGTCAGCAGGGCGCTGGCGATTTCACCGGCACGCTGGTGGGGACGAAGGGCCTCACCCCGCTCTACCATCTCATGGAGCTTTTCCAGCAGCTGCCGGTCTCGTTCGTCGGAAACCCGGCTTTCCATGATCTGGGGAATCTGGTGAAGAAGCGCCGTCCAGCGGGTGTGGGCATCGCCAAGAGCCTCGGAATCGCCGGTTTCGGCGGCTCTGATGGCGCGGATCAGCGCTTCGTGATCCGGTCCGATGGCTTCACGATAGGCGCTTGTGGCACGGTTTTCGGCGCTTGTGTTCAGGATGGCGTTCCCCGGAATCAGGGTGCCGAACAGGGACAGCAGCGCGATTCCAAAAGCGTACAGTCCTTGTTTCCCGCGGCTGATTTTTTTCTGGCTTTTGCCGACAGGACTTTTTTCGCGGGCGTCTTTCAGTTCGTTGGCAGAGACGAAAGTGACGGCGTCCGTATTGCCCCCCATTTCCTGCATCTGCCGGTACAGACGCTGGGTTTCGGTTTCAGGCCGCTTTTTCGCCCCAAAGCGGGGCAGGGCTGTTTGTGCGGGGTTTTGCAGGTTGACCGTCATCAGCGTCCCCCTCCGCCACCGTAAGAGCCGCCCCGCGAAACACTGCTGATGCTGGTTCTGCTGGCGCTGCTGGCTGCTGCCCTTGCCGCTCTGGCAGCGGCCTCACGTTGCTGCCTGCGCTGTTCTTCGAGTCTTTTTTGTTCGGCTTCATAGGCCCGGCGTCTGGAATCCAGACGGGACAGTGCCGAAGATGCCGCATTCCGGACAGCCTGTTCCGGTGCCCTGGAGGCCAGGCTTTGCAGCGTAGTGTAATTGCTGCTGTAGGTGCTGAAGTCACCGGTTTCGCCGGCGGAACTGATGGAAGACACCTTGCTGGTGATGAAACCGCTGCGGATTTCCTTGGCCTTGTTGGCCACGGTTTGGTTGTCGTGTTCGGCGATTTTCTTCAGTTTTTTCATGATGCCGGAGGAGTCGTAGCTGTACTTGCGATTCCAGGTATCCAGAACCTTCAGCGAGCCGGACGTTGCAATGGCGCGGGCCTCGGAGTGGTTGCTGTTGGCCTTCCTCAGGAAGATGGGGAAGGCATCCTCGTCACTGGCCAGCTTGGTGATGGCGGTTTCGTAGGCCGCGATTTCCTGGCGGGAAGTCTGCCGGCTGGTTCGTTCCAGCGCCTCGAACAACGGCTCCAGGGCCGTGCGGGCGGGATAGTTGTCCATGACGAGAGCCGATGCGATTCTCACCTGCTCGTGGGGCGAACTCATCACCGTGTTGTAGAGATAGCTGAAGTTTTCGCCGGTCAGGCTGGTGTGTTCCATCACCTGATAGAGCATTTCCCGGACGTCGTTTGCCCGTACCTCGGAAAGACGGCCCACCAGCAGTTCGAGATCGGCCCGATCTTCCAGGTGTCCCTGGCCGCCCAGTTTTTTCAGACCGGCCAGGGCAGCCAGCATGGGTTCGCGATCCTGTTCGCCGACCTGGTAATTAATCACAACCTGCTTGAGGGTGGCCTCGTTGGCAGGCCCGGTGGAGTCCACCAGGGCGCGGGTGGCTTCCGCCGGGTACTTCGTGTCGACGGTGGCCAGGTAGTCCAATAGCGGCTGGACGTGCTTTGTGCTGGGGTGGCTGTCCATCAGCTCGATGACCAGTTGCTGGACCCGGTTGGAGTCATCCGAGAGGCCCTGATGGAGGACGTTGAAATGTTGCGCCGTTGTCGAGGCCGACAACGCCTTGTGGAAATCGGGGTCCAGCTTGACTTCGGTGTTGGCCTTGAAGGTTTCGAACAGATGCTCGAAGTTTCCGGCGTCGGTCACGGCCTGAAATCCGCGAAGAGCTGCCCGGCGCTCATTCAGCGGCCGCTCGGCGGCGACGTGGCGCCGGAGCAGTTCCGAGGTTTTCCCGCTCGTCTTGTACTGGCCGGACAGTCTTGCAATGGCGTCCTGGAACTTGCCCACCAGTTCAGGCTCGGTTTCCTTTTCCAGGGCCGAGAAAACTTCACCCAGCGTGTCATCGGAGCTGAATTTCTCCAGGACGGAGAGGCTCAGGGCGCGAAGGCCCGGTTTGTCACTGGTCTGGAGGCTGTGCTGGAATTGGGGCACTTTTTCCTCGGTCGTGTTCTCGGTAACCGGCTTGACGAGGGCGTCAATGACACGGTAGTCGTCTTCCGCTCCAAGCAGTTCCACAAAGGCGTCATATTCTTCCGCCTGGAGACCGTCGACCTGAAGGCTTTCAATGACCAGCAGACGGATATCCGCCAAGGGGTGGGAGAGACCTTTTTCGATAAAATCGGCGGAAATTTCGATGATTTGATCCTTCTCCTTCTCACCCAGTTTGTCCACCGGCTTCACTTCGTAGCCTTTTTTCCTCGCACCGGACTTGGCGGGCCAGAAATCGGCGGTGTGCGGCCAGAGTTCGTCGGCCACGATGTCCACCGCCTCCACCAGGCCGGCGGTGTTTTGTGGGAATTTTCCGCTGGGTGGGTTGTGATCCAGCAGGGCGCCGAGGGTGTCGCGGCTGAACAGGTTCCCGCGGTTCACTTCGTGGGGGGACCCCATTTCCTTCAGGTTTTTGCCGACCAGTTCCAGCACTTCGCCGGTGCGGCGTCTGCGGCGTGTTCCGTAAACGCCGCCGGTAATCGCACCGCTCAGCAGAAGGAGGAACAGGAAGACGATGCCGGCTGTCTGAGCATATGCCGCATAGCGCTCTTTCGCTTCGGCGGCGGAGATTTCATCCCGGCGCTGCTGCTCGGCCAGGTTGGCCTTGTAGCTGCGCAGGCTGGTTTCCAGTTGGTCGTAGCTGTCTCGAACCATCTTGGAAAGGAGACGGCTGGCTTCCTCGGTTCTGCCCTGGCTTTGCAATTCGGTCGCTCTCAGAATGGGAGCGTCCCAGGTCTGGTAGTTCATGTCGTTCATCAGGCGCTCAATCTGGTTGCGATTGAGGCCGGACCCGTAACCGTAGCCGATGCTGCCGCTGGAATTGACCAGCAGGCGGTCCTTGATGAACACAAAGACAAAGCCGTCATCGCGGCTTTGCTGACCCAGTTTCAGGCTTTGGAAAATATCCTTGGCCAGAGCGGTTGAGGCGCTGGAGGCCCGCGCAATCTCCGACTGGCCCAGCGCCACGATCATGATGTCGGCGCATGAACCGTTGGCCTCGTTGTCGATCCGGCACTGGTTCATTTTTCCAACGAGGTAGGCCTTGTCTTCCGGCGTCAGGAAATTGGCGTCAATGATCATCTCTTCCGCACCGCGGGTCAGGGCCGGAAGCTGGCTGGCGCTGCTGACGGGAAAGCTTTCCGGAATATTGACGACACCCGCCTCGCGGGAAATCACCGGCGCCTGTCCCGTTCCCTGGGCCATCACCGGCGTTGCCAGGCCCGGTACGAACATGGCCAGCATGGCAGCCGGATAAAGAACCTTCTTCTTGAAAGAACCCGAAAACTGCGGTTCGGGTTGCAGGCCCGTTTCCGGCAACGTCAATCCGCGATGTTTCCGGACATGCGGCCTGCTGATACCGACCTGCGAATATCCCGTACCCAAGTCAACGCCCATTGAACTTACACCTCATTCAGTACACACACGATGCCAACGAAGGAAATACCCCAAATTTCAGATTGATGCCAAACCAGGGTAATAATATGAATGACGGGTTTATTGTTACGCGGATAGCATAGGGTGTAAAGCAGAACACATCCGGGATGTTATCGTTTTGCAATATATTTTTTAAATCTTACGGAAAATAGCTGAAAGCCCGGTCTTGATGTTTAAAGACCGGGCTGTACAGTTTACGGCGGGCCGACTCCTTCAGGAGAAGGCTTCCGTGTTGACGTATCCTTGCTGAAGCGCCTTGACGGCGGCCTGGGTCCGGTCGTCCACCGCCAGTTTCTGGATGATGTTGCCCACATGGACTTTGGCGGTGTGGGTGGTCACGTGCAGGATGGCGGCGATTTCCTTGTTGCTCTTGCCCTCGACGATCAGTTCCAGCACTTCCATTTCCCGTTCGGTGAGATCCGTGTTGTAGCGCTTGCGTTGGGCCGGGGCGGCTTTTTCCGCGCCGGGGCCGTCAGCCGGTTCGGCGGCTTCTTTCGGGTCCCGGTTCTGGCTGGGCAGGGCCTTCATCACCACCTGGGCAATGGCCGGATCGATCCACAGGGCGCCGTCGAGCACCATCTCGATGACCTGGCACAGCCGGTCCACCTTGATGTCCTTCATGCAGTAGGCATCGGCACCGGCGGCCAGCGATGCGAAGATCTCCTCCTCGTCCTTGTGGGAGGTGAGCATGGCGACCTTGATTTCCGGGTGGGCCTCTTTGATCCTGGCCGTGGCGGTAATGCCGTCCATAACCGGCATGCCGATGTCCATCAGGATGATGTCCGGCTTTTCGCTTTCGGCCAGGGCGACGGCTTCCTGGCCGTTTTCCGCCTCGCCAACGATTTCGACCCGTGGGGCGCCATTGCTTTTCTGTTCCTCAAGGGTCAGTGCGAGTCCGTAGCGGACCAGCTCATGATCCTCCGCGATGAGGACACGGGGGGGAGTCTGGGCGTTTTTGCCGGTCATTTCGGTTCTCCAGCCTTTTTCTGATTCAGGGGCAGCGTCAGCGTAAACGTGGTTCCCTGGCCTACGGTGCTGTCCACGCGGATTTTACCATTATGGAGGTTCAGGATCATCTTGCAGATGTAGAGTCCGAGTCCGGAGCCGATCTTCTTGCGGGTCCGCTGGACCACGAAATAGCGGTCGAACAGGTGGGGCAGGATTTCCGGCGCGATGCCGGGGCCGTTGTCCGATACCTGCAGTTCGATTTCATCGTCCTTTACACTGCCGGAGAGCCGGATATGGCTGTGGACGGGAATGTTATCCAGCGCGTTGCCGATAAGGTTCACGAACACCCGCTTAAGCTGGTTTCGGTCTCCGGAGATTTCCGGCATATCCGCCGGTATGTCGTTGATGATCCCGATTTCCCGGTTCTCGGCAATGAGGGACACCTCTGCAATGCATTCGCCGGCGATGTCCGCAAGGTTCACGTCCTCCGGGAGGAGGCTGACTTTTCCCGCCTCGTACTGGTTGATCTCCAGCAGTTTGTTCACCATTTCCAGCAGATCGTCGTTGCTGGAAACCAGCCGTTCCACGAGGCCCGTGAGCTTTGGGGGCAAGGCTGACTTCTGGCCCAGGAGGATCTCATAGGCCCTTTGCTGGGCAACCAGCGGGGTTCGAAGGTCATGGGTCAGGGCGCTGGTAAAGGTTTCGCGCAGCCGCTCGCTTTCCTGGAGCCTGTGGATAACCTCCTTGAGTTCGGCGTTGGTCTTTTCCAGTTCCGCCGTGCGCTGGTAAACCCGCTTTTCCAGCTCTTCGTTCAGCAGCCGGATTTCCTCCTCCATCCGCTTGCGATCCGTGATCTCATAACGGATGGCAATGTATTGGGAGGGTTTGTTCCGTTCGTTGAGCAGGGGAACGATGGTAGTGTCCACCCAGTAGAAGGACCCGTCCTTGGCCCGGTTCTTGATTTCTCCGTGCCAGACCTCTCCCTGTGAGATGGTGCGCCACATGTCCCGGAAGAACTCGTCGGAATGGTGGCCGGACTTCAGGATGCGGTGGTTCCGGCCCAGAAGCTCCTCCATGCCGTACCCCGAAATTTCGCAGAACTTGTCGTTGGCGTAGAGAATGTCGCCCTGGACGTTGGTGATGGCCACGATGGCCGACTCGTCCAGGGCGTATTTCAGATCCTGGAGATTTTGCAGGGGGTTGTCGGCGATACTATCCTGCGCGTGTCGGAACGGCACTTTTGGTCTTTTCTTCACTGACGGAACCGGGTGTCTCGGCCAGCACCTTCAGCACGTCGAAGGTGCTGACGATACCCACGGGTTTGCGGGTGTCCGGCTTGAGGATGATGATACGGTGAATCCGGTGGGTGAACATGGTTCTGGCCAGTTCCGGCAGCGGGGTGTCCGGCAGGGCCGTATAGACGTTGTGGGTCATGTAGTCCGAGACGAACCCCTCGCCGAGTGTTGCCGGGTCCAGGTGGAGTCCCTCCTGCGCCAGCATGTGATCGATCCGGGCTTCCTCGAAGTAGTCGGGACTGTACAGCATGTTCATGCCGGTGTTGGTCAGTATATCATAGAGGCTGATGACGCCGATCAGCATGCCCTCGCGGTCAACAACGGGGGCGCCGCTGATCTTGTTGGCCGTGAAGACTTCAACCAGGTCTTCAGGCATCATGTCCGGGCGGACGGTAATGACATCCGGGTTCATGATGTCTTTCGCGTAAAAAGGGTACATGGCGGTTCTCCTTGAGATTTATCGGACTGGGAAAGCTTGAAAAAAAGAAGCTGGCATTCCATATGCCCTCCTGAATGTGTGGAATGCCAGATCCCTTGACAGGGAGTGAGAAGGTTGGATTACGCTTGCAGGGAGTACGGGGGAATACGAAAACTTTTTTCTGCGGTTCGTTTCAGCAACCGGTTTCAAGCTTACTATCAGGATGCCATACCTGGACTGAATTGAAATTCGGCATTCGGATATTACCCGCTTGGCTAATACGCTGGAATGGACATAAACAGGACTGCAAAATAGCATTTACGCCCCAGCGAATAACAGACCGAGCCGAACGGCTCCTAGCGGATGACCAGGATGGACTGGTGGGCGGACTGGACCAGGCGATGGCTGACGCTGCCCAGAAGCCACCCGGCGATGCCGGCGCGGTTGTGGGAACCGGCCACGATGAGGTCCGGCTGGAATTTTTCCGCCTGTCCCAGCAGTTCGTAGGCGGGGGTTCCGCTGACGTTGACCGTTTCCTCCACGGTGACGCCCTCGGCTTCCAGGGTGTCTTTGGCCATGGCGAGAATCATCTCGCTGTTCTGTTTCATGGCTTCATCAATGGCCGAGGTGTTAACGTAGGGAACGATTACCGGATTTTCCAGATAAACCGGGGTTTCCATGATGTTGACCGCCGTAACCCGCAGCTCATCGGTCCGAAGCAATTTCGGCAGACGGCGGATAGCCAGGTTGGAGGCGTCGCTGCCGTCGGTGGCCAGCATGACGCGGATTCGGCCCGGCTCGTTCAGCGGGCGCTTGAGCACCAGAACCGGCACCGGGGCATGGGTTGCCACCCTCAGGATGAAGCTGCTGGTGCCCTTGAATGCCTTGGATTCCCGGTTGGCGCCGATAATCACGAGGTCGTAACCGTTTTTCTGCACGTCATCGAGGATCTCCTGGCAGCCTTCGTCCGAGCTGTCGGTGATCTTCCGGCTTTCCACGGTAAAGCGGCGGTTTTCGAGGGTTTTTTGATATTCCTCCTGGGCCTGGCGGAGCGCTTCGCGGCGTTCGCTGATATGCTCCCAGAACGTTTCCGGTTTGGATCGGAGCCAGCCCTCGTGGGACGCATTCTCCATGACCTGAACAAAGGAAACATGCGTTCCCTGCGCAGGAATCCAACGCTCAAGTTCAGACAGGACCCAGCTTCCACCACCGTTTCCTTCAAGCAGCAGTTTGACCTTCAGTGTTTTGGGGATTTCGGAAGTGGCTTGGGGATTGGGGGAAGTGGACATGCGACTCATTGCGGTCTCCTTTTCTTATAATTCCAGGACGATTGGCCACAAACAGGGGCAAGGCCGCCCCTGTCCCTCAGGCAACGATAACCAGACGGTATCCTTGCCCGGCGGATTCAGTTGCCGCCTTGCCGCCTTCAGGCTGGCATTCCCCGGTAGGGCACTCCTCGCTGCGTTCAATCACGATGCGGCGGGAGCCTTCGGGAAACTCTTTCCGTCCCCCGAAACGGGGTGATGCAGTCAGTGATGGTATCATTCGGTGGCTATTCTCCTTGTTGGATTGATGGTCACCGACCCTTTTGAAAGGATGTTCTTTCAGGAATCCCTTCGTCCGGGTCATTGTTAAAGTCTCATGAACACTTTGCCCTAGTATTCGGCAGACGGTTATTACCACTATGGGTAATGGAAAATTCCCTGACAGGCTAATCCAATACCTCTCCACAGGCTCTATGATAAGGATGTCCGGAGGGAAAAGACCCCGGACGGAAACAAAAAGGACGGAGATATCGAAAAAACCATGAAACAAAGCCCCCAGGCCGGAAGGTGAAGCCTGATCCAGCCGGGCCGGAATCCGGGGCCGATGGCCCTGACCGGCATCCCAACGGAGGATATCCAGGGATCAGAGCGACACGGAGAAGCCGGGGCCTCGTTTCATAAGGATTTCAATACAGACGCAAAAGGAGTTGATTCCAAATGTCGGCAACCGCTCCGAAATTGAATACCAAGTGTCCGATGTTGCTCAGCGACATGCCGGAACCGCGGTTTGCCCGTTCGGCGACCCTGCCAATGCAGATTGCCGCCTATTTCAGACGGCTGCTGCTTTCAGGAGCCTCGCGCAAGTGTGACTTCTTGGAACTGCCCACGCCGTGCCAACTCGCCGGATTTTTCGGGTGTTCCGAGATGGTCCTGATGAAAGCCCTGCAGGAATTTGAGCGTCAGGGCTATGCGTACGAGCTTAACGCTCTGGACCGGCCGGTTCTGATCAGTGACCCCATGAACCGGGAACGCCGGAACAGCAAGGAACGCTGGCATTCTCTTTCTACGGAGATGCTCAAACCGTGGGACCCCGTGCGTCAGCGTACGCGGAACCCGCTGGACATAAAAGCCTGGATGGGCCGGTTGTAGGTTAATTCCCGAACCGGCCCGCCGGGCTTTTCCATCGAATGAAAGACCGAAAAGATCGCAGAAAAGATTAGGAGACCCTAACCGGTGGAAACACATACGCTGGCACTGGAACAATTTCCTGCCCATCCTGAAGCCGGACGCGAGACTGCGGAGTCCATTACGCGCTGCCTCGACGACCTGTTCCGGGAGCAGGGGCTTGTTCCCGGAGAATCCCTGAGAATCCCGCCGCTGCTGGATCTCGCCACGTTTTTCCGGTGTCCCCACCTGGAGGTTTACGATGCCTTCCAGAAGCTCAGGAAGCAGGGTTACGATTACGAGATTAGCGGCCTGGACGATCCGGTGCTTTTCTGGATCGGAAAAGGCGGCAGCAAGGGAAAGGAAAATCCGGCATGAAGGTACTGATTCCCATCGATGGTTCCGGGTGTTCCGATGAAACCCTGAAATGGGCGGTGAACACTCTGGACCGGCAGAATACGGCATTTTACCTGCTTTACGTGGCCCCATCCCAGGATGGGTCGGCACTTGAGCCGGAGGAGGAACAGAGCGCGGGCCGTTTGCTGGAGAAAGCCCGCCAGCAGGTGGTTGGTTATGGTGGCAATGTGATCCAGGCGGAATTCATTGTTGGTGATCCCGCTGAGGCCATTTGCAATTATGCTGAAGCCCAGGGGGTCGATCAGGTTGTCATGGGATCGCATGGCAAGACCGGCCTGGCCAAGCTGCTGCTCGGCAGCGTCAGTGCGTCCGTATTGCAGCACTGTCGCAAACCCGTCTTCATCTACCGTTCCCGCGCCCACCGCGAGGCCTCCGTCGGCCCCAACACCATGCTTTAGACATTACAACCTGCTGATCCCGCTCAGGTGGGAGAAACCATTCCATTGAGGTATCCGTATAGCCTCATTCGAATTATTTTTTGCATTCGAGTCAAAGCTCCTTACAATTATGGATAGATAAAGGACTTGGGAGTTCTTCAGGGAAACGGTCAGGATGATTGGGGGAAGACTTTCCTCATGGAGGCGGTGTTCTTCCCTGCCCTGGGCGGGCTTATTGGCGGCTATGGACGGCTGTTCCAGGTCTTTCCTTTCGGATGAGATCCGATTCTCCTTATTTCGTGCCTGCCGTCGGGGTGACTTCGGCAGGCTTTTTTTCAAATCTGCTTGTGTGTACAATGCATAAAGAACCAAGAAAGAGAGTCACGATGAACATCAAACGAATTTTGGGCCTGGTTGTTGTGCTGATTAGCGCATTTCTCCTGCTGGCCATCATGTTCGGGCTGCTGGGCGGCAACGCTTTTGCCTACAAGCGGGGCGAGCCGCTAAAGGTCTTCGAGGCCACCTGCCCCAAGGCGCAGGAGAAGTTCTACCGCCTGTCGAAAAACGCCTGTATCCGCAAGGGGATGGTGCTGAAGAATACCTATCCCGATAAATGCCTGAACAACATGGACCCCCGGAACAATCTCGAAAAGGTCAAGCTGGAAGGCACCTACGTCTGCGATCTGCGCCTCTAGAAGCCATTTGGCTCTTTAACTATGGACTCGAAGCGTAAAAGGCAGGGTGGGCCATTTATCAGGCGCTGACATCGAGCAGGGGGTGTTCGCCGTAGCCCCCGGCAATTTCCCGGAACTCGTCCGGGTCCAGAATGCCGAGTTTCGCTGCCGTCTTGCAGAGTGCTGTTGCCGCCTGCTTCAGCATATCCGTATCCTGACAGAATTCGTAGAGGGTCAGGAGGCCGCTGTCCAGTCTTTCATCTACCGAAAGCCCGCGGAACGCGTCAAAGGCGCCGGGGATTTCCCCCGATTGGATCAGTCCTGCTTCGGTGGCGGCTTCCCCGATGAGGGTCACGTACTCCATCAGCTCCCGGCTGGTCCGGTCGTCCGGATCGGCCAGGGTTGCCGCCTGCTCAAACAGATCGCCCAATTGCTGCTGAAACTGGCGACGGTCTTCGGCTGAGCCGGTGTTTTCCCCGGCGGGCCCGGCTTCTTCCGTTGCCGGGGCCGTCAGGCCAAGATCCTGCCGCACGCGTGGCGGGAGGCCATAATAGGTGACCTTCGTGTTGTCGTCATAGAGTTCGTAAACCAGACCTTCGCGCTGGGCCAGCTTCAGCAGCTGGTAGACCCGCGGGAAAGCCAGGATTTTCTCCTCGGCCCACGCCCGAATCGCGTTTTCCGGGACGCCGGCCTGTGCGTAATCGAAGGCGGTCAGCCGGTCCCGATCGGGAACATCAAGGGGGTCGATGGTTTTCGGGGTCATCAGGGCTTCCAGGAATTCCCGTCCCCGGATGTCGGCTCCGCCGAGATCATACTCGGCGTCGGCGAAGTCCCCGGCATCTTCCGCGTTGTAGCGGTTCCGCACATAGTCCCAGTGCGGACGCGGTTCGAACATTACCTGGGCCGCCTCCGCTTTTCTTTCAGCCCGCTCGACGTAGGCAAAGGCGTCCTGGCACTCTTCCTGGAATGTAAAATTGCCGAACTTCGGCGCTACCGGCGCAGGCTGCTGTAGCCGCTGGCCGAAACGGAGGTTTGAAAGCCCCGCAAAGGCAGGATGGAGGGAGCTGAATAAACCGGTCATGAAATCACTCGTTTGAACACTCTAAAGAACCACGGGCGTATAAAACCCGATCCCCCCATGAAATTGCGCTTCAATTATGAGGAGGGGTTTCGATTTTGGCGGGGGATCACGCCGATGCCGGGGCGATCCGGCAGGGTGATTTCGCTTCCCCGGAAACTGATCCCCTCGTAGGGATCGTCGGCAATCAGCAGGCAGGCGTCGAGATCGCAGTAGTCCACCAGCGGGGCCAGGTGGGCAAAAGCGGTGACGGAGATGGAGGTTTCCGCGAACCCGCCCAGCATGACCTTGAGCTTCAGGGCGTGGGCGGTATGAATCATCCGCCGGGCCTCTTCCAGGCCGCCCGTTTTCGTATGCTTCAGGTTGACGCTGTGGAACAGCCGGGCGCAGCGCTTGATATCCTTCAACGTATGGCAGTTTTCGTCGGCCATCAGCGGGATGGGACTTTCCTGCTTGAGGTAGAGATAATCCTCGTCATGAACGGTCAGCGCCAGCGGGGCCTCGATGAACTCCACGTCGAATTCGGCCAGCGCCCTGCTCTTTTCCACCGCTTCGTCGATCGTCCAGCCCGCGTTGGCATCCACCCGCAGGGTGGCGTGGGGCGCCATCTCCCGGATGAGGGCCATCATTTCCAGATCTTTCGGTCCGCCCAGTTTCACCTTGATCACGTCGTAGCCGCGTGAGAGGGCGGTTTCCATTTTTCGCCGCACCATGTCCACATCGTCGATCCCGATGGTGTAGGACGTTTTGGGCAGTCGTGCGGGATCAAGCCCCCAGAGTTTGTAAAGGGGAACTCCCAGCAGCTTGCCTCGCAAATCGTGAAAGGCCATCTCCAGCCCGGCTTTGGCGGCCACATTACCCTCGTAGAGGGCAAGACGCCGTTCCAGCTCCTGGATGTTATGGGGGTCCAGCTTTTCCAGCACGCTGTCATTGACGATCCGGTCGTAAAACGTCCGGACGGTTTCGTGGGTTTCCTTGTAGAACGAGGACGGAACCGACTCGCCCAGGGCCAGGATGCCCTCATGCATCAGTTCAACCCGCACCGTACGGGCCACCGTTTTGGTGCTGCGGGAGATGGTGAAGGCGAACTCCATTGGGAGTTCCATCAGGTGGTGGGTCAAATGTATCGAGGCAGCCACGGGTTTTGGGGTTCCTCTTTCAGACCTGAGAAATCGCCGGAACCGGTTACACTCTGCAACAGGCCGGCATCCCCATTATCCTGCGCATTGCGGAAAGTTCAAGCGCCCCTTGCGAGCAGGAATTTGCAGCCTGGTATTCTGTATGACTCTGAATGTTATATCTATATGCATATAAAAGATATGAATAAATGTTAACGGTTTGGGCCGTCTTTGACTATTGAAAAACAATATTCCCTGTTCGGTTGTTTTTATTTTTAGTAAGGAGAAAGTATATATCAATAATATCTTAAATATTGCCCTAAACCCGGTCTAGGACTTGTTCACCCCGATTGAAAAATCTGTAGAGAGGAATCACCCGCCATGTTGCACCCGCATTGTTTCCAGAGCAAGCTTTACAAGTCTTGTGTCGCCTCGCTGATGACGGCGGCATTTCTGCTGTCATCCCTCCCGGCCGCTTTTGCCGGTCCCGGCGACACCAACTCCGTCAACAACGGCCAGATTGTCCAGGGCGGTGAATATTACAACACCCCGGACAGCCGGACGATGTTCACCAACACCGGCAGTGGCGGCCTTTGGGTCAAGGGCGGGACAACGGTCCGCGGTCTTGAGGTGGATGGAGCGGGTGGCCTGACCGGTAATGGCGGGACATTGCATTTCTTCGCGCCGGGCAGCGTGGTGCGCATCGACGGGACCATCGACGTGAACGCCCTCTTCAGCAAGGGCGGCTATCAGGGCAATGGCGGACGGGTGTTCATCGATTCCGCCTTCCTCTACCAGAACGGAAATATCTTTGCCAACGGAAGAAACGGCGGCACGGTGCAGTTCAACGTGGGCAGCGCGACCTTTACGCCCAACTCCAGGGTCGAGGCGATGGGCTTCGGCGGCGCAGGCGGCCAGGTCAGCGTTAATGCCTCGGACTTCACGGATATTCAGACCAGCGCCGTCATTGACACTTCCGGCAAGGTTCTGGCGGATTTCAACACCAACACCATTAGCGTGGAAGCCTCCCTGATCAACGTGGAGGGCGTTCTGCAAGCCAACGGCTCCGTGATGGACACCGACGGCGGGACCATCCGTCTGGTGGCCCACGGCAACACCAGCAACTGTTTCGGCTGCACCCTGGACAGCGTCCGGGTCTACTCCACCAATGTCAACGGCCTTCCCCTCGCGGAAGACGTCTTCACCCAGACGGAATACGATACGCTGCTGGCCCGCCGCAACGATCTGCTCAACGGCACGAAAATCGCCGATGGCAGCATTTACGTCGGCAGAACGGGCGGTGTTTTCGCCAACGGCACCGACGGGGATGTGGCTGGTAATGGTGGCGCCATCTACCTGGCGGCCTCCCACGATATCTATAATGACGGTTATATCACCGCCAACGGCGGCAACGGGACCGACGCCTACAAGTTTGCCAATGACGGCGGCAACGGCGGTCTGATCTCCCTGTCCGCCATGGACGACGTGATTAACAATTGCCATATCTCCGCCAACGGCGGCAATGGCGGCAACGGCACGGCCAACATCTACCTGGCCAACGCGGACAACTATACTTTCGAATATGAGCTTAAAACGCCGAATGCTCCTGCCGACTGGGAAAACCTCGGTTCCTATGAAGGCACCGTGGCGGACGCGAGTTGCAGCACCGGCGGTAACGGCGGCAACGGCGGCGCCATTGCCATCGTTTACGGCGACATTATGACCAACACCGGCCAGATTACGGCCAACGGCGGCAATGGCGGCAACGGTGGCCATGCCAAGGCGGTGGATACCAACACCGGGGTCGGTAAAGTCAGCGCCTTTGCCGGGGCGGACGCCAAGGCCGGTGATGCCGGTAACGGCGGCGACGGCGGTCTGATCGTCGTCAGCGGCGATACCAACCCGGTCGGCGGCGGCTGGCTGAAAGCTGATGGCGGCAAGGGCGGCAAGGGCGGAAACGCTGAAGCCTATGCCGAGGTCAGCTCTCACAAGCATGCCGGGGCCTTTGCCAAGGCTTATGCCGGACTTGGAGGGCAAGGCGGTGACGCGGGCACGGTGGTTGCCCCGGTTCCGGCCAGCTTCTCCTCAACCCAGAATTACAGCGCCAAAGACGGTCTGGCGGGTCACTCCGGTGACGCCCTCGCCACCGCCAAGGGCGGCGCTCCCAAAGGTATTCCCGGAAAGGCCGAGACGTGGTTCGGCCATGCCGACGCCCTGGCCGTGACCGGTGACTACGGCAACGCCAAGGCCGATGCCGTTGCTTACGGCGTGGACGCCTCCCGCGCCCGCGCCAACGCGACTACCGGCGACTACGGCACGTCCTATGCCAACGCCAAATCCAGCGGCAAATGGTACTCATACTCTGATGCGGCGGCCAATGCGGGTGACTGGGCCAAGGCCACATCCGTGGCGGATGCCAAAGTGTCCGGTGACTGGTCCAAGGCGCCCATCAAGGGCGCGGATGCCAGGGCCGTATCGCTGGTCGGCTCGTCTTCCGAGGCGGACGCCACGGCGAACGCATACTCCGAAGTGACCGATGCCGAAGCCTACGCCAAGGCCAAGGGTGATGACTTCAGCAAGTCCACCGCCAACGCCACGGCCCAGGGCGAGGATTGGGTCCATGCCAAGTCCATTGCCAACACCGGCACCGTCGGCAAGTCCCTTTCCAACGCGACGGCCATCCAGCATGGCTCGGTCAACATCGATCCGCTGGCGGAAGCCTATGCCCACTCCGGCGATTTCGGCACCTCCGTTGCGAATGCCAACTCCCGCGGCAACTGGTACACTGAAGCCAAGGCCCAGGCCGTCAGCGGTCTGGTGGGTCAATCCACGGCCAACTCCAACGCCTATTCGTTCATCGATCAGGCCGTGGCAACTTCCGACGCCGTCAGCGGCGACTACGGGGTTTCCGTGGCCGACGCCAGGGCCGAGTCCACCCACCGCAACAAAACCGCCGATGCGACGGCCAATGCTCTTTCCGGGTTCGCCGGACGCTCCACCGCCAAGTCCGAGGCCATCGTGACCCACGGCTGGAATAAAGTGGCCAATTCCACGGCCAATGCCATCAGTGGTGACTACGGCACTTCCAAGGCCGATGCCATTTCCAGTGCCAGCGTCCAGTGGGGTACCGGAGCCAAGGCCTACTCTACGGCCAACGCGAAATCCGGGCTGGCGGGCGATTCAGATGCCAACGCCTCCGCCACCTCGACTAAGAAAGTGGCCAAGGCCATTGCCAATGCCGAATTTGATACCACCGGTTCGGCGGACGCCAATGCCACCTCGCGTGCAACTCATAATTCCTATTCCAAGGCCACCGCTCACACGGACTCCCAGGTGAGCAGCGGTTCGGGCCTGAAGGTGGCTTCCGCCAGCGAATCCATCCCCGGCGCGATGCCGGGCATCATTGCCCCGCTTCCTCCGTCGGCCCCGGTTCCGCCGTCTCCAGTCAACACGGCCCTCCAACAGACCAATGACAACGAAATCGTGGTGCACAACAACAACGCCGTCCTGATGGTCAAAGGTGGCAGCCAGACCTCGCTGAACGACCAGCTTGCCTCGGCGACGGTTCGCAGCACCGCCTTCCAGTCCGGCGGCGCCACGGTAACGCCCGGTGCGACGAAAAACCTCGTTGCCACCAATACCACCGGCAACGCGATGGATCTGGATCACACCGGTTATGACAATCTCAACACCATCACCGTGCTGAATAATGGCGCGGTGAGCAACAGCCGGACCCTGACCGCCGATGACCACGTCAGCGTCATCGCCAACGGCGGCTTCGCCAACACCGGCATCGTTACCACCACCGATGCCACCAGCGGCAGCATCTATGTGTCTGCCGCCGGTGACGTGACCAATTCCGGCATGGTCGCCACCAATGCGGGCGCCCTGCATGGCGGCAGCGTCATCGTCAAATCCGGCGGCTCGATTGTGAACAACAGCGTCATTGCGGCCAATGCCACAGAGATTGGCGGGACGGTCTACATGGCCGCTGCCGGTGACATCATCAACCTGGGCACCGTTAGTTCCGACGCCGACAGCCAGGCCGGTATCATCGTAGCCAAGGCTGGTGAAATGAACATCAACGCCGGGCTGGTCCAGGCCAACGCGACGGGTGGCAATGGCGGGTACGTCCATCTGCATGCCGATAACGTGACGGCCAACTTTACGACGGTGCAGGCCAACGGCGGCACCAACGGTGGACGCGTTCTGCTCACCGCCGGCGATGGCGACCAATCCAACAACGATCGCGGCGTTAACAAGACCGGTGTGGTCAAGACCCTGTTCGACGCCCAGGGCGGCGATCAGGTTTACGGCTTCAGCAACAAGGTGCTGACGCCGCCGGTGACCGTGCTCGAAACGTCCATTGATACGACCCTGGCCGAATCTGCCTATAACTTCGGCGAAGTGAACGCCCAGGGGGGCAGCCCCGGCGGCGATGGCAACATCTACCTTGCCGGAAACAACCAGTTCGGCGCCAGCAACGGTTCCCACTTCAACGGTGTTGAAGTCGATGTCGACGGCATCCTGGCCGCTCCGCTTCCCAGCGTGGCCTTGCAGGATACCATGCGCCACGTGCAGGACAACGGTGGCGAGGTCTACTTCGTGGCCGGGCAGCAGATTCAGAACAGCCAGGGCCAGACGGTGACCGCCGTTGAAGCCGTAGCCTGCGACGCCGGGCCGAGCAACAACGAACCTGACGTCAACCCGAACGATCCGACCCGCCAGGGTTCCCAGTTCCCCAACGACTTCACCCTGCCGGACCCGATCCGTCCGCCGGGCGGCCCCGATCCGGAAAATCCGGACCTGTACGGCCTGTTCCAGCAGGATCGCCCCGAACCGGCGGAAGTTCCCTACAGGGTCGTTCTTGCGCTAGACAACCCCACCCTGTTCATGGCCACCACCTACCTGCCGGTAACGGAGGAAATCCTCGCCCTCGCGCTGGACGAGTACAACCGCCACCTGGCCGCCGGTGACACGGTGGAGGAATCCTACCGCCATACCCGCCTCTATCTTGAGGAAGCCGGTGTGGACGCCACAGTGGCTCTTGCCATCAGCAAGGCCGTCGAGGAAGGCACCATCAAGGCCGACGTCCCGGTGATGGCGGTGATCGACAAGATCGTCGCCGAGGCGAAGGAACAAGGCATCCTGACCGAGGACCAGCTGCTCCAGTAGTCATACCTGATAACAACCAACCTGTAAACCCGTCCCCTTCCGGCTCGCCGGGAGGGGATCACTTCAATAAACCAACCTTTATCGAATCAATAGCGTTCTTGTCCAGTCGAAAGGTTATGCTTGGTTCCTTTAGTTGAAACTTAAGCATTTTTATCCAGAGGAATTTCTCTTCCTGAATGGAATTAAAGGCTTCCCAAGGAATGAAAAGAGGAGGATGGCCGGTGCGAAAAAATAACCAGGGACCGGTTCGAAGATATAACCCTTTTGTACTGGTTGCTATCCAGAGGCATCGGTTATATCCCATGGCGTATCTGAAAATTCCGCTTTTTGAACCCTGCCAGTGAAGGCCATCTTCGTGTGACTTTAACTGGTAATGTCTGGCCAATGCTTGCCAACCGCTGGTATGAGCGATAACTGTCGTAACAAAACACCACCAGAAGGGAACGAGTATAAAAATCAGCCAGACTTCGTTTGCCAAAAGGAATCCCCTACCTCATGCCGACGTGCCTTTTTATTGTAAGGCAACCTTTACAAAACTTAGGAAAATATCCGGGGGATATGTTTTTTATTTATAGTAGAGATCCTTCGTGGGGATCACGCTGGATTGTCTACATCACCTGGATGATATAAAACTAATCCTGCGGTTATAACAATTCCCGGCCCGATCTTTCATACTGAAATGAGAGGGAACACGAAGAGAAGAGCAAGAGAGGCGGAAGATGTTGAAAAAGACGTATTTTGATCCCATCGCCACCAGCTTCGAGAGAACGGTCTTTCTGGCCGCGCTGTCGGTGGTTCTGCTGCTGTGTCTGGTCAGTACGGCGTTTGCCACGGTCAAGCCCTACGTCTTTCCCAGCATGGCCGAGCGTAAAATTGCGCTGGAGGCATCCCTGATGACCCCGCCGATGATCTCCGCCATGGAAGATGTGATGCAGGTGGAAGCCGCCCCGATGAAAACCGGGCAGTCCCTGACCCAGGGCATTCTGTACCAGGCCGCCGCCGAGTATGACAACGCCCTCTCCGCCGGCGAGCAGACGGCCATGACCCGGATGCTGGATTTTCTGCAACGCTCCGGCGTCAGCATGGAACTGGCCGACATCCTCATCGAAGAGATTTCCAGCGGACGCTACGAGGCTGATGCCAAGGTTCTCAGCGGCCTCAGAACCATTGCGTCCTCCGCAAGATAATTCCTGATACCCTGATACGATTCGTATCTTTAACCTACTGAACTGACAATATCGCCCCCAAACCGGGGCGTTTTCATTTGCGGGTTCCGGGTTGCCCGTGAAAGCCGATTGTCGGATCATTGGACATGTTTCCCCCTCTCACTTCAGGAGCACTGCCATGCCCGCCTCTCTTGCGAACCTTTCCGCCATGCCGGGATCGTCTTTGTCGGCCCGCCAGGCGTTTTTCGGAAAAACGATCCCGTTCAGCGCCCTGCCCCGGTTCAGGGGTGAACAGACGGCGCCCCCCGAACCCCCTGCCGTTCCGGATGCCCTTCGGGCGCTGGTCGGAAAAGACTCCCTGACCACCCACGATGTGACGGATGAAACCATTGCCGTGTTTTCCATTCTCTCCGGGGACCGGAACCGCATGCATACGGATGCGGACTTTGCCCGGCGGGTGGGACAGCTGATGGGGGTGCCCATCGAAGGGACCATCGCCCACGGAAAAATTGCCAGTTCCTTTGTTTCCACGGCGCTGGCGGAACTCTTCGGGCATGGGACCCTGTACCTGGGTGAAAACGCGGCATTCACCGCCCCGGTGACGGAAAAGGACACACTGACCGTGACCCTGACTCCCAGGGCGGTTTTCCCCGCCGCCATCCGGAAGAAGGGCGAGGTGACGGGCTACCGCCCCGGCGTCTTCCAGTTCGACAACGACTTTGCCGTGACGGCGAAGGCGCGGGGCGATGCCGATGCGCCGGAACGTCTGGTGATGAAGGGAACCAACAGCATCTGGGTTCACGAGGAGGTCTTCTCGGAGCAGAAATCCCGGTTGAACCTGTTTGCCTGAGAATCTGTCTGAAAGGCCGTTCCGTTCGAATCTTTGCCCAAACCGCCGGTTTTGGGCTATGATAGGGTGTAACACTGGTGAATGCAGGAGATACCGGCCCTTGTTCCGGCATACCTTGGACGGGTTTTCGAGAAAAATGCTGCCTGCCGCGTTGATGACGGCAGGCCTGCTGGCTTTTGCAGCCGGTGGATTTTCGGCGGCCCATGCGTCGGAATACGTGAACGAAAAGTACGGCTTTGCCTTCGAAATGCCCCGGTCCTGCGAGGAAATGCCTGCGCCCATCTTCGAGAACATGCTCAGGACGATCTCCACCACCAAGGTGCCTACGCTGAATCAGCAGTACGTCACCGCCATCCAGTGCGACAACATGCCCTGGTTCGAATATCCGTACTTCATTGTTGAGTACCGTCCGGGGGACTTCAGCCGGTTCATCAACGAGCCGGCCCCCGTCCAGCCGAAACAGAAGACGGTTGCGCTCCAGCCCCCCCAGGCCAACCCGTTTGCCGACAATTCCGCCGTGGTGGATATGCCCGCCATTGCGGTCGATCATGAACGGAAGATTGTTTTCTCCACCATGAACGCCAATCCCGGCGGATTTGCCGTGAAGGACATGGGGGCGGGGTTTTTCCGTCAGGATGCCATGGTCTTCCTCCACTTTTACGTGCCCAACCGCCTGGTGAAACATTTTACGCCGCTCTTTGACCATGCCGTCGCCTCTTTCCGGTTCGTGGAACGTCCCGGCGCGGAAATGGTGGAGACGCCTTCCCTTCCCAAACCCTCTCTCCCTGCCGTAAAGCCGAAAGCGGTCAAGGTTACGCCGCCGCCGGAGTCGCCCAAAACCCAGCCCGCCGTTTCACCGCTCAGAGAGCCTGTGCAAAAACTCCCGGACGTCCAGCCGCCTAAAAGCCAGCCAGAAGAACAGCCACCCGTGCTGCCGAAGGAAGCGCCGGCTCCCGTGAAGGCGGAGTAGGTTTCAGCTTTTTGTCGCAGACTCCTCTTCTTCCGCCACGGGCTTTGAGACAATCCGATCGCCGCTGATGCCCGTGTCCCTCTCCTCTTCCTGGGCAGGGCGCAGTTTAGGCAGGCGTCCGCCGTGTTTTACAGCATCCTTCTCTTCGATGATCTCGGTCAGTTCGTGGACATAGCAGGTATTCAGCTTGTTGAGCTTTTCCACGAGGCCGGTGAACAGGACCCGCAGGCGGGGCGGCATGTCCTTGAGGTCTTCCATGATGGCTTCCTCGAAAAAGACGTTGACGACGGACTCCTCCACGGCCACGGCGGAAGCCGTGCGGGTATGGTTGTTGTTCAGCAGGAACATTTCCCCGAACATGTCACCAGGCTTAAGCTTGGCCAGGGCAATACGGTTGCCCTTCTCGCCGGTCTTGAAGACGAGGATTTCCCCGCTGCGGAGCTGGTAGATGCGGTCGCCCCACTCGCCCTCTTTAAACAGGAACTCGCCCTTGGCAAAGCGCTGGACGTGGACGTCCTTCCCGGTTTCTCTGGTGGTCATGGTGTGATTTCCCCCGAACGGAATTTCAGGCTGCCATTTTATGCATTCAATGCGTATCCCTGTCTTCGGCCGGGAAACCGAAAACCTTAGCCGAAAGGGCGGATTTTTACATTTTGTTGCTACAGGTTATACAGAGTTGTCACCGGTAATTTTCATGTCCGCCTCGCCGTCGGCAACCCGTTGGCCCCGTTCCCGTATGGCTTCCGCTTTGGCCTGTGGCGCCACGGCGACCTGGACGTAGACCTTTTCCAGTTCGGCCAGCATGGATTTGGCGGCCTGGATGCCGTTGGCCACGTAGGAATCGGTCAGCTCCTCCACTTCGCCGGCTTTTGGCGCCTGTCTCGCATTCTGGCAGATCTGCAGGTATTCCTGCATGACGCTCATCAGGGAGAGAATATGGGTCGCCATCAGGTTCCGGTTCTGTTCGGACAGAAGATACAGGTAGTTCATGGCCTTGTGAACGTTGGGGTTGGCGTCGTAGGTCCGTTTTTTTTCCTTGGACTTGTACATGGCCAACACTTTTTCCGTGCCCAGCGTCTTGAATTCCGTTATCAGCTCGTTGGCCCGGAATTCTTTTTCCGCCAGCAGGTAGATGCCCCTGCAGATGATGGACTGCATTTCGGGGGGAAATTTCATTATCATGTGGACTGCCGTGGAGACACGGTTGTCCTGATCGTACCAGCGCTTGTGATGTTTGTTTTCCATAGCGGGGTTGTTCAATGATACTCCGTAATAAGATAAGACGATTATGAGACGAATTAGGTTGAATCGACATTTAAACCTGAAACATGCTTTCTGCTGTCATTCCCGTGAAAACGGGAATCCATTGACCGGGAATGCGGGGAACGGATTCCGGCTCACCCATATCCGTACAGCTCGGCTTTGGGCCTTGCATACGGCTATCGGCGTCCGGAATGACACGGGTTGATTTATCTTAAATGTCGATTGGTCCTAGTCAACTTGCGTTGCCGGGGCCACAATGTTTAGATCGGATCAGTTTGATAAAACTTGAGTTGTTTTTTATTCGGAAAGGGAGAGCTGATGAAGGCACAGGTGGCAATGAAAGCGCACGTCTTGGAAGCATTCGGGGAGCCTGGTGTACTTCATGAGACGGATCTCCCCCGTCCGGAGATCCGTCCGGGCCACGTGATCATCCGGGTGGAGGCCTCCAGCATCAACCCGTTGGACTGCAAGATCCGCTCCGGTGTGGCCGGAGGCTACTGCCCAAACTTTCCGGCGGTGTTGCATGGCGATGTGGCAGGGGTCATCGAGGAAATCGGCGATGGGGTTATCGGCTTCCGGAGGGGAGACCTGGTGTATGCCTGTGCCGGGGGAGTAAAACCCTATCAGGGCGCGGTGGCAGACTATATGCTGGCCGATGCGGACCTTGTTTCTCCCATGCCGGGGAATCTGTCCTTCAAGGAGGCGGCGGTTCTGCCGCTGGTCAGCCTCACGGCCTGGGAGGGCCTGTTCGATCGGGCGAACCTCCAGCCGGGCCAGAAGATTTTGGTTCTTGGCGGCACCGGCGGGGTGGGGCATCTGGTGATCCAGCTGGCCCGCTGGCGGGGGGCGGAGGTCTGCGCCACCTGCTCAAGCGAGGAGAAAATGGCCATTGCCCGTGATTTGGGCGCCCACCACGTCATCAACTACAAGACGAAACCCGTCAGGGACTATGTGGCCGAGTACACTGACGGTCGCGGTTTCGACGTGGTTTTCGATACCTGGGGTTTTGAGAATATCGACACCGCTTTCAAGGCGGCGAAGGTCCGGGGGACGGTGGTCAACATCATGTCTTTCTCCTCCCACGACCTAACACCCATGCTCACCAGGAGCCTGACCCTCCACGTGGTAAACATGCTGATGCCCCTGATTCACGGCATCGATCGCGCCCACCAGGGAAACATCCTGAGGCGGGTTGCCCGGCTGGCGGAAGAAGGGCATGTTCGTCCCCTGCTGGATAAGCAGGTGTTCCCCTTCAGCCGCCTGGCCGAGGCCCACCGGTATTTCGAAAGCGGGCAGCATACCGGCAAGGTGGCGCTGGTCAAGGAATAGAGGTCTTGTCCTACGGTGAAAAATCCTGTTATCGGCGTTATTTCAGAATAATCATACGTCAGCAGGATTTTTAGTCCCCATTCCGCCGACTGCCTTTACAATGGTGATATTGCAAGGGTGATATTGCAAGGCTTGTTAAGGAGAAGGGCGCCGCTGTGGAAGAAAACCGGCCAATCTGGCTGATATACGGACTGACGATCCTGCTGGGGGCGTTTCTCATGTTTCTCGTCCAGCCGCTTGTCGGCAAAATCGTCACGCCCCAGTACGGCGGTGTTTCACAAGTATGGACCCTTTGCCTGCTCTTTTTCCAACTGGCCCTGCTGGGGGGATACCTGCTGACGTATCTCCTGAGCCGTTGGCCTGCCCGCGTTCAGGGAATTGTCTACATTTGCGCCATGGTAGTCTCCCTGTTCGTCCTTCGGATTCCGCCCGGCGAGTTCTGGACGCCGGAATCGCCGGATACTCCCATCGTTAGCCTGCTGGGTCAGTTGATGCTCTACCTGGCCGTGCCTTTCGTCCTGCTTTCCACCGTCAGTACCATGATGCAGAACTGGTTTCGTTTGTCCCGCCTGGGTGATCCCTATCACCTCTATGGGTTGTCCAATATCGGGTCGATGTCGGCGCTGGTGGCCTACCCATTGCTGATTGAACCCAACATGACCGTCGGCATGTCCACCGAACTGTGGATTTGGGGGTATCGTCTGCTGGTTCTGGCAGCGGTCGTTACCGCCGTGCTGGTAATCCGGAAGACAGATTGCGACGGGAGCGGCGAGGGGCAATCAACGATCATTTTAAAGCCCGGCCCAGACTATGGAGCCGGCGATTTCCAGACCGTTGGGTGGTGGGTTTTCCTCAGCACCGCCGGAACGGTTCTGCTCATCAGCTTTACCAATCACCTGACCCATAACATTGCTCCTATCCCCCTGCTTTGGGTGATTCCGCTGGCTCTCTACCTGCTCTCGTTCGTGCTGAGCTTCGGCTATCCCCGCAGTTATCACCGTTCCCTCTTTGTTTTCGGCAGCCATGCCCTGTTGATCCTGCCGATGATTCTCTCCGCCGCACTGCCGGTCAAGATGCTCCTGAATTTTGCGGTGCTGTTCTTTCTGTGCATGGTCTGCCACGGCGAGGTTTACCGGAAACGTCCGGAGGCGTCGAAGCTGCCCGTTTTCTACCTGACCGTCGCTTTCGGCGGGGCACTGGGTGGCATACTCGTAAACCTGGTTGCCCCGGTGGTACTCAACACGTTCGTGGAAAACCGCCTGATCCTGCTGGTCATGGTGCTTTATACCCTGTACCTGATTGCCAGGCACCAACTCCGGCTGTTTTTCAACCCCCGGATGGACAAGGCTTACGTGGTGGGCATTGTGTGCATGCTGGCCTGGGCGGTTTACGTGCCGTTGTATCGGCAGGGTCCGATGCAGGTGGTGTTCGAGGACCGGAATTTCTACAGTGCCGCGGCGGTCATGCTGTCGGAGGACAGGGACATGCTTTGGCTTCATAACGGCACCATTGCCCACGGCAGCCAGATGATCGACAAAAAATCGGGGCGGTTCCTGATGAAACCGACCACGTACTACTCCGAGGATTCCGCCGTCGGGCTGGCGGATCGCTTCGTCCGGATGAACAACGGGCATCAGCCCGTGAAAATCGGTGTCATTGGCCTGGGTGCCGGAACCATTGCCGCTTATGGCGAGCCGGGTGACGAGATTACGTTTTTCGAAATCGACCCGAAGATCGAGCGGATTGCCCGGAAGTACTTCCGATTCCTGGAGGACAGCCGGGCCAAAATCGAGGTGATCCTGGGCGATGGCCGGACCTCGCTGAAAAATCTGCCGATGCAGGGCTATGACATCCTGGTGGTGGATGCCTTCAACGGCGACGCCATCCCGGTCCACCTGCTGACGAAGGAGGCGATGGCCCTCTATGCAAGCCATGTGAAGCCCGACGGCCTGATCCTCATCCATTCGTCCAATGAGTACCTCGATCTGCACCCCGTCACCAGCAATCTGGGGAAGGTCCTCAGCCTGAACAATGTCTCTGTGGAAACCATTCCCCACAATCCCCGCGCCCAGCTTTCCTCCTACAGTGTCCTGTCCGGGGACAGCGCCTTTTTCGAGTGGCTGGGCAGTTCCGGCTTTCGGCAGGACTTCCGCAACGTGCGGGTCCGGTCCACGGCGTGGTATCCCGAAGTGGGGGTGTGGACGGACGATTACAGCAATCTCTTTTCAGTTTTTCGCTTTGTGCGTCCCGCTCCCCGGCAGAATGAAGGTGAGCCTCAAAAAATATAATAAATGTATCCTTTGTTGCCTCATGTAACAGTTCAACCGGAAAATTCAACCCTGCCCCGGCTTCTGCCGAAGAGAGTGCGAGAGGCTATGAGGATTATACAGGAGATAATTTATGGAGCGCATTTGCGAAAAAGGACAGGGTGTCATTGAATATGGTGGTGCACTGATTGTGGCGACGGTGATGGTTGCCGGAACGCTGACCGTTGGTGTGGACGGCATGAACGGCATTTTTACGGCCATTCTCGACAGCGTCGGCGCGATGCTGCTGTCCTATATCTGATTCAGCGATTGCCGGCGCAACGGTTCAGGAAACGATCCAGCATGGCCCGGTTGGCTTCCTGCTGGCGGGCAAGACAGGTCGCGGTCACGGAAAGCATATCGGTTGTTTCTTTTTCCGTCAGGGTTTTGGCCTGACTGATCCATTCAAGGATCGTGGCCTTGTCGATTTCGGGATGGAATTGAACCCCGTAGACATGGTTTTCATAGCGGAAAGCCTGCTGCGGACAAGTTTCGGAGTAGGCCAACCGGGCGGCATTTTCCGGCAAATCATAGGTATCCTCGTGCCAGTGAAACTGGAGAAACGGGTTGCCCAGCGGCCCCAGAACCGGGTCTTTGATTCCGTCCTCCGTCAGGTTGAGGGTGTACCATCCCCGTTCGCTGAACGGATTTTTCCGGACCGGGGCGCCCAGGCTGGCGGCAATTAACTGGGCGCCGAGGCAGATACCGAATACCGGTTTTTCCCGATCGATCATTTCCCGGATGAATTCGATCTCGTGGCGGATTCGGGCGCTTTTCATGATTTCGGGGAGGTGTTCGTACCCGCCCAGAATCATCAGCCCGTCGTATTCAGCCGGGTCCGGCCAGTCGGTGTTTTCCAGCGCTTCGGCATCCCGGTAGACGCAGGCCACCCCGTGCCGATCGAGAACGGGCGCCAGGTGGGAGAGGCTGTTGCCTTCGATATGCCTGAGGATCAGGAATTTCGGGGAATCGTCCATCTGGTTGAAATAACCGTTTTTCGGGCGTTTTTCTTTCAGAAAGGTTGTAAAGTTTTAATGGATTCTTCCGATACCTGTAATAACAGGATAAAGGTTGCGGACGCTTATGGAAATTCTTACCGGACAGCGAAAAATAATCAAGACGGCCCTGGCGATCCTGGCGGCGGTCATGGTGCTGTCATGGGGCGCGGATGTTTCCTGGGCGGAGAAAAAAAACCCGGAAAAGATCAAGCCCGGCGTCCGGGTTCTCATCAACCTGGATGAGAACATCGTCATCGAGACGACGGTGGACGAGGGGCTTCAACATACCCTTCGCAAATATGAAAACGAGATGGCCGGTGTGGGTTTCGGCGCCGAGGCCGCCCGAAAGGCGGCTGAAATCCAGAAGCGCATGATGGGCGGCTTTTACAACAAGGCCGTCAATGACGCGGGACAGCGCCAGGCCATCGGGCTGACCGCCCTGAACGGGGAGATCGTGGTTTTCGGTCCCTCGAAGTCTCCGACATCCCTGGTCCGGGATTCCGGCGTCGAAAAACGGCTTGGGGACGACGTAATGTTCATGCTGTCCGAACTGATGATCCAGGCGGATGACATCCTGGCGGACAAGATGCGTGACCGGACGTATACGGCCCTGGAACTGGCGGGTTCCGAGGCGGACGCCGGGATTGACATGGGAGACGGCTATATTGCGCCCAAAGTTTCACCCTCGGCCAGTCTGAACACCGCCGATGACATCATTCTCCAGATGTTTGACATCTGGGAGTAGCCGGGACGGGAGACGGGGAAGACGGAACGGCTCAGTAAGCCGTTTGTTTGCGTGTCCGGGAATCCCGGCGAGTGAACGGCTCTCCTTCGTTGGGAGGATTCGGAAAAGGGCGTTCGCCGTTACGATGAAACTATTCGCGATGTTCATGGAGAGTATGCAACGGTTCCGGAAATCCCTTTCTTTCCATAAAGTTTCGGGCGGTTTTGCCGATAAATACTAAAGAAGACGGCAGGCTGTTTTTACCGGGATTAATTACTGACAAACCGTTGTCTTAAAAGAGTTTTGGCCAAAGCTTGTGGTTGCTTTATCGATGTTGACCGGGTTCAAGTGGAAAGCGAATATCCAGAAAGCGGCAGGTTGGATTAACCGGCAGGCCCGTTACGTAAACAAGTATAAACTTGTCCGGCGTGGCATGGCGCTGGCGATGGTGCTCCTGTTCCTGTCTTCCAACGTGGCCTATGCCCTGCCGCAGAACCCGGACGTGGTTTCGGGCAGTGTCAACTTCTCCCAGCCCGATGCCAACACCCTGAACGTCAACTCGGGTTCCAACAAGGCCATTGTCAACTGGCAGAGCTTCAACGTCTGGGAGTCGGAAACGGTCAACTTCCTGCTTCCCGGCAGCAGCTCGTCCATTCTCAACCGGGTCATCGGCGGCTCGCCGTCTTCCATCCTGGGCAAAATCAACTCCAACGGCAACGTCTTCCTGGTCAACCCCAACGGGGTGTTTTTCGGCGCGAACGCGCAGGTCAACGTGGGTTCGCTCACCGTTTCCACCCTGGACATCCTGGACGCCGACTTTCTGAACAACAACCTGGTCTTCACCCGGATGCCCGGCCAAAACCCGGCCAGCATCGTCAACGAGGGGATCATCCTGACGAAGGACAACGGCTTCGCCGTGATGATCGCCAGCGCCATCGACAACCAGGGCACCATCTCTTCGCCCAACGGCCAGGTGCATATGGCCGTGGGCGATCAGGTCACGATGATCATGGACAGCAACGTCCTCATCGATGTCCGGGTGGATGAGAGCCTGAAGGCCAAAGTCGATAACATGAACACCGCCATCCAGAACGCCGGCACCATCGAGGCCAACGGTGGGGTCATCAAGCTGGAGGCGAACCTGGCGGATACGCTTTATGAAAAAGCGGTCAACAACGACGGCTATGTTTCCGCCGTCGGGTTCGGGGTGCGGGACGGGGAAATCCGCATTATTGCCCACGATGAAGCCAACCAGAGGGCGCTGGTGAAAAACACCGGCACCATTGACGCCAGCGGGACGGAATTCAACCCGGACGGCGGCTACATTCTGGTGGAGGGCGACTGGCTGGTCCAGGCGGGCGACGTGCTGGCCGAAGGCTACCAGGGCGGCACCGGCGGTTATGTTGAGCTGACCTCAACCCAGGGGACGGCCCTGACCAGCGGCAGCTACACCTCCGTCAAGGGCGCGGGCGAAAACAGCAACGCGGGCGAGATGCTGATCTGGTCCGACAAGACCACCTACTTCCGGACGGGCGCCGTCATTGACGTGAGCGGCGGCTCGGTTTCCGGTGACGGCGGTTTTGTGGAGGTCAGCGGGAAAGAGGTGGTCTACTTCCAGGGCAAGGCCTATGGCGGCGCTACTGACGGCAAGGCCGGGACGATTCTCATCGATCCCATCGATATCATCATCGACAATACGGGTGTTGATATCATCGCCGGGGGCGACTGTGTGGGCTGTGTTGACGAGGCGTTCAATGACGACTTGGGCCTGAATGTGACCTACAATCCCCAGGCGGGCGGCACGTTCAACGGCTTTGGCGACATCTGGCTGCAGGCCGAGCAGGATATCATCGTCAACAGCGCGTTCGATACCGATATCGCGACCGGAAACACCGGCGTCAGCCTCACAATGGAAGCCGGTCGCCATATTGATATCAATGCCAACGTCACCACGTGGAACGCGGACATCAACCTGACCGCCGACGCCGACTTTAGCGGAAATGGCGGGTTAGCCAGCGACGGGGTGGGCACCCTCACCATCAATTCGGCCATCGCCTCCAACGGGGGCAACATCAACCTGAAAGCCGCCGACATGGTGATTGCCAGCACCGTTAATGCCGGGGCGGGGAACGTTCAGCTAAGTGCCTCGCAGGATGGGGCCACCATCGGGCTGGGCGGAGCGGCCGGCGGGCTGCAGCTTTCCCAGGCGGAGATGCTGAATCTCAACGGCACCATGGTGACCATCGGGGATAACACCACTTCCGGAACCATCGCCCTGAACGTCCTGGATCTCTCCACCGCATCCTACGACCTGACCCTGAGCACCACCGGCGCCATTACCGACGCAAGCGTCGGCGAGGCCACCGGTGAAAACCTGAGAATGTCGAACAATGATTTGTACATCACCGGTGGTGGTGGTGTAGGTTCCGGCCAGGTCGGGGGGGCCGGCGACGCGGATCTGGATATCGAGCTTGGCAGTGGTGATTATTTTATTACGACGAATAACGCCGACGTGTTTATTGAAGAGGGTGGCGGCAATACCCTGACCGTCGGCAGCATATCCACCAGTGGCGGTAATGTCAGCCTCACCGCCGGTGGCCACCTGAGGATCGGCATCGGGGACAGCGGTGTTCTGGCAACGGTGGATACCGGCGGCGGCAACCTGACCCTGATTGCGGGTAACGAGACCGCCAGCAGCGACCTGCTGATCGACAACCCGGCAACCTTCAACCTGGGTGGTGGCCAGTTGAATGCGACGGCGAACCGGCATGTCACCATCAGCACGAACGTGGACGGCCATGCCGTCAACTTCGGCACCCTGTCGGTCGGCAATGATCTGAACGTTTCCACCTCCGGCAACAACAGCGGCATCACTTTCTCCGGCACGGCTGTGGTGGAGGACGACTTCCAGGTGTCCACCAGCGGAAGCAACAGCCACATTACTTTTGCGGCGACGTCCGATGTTTCCACCACCGTCACGTCGGATTCCAACATTGACATCACCACTGCCGGGGCGGGCAGCAATATCAGCTTTGCGGGGCTGGTCAATTTCAATACGGACACGGTGACCACGCCGGGCGTGGTGATTACCACCACCGACGGCGACATCACCATCGGCGGCACGTTCAACAGCAATACTGTCTGCGGCGGTTGCGACGTAACCGTCACCACCAACGGAACCGGCAACACCATTACCGTTACCGGGAATCTGTATTCCGGACGTGATTTTAAGCTGATCACCAACGGCAGTGGCAGCGGTATCTCCATTAATGGCGCCACCATTACCGCAGAGGATGATCTTGAGCTGTACACCAACGAGGCGGTTGTCGGCGGCAGTCCCATCAGTATCACGGGTTCCACCATCAACTTCGGCGGCGGGCTGGAGTGGATTACCCAGGGGCCGAACAGCGCCATCACGGTTGACGGGGCTTCCACCCTGAACTTCACCAACACGGTGACCGGTTCGCATCATGAGCGTCAGATCCGGACCTTTGGCAACAACAGCGGCATCACCATCGCCACGGACCTGACGCTCGATCTGGGTGATATCACCGCCGACGCCATTATCTCCACCGCCGGAAGCACAAGCAATATTACCCTGACCGGGAATGTGACGACCCTCAATAACTCCAGCGAAAACCTGCGAATCGAAACCGCCGGCGCCGACAGCGACATCATCCATTCCGGCGGAACCCTTTCGGTTGCGGGGGCCAACAGTGTGGCACTCTCCGTTGCCACCGCCGACAGCAGCATTACCGTGGACAGTATTACGGCCAACACGGTTACCGGCCTCTCCGGCTACACCCTGGCCAACCAGGACATCACCATTACCGGCACCATCACCACCAACAACGCGGACATGATCATCTCCACCACGGGGGTGGGCAGCGATATCACCTTTACCAACACCGCCGTCTGGAACACGCCGGGACGGATCGATCTGGACGCGGGCGGCAACATCACCATTGACGGTACCCTGACGGGCAATGCCACGGGAACCGGTGCCGGGGTGGTCCTGGCCGATCTGGACGCCGGTGTGGCCGGTACCGGCACGCTGACCATCGGAGCGACGGGTTCCATTACCACCACCGGAACACCTGAAGCCAGCACCGATCACATCACCCTGACTTCTTCCGGTGCCATGACGATGGCGGGCCTTCTTGACGCCCAGGGCGCCACCTGCGGTGGTTGCGATGTCTATCTCAACACCACCGGCGTCAACGCGGACATGCTCATTTCCGGCACCATCAACAGCCCACGGGATCTCTTCCTGATCACCTCCAATGATCAGAGTTCCGTTACGCTCAGTGGTGCCACCCTGAATCTTGCTGACGAGTTCGTTATCGCAACAACCGGCCTGACGGACAGCGGCATTACGATAAGCGGCACCACGGCCACGTACCAGGGGTCCATCCAGTGGGTAACCACGGGCAGCAACAGCGGCATTACCGTTGACAACACCAACACCCTCACCTGGGGTGGCGGCAACATGGCGGATAACGACAACTTCATCAGAACCACGGGAGACAACAGCGATATCCTCATCGCCTCCAACCTTACCCTGCTGCGCAACAACGCCAACCTGCCCGTTCCCTACATCGAGACTACCGGCGCCGGCAGCGACATTACCCTGGACGCCCTGGTGACGGCCCGCCGGGATGACACGGCGGCCCTCACCAACCTGGAGGTCCGCACCACCGGCGCGGGCAGCAACATCTGGAGCAATGCCGGGGACGTGACGGTCATTCAGGCAACCGATCTGACCCTGAGTACCGTGGACGGCAGTATCGGCACCTCGCTAAACGACATCGACATTTCCGTTAACCGGTTAACCCTGACCGCCGGGGGAACCGGTAACGCCTATATTGAAAACAAGGCAGGCACGAATGCGACGGGAACCCTGACCCTGCTGAACAGTGCGACAGCGGGAGGGGCGCTGGATATTCGGGCGGGCCTTGGCACGAATGGCGACCTGCTGGATTCGGGTATTTCATTGGTTACTGCGGATACGGTCTACCTTGAAGCCGGGCGGGATTATGAACCCACTTTTAGTATTACGGCGCCTAACGGGATTACTATCGTAGCGGGGCGTCATGTGGATATTGATGACAATGATGTTCTGGATACGAGAGGTGGTGCGGGGAATATCATCATTACCGCGGATTCGGACGGGAACAACACGGGCCAGTTTGATCTGGATAATGGTGCCCAGTTGCTTTCCGGTGGCGGCGATATTACCATCACGATGGCCACATCCGACATCCATGATAATGTGGGAACGCTCATTGATGCCGGCATGGGGCGTGTAACCCTGCTGGCGTCCACGGCCAAAAAAATTGACGTGAACACCACCAATCCGATTGCGGAAGCGGACCCGGGACCAACGCTTGATTTGGCTGCTCCGGAGTTATCCCGGATTCGGGCCGGAACCTTGCAGATTGGCAGTACGGCAACGGGCGGTAACCTTGAAGTTCACACACTGCTTGATGTTAGTGGCGTTGCCGGAACGGATCTGGGTGCCTATAACCTGGAGCTTTACAACGCCGGCAACATCACTTCGGCCATCTCCGGCACCGCCATCACCTCCGGCGCCAATGATATCACCATCCAGTCCGGCGGGACGGTCAATTTTTCCAACGCCGATCTTTTTGCCAACGCCGGGGGCAACATCTCGGTATCAACCACCGGGGCAACCGCGCCTATCCTGATTCGTTCCATTGAATCTGACAACGCCGCCGCCGGTTTCGGCAATATCACCCTGTCCACCATCGGCAACGACAGCCAGATCGACATCGGCAACGATGTCTTATCCGGCAGAACCTCCGGTGTGGGCGATGTGAGCATCACCACCACGGGCAACAACAGCTTTATCCATGTCTTTGATGACATCGGTGCCAGGGGAGGCGCCCTGACGGTCTCGACCCAGGGAACCGGCGCGAGCATCACGACGACGAGCGCAGGATCGACTGTTGAGTCCTTCGGGAACATGACCCTTTTCACCAATTACGGCGATATCCTCCTCGCCGGTGAACTCCTTAACACCGGCACCGGTGTGCCCATCACCGTGGATATCAACGCCGGTGAGCTGACGACGACCAATACGTTTGACGTGACCGATGATTTCAATATTACCGAAGATCCCCAGAAGAGCGTTTACCTCAAGGCCGGCAACATGGGCAACATCATTGCCAAGCCGTTCTTTGACACCACCCCCAACCTCGATGATCTCATCGAACTGGATGTCCTCTCCATCCACACGAAAGACGTGGGCGGCACCATCTCCTTCAATGCCAACATTGACGCCAACGTCATCACCATGATCACCGAGGGCGACACCGCCAACATCGATACCATCGGGACGCTCGACGGCGGCGTGATTACCCTGACCACCAGCGGCCTCAACAGCGACATCAACACCCAGAGCAATATCCTCGTCGGCACGTCGGCCAACATCACCACGATAGGCAACGACTCCGGCATTACCATCCTTTCGCCGATAACCGAGAGCGCCGCAGGCGCCACCTTGACCATGGCCACGTCGGGAACCGGCGCGGACATCCAGGTGGGCACGGCGTTGACCCCGGCGGACCTGAACGTTTCAAGCATCGATATCAGAACCCACAGCACGGCCGTCGGCGCGGATTCGGACATCACCATCTACGGCAACATCGGCACGGACCCCACCGTTACCGTGGGCACCCTGACCCTCTTCACCGACGGCGGCGAAAGCAGCATCACCCAGCAGAACGGCAACATTGAAGCGACTACTATCGATATCGACACCAGCGGCACCAACTCCACCATCAGCCTGACCGGCAATATCACCGGGGATACTCTCGACGTCTACACCAATGGTACGGGCAGTTCGACGACGGTCAATGGCGACATCAACATGACCGACTATGCATACTTCTGGAACAATAGCGGCACTTCTCCCATCACCATCAACGGCGACATTTTCGCCACCAACTGGCTGTATGCTGAAACCTATGGCGCTTCCAGCGGTATTACGTTCAATGGCACCACCTTCCAGGCCGGCTGGTCGGGAGCCTATACGACTGGCAACGGTTCCTTCATCAATATAACGGGCGATTTCATTGCTACCGGGAATGACGTCTGGATTCAGACGGATTCCGGCAACGCTACAGTCACCATCACCGGTAACGTGACGGCGGCCCGTCATGCAATGGTCTACGCCTTTGGCGGCGACAAGGCCACGGCCACCAGCGGCATCACCATCGTTGGTGATGTGACCGCCGGTAATGCCGACAACCAGTGGGCGGATCTGGAATCCGGCGGCGGCGACATCAACGTGACCGGCAACATCTCCGGCGGGGATGTCTATATCGGGACCTGGGATAACGATTCCGACATCATTATTGTGGGTAACGTCACTGCGGTAGCGGATGATCTCTTTATTGAAACCTATAACACCGGTTCCTTTATTGATGTCGACGGCAGTGTAACCGCTGTGGACAGGGTGAGAATTTCGACCTTTTCCACGGGAAGCGGCAACTATATTGATGTGGCGGGTGATATCCAGTCCACGGCGGGTAGCATTGCGCTCTTCACGGATGGGGGTACCTCCACCATTACCACCACCGGCAACGTAACCGCCGCCACCACGGTGGATTACGACACCAGCGGCGTCGGCAGCAGCATCACCCATTCCGGCGGCAACATTTCCGGCAGTTCGGTGATGCTGGAGACGACCGGCGATGGCAGTTTTATTAACGCAACCGGCAACTTTACCTCGACCGTCGGTGACATTACCCTCCAGACGAACGTGGCCAATTCCTATATTAACGTCGATGGCAGCTTCAATTCCGCCAACAGCATCTTCCTGCAGACTTTCGGCAACAATAACACCATCACCGTCGCTCCACTCAACACGATGACGGCGGCCTGGAACATCGGCATGATCACCAACGGTTCCAACAGTGATATTACGATCCACGCCGACATGACCGCGACGGGCAATGATATTTCTGTCACCACGTCCGGCCTGGATGCGGACATCACGCTGACGGGCAACCTGAGCGCCAACAACGTCGGCAACGCCGGGATGATCGACATTTCCACCACCAACAATGACAGCACCATTACCCTGAGCGGCGCCACCGTGGCCGCCCAGGTGTTTGACGTGGATACCACCGGTACGAATTCCAACATCGACGTGGCGGGCGCGGTGAACGTGGGCGTCTCCGCAGCCTTCGATACGGCGGGCAACAACGCGGGCATCAACTTCGACAGCGCCATCACCGAGTCCGCGGCGGGCGCTTCGCTGACCGTCATCACCGCCGGAACCACCAGCGACATTACCGTGGGTGACGCAATCACCCCGGCCAACATCGACATGTCCTCCGTCACGATGCGGACCACGAGCGTGGACCCGCTGGCGGATTCGGACATCATCATCAACGGCAACATCGGTACCAATGTCGGGGTGACGACGAACAGCCTCACCCTCTCCACCGCAGGTGGTCTGAGTGAGATCCTGGTGACCAATGCCGGGACCATCGAGGCGACCACCATCGATATTGATACCGCGGGAGCCACTTCCATCGTGACGCTTGATGGCGCCATAACCGGTGGCACGCTGGACATTGACACCGTCGGCGACAACAGCACCATTACCACCAACGGCGTCATCACCCTGACCGGCAACGCCGATCTCAACACCCAGGGCGCTTCCGCCACGGTGGAAATCAACAACAACCTGACCGCCGACAATATCACCATCGGCACCCTGGGGGACAACAGCGGCTATTCCGCGCCGGGCAACCTGACGGCCACCAATGACGTGCTGATCACCACGGACGGTAACAACTCCGCCGTGACGTCCTCCGGCGATGTTACTGCCGTCAACCTCACCATTCATACTACCGGTGATTTCAGCGACATCAACCCCTCCGGCAACCGCAACGTGAATAACATCCTCTGGACCACCACCGGCCTGGACAGCGACATTACCGCTTCGGTCAACTTTGTCGGCGATACCTTCACGGCTTCCACTACCGGCAACGACAGCACCATCGACATTCAGCAGGATCTTGACGTCAGCACTTCCGTGGATCTCAGCACCCAGGGGTCGGGTTCCGGCATTATCATTAACCGGGATATCACCGAGACGGTTGCCGGCGCTACCCTGAGCGCCACCACCGCCGGTGACAACAGCGCCATCAATATTGGCAACGTGATCGTTCCCACCAACATCAATATGTCCGAGGTGACGCTGTCCACCACCGGCACGACCAGCTCCGCCATCACCATCGCCGGTAACATCGGCACCGCTCCCGGCGTGACGACCAATAACCTGACCATTTCCACTGTCGGCACTTTGAGTGGTATCACCCAGAGTGACGGTAATATCGAGGCTGGTAACGTCAGCATTACTACGGTTGATAACGATTCGGCCATCAGTGTTGGCGGTAACCTCACCGCAACCGGCAACCTGACCATGACGACGGGTGGGACCAGCAGCAACATTACCGCCAATGGCAACGTCAGCAGCGGCTCGAACATGACCCTGCAGACCGAGTTCGGCAACATGGCCTTCAACGGCGATCTGGTCAATACCGGCGGCGCCGGAACGGCGGTCAGCATTATCGCGGGTAATAGCACCACCACCGCCAACTTCTTCCTCGGTCCGGCATCCATATTTAACGTCACGTCCAATGCGGCGAAAGATTTCACCTTTATCACCGGCAACGAAACCAACTTCTTCTCGAACGCCTACTTCAACAACGCCATGACGTTTGACGACCTGCTCTTCCGGACCAAGGACGTCAACATGCCCATGTCCTTCGGCAACGACATCACGGCGAACAACCTGACCTTCCAGACCGATGGCGACAACAGCAGTATCACAATGGGCGCCAATGTCACCGTTAACAACGATTTAACCTTGAGAGCCTTGGGAACGGGCAGCGATATTGATGTAACCACCAACCTGACGGTTGCCAACAATGCCACGATTTATACCGAGGCGGGCAATGTCACCATTGGCGGTAACGCGGCATTCAACGGGGCCGGTGGCTCGTTTGTGGATATTAACGTCGGCAATTCCACCACCACCAATAACTTTAATATTACCGGCGACCTGACCATTGCCAGTGACGCCACGATGACAAAGGATGTCACCATTGTGACCGGCGGCGGCACGGCGCTGGACGGCACCAAAACCTTTTACACTACCGCTATCCAGCTCGACGATCTCAGCATCACCACCAAGGATGCCAATGCTGCTATTTCCTTCGACTCCCCAACCATTGACGTGAACACCCTGACCCTGAACACCAGCGGCACCAATGCCGATATCTCGGTGGGTGACCCGGCAGGAACCACGCTTACTGCGGGAACGGCGACCTTCGGTACCACCGGCGACCAGTCCTCTATTACGATGATTGGCGACATGACGATCACCAACAATCTGTCCATGACCACCACCGGCCTGACGGATAGTGGTATCACCCAGACCGGCGGCATCGCGGCGACCAATGCCACATTGAGCACGGCGGGCAGCAACAGCGCCATCACGATGGACACGAACGGCGGGGTGATCGCGGTGACGACGGCGCTGGACGTGGACACGACGGGAGACACGAGTGCGATTTCGCAGACCGGCACGATTAACAGCCCCGGTGCTGCGGTGACGATGAACACGACGGGCGCGACAAGCACGATCTCGCAGACGGGCAACGTGACGGCGGCGAGCGTGCTGCTGGATACGGTGAATGACAACAGCGGGATTACGGCGAACGGGAATTACACGCTGACGGGCGACGTGACGATGACGACGGGCAACGGCGTGACCGGGCTGGATTCGGACATTTCGCAGACGGGCGATATCACGGCGGTGAACGCGACGTTTGGGACGGACGGTGATCAGAGCAGCATTACGACGAACGGGACGGTGAACCTGAGTGGGAACCTGCTGGCGACGACGACGGGTAACACGCTGAGCAGCATATCGCAGACGGGGGATCTGACGGCGGCGAACGCGACGTTCACGACGACGGGCGTGGGCGCGGACAATGACATCACGCTGAACACGGGTGGCGGCCTGAACGAGCTGACGGTAACGGGCGTGCTGGACGTGGACACGTCGGGTGTTGACAGCACCATCAGCCAGACGGGCGTGATCAACAGTCCGGGCGCTGCGATCACGATGAACACGACGGGCGCGGGCAGCAACATCAGCCAGGCCGGCGCGGTGACGGCGGCGAGCCTGAGTCTGGGGACGACGAACACGAGCAGCGTGACGCCGCAGACGGCGAACATCACGCGCAGCGGCGACGTGACCGTGACGGATTTCGTGAGCCTGACGACGACCGGTGCGGATGCGTTCATTGACACGAGCGGGACGCTGACGGCGACGAACAGCGTGACGATGACGACGCAGGGTGCAAACGCCACCATCAACTCGCAGGGGGCGATCAGCACGGGCACGCTGACGATGACGACGGCGGGCGACGGTGCGACGATTGACCACGGCCTGGTGCTGACGCCGCAAAACATTGCGGCAGGCACGAGCGCGAATATCGGTACGAGCGGCAACAACGCGGACATTGAGGTCTACGGCGACCTGAGCGGTGGCGCGTTCACCATCAGCAGTACGGGCGCCAACAGCGGCATTGTGCAGACGGGGACGGTAACGCTGAACGCGGGGGCGGCGAACGACTTCACGATATCGACGACGGGGGCGACGAGCACCATTTCCCAGACGGGCGATATCACGGCGG
>JBDIVN010000016.1:0-83751 GCA_039794365.1 Candidatus Neutrinobacter sp. | reverse complement strand
TGGCTGAAGGCGGCGAGGGCAACGACCGGATCATCGTCCGCGGCCAGGGCCAGGATGCCACCATCTATGGCGGCGAAGGCGACGACGAAATCTGGGTGGCGACCAACCCCACGATTTCCGAGAACGGCGCCCCCATCACCAACACGGTTCGCGTCTATGGCGGCGAGGGCAACGACACCCTCAAGCTGCAAGGCACCGAAGCCGACTGGGTGAAGTCCACCGACGAAAACGGCAACGTCATCTACACCAACGCCCAGTCCCAGACCCGCGTGGTGACCTACGGCGACATTGAAAACGTCAAGTACGTGACCGATGGTGAAATTGGCGGCGCCTGGGGCGACCCCCACTTCCGCGACTTCGACAACACCACGTCCAAAACCAGCTTTGACTTCCAGGGCGAAGCCGGCAAGACCTACAATATCCTGAGCGACCAGGGTCTGCAGTTCAACGCCGAGTTCGGCGAGTTCAGCGGCGCCGGCGACAAGCAGGCCACCATCATGAGCAAGGTCGGTCTCACCCTCGCCGATAACGACCCGTCCAACCCGGACAAGGTCCAGTTCAACGCCGACGGCTCCCTGACCATCAACGGCGAAGTGAAAGAGGATGGCACCTACCAGCTGGCCAACGGAACCGTCACCAAGCAGGGTGACAAGGTAACCGTTGACACCGAGGAATACGTCATCGTCCTCGATGCCCAGACCGGCCACCGCGTGCCCCACATCAACCACGATGTGCAGGTGAAGACGCTCGGCACCATCAATGAGAACGGCCAGCGGGTCGGTATCGACGGAACCGCGTCCCACGGTATCCTTGGCCAGACCAACGACGGCGACGGCCAGGCCCGGAACGGTGATCGCGGCCTGGGTGCCCAGGGTGGCGGCGCCATCGAGAAAATCGACGAGAACGGCAACATCGTCATGACGCAGGCGGGCGAAACGGCCCACGCCTCCCAGTACGAAGTCGGCGATCTGTTCGACACCGATTTCGATAGCCCCTTCAACAAATATCGCGGCTAATCATACCTTATATCCGTTAGAAAGAAGCCGGACAGGATTGTCCGGCTTCTTTGATATATCCGATGGATTCTTAATTAAAGATTAACCCCGTCAACAAAGCGTTTTGGCATGTTTTTATGCAAGTACAAGGTGGGTTACCGGGAACAAAATCATTTCGGGAGGTAGGTAGGCAGTATTTATTGGACAGGTAGGCAGTCTCAGAGAGTTTGGCAGGTTAAAGGATGTGAAAAAAGTTTATTGTCCCGATTCGTGATTGATATTGTCTCGATAGTTTTAAAGTGAACGATAACCCTTTCATGTGCGTAACGCCTGTTGCTTTGGCAACGGGTTTTTTTTTGAGCCATTCCGCTCGTTTGTCATTGACTGGGATATTTTGGCCATCGGGACTGGGAGATGATTCCTGAGGCGCCTTAATGACGGAACTTTTCGGCTATCCGGTGACGGGAGATTTTTCAATCTCCGGGGGTAGCCTGTAGGCAAGCAGAATTGGGCGGCGCAATATGGAAAGATAGGAATGATCCACGCAAAACGTGGATTGTTTCCCTAACACACGCTCGAAAGGGTCGGTTGGTCGGAGGACTGACAACCCTTTCAGTGGCCTGCAGCGCCCCCCTGTTGCAGGCCTTTTTTTATATATTGACGGATATAATCCAGCAGTTTTCAAAAATTTTCGGACTAAAAGCCCTCTCCTTTCCCACCACCCTGGCCTTCACTCTGTTCGGCCTGAACTCCGGCGCGGCGCTCGCCACCGTCGTCGGCGTCCTCGTCGAAGTCCCCGTCATGCTCTCCCTCGCCACCTTCGCCAACCGGACGCGTTTCCTTCCTCGATATGGTGCGGCTTTGATTTAGATTGAATAAGTCCGGCAACAGTAAAAAAGAGAGTTAAGGTATCCCTAATCGGTGAGGGGTTCCGTACCTTCCTGTAAAATTTGCAGATAACGTTCATAGACGAAAATTCGTCCTCGCTTTTTCCCGGTTATTTCTCTAGTGATTCCCAATTTTTCAAGCTCTTCCAGGGATCTTTTCGCCGTTGGGAATGTAATGCCCGCTTCATCGGCGGCAGTTCCTATGCTTAAGATTGGCTTATTTTTGAGCACATCCAAGACGGATAATAAGGAAAATGCCTGGAGTCTTCCGCTAACGTCTTCAGGCATTAGTTTCTGCCTGTCTTCCTCAAAGATGGAAAGAATCTGTTTGGCAGACTTTATGGCCTGGTTAGATGTTTCCAACACTCCCTCAAAGAAAAACTCAAGCCAGCTTTCCCAGTCTCCTTCCAAGCGGACTTTTTGCAGTTGATCGTAGTATTCTTGCCGGTTGGTTTTGAAGTAGAGACTGAGATATAATAATGGGGCTGAAATAACATTCTCCGAGCAAAGTAACAGAGTAATCAACAGTCTTCCCAACCTGCCGTTACCATCGAGGAAGGGGTGGATTGTCTCAAACTGCACATGGCAAAGGGCTGCTTTGATTAGCGTGGGTGTTTTTCCGTAATTGTCATGAATAAAATGTTCAAGATTATCAAGGCTTTCCATCATTCGTTCAGGTGGGGGAGGGACAAACATGGCATTTCCGGGACGTGTTCCTCCTATCCAATTCTGGCTTTTTCGGAATTCTCCAGGGATTTTTTCGCTGCCTCGTCCATTTGACAAAAGGACGGCATGGACTTCTCTTAACAGTCTGAGAGAAACAGGAAAACCTTCTCTTATTTTATTCAGCCCCATGTAAAGAGCCGCTACATAATTCGAGACTTCCCGGACATCATCAAGAGGCACTCCAGGATGTTCATTGCTTTCATATAAAAGAAGATCAGACAGAGAAGACTGTGTTCCTTCAATTTGCGATGAAAGCAGGGCTTCCTTTCTAACGTAATAGTATAAGAATAAGGAAATATCTGGAAGCAAGGTTGCCAAGCCATCCAATCGCCCCAAAGCCTGATTGGCTCTTTCCATGAGATCATACAGTCCGTCTAGTCTCAACGGAGGTTTAACAGGCAGCGGAGGAGGCAAATAGGATTTTACTGTTTCTCCAGCAATACTGCTTGTGATGAAAATGCCTATGCGGCTTCCATTTTTTTGCTTTGTCATCTATTAAAGGTTCTTTTAATAAGACTTTTTCTTATTAAAATCCAGTGTACATTATTTTAATAATGGCCGCAAGCAAAACTGGGCGAGAGAGGACTCGAACCTCCACGGATTGCTCCACTGGCTCCTAAGACCAGCGCGTCTACCATTCCGCCACTCGCCCATCGGGGACGCCCCTATTTTATCAGAAAGGACGGGCGGGAGGCCGAAGGCTTCCCCACCGGGGCATGTTTCCGCTAGAATGATGGGTCAAGAGAGTTTTTGACGCGCAAATCGAGGACGGCATGGATTTTTCCAACCTGTTGGGCCTTCTGGACGAGAGGGCGTTCTACGGCAATTCCCTGAAAGCCTGGGTCATCGCCCTGCTCATCGGGGTTCTGGCCTATTCGATCCTGAACATTATCCGGAATGTCGTTGCCAACCGGCTTCAGATCCTGGCGGAGAAGACGGTGACGGACCTGGACGACTTCGCTGTGGAGTTGATCCGCTCTATTAAACCCTTCCTGATGGCGACCGTCGCCGTGTACGCCGCCACCTACGCGCTGGATCTGCCGCCCAGGATCGATAAGCTGGTTGAAACCCTGGCCATCCTGGCCTTCTTCCTGCAATGCGCCTTCTGGGCCAACCGGGTGGTGGAATACCTCCTGCAACGCTACGTTAAAAGCCGCCCGACAGAAGAGGAGCAGCTCAGCAGCAAAACCATGCTCGGTCCCCTCAAGTTCATCGGCTTTTTCGTCGTCTGGTCCCTCTTCTTCCTGCTGGCGCTGGACAACATGGGCTTCGACGTCACCGCCCTGGTCGCCGGCCTGGGGGTGGGCGGTATTGCGGTGGCCCTCGCCGTGCAGAACATCCTGGGCGACCTCTTTGCCGCCATGACCATCGTTATTGACAAGCCTTTCGTCGTGGGCGACTTCATCATCGTGGGTGACCTGATGGGCAACGTGGAGCATATCGGCCTGAAGACGACACGGCTCCGCAGCCTCAGCGGCGAGCAGCTGATCTTCTCCAACAGCGACCTGCTTTCCAGCCGGGTGCGCAACTTCAAGCGCATGTACGAGCGCCGCATCGTCTTTAACTTCGGCGTCATTTACCAGACCCCCTACGACAAACTGGCGGCCATTTCCGGGATGATCCGCGAGATCATCGAGAAACAGGAACTGGCCCGCCCGGACCGGATTCACTTCCTGCGCTACGGCAATTCCTCGCTGGATTTCGAGGCGGTCTACTACGTAACGGTGCCGGACTTCAACAGCTATGCCGATACCCAGCAGGCCATCAACCTGGAGATGTTCAAGCGTTTCGCCGAGGAAGGCATCGAGTTCGCCTACCCGACCCAGACGCTTTTCGTGACTCATGAGAATACCGCCGTTCCCAACCTGAATGAACTGGTCGAGGCGAAAAGCAGGAATTAAAGATGGGCAGGCATTTCCCCTCGCCCCAGCCCTCTCCCGGACCAAAGGGAGAGAGGAAAAAGGTATTGTGCAGAATACGTTCCCTCTCCCTCCGGTCCGGGAGAGGGCTGGGGCGAGGGCCGCCAAGGTTTTGAGGGGATCACGCCGACCCCCGAAAAACACCTTGCAAATTAATATTACTTTACAAACTATCACCAGGATCGGTTGCCGGGTCTTTATAGAGCAGAACAACACACTACAGGGTTAGAGAACACTCCAACAGGAAGGGGAATTGCAGCAATGCACAGCCGTATTGCACGCTATACTCTTGGCGCTATCAATCGAATGGGCGCAAAAGCCGTTGCCCAGAAGACGGTTCCCTTCCGGTTCATCTCCGGCGGCAAGACCTACGCCGATACCTTCGCCAAACGCTTCGGCGAAGCCGCCAAGGAGAACGGGTTCTTCAAGACCATGATGGAGCGGGCCACCGCCCACACCTTCGCCCTGGGCTACGAACTGCCTAAAAACATTATCAGAACCACTTTTAAAGGCCTCAAGAACCTCGTATTCCATCCCAAAACCTCCGTGACTTCCGCCTGGAAGTACATCTCCGACCAGGCGGGCAGGCTTTTCAACCGCGAGACGGCGGATCAGCTCCGCCGCCAGGCCACCGATGCCGCTCACCAGGTATCCGAGGCCACCAGCAAGCAGTATGCGCGGGCTGCCGAATATGCCAAGAGCTTCCGTGCGCCAACCGCCTAGACAGATTTACTCTCACAACAACAACGTGCTACTCTCTCTCCCCCAGCCTGGTCCCCCGTCCAGGCTTTTACTTTTGGAGGCGTTCGCCTCTTTTTTTATGGGTGGCGGGCGTAAGTGCCATTGTCATGGGGCATGGATACCAGACATCGCCGATGGCGGGATTTTAACGTTTGATTAAAACCTTGAGCATCCCTCTTTCGCCCGCCTTTTCAATGGCGCGTACCCCTTCGGCCAGCGGGAATTCTTCGCGGATCAGGCTGCGCACGTCCACGCCGTCAGATGCCAGCACGTCCAGCGCCTTGTCCATGGGGCCGCAGCGCGAACCGACCACGGTGATCTCGTGAATCACCAGCGGCGACAGATCAATCTGATACGGGTTCGCCACCGTGCTTTTCAGCACAATCACGCCCCGCGGGCGCACGAGATGCATCGCCTTCTGCAACCCCTCGCTGGAGCCGGTGGCCTCCACCACGATCCGGGCGGACATCGGCGCGTCGAAGTCCTCGGACAAAGCGGTCTTGACGCTCCGGTTCGCGGCGATGGCCAGCTTCTCCGGGTGCCGCCCCAGCAGGGTCACGTCATTGGAGTGCAGCCTCAGCGCCTGGGCGATGAGCAGGCCCAGCTTGCCGTCGCCCAGCACGATCACCGGGTCGTTTTTGGCGATGGCAACCTGTTCCGGGATCTCCAGCGCCGCCGCCAGCGGTTCGGCGAACACGGCAGCCTCGTCGCTGACCCCTTCCGGGACTTCAACCAGGCAGGATTCCGGCAGGGTGAAGTATTCGGCGAACGCGCCGTTGCGGTTGAAAATCCCCAGCACCGTCCGGTTGGGACAGTGGTGCTGTTCGCCCCGGCGGCAGGCGTCGCAGGTGCCGCAGGCGGCGTTGATGTCGCCGCAGACCCGCCGGCCAATCCAGTCCGGGTTATCCGCGTCTTCCACGACACCCACGAACTCATGGCCGGGAATTCCCCGGAATCCCATATAGCCGCGAACGATCTCCAGGTCCGTGTTGCAGACTCCCGCCAGCACGGTGCGGATCAGCGCCTCGCCCGGCTGGCGTTCCGGGATTGGGTAGTCGTTTTTCAGGGTCAGGGCGTCGTCAAAGTAGACCGCTTGCATGATTCGCCGGTTTCTCCGTGGTTGCTGAAATCCTGCATTTTCAAATTCCGTATTTTACAACGCGCCTTGAGTGCATAACATGATGCCCAGTGTATCGAATCGTTATCGAAGGGGAATGAAGGGATGAATACCGTGCAGCTTGGCGTCCGTGCGCCTCAATTCTCACATAAAACCGGCCAGGGGCAAAAGATCCATAACCACCAACCGGTTCATTTCGGTGCCGGGCCGAAACAGGCGCCGTCGTCGCGTCGTCCCCGACTTCTGCTGGCCTGGACACTGCTTCTCGGCCTGCTGGGAGCCGGAGCTACCGCCGTCACCGACAACCCGGTGTCGCGGATGTTCAAGTCGGAAGAGACGCTGGCCGCCAAATGTTCCCACGAGGGAACGATGAACAGGCTCGGCCTCCTCTTTGGGCCGACGCCTTATACCTATGCTTATAACTTCAGCGAGCTGTCCACCCTCAATGTGTTCCCGGAAACGAAGGACAAGCAGCGGATCGGTGTCCGGCTTCATCTGGACTGTGATTGCCTGGCCGCCAGCGGCTTTTCGGCAGAGGGCCTTGAGCCTGGTTCCGAGGCTGAAAACAAGGCCCGCGACGAACAGCTTCATCAAAATGTCGAGCAAGTCGGTATGACGCTGATTGCGCTTCTGGAACCCTACGTTTCCCAGCGTGATCATGCCGCCATCGACGCGCAGGAACTGATCGGGACAATTACCCCGCAACTGCGCGAACAACTGGCGGAACAGGGCATCGATGCCGGAAAACTCACCATGAAGGTGGATTTCAATCCCAGGGAGATCAAATAGCCTAGTTGACGGTGCCCTTCAGGTTCCGGCGGATTTTGTCATTCTCGACGACCGTCGGGGCAGGTTCGTCGGCGCCCTCTCCCACGGCGGCCAGGGTCAATTTCAGGTAGTGGTTGTTCATATCGCTGAGGCGTGACGTGAGACCCCCGAACATGGCCCGTTGGAATGGTGACATGGTCTTCAGGTCCGCCGCAATTTCCTCCTCGAAGAAGACGTTGACCACCACCTCGCTGGCGGCGACGACATAGGCGTTGCGCAACTGGTTGCTGTGCATCAGGTACATCTCGCCGAAAATCTCGCCGGGGCCGAGTTCCACGATGGGGATCAACTCGTCGGGTTCCGGGCCGCGACGTGCAATCAGCACCGTACCGGAGCGAATCAGGAAAATGCGGTCCCCCTTGGCGTTCTCCTTGATGATGATCTCGTCCTTGGCGAACCTTTGCTCGTATCCACCACTCTGCATTAAACGTCTTCTCCCGTTATGAACCTGATATATATATCGGGAATATATGGTTTTTCTGAAGGGTATACATTAAGCAATTCGAAGTATACAGAATGGACCGATCTGTCTGAAACGGTTCCGGTATCTTTATCCTGGCGGATTCAGGGCTGAGCGTCCCGGCTTAACATTTGGAAACGCGCACAAACAACAACACCCCGCCCACAAGGAGCGAGGTGTTGCAAACCGGTCGAGAGAATTTACTTCTCTTCGCCTTCCCCGCCTTTGTCGGCCTGGGGAGCGGTAAGGGATTTGGCCAGGTTCTGTGCGAATTCGGCCAGGCCCGTGGTCGAATCCTGTAACTGCTGGGCCAGTTCGCTGGAACGGCGTTCCAAGGCGGCCTGGTTGGCAGCGATTTTCTCCTGGGCTTTCTGGGCCAGTTCGAGGAATCGGGTCTTTTCGCGCTGGCCTTTTTCCCGGATACGGGCAGCCTGCGTGTTGGCGTTGCTGAGAATGCCACCGGCAATCTGGATTTCCTCGCCAGCCTGCTTGAGTTTTGCCTGAACCTGTTTGATCAGCTCGGCCGCTTCCTGCTGGAGCTGACCGGCGCGGGCATGCTCGTCTTCGGTGTCTTTCTGAGCATGCAAAATGACGCCTTCGGCTTCCTTGTTGGCCTCGGCTTCCACTTCCTGGGCTTTTTTCGTGTAGTAAACCACCTCTTCAGTCGGTGTAGACGGTTTGCGCTCAAACCAACCACCGAACTGCGGCTGGGGCTGGGTCAGCAGACCGGGCTGACCCTGGAAGGCGGGCTTTTCGCCCTGGGGCGCGATGGCGCCCTGGAACTTGGGGGCTAACGTTTCAACATTCATGAGGTTCTATTCTCCTATACGGAACTCGAAATCCTACCTGAATTTCCACTACCTGTGGGGAAAGAGGGGAGTGTATGTATGACAATTACTCTCCCCCAATCAAGGCCGAACATGAACCACTTTTGCCCGCAGCATTGCCAAAGTTAACAGTAATTTACAACCGAGGCCCGGCGTGTATATCCCGGACCTCGACTTGTCATCATGAGTGATATCCAAGTGAGACAGTAAAAGGGGGACGTGGGGGCTTCGCCCCCACAAACCTTGAAGGGCGGGCGGGTGGGGTTCTTACCGCATCGCCGCCGCAACCATCTCGCCGATGACGGCGGGGCTGTCCACCACGGTGATGCCTGCGTCGCGCAGGGCGGCCATCTTTTCCGCCGCCGTGCCCTTGCCGCCGGAGATAATGGCCCCCGCGTGGCCCATGCGTTTTCCGGGGGGCGCCGTCTGGCCCGCGATGAAGCAGACGATGGGTTTCGTCACGTTGGCCTTGGCGAACGCCGCCGCTTCCTCCTCGGCGCTGCCGCCGATCTCGCCGATCATGACGATGGCCTTGGTCTCGCTGTCGCCTTCAAACAGTTTCAGGCAGTCGATGAAGTTCGTCCCGTTCACCGGGTCGCCGCCGATGCCGATGCAGGTGGACTGGCCGATGCCGAGCTGGGTCAGCTGATCCACGGCTTCATAGGTCAGCGTCCCGGAGCGCGACACCACGCCGACCGGGCCTTTCTTGTGGATATGGCCCGGCATGATGCCGATCTTGGCCAGATCCGGCGAGATGACGCCCGGGCAGTTGGGGCCGATGAGCCGGACGTCCGGCTTGGATTTCATAAACTCTTTTACCTTCACCATGTCCATCACCGGGATGCCCTCGGTGATGCAGATGACCAGCGGCAGATCCGCGCTGGCGGCTTCCATGATGGCGTCGGCGGCAAACGGCGGCGGCACGAAAATCACCGTGGCGTTGGCGCCGGTTTCCTTTACGGCGTCGGCGACCGTGTTGAACACGGGAATCGTCTTGCCCGCGATCTCCACGGAGGTTCCGCCCTTGCCGGGGGTGACGCCCGCAACGACGTTCGTGCCGTATTTAATGCACTGCTCGGCGTGAAACGTCCCTTCCCGCCCCGTAATGCCCTGCACAATCAATTTCGTATTGTTATCAACGAGTACTGCCATTTATACAAGTATCCTTTTGCTGTTGATTTATAATTTCGGTCGGGTTGTCGGCCTGTATAGCTCTATCCGCCATTGCATATTCCAACGCTTTGGTACAATATGCCCGGCGCCCGCGAGGAAACTGCATAGCAGGCCTGCAATAAATCTCTAACACTAATTTTTTAGTTTCTAGGAGACCTAACTTATTTATTGCCTGACCCAGCAAATGAGGGCTAATACCAATTTCATTGATGGCGGTGTTGAGAATAGGATCAATTTGATTTTTTTCAAAAGTTTGATCTAGATACTCAAATAAACGAATGGCACTTCGTAGATGTGTTGTTTCTTTTTGCAAAATACTGTAGGTATCAGGATCTTTGATAGAACCAGCAAGAGTATCCAAATACCATCTGGCAAAAGATAATCCTTTTTCATCAAACCACATTGCTTAATTACCCCACAGGCTGCTTTTGCTTGACCAAACCGGCTACTTTTTCGGCGGCTTCTTTCATGGTTTCGGCGACGGCGAATTGCAACGAGGAGGAGGCGAGGATTTCCTTGCCTTTCTCAACGTTGGTGCCTTTCATGCGGATGACGATGGGGATCTGCACGTTGAGTTTTTCCGCGGCGGCAACCACGCCCTCGGCCAGCAGATCGCACCGCAGAATCCCGCCGAAGATGTTAATCAGCACCACTTCCACGCTCTTGTCGGAGAGCAGGATCCTGAACGCGTTCTCGATGCCCTCTTTGTTGGCGCTGCCGCCCACGTCCAGGAAGTTGGCGGGGGCCGCGCCGTGGAGCTTGATAATGTCCATCGTGGCCATCGCCAGGCCCGCGCCGTTGACCATGCAGCCCACGTTGCCGTCCAGCTTGATGTAATTCAGGTTGAACTTGGAGGCCTCCACTTCCAGCGGGTCCTCCTCGTCCACGTCGCGGTAGGCGGCCACATCCGGGTGGCGGTCTAAAGCATTTGAGTCAAAATTGACTTTCCCATCCAGGGCGAAGACCCGGTTCTCCTTCGTCACCACCAGCGGGTTGATCTCCAGCAGGGAGCAGTCTTTTTCGACGTAGAGCTTATAGAGATTGGTGATGAGTTGGATGGCCTCCTTCTGGCCCTCCTTGGGAATGCCGAGGAAGTAGACGATCTCCCGCGCCTGGAAGGGCTGGATGCCCAGGGTCGGGTGGACGTGGACCTTGAGAATCCGCTCCGGCGTCTTTTCGGCCACTTCTTCAATGTCCATGCCGCCGTCGGGGCTGGCCATGATGACCGGCCAGCTGTTGGAGCGGTCGAGAATGATGCTGAGGTACAGTTCCGTGGCGATGTTGGAACCCTGCTCCACGAGGACGCTTTTCACCTTCTTGCCCTCGGGACCGGTCTGGTGGGTGACGAGCTGCATGCCGATGATCTGCCGGGCCGCCTCGCGCACGGCGTCTGCGTTGTTATCCACGACCTTGACGCCGCCGCCCTTGCCCCGGCCTCCGGCGTGAATCTGGGCCTTGACGACGACCTTCGGACCCGGCAGGTTTGCGGCGGCCTTTACCGCTTCTTCCGGCGCAAAGGCAACCTGGCCTTCGGGAACCGGGATGCCGTACTTTCGAAACAGTTCCTTGGCTTGATATTCGTGGATTTTCATCGGATGGTGACCTTCCCTGGTTATTTTTCTTTTCGCCCTGTTACGTTAATTCTCGATTTCCTCGAAGAACTCGCCTTCATCGTCGTCCTCGGCGGCGCCGGCCTGCTCGATGTACTGGACGACGCGCTCGAACTCGCCTTCATCCTCGATGGCCTCAAAGACGTCGCCGTCTTCCTCGTGGACGACCCGCATGACGACGACTTCCTCGTCGTAGCCTTCGTCGGAACCATTCCCATTGCCGTTGGTGCTTTCGGCCTCGTCATCGCCTTCGTCCGCGTCATCGCCGCCCTGGTAGATGAGCAGGGCGTAGCGCTTGCCCTCGAATTCGTACTCGTCCACCTTCTCGAAGACGTGGACGTTGCCCTCTTCGTCGGTGGTTTCGATAATATCCGCCGAGAAATGACCGTTTTCAAACATCGTGCAATCCTTCGCGCCGATAAAATGTTGTGCGAAATTTACCACAAAGCGCCGCGCCCACCAAGGCAAACCCTCAATAAACGGCTTCTTCCGGCAGATTTTCCAGGACGTAATCGTCCAGATCGTGAATCACCCGCACGTCCGGCAGGCTGCGCAGGATGCGCCGTCCGTAGCCCTTGGTCCGTATGCGCGGGTCCAGAATCGCCACCAATCCATGGTCCGTATGGGTGCGGATGAGCCGCCCGAAGCCCTGCTTCATGCGCAGCGTCGCCTGAGGCAGCACGTAGTCGGCGAACCAGTCCCGGCCCTGGGCTTTCAGGTACTCGATGGTCGCCTGGTTCACCGGGTCGTCCGGCGGCGAGAACGGAATCTTATCCATGATGACGCAGCTCAGCGACTCGCCGGGGATGTCGATTCCCTCCCAGAACGTGGCCGTGGCGAACAACACGCTGTTGGGTTCGTTCTTGAACCATTCGATCAGCCGGTTTCGGGGCAGCTCTCCCTGAACCTTGCACGGGTAGGGCAGCCTGGGGATGAGGGCGTCCGCCACCCGGCGCATGTTCTCGCCGCTGGTGAACAGCACGAAGGCCCGGCCATCGGTGCGGTATAGGATGGCCTCCACCTGCTCCGCCGTGGCGATAACGAACTGGAAGCTGTTGGGGTCCGGCATGTTGTCCGGGATGTAGAGGGTGCACTGGCGGCTGTAGTCGAAGGGGCTTTCCAGGATCAGGTCGTCCGCCTTGTCCGTCAGACCGAGATCCAGCTTGCAGAAGTCCAGGCTGCCGTTGACCGCCAGCGTGGCGCTGGCGAGGATGGCCGTCTTCTCCGGCCACAGGCTGTTGCCCAGCATCTCGGCAATATTCAGAGGGGTGGATTTCAGCTCGAAGTATAGCTTTTCGCGGTCCATCTCCACCCAGTTCACCCGGTCGTGGGCAAAGGGGTCCTCGTACATGAAGAACTCCCAGCGCGTCATCAGCCCTTCCAGCTGCTGCATCAGCTTGTCCTTCTGCACGGAGAGCTTGTCCGCCTCCAGCTTGCTTTCTATCAGTTGCAACTGGTTGACGTTGATGCCGGTAAGCCACTGATGGATTTCCTTGAGGATTTCCACGTGGATGCCCACTGCTTCGAGAAACTGGGGATCGGGCACCAGCCGGAAACTTCCCCGGCTGTGGCTGGAGAACCGCTGGAACAGCCAGTGCAGCACCCGCGCCTCCGACTGGCTGAGGCGCACCATGTACTCCTCCGGCACCGCCTTCAGGCGGCGGCGGATCTTCTGGAGCAGCTTGGTGGTGGCGAACTTGCCGATGCGTCCGGTGAAGGCGTTCAGCGCGTATCGCTTCAAGTTGTGCGCCTCGTCGAAGATCACCACGTCATGGGCGGGCAGCAGGGACTGCCCCGCCACAAGATCCTGCAGGTACAGGGCGTGGTTGGCGATGATGATGTCCGCCTTGGCCAGGTCTTCTCTGGCCAGGCGGTAGGGATTCTCCTGGTAGAACCGGCAGCGCCGCCCCAGGCAGTCGTCGCTGTCGGACTGGATTTCCTCCCAGATGTCCGGGGCCACGGCAAAGTCCAGGTTGCCCCGGTCCCCGTCCCAGCCGCCGTCCAGCTCGGCCTTCATGAAGTCGAGATAGCGCATCTGGGGCGAGGTCGCCTCCAGTTCTCGCTCCAGTTCCAGCATCTTCTGGATGCAGACGTAGTTCCGGCGGCCCTTCACCAGCTTGACAGTGATTTCCCCGTTTTCCACCAGGTCGCGCAGGCCCGGAGACTCGCCGAGAAATGGGAGATCCTTGAATAAAAGCTGCTCCTGCAGGGCGATGGTGCCGGTGGAGATGACGATGGGCCGGGACGACTGGAGAATCGCCGGGATGAGGTACCCGAAGGATTTCCCCGAACCCGTTCCCGCCTCGACGACCAGTGATCGTTTGTTGTCGAAGGCGTCCCACACGCCGCCGACCATGGTTTCCTGCACCTTCCGGCGCTCGTAACCCGGAAAGTGCGAAAGAATCTCGAAGTAGGCTTCCAGAATGTCCATGCGATGCGTGTCTTTCCCCTCATCGTACCATCAAATTCCCCTGCGAAACCGTCCTGTATTCGAGTGTGAAGCACTCCTCACTTTGGCGGATCTTTGGGCGCGGTGTCCGCCACGAACGGGAAAATCACGATAGAATTGAGGGGTACTGGTCAACCTGAGAGAGTCCCGCCCCCCGGAAAGTCGGGTGAATAAAATCCATGCTGGAAGCGTATCCCCTCGATGTCAGCAATATCGATAAAATCGAGCAGGCCTACACCGGCTTTCGTGATGTTGCCGTGGAAAAATACAGCTGGCATGACGTTCCGGTGGAGTTTCACGTGGTCCGCTCCAACGTGCTCAACAAAAACATCCTCGGCATCCTCGTCATGGACACCGCCGAACCGGACCCCGTGGGCTTCATGCTCTACGTGCCGGAACCCCACCGCGCCATCGAGATCAACCTGGTCTGGATTCCCGAAGATCTCGAATGGCGAAGCATCTTCGATACGATGATGATGAAGTTCCTTGAAATCATCCGGGACATGCCCGGCTGGGACTGTGTGAGCTACCCCATGCTGGGCATCCAGGAGCGTTTCGTCTGGACCACTCACTGGTACGGCCTGATGCCCGTGGGCCAGACCATCCAGAAATTCGATCTGACCAACGAGATCGCCATCCCCATCCTGGGCAGCCTCAACCAGACCATGGAACCCCTGCCCGACGGATACAAAATGATCGCCTGGGGGGATGAGGAATGGAAGCCTGGGTACGTCGAGGGCGTGGCGAAGTCCATCAGCGAAGCCTTCGGCAAGGCCAACGACTCCCGTTGGGACCCGCGATTCCGCACCGTGGAAGGCTCGCGAAAGGTGGCAGGCCTGCTGAGTGAAGGCCATATGGGCCTGTTCCTGCCGGACTGCACCAGCGTCTTACTGCATGACGACGAGCCGGTGGGGTTCTGCTTCATGCTCCAGACCGACGTCACCGCCGGGAATATCCCCCTCATCGGCATCCGCCCGTCGGAGCGCAAGCGGGGGCTGGGGAAACAATTGCTGCGCAGTTCGCTGATCCGCGCCATCAACGCCATCATGGCCGAAAAGCTTCTGCTGACCGAGATTACGGCGACCGTGGACACGGACAACTATTTCGCCCTCAAGATGTACCGCCGTTTCGGCTTTCAGGAAACGGTGAATTACCCCCATTGCTATCTCGATCGCGACACGGCCCGCGATTCATACTACGGCAAAAAGATTTTTCAGGATTGATTTCAGGAGAACGGAGAGGGAGCATGCCCAACTTCAACGACCGAGACACCCGCGTGAAGATGAACCCGGAGACGTACATCAAGTTCGACGATTCGGACCACGTGATGATCAGCAACGTCTTCTCCGAGGGCAACGCCCTGAGCATCAAGTCGGACATCCTCCTGCTGCTCTGGGATATCACCAACTGGAAGACCATCGGGGAGATTCTCGACGCCTGGCCCGATCCTTCGGACCACCAGAAGATCGTGGATCACCTCTCCAACCTCTACGAGTGCAAGATCGTCATCACCGACGAGAGCGAGATGCGCAAGCCCCTGGAAAGCGGGCTTTCGGACAAGTTGGGATCGAAAATCCACATCAACGTGGAGAACCACCACGTCATGATGAAGGACTTCGTGCGCCTGGCCGCCTATCGCCGGGCCATCGAGCGGGCCATCAAGCCGGACAGCGTGGCGATGGATCTCGGCTGCGGTTCGGGGATTCTCGCCTTTTTCGCCGCCAAGGCCGGGGCGAAGAAAGTTTACGCCATCGAACGGCGCCAGGACATCATCGAGTTGGCCGAAGCCATCGCCCAGGACAACGGCCTGGACAACATCCAGTTCGTGGTCGGTTCCTCCAGCGCCTTGTCCGAGAAAATTTTCGACCCCAGGCCGGACGTGTTCATCTCCGAAATTCTCGGCAACGGAATCCTTGAGGAAAACGTGCTGGAATTCACCATCGATGCCCGCGACCGGTTCCTGGCGCCGGGGGGAGCGCTGATTCCGTACAAGCTGGACATCTTTGTTTTCGGCTTTCATGCGGATATCCGGCAGGACAAGCGGCGCGAGGTGGCGGAGTTCGAGTCGCTCTACGGCATCAACTACGATATTTTTGCCGACGTGCTGTGCAACAAGGCGACGCTGCGGCTGGACAAATACAACCCCAACATCTACAAGGCGGTTACGGAACCCCACCTGGTGCGCTCCCTTGATTTTCGGACCCTGGACAACCCGGTATTTTCCCAGGAGTTCGAGCTGGAGGTGACGGCGGATGGCAATTTCTCCGGCTATTGCGGCTACTTCCGGGCCTGGCTGGATGAGGAGACGTCGCTGACCAACTCCCCCTGGGCACCGGACACCCATTGGACCCAAATGTTCTACACCATGCCCGTCACCCGCCCGGTGAAGGCGGGCGAAAAAATTAAAATGGACCTCATCTACGACGGCACCCTGCGCATCCGGGTGATTGAGTAAAACGTTTCAAGTTTGTCCTGTTCGGGTCGATTAAAGGATATAACCAGGCTCAGGAGAAAGACTCCAAGAGAAAGACTCAATGGTAAGAAGGTTTTCTTTGTCACATCGGGGCCAGTCCCTTTCAGAGTATATTCTGGCAGCAGCGCTGGTGGCCATCGTCAGCATGGGCGCCCTGTTTGTTCTGGGCGATCAGCTTGCCGCCGCTCTGCCCGGCCTGCTGGATCGGATTTTTGGGGATGGTGCCAATGCGGGCGGGACTTCCAGCCCTGCTGCCGGTGGGGGTGGCGGAGGCCAGCCGACCGGCAATACTGCCCAGAATACACCGGGAACTGGAACGGTCCAGGTCACCCTTTCCAGCGGCCAGGTCATCACGATGGAGAACTATCCGGTGGATCTGTCCAAGGCGGTTGAAACCGCCGGGGGCAACGGCACAACCAAACGGATTCTCGTCGGCTTCGAGTCCGCGATCCAGCAGCTTTATGAGGCCGGAGAAATCAATGAATCTGAAGCCAATCAACTCCAGAAGCTTGCCAACCTGGGCCACGAGATGGCCGCCCTCCAAAAACTGGTTGAAGACGCCGCCGACGCCGCCAATGGGGACAAGAAAAAATTTCTTGCGACCCAGATCGACTTTCGGGGCAAGACGCTGGACGTCAACTGGATGATCAATATCAACATGAGCTTTACCGGCGAACCGGGCGACTGGGCCAACGATCCCTTGAACGCCGATACTGGCGCATGGGGTGTGATGAAGGATTTTATCGACGAATACAAGCGAATCGAGAAAAGCGGGATGATCGAAAGCGCCGCCGTTAACAGCCTGGTAGAACAGTTGTCCGGCGACATCCTGAGAATCGCCGGCGCCGTGGAAAACACCATGGACAGGCTCAGTCCTCACGAAGACAACTACGATCCCAACGCCGATCTCGGTGAATTCGACCATATGATGGCCAGCACGCTGACCCATGACAATTCCGGAGGTATCTGCAACGCCGGGGGTGGGAATGATACGGGGATTCATTGCCCATAGGGCAGTGCGTTTAGCGGCTTCTCGTCCAGGAGGGGGGAGTATCCGCAGGGCGGGCAGTTTTGATACCGCAGTTTTTCCATCTCCCGGAGCCGGTATTCCAATTCTCTAAGCTGCCGGATGAATTCCCGGCGTTCCTCCTGAAAGGCTTTTCTTTCTTTTCCGAGCAGGGCTTTCAGCCGGACAATCTCCTGCGCGTCGTCCTGAGGCCCGGAAGCTTTGCGATCGGGCGGGTTGCCGGTTGCCTCCTGGCCGGACCAGGAACGGCAGACATATCCATGCGGTCCCTGGTCGCCAGCTGCGGTACGGATGATCTCCGCGTCATTCACGGTCACCTGCTCGATCAGGCGCCCCTTGCCGTCAAAATAGGCGATGGCCTTGAGCCATGAGGTGTTTTCTCCGCAGTCGGAAACCCGCGTCTCGTAGCGCTCTTTTACTCCGCGTCCCCGGTGTGGCGCAAGCTCCCCTTCCGCCCGGACCCGGTAGGAAACCCGTCCCTTGTCCCTATACAGGAAACTGCTGCGATCCACCAGCCATCGGACACCCCCCGACTCGCCCGCCGGGTGCCACTCGGACGGTGGCGCCGAATAGTCCAGGGACCAGGAGGCAGGTGAAAGCAAGATGAGCCAGAGGAGGACGGGAACGGATAAATACCTGGCTGAGCGGTCTGGCATGGCGTTACCGGGATGCTCCGGTCTGTGCCTGTCCCTGTTTGGCCGGGGTGGCCGGAGAAGGCTGTGCAACCGCCGGGGCCGCCGGAACGGCTGTTGGAAGCTCCGGCAGCACGACCGGTGAAAGATTCGGCAGGGAGGAAGGGGGTAAGGAGGGCGCATCGATGGGATCAAGCATGGGACTCTTTCCCGGTTTTTCCGCGCCGGCTGCCGCCTGCATTGCGACAACCGCCCCTAGGGTCAGGATGAGCAAAGGCCGCCCCCATTTCATCGTCATGGTCAGATACTCCGTTTCGTTAGCATTGATGAGATATTGTCGAGTATTGTACCGCATCATGCCCATGCTTGCCGCCGTTTTTCACGGCAAAAAGCCCGCCTGAAGGCAAGGGCCGCCAAGCGGGTCTGAATATCGGGCTGAGACTTACTCTTCGTCCTGCCGGGTCTGCTCGACCAGTTCGTACAGGCGGCTTTCGTTCTCGTTGTAAAAGAAATCACAGATGGGCGGTTGAGAATTATCCATGATTAAAATCCTGCTTTTCACACTTGAGTCAAATCAAACCACTTGAGTTTTCATCTTTAAAAAGGTTCTACCAGTATACACCGCTTTGGTTTCGATGTAACCCGGCTCATTCAATAAAACCATAAAACGCCGAAAAATTGCCCCTTTGTCCGGAGGAGATTCGATGACCGTTTTCCACGGGCTATGCTGGACAGCGACCTTGCGCTTATGCTACAACCCTGCCATAAAAGTCTGATGCGGGAGAGGTATCGTGGCAGGATTTGACAAGGTGGTTTCGTCCTATGATGACGCCCTGGCGGGGCTGGAGGACGGGATGACGATCATGGCGGGCGGCTTCGGCCTGTGCGGCATTCCGGAAAACCTGATCAACCACATCGTCCGGATGGGCGTGAGGGATCTGGTTTTCATCAGCAACAACGCCGGTGTGGACGACTTCGGCCTGGGGCTGCTGCTCCAGACCCGGCAGATCCGAAAGATGATCTCCTCCTACGTGGGCGAGAACGAAACCTTCGAGCGCCAGTTCCTCAACGGTGAACTGGAAGTGGAGCTGACCCCGCAGGGGACGCTGGCCGAAAAAATCCGGGCGGGCGGCGCCGGCATTCCGGCCTTCTTCACCCCCACCGGCTACGGCACCGTGGTGGCCGAGGGCAAGGAAACCCGCGAGTACAACGGCAAGATGTACGTGCTGGAAGAATCCCTGACCGCCGACTTCTCCATCATCAAGGCCTGGAAGGGCGACACGATGGGCAACCTTATCTACCGCAAGACGGCCCGCAACTTCAACCCGATGATGGCCCAGGCGGGCCGCATCACCGTGGCCGAGGTGGAGGAGATTGTTCCCGCCGGATCGCTGGACCCGGACTTTATCCACACGCCGGGCATCTACGTCGATCGCCTCATCCAGGGCACCTTCGAAAAACGCATTGAGCAAATGACCCTGAAGGAAACGGCGGGCGCCCGATAGGACCGCCGTTTTGGCATTTGCAGGTATTCAGGCATTCAAGCAGCATAAGGATGACCCCGTCATGGCTTTAACCAGAGACCAAATCGCCCAACGCATTTCAATGGAACTGCAGGACGGCTACTACGTTAACCTGGGCATCGGCATTCCCACGCTGGTGGCCAACCACGTGCCCAAGGGCATGGACGTGCTGTTCCAGTCCGAGAACGGCCTGCTGGGGATGGGAGAGTTTCCCACCCGCGAGACGGTGGACCCGGATCTCATCAACGCGGGCAAGCAGACCGTCACCAACGTGACCGGCTCCGTCTTCTTCTCGTCGTCCGAAAGTTTCGAGATGATCCGGGGCGGCCATGTGGATCTCACCATCCTGGGGGCCTTCGAAGTGGACCAGGAAGGCGCCCTGGCCTCATGGATGATTCCGGGCAAGCTGGTGAAAGGCATGGGCGGCGCCATGGATCTCGTGGCCAGTGCCCGCAACATCATCGTGGCCATGCAGCATGCCAACAAGAAAGGGGAGTCCAAGATCCTGAAGAAATGCACACTCCCGCTGACCGGGGTGAACTGCGTGAGCAGGGTGGTCACGGATCTGGCGGTTCTTGAGCTGCGTGACGGCGCTTTTCACCTTCTGGAGCGGGCGCCTGGCGTCTCCGTCAAGGAGATCCAAGAGAAAACCGAGGCCGCCCTGGTGGTTCCGGATACGGTGCCGGAGATGCGGCTTCCCGGTGCGCTCGCCGTCTAGCAAACCCTTGCGCAAGTCATGGGCGAATAAAACGTTACACAAAATTTCTTATCATCAATTGATTTTTGGGAAAGATTTTCACTATACTGCAGTACAACAGTCTTTCCTGCCCGGCGGACTTGCGGTGACGGCGGCAGGGAGAGTGCAGAGACGATGCAGAGGGATTTTTCAACAATATTTAGCCGGAGGACGAGATACGGATGGACCTGAAACAGGGAGACTTGGAGAATATTATTCTGAACGCGGTGTGGGACCTCGAAAACACCGGCTATGAAAAGATTTATGTTGGCGATGTCCAGGAAAAGATCAAGTCCCCCGCCAAGAAATGGGCCTACACCACCGTCAAGACCGTGCTGGACCGTCTCGTGGACAAGGAGCTGGCCCTGCGCGAGAAGGACGGCAAGAAGTACCTGTACCGTTCCGTGGTGAAACGCGACGAGGCCGGGGTGCTCGCCATCGAAAAGGTCATGCGCCAGTACTTCAAGAACGACGTTAACGAGCTGATTGACTGCCTTCTCAAGATCAAGCGTCCTGAAGCCGCCGCCAAAGCCAACGGCAAGGGCGACAGCGTGGAAGACGAACGCGCCCTCGATCAGCTCCGCGACATCCGCCGCGAACTGATGACCGGCTGAGCCATTCGGCTCTTTGGATAGGGGCTGAGGCGCTCTGTCTTCGGGACGGTGGTTTTAGGCCATATTTCCAATATTTTTGCGGCCTCTTATCCAAGCCGCTCATTGTCATTCCCGTCCCTGCCTACGCAGGGATAGACTCCGGCGGGAATCCATCCTTCGTACAGGCTGCGCATTCTTTCGACACCCTGTTTCTGGTACATTTTAGAAGCAGCGTCGGCAGCAAGGATTGGAATCGCACCCCCTCATGATCAGACAGCGGATTGAACAGAAGCTGAAGGCGGCCCTCGAGAAGGCCGGACCGGACCTGAACAACCTCCACATGGAGCCGTCCGTTCTGGAAAGCCTGAACATCGAGCGGCCCCGCAACCCGGAGCATGGCGACTATGCCGTCAACATCTCGCCGCTGGCCCGGTTCGCCAAGATGTCCCCGCCGAAGATCGCCGAGAGCGTCCAGCAGAAGCTGGCGGGCGAGGGGCTGGACGCCAGCGTTATCGCCGGGTTCATCAACTTCCGCATCACCGAGGCCGTCATGGTCCAGGCCCTGATGGATATCCTTGAATCGAAGGCCCCCGGCAGGAACGAGACGATGACGGACGATTCCATCCTGCTGGAGTATGTCTCCGCCAACCCCACCGGCCCGCTGCACATCGGCCATGGCCGCTGGGCGGCGCTGGGGGATTCCCTCGTGCGTATCTGGCGCCATTGCGGCGCGACCGTGACCCCAGAGTTCTACATCAACGACGCGGGGGTGCAGATGAACAACATTGCCCTGTCCATCTGGATTCGGGGTGCCGAGATCCTGGAACTACCCTTGCCGGCGGAAATGGAACCGCCCTATCCGGGGGAATACGTCCGGGATTTGGCCATCAAACTGCTGGCCGATGACAGTGCGAAAGACAGGCTTCGTGGGCAGCACGCTGAAATTGCCGGAACGGACGGCATTAAACCGGACATCATGTGGATTGTTCCCTTTGCCCGCGAGGAAGTGTTGGGTCAGCAAAAGGCGCTGCTGGAGCGCATCGGCGTTCATTTCGAAGCATGGTTCTCCGAACTGGATCTGCTGGAGTTGCGCAAGCACGACGACAAGAACCATGTGGAACACATTCTGGACAAGCTGAAGCGCGAGCGTTTCGCCTACGAGGACGAGGGTGCGCTGTGGCTGCAATCCAGCGAGTTCGGCGACGAGAAGGACCGGGTGCTGATCAAGTCCGACGGCGAAAAGACCTATCTGGCGGGGGATATCGCCTACCACGACCACAAGTTCAGGCGGGTGGACGATCACGGGCTTCCGCAGTACAACCGCATCATCAACATCTGGGGCGCCGATCACCACGGCTATATCGCCCGCATGCGGGCGGCCCTCATTGCGCTGGGCCACCTGAAGGACGAGAAGGACCCGAAGTTCGAGATCATTCTGGGCCAGCTGGTAAACCTCATCGTGGACGGCGAGAAGGAGCGCATGGGCAAGCGCCGCAGGATGGTGACCCTGGAAGACGTGGTGGACGAGGTGGGCGTAGACGCCGTGCGGTTCTGGATGGTCTCCAAGTCCGCCGATACGGCGCTGGACTTCGACGTGGACCTGGCGAAATCCGCCAGTCAGGACAACCCCGTCTACTATGCCCAGTACGCTCATGCCCGCTGCGCCAGCATTCTGCGCAACGCCACGGAACCGGCGCCCAACGTGGATACCGGCGAAACCCAGGCGCCGTTCGTCAGCCGCGAAGAACTCGAAACCCTGGAAAAACTGCCGACCACGGACGATCTCTATCCCCTGTTCCACGGACTGGACAACGACAACGCCCGCGAGATTCTCAAGGATCTCATCTTCAAGCTTGACGGTTTCGAGGACCTGGTGGCCGATGCCGGGCGTGTCCGGGCGCCCCACCTGGTGGCCCGCTACACGCTGGATCTCGCCGCCCAGTTCCACTCGTTCTACAACGTCTGCCGCATCCTGACGCCGGATGCGAAACTGACGAAATCCCGGCTGGCGCTGATTATCGCCCTGAAGAAGACATTTGCCCAGGCTCTCGCGCTTCTCGGCGTCTCCGCCCCCGATAGCATGTAACCCCTGTCATTCCTGCGAAGGCAGGAATCCACTTCCAGGAGTGCAGAGGTAGGACTTGTCTGTAACATCTCTCCCTTGGTGGATGGATTTTTGCCTTCGCAGGAATGACAAAGCGGGCGTTGGAATGGCGGAATTATTGTGCTCCGAACGGGGCATGGCAGCCCTGTATACCCCGTCAACAAAAAGCTCCCCGGTGGGGAGCAATTCAAATCTAATTCATTAACGTATTAAAAACAAACACATCTACTACCATCAATACGATAGCACTTTTTTCATCTGCTGAACAGGTTTTTATGTCCTGGGGCTATCACCCGTTCGTCACACACCGTTATATTGCCATATATCGTGAATAACCTTGGGTGGATTTTTCAAGAAGTGATCTATATTAAATGCATCAACCAGGCTTGGTTGAGATTTCTTAACTTTTTGGCGGTTTGTAACGGACGGGCATGCGAGGAGAAAAATACCGGGCAGGATGTAACAGTTTATTTACAAGCTAACATCAAAAAACACTCAGGAGTTTTTATGCCGCCGAGTGAAGAGAAAACCTCCGAGTGGTAAAGACACGGTAGCGTTGTTTCGTCACTGACTGACGCACATTTCAATACGCACATCCAAAAGAATCGAGTGAGTGTATTAGGGGATCAATGGAGTGTAAACGTATGAGTATCCAATTTTCAGGTCGGGTTGCCAGCTATGATCGCACGTCCAGCAAGTGGGATTTCTACCACGAGACCGTGGAAGCTTTGCTTGAATGGGAACATGGGGACGAACAAAACGGGTAATTTTATAGGAAATTGCCGGGTTCTGACCTGTTGCCCGAACCCGGCGGATATTGACCTGTAGCCTATATAAACGCCCTGTTATGCACCCTGGCGATGCCGTATTCGCCGGGGTTTTTCTTTTTCTTCCGCTTTGCCTGCCGGATTTACCGGACTTCGTCGCCGCCCTGGTTGATAGGCTCGTCAACGATCAGCCCCTCGCCGCCCAGAACCTCAAGTTGTTCCCCTTCAACGTCCACGTAGACCGGGATTTCCTTCTCGACGGCGCGGATGGTTTTGGTCAGTTCGGCCAGGCGCTGCTGCATGCTGGTGGAGCCGCCGCCGGAGGTAAACTGGCGGGAGAGGTTGACCCGCAATTCTTCCGGCTTGTGAACCACGCCGAGCAGACGGGTTCCCTTGGGAATCTCGCTGAAATAGCCCTGGACGGACTCCTGCTGGTTTGGCCCGCTGAGCAGCTGTTCCAGGGCAAAATCGATAGCATGGGCCTCTCGCGCAGGCGGCACCTTGCGGACAACCGCCTCGGTCACATTCTCGCTGCCCCGGCTCTTGCTGAAGTAGATGACGATTTCCTCGGCATTCTGGTCGGCAGGAGGCCGATCCGTCACGTTCGCAGGAGTCTCGGCCTCATTCGGCCCGAAAACGGCCATTCCGGCCAGAACGCCGATAACCAGCGATACCAGCAGGACCAGAAACAATAGAAGACGCTGAGTGGCCATGAACGCGGAACAAACCTCGAATGTTGCTGTTATGGGCGCAATGCCTGCTAGATTGTACCAGAGAGGGCGGGAGTTTTTCCAATACCTTGCTGTTCCCGGCCTGCCGGATCGTGAACAAATGTTAAGAAAACCCCGGCGCTAAGCAATTCGAAATATTTGATTGTTTTTATTTGTCTAGAAAACAATTGGGGTTTTCTGTCTCAACGTCTGAAACAGTCACTTGGAGTAGCTCAGAGGAATCCACCGCATTACAGCGTGCATCGTTGTGGATTCTTTCGGGAGGAGGATAGAGAAGATGATTAACGGGAATTTTGTCAACCAGAATCAATGGTTGCAAAACAACAACAGTTTTTCCAGCTTTACGGATGCCAGCAGCTTTGCGTCGCTGGGCAACGGAACGTTCACCAACTCGCCAACGGTCCAGACCTTCGGCAACATTGCGCCGGGCAGTTCCTACGGCGTGACCCAGAACATCAACTACAGCCAGCCGGGGGCCAGCTTCGCCAATACCGGTTTCGGCGGTACGGGATTTGCGCCTGCGCCCATCATCCAGCAGCCGCAGATCATCCCGCAGGCATACTCGATGCCGATCTACCAGCCGCCGCAGCAGCAGTTCTACCCGCAACCGCAGCCTTACTATCCGCAGCCGCAGCCGTATTACCCGGCTCCTGCCGGTGGTGATGGCAGCCTGGCCATCCTGCAGGCGGTTCTGGTTCCGCTGATGCAGATGATGCAGTCCATGATGATGATGTTCATGCAGAACGGCGCCTTTGTGGGTCCCGGCTTCCAGCCGAGCCTGCAGTATCCGGGCCAGGGCAACCAGGGCTACGGCCAGGGCTATGACCAGCCCCAGTACGAAGAGGAAATCATCGACGAAACCATCGTGGTGGAGCATGGCAGAGTCTGGGGCGATCCCCACTTCGTGGGTGCCGAGGGCGGCAAGTACGACGTGATGGGCGAACCCGGCAAGGTCTACAACATCCTCAGTGACCGGGGCATCCAGATGAACGCCCGCTTCGACTCCTGGAAGGGCCAGGCCGACGCCACGATCATGTCCGACGTGGGCATCACCCTTGGCCGGGATCAGGTCCAATTCGGCGTTGACGGCAAGCTGTTCATCAACGGCGAGGAAGTCGAGGACGGTCAGCATCTTGGCGGCAAGGTGGTCAAGAACGGCGACACCGTGACCATCAATTCCGGCGAGTACGAGATCACCCTGAAGGACAACGGGGATCACCTCAACTACGACTTCAAGAGCAGCAACGTTGTTTCCGATGGCGTCAAGCCTCACGGCCTGTGGGGTCAGAGCGCCGACGGCGACGGGAATCCGCGCAACGGAGACGAAGGAAAAGGCGCCCAGGGCGGCGGCGCTATCGAGAAACTCGATGGCACCATCAGCGAACGGGGCGACAAGGAAACCTACAAGTTATACGAGGTCGGCGGCCTGTTCGACACGAACTTCCAGAACTTCAACAAGTTCCGGACCCAGGCCCGTCCCGGCAACCGCAATGCCTTCATCGCGGCCAACGGGGCAGCCAACGCCGACTTCAACTTCTAGGTCACTCCCACATCTTCGAATCCTTCACAGGCTCCATTACGGACCCGCCCGACCCGCAATCCGCGCGGCGAAGGCGGGTCCTGCTTTTGGCGTCTAGAGTTCGGTTTTTTCATCGTAGATACGGGCAAAGCCCATCTCCAGGCTTTTGGCCATATCCAACGTACGAATCCACAGGTCCATCGGGGCTTCCTGCTCGCGCCGGTCCTCCCAGGTCAGTTGCCGGGCCATGTTCTGGAAGACGGGAAAGTGATGCAGCAGGCCCTTCGCGTTTTTGATGGTCAACAGAATCCAGTCCCGGTTATGGCTTTTGTGGGCCAGGCTGCGGTAACTCAGGGTGGTTTCGGTATCACCCACCGGCGTTTTGGAAAACCATCCCGCCTTCTCCAACGCCTTGACCGTTTCCTCAACCCGGCGGGCATGGGCCTCCCCCTGCACTGACGAAACGGACGGAGAAACATGCCACCGGAACGTTCCGCCGAATACGACGCGTGTCATTGAAATCCGCTCCCCTTCTGATGATAATGGGGAAATCTATCACAAAAAGATGGGAAATTTTATGGCCAACTTTAAGGATCTGCGCGGGTTTATCGAGCTGCTGAGGCAGCGGGGCGAACTGGTGGAAATCGATACGCCGGTTTCCACGGAGCTGGAGATCTCCGAGATTACGGACCGGGTGAGCAAGTCGAAGGGCGCGGACAACAAGGCCCTGCTGTTCACCAACGTGGAAGGCTCCGACATGCCGGTGCTCATCAACGCGATGGGTTCCCACGAGCGGATGCTTCTGGCCCTCGGCGTGGAGCGCTACGAGGAGCTGCAGGACCGGATCAAATTCTTCGTCAAGCCGGAGATTCCCGGTAATCTCTGGGCCAAGCTGCAGATGCTGCCCCGCCTCGCCGAGCTGAACAATTTCATTCCCCGCGAGCACAAGGGCGCCGCCCCCTGCCAGGAGGTCGTCCTGACGAATCCGGACAAGCCCATGCTCGACGCCATCCCCATCATCAAGTGCTGGCCCGATGACGGCGGCCCCTACGTGACAATGGGCTGCGTTTTCGTGAAGGACCCGGCCACCGGCGAGCGCAACGTGGGCATGTACCGTCTGCAGAAGTTCGACAACACCACCACCGGGATGCACTGGCAGAAACACCATGACGGCGCCCGGCTGTACGAAAACGCCCGCCGCATGGGCCTGGACCGCCTGGAGGTGGCCGTGGCCATCGGCTGTTCGCCCCACGTGGTCTACAGTGCCACGGCGCCCCTGCCGCCGGGCATTGACGAGCTGATCCTCGCCGGATTCGTCCATAACGACCCGGTGAAGGTGGTCAAGTGCAAGACCATTGACAACGAGGTCCCCGCGGATTCTGAGATCGTCTTGGAAGGCTATGTTTTACTGGATGAGCTTCGCCGGGAAGGTCCCTTTGGCGACCACACCGGCTACTACTCCCTGGCGGACGACTATCCCGTCTTTCACGTCACCGCCGTGACCCACCGGAAAAACCCGGTGTACCTCACCACCATCGTGGGCAAGCCGCCCCAGGAGGATTGCTACCTGGGCAAGGCGACGGAGCGGATCTTCCTGCCGCTGGTCAAGCTGTTCATCCCGGAGATCGAGGACATGAACCTGCCCTGGGAGGGCGTCTTCCACAACTGCATGATCGTCAGCATCGACAAGCGTTTCCCCGGCCACGCAAAGAAGGTGATGAGCAGCATCTGGGGCTTCGGGCAGATGATGTTCAGCAAGTACGTCATCGTGGTGGATAAGGAGGTGGACGTACAGGATCTCTCCAGCGTCGCCTGGCACGTTTTCAACGATACGGACCCGAAGCGCGACATGATGTTTGCAGAAGGCCCATTGGACGCCCTGGATCACGCCACCCCCATGTGGGCCTACGGCAGCAAGGTGGGCATTGACGCCACCCGCAAGTGGCCGGAAGAAGGCTTCACCCGCGAATGGCCCGACGAACTGTTCATGGATGAGAAGACTAAGAAACTTGTGGATGAAAAGTGGAATCAACTCTTTGAAATTAGAGAAAAAGCTTTGGTATGAAGCCAATCACCAAACTTCAAGCAGCGGAAACCCAGGCTGTTGAGGCCATAAAACTGATTTTTGAGAATAGAGATCCAATTAGTATCCACACGCTTGTTGGAGCTTCAAATACTATTCTAAACGATTTAGGAAAGCTTTCCGGAGCAATTTCTGTAGGAAAAAATAGCCCTGCAATTAAAGAGCAGTATCGAAAAGAATGGCGCGAAGCCCTAGCCAGACACCAGAATTTTTTTAAGCACGCAGACTATGATCCTGAGGCTTCCATTGAATTCATACCTGAACTTTCCCACTATCAATTGCTCGACTCGATAATTATTCATCAACAGATTGTTCAGACTTACATACTTACAGAGTTTCACATCTTTTTTACTTGGTTTAGCCTTAAATATCCTAATTCTATGAATGAACCCTACAAAAGCCAAATAGCTAATCAAGCAAACTTAAATAAAGCCAAACCTGACAGGCTTGACTTATGGAAAAAAGCCTTGGACAGTGCTAGCTTTCTATCTCTAAGTAGCCCCCACAAGCCCTTCAAAAGCATTGAAGAACTTTATAAATAGGGGCGGCGCTCCCGAATGGGGGAACGCCGCCGGTGTAAACCCGTCAATCTCTACTCAGACGGGCTTGAGTCGCTCTGCTTCGTGCCTTTTAGCGCATTAGGGAAACAAAACGCCCTTGAAGGGGTTTTGCATTTCTCTCATGAGCAGACCGACATTATCGCCAATGTCGCCACCCGGTATGCTTCCGGGGATTTCATCTCCCTCAGGCGGATCGAATATGTCGCCCAGACCGCCGGCTCCACTGGCCTTTCGGCCATAGCGGAGGGACGGCGGTCGACCGGCATACACGCTACCGGGCAGGCCACCGAGGCCGACAGGACCGGTTCCGACCAGCAGGCCTTCGCCGGGTCCGTCCAACTTCGGACTCGCCATGTTTCTATTCTCCTTCTTTTTCTCTACTCAGACACGTGACACATTGCGTCACTACTCAGACTTCATGCGTTGGCGCCGGACACCGGGCATCCCGTCGTCCGCAAAGGTCGCTTGTTGTTCTCTACTCGATCGCCAACACATGGTGGACATCTCCACAACATAATAAAAACATTCTTAAGGCCGGAATTGCCCCCGGCCCGCACAGGGAGTGAAAACAGGTTTTTACCCCGCCACCCCTTCCGGGTGTTTTTTCAGACGTTTCCTCGTGATACCATTAGTTTTGTTTAAATTCATGAAGAATACGTCATTCAGGAAACGGGAGGAGGTTCACCGATGGGCGTCGTTACCGTCGTTAATCATCCGGGCCAGCCGTACAAAAACACCATTACGGCGGGCAACCACCAGGTGGTGGTGGATGCGACCACCAATCTGGGCGGCCAGGACGCAGGGCCGAGTCCCCACGATATGCTCTGGGGCGCACTGGGAGCCTGCACGTCCATGACCATGGCCATGTACGCCAAGCGCAAGGGCTACGACCTGCAGGAAATCCGGGTGGAACTGAGCGAGAGCAAGGTCCAGAACCCAAGTGGCAAGGGCATGATCCCCCACGTGGACAAGAAAATCATCGTGAAGGGCAACCTGAGCCAGCCGGAACTGGACGACCTGAAGCGCGTGGCCGAAAAATGCCCGGTCAACAAGCTCATTATGGAACCCAAGAGCATGGGCAGCACGCTGAATCTCGTCGTATAGCTCCAGGCCGTTATCCGGGGGAAAGTAATCCATTACGGGGGAAATGTTCGCATGCATATTGCGGCTTTATTACCGGCACCGGCCTTGACGGCTGGCAAAACACCGGCGTTTTCCGGCAGCAGGCCGGGAGAACCTGACGGCGACCACTTTGTCCGGCGCCATCCTGTGCGTTTCGGGGCCTCTTCGCCCACGGCGTATTCTTTCGTCAGCCAGCCCTGGAAGGACGTGGAAACCGAGTTGCTGGTGATCCCTGTCTTCGAACAGAAGGGCGGCATCATCCAGGGAACGGAACTGCGGACCCTGAGCGATGCGATGGACGGCTATCCCGGCCTGCGCATCAACGGACGCCATGATCGGTTTGAGGGCAGCGAGGGTTCTCTGCTGACCCTCGACGGGCGACCGGGGGACGAGGCGAAGGCCGAGCGGATCGCCCTGGTGGGTCTGGGCGATCCCGCAAAACTGACCCCCTTCAAGCTGGAGCAAATCCTGGGCGACGCCCTGGAAAGCATTGGAAAGCAGGGCAAAGTCCGGGATATCGCCGTGGTTCTGCCGCCGGAACACCAGAAGCTCTGGATGGGAAGCCTGAAAATCGTCCCGGCGATCATGGGCGCCGTGGCCAGCACGACCTACCAGGCCGGCGATGCGAAAAAGCCCCGAAAGCTTGATATCCGGTCCGTCACCCTGGTAAACAACCCGGAGGGCAACGAGACCCTGAAGGAACTGAAGGAGCAGGTCTACCGGGAGAAACTCAACCGTTCCGTACAACTGGGCCGGGCCATTGTTGCCGCAAGGGATGTGGCCAGGGACATCGGTCAGGTTTCATACAACCGCATGACAGCAAAGGATTTCGAGGAGAAAGCCCGGCAACTGGTGGCCTCGTACCCGGACCTGACCTGGCACAAGCCCAAGTATGAACGGTGGATCAAAACCCATATGCCCGCCTTTTATGCCGTGGGACAGGCCACCCAGGCCCTGGGGCCGGAGCATCGGCCCCGGCTGCTCAAGATCACCTACAGCCCGCCGGATGGGAAGGTCCATAAACGGGTGGCCCTTATCGGCAAAAGCATCCTGTTCGATACCGGCGGAGTCCAGTCCAAGGGCGACCATATGACCCACATGAGCCGTGACAAGCTGGGAGGCGCCTACGTTCTGGGCATTATGAAGGCCCTGGCCGAGCTGAAACCCGAAGGGGTGGAGGTGAACGCCTATCTGCCGGTAACGCCCAACCTGCCCGATGCCCTGGCCATGCTGCCCGACGACGTGATCGAATCCGCCAGCGGAAAGTCGGTGAAGATCGGCCACACGGATGCCGAGGGGCGTCTGACCCTGATTGATGCCGTAACACTTGCCGCTCGTGAAAAGGCGGATGAGATCATCACCTTCGCCACTCTCACCGGAGCCGCCGAAGCTGCCGTTGGAGAGAACGCCCTGCTGCTGGGCAAGGAGGACGGCGATTTCCGCTTCCACGGCCCCCACGCCGCCCTGAGACACCGCCTCTATAACCAGGCCCGCAAGCAGGACGAGCCGGTGGACATGCTGCCGGTGAAGGCCGAGGATTTTGAGAATATCAAGAGCGACGCCGACAACGCAGATCTCGACAACGACGGAAAGAACGCCGGCAAGCGCGGGGCGCAGAAGGCGGCGGCCTTTGTCATCAGCGGCCTGCCCGACGGGGTGGACATCCCCATCGCCCATTTCGATATCGCCGGCGTCATGGGTGACGGCGGAGCTGGCACCAACCCGCCTATTCCGGCGGTGGCCATCGATACGGTCATCCGGGATCTCCTCAAGACCCAGAAGCGCTACATATCCCAAATGCGTGCCGAGCACGGCGCCTACAGCTAGGTAGAATCGACATTTAAACCTGAAACATGCTTTCTGCTGTCATTCCCGTCCCTGCCTTCGCAGGGATAAATTCCAACGGAATCCATTCCCCGCATTCCCGGTCAATGGATTCCGGCTCACCCATATCCGTACAGCTCGGCTTTGGGCCTCGCTTACGGCTATCGGCGTCCGGAATGACACGGCGCTTCTCACGAGGAATAAATATCGATTCTACCCAGGGTGTCCATCGATGACGGAAAAAGGCACCGCCCGATCGAACGGCGTTAGCCGCGAAGCGAGGGCAAAAAACTCTTTCCCCTCCCCAGGGAGGAGAGTCAAGATATGAAAAAGCCCTGCACCATGAAGGGCAGGGCTTTTTCACCTAAAAAGATTCGAAACCTTTTGAAGAGTATTCAATTTTGATGTTGTGTGAGTGATCTGGAATCGTTACGCCAGGAAGGAACCGTCAAGGAGTCCCTGGAACGTATTGGAATTCAGATAATCAGTCGTCAGTTCGCCGTTGTTGATCGCATCAGCGGCAAGCTGACCCGGACGATTCTTGGCCAGCGCTTTGGACAGGCCAGGGATGTCACGACCGAATTCACTCTTCACCGGGTCTTCCTTTTTGCCTTTCGGCACACCGATACCCAGTGCGGCGACAAGCGCCTGCGTGGTGTTCAGGCTGGGATGGCCTATTTCGACACCACCACCGGACCGGCCCGCAGCGGCTTCCTTGGCCTGGTTGCCGGCCTGCTGCTGGTTGACCTGGGATTGAGACGGGCGATTGTTGATGTTGTTAGACTTTGGCCCGTTCGGTCCAATACTAGTCATACCTCAATCTCCTGAATTACTTCTCTCGCTTCTATCCGTTATTTCGCTAGAAGGGGGATTGCTCTAGATACATAGGTACAGAAGAAGAACAACTCTTGCTCTCTATATATATAAAAACTCTTCATGGGGATTTGTTGCTAGTCTGTTTTTATATATTTACAGTTCTTAATCATATTTTAAGAATACTTTAGATATATTAAATAGATACCAGGGATACTCCAATAAAACCATCCGGAAATATTCGTGGCAGGATACAATGTCTTCTGTAACGCGAGTCGTGAGGAGGCCATCTCAATTCAGGCGCTGGTCAACTTTTTTCGAAGCTACTCCCAGTTCCTTCGGGAGCGGGCATTGCCGTTTATCATCGCTTTCCTTGTCCTGCTGGGCATTTACAACATGGCCCAAATGTCCGAGCCGCTGGCGCAGGACTATTTCATGCAAGAGACGGCCAAACCGGCGCATCAGAGCAAGGTTACCCTGCTTCTCATTGATGATCAGTCCCTGAGTGGGCTTCGAAAGAAGTTCGGGCAGCCCCCCTGGCCCCGAACCGCCTACCTGGAGATTTTTCAGAAGCTGAAAGAATACGATCCGGCAGTGATCGTCTTTGACAGCGTTTTCACTACCCTCGACCCGGAGGCGGACGGCCCCATCATCGAGGAGATGAAAAAAATCGACAACCTCGTCATGGGGCATGCCATCAACTACGGCAGTACGGATGTCATCCGGGTTCCCGCCTATTATCATCTGAACCTCGGTGTCGTCAACACCACCGAAGGCACCGTTCGGACCATCCAGCCTATCTTTCAGCAGTTGATCTACCGGCAGCAGGAAGGGGTACAGGGAATCTTTCCGTCGCTCTCCCTGGCAGCCGTTGTCCAGCTGATGGATCACGAAAGCCGCGCCACCGGGCAGCAGGTGGAGTGGGTCGTCAATATCTACGAGGAAAACAACGCCCGGTTCCTGACCATCTCTCCCAACGGCGATATGGAAAAAGGCAAGAAGATTCCGCTGGATGAGGACGGCAACATCCGCCTGCGGTGGGCTTCGCTCAAGCCAAGCGGTGTTAACACCTTTGATTTAAGCCATAATCACATCCCGATTTGCCGGTTGTTCAATAGTTGCGAGACGTTCAAGGGAGAGCTGACCCCCAAGGAAATCGGGATGATCCGGGATCACATCGTGGTTATCGGCGCATCGGCGGCGGTCTACCGGGATTTCAGCACGACGCCCATGTCGGCCACCCACCTGGGTGCGGATATCCATGCCACGGCGATGGACAACATCTATCTGGAAAATACCCTTAAGACCATCCCCGACTGGCAGAATTGGATTCTGTTTTTCTGCATTCCTTTCATTCTCACGTTTTACCTGCGGATCAAGCTTAAAAGCCTGTTTCCCACGTTCCTGTATACGTTTGCCCTGATGATCTTCTTCCTCTGGCTCGGACTGGAGGAATTCCGCCAGGGGGTCATCATCGATGTGATCACCCCGGAAATCTTCATGATTGTCGGTTTCGCCTCCGGCACGTTTTTCAAGTATATCCAGACCATGAGCTACCAGGACCGGCAGGTGAAGGCCCTGGAAAAAAACCTCTCCCAGCTGGTTTCCAAGGCGGTGTTCAACGAGATCCAGAAGATGGAGTACGTGCTGAAGACCAGCGGCCAGCGTATGGACATCACTTCCATGTTCGTGGATCTGCGCAACTTTACCACCCTCTCGGAGCACCTGTCCCCCACGGAGGTGACGGACATGCTCAACGAGTTCTACACGGAGGTGGAGAAGGCCGTCTTCGAGTACCGCGGTCACATTGACAAGTTCATGGGGGACGGGGTGCTGGTCATCTATGGCGCCCCTCTGCCCAGCCCCAGCCATGCCCGTGACGCCCTTGCCTCCTCGGAAAAAATCATCGAAACCGTCCTCAACGTCATCGAAAAATGGGATCAGGAAAAGGACATCACCCGGACCATTGGCGTTCCCCTCAACGTGGGGATCTCCATGAGCAGCGGCAACGTTTTCGCAGGCTTCCTCGGAACACCGTCACGTCTGGAGTACACCGCCGTAGGCGATACAGTCAACCTCTGCGTCCGGCTTCAGGAACAGACGAAGACCTACAAGTGCCAGCTCATCGTCAGCGAGTATACCGCCGAGCTTCTGACGGACGAGCAGCGTGAAGGTCTTCACATGCTAGGCGAAGTCCGGGTCCGCGGGCGGGAAATGCCCCTGAAGATCTTTACCTACGAACGGTATATGAACCAGCCCATGGCGGAAAAGACCTTCGACGCCCTTGCCGCACCCGTCAAGGGTATCACCACGGCGACGCCGGAAAAACCCAAGGCATCCCCGGAAGACAATCCTCCGGCCTAAAGGCGTTACAATAAAGACATGTTCACCATCGAGTCTTTTGAAGCCGCCGACGGCACACGGCTGCGTTACGGCAAGCTGACGGACCCGCACCGCGGAGAGCCGGCGAAACGTTCCATGCTCTTCGTGCCAGGACTGGGTGGCTCGGTCAAGGGTGCCCTCTCTTTTCTGGAAGCCATGTTGCCGACGTTCGATCCCATCTATGGCCCGGATCTTCGGGGGTTTGGCCTGAATGAACACGCTCCCCTCCCCCACCCGGATATGCACCTGGACGATCTCCTCGCCTTTCAGCATCATACGGAGCTGATTGCGCATCCAGCCACCACCCTGTGTGGTATCAGCCTGGGCGGAACGATTTCCACCAAGCTGGCGGCCAAGCAGCGGGAGGATTTCGAGAGCCTGATCCTTGTGGCTCCCGCTTTCCGTTCCAGCAGCATCTGTTTTCCTCCCTCGTTTATTGCCCGGCACACCCTGGGACGGCTCCTGAGGGGCGTCGAATACAAAACTGCCCTGCCCTACTGCATCAAAAAACTGACCCGAAACCTGGAAGCCCTGGCCAACCCGGTCTACATGGGCGAGCCTCTGGTGCTGCCGGTGGACTACCTGCTGAAGATCAGCCTGTTCAATATGGTGGCCTTCCACCGGGTGAAGGAGATTGCCATTCCCACGATGGTCATTGTGCCGGGCAGCGACGTGGTGTGCGATCCTGACGGCATGCGTGCAGGCTATCACCGCATTCCCAACCACGTTCCCAAGCTGCTGAAAGACTACCCGGACCTGTACCACGATGTGCTGATGGAACCGGAAGTTCCGGAAGTCGCCCAGGACGTACTGGACTGGATTCAGACGATCGGGGAGCTGAAAGACGACGAGGGGAGAATCATCCCCGTTTCTCATCGGGCAGGGGCCTGATCACCTCGACGGTGGAGAGGTTCACGTGGACGAAGGGATGGACGGCCTCGTCTTCCACACCCGTCTGTCGATCCCGGACCTTCACTTTCGTCAGGGCCACGAACCGACGGTCGGCGGTGTTGAGCAGGTTGCTCAGGCGGCGGCTTTCCTTCATGGTGCGGGCCAGGTGCAGGTTGCCCTCCATGATGTAGTTGGGCGTGGACAGCCAGACCCGGATGGATTCGGTGGTGGATTCGATAAACGGCAGGTTGCCCATCTGAACTCTCTCCGCATTGGTTTCGTGCCATTATACGCGAAAGGGATCATAATAGAGATATGGGCAACGACGACGGCAAGCCATTCGATATTCAGGAAGGACTCGCCCGGCTCCCCGGCAGGCCGGGCGTCTACCGCATGTATGCGGCGGACGGCGAACTGCTCTACATCGGCAAGGCCAAGAACCTGAAGAGCCGGGTTCGCAGCTACTTCCAGAGCAACGCCCAGCACTCCCCCAAGAACCGGCAACTGGTCAGGCTGATTGCCCGGTTCGACTACATCGTCACCGACAACGAGATGGAGGCGCTGATCCTTGAGGACAACCTCGTCAAGAAGCACCATCCGCGCTTCAACGTGCTGCTTCGGGACGACAAGCGCTTTCCGTGGCTGTGCATCACCGGCGAGCCTTTTCCGCGCCTGATCTTTACCCGGACGGCGGACCGCCGGGGCAAGGCCCGGTATTTCGGCCCCTATAGCAACGCGGGCGCCATGTACCAGACCCTGCGGATGCTGCGGAAACATTTTCCCATGCGCCAGCGCCGCAAGCCCCTCTTCCGGGATCGGCCCTGCATGAACTATTTCATTGGCACCTGCCCCGGCCCGTGCCAGGAAAAAATCTCCGCCGGGGACTACGACAAAACCGTCCGGCAGGTGGAACTGTTCCTGAAGGGCCGGACCAACGAACTGCTCGCAAACATCGAGCAGCAGATGCGCGAGGCCAGCGAGGCCATGAACTTCGAGTGGGCGGCCAAGCTGCGGGATCGTTACGTGGCGGTGCAGGAGATCATGGCGCACCAGCAGAAGGTCCACTCCGATGACGACCGCCTCAGCCGGGATGTTATCGGCGCGGCGGCGGACGAGCTGCGTTGCAGCATCATCGTGCTGAAGATCCGCGAAGGCAAGCTGATCGCCAGCCTCACCCACGAGCTGCCCCTGGTTTACGGCAGCACGGTTGAAGAGGCCTACAGTTCCTTTCTTTCCCAGTACTACCCGGCCCTGGACCCGGAAGAGATTCCCGACGAGCTGATCCTCCAGTACGAGCCGAAGCATGAGGACGAGGACGACGCCCGGCTCCTTGGCGACCTGCTGACCCACCGGCGCAAGGCCGGCGGGATCAGCAAGCGAAGAGTGTCGCTGATCTGTCCCCGGCAGGGCGAAAAGCAGGAAATGCTGGCCATGGCCGCCAAAAACGCCCGCGAGGCGCTGGCCCAGTCCCGCCTGGCGGACGCCACCCGGCTGAAGCACGACCCGGCCCGCGCCCTCATCGAGTTGCAGGAAGCCCTGGATCTGCCCGACTACCCCGCCCGGATGGAATGCTACGACATCTCCCACGTGCAGGGGGCTTATACCGTGGCGTCGATGGTGGTGTTTACCGACGGCCAACCGGACAGGGCCGAATACCGGCGGTTCAAAATCAAGTCCGCCGAGGGTAAACCGGACGATTTCCAGAGCATGCTCGAAGTCATCCGCCGCCGGTTCAGGCGCTCGCGGAAAGACGGCGGCGAGGACGGCTGGGAGGAGCCGGATCTGGTCATAATCGACGGCGGCAAGGGGCAACTGGGCATGGCTGTCAAGGCCCTGGATGAGCTGGGAATCGAGAACCAGCCGATTGTCTCCCTGGCCAAACGGTTCGAGGAGGTCTACAAGCCGGGGCAACAGCGCCCCGTCATCCTGCCGAGACAGTCTTCCGCCCTGTACCTGCTCCAGCAGATCCGCGACGAGGCTCACCGTTTTGCAATCACCTACCACCGCAACCTGCGTGAAAAAGGCGCCCGCGAGTCGGTGCTGGACAACATCCCCGGCATCGGAAAAAAACGCCGTATGAACCTGCTCAACCGGTTCGGATCGGTGGAACAGTTGCGGACAGCCTCGGTGGAAGAACTGGTGCGCATTGGTGGCCTGCCCGCCCGGACGGCGGAGACGGTCTATCATACCCTGCGCCATGACATTCCCTCCCCCAATACCCTTCAGGGGGATATGGAACAGGATTTGACGCGTTAAAATAAAAACAGGTTTTTGGATGAGCGATTAATAGGGACTGACTGACTGTGCTGAATGCAATCCTGAAAGAAGCCGAACGGCGCGAGGCCCTGGAACTTGAAAAGGCCGCCCGCCGGAACACCTCCCCGCTTCCTGAGCGAGATCACCGCTCCCAGGCGCCGGATGTGCTGCCGGAGAATCCGGAGCGCCCGGACCTGTCCCGGTTCGCCCCAAACTTTTACAGGAACGCCCGGCTGGATGTTGACGTCATGTCCCTGTGCGTCAATCTGGCCGCCGCGTCGGGGGTGCTCTACACCGCCATCCTGCTGCTGACCGGCGACTTCTTCCGGGGCTACGTTATTCTGGCCTTCAGCCTGGTGCTCCTCCTGCTCAACGGCATCTACCGCAGCGTTGCCAAAGTTGCCGAGGACGAAACGCCCTAGGTAGAATCGACATTTAATCCCCATGAGAAACGCCCTGTCATTCCGGCTCACCCTTTTTCTGAGCCGTTCCGACAGGCTTATATACTCTTTATTCCGTCAACAGAATACCCGTTCCCGTTTTCATGCTTATTAAGGAAAGGGCATCAGGACATACGGCCGCTTATGGGGGAAACCGTTCAGAATCAGCAGGCGCAGGCGTTGTCTGACCGGCAACGGGCATATCAGCGCATGTCAGGCAACTTCGACCGCATGGAACACAACATGGGGCCAATCACATCCATCGTGGACGAAGCCCAGCGGCGTTTTGGCGGCACCTGCGAGGAAAATCCCGATCATGGCTGGCTGCGCAACAAGATCAGCTGCGGCTGGTCAAAGGCCGCTCTAAATTATGACAACAGCAGCGCCCGTGTCCGGCAGGATTTGCAGCGCCTGAGACAGGGGGAGCTTGCCCCGGAACATGTCGTGGAGCGTATCGAAGACTTTCGGGAGTCCAAGGAATATGCCGTGCAGGCCGCCGCTCTGACCGCTGGCGGACTGACCGCGGTGGGAACCGCCTTCGTAACCAGTCCCAGCGGGCCGGGCGCCATCCTGGCCGGCGGCGCCCTGGGCGGCAGCGCCTACGAAGCCGTCTATGCCCTGGAGAACATAAACAACCCGGACTATACCTGGGACAAGCGGCTGGCCAACTTCGCCACGGGCATGAGCATCAGCACCGCCCCCGCCATTGGCACGGGCACGGCCCAGATGGCCAACCAGGCCCTCAGTCGGACCATTGGCTCGGAGCTGGTCCGCGACGTTGCGGCCAACGCCCTGGGCGGCGGGGTTGCCGTGGGCAACTACGGCCTGACTCATGGTTACAGCGAGGTTATCATGCGCGACGGCTCATTCTCCGAGGCCCTGGAAAACGGCGTAAAAAAAGGCGCCGTCGGCTTCGGCATCGGTGCGGCCACTGGCGGGGCACTGAGCATTCCCACCTTCCGGGCGACAGCCCATGCTTCCACCGTGGGGGGCCAGCAAGCCCTGACCTTCGACCGGGCCGTTGTGGAGCAGGTGAGCGCCAAGGTTAACTGATATCCGCAATTTAAAGGGTTTTTCCGCCGTTATCGCACCGGCGGCGGTAAACGCTGTTACAATAGTGACGTCGGTTTTGGAGGCGGTTTTTATGGGAGAAGCGTTTCGTCCCCCAAGGAATAATCCCTTTTGCGAAGCCCTGGTGCGGGCAACCCTGCCGTTTCTCTGCAAGACGGTGTTCAAGGGGCTGAAGATCGAGATTGATCCGGCGGACATCGAACGGCTCAAGCAGCACAAGGGCCAGCGAATGCTCCTGCTGCCCAACCATCCGGCCTATGACGATCCGGTCATCATGTTTGAGTTGTCCCGGCGTCTTGGCGAATCCTTCAACTACGTGGCGGCCCGCGAGGTGTTTGACTTCAACCGGGGTCTGCGGGGGATGATCTTCCAGAACTGCGGCGTCTACTCCGTCATCCGGGGCACGTCGGATCGCGAATCCTTCAGGACGACCCGCGAAATCCTCTATACCGGACGCCGCCGTCTTGTCATCTTCATCGAGGGCGAGGTGTCCTACGACAACGACGTGCTGATCCCCTTCCAGCAGGGAGTGCTGCAACTGGCGTTCCGGTCCCAGGAGGATCTGGCCAAGGACGCCGCCAAGGCCGGACATCCCGAAGACTTTCCGCCCCTCTACGTGGTGCCGGTGGCCATGAAGTATTTCTACGCTGACGGCATGGAACCGGTGCTGGACCATGCCACGGCGGATCTTGAAAAAGCCGTTGGGCTGGAGCCTCAGCCCGGCAAGCCCCTGTACCCCAGGCTTCATGCCGTGGGCGAAAAGGTCATTTCCGTTCAGGAAAACCTGCTGGGTCTGGAACCGGCGGGAACCCTGGAAGAGCGGATCAACGCCGTCCGCGAGAAACTGCTGCGCAAGATGGAAACCTTCCTGGAACTGCAGCCGCCGGACCCGGCGGAAACCCTGGCCCGCATCCGGGTGATCCGCAACCAGATGGACAGGATTATTCACACCTACGCCGACACCTCGAAGCATCCCCTCTACGAAAAACACGTCCAGAAGCGTCTCAGCCGGACTTTTAAAGAATTCTACGAGGATCTGGACCGGGTGGTGAACATCATGACCTGGGAGGAGGGAGCCGTCCTGGAGCGGGACACCCCGGAAAAATACGCCGAACTGATTCGCCGGGTTGAGAAGGAGGTGTTCGGCGAGCGCAGACTGATCCACCCGCGTACCGCCGTGGTGAAGATTGGCGAGATCATCAACCTGAAAGACCATTACCCGGCCTATCTCGACGATCGCAAGCAGGCCGCGTCCAACCTGTGTACGGCGCTGGAAACCGACATGCTGACCATGCTCAACCTGTCGAAAAAAGAAAGACTCCCGGTATGAATCACGCCGGGAGTGGAACGTTCCTGTTATACACCTGTCAGTAAGACGCGACGAACCGCCAGAAGCTAGTCGTCGCCTGCCCGTGCGGCGGTGTAGTCATCCGCCAGCTTTCGGGCGATCGTCTTGGCGACCCGGAAGGACTGCTTTTCAACAGACCAGAACCGATCAAAAAAGAAGAACGTATAGTTCTTGAACTCCGACTCCCAGATGATCGGGTTGGTGGGATCAATCCCCTCGCGCAGGGTGGCCTTGATCCGCGCACAGTCCAGTCCGGTGCATGACAGGTACAGTTTGGCATCCGCCGGAGAATCGAAAGTCAAGCGATCCTCATGCTCCAGCGCCGTCCGGGTCTGCGTATAGATTTCAGGCCGGACGTGTTCCTCCTCCAAGGCAAACGTGTCGTGAAACTGCTGAACCTCGATGGTCCGAACGTCCTTCAGTTCCATGGCATCTGCGGGCAGTGAGCCTCCGGCCAGCAGTACCGGTATGGCCATTGCCAAAAGCCCGCGGCAGATATCGTATTTCCTCATGAGCGTCCCTGTTTCCTCTTGCTTTATCCTTAAAATGCGCTAACGTGCTAACGTATTGTTGGCACCTCTTCCTCGTTGAGTATATGCCCGCTGCGGCGCCCGGTTAATCGTCCGTTACAAATATTGTTACAAGGAACCTGACATGAACGGCGCTTCTTTTACCCAGTGCAATCCGGCAACCGGCCAACCCGTTCGGGAATATCGTATCACTACCCCCGAAGAAGTGGTACAGGCCGTGGCGCGTTCGAAGGAAGCCGAAGGCCGGTGGCAGGGGGTTTCGCTGAAACGCCGGGCGGCGATCCTTCGCCGGGTGGCGCGGGTTTTTCTCGATCGGGCGGACGAGCTGGCCCGGCTGGTCAGCACGGAAACCGGCAAGCCCCTGAAGGATGCCCTGGAGACCGATGTCACCATCGCCGCGTCGATCCTCAACTATTACGCCGCCAACGGACCGAAGGCGCTGGGGCAAAAGCGACTGCCCTTCGACGGCAGCTTCCTGATGGGCCGGATTCACTACGAACGCCGGGTTCCGCTGGGAACCGCGGCGGTTGTCTCCCCGTGGAACTTTCCTGTTGCCATTCCGGTCAGCGGGCTGGCCGCCGCCCTGATGGCCGGCAACACCGTCATTCTCAAGCCCAGCGAGCTGACCCCCGGTTGCGGCATCGCCATCGGCGATATTTTCCGGGAAATATTCGAACAGGAGGCCTTGCCCCAGGACATTGTCCAGGTGCTGACGGGTGACGGCACCACGGGCGAGGCGCTGATCAACGCGGACATCGACTACTGCATCTTCACCGGCAGCACCCGGACGGGCTATGGAATCCGCGAGGCGCTTGCCCGCCGCAACATCGGCTGCAGCCTGGAACTGGGCGGCAGTTGCCCTATGATCGTGCTGGGCAGCGCCTCGGATCTGGACGCCGTGACCACCTACGCCCTCTGGAGCCGTTTCGTCAATTCGGGCCAGGCCTGTGCCGCCGTCAAACGCCTCTACGTGCCAGAATCCCATTATGACGAAATCGTCGCCCTGCTCAGGAGGAAAATCGGAGCTTTGGTGATGGGCGACCCAGACACCCCCGGTGTTCATCTCGGCCCCCTCATCAGCGAAGCCCAGCGCAACCGCCTGGCGGAGCAGGTGGAGGACGCCGTGCGTCGCGGGGCCACTGTGGAAACCGGCGGGAAGACCCCTGACCGGCCCGGCTGGTTTTATTCGCCGACGCTGCTGACCCAGGTGCCTGAAGACGCCCGGATTCTCCTTGAGGAAACCTTTGGTCCGGTCCTGCCGGTGATTCCTTACAAAACCACGGACGAGGCCGTTCGGAAGGCCAACGCAACCCCCTATGGCCTGACCGCCAGCGTGTTCGGCGAACCGGACGAAGCCAGCCGCGTGGCGCAAAAACTGGAAGCGGGGCTGGTGGCCGTCAATGACGTAGCCATGACCGATTACGTCTTTTCCGCCATTCCATGGAGCGGCTGGAAGCAGAGCGGTCCTGGTGTCAGCCATAGCATCCGGGCGGTTCTGGACGCCACCCGGAGCCAGATCGTGACCGTTAACCTGCTTTACCTGCTTCCCGTCACCCGAAAGCAGCCCTGGCATTTCGGCAACGGGGACGATCCGGCCTTTTCGAGGGCCATCATGAACTTCATGGGCGGCCAAGGTCTTTGCCATAAGCTCAATCCCGCCATGCTTGCCGGGCTGTGGCGGCATCGGTCCTCGAAGAAGATCTGAAAAGGGCGTCCGGCGGTCAGTTGCCGGTTTCCAGTTTCAGCCAGTCGTAGAGGGCGGCGATGTCGGCATCGGAGAGTTCTTTGGGGCGGAAAGCGGGCATACCCGGCGGTCCGGGATGCCTCAGGAATTCGCTAAAGCTTTCGCGGGAGGAAAAGTGCTTTGACCCTGCGGTGAGGTCGGCCAGGCTGCGGAAGCTTCCGGGGCGCATCTCATGGCAGACCGCGCAGTTCATGCGAAACACCAGCTCGCCCGTGGGGATCTCCGTATTTTTGGGCGATGTTGGGGACTGTTCACCGCTGCCGCAGCCGGACAATGCCAGCAGAACGGCAAGCATGGCCGTAAATTGCGTGAACCGGGGATTGAAGGCTCTCATGACGACTCTTTCTCGCATTTTCCGGGGGCTGGATTTCGAGGGATTCCGTGTCTTTCTCCGGGCAGGTGGACCCGCCTTCCAACAGCATACCGGAACCCCGGATTTCCTGGCAATCTCCCCCAAAATCGCCACTTCGATATACAATAAGAGATGCAGGAGATATAGAGAGTACGCCTTTTTATTAAGGTTCAGACAGTGGCAGAGGAGATCGACGAATGCCGGTGTTCTTGATCATGTTGTTGGTGCTGGGCGGGGTATACCAGCTGTTCTTCCGTTATGAACACTGGGTGGACACGCAGAATTCCCGGCTCGTCTACGAGCGCGACAACCTGACCGGAGAAACCCATATCATCAAGCCGGGAGAGAAAATCAACGTTTTCAGCCGTCTCATCGGCGAGGGCAGGAACCCGAAGGCCGACGGTCCCTTCTCCATGAGCCTGATCGAGGAGCCGGAACCTGCGGATGGCTCCGCCCAGAAAACGGTCACCGGCAAGATTACCGGTGCGGCGATTCCGCCGGAGCCGGTCAGTGCGCCCCCCCATCATTCACCGGGACGCGAGCTGCCCATTGCCGAACGGACGAATGGCCCCGATCTCAACGGCGACGGCACGCCGGAGCAGATCCTGATGAACCGGACCGCCGATGACGGCCTGCTGGATATCTCCATACTGGAAGGCCACCGGGAAATGTTCTATGGGCGGGGACGCCGCATCGAGATTCTTGAGGAAAAGGCGGCGGGCTGGTCCGATATCGCCCTGGTCACCCACTCCGGAGACAGGCTGGTGTTCCGGTACAGTCCGGCCATCGCGGGCTACGAAGTAAAGCAGCAAGAGTGAGTTGAGTCTATGAAACATCTTGTTCCGTTATCCCTGGCCCTGGCCATCGCGCTGTCGGGCTGTGCCAAGCCTTCCGGCGAAGGCGTCATCAAGGAAAAAGTCGAGGAAATGCAGCAGACCGTGGACACCGCGGAGCGGATCACCGCGGAAACCTTCCTGGTGCAGCTCAACAGCGCCGCCCAGGGCTATATGCTGAAAACCGGCCAGCAGCCGCAGTCTTTCGCGGATTTCGTCACCGCGGGGCCTATTCCGCCGGACTCGAACTACACCATCAGCCTGCAGAACCTGGGCCGGGAAGGAAGCTGTACGGTTCAGCCCCAGGTCCTGGACTGCGGCGGCGCCTTCACCCACTATGACGTCAAGTACCGCTGGCAGGGTTCCGGCCAGAGTGTCTACGAGATTCAGGCCAAGTAACGGCTAGCCGCCGGTATTTCCGGAATTGTTGTTATTGCCGGTCTGTTGCTGGCCGTTGTGGCGGGTACACTGGGGGCCGCCCTTGCCACCGGCACAGATGGTATTGGCATTCTGCTCGACGACTTCGGCCCCGTTTTCGGCGCTCAGGTACATGGAATTCCCATTGTAGTATGGATCGTAATAGCTGCCGTTGTAGCCATTATAATAACCGTACTGGCTGTAGTTGTTGTTAAAGTGTTGTGCCAACTGAGGGTCTATCCAGGTTGTTCCGTTGGCCAGATTCTCGATTTGATTGGCCTCGAACGCGATAATATCCATTACGCCGGGCGGAAGATTGGCCGCTGCGGGATCATTGAGGAGTTCATAGAGCAGGGTGCTGAAGTCGTTCATGGCGTCCGGGCGCCCATCCTGATCCGTATCCCGCATCGGCAGGAGCTGGAGGGGGTCCCAGACCGCGTTGGTCGTCGCCAGATCACAAGCCGATGCGCCGTTGCAGACCGACTGGACGTTGTAGCCCAAATACCGCTGTTCATAGGAAATCTCGTGGCCGTAGTTGGCCAGCTCCCGGATTTTCTGAAGCAAGGCCGGGTCCAGGTTGGGATAATCTTCCAGTTGGTCCGCGATCTGGCGGATTACGTCGGCGAATGCCTGGGTCAGGTCGCTGCCACCCATGCCCCCCGCCGTTTCCAGGTCTCCCCGCGTGACTATGGGCAGATTGACGCAGACGTTGCTCATGCAGACGGTTTCAGTATTGGGCCAACTGCTTCCGGTGGTGGGTGGCAGGTTTGGGTTGCCGCTGCCGGGATTTGTATTTCCACCACCGGTATTCCCGCCACCGGCCTGGGTGGTCGGAGCGCCGCCGCCGTCGCCGAAGATGCGATCCAGCAGACCAGGCAGGCTGGAGGAGAGGTTGCCGGAAATCATCGTCAGCCCAACAATGGCCACCAGCGCCACCAGGCCCCCGGCCAGTACGTATTCTGCCAAAGTCTGTCCGCTATCCTGCCTGAAAAAAAGCATTTTCTTCACTCCCTGCCCTTCCGGTATCATCCTGATCATCGGATAATTGTTTCATTACTTTAAAAAACAACCTTTAGAGGTCTAAAAAATATTGCGAAATTTAAAGACCCGTCAGCGCGAAGGCATTTTTTCCAGCCGCATGTAGGTAACCTGGGCCACGGCCACCCGATTGCCACCGGCGTCAAAAAGCTCCACGCCGGAAGGACAGAGGGACCGTCCGGCCTTGATCACTTTCGCCACCGCCCGGACCTCCGTCAGACAGGGCGCCAGAAAGCGGATATTCATATCCGTGGTGGTCATCATCTGCTCCGGTCCGGTCAGGGTCATCACGGCGAAACAGGCGGCCATGTCGGCCACCGTCATCAACAGCCCGCCATGGAACGATTCGTAGATGCCGTCCATGGCGGAGTCACGCGGCACCACGGCATGGCATTCCCCCGGCGCCATATGTTCCACCCGAAAGCCCAGCGTGTTGACCGCCGGAATGCTGTGAATCCGTTCCAGAAGCCGTTTTTGAAACGCTTCATCCAATCCCTGTTCAGTGGAGGTGGTTGTCATGCCTTCCAGTATAGTACAGGTTCGTCCAGGCTCATACCGGTGTGTTATCCTGAGACGGTGAACGCGTGTAGACCATCAATCCTGATTCTCCCCCTGCTCCTGGCGCTGCTGCTGACCGGGTGTGGTGATTCCGGGTCCGGGATGCCGGAACCGGCTGAGTTGCCGGAAGAGGGCTATGAGCTGCGCTTTACGCGGCCAACGCATCGGGTTTTTCTTGAAAAGCTCTTCGAAGACTGCCTGACCCTGGCTGATGACGAGCGCTATCTGTCCCAGGACCCCGGCATTACCCGCCAGAAGGCGGAAGGTTACTGCCTGTGCTTTCGCATGATGTTTCGTGAGCAGTTCACGGAAGCCGATCTGGACGCCTATCTTGAGCAGGATCAGCCGCTGGACGAGGGCAGGCTGGATGACATCGCCGAAAGCTGCAGCATCCACCTGGAAGCGGACGACTAGAAGCCCTGTTTACCTCTGGTTTATGTTCCGCGCAAGAACAGCAGCAGCTGGATAATCAGGACACCGGCGAGCATGACGATAACAGACTTGCTCAAAGTACGTTCCCATATGCCTTTTTTGAGGCTGGCGAGGGAGAAATCCTGTGACGTGCCCTCAAGGCGCTTGTTCAGGGAAACCAGAATATCCCGAATAACCGGCGGCGTGGCCTGAAGCTGTTCGAGGATCTCGTCGCGGCTGATGACCTCCACCTCCACGTCCGTCTTGGCGATGGCCGAAGCCGAGCGGAAGCCGGCGTTCTCGAACACGTACATCTCGCCAAAAACCTCGCCTTGGGATAATTCCGCCAGAACAACGGGGGTTTTCTTGCCGGTTTCCTTGCAGATCAACACCTCGCCCTGGTGAATCCGGAACGTCTCGGTCCCGAAAGTCCCCTCGGCAATAATCTTTTCACCAGCCTTGAACTGTCTTGTCCCGGACATCTAACGGTTCGCTCCATCCACCAAATAGAGAACATCCTACAGGATGATATTAAAAGGATACCACCAATCTGAGGAATCTGCGCACCCAAAGGGTGAAGAACCCTTTACCCGGATGACCCGCATTCATCCCGTGCCTTAACAGGAACTGATCCCGATATTGAAAATGCCAAGCCGCAAATTACAGGCACCCTTCCGCGTGTACCGGCTGAAAACCCGACTTATGATAATCATTCCGGGTTTTGGGAGGAAGGCTGTTGATGGGAACCACCGTCAGGAATTTCCTGCTTCTGACGCCTGAACGCGTTATTGAGAGCGAAAATGTCCGATCCGGGATATCGGGGATCATCCTGTCAATGGACTGTACCGGCCTGTTGAAGGTCGACTCGCCGTCAATCAGGATCACCGTGTCACCTTCTTTCAAACCCGCCCGATAGGCAGGCGTATGATTGTACACCTCCAGAATCCGGGGGTAACTCCGCGGACGGATTCTCAGCTTCAGGCCCACAACACCCATAAGACCCGTCTCGCATTGAGGCGGGAGTTTTTCCTGGTGAACAACATGTCCTTCAAGAATATTCATGTCTCCCTGGGCCAAGAAAAAGAACAGACCCCAAAAACCCAGGTGAAAAAACGATAAGTAATAGGTTTTTTTATCGAATTTGCTCACCGGTTCGTCCAAAGCTTGTCTGCAGGAGCAATTCCCGATCGCGGAGCCGCAGGATCATGTAATCAACACCGCCAAGGGCACTCATGCCCAACAGTCCGCCAAGGGGCGACGATTTGACTTCAATGTCCTGAACAACGGCACGGACACCCGTTATCTCATAGCTGCCGATACGAAGGCTGTCTATAATCACCACGGGCAAAGTCGAACGACCATTCGCTGTAACGACGGGAATATGTTCAACAACATGGCCTTCTGTCAGTTCGAGCCGCCTGGCAAGTTCCGGCGTAATGACAGTATGGCTTGCCCCGGTATCCAGCAGAAAATTCGTTTCGGTGCTTTTGTTCAGAAGAACCCGCAGGGTATACGTAGTACCCCGCGAGTCCAGCGGGATACGATGCTGCTCGCTCCGGGCAGGCAGTATGACCAGTAGCAGAATAAAGACCTGTACCGTTACAAACAGCTTTTTCATTCATCAGTCCTCATCATTGAGGCTGTTTTCAGAACCTGTTAATCACCCTATTAATCACCCTAACAGATCATTGTTTTTTTATGAATAAGCTTGTTTTCATATATTACGCCATGGCAGGGCTGGCGGCTGAAGGGGCGAACGCCATTAGCGCATGGCTGACACTTCAAAGCCTGGTCTATTTGTTAAGCAGCTGCTTGCAACAGTCATCGAAGGTCTTCCACATGTCGCCCACCTCGGCGATCCGTTCGCGCAGACCGGCGCCATAGACGGCAAACAGGAAGTATTGACGCCAGTAATGGCTGAAACCCTTCTTTTCAGGAGCCTGGGTAATGAGTTTAAAAGCGCTCAGCACCTCTTCCCTGGACTCAAGCCTTCTCGGCCTCCGCCGGTTGACTTTCACCAGGCAGTTGCCGCCGGCATCCGTCTTGAAGAAAGAGATGGTCGCCCTTTTGGGCCTGCCGTCGGAGAGATCCGCCTTGTCCAGAAACGGGCGGGCTTCATCAAAGTGCTCATCCGTCACGGTCAGTTTCACATGTTCCAGCGGCTGGCCTGCCTTGGGGCTGACGACATAATCAACTTGGCCCTTGTCCTGCGGGCGGCTCTCGAATTTCTGCCGGGACGGCCCATATGCCCGGACCTCAATCCCGTTGAAACGGATCGTCGGCATCACCTTGTTTTCCCCTTGCACGAATCGTAATCACTTCCCATACAAACCCCTTCCAAACCCCAAATTGCCCGGAGGAAACCACAATGACTTCAAAAGCCAAAAAGTGGCGGAGAGGGGGGGATTCGAACCCCCGTCGGGCTCATCACCCGAACAGTCTTTCCAGGACTGCACCTTAAACCGCTCGGACACCTCTCCATGCTTGCGTTCTGCCATTATTCTTTCCTCCTGACCTCTGCTTCTATGTTCCACTTCTGTTTCAGTTGGGGATCTTAGATAAGTTATTGCAATATCAAAATAAACCTTCTAGAATGAAAATGCAATAGGTTTTCAATCATTTAACATTTTGTAATGCATTTTCAAGTTTTGCTAGTAAGGAACTGACGCTAGGAGGTAGGATCATGGACACGAAGCAGAATGTAAGAGAGTTAAAGTTGATGCCGAGAGGCGGGAAGCGAGAAGGGGCAGGACGTCCCCAGAAGACACCCGGCGAAATGCGGGTGACGCTTAACTGTCGGATTCGGGAAAGCCTAAAAGACTGGCTATCCAATGAAAGTGAGCGAACCGGTAAAAGCATCGGAGAGATCATCGACATTGCCGTTGAGAGATTACAGAGCCAAGGGGGAGCCAATGATGAGTGATAGCAACGATCTACAACCCACCCCTTCCCAAATAGCTGACCTCAACAGGTTAGAAGCCAGAATAAAAGAAAAGAGGCCGCTCAAGTTCAGGAAAAGCGACACAGACGACTCTTTAAAGCCTGTCGATCAGCCTCCCGGAATGTGGAGCATCATGGCAATGCAGGCCACAGGAGCCGCCGATTCTGATGCTGCCGAGTTATTGCTATGGCAGGGAATGAAAACGCAACCCTATGGGGAGAATCTCACCAGCGTTAACGGCTCTCTGGCCCTTCTTCAGGGCATCAAACCTCAGGATGAACTGGAAGGGATGCTGGCAACGCAAATGGTGGCTGTTCACAACATGGCGATGAACTATGCCAAGCGGGCTATGGGGAAAGACTTGATGATGGAACAGGCCGATCGCTATGTGAACCGTGCCACGAAGCTCATGAACGTCTTCAACCGGCAGGTAGAGGCTTTGCAGAAGTATCGAACCAAGGGGCAACAAAAGATCACTGTGCAGCATGTGCAGGTGTGCAACGGTGGCCAAGCAGTAATTGGGGACATCAACAATGGAAACCGCTGAACTATTCCCTGGAATCGATCTTGAAGCCGTTCATGAGCAACGCACAAGGATTGGGGGAGTCATCCATGACTCAAAGACATTCGCCTATTCATGCGTAAAGGCCCTTGAAGCCAAGGAAGCCTACGACAATGGAGAGATCAGCCGAGAAGAAATGCTGCTTTGGCAAGAAGCAAGCGAGATCTACCAGAAGATCTCTTCTTTAAGCAAAGAGCGACGGGAAAAAGAGCGCCATGAAAAACAGCGACTAGGAATCGAAACCGAGGAAGATAAGCTCTCCAAAAGGTGGGCAGAACTGAAAACCAAGTATGGAGAGGGGGGAGGGCATGAACCCAAAACCTGACAATGAACCCCATGTCCGGCGGGAAAGCAACCTGAGAAAACCTCAGAAAGGCTGGCTCAAGAACGGAAACCCGCCGGGTGATCTGTCGCAGGTCAAACGCTGTTCTGCCCGTTCCAAGCGTCATGGTGGGCCATGCAGCCAGCCAGCAATGGCAAACGGAAAGTGCCGTTTTCACGGCGGGAAGTCCACGGGACCTAGAACTCCTGAGGGCATCGAAAGATCACGGGAGGCCAACTGGCGTCACGGCCTCTACTGTGCCGAGGCTCGACAGGAACGAAAACGGCTGCAAGAACTCTTCAGGGAGGCAAGATCCCTTTTTCCCTACCTGGAGGGCCGGGAAAGCTAGCTATCGCGTAAAAACAGGTCAGGAGCATCAAAAATGACTTCAAACGGCTTGAAGAAACATCTATCTTTCAATGAGATCAAGTGCCGGGTGGACTGGAAACAGGCCTTGGTAGAACTTGCTCTTGCTCCGGAACGATCCCAGATGTATTTCAAGCAGGAACGGCCTCTCCGAGAGAGAATCAAACTCTTGAAGATGATTCTCAGAGACGAGATAGGGAGCGCCGAGAACTGGAAAAGGAGCTTCATTGGCGACTGTAAACTTCGTGAACTTCAGGCAGCACACATGCATGTCACTTTGGATGAAAACCCCAGACCCCATCAAGACCCGGAAGAAGAATGGCAGAAAAAGATAGGCAATCTCAAGCTGGCTTTCATCTCATTGAGGGGGCAATATGAATCCGCGAGACGGAGAATCCTTGAACTCGAAATCCCTATTGAGTTTCCAGTTTTATGTAAGCCCTTCGAGAAACTTGTTGCCAGGGCTGAACTCGCAAAGTATATCCTCTTGTTCGAACCGAACTTTCCAGGAGATATTCCAGACATTCCTCTGGGACATAAACGCCGTGGTCCACTGGATCTCAACCCTGACTTCAACCAAGAACCGGCTCTGGATCTTGGCCAAGTCTTCTTTGACTGGTCCAAGCCTTTGCCAGACATAGGGTATTTCGTTTGCCCTGGAGAAGATGGCTATGAGAAGGACAAGCCTGTCTCATCAAACGTCGTTGAGGTCAAAAACCTTTACAATGGCCCTCTGGGCCTACCCCAAAAACTGATGGAGTCGTGGATTCAGCAAAAGAAAGAATTAAACGAGGCATTGAGATCCCTGACCAGCCCGGAAATGATGACGCACGGAAAGGTTTTAACCGACCAAGAAAGAGCATTTCTCAAAGCAAAAGAAGAGAAGCGCAGGGAAGAAGAGGAACTTCAACGCCACGGTCGGATTTTGACTCCAAGGGAGAGAGCGGAAGCAAGACAGTTAGAGCGTCTTGAACGGGAACTCGCCAAGGCTAATCTGGACAAGCTACGGGAAAAACAGGAGACGATAAAGAGCAAGATCGATGAGCTCAAATCAGAAAAAACCTTTCCCCTAAAGGAGGCCTGTCATTCAGAACATGTTGCACCTAAGGAGAGCTCATCAAAAAACAAAACCGAAACTCTAAATGATATGTTCAACACAGAAGGACTTACTACGAAGACACAACTTGAGCGTTTCAATTATGTCTTGAGCCAACGCCCTACGATAGAACAGATAAAGGCGAAATATCATCTAGATCCCGATGGATGGAAGAAGTTTAGGGCAACTCTTAACTCAAGACTCACTGACTGCGAGATCAAATTAAACAAGAACAATGGAAGATATGAGGTTGTCCCTATAGGGGAGTAAATGCTCCCTGGGGGAGGAATAAATGATCCCCGGTGGGGGGAGTGATTGCTCCCGCCTTGCTCTGCCAGACTGAAAAAAGCCAAAGGGCTGAGGTCAGGCAGCGGCAACAACTTAAACAATCTTTCCGCTCCTGACCGACGGAAAAACCCTGGGCCACGAACCCAGGGCTTTTTTTGAAGTTATTAATCAGGAGAAACACCATGAAAAACGCAAGCACGGTGCAACTCGGACTATTTCATTATCCCTCACAACCCTCTCCCAAACAAGCTCTATCCAAAGCACTGACCAAGGAAGAGCTTTGGGAGCTATTCAGGGCTGAATATGAGGCGGCCCGACTTTATCCCGGTTACAAGATCCAGATCGAGATCCCGAAATCGACTGCCATCTCTCAGATGGGCCGGATGCAAGTTCAGCGATTCAAGTCCTCACGGAGAACCCGGCAGGATGCCGACAGCATCTCCATGCTGGGCAAGGTGGCATGGTCCCGGTATCTCGGAGAGAGTGCCGAGAAGGTTTTCTCAGATTGGGAAGCCGCTCTCGGCAAGGGGAACAAGGGCATCTTCTGGCAATGGCCGGGGGAATCGGTTGGTTTGAGGACAACGAAGGGCAACAATAACCGCTTTGGTGTTACCAAGAACCGGTTCTCGAACTGGCTGACCGCTTACGCCTTCGCACGGGTGAACACCCAACACAGCGGGCTCGCCTATGTGGAGTTGCTTGGCTGGGCACACCGTTACCGCATCGGGAGTTACCTCCGTGACCAAGGGAAATTCTTGGCAGTCAATGTGGATTCCCTCAAGCGGGATGGTCTTCTGATGACGCCATCCAGCTTGCGTAAAGAGTATCAAGAGAGATAAGAGGAGATTAAAACCATGAAACGCAATGAAACCGCTCAAAAATACGCCGCCTGGGGCTGGCCGGTCTTTCCCTGCAACGGAAAGATCCCCCTCATCAAAGGGTGGCCGGATGCCGCAAGCATCGAGGACGATCAGCTCACCGGATGGTGGCAGGAGTGGCCTGAGGCAAACATCGGACTAGTTACCGGCCCCCGCTCTGGCTTACTTGTCATCGACATTGACGGCCCTACAGGAAAGCTCTCTCTGGAACGTCTGATCGATGCCAACGGAGAGATCCCGGAAACCTTGACCGCCACAACCGGCAACGGCTTCCATCTGTATCTGAGCTATCCTGCCGGGGCAGACATTCGAAATGACATATCCCGCAAGCTCGGAGAAGGCTTGGACGTGAGGGGAGCCGGAGGCTACGTCATCGCTCCCGGTTCTCAGCATGCCAATGGCACGGCTTATCGATGGGTTGATCCTGATATGCCGGTTGCAGATCCTCCAGACTGGCTGATTGAGTTACTCACCAGGGAACCCGATGAGAGGCCCCCTGCTGCCCCGACAACCCCATTGAAATCATCCAGGGGGACAAGATATGCCGAGGCTGCACTAACAAGCGCATGCGCCACGGTAGAGGGATCTGTTCCGGGAACCCGAAACGACAACCTCAATCGGCAATCATTCAGCATCGGGCAATTGGTCGGGGCAGGCGCACTTCCCCTGGCAGAAGCCGAAAACCGTCTGATGGATGCTGCAATTTCTTCCGGCCTGTCTCCGAGAGAAGCAAAGGCGACCGTTCAAAGCGGACTGCACGCCGGATTGAGAGAACCAAGGGATCTATCCACCGTTGGCTCCCTGGCAATCAAGAGCATAAAGCCTGCCGAGAAGTCTCCTCTGACCATCCAGACGATCACGGCGGCGGATCTAATGGCTTTGGAGTTCCCCACGCCACGGTGGGCTATTCCTGGCCTGCTTCCTGAAGGGTTGACCATCCTGGCGGGGCGACCGAAAACAGGAAAGTCCTGGCTGGCGTTCGATGTCTGCCTTGCAATAAGTCGGGGCGGACAGGCATTGGGAAACCGGCCTGTTCCTCAGGGATCTGCCTTGTATCTAGCCCTTGAGGACCATCATCGACGGCTACAGGATCGACTACTGCAACTAGTGGCCGATGAAGAAGCCCCAAACTCCCTGTTCTTCTCATGCCAGATGCCCCGATTCGAGGCCGGGGGACTCGCAGCCCTTGAAGAATGGCTTGATCGTCATCCGGCTTGCCGTTTGGTGGTTCTGGACACCCTGGCCCGCTTCAGGCCGACTTTGAAACGAAGTGAAGACCCATACATGGCCGATACGCTTGTCCTGTCCAGTCTGCAACGGCTGGCCGTGGACAGGAGCTTGTCCGTGGTGGTTGTTCACCACACCCGGAAGACATCTTCCGAAACTGGCGACCCCCTGGATGAAGTTCTGGGAAGCACCGGAATCACCGGCACGGCAGATGCAATCTGGGTGTTGCAACGTCCACGGAATGAAAGCACCGCCTTCCTGACGCTCACGGGCCGGGACATCGGAGAGGAAAAGCACGTCATCGAGTTCGATCCCGATGGTTGCCGCTGGCATCTCCAGATGGAAGCCCCGTCCTCTGGCATGAGCGAAGAACGCCGGAAGATCCTGGCTTACCTAGAAGAAATCCAGGAGCCGACCGGACCCAAAGCCATCTCTGAGGCCACAGGCCTGCCATACGATAGCGTCCGGCACCTGATCCGCCACATGGAAGCTGAAGGGGCAGTCAAGCGCAAAGCACGGGGCCAATACGTCACGGAAACCCCTTCACAAGATCACAATCCGGCGCAACCTCACGCGCCATGAGCATTTACATTGTGAGTTCTCACCATGACTACTGTTCACTGAATCACGGAATTCGAAACGATCTTGTGAACGAATGGAAAGCATGTGAAAGGTTACTTCAGAGCGTCCTTCACAAGAAAGTCTATGCATACGCTCGTTTTAGCTGTTTGTGATCTTGTGACGAACTATTCTGCCAGCGATTGATTATCTATCGCTTCCCAAAACACCTTCGAAGCCCCTGTTTCCCATGTTCCGTAAGCCCCAGAACAAAAAATTGAACCTACACTCCATCTCCAGTTGTCGGGCGGCGGATAACTCCATTTTCCTGTGTTCTCATAGGAGTCTATGACTGAATCATTCATGTATACGTGCATGGAAAGGCTTCTTACACGTTTTGAACTGCAATCGAACTCAGAATAAAAAGTGATTTTGTCGAATTGCTCACCCGTGGCCTCGGTTGTTTGAGGCTGTTTGTAACGCTTTCGCCCCCACATTCTCAAGAAACCTGGTTGAGTCCTTTCAATGGATTCGAAGTTGATTTCCAAGGCTTCGTCCGGCCTGTCATAGAAAGTCAGCCATCCATTGTCAGAGAACGCACTGCCGAGAATGACTAACCAAATGACGGCAGAAAGCAACAGCGAGGACTTAGTTCGAGTATTCATGGCCGTTCCTCAATTTTTTGTGAGAAATCCTACCACATTCTCATCGCCTCAATCACCTCCTGCTCCGTTGTTCTGCAATAGCTCATGGTCGTTTTTATGTCCGAATGTCCGCATGCCATCTGGAGCATCTGGAGTGGGCGGCCTTTATTGGCATTCAGGGTGACGAAAGCACGTCGAAGGGCGTGAGGAGAAACCTTAACACCGGCTCGTCTTCCTACGTTCTCAAGCTTTCTGCCAAGGGCATATCTGGATTGTTGATTGTTAGTCTCCCCGAAAAACAAAAGACTGGAACCATTTGGGCAAGGATGCTCTGACAAATGCTCCTCTATGGCCCGGACAACCGCTTGTGACAGGCCAACTTTCCGCGCCTTACCGCCTTTCCCCTTCTGGACGGACAGAACCCCCTTCTCCAGATCAATGTCCTCCAGGCGCAAAGCGCAGGCTTCAGAGACTCGCAGGCCAGTGTTTGAAAGCAAGATGACGATCAGTCTCTCATAAGGGGTTTTGCAGGCGTCCAGAAGCCTTCCAAGTGCATCTTCTTCAACGGTTAGCCGCTTCGGGGGAGTGTTCCGTTTCGGAAACAAGGGCTTTACTTCCTCCAAGAACGAGGAATCAAGCTGCCCTTCCTGGATCAGAAACTTGGCAAAGGACACAATCGCCTTGTGATACTTGAACCGTTTCCCGAACTGGTGAGGAGGAATCCGCATTAACTCTGACTTGAAAGCCTGCACAGACAGGCAAGAATGCCGCTTTAAATAGGCTTTAGCATTGGCAAGGTAGTAATCGACGGTCAAAGGACTAAACGGCTTTCCAGTCAAGAGCCCTTTTTCCATCGCCTTCTTCCACGGTTGTAACAGAGCGTCATGGGGCTTGGCTGGCCTTTCATGTTTCACTTTGCAGGCTTCTTCCTGCTCTTTTAGCAGAAGCCCAACTACCTGAGGGCTAATCAAATAGGTGATTTTGGAGCCATATGGCCTCGGAGTGGCAGGAATCTTCCCGGACTGACACCACCGATTAACTGTAACTCTTGTTGTCCCAAGCCTTTCCGCGACTTCACCCACGGTTAGAAACGAGCCCAAACCATGTTTCACTTTTGATCCAGTTGAAATGTTTTGACGGTTTTTTGTGTGAGATTTCTCAGAAATAAGAAATCCCCCTGGCCCAAAGGCTTCAGGAGGAAACTCTTGTTTTCGCTGGGTTATGGCGGAGAGGGGGGGATTCGAACCCCCGTCGGGCTCATCACCCGAACAGTCTTTCCAGGACTGCACCTTAAACCGCTCGGACACCTCTCCATGCAGAGCCACAGTCTCCCCATCAGTTTAGCCGGGAATCGGGCAAAGTCAACGAGGGAACTCTCTTAATTAAACCAGATTTTTCCGGTATAGTCCCGTATTATGGGAAGCGAACCGCAACAACTGACCCTGACGGATATGAGCGAAACCACCGGAAAAGCGGCTGCCGAAAAGCGCATCGAGGAGCTTCGGCGGAAACTGGACCGCCATAACTACCTCTACTACGTGCTGGACCGCCCGGAAATTACCGATCCCGAATACGACATGCTTTACCGGGAGCTGGTCAGTCTGGAGGAGCGCCATCCGGAACTGATCACGCCCGGCAGCCCGACCCAGCGGATCGGCGCGGCACCGGTGAAGGAATTCCAGTCCGTCCGGCACCCTTCGCGCATGTACAGCCTGGATAACGTCTTCGACGAAAATGAGCTGAAAGCGTGGGAAGAACGCCTCTACCGGCAGTCCGACGCGACGCCGGGAACCATCGATTACGTGGCCGAACTGAAGATCGACGGGCTGGCCGTCTCCCTCATCTACGAGAACGGAAAACTGGTGCGCGGCGCCACCCGTGGCGACGGCATGACCGGTGAGGACATCACCAGCAATATCCGCACCATCAACAGCATTCCCATGAGTCTCCCGACGCCGGGCGCTCCCGGCAGGCCCGGTGATATCCCCCGGCGCATGGAGGTCCGCGGCGAGGTCTTCATGCCGGTGGAGAGTTTCCTGAAACTCAACGAGGAGCAACAGCTCAAGGGAGAAAAAGAGTTTGCCAACCCGCGAAACGCCGGCGCGGGCACTGTCCGACAGTTGGACCCGCGCATCACGGCGTCGCGCAACCTTGATGCCTTTTTCTACAGCCTCAGCATTCTGGAAGGCCCTGGTGAACGGGTTCCCCGAACCCAATGGGAATCCCTGGAGCTGCTGAGCGATCTGGGCTTCAAGATCAACCCCGGTCGGGCGCACTGCAAGGACCTTAATGCGGTTCTCGACTTCATCCGCCACTGGGACACCCACCGCAAGGACCTGAACTTTGCCACCGACGGCGCGGTCATCAAGGTCAATTCGCTGGGGTTGCAGGACGTTCTGGGCTATACGGCCAAAAGCCCCCGTTGGGCGGCGGCCTGGAAGTATCCGCCGGAGATCCGGGAAACCAGGGTCATTGAGATCGAGCACAGCGTGGGACGCACCGGCGTCATCACGCCGGTGGCCATCATGGAGCCGGTGAATCTTTCGGGAACCACGGTCCAGCGGGCCAGCCTGCATAACTTCGACGAGCTGGAAGCCAAGGACGTGCGCAAGGGCGACACGGTAAAGGTGCATAAAGCCGCGGAAATCATTCCCGAAGTGCTGGAGGTGGTGCTGTCCAAGCGTCCTTCCGATGCCCGCCGGGAGCTTCGGCCCGAAACCTGTCCCATCTGCGGCACTCCCACCACGAAAATCGGCGACGAAGTGGCCCTGCGCTGCCCGAACCGGACGGGGTGTCCGGCACAGCAGCGCAACCGGCTGGAACACTGGGTCAGCAAGAGCGCTATGGACATTGACGGCATAGGCCCGTCGCTGCTGGAGCAACTGCTGGACAAGGGGCTGGTCAGTTCCCCGGCGGATCTCTATCGGCTGACGATGGACGACTTCATGGGGCTGGAGCGTATGGGCGAAAAATCCGCCGAGAACGCCGTCAAGGCCATTGAGGCGAGCAAGACCCGGCCCCTTTCCAGCCTGATCAACGCCCTGGGGATTCGCCACGTCGGCAAGGAGACGGCCATCCTGCTGGCGAATGCGTTTCCCGGCATCGATGAACTGGCCGAAGCCACACTGGAGAAACTGACGGAAATCGAGGGCGTGGGTCCGCAGGTAGCCGAGAGCATCCAGGTCTATTTTGCCGATCTGGAACACCGCAACCTTATCCACGAACTGAAAGAGCTGGGTGTCAACACGGTTCAGCAGCCGTCGGCAGAGGATGAATCGATTCCTAAAATCTTCGAAGGCCAAACGTTCGTGCTGACCGGCACACTGCCCACCCTGAAGCGGGCCGAGGCGGAAGCGCTGATCCGAAAACGGGGCGGCAAAACATCCGGCTCCGTCAGCAAGAAAACCGACTTTGTGCTGGCCGGAGAAGAAGCGGGATCGAAATACGTGAAAGCCCAGGAACTTGGTGTTAAGATAATCAGTGAAGAAGAATTCCTCTCGATGATCAGTTAGCTTACGCGCGTTGGGACAAATTCAATGGAACCGGCCTGAGAAACCGGTCCATAAAAAACAGGTATAATAAAGGGGCTTTCTCCCCGAAGCAGTATTGAGGAGTGGTTAACGCCAAATGCAGGTTTTTCAGATTAAAGGCTTATCCGGTCTCATCGTTTTCATCCTGGCCATGCTGGGGCTTCTGGCCCTGTTTATCGCCCTGCCCTCGGCCTTCCTGATGGTTTTCTGGAACGCCGTGGTGTTTGAAGGATTCGAAGGCCCGCAGATCGGGCTGTTCCAGGGCATGCTGCTGTGGGCCGCGGTGCTGATCAGCCTGAAGCTCGTCATGAACCCGCAGATTTCCTTCCAGTTCAAGAAGGTTTCGGACCCCAACGACAAAGGGCTGAAATAGACCTTACCGGACCAATTTTTGCCAAAAAGCGGCTTTAGCGCCGCTTTTTGGCGTTTTTTCAGACCCCGGCAGCTTTTCAAAGATTTACATTGCGAAGCCGGAACGTTTAGAAACACCAAGGTTTGGCACATATTATATACGTTATACAATATTATTATTTCCTGTTATACGGATAAACTCGTGAGTTGGAGCGTGTGAATATGGCCGTTTGTGCAGAGCCTCGCAATTTCTGCCTGGGCCACGGATTGACCCGGCATCGGAAACGAAATCTTTCACGGAAACTCTCAGGGATGAGCTTTACCCACCTGGAGGGCCTCAGGCTGCTCAACAGCCGCGTGGCCTTCGACACCCTGCTTTCCACCCAGCCCGAACAGGAGTACCTGCAACGGTTGAGAATCCTCAATGCCGCCTGCCGCAGTTCCTTTCTGCAGCCCTACCAGTTCCAGCGGTTCGAGGAGGAATTCGTGGAGGCCGTGGAATCTTTCGCCCGCCGGACCCTCCGGGTGAGAAACCGCCAGGAGGGGGCGCGGCGGTTGATCTGGGCCGTCGAGAACCTCCTTTACCTGATGGAGCGTTCGGAGCACTACGAGCCTTCGGATGAGGCCGTCGAACGCCTGCTGTCGCTGGTGCCGGCGGAACTGCGGCTTGAGAGCCGGCTCCCGCAGTGGAGCGCCTGAATCCGGTTTCCGGGGATTCTACGCCCGATTCCATAACCAAGGGGCCGAACGGCCCCTCTGGACCTGTGGATGATTTGGTGCTAACTTTTAACCGTCCTGCCAATGCGATGCGCTCGTAGCTCAGTTGGATAGAGTGACGGTCTCCGAAGCCGTAGGTCGCGCGTTCGAATCGCGCCGAGCGCAAATAAAACGGACCATGCCCCGCATCGGTCCGTTTTATTTTGCGAAGCTTCATATTTCATTGACCCCGTACCCGCCGGACGTATACTGATTCAGAAACTCATCGGTAAATCGTTACGGGTTTTTACCCGCCTTCCTGACAAAACTCGTGTTGTCAGGCTGCATGTTTTTCGGATAATGCTTGTTCCAACGGTACTCCCCTGGCAGGTCAAAGGAACAGGAAAACCAGTCCCTCAGCGGGTTTCCGCAGCAAATTACGGTATAGGAGATTAGGAAGCACATGGATAACACGACAGTTGGCATGCTGGTATTTGCATTGATTTGCAGCCTCGTTGCCATCGGCTACGGGTTCATCACCCGCGGCTGGATTCTCAAGCAAAACGCGGGCAACGAGCGGATGCAGGAAATTGCCGGCGCCATCCAGGAAGGCGCCAAAGCCTACATGGATCGCCAGTACAAGACCATTTTTGCGGCGGCGGTCGTTCTCGCCGTCATCCTGTTTTTCGCTTTCGCCAGTGAAAAAGAGAGCGCCCTCTACGGCCTGTTTATGTCCGGCGGCTTCGTCCTCGGCGCATTTCTCAGCGGTCTGGCAGGCTACATCGGGATGTTCGTCTCGGTAAAAGCCAACGTCCGTACCGCCGAGGCGGCGAGAAACGGCATGCCCGCCGCCATGGACGTCGCCTTCAAGGGCGGCTCCGTTACCGGCATCCTGGTGGTCGGCCTGGCCTTGCTCGGTGTCACCGGCTTCTACTGGCTGACCCAAATGACTGAAAACCCGCAGGCCATTTTCCCCTCCATTGTGGGCCTGGCCTTTGGTTCCAGCCTCATCAGCGTTTTTGCCCGTCTCGGCGGCGGCATCTTCACCAAGGCCGCTGACGTTGGTGCCGACCTCGTGGGCAAGGTGGAGGCGGGAATTCCGGAGGACGATCCCCGTAACCCTGCCGTCATCGCGGATAACGTGGGCGATAACGTGGGCGACTGCGCCGGGATGGCCGCCGACCTGTTTGAAACCTACGCTGTTACCGCCGTGGCCGCCATGTTCCTGGGCGATCTGCTGTTCCGCGGCGACCCGAACCACCTGGACGCCATTACCTACCCGCTGGCGCTGGGTGGCCTGTCCATCATCGCCTCCATCCTGGCGACCTTCGTGGTGAAGATCGGCAAGGACAACAACCCGATGAAAGCCCTGTACCGGGGGCTGTACACCGCCATTGCGGTGGCCCTGATCCTCATCGTTTGCGCCTCCTACCTATGGTACAACGAGGGTTTCGGCGGCATTACCTACGTCAATCTCTCCGGTGCTGCCGCGGTGGGGATTTTGGTCACGCTGGCCCTGTTCTGGATCACGGACTACTACACCTCCACCGAGCATGAACCGGTCCGTTCCGTGGCTCGCGCCTCGGAAACCGGTCATGCCACCAACGTCATTGCCGGTCTGGCCGTCAGTATGAAGGCCACCGCCGCGTCGGTCATCGTGATCTGCGCCGGTATCCTTCTCTCCTTCATTATGGCGGGCATCTACGGTATCGCCATTGCCGGTATGGCCATGCTCTCGATGGCGGGCATCGTCATCGCCCTCGACGCCTACGGCCCCATTACGGACAACGCCGGCGGCATTGCCGAGATGGCGGATATGGGCGATGCGGTGCGCAGCGTGACCGACCCGCTGGACGCCATTGGGAATACCACCAAGGCCGTGACGAAAGGCTACGCCATCGGTTCCGCCGGTTTGGCCGCCGTCGTGCTGTTCTCGTCCTACCTGCAGGACCTCAACGCCGCGGCAATCGAGGTGGTGGAAGCGGGCGGCGAAGCCGTCAACCTGGCTGCCATGCGCCTGGCGGACATGGCTTCCCTGGAAGCCATGTTCTCCTTGAAAGACCCGTACATCATCATCGGTCTCTTTATCGGCGGCATGATCCCCTACCTGTTCGGTGCGATGGCAATGGAAGCCGTCGGCAGAACCGGCGGGAAGGTCGTTGAGGAAGTGCGGCGCCAGTTCAAGGAAATCTCCGGCATCATGGAAGGCACGGAGAAGCCGGACTACGCACGCTGCGTGGACATCGTGACCCAGGACGCCCTCAAGCAGATGATGGTCCCGGCCCTGCTGCCGGTGGCCGCACCCATCGTGCTGATGTTTCTGGGGAATCTGGCCCCGCCGGAAACCTACGCCTCGGTCAAGATGATCGGCGGCCTGCTGGTCGGCAGCATCGTCACCGGTCTGTTTGTCGCCATCTCCATGACCTCCGGCGGCGGCGCGTGGGATAACGCCAAGAAATACATCGAAGACGGCCACCTCGGCGGCAAGGGTTCTCCGGCCCATGCGGCGGCGGTTACCGGCGATACGGTCGGCGATCCCTACAAGGATACCGCCGGTCCGGCCATCAACCCGGTGATCAAGATCCTGAATATCGTGGCGCTTCTGCTGGTTTCCTTCCTCGTGTAGGAGCCGCCGGTCCTTTGGGATGCGGCGAAGCAGTTCACAAATTGTCACAGGCGGATCATGCCCCATACCGGCATGATCCGCCCTCTTTCTTTCGCCGCGACGCCGCAAACCTGCGAAAGTCCTTGAAATTTGTTGGACATTCCTTTAGCATCTCGTATATACTATCTCTGGAATAAATATGTGTTGGAGGAGGAAATATCACTTATGGCCAGAGTGCTGATCTCCATGAAGGACGAGTTCTTGAAACGCATCGACGAGGTTGCGGAGAAAGAACAGCGCTCGCGCAGCGAATTGATTCGTGAGGCTCTGCGGTTCTACATTCGCCGGAACGCCACCGTTCCGAACCCGAAGACGGAATCCGAAGCCAAAACCATCGAATCCATTCTTGAATAGTCCTGACTGTCCCGTACCATCTTCTCTCTATCTGAGGACCAGTGGAACCTGAAAAACTCCTGACAATCGGCCAACGGCTCAAAGTCACCGTATGGCTGGAAGATTCGGGTGGCAAAAAAGAGAAGGAAGAGTCATTCGAGAGCTACATCAAGGACCTGGACGCACTTCAGGGGTGTCCGCGGATTCTCATTGACCCGCCGCCCGTCATCCGCGAGGAGTTGCTCAAGGCCCTGAAACCCGGCGCGGATATCCGCGCCACGGTTTTCAGCCAGCAGGGCAAGCTGGTATTCTACCCGGAAATCCGTGAAAGTCAGCAGCACGGCCTGTACGGCTATTGGCTCTCGTTGCCGCCGGATATGACCTACGAGTTCATCCAGGAGCGCCAGCATGTGCGGGTGCCCGTCATGCGCCCCCTCCAAGTGGAACGCGATGTCGAGGTGGAGCGGACCCGTCCCGGTTTGTCGGGGGAGCGGGGGCCGGTGATCTGCAAGACCCTCAACCTGAGCGGTGGCGGGCTGCGGTTTCTTTCCGCCCGGCCTTTCGTGGCCGGAGAAGAGCTGCTGCTGCGCTTTGAGGTGGATGAGGAACTGCTCGCCCTGAAGGCACGGGTGGTCCATACGGAGGAAAGCCGCAACGAGCGGCTTAACGATGAAATCGTCTATCTCGTATCCGTCCAGTTCGAGGATCTCCCGGAAAAAACCGAGGTCAAGCTCATCAACGAATGCTTCCGGCTGGAACTGGAATCGCGCCGGAAAGGGCTTGACTAGGCCCCATCGACATTCAGGCAATCGAACGGGGTGCCAAGGCGCGTGCAGCGCAGGAAAGGAGCGTATCTGCAATACGTGACTGACCGAGCAGCGGAAGCAACGCAGGCAGCACGTTTGAGGGCCGAATGTCGATGGGGCCTAGGCCCAGGTCCTGAGATCGTCTGCAATCAAACCCGCCTGTGATAAAATGGTTTGGCATTCAGGCGGTCACAATGAAGGAGTCCCCGTCTTGGCAGGACAGTCCTCCGGCACCTCGACGAAACAGAATCTGCGGCAGCTCTCCACGGAAGAATTGGTCGTGATGGCCCAGCAACAAGGCGCTTCCGGCGGAACGTCCGGCGCTTCAATGGCGGCGCTGGAAGAGCTGGTGCGTCGCAACCAGAAAACCGTTTACCTGGCCCTCTATCACCTGGCCCCCCACCGCAACGACCTGCACGACATGACCCAGGACGTCCTGCTGCGGATGTGCCGCTCGATTCACGGGCTGCGCAATCCCAAAACCTTCAAGTACTGGCTGAACCGCATCATCACCAACCTGTTCTACGACCAGCTGCGCAAGGAGCCGCGCCGCCTAAACACGGTTTCAATGGACATCTCCTACGGAGACGAGGACGAGGACCGGGGCACCCGCGACATCCCGGACGAGAGCGCCGCCCCCGAAAAAAGCATCCTGTCGGGCGAACTGGATGAAAAGATCCGCGAGGCAATTCAGGGCCTGCCGGAACATTTCAGAACAATCATCGTCCTACGAGAAATACAGGGGTTAAGCTACGAAGAAATCGCCAGCTTGACCGATTCCAACCTGGGCACTGTCAAATCACGGCTCGCCCGTGCGCGTTTGAAGCTCCAGGAAGTCCTTGAGCCTTATATCAAAGGAAAAGAACTGTAATGTCAGACCGGGATCAACAACCACAGGACATGCCGGATTCGATCGAGCCGAATCTGATGGATCAGATCCTGTCGGGATATGCGGACCGGCAGAATGCCGCCCCGGAAGAAGATCCGCAGGCCGCCGACAGTGATGACGGCATCTGGGCAGCCATTCAGTCCCGCCTGGAGGCGGATCAGGCCGTCCGCGAGGACAAGGCGCCCCCCTCATTCGACGAAGGTCTTCTCTGTGCGTATGCCGACGGCGAATTTGCCGACGACGATCCGCAGATTTCCGAACTCGAAAGCTGGCTCCACGGGGCGCCCGAAGCCACCCGGCTCATTGCCGCGTTCTCGGCGGTTTCCGAGACGGTGCGCACCTACAGCTACCGGATGGAGGAAGCCTGCGACATTGACGTGACCGAGGCCGTCATGAACCGGTTCCGGCAGGAGCAGGACGAAAAAGCCGTTCCCATCACGAAGTTCAGAAAGTCCTGGATCGCCGTTCCGGCAGCCGCGGCGGCGGTCCTGCTGTTTGCGGTCTACGCCGGCAATCCGGCGGATCAGCAGATGGCCCGCAATGCCGAAGTCGGCCAGAGCGTGGCTACCGCGGAACCTCTCCCGGCGGAAGTGCGGAAAGAAGCCGAATCCCTCTTGGCAAGCGCCCCTGCCGGGGCAAAGTCCAAGGATGCGGAAATGATGGCGTCCGAGGCCGGTGCTCCTGCCCGTCAGCTTGCCGATGCTCCCCTGAGAGAAGCTCTGGAAGGCAACGAGCTTCGTCAGAAAGAGGAGGCTGATACGGCGCCGATGGCGGACAGGCTTGCGAAGACCGTTGCAGCCTCCGACGAGCGGAACGAAACAGTGGGCCGCTCCCGCAACAACGATTCAGATCTGGGCGGTTTTTCCGCCGGTACGGGAGCGACCATGGTTTTCAAGCCGGATACGGGCCTGCGCATGGCGTCGGCCTCGGAGTCCGCCCGCAGGGACACCTACCTGGGAGATGAAAGAAAACAGGTTCGTGCCGCCGCCAAGCCCGCGCCATCCGCTCCCACTGTGCAGGCAGAGTACGACTCGGAGCGCTATCTGGCCAGCCGGCTGGAGGTTTCCCATATTCCCACCGCCGAGGAGTATGTGATGAACTACTGCCACAGTCCGTTGCCCAACGAGGCTGACGCCTTTGATTTCATGTACAGTTGTGTCGAGGATGTTTCGAGATAGAGTGAGACATATGATGGAGACAGGCATGACAATCCCCCGGTTCCCCGCAGGCAAGGCCCTCAACAGCCTTCTGGCTCTGGCCCTTGCCCTGGCGTTTGCGTCCCCGTCGATGGCGGAACATACGGTCAACTGGAACCGGCTGGGCCTGAGCGCCGGACAGAGCTACGAGATTAACCGGCTGGAGAATGAATGGCGGCAGACTTACAGCCGCATTCAGCCCCAGATTGAAAAGGATCGCGAGGAACTGCGCCGTCTGCTCAACGATCCCAACGCCAACGAGCAGCAGGTCATGATGATCCAGTCTCGTCTTCACAAGAACGAGGAACAGTTGCGTAACGAGGCCACACGGGTCTTCATGCACAAGAAGAAGATCCTGAACCCTCAGCAGAAGAGCAAGCTCCAGGAAATGATCCGCCATTAAAGAGCAATCGACATTTAATAAATCAACCGGTGTCATTCCGGACGCCGATAGCCCTTGAACAAGGAATATGGGTGAGCCGGAATCCATTGACCGGAAATGCGGGGAATGGATTCCCGTTGGAATTTATCCCTGCGAAGGCAGGGACGGGAATGACGGCAGAGAACGTGTTTCAGGTTTAAATGTCGTTTGGCCCTAATCCTGTTTCGAGGAGCGCCCCCGTATTCTGCCGGAATAACGATTGGGGGCTTTATTTCAACCCAATGCCGATTCTGCTATTCCCGCTCAATCCTATCATTCCCGCGAAAGCGGGAATCCACCGCCAGCCTGTCAACCTGTCAAGATGGGGAATCCAGCGGAGTTAACCGCCGCCACCCTGCGTCGTGGTGGTGCTTTGGGAGGTCGTGTTGTTGCCGGTGGAATCCTGCACGCAACTGGCGGTGTTTCCGCCGGACGTGCAGACGGTGTTTGAGCTTCCCTCAACGCCTTCGGCGTTGCCTCCGCTGATTTTCAGGTTGCCGGTCACCATTGGTTCGCCGTAGTAGCTGCCACCGTATGCACCGTAATACGGGTCAATATAGCCATTAACCTGGACCTCGCTGCTGTCGATCTGCAGGCTGTCCACATAGCCGTTGATCTTGGCCACTTCCTGGTTAATCCGGGCAAAGGCGCCGGGGTATCTTTCGGCCACTTCCGGATGGGCGGCCAGGTAGTTCGCGAGTGTCTGATAATCATTATCAAGCTGGCCCTTCAGGCCCGTATCGCCCTTAATTAACTGCAAGGCGTCATACAACTGCTGGGAGTTGTTGATATCCGCAAACTTAGGCATCGAGGACTCGGCACGGGCAATCTCATGCCCTCGGTTTGCCAGCCGGGTAATCAGGGAAACCAGCTGCGGATCGGCACCGTCACGCTCCAGCTGGCTGGCCAACCGGTTCAATCTCTGGCTGCTGGCTTCTGGCCGATTCTGTGTGCCAAGGCCGCCCGCGGTTTCCGCTACTGAATCAAAAGCGCTGCCGCCGCCATTTCCTTGAACCGGCCTAAAGGGAATACCTTCGCCATCACTTGCCCTTCCTGCCGTAGTTTCAACTGCAGATTCAACCATGCCACTGCCCAGGGGCGCGACGACGATACTGTCGCCTTCAATACTCCCGTTCATCGTATTGCTCAGCAAGTTCTGGAATTTTCTTGGAACACCAACGGCAAACACCAGCACGATCCCCGTAAAGGTGAAAACCGCCAGGGGCAGCACGTACTCAATCAGGCTGTTGCCGGTTCTTGCCGTTCGCCAGTTCAGGGGAAACATTCTTCTGCTCTCTTCTCATGGTCACGTACGGGAATAATCGGTATATTTCAGAAAAAATTGATTCCTGCCCTCTCTTTGTAACGAAGCCTTAAAATCCAGGCTTGCCCTGAGGCGGGTTAGGGCCGAATTCCGCCGTATCCTGTGATCGGGCTTACCCGCCGCCGCCGCCCTGTCCCTGGCCTTGGCCCTGCCCCTGGTTTCCGCCGGAGGTCTGGCCGTCACCGTCGGAATCCTGGTTGCAGGAACTCTGGTTGCCACCCTGGGAGCAGGTGTTGTTGGAGCCGGTTTCAGTACCGGTCGCATCCCCGCCGGAGGTGCTGACCGTGCCGCTACCCCGTCCCATTCTTTCTTCACGGGCATAAAGCCTGTCCTGATAGGCGTCGTAGGGTTGGGGTTCCAGCAGGAGGTCGTCGCTCAGATCATACTGAACCTCGATCCGCTCGATGATGGCGATGATACGATCCGCCTCGGCCTGGATCTTGGCCCGTGTGGCGGCGTCGGGGTTGGATGCCATCACGGCGTCGAGTTTGGCCTTGAACTGTTCGAGAATACCGCCTGCCCCCTTCAGTTGACGGTATATATCCATGATTTTCTCGGCATTGGCGGTCCCTATCAGGGCAATATTGGGCATTTCTTTCTGGAGCCGGGCCGCGTCATGGCCCAGGTTGGCCAACTGGGTCACCAGGTTGGCCAGTTCGGGGTTTTTATCCCGCAAATCGTCGGCGATCCTGTTCAGCCGGTTATCGCGGCCTCCCTGGCCAGTCTGTTGATCCCCCAGACCGCCGGCGGTTTCCGTGCTGCCATAACCGTCACTGGAGTCACCGCTGCCTGGAACCCTGGCTTCGTATCCGGCGCCGCCAGTGGTTTCAATGGCATATCCCTGGCCCGAAGCCAGGGTTCCCAAGGGCTGGACATTGATCGTGCCACCGTCTTGCGTGCCGTTCATCGTATCCGTTATGAACCGTGACAACCGATCCGGCAGGTCGGATACCATGATCAGCACCAGGCCGGCCATGAAAAACACGGCCAGGGGCAACGCATACTCAATCAAACTGTTACCATAGCGGTATCGCATTTCATCACTCCTTCGCATCCGGCGATCCTCACTGCCCGGAGAATCCGTCCCCCTGACGTACCGGACGTTCTTCAGTCTCTTGCCCTGATTATAGTTGCATGCAGAAAGAATATCGGCATGAATATACCGAAAGTTTAATAAAATGTCACAAATGTAAAGCGCAGATCCCTGAGCCGGGTCGCATCCTGGTCTTTTAAACCTATTGGGCGGGTGCAGGCTCTTTCTTTTCGGGTTGCCGGATGTCCCACTTCATGTGCAGTTCCTGCAACTGTTCCGCGTTGGGAGCCGAAGGCGCCTCCGTAAGAGGGCAGAAAGCGTGGTTGTTCTTGGGAAACGCAATGACGTCACGGATGCTCTCCGTTTCGGCAAGCAGGGCCACGATCCGATCGTAGCCGAGGGCGAGACCGCCGTGGGGCGGTGTGCCGTACTCGAACGCCTCAAGCAGGAAGCCGAACTTCTGGCGGGCTTCCTCGTCGCTGAGGCCCAGGATCTTGAAGATCTTCGCCTGAAGCTCCTTCTGGTGAATCCTGATGGAGCCGCCGCCGATCTCGTTGCCGTTGTAGACCAGGTCGTAGCCCAGGGCATGGGCGTTGGCCGGGTCCGTATCCAGCAGGCCGATATCCGACGGGCGCGGGGATGTGAAAGGATGGTGATTGGGGGAAAGATTGCCTTCCTCGTCCACGTCGAACATGGGAAAGTCCACGACCCAGAGCAGCTCGTGGAGGGAAGTGTCGATCAGCTGGTGGCGCCGGGCAAAATGCTCGCGGAAGCGACCCAGCACCGTGCAGCCCTTCACGAATGCGTCGGCCATGAAGAACACCACGTCGCCGGTCTGGGCACCGGTCTTCTCCACGATGGCAGCCTTTTCCTCCTCGCTGAAATACTTGAGAATGGGGGATTTCGGGCCTTCCTCGCTGTAGACGATATAGGCCAGCCCCTTGGCGCCGTACTGTTTTGCCTGCAACTGCAGATCGTCCAGTTCCTTGCGGCTGTATGAGGCGGCGCCTTCCACCCGTAGGGCTTTCACCACGCCCCCGGTGGAGGCAGGCCCCTGGAATGCGCCGAAGCCGCTGTTGACGAAGACGTCGGTCAGATCCACGAATTCCAGGCCGTAGCGCAGATCCGGCTTGTCGGAGCCGTAGCGGTTCATGGCCTCTTTCCAGGGCATCCGGCGGAACGGCGGTTTCACATCCACCCCGGCCACGGCGAAGGCTTCCCGGATCAGCCCCTCGGTCAGGGCCAGCACGTCGTCCTGGGTAACGAAGGACATTTCCATGTCGATCTGGGTGAATTCCGGCTGACGATCAGCCCGCAGATCCTCGTCGCGGAAGCAGCGGGCGATCTGGTAGTAACGCTCCATGCCGGACACCATGAACAACTGCTTGAAGATCTGCGGCGACTGGGGCAGGGCGTAACATTCGCCAGGATGCACCCGGCTGGGGACGAGATAATCCCTTGCCCCTTCAGGGGTTGCCTTGATGAGAACGGGTGTTTCCAGTTCCAGGAAACCCTGGTTGTTCAGGTAATTGCGAACCGCCTGGCTGATCCGGTGGCGCAACTCGAAGATACGGAACATTTTGGGCCGCCGCAGGTCAAGATACCGGTATTTCAGGCGGACCAGCTCGTCCACGCTGTCGGCTTCCCCGTCAATCTGGAAAGGCAGGACCTTGGAGCGGCTGATGACTTCGACCGTGTCCGGGTAGATTTCGATCTGGCCCGTGGAAAGCTCCGGGTTGACCGTATCTTCCGGGCGGCGGGTGATTGTACCGGTGGCGGAAATCACGTCCTCGTGGCGCAGGGTGTTGAATATTTCATGCACTTCCGGGTTTTTGGTGGGATCGGCTACAAGCTGTAGCAGGCCGCTGCGATCGCGGACCTCGATAAAGATAATCCCGCCCAGATCACGGCTGACCTGGACCCAGCCGTTGACAGTGACCTGCCGGTCAATATCCGTGGCGGCCAACTCTCCGCAAAAGTCCGTCCGGGGGGTGAACAGACGCTTCTGTTGCTCCTGACTGTCCTGTATCACTTCCATCGATCCTGTTTCCATCAACGCAAGACGAAATATGTTACCCCATCATAGCGTCAAAAGATATCTTGAGAAGGGCTTGCCCGTCCCCTATTTTTTGCGCTGGCTTACCGGGATTGTCACCTTCATGGCCGTGCCTTCACCCACCCGGCTTTCCACGTCGATGCGTCCCTGGTGTTTTTCCACGATCTTGAAGCACAACGCCAGCCCCAGCCCCGTGCCAACCCCCACACCCTTGGTGGTGAAGCCGGGATCGAAAATCCGGGCCAGGTGCTTCTCGGCGATCCCCTTGCCATTGTCGCGGATAGTCACGCTGATGACGCCTGTATCCGCCACTCCGGAAACCTCGATGCGGATCAGGCCGCCGGTCTTTCCACCCGCTGACTGTTCGCCAATGGCATGCATGGCGTTGACCAGCATGTTCATGAATACCTGGTTGAGCAGGCCGGGGAAACACTCCACCGGCGGCATGTCTTCGGGAAAGTCCTTTTCCACCCGGATACGGGCTTTTTGGAGATTATTCTTCAGCAGCAGCAGGGTGCTGTCGATGTTTTCCTCCAGGTTGACGGTCTTCAACTCGGACTCATCAAGACGGGCGAAGTTGCGCAGGTTCCGGACAATCTCCTGGATGCGGTCCGAGGCCATTCGGTTGATGCCCAGAAGGTTCTCGATGGTCTTCAGCCATTTCGAGTCGCCTGGACCCTCTTTCTTTAATTTTTCAACACAGCTGCGCATGGTGTCGTTGTTGCTGGTGATCGTTCCGAGCGGGGTGTTCACCTCGTGGGCGATCCCGGCGACGAACTGGCCGAGCATGGCCATTTTCTCCGACTGGATGAGATAGATCTGGGCCTGTTTCAGCTCTTCCAGCGTCTGTTCCAGGGTGTTCTTCTGCTGCTCCAGTTCCATGAAAAGCTTGGCCTGGTGAAGCGCCACGCCCAGGTGTTCCGCAATCGCCTTGAGCAGCTCGATGTCCTCCACAATCCAGACCCGATAGGCGTCGCACTGGTGCAGGGTGATGGTTCCCACCATGCGATCCCGGATCAGGATGGGAAAGACGGCCAGCGACCTGATCCGGTGCTGCTCAAAAAACAACTCGCCGGACAGGAACGGCGGACAATCGCGGATATCGTTGAGGACGAAGGGATTGAACGCCTCCTGCAGGACTTCCTCCCGGCGGCTTTCATCTGAAAGCCTTTCGGCCACGGACTGGAGCCGGGTGTCATAGATGCGGCGCTCCAGCCCCAGGGTGGTCAGTTCGTCGAGAGGCACGGGTGCCACGCCCGGCAGGATGTAATCATAAATCTGGAGGCCGCCCTCTTCGGGAAAATACTGGATAAAGCAGCGGCTGACGCCGGTGACCTTTCCCAGTTCCTGGGCGGCGGTGCCGAGGATTTCTTCGATATCCAGGGTCTGGCGGATGGCTTTGGTGAGCTGGTTGATGAGAAACTCGCGGCCCGCCTGCGCCTGGGTCTGCCAGTAAAGCTTGGCGTTTTCCACGGCGACGGCCACCTGATCCGAGACCTGCCGCAGCAGTTTCTGGTGATACGGCTGGAACAGGTTGCCGTAGCCGGAGGCCATGGCAATCAGGCCGATGACCACCCCCTTGTTGATGAGGGGAACCACGATGGCGGAAGCCGTTTCCGGCAGGAAAACCACCGAATCCGGCAGGTCGTTGTTGCCGTAGACGACGGGAACCGGGTTTCGCAGCAAGGTGTCCACCACGGCGTCATACCCGGCGAAGGCATTGTTCTCGCCGGTGATCTCCAGGGTGCCGTCTTCGAGAATCCTGACAAGGATTTTGATCCCGTTCTGGCTGTCATCGAGAATCACGATGCTGACTTCCCGGTAGGGAATGTAACGGTGCAGAACATCGCCCAGGGATTCGAAAATGTCCTCCAGGATCAGGGAGGAGTTGACCGCCTCGCTGACTTCGCGGAGAATGTCCAGCTCCTCGCCGGTGCTGATGGGATGCCACTCCAGCAGTATGCCCCCTTCGGGCAACCGATCGGGAAATTCATCGGGCCGGATCGGCGCCAGGCGAATGACCTGATCGCCGGCTTCGACGGAGACCGGGGAGAGGGAATCCAGAAAGTGTGCCAGCGTCAAAGGGCTGCCGTCCAGGGTTGCCAGGGAGGCCAGCGCCTGGGGAAGCTGCTGAAAGCGGACCCGCCCCGCGGCGTTGGCCAGCAGGAGTTGTCCTGTCCGGTCGGCAACCGCCACCGGCGTGCCGAAGCGGGTCAGCAGGGAATCCAGTTGGAGAAGGGCCATCTATGGTTCTCGCAAGAAGATGATCTTGTCAGTTACCTGTTTCATTTTAAGCCAGAATGCGAGGTGATGTAAGGAAATGTAACAAACCGGGATTGAATTCGGATATATCCGCACAAGCGGGGCTTGAGTGTTTTTGTTATAATGACGACTCGAATACGAGATGACTCAGGGGTAATTTACGGGAGCTTGCAAGGACCATGTCCGCATCCGCGTTACAACCCGGACCGACCTACCGCCAGTTGCTGGATCAGCTTCAACAGAAGCCGGCCCATGTGGCGACGTCCTTCGATCTGAAGGAAGGCCGCAGCATGGGGAAACGGGGATTCTCGCTGAAGTCGCCCCTGCATGTTCCCCGGACGGGCATTCAGCCGGTTGATTCGTTTATCGGCAAAACCAACTCACTCTTTGATCTGACCACCAGCACGGTGGTGGACGTGCCGAAGGCGGCCATCAAAGGTGGCATCTACGGCACCGTGGGCGGCGGACTGGCTGGCCTTGTGGCCTGGCCCCTTCTCAGGCTCTCCAAAGCCTGGGCAGCGGGGACCATCATTGGCCTGGCCCTGGGCGGCGGCCTGATGGGGTCCGTGATGAATACTGCCCGCGAAGTCCTCAGCAAGGTCCGCCAGCTTTTCGGCGTCATATTCTAGCATTCAGCGTGTGCAAAGTGTGAACGGCCCGCCCCTGCAGGCGGGCTTTTTAGCGCCGGTTATTCGCCGCCGCCATCGCCGGAACCATTGCCGCCCGCGTCACCATTGCCGGCCCCGTCAGATCCTGCCGCGTCGCCCTTGCCTTCACCTTTACCGGCTCCGGCGGCATCGCCGGTTTCACCCTGGCCGTTTGCGCTGTTGGCTGCTTCGCTGCCGGTGTCCGCATTGTTTGTGGCACCGGCTGTTTCACCGGTGGGCGGGGAATCTTCCGATTTGCCGGAGAGAGCGTTCCCAATGGATTCCGCCAGGCCGCTGACTGCGCCGATGGGATCGCTGAGGGCCGAGGCCAGGCCATCCAGTCCCAGTGCTTCTGCAATCGCCGCGCCGGGGTTGGCAACCGCCTGAACATCGGATGAGAACGTCGTCTCATCATCGCTTGTTTTCGAAATGGCTGAGCCAAGGGCATTCAGACCTATGGCCGCTGGCAAGCCGAAGCCGGTCAGACCCGCGATGGTTCCGGCCAGGCCGAACCCGACGCCAATATCTGCCATGTTCACATCCGGCATATTGAAACCGCCGAAATCCACGCTGCCGTCCGTATCACCAAAGCCGTTACGGTTGTCACTGCCGCCGCCATTGCCCGGTAACAGCCATATCGGCGTCTGCTGGCCGCTATACACCCCAAAATCCGTCATGTTTCCCCCTGACTTCCCGGTTCCCCTGCTTTCTTCAGTTTATATAAATATAAAAACAATTATTATAAAAAAGATGCGAATTAATTTTCAGGTTCCTCAGGTCCATCGATCGCAGACACTCCTGGGGCTATCCAGCGCCGCCTTTTTCAACCGGGTCGGCGTCCGTTGACAAGGGTATTCCTCCAAACCTAATTCAAGGACCTTCCGCCCTCAGCAAACAGACAAGTGCCATTCGGAATTGCACAATGACGGGTAAACTCTTGTTCAGGCAGAAAACCTTATCAAGCCTTATCTCAAGTCTGCGAGGAATTATTCATGCTCTGAAAAAGTTCAGTTTGCTTTACAATTTTATGACTCTCTGGTTTATGCCTCTCTGGCAATAATTTTTGGCGATCTTTGCAACCTCAGCGCCACAGTGACCAGACCGATCAAGACCGGCACCTCGACCAGGGGGCCAATCACCGCCGCAAAGGCGGCGCCGGAGTGGATGCCGAAGACGGCGATGGCAACGGCGATAGCAAGCTCGAAATTATTGCCCGCCGCCGTGAAGGCCAGGGTGGTGGATTTGGCGTCATCAGCACCGATTTTCCGCCCGATGTAAAAGCTGACGAAGAACATCACGACGAAGTAAATCACCAACGGAATGGCGATGCGGACGACATCCACCGGGATCTCCACGATGAGGTTGCCCTTCAGGCTGAACATCACCACGATGGTGAACAGCAGCGCCGCCAGCGTGATGGGGCTGATGCGGGGAATAAACACATTATCGTACCAGTCCCCGCCTTTCAGCCGCAGCATGGCAAGCCGGGTGAGCATCCCGGCGGCAAAGGGGATGCCCAGGTAAATCATCACGCTTTTGGCCACCTCGATGATGCTCACGTCCACGATGGCCCCCTGCAATCCGAACAGCGGCGGCAGGACGGTGATGAAGAACCACGCGTACATGCTGTAGAAGAAGACCTGGAAGATGCTGTTGAACGCGACGAGTCCGGCGGCATACTGGGTGTCGCCGCGAGCCAGATCGTTCCAGACGATGACCATCGCAATGCATCGCGCCAGGCCAATCATGATGAGGCCGACCATGTATTCGGGCATGTCCGCCAGAAACGTGATGGCCAGCAGGAACATCAGGACGGGGCCGATGACCCAGTTCTGCAACAGCGAGACGCCCAGCAGCTTCACATCGCGGAACACCTCGCCCAGTTCCTCGTAGCGGACCTTTGCCAGCGGCGGGTACATCATCAGGATCAGCCCGATAGCGATGGGCACGTTGGTGGTGCCCATTTGAAACCGGTTGATGAAGGACTCAACGCCGGGGATAACGGCGCCCAGGCCGACGCCAAGCGCCATGGCCAGAAAGATCCACAAGGTCAGGTAGCAGTCCAGGAAGGACAACCGGCAAGCGGGAGATTCGGCGGTCATGAGGGACTCCTTCCTAGCAGCAGCCGCTGGCTTTGACGGTGGCGGGGCAGCAGGCGGCGGCTTCCGGTTGTTCGGCTTTTGCCGCCGGGGCCGGGGCGCAGCAGGCGTCCGCCTCGTTGGAACTGAACAGGGTTGCGCCCTCGTCGTCGTGGCGCACCCAGAACTCCCACGCATTGCCGTCCGGGTCTTCCAGCCAGAATTTATCGGCCACGGCGTAGCAGCAGATGACGTCCTCCTCTTCCAGACTCGGCAGGATTCCGGTGGCTTTCACCCGCGTTTTCCAGTCGGCCAGCGTCTCATCGGCAAACAATTCGATGCCGAAGTGGCGGCCGTGGGCGTCGTGCATGGACTCCGGCTTGAGCGCCGGATTAAGGACCAGCGCCAGGTGTAGGGCGGGATCGTCGAGGCGGAAGTTGGCGTAGTCCGGCTTGCGCTTGGTGGGCGCAACGCCGAACACGGTTTCGTAAAACCGCACGGACGCGTCGAGGTCCGCCACGGGCAGGTTAATGTGAACGCGGGTGGACGGCATGGGCATTCTCCTTCTGGGTTGCCATATTCAAAGATTCGGGCAGGGCTTCGACGAAGGCTTTGATCTCGTCGCGCACCCGGCGGTAGACGGGCAGGGCCTCCTCGTCGGACATACCCTGCGTCAGCTTCGGGGGATCGTCGAAGCTATGATGGACGCGGTTGGTTTTACCGGGAAACACCGGACAGGTTTCGTTGGCGTTGTCGCACACGGTCAGCACAACGTCGAACTCAACGTCTTTCAGATCGTCCAGCGTCTTGGGACGGTTGGCGGAAAGATCCACGCCGTCCTCTTTCATCACGGCAACGGCGCGGGGATCGACATGATCCTGCGCCCGCACACCGGCGGAATATGCCTGGAAAACATCGCCCTTCAGCGCGTTGGTATAGCCCTCTCCCATCTGGCTGCGGCACGAGTTGCCGGTGCAGAGGAAGAGAATGTTCATCTTGCGGCCTGTAACTTGCATAGTTCCTCCGGGGGCAGACAAATAATTTTGCTGAGTTGCTCGCGGTCGGCCTTCGCCTGCGGATCGTCCTCCGCCGACGCGGTAACCCAGGCGAGGGCGTCGGTGATTTCCCTGGGCGATTCCGCCCCCGCCAGCCGGTAATACACCCAGCGCCCGCACTTGCGCGAATCAATCAGACCCGCCTGGTATAGGATCGACAGGTGCTTCGAAACCGTGGACGGGGCGAGATCGAACACTTCGAGGATCTGGCAGACGCACAGCTCCTGATCCTTCAGCAGCAGCAGGATGCGGATGCGGTTCTCGTCCGCCAGGGCCTTGGTAATGTTGAGCAGGTTTTTCAAAAATACCATCTCTATAATTCGCCAATTATCGAATTGTATCCGACCGGATAATGTTTTGCAAGTCCCGACGATGCTAGCCTGAACGGAAGGCGCTTGACGCCGCATCCGGTTACGGGGCTTATGATACAGCTCATATCAGCAACCTGGGAACAAAACCATGCGGAAATTTCTTATCACCAGCCTTCTGCTGCTTGCCGTCAGTATGGCTCCAATCACCGGCGCTGAGGAAATCGCCCAACACGAGATGCATGAGCATCCGCAGGCGCCTGCCCCTGAAGAACCGTCGGCAGAACCGGACGAACGCCATGGCGAACCGATGGAAGCGGTCGAACTGGAGACGAAGGAGGACTGGCAGCAGGAACTCATCATGACCAACATGCGCCGTGACGGTTCGGGAACAGGCTGGATTCCAATGGACAACCCCATGCTGATGCAGATGGGCCAGCGGCAGAACTGGACAGGGATGCTTCACTGGAGCGCCTTTGCCGATTACGACCACACCACGGGTCCTCGGGGAGACAACGGCTTCTATAGCCAGAACTGGATCATGGGCTCCGCCGCAACACCAGTCGGCAAAAGCGGCGTCGCCCAGTTTCGGGCCATGCTGTCGCTGGAACCATTGACCGTCGGAAAACGCGGCTACCCCGTCCTCTTCCAGACCGGTGAGACATTCAACGACGAGCCCCTGATCGACCGGCAGCACCCGCATGATTTCTTCATGGAGCTCTCCGCCCAGTATTACCACCGGGTGAACGACGACACCCTGCTAAGGCTCTACGCCGCCCCCGTCGGGGAACCTGCCCTGGGGCCGGTCGCCTTTCCACACCGGTATTCCGCTTTTCTCAACCCGGACGCTCCCCTGGGACACCACATGCAGGACTCCACCCACATTGCCTTCGGCGTCGCCACTGCAGGACTCATCTACAAGAACAAGTGGCAGTTGGAAGGCTCGGTGTTCAACGGCAAGGAGCCGGACGAGAACCGCTACGACTTCGATTGGGACGAGTGGAATACGGCGTATTCCAGCAGGCTGAGTTATCTGCCCAATAAAAACTGGGCCATCCAGACCTCCTATGGTTTCCTAAAGGAACCTGAGGCACTGGAACCCGGCGACATCCACCGCTTGACCTCCTCAATCGCCCACGGCAAAACCTGGGAAAAGGGCTGGTGGGCCACCACCCTGGCATGGGGCCATAACTTTACCACTGAAGGATCGGACGAGGACGACATCCTGCTGGAAAGCACCGTGAACTTCAAAGACAAAAACTACGCGTTCGCCCGAATTGAACACAGCTACAAGCACGGCCTGTTCAGTCACGACGATCGGCGATCCGGCTTTGACGACCATGATTCCTTTCACATCACCGCCTTTTCCCTGGGGCTGGCGCGGGACCTCTTCCGCATCAAGAATATCCCCGTCACACTGGGCGGCATGATTAGCATGTACGCCAAACCCGGACGCCTGAACGATGCTTACGGCAATTTCCCGATGGGCTTTCACGTCTTTTTGCATACCAATGCCCCACGTATGCGGCATGTCCATCCCGTTTCCGCGCAAGAGTCCGATTGACCCGGTTCAGCCGGCCGTTGCCTGCTATATGAGTCCTGAATCATTCAGCCGGGACGAACCTTCTGTTATCCTGATTGACAGTAGTACGCGAGAGGAGAATTCTCATGGAATTTGCGGTGATTGCATACGACGGCACGGACGAGGGCGCCCAGGAGCGGCGGATGGCCGTGCGCGAAGCCCACATGAAGGTGGTGGAGGATCTCCGCCGCAAGGGGCATATGGTTCATGGCGGCGCCCTGCTCGATGACGGCGGCAGGATGATCGGCTCCATCATCACCTGCGATTTCCCCAACCGCGAGGCGTTTGACAACTGGCTGAACAACGACCCCTACGTCACCGGCGGCGTCTGGCAGGATATCCGGGTGATCCCCTTCAAAACGGCACCCCCGTTCGTCAGCAACATCCCCGTCCCGGTCTAACCCGTCCACCGGGAAATTTCCGCCGCAGGCAGACGCATGGCCAGCAGGTCGCCCCGCAGGATTTCCTCCAGGCGCTCCCTGGTTTTCTCGCGCTTCATGAAGGCCAGCATCTGGCGGATGGTCTCCAGATCCTCATCCCGCCGCAGGTTCAGCCGTAGATCGTTCAGAACCCCGTCCCCCGGCCCCCAGTCCCAATCGTCCTTTCCCGATGCCTCGGCCACGGCGGCCCGTAGCGCATCCATGCCCTGATCGACAATCCTTTCCACCCTGGCGAAATCGGTGCCGGTTTCCTCAAGAATCTCCCGAACCTCCGTTTCAAGGCTCACCGGACGAAACCCCAGCCCCCAGTGAAACGGCACCGCCTCCGGAAAAGCATCAAGCCAGACCCGGCCCGCAGTATGCGGACTGCCTGCGCTCATCCCGATGGCAAATTCCATCAGGGCCTTGCCTACCCCTCGGTAAGGAACCGCATACTTTTCGGCGGAGGTGTTCTCCACGAACTGGACCTTGAGGGCGGGATCGCCCAGAAATTCGCTATCGGGAATGATATTGACCAGCCCTACCGGATCGTCGTCCACGAACATTTCATAGCGGGTCCAAACCTCCGGCGTTTCGCCGTCATCCGCAAAGGAGTCCGCCTCCTCGCCGATCTCCCGGATTTCCGCCTGAACCGGTCTGTTCCGGTGATCCCGGATCGTGGCCACGGCCACGATGGGGTAGTCTTCATGGCTGCCGAACCGGGGAGCCGCGGAACGGACGAACACATCGCCCTGTGGCGCTGCCGACAGCGGCATTGCCCCGCCAAAGAATGCCGGAGGGAAAGCCGCCGGACGCTTCATCCGGGAAGCAGGGAAACCCGCGAACAAAACAGGAATCGTCATGCCCGAATAAAGAGAAAAGAAACAGGCCGATTGCGTCCCGGTCGGCAGAACCCTTCCCGCAGACCCCGCAAGAAAATGTAACCGGAAGCAAACGGCGCTCACAGTGGGAAAAACCGGTCGAAAGACCCCTGCACCTAAGCAATTGGCCTCTTTATATTGTTTTTATTTTCTTAGGTGTGTGTTCGTATGCCGAAAAGACGACGGCACGAAAACGGATGGAGAGAGGTTGCCCGTATGAGCAGCAATGTCGGTTTCAGCGAAATTACCCTGCATCACACGATGTTTGGTCCAGAGGGAAGCCCTGTCGGTATTGACCGTCAGAACGGCGACGGCCAGAACAGCACGATTATCCAGGAGACGGAGGGATTCCCCCTTATGGCCAGCGGCGGCGAGGGGAACGACACCATCCGGCAAACCGCCACCGGCAACAGGCCCTACGTAGTGGCCCAGGGCGGACCAGGGTTCGACAGTATCTACCAGTCGGGCTACAACAGCTACCTCGTCGCCTTCAGCAACCAGGCCCATCCCGGACAAAACGGCGTCGTTCCCGCAGTGGTTCCGGATTTCAACGATCCCTCGAACGACAGGATTACCCAGCAGGGAGACGCCTGTGTCATGAGCGCCACCGGGGACAACGGGTCCGATGAGGTCCGCCAGTCCGGCAACGGCAGCCATATGTACGCAGCCACCTACGGGGGCAGCGACCTGATCATCCAGGAAGGCAACAGCGCCATGAGCGCCGACGGCGGGGCGGACAACGATACGATCATCCAGCGGGGCATCAACCCCTTCACCAATTTCGACAGCTATAACATTGCCATCGGCGGGCCGGGCAACGACATAACCGATCAGCAGGGGGATTACACAAAGTGGGTGGCCCAGGGCAACGAGGGCAACGATCTGCATATCGTGCGGGAAAGCCGGGGCGCCATCTTCATCATCGACGGCGGCAGCGGCAACAACACCCTCCAGCTCTTCGGCAATCCTGAAGATTACCAGTCGTTCGCGGGCGAACCAGGGTCCGGCGTCCAGACGACCTATATCAACAACGCCGTGGTTCCGCCCACCCGCATCGACGTCACGAACATACAGAACGTGCAATACGAAGGAAACCCGTAAAAAAGCGGCCCGTCCGAAAGCCGTATACTTAGGGTTGTGACCGAGCCTGACGTAACCCTGACCGATTACCTGCTGACACTGGAATGCCTGGTTATCAGCATCCTGATCCTGCGCCGCAGGCCCCTCTCCGTTTTCGGTCGATGGCTGCTGGTGTTTTTCGGCGCCATCGGATTTGCGGCGCTTGCAGGCGGCACGTTCCACGGCTTCTTCAACCAGCCGGTCACTCCCTGGCACGAGGCGCTCTGGATACTGACCATGCTGGGCATCGGTGTGGCGGGGCTGGCCGCCTGGCACATGGGAATCCGGCTGATGGCATTGCCGCAGGCCGAAAAGGGCATCTCACTCCTGTCCCTGGTCCTTCTATGTCTCTATGCCGCTTTGGTGGTTTCGGGAACCCATGCCTTCATCGTGGCGATTCTCTATTATCTGCCGCCCGTTCTGTTTCTGCTGGCAGGGCTTGTGTTGTACGCATGGCGACACCGCCATGGCCGTGCGGGCATCGCCGCCGCCGGAATGGTGCTGACCCTCATCGCCTCATGGGTTCAGGCAGAAGGGATCGGGGTGCATCCGCAATACTTCACGCCAAGCGCCCTTCAGCATGTCATTCAGGCCATGGCACTGCTGCTGATCTACCGGGGAACATCGCCGTTCATTACAGGTACACAAGGCCTGTAAACCCGTCATACAACCTTATTGTCCTGAACACGCAATATACGGAACTTCTGAAAAAATAGTCCTAAAGTTCTCCTCCATCCGGTCGAGAAAAACAGTAATCGCACCGAAGAAACGTATCACACCTCTCTAAGGACGCTATACAGGCGATATCAAAGAAGACAGCCCAGACGCTGCCTATTTCTTCTGTTGCAAGACAACGCTATGAGATAAGAAAGGATGGAGCAAAGTGTCCATTAACGGATTCAATGGACAATTGGATCTCTACAGCCTGATTATTTCAACCGACGGAGGCGTATACCTCAGCGGCAACGACCCCGCCAGCATCGGGATCTCCGGCAACCGCAACTTCCTTCGTACCGGTATCGGAAACGATCAGATCGGGATCTTTGGCGACATGAACCGGGTGGAAACCGGTCGAGGCGCCGACGCCGTCGAAATATACGGCACCCGGAACTACGTTAAAACGGGACGTGGCGCGGATGCGGTACTCGTTGACGGCAGCGACAACATTGTCGATACGGGCTACGGATCGGACAACGTCCGACTACAGGGGCTGCGCCAGACCCTGTATGCCGGCCCAGGAAACAACCGGGTTATTGTGGACGCAAGAAACAGCTTTATCTTTGCGGGCAATGGCAACAACCGCATTGAACTGAATTACCAGTTCGGAAACTATGTTTCAACCGGCAATGGCAACAACCGCATCATCGTCCGCGGCGGAGAGAACCACCGGATTGAGACCGGCAACGGCAACAACCAGATTAATCTCAACAACACCAGCACCAGCCACTCCGTTTATACGGGCAGAGGTGATGACACGATCACCGCCGCCGGAAGCAACCATACCATCCGGTCCCTGGGCGGCGACAACACCATCCGGCTCCGCGGAGAAAACCATTCCCTCGATGCCGGCAGCGGGAATAATACGGTGACTGTTTCGGGCCGCAACCATTCGGTCCTCACCGGCTCCGGTTCGGACACGCTGACTGTCAATGGCCAGTATCACACGGTAGACTCCGGCAAGGGCAACGACCAGGTCACAATCAACGGCAGTTTCAACACGGTGAATACCGGCAAGGGCCAGGATACGGTAACCGTCGTTCGCAACCAGAACACGGTGAACACGGGGCATCACAGCGATAATGTCGTCATCGACGGCAACCGCAATACGGTCTTTACCGAGAGCGGCCATGACACGGTAGCCGTCAACGGCAACCGCAATATCGTCGATACCGGCTCAGGAGAGGATAACGTCACCGTTGCCGGAAACCGGAACATCGTGGACACGGGCAGTGGCAACGACAACGTATGGATCACCGGGGACCTCAACACCATCAGCACCGGAATCGGCTCGGACACCATTGATATCAGCGGCAACTACAATACCGTGGATGGCGTGCGGGGCTACAACACCATCGGCGTTTCCGGAAGCAACAACACGGTTCACGCAGGCACGATGAACGACACCATTACGGTTTCCGGGGAGAATAACGTGATCGACGCCGGAAACGGCAATGACACCATCTATGTCGGCGGCAGGCAGAACACGATCTATGGCGGCAACGGCAACGACATTTTCCTGGTCAACGCCACAGCCGACGAGGTCGTGCTGGACGGTGGCAGCGGCAAAAACAAGGTGGTCCTGGAAGGCTCGCAGGCAGACTATCTGATAAGCCAGCAGCGGGGCTACCAGGTATACACCCACGTGGCCAGCGGCAACACCGTCTCCCTGACCAACATTGGAACCATCCACTACTCTGACGGCACCCAGGCCACCGAGCCGGACCCCGGCACCAGCGATCCCGGCATCGAGGACCCCGGCACTGAAGATCCCGGCACCAGCGATCCCGGCATCGAGGACCCCGGCACTGAAGATCCCGGCACCAGCGATCCGGGCACCGAGGACCCCGGCACCAGCGATCCCGGCACCGAGGACCCCGGCACCAGCGATCCGGGCACTGAGGACCCCGGCACCAGCGATCCGGGCACCGAGGACCCCGGCACCAGCGATCCGGGCACCGAGGACCCCGGCACCAGCGATCCGGGCACTG
>JBDIVN010000015.1:0-97283 GCA_039794365.1 Candidatus Neutrinobacter sp. | reverse complement strand
TCGTAACCCTCGGCCAGCACGTTGCCCGCCTGAACCAGCCAGTCGCCCTCCACCAGGATATAGCCGCCATCCGGGTTGAACTCGGTTCCGCTGGCATCGATGATGCCGGTATTCTTCACCAGGGCATTCTGTTCGCCGTCGTGGGCAATAATCTTGATTTCCCCATTGCGAACGCCGAAGCCGACGGCGGAGATATGGCCCTCGTTGTTCACCGCCTTCTCATAGAGGGTATCGGCCAGGTTGGCCTCCAGCTTCACAACGCCCCCGTTGGCTTCGATGGTTCCGGCGTTCTGGATGGCGGTGTCGTAGTTGTCCACCTTGGCCTTCAGCGCCTCATCCACCCGCACGTCGATCAGCACGTTGCTGTCCATGATCATGGTCACCCGGTCGCCGACGGCCATATGAACCTGCCCGTTGGACGAGGAGATAGTCCCCTGGTTGTCGATGGCGCCAGCGATCATGACGGCAAAACCGTTGTCCTTGGTCAGGATGATCCCTTCATTGACGATGCTGGCCGGATTCTGACCCGGCATCCGGGTAAAGACCAGGTTGTTGTTCAGGAAGTCGGCATCCATGATATCCAGGGTGGAGACGGTAAGCGACCCCACGTTGACCTGGGCATTGGCGCCGAAAAACACCCCGTTGGGGTTGACCAGGAACACATTCCCGTTGGAGTTCATCTTGCCCAGGATGGATGAGGCCGAACCGCCGGTCACCCGGTTGAGTATGGACGAACTGCTGCTGGGAAGCAGGAAGTTGACGGTCTCCGACTCCCAGATATTGAAGCTTTGCCAGTTGACGATGGCCTTGTTGGAACTGGAATTGACGTTCAGGGTATTGGTATCGGGCTGCGAAAAGTTCACGCTGCCCGACACCACGTCCGGGTTCTGGGGCAGGGCATAGGCGGTATTGAGTGACAGGAACAGCATGACCATTGCCAGGGCCAAAGCCCGTTTTGCCTGGCCCCTGACAGGCCCATGGGAAAGTTTTGCCGCTTTCCTGATCTTCAATTTCCGCCAAAACCTCGTCAACATCCGAACAAAAACCATAGTTGCTACAAATATCCTGACAGGACCGTCGTTTTCGCCATTGACCTCGCCGCAAAAAAACCTGCTGTCTCTTGATATTTTTATCGGCCAATCCGGCTCAAACTTTACACCCCTAACCGAAATACCGTATGAGCGGGATTTCTGCCGGAAGACAGTGCTTTCCGAAAGAAAAAACCGGCACGACCGGGGCAGGAGAAACCGATTCTCCCCTCATCCCAGGTTAATCAGGCACTTTTCCGCAAGGCCTTCAGGAGGCTAAAAGCACCTGAATCCGTTCGCAGGCATGCTCCGCCGCATCCTCGTACGGATAAAGAATCATGTCGGCGGGAACGTGCTTGAAACGCTCCAGATCGGCAACGGATCGCGCCGTCAAAACGAGCTTCCCGGAAAAGCCCGCTTCCCGAAGCCCCCGACAGAGGGTCATATGCGGGTCCGGATCAATCAAATAGCCTGACAGGGCCGGAATGGTAACCAGAATACAGCTTGCCCGAAGCAGGGGCGAAAAACTCAGCAGACCGGGGTCATGGATATCTCCGAAACAGGACGAAACCCCCAGCCTGGTTATCTCGCGGACCACATGGGGATCGTAGTCGATTCCCATGACCTTTTTGCCCGTCCGGTGGAATTTAAGGGCGATGTGCCGCCCGTAACGTCCCAGGCCAATGACGATAATCTCCGGATGTTTCTCGATGGCCCCCTCTTCATGAGACTCGCGATAGGCCCTTTTACGCTCAAAAGGGGCGAGAAAAGGGGAAAGCCGGCTGTAAAGCAGGTGGGAGTTAAGGATCATGTAAGTGGAAATCCCGATGGTCAGCAACCCCACCAGCGTTACCAGGCTGACCACATCGCTATCGATATGCCCCAGCGACAGGCCCAACGCCACAAACACGAGGGAAAACTCGCTGATCTGGGCGACGGTCAGCCCGGCAAGAAAGCCCGTCCGGCTGGTATAGCCCATCATTCCCATAATCACCAGAACGATGAACGGGTTGCCGATCAGGACGAACAGGGACAGCAGAGTGGCCTGGAACACCTGGGCGCCCATGCCCGCCAGGTGAATATGGGCACCCAGGTTGATAAAGAAGAAGAGCAGGAGGAAGTCACGCAGGCTCGTCAGCCGGGAGGCCAGAATGTCGCGGTAGGACGTGGACGCAAAGGATACCCCGGCCAGCAGGGCGCCCAACTCCTTGCTGAAACCGAACATGTCCGTGGCGGAGGCGAGGATAGCCGCCCAGGCCACCACGAAAAGCAGGGTCATTTCCTGCCGGGGGGCCAGCAGACGAAGCAGCCGTTCGGCCACATAACGTATGAAGAGGGCGACAACCGCCAGAAAGAGAACCCCTTTGACAGCCACCTCGACCAAAGCCAGCCAGATATTGCTCTCGCCGCCAAACAGGCCGGAGGTCGAAAGCCCGATCATCATCAGAACGACCACGATGTCCTGCACGATCAGGAAGCCCAGGGCGATCCGCCCGTGGAGCGTCTCCATTTCCCCCTTGTCCGAAAGGAGTTTCACAATGATAATCGTGCTTGAGAACGTCAGGGCAATGGCAATATAAAGGCTGGCCAGGGGAGAAAAGCCCATCCACAGGCAAATCCAGTAACCGACAAGCGAGGTGAAGACAACCTGACCCAGGCCGGTCATCAGGGCAACCCGCCCGGTCATCCGGATCAGTTTCAAATCCAGCTTCAGGCCCACGATAAACAGGAGCAGGGAGACCCCCAGCGAGGCCAGCAGTTCCATGTGCTCCGAGGAGCGGGTGATACCCAGAACGGAGGGTCCCACCAGAATGCCCACCAGAATGAAGGAGACAATCAGCGGCTGACGCAGCAGCATCCCCAGGAAGCCGATAATGGCAGCGACAAACAGGAGAATGGAAACTTCGTAAAAGACCGATTCAAACAACAGCAGGTTTCCTCAACTCAGAAAATCCGGAGCATGGGTCTTCTCCAGGTGTGGAAGCTGGTTGTTCAGCACCATGACCGGGTTTTCAGACTTTCTGAATACCTCCATGCTGACGCTGCCCATCAGGGCACGGGCCATCCCCCGGTAACCATGCGAACCGATGATAATCTGATCCACGTCCTGCCGCTTCGCATATTTGCAGATTGGGTCAGCGGGATTGGCCGTCCGGTATTCGGAAATGCATTCCGTCTTTTCAACCGTAAAACCGTTCTTTTCAAAAAGGGCGCGGGCTTCCTGCAGAAGCGTCCCGGCAACCTTCTCCTCCAGTTCCCGCTGTTCCCGGCCCACCGCCGGAACCATCACCACCAGCAGCAGGATGGTGTAGTTCCGGTGATCCAGAAAGCCGACAGCCCACTCCAGGGTCTTCCAGGCGCAAACCGAACCGTCGATGGGAAACAGCACCCTCATGACCGGGCTCCTCCATTGGATTCATGATAATCAGACCGGCGCCGGAAGAATTTGAAGATTTCCACGGCGATCAGCACGGTGGAAGCGAGCAGGGCCAGCTCCAGCCACTCGATAAACGAAACCGGCGACAGCTCCAGAATATCCTGGAAAAGGGGCAGGTTCATCGCCAGCAGGTGAAGCCCGTGGGCGATAAGTACCCCCGCCACCAGCACGTAGTTGTCGCGAAGGGGGACCCGGAAAACCGAACGATGCTGGGAGCGGCAGTTACCGGCATGGTAGTTCTCCATCAGAACCAGGGCCAGCAGGGTCAGGTTGCGGGCCTGCTCCAGTTCATAGCCGGCCTGTAGAAACCAGCAGAAAACCCCGAAACAAACCACCCCCATCGTCAGGCCGGGAACCAGGGTCTGAACCACCATGGGCCGATTGAAAATGCTTTCGGTCGGCTTGTAGGGCGGACGTTTCATTACCTCCGGCTCTCCGGCCTCAAAGGCCAGCGCGATATCCTGGATACCGCACGTTACCAGGTTGGCCCACAGAATCTGCACCGGAATCAACGGCAAAGGCATCCCCAGGAACAGCGCCAGCAGGGAAAGCACAATCATGGCGGTCCCGTTTGAAATCAGGAACCAGATAACCTTCCGGATGTTGGCGTAAGCAAAGCGCCCCTCCTCAACCCCGGCCTCGATGGTCGCAAAATTGTCGTCGGTAACGATGATGGTGGAAATATCCTTGGCGATATCCGAGCCGGAACCCATCGCCACGCCGATATTCGCTTTTTTCAGGGCCGGAGCGTCGTTCACGCCGTCGCCGGTCACGGCCACGAAATGCCCCTGGTCAATGAGGGTCTCAACAATGGTGAGTTTCTGAAGCGGTCCGACCCTGGCAAACACCCGGATGTCCCGGATTTTTTCCGCCCCTTGCGCGGGATCTTCGTTGAACAGCGCCTCCAGCTCGGCACCGGTGATAATGTCCTCGCGGGATTCGGCAATGCCCAGTTCCCGCGCAATGGACATGGCCGTTGCCGGGTGATCGCCGGTCACCATGGCCACGTGGATACCCGCTTCCCGGCACCGGCGCACCGCCTCCCCGGCCTCCGGGCGCAGGGGATCGATCATCCCGATAAAACCCAGAAGGGTGAGCGGCGGCAATTCTTCCGGCCCAAACGGTCCGGTATGCCCGGCAGGCATTTCGCCCTCGGCAATCACCAGAACCCGGTAGCCTTCCTCGGCAAACGTGTTAACCTGCCGCTCCACTTCCGCCCGGTCCATGGGGCGCCTCTCCCCGTCAATCAGGGCCTGCTCGCAGAAAGGCAGCAGATGTTCGCCAGCGCCTTTGATGGCGACCTTCACGGTGTCGTTCTCGCGGTAAAAAACGGCGGCGTACCCCCGTTCCGACTCGTAGGGAATCTCCCCCGCAACCTCCACGGCATTGCGGATTTCATCCGGCGCCAGGTGCAGCTTGTACCCAAATGCCAGCAGGGCAATATCCACGGCATCCCCCTGATGGCTCCAGTCCCCCTTGGCGGGCCGGTAATGCAAATCGCCCTCGTTACAAAGAATCCCGGCACGGGCCAGTCCGGCAAGCGACCGGTACTGGGCATCGGAGAGATACTCGCCGGACACCGGCGTCACTTCCCCCTCGCCATGGTACCCTTCACCGGACACCTTGAAACGCTGGCCATCGGGCAGGAGAACCTGGCGAAGGGTCTGCCGGTTGACCGTGAGCGTCCCGGTCTTGTCGCTGACAATATAGGTACAGCTTCCCAATCCCTCAACGGCGGGCAGTTTCCGGACGATCACGTTACGGCGTGCCATCCGCTGGGTGGCAATGGAGAGGGCCACCGTCATCACCACGGGCAGTCCTTCGGGAATGGCGGCAACCGACAGGGCAATGGCGAAAAACAGGGCATCCATCGCGGGCATGCCCTGAATCAGAGCCACCCCACCCAGAATAAACGTGCCGACCAATACAACAACCGCGATACGGCGGGTAAATCGCTCCATGCGGATGATCAGCGGCGTTTTGGTCACGTCGGCTGCCGTCACCGATTCGGCAATCTGCCCCACCTCGGTCTGCAGGCCGGTGGCCACCACCACGCCCACACCCCGCCCCTGGATAATCAGGGAACCCGCATAGGCCATGTTGCGGCGATCCCCCACGGGCAAGGCCGGGTCCTCCAGGGTTGAAACGTTTTTTTCAACCGGGAGGGACTCGCCCGTCAGCAGGGACTCGTCGATGGAGAGGTTGTTGGCTTCCAGCAACCTGACATCCGCCGGAACCTTGTTCCCCGACTCCAGGAAAACAATATCGCCGGGAACCAGTTCCCCTTGGGGGATGTCTATCCGCTCCCCGTCACGCAGAACATGGGCCTGGGTCTGCATCAGGCTTTGGAGGGCAGCGGCCCCCTTTTCCGCCTTCCATTCCTGGATTGTGCCCAGAAAAGCGTTGAGCAGAAGCACCGCGAAAATAAAGATCGCGTCCTTCATATCGCCAATCAGGATGCAAACGATGGCGGCAATGAACAGGATGTAAATCAGGGGACTTCTGAACTGGTGGAGAAAAATCTGGAGAACCGTCGGCGGTTTGTGGGCAGGCAACGCATTGGACCCGTATTGTTCCAGCCGTTTTTCAACCTGGGATTCGGTCAGCCCCCGCTGCCGGCAGCTCTCGAACTGGCGCATAACCTCGTCGTGAGGAATCGTATGCCAGTTTTTCCGGGAAATGTCCGCCCCATTCGAACCGGCAGGCCCCTTGTGCCTCGGTTTCAGAATCGTCTGACCCTGTTCTGTCTTCTGTTTGAACATGCTCCACCCGTCATAGCCGCTGTCTATGCAATTACAAGGGACCCTGCGCCGATTCAGGGGCGTACAAGGCGGCCAGCCATGCTGTCGTCCCCGACCCGGCTCATCTTTCTATCTTCTCCCAACCTGCTTCCCTGGGGATTACCCGGTTGGGTATTGCGACATTGTCCAATCCGTTTGAATTCATGCGTACACTTTATCAAATCCCCATAACCCCCGCAAAGCAGGAACTGAAATCTTTCGTGTCACACGGTATGGACAATCCGGTCCGATGACGATAACCTCTGGTCTAATAACCCCACAGGTAATTCTGAACGGAACAGCCTGAGGTAAGATGAGAGAATCCTGTCCCGGACACAAAGCCGGACACACGTCGTCGGCCTGACGGCTTTCCCCGACCGATCTTGCTTGTTTTCACAGGTAAAAATCCCTTCTTATCCCTGGGAAGATTCTCAGGTAGTCACCTGCAACCCTGGAGATTCAGCTTCATGAAAAAGATATTGTTCCCGATCGACGGCTCGGACTTTGCCAAAACCACCCTGCAATGGGCCGGTCGCTTCCTCAACCGCGACAACTTCGCAGTCTACCTGCTGATTGTCTCTGAAGCCCTTGACGTGGACTACCGCCAGGAGGATCTCGATCGCATCCTCAGTGAAACCGGTGGCTGGTTTAAAAAATGCGGGTTCAACGTGGCAAAGGCGGACTGCATTACCAACCGCAAGGCCGCCGAGGCCATCTGCGAATACGCCGACCGGGAGAATGTCGATCACATTATTATCGGCTCCCACGGCAAACAGTTCGCGCAGATGTTCATCGGCAGCGTCAGCCGCAGCGTCCTGGAAAATGCGCACCAGCCGGTCCTCGTGCTGAGCAACACACGCATCTCCCTGCCGGAAGGGCCTCAACTGGAACAGTGTCCACCCAAAGGGCTGCCGTTGAGAGTCCTGCTTCCCGTGGACAGCATCTCCGGCGCAAAAGCCATTATTCCCACGGTAGAAGGCCTGTTCGACAAGGAGGCCATTCTGTTTCACGTACTGCACGTCATCGACATCACCTCGGAGAACCCGGTTTCCGCCACATGGCAGTTGACCGAGGCCGGAGATCTTGTCTCCCAGAACAAACAGGCGCTGGAGTCCGCCGGGTTTCAGGTGGAGCATGCCGGGTACCGCCCCGGTTATGCGGTCGATGAAATCTGCAAGTACGCCGACGAGAACGCCATTGACCAAATTGCCGTGCTTTCGCGCAACCGCTCCAACCTGTCGAAGTTTCTCTTCGGCAGCGTCAGTTCCGGGCTGATGAAACATGCGAAACAGCCGGTGCTCGCCTTCGGCCTTGGCCCCGGCAGCGTCAGCGCCATCAGCGCCGCCGAGGATCGGATGAGTTCGTCAAACAGCTGATGTGCTCTGCATAAAACAGATACGGCCTCGTCAATCCGTCACCACCGCTAGGGCCAATCGACATTTAAGATAAATCAACCCGTGTCATTCCGGACGCCGATAGCCCTTGAACAAGGGATATGGGTGAGCCGGAATCCATTGACCGGGAATGCGGGGAATGGATTCCGTTGGAATTTATCCCTGCGGAGGCAGGGACGGGAATGACAGCAGAAAGCATGTTTCAGGTTTAAATGTCGATTCAACCTAGCCCTCTCGGCGGCAGGTTCCTAGCTGGCCGTCTAATTGACGGGAGGCAGGTTGTCATCTACCGTGACCAGTGTACGTTCGAAATTGTGATTGCCGGGGGTCGCCCATGAAATTCCTGTTGCCAATCGACGGTTCCGAAGCCTCCTCGAACACGCTGCGCTGGGCGGTTAATTTCCTGAACCCGGATACCGCGCAGATCCTGCTGCTGAACATATACCACTGTTCGCCGGAGGGCGGATACCGCTATCCTTCCGAGGAGGAGTCCCTGAAAATCCTGAAGGATGCCCGGACCCTTTTTGAGAACAACCATTTCAGGGTCCGTTCCGCCGAAACCATCCTGGGCGGCACCGCGGACACCATCTGCGATTACGCATGGACCCACGGCGTCGATCAGATCGTGATGGGCGCACGCGGTTCCGGCATGAGCCGCATGGTGATGGGAAGCACCAGCAGGCAGGTCATGCAGTGCGCCAAGCAGCCGGTGATGGTGGTGGAAAACAGGAAAAGTGATCCGTTGACGCTGACTCGCCCCCATCAGGCCGAATTAGCCGAATTATCGGAAGAATCGCACCAGCCTATAAAAACGCTCCTCCCGGTGGACGGCTCCGAAGCGTCCTGGGAAACCCTGAAGTGGGCGGCGGATTTCCTCACACCGGCCCAGGCTTTCATTCACCTGCTGTTTGTCATCCCCCGCCATGCGTCGGCGGATTCCCCGGAAGCCGAAGAGGCCCGCGCCATTCTGGAAGAGGCCGGACGGTTTTTTGAGCGCCAGGGCTTCAGGGTGCAGTGCGAGCAGACGGCGAATGACCCGGCCCGCGGTATCTGCCGCTATGCGGACACGCATGACATCGATCAGATCATTATCGGGACACGGGGGAAATCGCCCGTCCTCAACGCACTGGTAGGCAGCGTCAGCAGCCGTGTCGTCTCACAGGCCCATCAACCCGTGCTGCTTCTGAGAAATATGGATGTATCCCGGCTGGAGGTGTCCCGCTCCGACCAGCTGCCGCTGACCCTGACCTCCGAATAGACGGACAGGTTTTCAGGTCAGACAGGCATGCCGGATCAAAACGTGTGCTGAACCAGCATCCGAACGGCGTTGCCCCGGTTTTGCCCGGTGGGATCGGTGACCAGGATGTAATTCAACCCCAGGCGGATGTTGTATTTTTCCACCAGGTAGTTGAACCCCAGAATATATTCGGTAACCGAGTTGGCCGCAATCAGGCGGTTGGGATCAAGCCGGTCATAACGGGCAACGAGATCGAATTTTGGGGTCAGTTTGTAAATCCCTTCGGCATACCAGCCATGGCCCTCGATGCCCCCCGGATTCTCAAAAGCCATGTACTCGGTGTTCAGCTGGAATTTGTTATGGTGGTATCGGGCCTCCAGCCCGTAGCGGTCCCGATCCGTCAGCAGATCGTTGGTGCCGGCCTGGCCGTCGAAATACGAGCCGCCCAGTTCGAACCGGCCCCATTTCTCCTCGTTCATCACCCCGGCCAGCGGGCGCAGGGTGATCCGTCCCCCCAGGGCATACTTGTTGTTGGTGTCCGTCCGGTTTTCACCGTTGCCGTTATACAGACCCAGCTGATAGTCCAGGTATTTCCATTGGCCCAGCAGGGCCATCCCCTGTTCGCGCTCGTTGCCGATACGGCCAATCTGGCTGCGGGCCGCCGTAAAATTCCGGGAGGAACTGCGCAGACTGTCCGCCGTGACGCCCGGCTTCATCTGCCCGAAGCGAACCGTATGATGAGGAATTCCATCGTAATCCAGCCAGAGATCCTTCAGAATCTTCTCCGAACGGGCCGGATCGAACATGACGTTGAATTTGAAGTCCTCGGACAGGTTCCCCTTCATTCCGATATTGGTCCGGCGCAGCTTGAAGTTTTTCTCCTCAAGGGTGTCATTGAGTCCTATTGTATTCCAGACGTGGAACTGCCCGTAGAATTGGATCGGAGAATAGTTTCCGGCCTGAACAGCGTTTTCACTATGCGCCAGGCTTTTGCGAACCTCGCCGGAGAGGTGTTCGACAGACTGTTCCACCTTCTGGATGCGCCCCTTGAGCACCTTCATCTCGCCCTTGAACTCTTCCTGCAAAATTTCGAACTGGGCCTTCTCCCGCTCGTCCAGCACCAGATCGTGGGAAACCTGGCCGGTAAGATCCGAAAGCAGCACCGCCATCTCCGTGCGGGTTACGGAATGTTCGCCGTCGAGCATGATGGTGTCGTCGGGATGGGCTTCCGGTTTGCTGAGCAGCCTCTGCACCAGCTTGTAGGTCCAATGCTCCGGCGGGATTTCGTAGGCGGCCCCTGAGGCCGCCGGAGCATCCAGCCGGTCAGAAACAATCTCTTCAACACTGCTCAAAGAATATGCAGGGCCGGAAAAGACCAGATGTGCGGCAACCGAGAGGCAGAGCGCCCATTGAACTTTCACCACGTTTTTCCCCGTTGCAGACTTTCTTCTCAGGTACTGTTTATATTGAACCTCAGGTTGATGACAGAAAGAGGAAGAGTCTGTGACATTTTTATGATAATTCAGTGTTTATGCTATTCAGCCAAAACGCCCATGAATATAATCCGCCGTCTGACGATGGTTGGGGCGTTCGAAAACCTGACCGGTCTGTCCGCACTCAATCAGGCGGCCTTCATAGAAAAACGCCGCCTGATGGGAAATCCGGGCCGCCTGTTGCATGTTGTGGGTCACGATCACAATGGTGTACTCCTCGGCCAGTCCCGTAATCAACTGTTCCAGCCGCAGGGTGGATTTCGGGTCCAGCGCCGAGGTCGGCTCGTCCATCAGGATCACATTGGGATTGACCGCCAGGGTCCGGGCGATGCACAGCCGCTGCTGTTGTCCCCCGGAAAGCGCCATTGCATTACGGTTGAGGCGATCCTTCACTTCGTCCCACAATCCGGCACGGATCAGGCTTTTCTCCACGATATAGGAGAGTTCCTCCCGGTCACGAATGCCATGAATTCTCGGCCCGTAGGCAACGTTCTCAAAAATGGACTTGGGAAAGGGGTTGGACTTCTGAAAAACCATCCCGACCTTTTTGCGTAATTCCACCACGTCAGCGTCAGGGGCATAGATGTCTTCGCCATCGATCAGGACGGTTCCATCCACCCGGCTTCCCTCGATAATGTCGTTCATCCGGTTCAGAATGCGCAGAAAGGTGGACTTGCCGCAGCCGGAAGGGCCGATGAGCGCCGTCACCTGCCGGGCGGGGATGCGAATGTTGATATCATGCAGGGCCTTGATCTTGCCGTAGTAAAAATCCAGGTTGTCGGTCCTGACCTTCCACTCGGCCAAAGGGGTTCCGGCACGGGATTTATCCGGATCATGACTGGAAACGGTCGGGGTCATCACCATTGAAGTTTTCCTCTGACACGGTTACGAATGACAATTGCGGCCAGGCTGAGGCCGAGCACCAGCAGCAGCAGCACCAGAGCGGTGCCGTACTGCATGGGGCGGGCGGCAGCGGCGTCCGGGTGCTGGGTGGCCAGCACGTACAAGTGGTAGGGCAGTGCCATCACCTGATCGAAGATTGAATGGGGCAGAACGGGCAGGTAGAACGCCGCCACGGTCAGCAGGATGGGCGCCGTTTCTCCGGCAGCCCGGCCAATGGAGAGGATGGTGCCGGTCAGGATGCCAGGGGTGGCATAGGGCAGCACATTGCGGCAAATGGTCTGCCACCGGGTGGCCCCCAAGGCCAGGCTGCCTTCGCGCAGCGTCCGGGGCACCGCCTGCAGGGCCTCTTCACTGGCCACGATGACGGTGGGCAGAATCATGCAGGCCAGCGTCAGGCCACCCGCCAGGATGGATGTCCCGAATCCCAGAATAATCACGAAGAGGGCCAGCCCGAACAGGCCGAACACGATGGATGGCACGCCGGCCAGCGTAATGATGGCCATCCGGATGAATTCGGTAAACCAGCCGCCGCGGGCATATTCCGTCAGATAAATGGCGCTGCCCACCCCCAGCGGCAGGGCCACGGCAATGGCCAGCAACACCAGACAGAGGGTCCCCAGGATGGCGGGAAGAATGCCGCCCTCGGCACCGCTTTGGCGGGGAAATTCCGTGAGGAACTCCCAGCTGAGAACCGGCAGCCCCTTGGCCACGATATCAAAGATAATGTAGCCCACCAGCAGGACCACCCCGTAGGTCACCAGGCGAAGCAACCAGAAGGCCGCCCAATCCCCCAGACGGAAGGTCCGCGGGGAGCGGATTCTCGCCCCGGCAAACGGAACCGCTTTTTGCGAACCTGCCTGTTGATTGACGATCGTGGCCATCAGGATTGCACCCTGTACTTTCTGAGCGTCATACGGGCGGCAAGATTCAGGCCGAAGGTGACCAGCAGCAGGACGGTGCCCACGCAGAACAGGGCATGATAGTGCTCGGTGCCGAAGGCAACCTCGCCCATTTCCGCCGCGATGGTGGCCGTCATCGTACGGACGGACTCCAGGGGCGAGGGAGTCAGCAGGGCCGCATTGCCCGTCACCATCAACACCGCCATGGTTTCTCCAATCACCCGGCCAATGCCCAGCATGGCGGCAGCCGTGATGCCGGGAACGGCGGCAGGAACCAGAACCCGCCAGATGGTCTGCATCCGTGTGGCGCCCATCGCCATGGAAGCCTCGGCATAAGACCGGGGAACGCTTTTCAGGGCGTCCTCGGAGATGGAGACAATGGTGGGAGCCGCCATCAACGCAAGCAGGATGCCGCCGGTAAGCGCGGTGAGGCCGGAGGACAGGTGGAACCATTCCTTGATGAGCGGCGCCAGGACAATCAGGCCGAAAAAGCCGATCACCACCGAGGGAATCCCGGCCAGGATCTCAATAAAGGGCTTGAGCAGCCGATTTTCCCATTCGCCTGCCAACTCCGCCATGTAAACCGCCGCGCAGACGCTGACCGGAATTGCCAGAATAGCCGCCAGCAGCGTGACCAGCAGCGAACCGCCCATCAGCGGCAGCAGGCCGAATTTCTCCTCGGTCATGGAAACGGGCGCCCACCGGGGATCGATCAGTGCGCCCGCACCGTTTTCCGTAACAAAGGGCAGGGACTCGCGGCCAATGAACAAAAAGATGAGCAGGACCACGAAAATGCTGGTGGAACCCACCAGCCGGAAAACATTCCGGCTGAGGGATTCCTTCAGGGCGTTACCCGGTTTCCGCTTCGCAATAAATCCGTTCATCACAGGGCCTTGCCGACGGTACGGATGGGTACGTAGCCGGACTCTTCAGCCACCTTCTGGCCTTCACTGCCCAGAACGTAATCCAGGAATTCACCCACGGCTGCCGGAGGCTGCTCCGCCGTATAGAAATGCAGCGCCCGCGCTATGGGGTATTCGCCGGAGAGAATCGTTTTTGACGTTGGCATAATCGCCGGAGCATCATCTGACGGCTTGATGGCAATTATCTTGACCCTGTCACCGGCATTCTCGGCATAACCCAGGCCCACATAGCCAATGCCGGCCACATCCACGGCCACGGATTCCACGATAGCGGAGGTTGCGGGCATCAGGCGCGTTTTTTCATGGAAATCTCCGCCTTCAAGCACATGCTCCTGGAAAAAGCCGTAGGTGCCGGAACTCGATTCACGGGAGAAAAGCAGCACCGGGGCATTCGGGCCGCCCACATCGCGCCAGTTGGTAATTTCGCCCGTGTACAGCTTTTTCAGCTGCGCCATGGTGATTTCGTTCACCGGGTTATCGGGATTGACGACCAGGACAATGCCGTCGTTGGCCACGGAATACTCATGGGGCGTAATGCCGTTTTTCTGGGCCTGCGCCAGCTCCTTGTCCTTCATCGGACGGGAAACCGCCGCAATATCCGTGGTTTTGTTCAGCAGGGCCGCAATCCCCGTACCGGAACCACCCCCCGTGACGGAAATCTGGATTCCGGGATGGCGGGCCATGTATTGCTCCGCCCAGTTGCTTACCATATGCACCATCGTATCAGAGCCTTTGATGGTAATCATCCCGCCGGAGAGCGCCTGCCCCCCCTCCGTTCTGGAGCAGCCGGAAAACAGCAGAGCCGTCAGAAAAAACATCCCGGCAAGAAAACCGAACACCCGCAACATAGTCTCATTCTCCTGATCAACGATTTGTCATGCCTAAATCATAGGAGTTGCCCGTGACATTCCAATGATTTTTTGATGACGGTTTTATGAAGCAGCCCATCATCCAATCCTTTAATAGCAGGCAGACAAAAATGCTCAAACACGGGGAAGACAGATTTCGCCCGTCCCGAAAAAACTTCTTGTGTTGCAAGTGCGAGATGTGCTATAAAAAACCCCGGTTATCTCAGGAAGATTCTATTTGCATACGCACAGAAGCGTCTGCCCGGGCCTCTTGGGCCTGTCTGTTTTTCGACAACTGAATATGCCCTGTTGGACAGGATTGAGCCAGTTTCATCTAACGCTTAAGGAGAAGCACCCATGGTTCAACAGGATTCGATCGCCCAACTGAAACGAGAGTGGCAGGAATCGCCCCGATGGAAAGGGATTCAACGCGTTCACAGCGCGGAAGACGTCATCCGTCTGCGAGGCTCCGTTCAGATTGAGCATACGCTGGCCCGAATGGGCGCGGAACGGCTGTGGAAGCTGCTGAATACCGAGGAATTTGTTCCCGCCCTCGGCGCCCTGACCGGCAACCAGGCTTTGCAACAGGTGAAGGCCGGTTTGAAGGCCATCTATCTGAGCGGCTGGCAGGTTGCGGCAGATGCCAACCTGGCCGGGGAAATGTACCCGGATCAGAGCCTGTACCCGGCCAACAGCGTTCCCAATGTGGTGAGGCGCATTAACCAGTGTCTGAAACGGGCCGACGAAATCCATCATGCCGAAGGCAAAAACGGCACCTACTGGTTCGCCCCGATTGTCGCCGATGCGGAAGCCGGGTTCGGCGGCCCGCTCAACTGTTTTGAGATGATGAAGGCCATGATCGAAGCCGGTGCCGCCGGGGTTCACTTCGAGGATCAGCTTTCCTCCGAGAAGAAGTGCGGCCATATGGGCGGAAAAGTTCTCATCCCGGCCCAAAACGCCATCCGAAACCTGAACGCCGCCCGGCTGGCAGCCGACATCCTGGGGGTTCCCACCGTGCTGGTGGCCCGGACGGACGCCAACGGCGCCCGCCTCATCACCAGTGACGTCGACCCGCGGGATGCCCGGTTCCTCACCGGAGAGCGCACACCGGAGGGATTCTACCGCATGACCGGCGGCCTTGACATCGCCATTGCCAGGGGCCTCGCCTATGCCCCCTATGCGGATCTCGTCTGGTGCGAAACCTCCGAACCGGATCTCGATGAGGCCAAACGCTTTGCGGAAGGCGTCCGGGCAAGCTTCCCGAACAAACTGCTGGCCTACAACTGCTCGCCCTCCTTCAACTGGAAGAAGAAGCTGGACGCCGCAACCATCGCCAAATTCCAGCGGGAACTGGCCGCCATGGGATACAAATTCCAGTTCGTCACCCTGGCTGGCTTCCATGCCCTCAACTTCGGCATGTTCGAGCTGGCCCGCGACTATGCTTGCGACGGCATGAAAGCCTACGCCGATCTGCAGGAACGGGAATTCGCCGCCGAGGCGCTGGGCTACACGGCCACCCGGCACCAGCGCGAGGTGGGAACCGGTTATTTTGATGAAGTGACCCTCGCCATCTCAGGCAAGGAAGCCTCGACAACCGCCCTGAGCGGCTCCACGGAAGCCGAGCAGTTCGTCTGATATCGTCCCCCTGCCCCGCCATGGTATCGGCCATGGCGGGGTCTCCCGCCCGCCACATCGTCTTAATGAACCCAGGAGAATCTGCCATGACCGCGACCACACCCACACTGCCCGCCGGTATTGAAATATCCGCCCCCGCCTCCAACGCCGGGAACGACATCCTCTCCCGCGACGCCCTGGCATTTGTTGCCGATCTCGCCCGAACCTGCGAGCCGGAACGGCAACGCCTCCTCCAGGTTCGCCGGGAGCGCCAGGCCCGGCTCGACGCCGGCGAGAAGCCGGACTTCCTGCCGGAAACCCGCGCGTTTCGAAACGCGGAGTGGACCGTGGCACCCGTTCCTGCGGATCTTCAGGATCGCCGGGTGGAAATCACCGGCCCCGTGGATCGCAAGATGATCATCAACGCGCTGAATTCGGGCGCCAAGGTCTTTATGGCGGATTTCGAGGATTCCAGCAGCCCCACCTGGGAAAACGCCGTCGAGGGGCAGGTCAACCTGCGCGATGCCGTCAGCGGCACCATCAGCTACACCAGCCCTGAGGGCAAGGAATACCGCCTGAACGCCGAAACGGCCACCCTGATGGTTCGGCCACGGGGCTGGCACCTGGACGAGGCCCACATGCGGGTGGACGGCAAGGCGGTTTCGGCCAGCCTGTTCGACTTCGGACTGTACTTTTTCCATAACGCCCGGACGCTGATCGAAAAAGGCTCCGGCCCCTACTTCTACCTGCCCAAGCTTGAAAGCCACCTGGAAGCCCGCCTGTGGAACCGGGTTTTCGAAACCGCCCAGGAAAAACTGGGCATCCCCACCGGCACCATCAAGGCCACCGTGCTCATCGAAACCATTCTGGCCGCCTTCGAGATGGACGAGATCCTCTACGAGTTGCGCGAGCATTCGGCGGGCCTCAACTGCGGACGCTGGGACTACATCTTCAGCTGCATCAAGAAGTTCCGCAACACGCCGGATTTTGTCCTGGCCGATCGTTCGCAGGTGACCATGACCACCCCGTTTATGCGGGCCTACTCCCTGCTGACCATTCAAACCTGCCATCGCCGCGGCATCCACGCCATGGGCGGGATGGCCGCCCAGATCCCCATCCGCCACGACGAGGCGGCCAACCGGGAGGCGATGGCCAAGGTCCGGGCCGACAAGGAACGCGAGGCCCAGGACGGCCATGACGGCACCTGGGTGGCGCACCCCGGCCTGGTTCCCATCGCGCTTGAGGCCTTTGATGCCGTTATGCCCGGCCCCAACCAGATTGAGCGCAAGCGCGAGGACGTTTCCGTCACGGCGGCGGACCTGCTGCGCTTCGAGCCGGAAGGCCCCATCACCGAAGCGGGAGTCCGGACCAACATCCAGGTCGGCATCCGGTACCTGGGAGCCTGGCTCTCCGGCAACGGGTGCGTCCCCATCTTCAACCTGATGGAGGACGCGGCCACGGCGGAAATTTCCCGCTCACAGATCTGGCAGTGGATTCACAGCCCGAAAGGCATCCTGGACGATGGCCGCAAGATCACGGCGAACCTGATCGACGCATGGATCACCGAGGAGTTGGACAATATCCGGGCCGAGGTGGGTGACACCGCCTTTCACCGGGTGCGTTATGTCGAGGCCGCCAACCTGTTCAGGACGCTGAGCACCGATGCGGACTTTCCCGAATTCCTGACCCTGCCCGCATACGAGCATTTGCACTGAAATCCTTTATATTGATCCCGGCAGGGGCAGCATGACCCTGATGGTTGATCCGACGCCTTCCTCGGACGCCACGCTCAGCCTGCCGCCATGCAGTTCCACCAGTTTTTTGATGAAGGCCAGCCCCAGGCCGGTTCCTTCCACGGGATTGGCGGCGGTCAGGTCCGTCCGGTAATATTCGACAAACAGATGCGGCATTTTCTCCGGAGGAATCCCCCTCCCCGTATCCCGCACCTCAATCACCGCCACCGGATCGCTTTCCCCGGTATAACACCTCAGGAAGACTGATCCCTCCGGTCTGTTGTACTTGACCGCATTGCTCAGGAGGTTGATGAGGATCTGGCGCAAGTGGACGAGATCGGCCTGAATACTCGGCAGGGAGGGATCGACTTCGATGTGAAGCCGGACATTTCGCAGGGACGCCATGGCCTCAAGCGTCGGCCTTAACCGATCAATAAAAGGGGAAAGGGCGATTGATTCGAGGGTCGGCACCATTTTTCCGTTCTCAAGGCGGGCCTTGTCCAGAATGTCCGTGACCATGCTCTGCATCTGGCTCGCTCCCTGCGCAATAAAGCCGGCGATTTCCCAGTATTCCTCGGATATGTCCTGCCTGTTGGCCCGCAGGATTTCACTGAACCGCAAAATGCTGGCCAGCGGATTTTTCAAGTCATGGGCCACAAATGAAAGAACTTTGCTTTTCTGCCGGTTCGCCTCTTCGGCCTCCTGCCGCAGGCGCTTTTCCTCCTGGTACAGGCTCGCCTGGTAGAGGGCCGACCCGATGTGCATGGCCAGAACCTCCAGGAACTCGATGTCCTCTGCGGCCCAATCACGGGGACGATCACACTGGTGCAGAACGAGCCGCCCATAAACCCGGTCCCGGTATCGGATCTGGACACCCAGGACGGACTGCACCCGGTAGGATTGCATATAGTCCCGAACAGACTCGGACACTTCCGGGAGATGAACAACATCATAAGCCAGGACGGCGTATTCCCGGTGCAAGACAACCAGTTCCCTGGAGATATCGTCTTCATGAACGGGAGAAATCCGCTCGGAAGAGCAGAATTGGGAGAGCAGGGCGACTCTCCCGATCTCATTCAGGGTCTGGCTTGCCTCAGGGTCCTGCTCGTAATAGGCCACAAGGCACCGATCGGTTCCGAGAAACAGGCCAATCTGTCTTGAAATAATCTCCAGGATGATTTTCACGTCAAACGAACGGCTCATCAGCTGAATAAGATACTTGGTCAGCCTCTCCCGCCGCAAACTCTGCTTCAGAACTGTCTCCAGGGTTTTCAGCTCATGGATTTCCTCAAGCTGGTCGGTATTCAGGGATGCCAGCCTGTCCATCCGCCCGGCAAAATCTTTTGCGGAATCGCCTTCAGGCTCCTGGCAGATCTCATACAGCTCGTCCATCAGTCCGGGGGGCGGGTTTCCTCCGCCTTCGAGAGAGGGGCTTTCCGTTCCCGTTTTCTTTCTTTGGCCCAGCCGGTGCCGGTACGGGTATCCTTTTGCTCTGGAGAGTTTTCCCAGCCCGGTCTCTTCATACATCGCTTCCACCGTAACGGCGGAATTTAAAGGGATACTCACAACCAAACCCTCTTCTTACTACTTAAGCAGGCACGCAACTCGCCAGGGCAACCCGTTTTGATTTTTATAACTTTATAATTTATTGTAGTCTACTTCACGATCGGTTTCTTCTTTTCAAGCGATTCCGTTTGAAGGCATCGAAACACAAACACAGCCATAAAATACAGGGGAAATATTTATTGTTTTTATATTCTGGCAACTGATTCAGTGGCTGATTCTTATCGTCCCTGCTTATGGTAGGGTCATATCATATTTTACCTTTCACTTTTTGAAACCGGAAGAATAGGCAGGCCTTCTCACATGGCGAAGCCCATCAAGATATTGATTATCGAGGACTCCAAAATCGACGCGTCTTTGATTCTTGACGAGTTGGAAGCCGCCGGTATCGAGGCGGAAACCCGCCGGGTTGAGACACCGGAGGATTTTGAGCAGGCCCTTGCCGAAGAAAGCTGGGATGTCATCTGCTCCGACTACACCATGCCCCGTTTCAATGCGCTGGCCGCATTGAAAATCCTTCAGCAGAGCGGAAAGGACATCCCCTTTATTATCGTATCCGGCAGTATTGGAGAAGACCTTGCCGTCGATGCCCTGCACCGGGGGGCGGACGATTACCTGATGAAGGACAACCTGGCCAGGCTGGTTCCTGCGATTCAGAAGGAAATCCGTGAGACCCAGGAACGCCGGGCACGGCAAAAGGCTGAAGACCTGCTGAAAGAGACTGAAAACAGTTACCGCCGGCTGGTTGAGGGGGTCAGGGATTACGGCATTTTCATGCTGGGGCCGGAGGGGAACGTCCTGACCTGGAATATCGGCGCCCAGCGGATTATGGGCTACCCGTCAGATGAGGCGCTCAAAACAAACTTTGCGGACTTTTATACCCAGGACACTGCCGCCGAGTCGGAGCAGGCGCTTCAAACCGCGCGTTCGGAGGACCGTTCTGAATCCGAAGAGGAGCTTGTTCGACAGGATGGCAGCACGTTTTCATCCCATAACGTAATCACCTCCGTCTACAATGAACAGGGAACTCTCACCGGTTTTTCGGTGATTATTCGGGATATCACCGAGCGGAAGCAGGCCGAGGAAAAAATCCGCCAACTGACGGAAGAGTTGGAACAGCGGGTTGTCGAGCGGACCGCTCAGCTTGAGCAGGTGAACAGAGAGCTGGAAAGTTTCATCCACTCGGTTTCCCACGACCTCAGGGCGCCCCTGAGAAACCTGGTCCATCTCAGCAAGCTGCTTATCGCCGACTACCAGGATCACCTGGATGACAGAAGCATCGAAAAGCTGGGCTTTATTCTTGAGTCCAGTCAGGCCGCGATGGACCTGATCAACGCCTTGCTGGAACTGTCGAGAATCAGCCATGCGGATATGGCGAAACGGCCTGTTGACCTAACCCGGTTTGCCCAGGAGATTTCCGGGAACCTCAAGGAAAGCGGCCCGCAGCGCAATGTCACGTTTGCCATTGCCGAAGGCCTTGCCGTACAAGGCGATCCCAACCTGCTCAACATTGCCCTTCGAAACCTGCTGGAGAATGCCTGGAAATTTACCGCGCCTCATCCCACGGCCCGCATCGAGGTCGGCTCGTTCATTTCGGATGACGCAACCGATACCGGGGGCAAAACCGTCTATTACGTCAAGGATGACGGCGTGGGATTCGATTCGGCGTACAAGGACAAGCTGTTTCAGCCCTTCAAGCGGCTGCACTCAGCCGAAGAGTTCCCTGGGACCGGTATCGGCCTTGCAACCGTCCAACGCATCATCCACCGCCATGGCGGTCAGGTCTGGGCCGAAGGGGAGATCGAAAAAGGGGCGACCTTTTACTTCACGATGCCTGGGCAGGCCTCGTGAAGTAAACAGCCCAGGGCCAATCGGCATTGAATCCGAGTGAGAAGCATCCTGTCATTCCGGACGCCGATAGCCCTTGTTCAAGGGCTATCGGCGTCCGGAATCCATTGACCGGGAAAAACCGGAATGGATTCCCCGTTGGAATTTATTCCTGCGAAGGCAGGGGGGACAGGAATGATGGGAAATGTTTCAGGTTTAAATCAGGAAGAACGCCTGATGGAACAGGCTACATCCGAACGGGGAGTTCCTCTCTGGACATGCGGGCGTTGGAATAGTTCCGGATCGTTTTGAACTGCTGGAATTCGCGGCTTTCCACAAAGGTGAAGGCACGGCCGGATTTGCCGGCACGTCCCGTCCGCCCGATGCGGTGAATGTAAAATTCCGACTCGCGAGGCACATCATAATTAAAGACGGCCTCAATGTTGTCCACATCCAGCCCGCGCGCGGCAACGTCCGTCGCAACCAGCACCTGTGTGCCGCCCCTGCGGAAGCGCTGCATGATCTTGTCCCGTTTGGGCTGCGGCATTCCGCCATGAAGGCCGTCAACGTCGTAGCCATCCTGCCTGAGGGATTTGACCAGGGCGTCCACCTGCCACTTCGTGTTGCAGAAGACCAGCGACCGCCCAATCCGGTGGTGCTCCAGCAGTTGAATAAGCGCGGCCTTTTTGCTTTTACGGTGCAGTTCGAAATAGACCTGCTCGATTTCAGCAATGGGCTGCTCGCAACGCGCCACCTTGACATGGAGGGCTTTGCGCTGGTACCGGGCCGTCAGCTCCAGAATCGGCTGGGACATCGTGGCGGAGAACAGGACAGTCTGGCGCTGGGCGGGGGTTTCCTGCAGGATTTTCTCAATATCCTTGCGGAACCCCATGTTCAGCATCTCGTCAGCCTCGTCCAGCACGACCGTGCGGATGGCATCGAGCCTCAGGACGCCCCGGCAGATCAGATCCAGGATGCGTCCGGGCGTACCCACCACGATTTGCGGCCTCCGGCTCAGCGCTTTGACCTGGCGCATGATGGGTTGGCCGCCATAAACGGCCAGAGTCATCAGATCGCGCCTGTATTTGCCCAGTTTCTGGAATTCAGCCGTCACCTGCAAGGCCAGTTCGCGGGTGGGGCAAATGACGATCGCCTGGATTTTGCGGTTTTCCGGCGCAATGCGCTCGATGACCGGGATGGCGAAGGCGGCGGTTTTTCCGGTTCCGGTCTGGGCCTGGCCGATCAGATCCCGGCCTTCCATCAGCAGGGGAATGGCCTGGGCCTGGATTGCCGTGGCCTCCTCAAATCCCATATCCCGAACCGCCTGTTGCATGTCTTCACTTAAAGGCAAAGACGTAAACCTGAGATTATTCATTGTTTTTAAAATCCTTTTTATAGAGGGTAAAACAGGAGACAGAAATACAAAAAACCCTTCAGGCATTCGTGCCGAAGGGTTACCGTCTCACAAATGGCAGGTCTTTCGGGGACTGGCCCCAGACCCTGTTACGCTTAATGCGTACAAGCCAAGGGTATCACCAATCCTGCCGGTCAGCAACCGTTGCTTCAAATGGGATGATTACTTCCCTGAATATTGCGGTTATGCTTAGATAAAATTGATTCGAATGCATCTTCATAAAATGAGGCAGAGAGACATCACACTCCCTTCTTACGCAACACGCAAACGGTTCAACGGCCCTTTATTCAGCCTGTACGTCCTGCTGCATGTGGCCGCGCTGGCGGCTCCGTTCACATTCAGCTGGCAGGGACTGGCGGTATTGGCGGCCATGTATTTCCTGACCATCTGCCTGGGCATTACCCTCTGCTATCATCGTCTGCTGGCTCACCGAAGCTACAAGACGTGGCGTCCGATAAAATACACGCTGGCGCTGCTGGGATGCCTGGCCTTCCAGCGGGGTCCCATCTGGTGGACGGCCTGCCACCGTCTGCATCATAGCGTGACGGACAAGGGGACTGACCCCCATTCGCCCCGAAACGGCTTTATATGGTCCCATTTTCTGTGGCCCTTCTTCTGGCATCCCCAACTGGATGAGTCCAGGGAGACGACCTACCGCCTGGCACGGGATCTGGCCAACGATCCGGGCATGCGCTTCCTGGAGAAACACTACACGAGCATCAACATGCTCTGCCTGGTCGGCCTTTTCGCCATGGGATACCTCTGGGGGGGGCTGGCCCTGGGGATTTCCGTGCTGGTGTGGGGAGGCTTCCTGCGTCTTGTCCTGTGCCTGAACATCACCTGGCTCGTCAATTCCGCTTCACACCTCTGGGGCTACCGGACCTACGAAACAAACGACCGCAGCCGCAACAACTGGTGGGTTGCCCTGCTGACCTGGGGCGAAGGGTGGCATAACAACCATCATGCGGATGCCCGCGCCGCCCGAAACGGCCATTACTGGTATGAACCCGATCCCACCTACTGGATCATCCGGCTGATGTCCCGGCTGGGGCTGGCCTATGACGTGGTGCCTGTCCGACCCGGCCTCCAGCGTGTCAAGGGACCACCGCCCACCTGGGAGGAGCTGGACAGGACGGATTCAGGAAAGATCAAGCACACCGCAACAGCCATGCGGCCCAAGGCTGCGGCTGGCTGACCGGAGAATGGCCTTTATCTCCAGGCGCTAGGCCACGTAACCGTAGCCCATCTGTTCATCCACGATTTCCCAGGTCAGGGGCTTGTAGCCGTAAACCGGGGCGGTATAAAGGACACCGCGGTTCTTGAGACTCCTGTACGTGTTCATGATGTCCCTGAATTCCTGGCGGTCATCCAGGCGGGTCCTGGCATGCGCGGTCGCGTAGTCCCAGAATTCGGACTGGTAAATGGAGCCGCCCTGGTAGTAATAGCTGATGACGTCCTCCATCTCCTGGACCGCCTTGACAAAGAGGGCGTTGGTGGCCTGCGTGTCCACCATGCCCATGATGTAGTCATAGATGCAGCGGGTGGCGTACGTATAGATGAAGATCGAATTGGCCACCAGGGGTTCGAAGAACAGGGCCTTGTTGCCGTTTCGGCAGATGCGCCCGTCAACCAGCTTGCGGGTGTAATAGCACTTGAAGACGTATTCCTTGTCGTCGAGTTCGTCCACACCCAGAATCCGCTTCATATCCCGGATGGCTTCCTCTTTCGGGGTGATTCTGTCGGTATACAGGTAGCCATAGGTTTTGCGGGATTGCAACGGAACCCCGAACATCCAGCCGTTGGCGTGGGCGATGTGATCGGTGAACGGCTCGTACTCAAAATCCGTGACACTGTGAATCAGGCACCGGTTCACCGGCGAACAGTCACTGATGACGTACTCATCGTAGCTGGGAGGAAAGCCCATGCAGTCGATGATGTAATCGAACTCATGCTCCTGGTCGTCAATGGTGACCACCACGCGATCAGGATAGTTGGCCATGCCCTTCACGTCGCCTTCGATGACGCGGAACTGGCGGGGCCACAGCTTCTCAAGCCGCTCGTAAACAAAATCCTTGAAACGGAAGTTATTGAAATGAATGGCCGTGTTTCCGTCGAGAAGCGGATTGATCCAGGAATGCTCGCGCCAGTCCCTGAACTTGCTGCCAAACTTGAGGGTGGCGTCCAGGGCGTCGAGATCCTTCTGGTTGCCGAGATGGAAATGGCAACCGCGCTCCAGCAGCCCCACGAACTCCCCGTTGGTGCTTTCGCCAATCCCCAGGATCGGCTTGGCCGGGTTGTGGATCGAATAGATTTCCCATCCGTCATCCAGCCAGGTGCAGAAATGGACAAGGCTCAGGAGGCCGGCGGAACCGATGCCGATGACGCCCAGTTTTTTCTTCTTTTGGGGTGTTGCGGGTTCTTCCATCCCGTTGCTGTGCGGATCAGGCACGGGAAACGTCAGCTTCTTAATCTTCTCAAACATAAGCTTTTCTCTTCTCTCTCAACTTCTCTCAGACATAACCGCAGATCAGCCCCTATGTAGCAGGGGATCTTTTTACTATTTATACAAATAAAAACATTAAAAAATTATTATTGCCCCAAAAGAGATATTCAGGATATCGATCTTGACATTTCTTCAACCCCTGAATTCTTTAAATCTTTAGTGAATCCGCCCCTGGCATAGTTTCATGCCCCATGAAAGCCATCCGGACACCTCAATGGAATGGATTCCCGCCTGCGCGGGAATGACAAACAATTATGCCAGGGGCGGATTCCGGATCTTTTTGAATCCCTGAATGCGCTCTTCAATCGGCGCGGACCGGGTACAGCCGGGCGGGCACTGATTTGAAGGCCGGTGTCCGGGATTGGGGATCGAGCGTCTGCGAGACCAGCACATTGGCTTCAGGATAATACATGGCCAGGCTCCCGGGGCTGATCTCCGTAATGGAGGCCCGAACCCGCAGACGTCCCGCCGCCGTCTCCACCTCAACGGGGTCTCCCTCACGGAGTCCCAGGCGCCGGGCATCTCCGGACGACAGCATCACCACGTCCCGCCGGGTGTTGCCCCGGTAGAGATCCTCCTCCTCGTACACCACCGTGTTGAACTGTCCTTCCGAGCGCAGGGTCATCAGCAGGAACTCCCCATCAGACTGTTGCTCCGGAATCGGGGTGACATGGAAGCGGGCTTTCCCGTCCGGGGTGGCAAAACGGGGTTCGTGGAACGTCCGGCTCTTAATCTGGAACTCCCGCTTCGTCCGGTCCATTTCTCCCAGAGCGTCCAGACCGGGAACCACATCAGCCATGGCCGTGCGAAGCGCCTCATGGGAACGCAGGGAAGACCAGTCGAAGCCGTTACGGGGCAGGATACGTTCAGCCAGGGCGGCGATAATCTCGACCTCGGAACGCATCTCGCCGGAGACAGCGGGCCTGCCGCCTTCAGACAGACGGACGTAGTTGAACATGGACTCCTGGGTGGTGGCCTGGGATTCCTCATCCCGTGCCAGCGGGGGTAAAATGAGGGCCGTTTGCCCCCGACCGTGGGCATGGCCCGTATTCAGCTTGGTGTTGACGTGGGTAACCAGCGGAATCCGGTTCAGGGCCTCGGCGGCCCATGCCGCATCCGGGTTGCTGCCGTATAGGTTGCCGCCGAGGAGAAAGGCCGTATCGACGCGCCCCTCATGGGCCGCTATCATCGAACTATAGGTGTCCATGCCCGCCGTTTTGGGCACGTCGATGCCGAAGAGGGTTTCCATCCGGGCGGCAAAGGCTTCTTTCAACTGGGGTGTCACCCCCACCGTGCCCACCCCCTGGACGTTGGAATGCCCCCGAATAGGCAACAGTCCGGCACCGGGGCGCCCCAGCCACCCTCTGGCCAGGGCGATATTGGAGAAGGCCAGGATATTGTCCACCCCATAGACATGATGGGTCAGCCCCATCGCCCACATCAGGATGCCCCGCTCTGCTTCGGCAATCAGTCGGACCGCTTCCGCCAGCTGATCCCTGGGAACGCCGCAGGCTTCAAGAAGCTGATTCTCATCGGCAGCCAGAATGTCTGCCTTCACGGCCTCCCAGCCGGTGGTGTACTGTCGAATATAATCCGTATCAAGGGCGTCCATTGCGATCAGCCCTTTCAGGATGGCCTTGTACAGGGCAATGTCTCCGCCAATACGGGGCTGCAGGTAGAGGTCGGAAACCTGGGAGCCGAACAGCAGGCTCACCGGCTTGGAGGGAACCCGGAACCGGACCAGCCCCAGTTCCTTGAGCGGGTTGATCACAATGACCCTGCCGCCGCGACGGCGCAGATCCACGAGCTGGGTAATGAGCCGGGGATGGTTGCTGGCAGGATTGGCCCCGGAGACGATGGCGAAATCCGCCTGCTCCAGATCCTCCAGAATGACGGACGCGGTGCCGGAACCGTAAACCCGATTCAGCGCCACGCCGGAAGCCTGGTGACAGTAATAGGAACAGTTGTTGATGTTGGATGTGCCGTAGGCGCGGCCCACCAGTTGCAGCAGGAACGCCGCTTCATTGCTGGCGCGGCCTGAGGCATAGATGAACACCCGGTCCGGGGTGGTCTGGCGGAAGGCGTCAGCACAGTAAGCCAGGGCCTCATCCCAGGGAATCCGGCGGTAATGGGTATCGTCCGGCCCGGCGAAAACCGGAAAGACGAGACGGCCCAGCTGCTCCAGTTCGGCGGAGGTCATGGCCGCCAGTTGCCGGATGGACGTGCGGGCAAAGAATTCCTCGGTAATACCCGCCTGCATGTCCGCCGCCTGGGCCTGCACCGACTTTTTGCAGAACTCCGGAAACCGCCCCGCCTCATTGACCATACCCCCCTTCTGGCCGCCCATGCCGAGGGCGCAGGTCTTGCAGGCGTTTCGACTCGCCATCCGGCTGAAAAACCGGAACAGTCCGCCCGCCTCGAAGGCCTTGCGGAAGGTATAGACAATGGCGGGGAACCCCCCGGCCGCTTTCACGCGAATCTGCCCCATGCCCAACAGTATACGGGAATTCCTGCGATAATAGAAAGCGTATGGAACCTCCCGCACAAAACGTTCCGCCCCTGTATGGCCTGGTCCTCAGCGGTGGCCGAAGCACCCGGATGGGCAGGGACAAGGGGCTGCTGCGTTACGCGAAGCCCCCCCAGATCAGCGTCTGCATGAGCCTGCTGGCGGATTGTTGCAAGCAAGCCTTCCTCTCCTGCCGCGAGGATCAGGGGGAATGGCCGGACTATGCCCCCCATCCCCGGATTCATGATCATTACCCGGACAGGGGTCCGATGGGGGGCGTATTTTCCGCCATGACGGCGCATCCTGAATCCGCCTGGCTCGTTTTCGCCTGCGACATGCCTTACATGACTAAAGCAATCCTGTCATATCTCGTCTCGCAACGGCAGCCGCAAAAGGCGGCCACCGCCTTCCGGACATCGACAGGCTTCCCGGAACCCCTCTGCACGATCTACGAACCTGTTCTCCTCCCGGCCATTTGTGCTGCCATTGAGCAGGGCAACCGCTCCCTCTCAAGGCTCCTGGAACGTGCGGACATCACGCTGCTCGACTGCCCGGACCCGGAGACCCTCGTCAACATCAACACCCCGCAGGACGCCCGGCACCTGACGACATGACAGTGCCCGCCCCTTTGTGGGATAATCCGGCTTGAAGAGGTTCCAGCGGAAACGGGAGGAATCGGTGACACGATGACGCGGCACGTGACCGTCCAGTATTATGCCCAGTTGCGCGAAGAACGGGGACTCTCCCTGGAGTCCGTGGAAACCGGAGCCGCCACCCCCCGTGACCTTTATGCCGAACTCCAGGCGCGTTACGGGTTCAGCCTGTCGGCAGACCGGCTCAAGGTTGCCATCAACGATGCCTTTGGCGACTGGGATCAACCGCTGACCGCATCAGACCGGGTCGTTTTCATTCCGCCCGTGGCGGGGGGCTGAGCATGTTCCGGTTGCAGGCCGACTCCATCGATACATCGGCGGAAACCGCCTCCCTGGCCGATCCGACTGCCGGCGGACTGGCCACGTTCGAGGGCCGGGTCCGCAACCATAACGGGGGACGCGACGTCCTGCGGCTGGAATACGAAGCCTTTGAGGCTCTGGCCGCAAGCGAGGGCGAAAAAATCCTCAACGAGGCCAGGCGCCGGTTTGATATCATGCACCTGCGGTGCGTCCACCGCACCGGCGTACTGGAAATCGGCGAAACCGCCGTCTGGGTCGGGGCCAGCGCTGCCCATCGCGACGCCGCCTTCAAGGCCTGCCGATACGTTATCGACGAAATCAAACACCGCCTGCCCGTCTGGAAGAAGGAAACGTACGCCAACGGCTCGGCGGAATGGGTCAACTGCCGCCATCACCATCACCAGCCTGAACTGAGCGAGAAGGTCTATTACGAGCGCCAGCGCGTCCTGCCTGACGTGGGGGAGTCCGGTCAGCAAAGGCTGAAGCGGGCAAGGGTCCTGGTGGTCGGGGCCGGTGGCCTGGGCAGCGCCGCCCTCGCCTACCTGGCGGGCGCCGGGGTCGGCACCCTGGGCATCTGCGAACCGGACACGCTGGTGCCCCATAATCTTCATCGCCAGACACTGTATCGTATCGAAGACCTCGGACAGTTCAAGGTCGAGGCCGCCGCGCGGCACCTGGAAACGATCAATCCCTTTGTTACCGTCATTCAACACCCCGAACCGCTGGACATCACCAGCGCAGAGAGCCTGCTTGCCGGGTACGACCTGGTGCTCGACTGCACCGACAACCATGACGCCCGTTTTGTATTAAACGATGCGGCGATCCGGACCGGCATCCCGCTCATCCAGGCGGCGGTTTACCAGTACGAAGGCCAGTTGCTTCTCATCCATCCGGCCCAAGACAGCCCCTGCCTGCGCTGTCTCTGGCCTGCCCCCCCTACGGATGACTGCGGCACCTGCGTATCCGGCGGGGTCCTGGGGGTGGTGCCGGGTCTGCTGGGAACCTTGCAGGCAACGGAAGCCCTGAAGCTGATTCTTGATTTGCCCACCCCACTGGGCGATCATCTGCTCCTGGCGGACCTGCTGAACGGTGAATTCCGTAAAATCCGGCGGATTGCCAATCCGGACTGCCCCGTCTGCCAGACGAAAAAAACGCGACATGAAGTTGCGCCTGAGAATGGTGCGATGGAAAGCGTCCTGGTCAGCGGTCTGGATGATGACATGTTAATCCGTTATCACATCCTCGACATCCGCGAGGAAAGCGAACAACAGGAAAACCCGCTGTCCCTGCCCTGCCAGACCCTGCCCATGAGCCGGTGGAAAAACCCCGTGTTACCCCAAGACCGGCCCATCCTGCTCGTGTGCAGCCACGGACTGCGCAGCCGTCAACTGGCGCTCCGGCTCCGCCGGGAAGGTTTTGGACAGGTCTTTTCCCTGGCCGGTGGCCTCCGGGAACTGGCGAAAGTGAAAGCGGTGGCGCAATGACCGACGCTTCGCTGATGGACCGTTTCGGTCGCCGGCATACCTATCTGCGCATTTCGGTGACCGATCGCTGCAACCTGCGCTGCCGGTACTGCATGCCCCACGAAGGCATGGTCTTTCAGCCCCGTGAGGAACTGCTTTCCTATGAAGAGATCCTGCGGCTGTCCCGCCTGTTCATCGGCATGGGGGTCCGAAAGATCCGCCTCACCGGCGGGGAACCGATGGTCCGCCGGGATCTGCCCGTTCTGATCGAACAGCTCTCCGGCCTGGACGGGTTGGAGACCCTCACCATGACCACCAACGGCTATTACCTGGCAAATCAGGCCGAGACGATCAAGGCCGCCGGTGTGCAGGCATTGAACATCAGCTTGGACACCCTGCGCCCCGTCCGCTTTTTCGCCATCACCCGCCGCGATGCATTTACCGAGGTGATGGCCGGTATTGACGCGGCGCTCAATGCCGGATTTGAGTCGCTGAAGCTGAACGTGGTGGTGATGGCGGGCATCAACGACGACGAGATCTTGGATTTCATTGAATTTGGCAAAAATAAACCCTTAAATATCCGGTTCATCGAATACATGCCCTTCGAAGGCAACCGGTGGACACGGGCCGGTGTAGTCCCCTACCGGGAGATCCGCCAACGCATCGAGTCGCGCTATGCGCTGGAACCCCTCGTCACGGAGCCTTCGGCAGTGGCAAAGGACTTTGCCCTGCCCGGTTATCCCGGCACGGTCAGTTTCATCACGTCCATGACCGACAGTTTCTGCGGCACCTGCAACCGGCTCCGGCTGACCTCGGATGGTGCCGTGAAAGCCTGCCTCTTCGGCCCGGCGGAAATCAGCCTGCGGGACCCCATGCGGGCCGGTGCGGATGATACCACCCTCCGCCACCTGATCGGCCAAGCCATCCGGCGCAAACAGGAAGCCCACGAGCCAATGGAAACCCTGGCCCGTATCGAGAACCGGCCCATGATCGCCATTGGCGGATAATTTTCGGAGAAACATCCATGCGAGACATCACGGATAAAATCAGGACCCTGCGAATCGCCACCGCCCAGGCGGTGCTTACGGCTTCGCCCGAAACCATCCAACTGATCAGAGACAACAGAATCCCCAAGGGCGATCCCCTGCCGGTGGCCAAAGTGGCGGCGGTTCAGGCGGCCAAGGACGCGAGCCGCATCATCCCCTACTGCCATCCCCTGCCGGTGGATTACGTGGGGGTGGACTTCGAGTTGCTGGAGACGGCCATCACCGTGACTGTCACCATCAAGGTCCTCTACAAGACCGGCGTGGAGATGGAAGCGCTCACCGCCGCCTCCGTGGCCGCCCTGACTCTTTATGACATGCTCAAGATGCTGGACGAAACCATGGAGATCACCGGCGTTAAACTGCTCCGAAAAACCGGGGGCAAGTCCGACTTCCGCCAAGGTATCGGCCGCCAGTTGAAAGCGGCGGTCGTGGTCATCTCCGATTCCGTCTCCGCCGGAACCAAGAATGATCTCTCCGGCCAGCTCATTGCCGATCGACTGAAGGCGCATGAAATTGCCATTGCCGATTACACGGTCATTCCCGATGATCCGGAGACGATTAAAACAACCCTGACGAATTATGCGGATACCCAGAACCTGGATCTGGTTCTCACCACCGGCGGCACCGGGATGAGTCCCAGAGACAACACACCGGAGGCCACCGCCGCCGTCATCGAAAAAATCGTGCCGGGCATCGGCGAAATGCTGCGTGATCATGGCCAGGAGCGGACACCCTATTCCATGTTGTCACGGGGATTGGCGGGCCTGCGGGGCCAGACCCTCATCATCAACCTGCCCGGTTCGAAAAACGGGGTGCGCGAATCCCTGGACGCCCTGTTTCCCTACGTGCTCCACGGGTTCAAAATCCTGCGTGGTGGCGGACACCCGTCCGAACAGGAAGACAAGCCGACGGCTGCCGGAGGCGTTTCCTCCCCATGAAAACGAAGACCCCCCTGATCCCGTTTGAAGACGCCCGCCGGGAAATCCTCGTCCATACCCGACCCGGCCCGCCCGTCACCCTGCCCCTTGAGCAACTCCTGGGCACCTGCCTGGCCGACCCGCTCATCGCCTCGCATAACCTGCCCCACTTTGACAACAGCGCCATGGACGGCTACGGCGTCCGGGTCGCCGACGTAACCGGGGCCTCTATGGAACAGCCCGTAAGGCTTCGGATCGTTGCCACGGTGCAGGCCGGGGAGACGTTGAAACAACCACTGCAACCGGGAGAGGCCATTCGGATTTTCACCGGGGCGCCCGTCCCTCCCGGCGTGGAGGCGGTGGTCATGCAGGAATACTGCGAGGGGACAATGGGCGAAGTCCGGGTGCAAAAACCGGTTCGCGCCGGGGAGAATATCCGGCTCCGGGGGGAGGAGTTTCGGGCCGGAGATACGATATTGCCCGAAGGCACCCGGATCACGCCGCCGGTCATCGGCCTGCTGGCCGGGTCAGGCCACTCGGAATTCTCCGTTTATTCCCGCCCGAAAATCACTTTGATCTCCACGGGCAATGAGCTGGTGCCCCCCGGCATGCCCCTGGCGCCGGGGCAGATTCATGATTCCAATTCCCACGCCCTTGCCACTGCGCTCACGGCCCTGCATCTGCCCGCCCCACGAATCGTTCACGTCCCGGATGAGTATGAGCGGACCTGCCGGTTGTTCGAGGAGGCTCTCGCGGCCTCAGACGTGGTGATTACCCTGGGTGGCATTTCCGTCGGCGATTTTGATTATGTGAAATCCGTCGTCGAGGCCTCCGGCGTGGAAACGCTCTTCTGGGGAGTCGCCATCAAGCCGGGCAAGCCGGTCTATTTCGGGAAAACCAGGGAGGGCAAGCTGGTGTTCGGACTGCCGGGGAACCCCGTCTCCGCCCTGGTGACGTTCCATTTGTTCGTTCAGCCCGCCCTGCGCCGAATGCTGGGCGATCCTTCGCCCCTGCCCGCCTGCCGGAACGCCCGGCTCACCACCCCGCTTCAGAAGAAGCCGGGCAAGCTGGAGTTCGTTCGGGGCGTGCTATCCGTGGACGATACCGGCAAGGAAATCGTCACCCCCACCCGTGGACAGGATTCCCACATGCTGAGCGGTCTGGCCAGGGCCAACTGCCTGATCTGTTTCCCTGCCGAACGGGAATCCCTTTCGGCGGGAGAGTGGGTCAGCCTTGAGCCGCTGAATTGGGTGTAGCGTGGATTTCGATCCCAACGTCCTGCTCATCGCCCCGCTGATTTTCCTGATCGCCATGCTGTATTCGGCGGTGGGTCATGGGGGCGCGTCCGGTTACCTGGCCATTCTCTCCTTCTTCGCCTTTTCGCCGGACGAAATGGCATCCACCGCCCTGACCCTCAACATCCTGGTAGCGGGGTTGGCCTTTATCACCTTTCATCAGGCCCGGTATTTTTCCTGGCGCCTGACCTGGCCCTTTATCGTCACCTCGATTCCGGCGGCGTTTGCCGGCGGACGTCTGGCCGTTCCCCATGAAACCTATTATCTGGTTCTGGCGGTGGTCCTGCTCTTTGCCGCATTCCGTCTGGGATGGCGATTGCCTGAAGGGGAGGCGGGAGAGATCCGGGATGTTCCACCCGATCAACAGGTTGCTCCAATTGCCGCCCTCTCCGCCGGGGGAGGCATCGGACTGCTTTCGGGCATGGTGGGCGTCGGCGGCGGGATTTTTCTCAGTCCCCTGATGCTGCTGATGCGCTGGGCCGACGTCAGGCATACGGCAGCCACCGCCGCCCTGTTCATTGTGGTGAATGCCCTGGCCGGACTGGCAGGCCGTTATTCCCGCGACGCGCTGATTATCGGGGATCTCCTGCCCCTCCTGGTGGCAGGCTTTCTGGGTGGGGTCGTCGGCTCCTGGCTGGGCGCCCGAAGCATGACCGGCCAGCGGCTCCGACAGGTGCTGGTCCTGGTGTTGCTGGTGGCTGCCGTTAAATTGGTCCTGCTGTCGTTTTAACCGGTCGGGTGTTGTTTTCCCCGCGCCAGGCGTCGCGGACCTGCAACAACTGGGCCGCAACACTGACGGCGATCTCCTGGGGATGGTTGCCCCCCAGATCCAGGCCGATGGGACAGTAGAACGCCTGCTGGCAGTCATCCGGCAAACCCGCCTCTTTTACGTCCTTGCGCAGGCGAGCCGACTTGGCCCTGCTGCCGATGGCCCCCAGATACGGGAACTGCCGGGTTTTCAGGATTTCCAGCAGGATCGGCTTGTCGGTGGCATGGCCCATCGTCATCAGCAAAACAAACGCATCCGGGGGGATATTCGCCACCTGAGACGGCATGTCGTCCGCCTGGATTTTCTCCAGCCGGGGATTTTCGGGCAGTTGGTCCAGCCACTGCGGGCGGGGGTCAATACAGGTAATCCGGCAATCCAGATTCAGCAACAGTTGAGTCAGGGCCTGGGAGACATGTCCGGCGCCGAAAATCACGATCTGCCACAGGTTGGCATTGAATACCTCAAAATAGACCTTCACGCTGCCGCCACAGGTCATGCCGATATCGGTGTTCAGGCTCCATTGGGCAAACAGGTTCTGTTTTTTCGGCTGGCCGTCCAATAGGGCTTTGGCTTCTTCAATTGCCCGGTTCTCCAGCTTGCCGCCGCCCACCGTGCCAAAAAAATGCCCGGTATGCGTCACCAGCATTTTGGCCCCCGGCTCCTGCGGGGCGCTGCCGATGGTATCCACCAGGGTCACCATGACAAAAGGCGTTTTCCCCGCAATCAGCGCGTTGAATTTCTCGTAAAAGGCGTTCATACGGAATCCATGATTTTTCCGGTTTCGAGCTTGCCTTGATTGGCGTAATCGGTCAGGCGCGTCAAAACTTCCTCATTGGTGGCGGGAAGATTGAGCTTGACGATATCGCCGTTGGAGACGAAGGACAAAGCGTGCTTGACCGCCGTCCAGACCGAAAGGGCCAGCATCAGCGGCGGTTCGCCCACCGCCTTGCTGCGCCGCAGGTTGACGGTGTTGTCCGGGTTGTCAATCCAGTCGATATTAAAAACCTCCGGCACGTCCTGGATATTGGGAATCTTGTACGTTGTGGGCGAATGGGTCAGCAGGTCGCCGGTGTCCGAATAGCGCAGATCCTCCGTGGTCACCCAGCCCATGCCCTGGATAAAGGCGCCCGCGATTTGGCCCCGGTCAATGCCGGGATTGATGGGCCTGCCGATATCCATCAGGAGATCGCTGCGCACTACTTTCACATCTCCGGTGAAACGATCGATCAGGACCTCGGAACAGGCACAGCCGGTGGTGAAATACAAAAACGGTCTGCCGTAGGCGGTGATTTTTCCGGTTTGCGGGTCCCGGTGCTCCCAATCGAAACTCAGCCCCGGCGTGGCGTAGAACCCCCGCTCACCCAAACTCACCCGATCGAGATGAGCCAGTTTGACCAGTTGCTGAAAACTCAGCCTGTTTTTGGGATCACGCCGATCCCAAATGCCGGTCTCGTCCCACTCAACAGAATCGACATCGGGGTGATCAGACATCAGATGCCCGGCGGCGCATTCAACAAGCCGGGCCTTCAGTTTCCGGCAGGCGTCCGCCGCCGCCGAGCCGTTGAGGTCCGAACCGCTGGAGGCGGCAGTGGCGGAAGTGTTGTTGTTTTTCTCTGTCGAGGTCGCCATCATGCGCACGGCTTCCACCGGCAGGCACAACTCTTCGGCCACAATCTGGCGGATCTTGGTGTTGACGCCCTGCCCCATTTCCGTCGCCCCGGTGGATACCTGGACGGTGCCATCGAGATAAATATTCACCAGCGCACTGGCCTGGTTGAGAAACTTGGTGTTGAAGGAAATGCCGAATTTAATGGGTGTCAGACTAATCCCTTTCAAATACAGCGGTGATTCCCCATTGAATTTTTCAATTTGGGCCAGCCTGTTTTTGTAATCCGCCCGCGCTTCCAGTTTCTGGAAAATTTCCGGCAGATGGTTGTTTTCCACGGTCTGGCCATAGGGGGTGATGTTGCGATCATCGGTCCCGTAACAATTCAGCACACGGATGTCATAGGCATCCTTCCCCAGAAACTGGGCTATCTCTTCGATGATGTTTTCCATGTTGGCCATGCCCTGCGGCCCGCCAAATCCCCGAAACGCCGTATTGGGAGGCAGGTTGGTCTTGCAGATGCTGCCCTGGATTCTGACGTTGGGGATGTAATAGGCGTTCTCCGCATGACAGATCGCCCGCCCCATCACGGCGGTGGAAAGATCGTTGGCTGCGCCGCCGTTGGAATAAAGATGCACGTCCATTCCCGTGATCAGCCCGTCTTTCGTGAAGGCGACTTTGTATTCGTTGTGAAACGCATGGCGTTTGCCGGTGGTTTTCATGTCGTCATCCACGCTGAGGCAGATACGGGCCGGACGTTTGGTTTTCAGGGCGACCAGCGAGGCCATCACAGCCGGATGGGTGGCCTGGCACTCTTTTCCGCCAAAGGCACCCCCCATGCGCCGGGTTTCCACCACCACCTGATGGCAGCCCAGCCCCAGAACCTCGGCGATAACGGCCTGCACCTCACTGGGATGCTGGGTGGAGGAATGCACGGTCAGTGTGTCATGCTCCCCCGGATACGCAATGGCGGCCTGGGACTCCAGATAGAAATGCTCCTGCCCGTTGTTGTAAAACGTGCCTTCCAGCGTATGTTCCGCTTCGGCGAAGGCTTTCTCAACATCGCCCCGCTCAATGATCCGGGTCTTGAAAATAAACTGCCCCTTGCGCCGGGCCTCTTCGATGGTGAACACCGGGGGCAATTCTTCCATTTCTATGCGGATGGCGGCCTTGGCCTTTTGAATGGCCTTGCGGCTTTCCGCCGCAATGACCACGATGGGGTGCCCGATGAATTCGGCGATCTCTTCAACCAGTAAAACCTCATCCTGCAGGATGGGGCCGAACTGGTTATGACCGCCCAAATCCCGGTAGGTGTAGAGCGCAATAACGCCCGGAATATTTTTTGCGGCTTCGAGATCCAGTTTTTTGATCCGCCCGTGGGCCACCGAACTACCGAAAAAATCCACCAGCAGCTCGCCTTGTGCAAACGGCGTATCATCCACGTAGAGGCTTTCGCCGCTGACATGACCACGGGCGGAATCATGGGGGATATTCTGGCCGACGACCTTTTCCGGCTTCATACCCGGACCTCCTGCCCAGTGATTTTCAACTCCGTATAAAACTTCAGCAGAATGTTTTCCGCCAGTTGGAACCGGTAATCCTGCAATCCCCGCACATCGGAAATGGGGGTGATTTCACTGCGGGCGATTTTTCCGGCTTCCCGGAAATTCGCCTCGGAGAAACGGCTGCCGTTCAGGAACGCTTCGGTTTTAGGAAGCCTCAGCACGGTCGGCCCAACGCCGCCGTAAGCAATCCTGATGTCCTCGATATCATCGCCGCTTTTTTGCATACGAACGGCGGCGGTAAACGTGGAAATATCGAGATGTTTTCGGCGGGAAACTTTATAAAGCCGGAGGGTTTCATCGGGCCGGGGCATGGGAATCCACACACAGGTAATCATCTCGTCGGGCCGCATATCCAGGGTTTTATAGCCCGTGTAGAGATGGTTCATGCTGATGCGCCGGGTCCCGCTCACACCGGTGACCTCCACCTCGGAATCCGTCACGAACAGGAAGGGCAGGGTATCACCGATAGGAGAGCCGTTGGCGATATTGCCGCTCAACGTGCCGGCATGCTTAATCTGGGGGGAGCCGAACACGTTAAGCATCCGGTGCAGTTCCGGGTAAATGTCCTCAATAGAGCGTTCCAGTTGAACCAGCGAGGCTCTGGCCCCCACCGAAATCCAACCGTCGAGGATTTCAACCCGGTCCAGATCAGGCAGCTTGGACAGGCTCATCAGGACGGGCGGCTCGAACCCGCGCTTGTTGCAAAACACGCTGACATCGGTGCCGCCGTTGATGATGGTGAGATTGGGATACTCCGCCTTGAACCCTACGGCTTCTTCGATGGACACCGGGTTCAGGAACAGGCGATCGTCCGCTTCGATGCAAACCGTTTCCCCGGCGCATTTTTCAAGCTCGCCTGCCATTTCAACCGAAGGGTACAAGGCCTGCAGGCTGGGCATTTCGACAGGGTTAACGGCGGCGCCCGCATTCAGAATGGATTCATAGCCGGTACACCGGCAGAGGTTTCCTGTCAGGGCTTCACGAACTTCCTGCGAAGTGGCGGGCCGCGGAGCCTGACTGCACAGGTTCTCCTGCATCAGGCCGCACATCGCCACCACCATGCCGGGGGTGCAATAACCGCACTGGGCGCCGTGGCAGGTGATCATGGCCTCCTGCACCGGATTCAGTTCCCCGTTGATCTTCAGGCCTTCCACGGTGATGAGATGCATACCATCGAGTTGGTAAATATATTGGATGCAGGCATTTACCGGCTTGTAGCCGATCTCACCGTTGCCCAGCCTCCCCAGCAGGACGGTACAAGCCCCGCAGTCCCCTTCCGCGCAGACGACCTTGGTGCCCGTCCGCCCGATGCCATAGCGCAGATAGTCGGTGACCGGCAGAAAGACCTGCTCGCCACCCACCTCATGACGCTCCCCGTTGATATACAGGATAATCGTATTGCGATCCCGTCCCCGAGTCTGCCGCATGCCCACCGGATCTCCTAGTCAGGTGACCCCATTCTACCGGAAACGGGTGGGCGGTTCAAGCCGCTTGTTATCAGGGCCTGTCTGGTGTACCGTATGAGGGACTGTAGGAGGTTGAGGGACACCCGTGGTTGAAACCCGTTCCGCTGAAACCGTTTCTGAGAATGCAGACACGACACCCCTTGCGCCATGCAGCCTGGCCGAACTGGAACAGGCATTGGCTCGGGACTTCGAGTTGCTGGGGTATCCCCGGCGGGACTGGCGCGCGCCCCTGGCGGCGTCCGACGGATCGGGGCAGAAAGTTCTGGACGTCCTGATTGTCGGGGCCGGGCAGGGCGGTCTGGGGACGGCGTTCGGCCTGATGCGGGAAAAGATTTTCAACATCCGGGTCATCGATCAGAACCCGGTCCGCCAGGAAGGCCCCTGGAACACGTTTGCCCGCATGATCACCCTGCGAACCCCCAAGTACCTGACCGGTATCGACTACGGCATCCCAAACCTGACGTTCCAGGCCTGGTACGAGGCCCAGTACGGAGCCGAAGCCTGGGCAAAGGTGGATCTGATCCCCAAGGAATTGTGGGCGGACTACCTGTACTGGTACCGGACCTTCCTGGGCATTCCCGTGCAGAACGACACACGGGCCGGCGCCATTGAGTGGAATCCGGACGGTGGGTATTTCGAGGTTCCCGTCAACCATGCCGGGAAGGACACGGTTTTGCGCGCCCGCAAGGTGGTGCTGGCCACGGGCATCGACGGGTCCGGCCAATGGCAGGTCCCCCGCTTCGTGTCGGAAAACCTGCCCGGGCATCTGTATGCCCACACCCGGCAGGACATTGATTTCGAACAGCTCAAAGGCAAGCGGATCGGTGTGCTGGGGGCCGGGGCCTCCGCCTTCGACAACGCCTCGGTGGCCCTGGAGCGGGGGGCAAAGGAAGTGCGCCTGTTCTTCCGGCGCAAGGAACTGCCCAACGTCAATGCCTACCGGTGGGCGGAATTCGTAGGCTTTCTGAAACATCATGGCGATCTGCCCGACGCAGAGCGCTGGCGTTTTATCCTGCAAATTCTGCGGATGGGGCAGCTGCCCCCGGCGGACACCCTGGCACGGGCGAAGCAGTTCGACCACTTCCACCTGCACGCGGGCTGTTCATGGGACAAGTTGGAACATGACGGCCAGACAGTCAAAATCACCACGCCCGATGGCGTTTTTGAGTTCGACTTTCTCATCATCGGCACCGGCTTCGTGACCGATTTATCCCTACGTCCGGAGTTGGAAAAATTACATGTCCAAGTCGCCCTGTGGTCGGATCTCTATACGCCGCCGGAATCCGAGCGCCATGACGATCTGGGGCGGCACCCATACCTGGGGCCGCATTTCGAGTTCCAGGAAAAAACCGCCGGATCGGCGCCTTATTTGCGTTCGATTTTCAATTACACCTTCGGCTGCCTGATCAGCCTGGGGTTTGGCGGCGCCAGCATTTCCGGCCTCAAGTACAGCCTGCCCAGACTGGTGGAAGGCATCACCGAACAGTTGTACCGGGACGATGCCGGGGCCTACTTCGACACGCTGAAAAACTTCAACGAACGGGAGTTCTAGATCATGCCGCCGGATTCCCCTGACACGGTGATTTGCAGTTCGCGCGTGATGACGCCGGACGGCGTCGGCGAGGGCGAGATTTTCATCCGGGACGGACGGATTATGGCCGTGGCGCCTCCCGGCGAGATCTCCCATGAAGAATACCGTGTCGAACACGTCGGCGATCGCCTGGTGATGCCCGGACTTATTGATCCGCACGTACACGTCAACGAGCCGGGCCGGACCGAGTGGGAGGGTTTTGCGACTGCCACCCAGGCGGCGGCCTGTGGCGGGATCACGACGCTCATCGACATGCCGCTTAACAGCACGCCGGTAACCACCACCCCGGACGCCTTCAAGATCAAATTAAACGCCGCTGAAAACCAGCTTTGGATTGACGTGGGATTCTGGGGCGGCGTCGTGCCGGAGAATATTCCCGACCACCTGGACGCCCTGACCCAAAGCGGTGTGTTTGGCTGCAAGGCGTTTCTGATTCATTCGGGCATCGACGATTTTCCCAACGTTACTGAAGCGGATCTGCGCCAGGCCATGCCGGTTCTCGCTAAAGCCAATCTTCCCCTGCTGGTCCATGCCGAACTGGATTGCAATCATCAGGCGCCGGTTGTCCCCGGCATCATGGACAGGAAAAGTTACGGAGATTACCTGGCGTCGCGCCCGAAAAAATGGGAGATGGACGCCATTGAACTGATGATCCGGCTGTGCCGGGAATACGGCTGCCCGGTCCATATCGTTCACCTTTCCTGCGCCGACGCCCTGCCGATGTTGCATGCCGCCCGACAGGAAGGGTTGCCCATCACGGTGGAAACCTGCCCCCATTACCTGTGCCTGGCGGCGGAAACCGTCCCCACCGGGGATACCCGCTACAAATGCGCCCCGCCCATCCGGGAGAAGGTCAATGCCGAAAGGCTCTGGCAGGGATTGGCGGACGGCATCATCGACTTTATCGTCTCCGATCACTCCCCCTGTACGCCGGAGCTGAAACTGCTGGATCAGGGCGATTTCGAGGGCGCCTGGGGCGGCATTGCCTCCCTCCAGTTCGGCCTCCCGGCGATCTGGACCGAAGCCCGGCAGCGTGGTTTCAGCCTGGAACAATTGTCCCGATGGATGTCCGAAGGCCCGGCCCGTTTCCTGAAGCTGGATCGGCGCAAGGGCAAAATTCTGCCGGGCTACGACGCGGATCTGGTGATTTGGGAACCGGACAAAGCATTTGTCGTGAAACCGGACATCATCCGGCACCGCCACAAGATTACCCCCTATGACGGGAAAACGCTTTACGGAAAAACCCACCAGACCTGGCTGGGCGGCCGGAAAATTTTTGATGACGGAAACCTGATACCGGAACCTGTCGGGCGCCCCCTGATGCACCAGGTTTCCCCTTTGAAAGGAGCACACGTATGAGCGGAGCCGGAACCGACGCGGCGGCTTTTACCGGGTTGACCAACCTGGCGGCCGAACGGCTGGGCGCAAAAGCATTGTCGGCCAGCGACGAGTTTTTCGCGGAAAAAGAGAACCTGCTGAAACCGGGACGGGGCATTTTCATTCCTGACAAGTACACCGAAAACGGCAAGTGGATGGACGGCTGGGAAAGCCGCCGCAAACGGGTACCCGGCCATGACTGGTGCGTTATCCGGCTGGGCACGCCGGGGATCATCCACGGCGTGGACATCGATACCAACCATTTTCTGGGCAACCATCCTCCCTATGCCAGCATCGAAGCCTGCGACACACCGCCCGAAACGTTTGATCCCGCCACGGCCCAGTGGGTTGAACTTTTGCCCAAGTCCGCGCTGAAGGCCGGCTCGCAAAATATTTTCGCGGTGGGTGATCGTCGGCAGTGGACCCATGTGCGCCTGAATATTTATCCCGATGGCGGCGTAGCCCGGTTCCGGGTTTACGGCGAGGTCAAGCCGGACTGGGCCAGCCTGAAGCCGGATGCGGTGATCGATCTGGCCTGCCTGACTTCCGGGTCTAAAGCCCTGGCATGCAGCGACATGTTTTTCAGCCCCATGGAAAACCTGATTCTGCCCGGCCCGTCCACGCACATGGGAGACGGCTGGGAAACCCGCCGAAAACGCGGCCCCGGAAACGACTGGATTATTGTTCAACTGGGCGCTCCCGGTATGCTGAAGCAGGTCGAGGTGGATACCAGCCACTTCAAGGGCAACTATCCGGATCGCTGCAGCCTGGACGCCTGTTACCTGCCAGGCGCCGACATTAATACCCTCAACGCGCATGAGATTCCCTGGCGGAACCTGCTGCCGGAAAGCAAACTGCAGATGGACCACCGGCACTTTTTTGAGAAAGAACTCTCCGACGTCGGTCCCGTCAGCCATGTGCGCCTGAATATTTATCCCGATGGCGGCGTAGCCCGGCTGCGCTGTTTCGGCGTCCGTATCGACCCTTCTTCCACCCTGTCGATGGAGCGCTCTCATGATCATGCTGGATAACGCAAACCTGCATAAAATCAACGCGCTGGACGAAGCCGCCGCCACGAAAGCATTCCGCCGCTGCTGCGGATCGCGGCGCTGGGTGGAAGCCATGCTTTCAAAGCGCCCTTTTCAGAGCGCGGATGCATTGTTTGAGGCCGCCGAGGCAATCTGGTGGGAGCTGTCCGAAGACGACTGGCTGGAAGCGTTCACCCATCATCCCAAGATTGGTGATATCAGCAGCCTGCGGGAAAAGTTCGGGAATACGAAGGCCTGGGCGGAGCAGGAACAGGGCAGCGTCCGCCAGGCGGACGACACAGTCCTGCAAGCGCTGGCCGAAGGCAACCGGGCTTACGAAGAGAAATTCGGCTTTATCTTTATCGTCTGCGCCACCGGAAAAAGCGCGGAAGAAATGCTGGGCCTGCTGCAACACCGCCTGCCGAATTCGCGGGAAAGCGAACTGAGAATCGCCGCGGCGGAACAACTCAAAATTACCTGTCTGAGACTGGAGAAACTGTAATGGGGAGTCCGATTACCACCCACGTTCTGGATACGGCCCAGGGGCATCCGGCGCCGGGCATTGAGGTAACGCTTGAGCATCATGAAAACGGCGCCTGGAAATCGCTGGCCCGCGGGGTGACCAACCAGGACGGGCGCATTGGGGATCTGCTGCCGGACGGGGCCGAATTAAGCGCGGGGGTTTACCGGCTGGTTTTCCATGTGGGACCGTACCATCAGGCTTCCGGCACGAAAAGCTTCTATCCCCATATCCCCGTCGTGTTCGAGATTGAAAACCCCCGGCAGCATTATCATGTGCCCCTGCTGCTCAACCCCTACGGGTATTCCACATACCGGGGCAGTTAAGTGTTCGAAACCCCTGATAAGGAGTCTGATCCGCCATGCCGACCAGTTTGAAAGACGATGTGCTCAGCGATGTGATGCAACGCCTGGAGGAAGCCAACCAGGCTCTCAATGCGGCCTATCCGGGCGATCACCATCTGCGCCAGCCGGTTCATACCGTCTATGGCGGGGCGCATCTTTTCAAGGCCGATACGCCGGTCAAGCTGGGACAAATGGCCTTGCGAGCGCTGAGCGAGTATGCGCCGGATTTTGTCAGTTTCGCACAAGCCCTGGCATTGCCGGGCTATCAGAAACTGCCGAAAACGGTGGAGGACATGCAGGCCGTCGGAGAGCATTTAAAGTCGAATCCGGATGAAATACGCCGCCTGCGCCCGGAAAGCTGGCTGGCGGCCACAGTATACCAGCGGGTGACGGAGAAGCTGAAGCGCGAGGCGCTGGAAGATTTCCGGATTGATTTTGAGGACGGCTTCGGCAACCGCCCGGACCCGGAGGAGGACGAAGCTGCCGAACACGCTGCAAGGGAACTGGCCAAAGGCATGGCCGACGGAACGATTTCACCCTATATCGGCATTCGCATCAAACCCTTTACGGAAGAACTGAAGCGCCGCGGCATCCGCACCCTGGATATTTTCGTCTCCACACTGGTGCAGGCCACCGGCGGCAAGCTGCCGGACAATTTCGTCGTCACGCTGCCCAAGGTGATGATCCCGGAACAGGTCGCCGCGCTGGCCGATCTGTTCGAACACCTGGAAACAAAGCTGGGACTGCCCCCCGGCAGCCTGAAGATGGAGATCATGGTGGAAACCACCCAGAGCATTATCAACCCACAGGGGGCCTGCACGCTGCCCAGCCTCGTGGCGGCTTCCGGAGGCCGCTGCACCGGGGCGCACTTCGGCACCTATGACTACACCGCCTCATGCAGCATCACCGCCGCCTACCAGAGCATGGATCACCCCGCCTGCGATTTTGCCCGGCATATGATGAAGGTCTCTCTCAACGGCACGGGGGTCTGGCTGTCGGACGGCGCAACCAACGTGATGCCGGTGGGACCGCACCGGGGTGAGGGACTGACCCAGGCGCAACTGGATGAAAACCGGCGGGTGGTGCATGCCGCCTGGAAGCTCGGCTACGATCACATCATGCATTCGCTCAGGCATGGATTCTACCAGGGTTGGGATCTGCACCCGGCCCAATTCCCCGTTCGCTATGCCGCCTGCTATACATTCTTTCTCGAAAGCTTCAGCGAGGCCAGCGAGCGCCTGGCCAACTTCGTGGAACGATCGGCCCAGGCAACGCTGTCGGCGGGCAACGTGTTTGACGATGCCGCCACGGGGCAGGGGCTGCTGAATTACTTCCTGCGGGCGCTAAATTGCGGCGCCGTCACCGAATCGGAAATCACGGCCACCGGTTTGACCCTGGAGGAGGTCCAGTGCCGTTCCTTTGCCAAAATACTGGAAAACCGGCGCCAGGCCATCCTGGGTTCCCCCATCGCGGATAATTCCCGCCAAACGCCATAACACGAAACCGTCAAAGACCATTGAAGGAGCGCCCTCATGTCCAAACCCGCCTGTATGCCGGAGCCTGCCCGCAAGACCCAGGGTCCCGCCGTATTGATGCAAATGATGACAGGTTACTGGGTCTCGCAAGTCATCTACACCGTTTCAAAGCTCGGCATTGCGGATTTGCTGAAAGCGGGTCCCCGCCACATCACCGAACTGGTAACAGACCTGGAGGCCAACGAGGATTTTCTCTACCGGGTTCTTCGGGCCTCAGGCAGCCTGGGCCTCTTTGAGGAGAAAGAGGGGCGGATCTTCCAGACAACACCCCTGGGAGAGCTTCTTCGAAGCGATCACCCCGACTCCATGCGCCCCGTGGCTCTGATGCTGGGCGAAGAGCATTATCAGGCATGGGGCATGCTGAAGGACGCCGTGCTCTCCGGCCAGTCCCCCTTCCAGTCGGTTTTCGGCATGCAGGTTTTTGAGTACTTCGAGAAAAACCCGGCGGCGGGCGAAACGTTCAACGACGCGATGACCGCCCTGGTTCGGAACGATCACGGCATTATCGCCTCGTCCTACGATTTCAGCCCCTTCAGGAGAATCGTGGATGTGGGCGGCGGCCACGGCATGTTGCTGGCCGCGATTCTGGGCCGGTATCCGAATCTTGAGGGTGTCCTATTCGATTTGCCCCATGTGGCGAAAAGCGCGGCAGACACACTGGCGAAGGCGGGGCTGTCCAAACGTTGCCAAATCGAAAGCGGCGACTTTTTCAAAGCTGTGGCCAGCGGAGGCGATGCCTATATTCTGGCCCATATTGTTCACGACTGGAGCGATGATCTGGCCGTCCGTATCTTGCAGAACATTCGCCAGGTCATTCCGGCTCACGGCAGGCTGTTACTGGTGGAAACCGTCATCAGCCCCGGAAACAGCCATGCGATGGCCAAGTTGATGGACCTGAACATGCTGGTGATGACGCCGGGCGGGCGCGAACGGACCGAAGCCGAATACGCCAGCCTGCTGGAGCGGGCCGGATTCCGGCTAATCCGGATTGTCCCCACGCCCAGTGAAATCTCCATTATTGAAGCGGTGAGGCAATAGTCGCTGCCCGCTTTTTGAGGAAAAGGCATGCCGTACCTTTCAGGGGTTTTATCATGGCAGTTCATCCATCGGTTGATAATAGTTTCGTGAGGGTCTCTTCGTAATGATTCCGGCAATAGCCCAGGCAAGATTTGGCCAGATCCAACCCAGCCCGTCCGGGCAGCCTGTCCAAAAACACCCTGTAGGGGTTCCCTTTGGCGCGGCAGAGACCCGGCAGACAGTCCCCCCATCCCAACTTCGATTCTCCGGCCTGAGGGGCACGGTCAACACGCTGCTGGCAAAGCTGACCGGAAAATTCAAGGACAAGACCCCGGCTGACGAAGCTTTGACACTCTACCCCCCGATTGAACCGTTTCGCACCCATAAACTGAGGGTCTCACCCCTGCATACGATTCATGTGGAAGAGTCGGGCAACCCCAACGGATTTCCGGTGATTTTCCTCCATGGAGGGCCGGCGGCAGGTCTGGGTGAAAGGTATCGGCAGTTTTTCAACCCGGAATTTTTCCATATCATCGGCTTTGACCAGCGGGGATGCGAGAACAGCACACCATTGGCCGAACTTCGGGAAAACACCACATGGGATCTGGTAGAAGACATCCAGCGCATCCGCAAGGCGTTGGGGGTGGACAACAAGCGCTACCTGATTTTCGGCGGTTCATGGGGAAGCCTGCTGGCGTTGGCGGCGGCGGAAAAGAACCCGCAGGACGTGGCAGGGCTGATCGTCCGGGGGATTTCCCTGGGCCGCCCGGAGGACACGGCTTGGGCCACCCGTCCAGGCCATGGAATTTTCAGCCTGTTTCCCGAAGCCGGACATTACTGGGCGAAGGGCATGGCAGGCCGGGAGGTGGACGAGGCGGATCTGAAGGCTGGCCGGGACCCGGCCCTGGGGATTTACGACCGGCTGTTCAATGATCCGACCGTCTCCGAAAGAGAGCGGCTTGAGGCGGTCAAGTACTGGCGACTGGGGTCCAGTCTGACCTCCGGCGAGAATCTGGCGGCGCGGGAAGCTGAAAAGCCGCTGGAAGATTACCGGGAAAACCTGAACACGGCGCGAATCGTCTGCCGGTATTATTACCAGAACGCCTTTCTCGACCCACCGGACCAGCTATTGCGCGACGTGGGCAAATTGCGCGACATTCCCTATATTTTCATCACCAACGGGCGGGATGATTTGAATACGCCCGCCACTCGTGCCTATGAGTTGCATGAGGCCATGCAAAAGGCCGGAGTATCACAGGCAAAGCTGAAGATTGTGGAAGACGCCGGACACGCCGCCTGGAACCCCGGCATCACCCACCAGCTCCTCACCGCCCTCAATGAATTCCAGGCCATGATCGAGTCGGAGACCGGAGAATCCCAAGCCTGACCCCAATCCGTGGCGCATGGACCAGACCATAGTCTCCTCCTCAATTAGCCCCAATCAATTACCATATCTGCAGAATTTATCAGCTATGAAAACTCGTCTATCCTCATACCTGGCAGCCAAGAGTTACTGCTATCACTATGATTGAGAAGCCATGAAGAGATTTAGTTCTCGTCTCTGGCCAGATGTGAGGATAGAACAGTGGCCTGAGCTAACTGCTATGATTTCAACGAAAAACCCTATTGGCTTTACCGATCCGCTATAGTCAATAGCCCTCTGGCGGCTTGCTCCCGATACCAAAATGTAAACAATCGGTAATAAAGATACGGCACAAAGCACTCGGCTGCCTTCAGGGCATTTATTGGCTTGTTGAGTAGAGAGAAACCGCACATGAATGAGTGAGTTGCGCGGGTTTCTACAGGAGACAGACAATGCCCACAACCCCTCCCCCCATCAGTTCAGCCGCCCCCCGGTTCAAGGGCGCCGATGATTTTGCCAGACTTGTCAATCCCCAGACCGGCGTTCCGGGCGTGGAACAACACTTTCCCGTTCTCGTGGATCAGTTGGACCTTTCCGCCACCGCCCAGCACCTGGATGGCCTGGGCCGGGTGAGCCTGCTTCGTAACCTTCAGAAGCTGGTGGAGAATGCCCGGCGCCATTTGCTTCATCTGGGGACCGTTGAAACCACGGCGAAAGAACATATCATCACCTCGTATGCCGATGGAAAAGAAGCCGTTACCCGTTTCCCCGTCGCCAACCGCGCCATTGTCAGAGGGCCGGAAACGCCGGTGGAAGAGTTCATGACCCAGGCCCTCGGCCCGGCGCCACGGGTCATCATCAACCCGGTGGGCTGGACCATTCCCAACCCCGACGTTCTGGCGGAAAACAACCCCGTCTTCGCTCGCAAGGCGGAGCAGCTCAAGGCCGCCCTGGAAGGGAACCCGGACTTTGACAAGCTGTATAAGAAAGGCATGAAGAAAATGGCCGGCCAATATTACGAGGCCGCCTTCCAGCAGTTCTGGCAGCCCATCCTGGAATACCTGTTCGATGACCTGAAACTGCCGGTCAACCGGTTCGCCTTCCTCACCAGCGCCTCTTACGACGGGGTGGACAAGGCGGCCATGGACTTCGGCGAGGCACGCGATATCGACGTGGTGAACATTACGCCGTTCACCTATGCCGAATGGATGGACACCGGCAAATCTTACCCGCTGCTCGTGACCAACGACGTCGATGACTACGCGGAAGCCTGCGCCAAGGCGGCCAACTTCCTGTTCGTCACCGGCGGTCGGGCCCACGCGTGGCAGAAGGACGTGAAGAACTTCATGATCGAGGAAAACAAGGCGGTGATTCCGGTGGACATCATGCGTGAAATCCACGGCTTTGAGATCCCCACGGTCCAGGGCCTGGCGGTTGAAAACGCCGCCCGGATGCTCATTGACCGGGGTCTGGATATCAGCAAGGCCGGGTTCGCCCAGAACGTCCGCAACAAGGAATCCCTAACCGAAACCCAGAAGCAGGTGGCCGGCGCCCTGGTGACCCTCTATAATCAGCTCACCACTGCCGATCCCAAGGCCATTGCGGAGGGACTCGCCTGACAAGGAGGAATCGTTGACCCGTCTTAATACCGGAAACACAAGAATGACACGGTCTGCCCTGAATTTTTCAGGGCAGACTCGTCCCGTTTCCGGGCCTGGCATGAAACACCTTACCGGCCAGGTTCGCTTTTCGGCAAAGGACCAGCCTCCACAGGGCCGCAAGGGACAGAAGGACCGGACCGATATGGAGTGGGCCGAGATATTGAGCCGGACGGGGGAATTCCGCGACATTATAAAAGCCGTTGAATTTGTGCCAGAACGATTTCGGGAGCTGGTACACACCCTTATCCAAGGGGATACCGGCATGGCGGAACGGCTGGAAGAAGCCATTCGCGGATTCAACGCTCAGATCGGCAAACAGCGGAAATTCGAACGCCTGGACGGCGGCAAAATTCGTATCCAGGTCGGCAAGTTCGACGAGGCCTTTGAACACCGGACCAACATCTACCCCAGCAGTGAGTTCGATTTTGATGAATTCCTGAATTTCCATGCGGTATTCGGCAAGAAGAAGCGGGTGCTGGTGGCGCTGACAGGGTGGACCAAGCCGCCCGCCCATTACCTGACCCAGGACCATGTGTTCCGTGAACTGCTGGCCGAGCAGCCGCAGGAGCAATGGCCCCAGTACTCCGAAAAAATCTATGTCGGCCTGATCAAGAAGTATCTCGAAAACGTAGTGACCCGGCTCAAAGAAGAGGGCTACAACACGGACGACGTGGCCTTCCTCTACGGCGTCACCCCCATCGGCGTGGATCGGGCCATCGAGGAGTTCTGCGAGGAACGCGGCATCCGCTATGCGGGTGTGACGTGTTACGACTGGATTCCCTACGTGGATGACGTGCCGGGGAAAAAACCGTTCTTCCTGGCCCGGGACCCCAAGGAGTTCGCCCACTGCATGGCCAACTACGCGGACATGGTGATCGTCATGGGCGGACGGGCCTACGCGTCCAATATCTCCGAAAGTGGCAAAACCTTGGGCAAGGGGGCCAATCCGTTTATCGCCGCGGACCTGTTTGCGGAACGGGGAATCCAGATCCCGCCCGCCGTAATCAGCGATCTCGATGGCAAGACCTCGGTGGTGGAAAACGCGGCCGCCGTCCTGAAAGTGAATCCCAAAAGCAGCCCGTCCGAACAGATTAAACGCCTGAAGCTCAGCAACCCCCACAACGATCCGGAAAGCGTCGTCTATGTGACCCACCGGCTCAAGCAGGCCCTGGATAGACTATTCCTCGTACGAGAAGCCGAAAGACAGAAATAGAACAGGTTTAAGAGCAGCAAGACACGCAGGATTCTGAGCCGGCTGTTGTGATTCAACGGAAAAGGAGGCGCTTTGACTGGCCCTCTTTGGTTAATCGCTCTCTGACAGCTTGCTTTAATGTGGGAATTCCCCGGCCATTCTCCAGCTCAATATTCTCGATGTAGTGCCTGGCGGCTTCGGCAAAAGTCATCTTCATTGTCCAGTCCTCGTATCAGGTAATAACCCGCCCATCGTGTCAGATGTGAAGACTGTTGCGAGGTCTTACAATCCCATTTTGATCGTTGTGACGGAAGAGAGAGGCGGCTCAGAGAAAAAACCCAAAATACCATGGGTATGTGCTGAAGAGGGTGTTCCATGCATGAGCCTTTTGGAACTTATCCAAACAGAGGGATGGAAGTTTTAGCCATATCGTCGGAGAGGGTCGGTTGGTTTCACGCTTTTATTTAACCCACTTTCAGCTTATCATAGGAGCAATACCAACATCAGTAAGTTTCATTCAAGACAGACCCCCTATGACCGGCAGACCGTTTTCAGAGCTTGAACTCCAGCCCGAAGTCCTCAAAGCCCTCGATGAGATGGGCTTCAAGACCATGACGGAGGTGCAGGAGGAGGCTATTCCCCACCTGCTGACCTCGGTGGACTTCTTGGGCCAGGCGCCCACGGGTACCGGCAAGACGGCGGCCTTCGGAATTCCACTGGTCAACCGGATCGAACCAGGAAGCGGCCATATCCAGGCCCTGGTCATCGGCCCCACCCGCGAGCTGGTGCAGCAGATTGCTGGCGAACTCAACGAAATCGGCAAGCATAAAGGAGTCAAGACGCTCGCCGTATTCGGTGGCGAGCGGATCTACGGCCAGAAGGAACGCCTGCGCGAGCGCGATATCGATATCGTGGTCGGTACGCCGGGCCGCCTGCTGGATCACATCGGCCAGATGAGCTTGAATTTCTCCCGCACCCGTCTGCTGGTTCTCGACGAGGCCGATGAGATGCTGGACATGGGCTTCCGCGAAGACATCGAGCGGATCTTCGCGCACATGCCCCGCGGTCGCCAGACCTGGCTGTTTTCCGCCACCATGTCCCGCGAAATCCGCGAAATCGCCAACCAGTACATGATGTACCCGGAGGAAATCCACATCCAGCGCCAGCAGAGCAGCGCCGAACTGATCGAGCAGTACTACTACATCGTGGAGGAGAAAGACAAGCCCGCCCTGCTCAAAAAGCTCCTCAGGGAAGTGACCGACCTCTACGGCATCGTCTTCTGCCAGACCAAGCGCGGCGTGGTGGAGCTGACGCGCAAGTTCCGCGACAACTTCCCGGTGGAGTGCATCCACGGCGCCCTGCCCCAGAGCTACCGTGACACTATCATGGAGCGCTTCCGCAACCGCCAGTACCAGATGCTGGTGGCCACCGACGTGCTGGCCCGCGGTATCGACGTGGAAAGCCTCACCCACATCATCAACTACGACCCCCCCCATGACCCGGAAGCATACATTCACCGCATTGGCCGGACAGCCCGCGCCGGAGAGACCGGTGTGGCCATCACCTTCTTTACACCGGACCAGGAACGGGACTACAAATACCTGGAAAAACGCGTTGGGATGCCCCTGACCCCCCACCCGGACAGCACCCTGAGCTTTCGGGAAGGCGGCGGGCGCTCCGGCGGACGGGGCCGTGGCGGAGGCGGCGGTGGGCGCGGACGGGGCGGTGGCGGACGGGGGCGATCCTCAGGCCGATCGGGGAGCCGTTCGGGCGGACGTTCAGGCGGGCGATCGGGGGGCGACAGCCGATCCTGACTTTGGGGCGGAAACAGGGTATCCTATCCTTGGCAGGCGTCTTGTTACGGATTGTGAACCCGGCGCCTGAAATCCGGGCAAAACGGGCAATTGGATCTCTTGAGGGGGTTCAATTGGATCAGTGAAATCAGCTTGCAGGTCTTATGCAAATCACTCATCACAACAATCCCATGAACAGTTTCCACCCGGAAAACTCAACCGGTATCACGGACGTGGTTGGCCTGGTGGTGACCGTGTTGCTGGTTGTTTCGGCGATTACGGCCCTGCTTCCCGACGCCTTCGGGCACCTGGACCTCTATTTCGCCAGTACGGTCCAGTAAAGCGCGAACGGGTCAGAGCAGGGTGAATGCCAGCCGGGGTTCCGTCCTGTCGGCGGTTATTTCCAACTGCTCTCGCTCCAAATGATCCTCCAGGCGCAGCAGGAAGGTCTTGATGTGCAGGCCGGCCCTCCCCTGGTAGCCCCCCAGTTTGCCGTTGGCCTGGATGACCCGGTGGCAGGGGATGATGATGGGAATGGGGTTGCTGCGGTTGGCGCCGCCCACGGCGCGAAAGGCGCGGCTCTGGCCGACCTGCTCGCTTAGCCACTTGTAGCTGCGCACCTCGCCATACGGAATGCGGCGTAGAGCCTTCCAGACGGCCTGACGAAACGGCGTAGCCCCGGCCATATCCACCGGAACATCGTCAAACGTCTCGCGGTGGCCGTTAAAATACCGGGTCAGACGCTCAACCACGCCGGACTCAATGGCGGTTCCGGGTTTGCGGCGCTCATAGGTACGCTCGTCGGCGTCAAAATCGATCCGGCACAGGGCGCCAGCGCGGGTGACGATGCCCAGCGGCCCCAGCGGGGAGTCCGTCAGTAAACGGGATTCTTCCTGAACGATGCTCATACCGGCATCTTACCAGCAAGGCGGGACGGGGGAAAAGTCAATTTTTGGTAATATTTCCCAGCCTATCCGGGGCGGCTACAGCAGCATCAGGATGATAAACGGGATAAGCGGCCAGAGGGACTTGACGGTGGACTTGGCGCCGCCGGTGGTGACGCCGTTGGGTTCCCTTCCTTTTCCTTCCGCCGAGGCCACGGCGATGACCCGCTGCAGGCGGTCCTCCTCGGAAATGCCGGGGGAGGTCCGGTTGAAAATCTTTTCTTCCAGCCGATCAAGTCGTTGGCTGTTGGGTTCCATGGGGTAGGTCTTCCCCAGAATCTGGTCTTCCACGGAGGTCAGGGCGTTGGCCACGTCCGCGGCCACATTGGGATGGCTGGGTGCCCCATAGCTTCCCGTCTGAGGCGGTCCTCCCATCGGGTATTGGGGATACCCCGTGCCGTAGTTTGTCTGGCCAGGCTGGCCGGGAGTTGCTGTAGGGGCGGTTTGTCCCGTATTGACCGAGGTATAGGGGGCCGCCTGCTGGGGCGGAATGCCCGGAAAATAGGTCGAATGGGGGGGCGGCTGTGCGCCGTACCGGGTCAGGGCATCGCTGGCGACTGCCGTGTCGCCCAGCACTACCAGGCGCAGGTTGTCGACGCGGGCATAGTACGGCCCCCTCTGAGGCATGCCGAGGACCTTGCGCTCAATGCGATCGAGGCGGGGGTCAAGCCCTTCGCCTTCATAGTGCCGGCCAAACACCCGCTGCTCCATGATGGCCAGCGCCGGGTAGTCCGACTCGTCGGGCAGCGGTTCGGTCTGGGCGGGCTGCCCGGACGGTTTCACGGCGCCTGTGGCGGGTTGGATCGGGGCGTTCAATTCTTTGGGTACAGGGTTCAGGGGGGGGAGGGGGTCTTTTTCCAGAGGCATGGGCTGCTTGCCCGCCTTTAAGGGGTGGGTGGCGGTCTTAGCTGGGTTTTTTTGGGGTGTCGCCACTTTCTTTCGGGCCATCAGCGCTTCGTGCAGGTTCTGCACCCGCTTTTCCGGTGATTCACTGTGATTTGCCTCTCCGAAAACCACGTCCTCCAGACGGGAAAGCCGGTCATCGATCGTCTCGCTTCGGTATTCCGTTTTGAAAATGGCCTCTTCCATCCAGGTCACCCTTTGGAAGTCACCGGAGGAAGGCTGTTGCTGCGCCAGGGCATGGCCTGCGGCTCCCAGCAGAAGCACCAGAACCAGGGGCAGGATCAGATTGGATGTTAGGCGCTTGTTCATCATCAGACCGGACATTGGCGGAAAACCGGCGTGTTGAACGCCTGTTCTTCGCGGTGTAACGTGAGACTGTCTGTTCTGTATGACCCGATCATACACCGAAGGGTGACTTGGTGAATATCGGCCAGACGGAAGCCCTTCTTTAGAAAGACGTTCGCCCGCCTGTAAAGTTCCCTTGCGATAAAGGGCCACAATATCCGCCGGGTGTCGAACGGGGGCTGTTTTTTCCATGTTAAGGGCCGCAGGGTTTTAAGAATAGTGTAGCCCCAGCTTCAGATGCAGCTCGTTTTCATGACGTATCAGGGAGAGGATTTCCGTTCGCGGGGCATCTTCCAGACGGAAGCCCGGTCCGCTGAACAGGGCGGGAGCGTATTCTCCTCCCAGAAACAGGGGGCAGAGCGTCAGGTGGAAGTGGTCCAGTGCCTTTGCGTGCAGGAACATGCCCACAATATGGCCGCCGCCCTCCACAAGAACCGACCGGCAGCCGTGTTCCTCCAGGGTCCGGGTGATGGCCTCAACGGCCTGGCGGGGGTTGTCTTCCGGCAGGCTGGCCCATTTGACGCTTTTGGGGTAGCGGGTTCGGATGAAGGCGTCCGGGTTGCCCACGGTGAAAATGACCACGGGAATGCCGGGAGATTCCTGGAACAGAGGGGAACCCGGCGGAATGTCCGACGTCAGGTTCCTGCCGCGGGTTACGATGGCATGAATGGGCCGGTGTTCCGGGTCCAGGCTTTTATGGCGCTTTGGATAGGCTCGAAAAGTTTGTCCGCCCATCACAATGGCATCGGCCCCGTCACGAACCGCCATCAGATGCCGGATGTCTTCGTCCGATCCCATGCGGACATAGCGATCCGCCCCGTCGGGGTTGATTCTGCCGTCCAGTGAGGCGGCCAGGCATGCGAAAGCGATCACCATAATGCGATCTATCTTAGCGCACTTAGCGCAAGCTCAGGGGGTTGGAGACGAAACCCGGCTTCTGACGGTTTCGAAAATCTCATCGCAGTTTTCCACCGGCCCGAACACCAGGACGCCGGGACCGGATGCCGGCTCTTTCATCCGGAACACGAGGTTCCCGACCTCAATGCGATCCCAGACCTCTTTCCTCAGCGTCACCTCGGCGACCTGGGAGAAATGGACGATCTCGTCGGTTTCTCCCCCCGCAATACGGGCCATACGGTCGCCGTAAAGCCGGTATTCGATATCCGGTGGTGGCGTTTTGACCTGGTTGTACAGGAAGACCAGCCGCATCAGGAAGACGACAATGAAGGCCAGCAGGGCGGCCAGGAGGCTCCAGGGCAGCTCGACGAAGACATGAAGGGGGTTATCGAAGATGACGATGCCGTAGATAAACATCATGATCAACGTGATGCCCCAGCCCACCAGGGCATAAAGCAGCGAACTCAGAAGGGCCAGCATAAGCCCCCCCTTCAGGACCAGGCTGCGGGGGAAAAACTGTTTCAGGATCAGTACCGGTTGTTCGGATGCCGTCATGACCATTCTGCTGTTTCAATAACCCCATTATACGGGCTTAGCTGTTTCCGTAACTGTACATGTCGCCAAAATCACCTCCGCCGACGGTGCCCACCGCCTGCACCTGGATATCCGGGATCAGTTCGCTGTAGGACAGCACCACCACCATCGGAATGTGGCGATCGAGCAACTGGTACAGGGGTAACCGGATTCGCGGCGAGCAGAGGATGACCGGTGTCTGCCGGTAGGCCTCTTGGACGTTGTTCAGGGTTTCGCTGGTGTTTTCGATCAGCTCCTGCACCTGTAGCGGGTTCAGCAGGAACATGGTGCCCAGCTCCGTGCGCTGGCAGCTGTCATCCAGCAGCTTTTCCCATTCGTTGGACAGGGTGACGGCGTACATGGTCTTGTTCTGATCCGAGTGAGACAGGCAAATCTGGCGTCCCAGCGCCGCACGAAGCCGCTCGGAAAGGACGTCCGGTTCCTTGCTGAAGCGGGCGTAATCGCTCAGGCGCTCAAAGACAAACATGATGTCCTTGATGGACACCTTCTCGCGGATCAGGTTCACGAAAATCTTGCGCAGATCGTTGGGGGTCAGGATGGCGGGCACCAGTTCCTGGATCAGGGACTGATCCTGCTGGCGCACCAGTTCCATCAGCTTCAGCACGTCCATCTTGGTCATCACGTCGTCCACGTACTTGACCACTACCTCGGAGAGGTGGGCGATGATGGCGTCCGTTGCGTCCACGGCCCGGTCCTGCAACTCCGGCGGAATGTCCTGGGGGTCGAGCCAGTAGGCGTCCAGGCCGTAGGTCGGCTCCTTGTCCTTGATGGCCCCTTCGGGGGGCGGCCCTGGAAACAGGTTGCCCACCAGCATGTAGCGTCCCGGATAAACGTTGCCACTGGCCACCGGGTTGTTGCGAATGGAGATCAGGTACTCGTGTTCGCCCAGCGACAGGCTGTCCATGATCCGCACGTTGGGGAGAATGAAGCCCAGCTCGTCCGTCAGGCGCGAACGCAGGCCGGCGATTTTGCCCAGCAACTGGCCGTCCTGCTCCGGATCGGCGATACGCAGCAACTGGTTGCCCACCTGAAGGCTCAGCACGTCCACGCCCAGCTTTTCGTACATCCGGTTGGGATTGATGAGTTCGGACATGCTCTGTTTGGTGGCTTCCAACTGTCCCAGTTGCTGTTGAACGTCCGTGGCCAGGAACACGCTGAAGGAGATCCCGCCAAGAATCAGGGCAATAAAGAAGAAGGTCCACCAGGGCAACCCGGTAATGCTGGCGGTGAAGGTGATCATCATCAGGAACCCGGCGGCAAACAACAGGCCGTAAGGCTTGCTCTGCACCTGCGTGAACAGATCCTTCGCCAGACTGTCGCCGGCGGCGGTGGATCGGGTCATCATGATGCCGGAGGCGACGGCCATCAGCAGGGCGGGAATCTGGGCGGCCAGACCGTCACCCACGGTCAGGACGGTGTAGATGTTGAGGGCTTCAAGGAATTCGAGGCCCCGCATCCCCATCCCGATGGACAGGCCGCCGATGATGTTGATGACGGTGATGATGATCCCGGCGATGGCGTCCCCTTTCACAAACTTCATGGCGCCATCCATCGAGCCGTAGAGGGAGGATTCACGTTGCAGGTCCTCGCGGCGCTTGATGGCCTCTTCGGGGGAGATCAGACCGGAGTTGAAGTCGGCGTCAATGCTCATCTGTTTTCCGGGCATGGCATCCAGGGCGAACCGGGCGCCCACCTCGGCGATACGTTCCGAACCCTTCGTGATAACCAGGAACTGGACGATGGTGATGATGATAAAGATAATCGCCCCCACAATCAGGTTCCCGCCGGTGACGAAGTTTCCGAACGCCTCGACCACGTGTCCCGCAGACCCGGTGGAGAGGATGTTGCGGGTGGTGGCGATACCAAGGGCCAGTCGTAGCATGGTGCCCACCAGGATGATGGAGGGAAAGGCCGCCATATCCAGGGGCTTCTGCACGTAGAGGGACATCATCAGCAGCACCACCCCGATGGAAACGTTCATGGAGATGGCGAAATCGAGGATCATGTCCGGCAGGGGCATGATGACGATTAACACCAGGCACAGCACCAAGGCCCCCAGAAGCAGTTCGCTTATGGGAGGAATGGCGAAGACTTGTCCCTGTCCTTGCGGTTGTGCCATCAGTTCCTTCCGGGTTTCCTCATAGTGCGGGGGTGTCGCCGGTGTTGCTGCCGAACAGGCGGCGCAAAATTTCCAGGCGGGTGGAGAACGATGCGTCGATAAGGCCGCTGTTGGTTTCCACCACGCAGCTGCCCCGATCCACCGTCGGGTCGTCCATCACCATGATTTCCGCGTTCATGTTTGACGGCGGATGATGCTTGAGGCCCTCCTTGACGATGCGCACATCGTCGGGATGAACCTTGATGAGAATGCTTTTCGTGTTGCGCCCCACCTTTTGGATGGTGTCCTGCACGATGGCGTTGATCAGCTCCTCGTCGCAGGAGACTTCCGTCTTGATGATGCGCTCGGCGATTTCCACCGCCAGCGGGGCAATATCGTCGGCGACGGACTCCAGCACCTGGTCCCGCGAAATGAGCAGATCGTCCAGCTTGTCGCGCAGTTCGCGCACCTCGGCCTCCACCTGCCCCAGTCCCTCCTCGAACCCCTGGCGGTAAGCATTCTCCCGGATAGCGTTGGCCTCCTCATGGGCCTTGGTGATGAGGCTCTTGTCCTCGATCCGGCGATAGCCCCGGCGCCGGTCCGCCGCCCGCCGGTCTTCGGCCCGACGATCGGGTGCCAGGCCCTGTTCCACCGCATCCTCGCTCCAGTCATGGATGGATTCGGGCATACCCGCCCGCCCCGGCGAATGCCGGGGATCGGACTGCTGCAGTTGCTGTGCCTTGTTTTTCTTGATGATCATTGGAAGCGCCTCAACTTACGCGCCTGGAAAGGTAGCGGTACAGGGCCGCCTCGATCTTGGGCGGCAGTTGCCGGGGACGGCTGCCGGACTCGCCCGCGGTCCAGGCCAGAAAGGGATCAATGTTTTCCTCCGGAGAGGGGGTCAGCCGAAAGAAGGCTTCGAGGTAATTCTGAACGGCGGGACGCTCGTTTCGGACGTAGGAAAGCAGCACCTCTTTGGGGTAGCGCAGGGCCATCTCCTCAATGGCCCGGCTGGCTGTGGATTTCTGCTGGCCGCCTTTTCCGGACAGGACCGTTTCCTTCAGGTGGCGCAGATGCTCGATCACCGAACCGATGTCCAGGTCGGCTTCGATATGGTCCGGGTTGCTGTAATAGTGGACCAGTTCCCGTTCCTCATCGCTCAAGCCGGCAAGAACGGCATGTTTCTGCCGTTCGGGCAGAGTGTTCAGCAGCAGTGCCAGCGCCGCAAACTTGTCGTTGGTGTTGGGTCCGAGGACGGCAACGGGTTGCTCCGAGCTTTCCTCCTCGCCGCCGGGCAAGGCGGCGGGTGTGTCGGCCACGGGTTCCGGCGGTTCTTCGGGTGCGCGGTGTTCGGTGGGAATCGGGCCGTTGGCTTTTTCATATTCGCTGATATAGTAGAGCAGGGCGCTTTCAGAGGTCTGGTTGACCATCTGGACCTGCTGTTCCTCGGAAATCTGGTATTGGGGGGTGTGTTCCTGGCCATAGGTGGAGAGCACCACCTGTTTGGCGTTGTCATAAACCCACTGGGCCACGTTTTGCAGGAACTGGGCCTCAAGGTCGGCGGGAATGCCCATTTCCCAGCACTTGACCTGGGAATAGTACAGCCCTTCGCAGAACAGCTGCATGGTCTGGTGAGCGGTCACCTTGTCGAAGGGGACGGACTGCTCCGTATTGGGGACGGTGATGGCTTTTTCCGAGAGGATGAGCTGGGAGGCCACCTCGGCCATCTTTCCCAGAAAGTGCATCAGGCGTGCGATTTCGTCCGCCGGGATGTTTTTGGCCTGCATCCGGGCCTCGAACTCCTGACAGAGTTCGGCAATGACCTGTCCGGGGATGAATTCCTGCTCAAGACTCATAGTCATCCTCCTCCTCGAAGTCCGAGGATACGGTGGGACGGACCAGAGAGGCGGCCTTGCGCATGACCAGATCGTGGGCGGAAATTTGCATGGGTTCCGCATTGGCGATGGACGACTTCTTGAGCACCGTTCCCTTGGGCAGATGGCGCTTGAGGATTTCCACGCCGCTCTGGTTCATGACGACGCGGAGATCCCCTTCGGTCTTCAGCAGGTTGTTGGCGGAGACAGGCAGGTAATAGCTGCCCACCAGCACCCGCGAGAGAATAAAGGTCTCCCAGGCCAGTTTTTCCAGGATTTGCTTGCGCTGATCCCAGCTGATGGGCGCCGGCTGGTCCACGTCCCGCAGGATGCGGGCCATGTGGCTGATGCCCCGGATGAAGAGATCCAGGACGAGAAAGGCTTTTTCCTTGTCCAGAACCAGTTCCTGTTTGACCTTGGGCAGCTTGACGACAGGCTCGTTCTTGAGGGCGTTGACGGCCACCTGGATCAGCTGGTAGATGATGAAGGCGGTTTCCTCGATCTCTTCCTCGGCAATCCCGGAGGCCTTCATACGGTCAACGACACGGGTGGTCCACTCCCGTGCCAGTTCTTCCGCATGAAGTTCTTCCAGTGTCATCTCACCTTTCCCATAGAAACCACGATTTTGCCTGTGGGCCGTCCTGCTTCTTCCATCTTAGCGCATGTCGGGGGTGGCTTCATCCCTCCATGCCCGAACCGTATGCCGTTCAGGAGGATTCAATCCAGCTCTTGATCTGCAGATCGATGTCCTCGGTGTCGAGTTCCTCTTCCAGGGCATTCTTCAATTCGTTGAGGGTTTTCTTGAGATCCGTGGCCTTCTGGCTCGGAAGCTGGGCGGCGTGGCCCACGTCGCCGGCGGCCAGAGATCGCTGCTGGGCCTCCATCAGCAACTGGGTCTGATGCTGGGTGGCCTGCAACTGCTGTTGCTGCTGGCTGGAGAGTTCGCGCAACTGCTGGAGCTGGCTCTGGGTTTCCTCGAAGTGCGGCGCCATATCGTCACGCTTGAATATGCTGCCCATCATGAACAGGCCAAAAACGACCAGGGCGCCGATGGCCCAGGGCCAGAAGTTGAAGCCCTCCTCCTCGGAAAACTCGGCGCTGGTCTTGATGGGAATGGTGCTATCGCTGAAGGGAATCCGGGCCAGGCTGACGTTTTCGACCCGAACCTTGGGGCTGGCCGCACGGGCAATCAACCGTTTCAGCTCGTTTTCAGACATGGGTTCGCTGCCGCCCGGTCCTTTGGTCATGGGATAATTGGCCTCATCAATGGTGACAGCCACAGAGATATCCTCAATCATGCCGGGCAGCCGGGTTTCCAGGGTTTGGGTCTTGGTGTTGGCGTAGGTCACCTCTTTGCCGGTGCGGTTGTAGCCCCGGTTGGAGGAGCTGTTGCCCCCCAGCGCATTCTGGAGTTCCGTGGGCACGTCGCTGCTCACCGGCCCGCCCGCGGTGCCGGTGCTGCCGGACTTGGCGTTGAGGTTCTCCGAGAATGTCTGAATGCTGGCAATGGCGTCTCCCTGGGGGTTGAACTGCTGGGTCATCACCTCCGTGGGCGCCTCGCGCAGCAGGGTACTGACGGTAACCACGTACTTGCCGGGGCCGACCAGGCGATCCAGCTGGTTGGCCACCTTCTGCTTCATGTAGAGATCCCGCTCCTCCAGCTTGTCGTCCATTTCGGTGGCAGGATCGAGCACGCTGTTGTAGGTGTTGCCGTTGGTGTCGGAGAGGGCGACGTGTTCGGCGTCAAGGCCCTGGATGCTGCCCACCATCAGGTTGATGACGGAGCGGACCTTGTCACGGGTCAGCCGGGCACCGCTGGGGATGGTCACCTGCACCGACGCCGACATGGCGTTCTGGTTCTTGCGGAAGATGGTGGGTTCCGGGATGGACAGGCTGACCGTGGCGTCCTCAATACCTTCCATCTTGCGGATCAGCCGGGCCAGTTCGCCCTGCTGGGCACGGATGAGCTTGATGCGTTTTTCCTCTCTGGATGCGGTCAAATCGCCCTTGTCGAAAGACTCCAGGCCGATGTTTCGGTCCATCAGGCCGGACTGCACCAGGGTGATGAGGGCCTGGTCCCGCTCGCAGTAGGTTGCGCTTTCACGCAGAATGACGCGGGCCTTGCCGCCGTCGGCATCCTCGCGGTCCACCCGGATGCCTTCACGGGCCAGAAGGGCCTGAATCTCAATGGCTTTGCCGATATTGTCCGCAGTGGCCAGCACCTTGTTCTCTTTCTCGACCCTGGGGCAATCCGCCCCGGCGGTGCCGCCCCCGCCATTCCAGGGTGCCCAGAAGAAAAGGACCAGAACACCCAGAGCCACAACGGCGACAGCCACCCCGATGAGAATCTGGGGCCGTTGCTGGACCATTGCGATCAGTTGTTGGGGATTGGCCATGTTGTCTTCCTGCGTACTTCCTGATGAAGGGGTCGATCGTTAAAAAGAATATACTTCAGGCCCGATCCTATCTTAGAGGGTCTGCCGGGGTTGCGTATCGGTCCGGCGGTCGATTTTCCCGATGAAAGCCCCACCGGATGGAGGAGGGGGAGGAGAGGAGCCGCCTTGTTGAAATCCGCCTGGCGGATTGTCAATGGTGGGCGCCAAGGCGGCTCCTCAGGGTTCCAGCCAGATCATCAGACCTGGATCTGGAGAATCTTGTCATAGGCCTGCACGACCTTCGTGGCGATCTGGGAGGTGATGGTGATGGCCAGTTCCGCCTTGGCGCTGGCCATCATGACGTCGTGAACGTCGTAGGTGCCGTTGACGATGGCCTCGTTCATCATGGTATTGGGCTGGTCCACCATGGTGTTGACCTTGCCCATCGTATCCATCATCACGTTCTGGAACGACGGCTTCGCGCCGTCCTGGGCGAACACGTTTTTCGTGATATGCCCCTGGGCGAAGCTACCGACGCCGAAGCCCCGGTTGGCGAATCCCAGTTTGTTGACGTAAGGCTGCTGCATCACTCGGTCTCCGTGTTAGGCTTTCCGCTTGAGATAGGCGGAAAGAATGCTTCTGACGTAGTTCTGGGTTTCCTTATAGGGAGGAATTCCGTCGTATTTCTGGACGGCTCCCGGCCCGGCGTTGTAGGCGGCCAGCGCCAGAGGGATGTTGCCGTGAAAGCGGTCCAGTTGCCCCTTGAGGTAGCGGATGCCGCCGTCGAGGTTCTGGAGCGGGTCCATCGGGTTGGTGACCCCCAGCCCTTGGGCGGTTCCCGGCATCAGCTGCATCAGGCCCCTTGCCCCGGCCTTCGAGACGGCATTCGGGTTGAACCCGGACTCCTGCCGGATCAGCGCGGCCACCAGCGTGGCATCCACGCCGTATTTCGCGCTGTACTCCTCGATGTAGGGCTTCAGGGCCTCGTAACGCGCCTTCATTGTGCCTTTGAGATCCAGGCCGGCAAGGGGCGTGCCGGGCACCGGGGCGCCCGGTGTTTTGACCTCGCCGCGCACCGTTTTCTTTGCCGCCTGTTGCAACTGGGCCTGGAAAGATGACGGGGTGTTCGGGCGGGCGCCCTCCACTGCCGAAATCATGGCTTCCAATTGCTGGACGCGGCTTTCCACGGCATTGATGCCGCTGCCGGCCATCATGTTGGCGATTCTGGGGGTGGGGCTGTTGACGAGCATTTTTATCCTGGTTCTCTTAGTTGCTATCCGGGGTAGCCAAAACGTGTGATCTGTCTTTGGAAGGGGCGGACCCCTTCAATCAGCACCTGAACCGGTGTTACTGACCTCTGCCGATTTCAAGGGCGCGGTTGGCCATGGCTTTCACCATGCTCACCACCGCCAGGTTGGCTTCATACACCCGCTGGCTGACGGTGGCATCGGCCATGTCGGCCAGAACGTTGCTGTTGGAATAGGTCACGTAGCCGTCGGCGTCGGCCTGGGGGTGTCCTGGTTCGTAAACCCGCTTGCCGGGGGTGGGGTCTTCGGCCATTCCGGCAAAGAGCACGCCGCCGGGGCGGTTGGTGATGCCGGTGTGGAAGACGCCGTTGCGCATTTCCGTCAGGACTCCCTGGAAGGACAGTTCGTTGTTCTCCAGCAGAATGGGGATCTTGCGCTTGTAATACGGCGTGTGGATGTTCGCCACGTTGTTGGCGCTGACCTGGAGCCGGCTGGAGGCGGCGTCGAGACCTTCCGAAGCGATTCCGAGAGAGCTGTTGAGTGTCATGGGTCAATTACCTCCCGATCTGGCTTGCGGTTCTGAGGCTGTTGAAGATGGAGGCGGCACGCCGGGTGGCCATGCTGTAGAACAGCATGTTTTTCTGCATCTCCAGCATTTCCTGCTGCATATTCACCGGGGCGCCGCTGTCGTGGGAACTCATCGGACTCAGCGTCGATCCCATCTGCTTGGCGAGCCGGGTTTCAAAGGGGCTTTTCACGTTGAAGAGGAGATCCGAGAATTCGGCTTTTTTGGCCGTGTAGCCCGGCGTATGGACGTTGGCGATGTTGCCGGAGATCATCTGCTGCCGCCGGGAGATCGCGTTGAGCGTATCCAATACGGGGTTAAATCGGGCGTAGGGATCAAATCCCATGACGGGGCCTCCTTAAGGGGTTTCGGTGCGTGTCAGGCTGACTGCCTCAGGTTTACTGTCTTAGGTTCACGGCCTGGCGATAAACGTCATCCGTGAACTTGACGATTTTCATGTTGGACAGGACGCTGGCATTCAGGCGCAGGATGTGGTCGATCTGATGGAACATGCTGACGTTGGCCCGTTCCAGGCTGCCCTGCCTGATGCCTTTGGTCTCGATTTCCGCGGCCTCGCCCGATTCGCCGGTGGCCACCAGTTTGTTGTAGCCGATGGACTTGAGGCCTTCCGGGTTGGCGAACGTCACCAGCTTGATCTGGCCCAGGGTGTCCGGCTCGATCTTGCCGGCCAGCTTCACCTGGACTTCGCCGCGGTCGGTAATGAAGAGCTTTTCATAGTTAAGGGGCAGCCGGATGCCGTCGCCGACGAGATCGCCGCGGTTGGTCATCAGGAAGCCCTCGCTGTTTTTTGAGAAGCTGCCGTCGCGGGTGTAGGCAATGGTGCCGTCCGGCTGGGTAACGGGAATGTAACCGTCCCCCTGGATGGCGATGTCCAGCTCGCGGCGGGTGACCATAATGGACCCCTGGCTGGTATCGACGCGTTCCACGCCGTCGATCTGCCCGTCCACGCTGAGATACTGCTCGAAGCGCTTGACCTTGTAGCCAGTGGTGTTCAGGTTGGCTACGTTGGTGGTGACGCGCTCCAGCTTTTCGAACTGCTTGTTGCCGGCATCGGCGGCCTGTCGGATGATGTGGTCGAGCATCGGAGAATCTCCTGAATGTTGCTTCAGTGCGTTATTGCGGGCGGCCCAGTTCCTGGATGGTTCGTGACAGCGTGTCGCTCTGGATGATGAAGAGCTGGCGGTTCGCCTCGAAGTTGCGGCGCAGGGGCACCACGCTGACGAACTCACGTTGCAGGAAGACGTTGGAATCTTCCACGTAGCCCTGTTTCACGTCGGCGTTGTCCACCACGGAGCCGTCCTGGTTCACCACGCTGAGCCGGCCCATGCTCTGCATCGCGTTCTTCTCGGTGTTGAAGACCTTGATCTCGCCATCGGGGGCCACGGTGACGTGCTTGTTGAGATCCTTGGGAATGTGGGAGAAGCGCACCGGCAGCCCGGCGTCGGAGAGCACATGGCGTCCGTCGAGCGCAAGCAGGTAGCCGTCCTTGTCCAGCTTCATCCGCCCGTCGCGGGTCATCTCGATGCCGCCCCCGGCGTTGAGGTACTGGAAATAACCCTTGGAGTTCAGGGCGAAATCCAGCGGATTGTCCGATTTGCGCAGGCGGCCAATCTCGGTGCTGGTCACCGTGTCGATGGCATTTTTGCCCAGATGCTCCACGAACGAGGTGATGACCGGTGTCTTGCGCTGGTAGCCCGGCAGGCCGAAGTGGGCGATGTTGTCCGTGTGGATCTCCATCCGGTGGACCGTGGCGTTCATGGCCCGAAGGGCGATGGACATGCCGTCTCCCTGGTATGTGAGTCTGCCTTCCAGCATGCGCTCTATCCTCTTGCTGTTTGCCTGGTAACTGCTTCCAACCCGAAGTGACTGTCTCTGGGGATTCCCTTTGGCTGTGGGAGCATTGGGATTGTGGGAATTTTTCCCGCGATTACCATCGGTTTCGGCGCGAGGTTCATAAAATTTAACAATCCGCAGGCTCCCGGCCTGAAAAATCCTCCCCCTGTTGTAGAAGCCCAGGCCGCAGCTCCTTCGGATGATGGAGACGATCCGGGGGCCGGTTCCCTTGGTCTGCCCGCATGCCGGGTGCGGCAACCCGAATCCGGCAGGATGATAGAATGTCGGGTAATTCGCAGGAATCCAAGAGGAGGCAGTCCCATGAGCACAGTCAGCGCCCATCACGGAAAACCGGAAGCGGGCCGGGGCGTGTATCACTACCGTCACAGCCAGAATGCCCGCTGGACGTTCTGGGGCATCCTGCTGATCGGCCTGGCGACAGCCGGATTCGTCGGGTACTCTATGCCTGATCCGGTGACGGGGCTGGCGCTGGGGTTGCTGACCCTGGCCCTGGTGGCGCTGATCCTGCTGGTCCTGTTCCGGCTTACGGTCACCCTGGATGACGAGGCTATCCGGCTCTCCTTCGGCATTGGCATCATCCGCAAGGCCATCCCCCTGGAGAGCGTGATCTCCTGCAAGACCGTGCGCAACCGGGCCTGGTGGGGCTGGGGCATCAAGATGTTTTTTGACGGCATCAGCCCGGCGGGCTGGCTCTATAACGTGGACGGCCTGAACGCCGTGGAATTGGAGATGAAGAACGGCTCACGCCTGCGCATCGGCACCGACGAGCCGGATGAGTTGCAGGCGGCCATTCTGCGATGTCTGGATCAGGCGTAGCGATCCAGCTGTCTGCGGAACTCCTTGGGCGTCATGCTGAGTTCGCGGGCCAACTGGGAGAGGAGCTTATCGTTAATCTCGCCACCGCCATGCACGGGCACCGGGATCTTGATGCCGCTGGGCGCATGCTTGTACTGCTGATGCCCGCCGTTGCTGGGCACGCGCTCAAATCCTTGGTCCCTCAGGTATTTAATCACCTTTCTGGTTTTGTAGCCTGCCCCGAACTTCGGCGGGATGCTGGTGGAAAAAGGCTGGAGATGCGTGACGGACATAACGGGTCCCTTTTTCTTATTTCTTGCGGCTCATAAACGTCATTCGCACTAAAGCGCCTGACGGAAAAAAGGTGCGGCTTTTCTCAGGCGTAGCGATCGAGTTCGCGCCGGAAGTCCTTCGGCTGCATGCCCAGTTGGCGTGCCATTTTGGATAAAAGCCGATCCTGGATCTTTTTTGTTCCATGCACCGGGACGGGAACCTTGTGCCCCTCGGCATTCTGGTATTGCTGATGTCCGCCGTTGCTGGGCACACGCTCATAGCCCCGGTCTTTCAGGTATTTAATAACGGCCTGGGGCGAATAACTCGCGCCGAACCGGCAACAGGCGATTGGGCTGGACGATGTGGCAGGCATGGTCACCAGGTTTCTTTTCTCACTCGTTCCATTGGATAGCGCAATAAAACCGCTGAAACATATTTTGTGCGTCCTGCATATATAAAGCGGTGGTCCCCAATATACGAAGAAATACCGCCTTGTCAATCCGTTACCGTGTTTCCTGATAAGGATTTCAGCGGGCTACCGGTAGTTGGTGAACTGCAGGGGGACGCTCCAGCGCTCGGATTGCTCGCGCACGATGGTGATGACCTCTTGCAGGGTGTCCTTGTCCTTGCCGCTGACCCGGACCTGGTCCCCCTGGATGCTGGGCTGGACTTTCAATTTCGTGTTCTTGATCTCGGCCACGATCTTCCTGGCGAGATCCTTGTCGATGCCGCGCCTGAGGTTGACCTGCTGGCGGATCTTGCCGCCGAGGGACTCCTCGATTTTGCCCGGATCGAGAATCATCGGGTTCAGGCCCCGCTTGGCGACCTTGGTGGCCAGAATGTCGTAAATGCTTTGCAGCGAGTACTCGTCGGTGGTGGTGATGGTGATCTGCTTGTTCTCCACCAGGTCCACGGTGCTGCCGCTGTCTTTAAGATCATAGCGGGTGGTCAGTTCCCGGCGGGTCTGATCGATGGCGTTGACCAGTTCCTGCTGATCGAAGTCGGAAACGATGTCGAAACTGCTTTCCTTGGACACGGTTCGTCTCCTTGTCGTTAACAATGGCTGTGGTATCCTACCGTATCGGAAAATCTTGCAATTGTACAGGCGACCGGTCTATAGTCACGTTTGATGGAATATGCCCTGCAACTGCTGATCCCCATTCTGCTGGGGTTGTTTCTGGGGATCTGGCTCAACAGCCAGTTCGGCCTCTCGATGATCTGGGCTATCGTCTTTGCCATCCTGGGGATGGTTGCGGGCATCGGCATCCTTTACAAGCGTTCCCTGATGAATTCCAGCTATACCGATCCCAGCGACTTCAAGAACAAACGGACCTTTGACGATGACGACGAAGAAGACCGCTAGCGGCTCCCTGTCGAATCTGTATTTTCCTGCCTTCAAGCGGGCGCTGTGGCTGCGCATGGCGGTAACGGCCAGCCTGTTTCTGGGCGCTATCGCCTGGCAGTATCCCCAGGTGCTCAAGCCTGCGATTGGCGGGGTTCTGATCGGGGTATTCTTCCTGTGGAGCCTGATGTATACCGCCGACCACCCCCGCGGACGCCTGCAAATTGTGTTTTCTCTTACAAGAATGCTGCTTTTGGCATATCTTATCGTTAAACTCGGCCACCTCCGGGTTCTGGATACCACCGTTGTCATTTGCGGATTTTTAAGCTACAAAGTAGGTCTGGTGATGGAATATGCCAGACAGGCCTTTCCGGGCCTGACCGGACGAAGCATTCATCCCCGGTCCCCACAAGCGGCAGACTGAGATAAAGGCACAGGACAAGGCAATAGGCAGGAAACAGCATGGGACATTTCTGGATCGTCGAGGCCTTCGGAACCACCTTCCACATGAACATCCTGATTATGATGTGGGCGGCGATGGGTGTCCTGCTGCTCTTCGGCTTCCTGTCCACCCGGGATCTCAAGGTCATCCCCAGCAAGCTGCAGGTGGTGGGCGAATCGTTCTACGATTTCTGCCGCAGCATCACCTTGGCCACTGCCGGCCCCAAGGGCGACGGGTACCTCTTCTTTATCGGTTCCCTGTTCCTGTTTATTCTCACCGCCAACCTGATGGGACAGCTGCCCCTGCGGCTGCTGGACCCCGCCCTGCCTTCGGGCAGCCTAATGGCCGCCACCGGGGACATCAACGTGACGGCGGGTCTGGCCATCATGTCGCTGGTGATGTACATCGGTCTGGCCATCAAGCGCACGGGTCTCTCCGGGTTTATTGGCCACCACTTCCAGCCCCACTGGGCCTTTTTCCCGTTGAACCTGCTGGAGCATATCACCCGGCCCGGTTCGCTGCTCATTCGTCTTTATTTCAACATCCTGGTGGGCGAGATCCTCTCCCACCTAGCCCTGAGCATCATGCCCTTTGTGGTGCCGTCGCTGGTCATCTTCCTCGAACTCTTCGTTGCCGTGGTGCAGGCCTACATCTTCGCCATTCTCAGCGCGGTGTATATCGCCCTGATGACCGAGGAGCACGAGCATGAGGGACACGCCGCCCACTAAACGGACACCGGACGGATTATTTTTTGAGAGAGTTATCAACATTGAATAAGGAGAACAGCAATCCATGGAACCTAACAACGAACTTCTCGCAGCAGCGGCGATGCTGGGCGTTCCGTTCGCCGTCGGCCTGGCGGGTATCGGTCCCGGCATCGGCATCGGCATCATGACCGCCCACTACTTCGACAGCGTGGCCCGTCAGCCGGAAGTCCAGGGCAACATCACTCCGCAGTACTTCATCACCCTGGGTGTGGTCGAGCTGCTCGGTCTGTTCGGCTTCGTCTCCTTCTTCCTCGTCTTCCAGAAGTACGTCGGCTTCTAGAAAACACGGCGCGTGAGACGCGCTTGGTTTTTCGCCGCGTTTTTGTTACAAGAGTAGGGAATGGGCGGATTGGAATCCGCCGATGCCACTCCATCCAGCCATCAACAGAAGGGACCCTCTTTCCACATGCAGTTTGACGGAACCTTTTTTGCAGTCATCCTCAGCTTTACCGTTTTCATGCTGCTGATGCGGGCGGTCTATTTCGAGCCTGTCCGCCGGATCAAGGAGCAGCGTGAAGCGAAGAAGGCCGTGGACCGCAAGGACACCGAGGCGTTCGTGGAAGAGCACGAGCGCCTTCGGCTGGAGTATGAAACCGGCCTGAAAGAAGCCCGGCTCAAGGCCCAGAAGGTGATCCAGGAGTTGCGGCAGGACGCCAAGAAGCAGGCCGGTGAAACCGTCGGACAGGCCCGTGACAGCGTCCGGGAGGAACTGGACCGGCAGTTGGAGGAATTGTCCCGGTGGCGCGAGGAAGCCTACGCCAAACTGGTTGAGGAGCGCAAGGCGCTGGTCCGAACCATTATCGACAAGGTGACCGCCGGGCGCATCCCCGCCGGTTCCAAAAGCTAGCCGTTAACTGGAGTCGAAAGACCCGATGAATCCTTCCCTCTATCCGTTCTATCTTTTAAGCACCCCTCACGGGGAGCATGATGTGCCCTTCTTTGAATGGCTGGTTTCCACCAACGTGTTCAATATCCTGTTGGTGGCGGCGATTCTCAGCTATCTCATCTGGCGCTTCAACCTCTTCGGTATCTTCGACAAGCGCGGGGAAGAGATTTGCCGTGACGTGGAAGCGGTGGAGCGGCAGAAGGAAGAGGCCCTGCGTCATCTCGACGAGGTTCGGGCACGGGCGAAGAATCTCTCCGCCGAGGTGGAGGAGATCCTCAGCCAGGCCCGCGCATCCGCCGAATCCCTGTCCGTCCAGATTCTCGAGGATGCCAAGGCCGATGCGGAGAAGATCATCGAGTCTTCCAAGCGCCGCATCGAGGTGGAGCAGAAGGCGGCGGCCAAGGATTTGGAGCGGCGCCTGATGGAGGACGCCCTCAGCGATGCCCGCGCCGAACTGTCTTCTATGGATGCCCCCCAGCGCAAGCAGTCGGTGGAGAGCTTCATTGACACCCTGCCCTCTATACAGGCCAAGTAAAGGAGTGATTTCCAGATATGCCCGCCAACGTTGAAGACGCCAAAATTGCCGCCCGGTACGCCAAGGCCCTCTTCGAGCAGGCCGAGGAAACCGATGCGCTGGATGAGGTAATGGCGGATATCGAGGCGGTCCGCGATGTGCTGGAAGGTGTCCCGGACTTTCCCATCTTTCTGGCGAATCCCGGCATCCCCCGTCCCGAAAAGCTGGATTTTCTCAAGAAACACGTGGAGAGCAAGGTTTCCAAGGTGGTGGGCAACCTGCTGCGGCTGATGGTGGAAAACGACCGGATGGCGGTGTTTCCCGTGCTGGTGGAAAAATACCGGACCCTGCTTGACGAGCGCAACAACGTGGCCACCGCCGAGGTGATCACCGCCGAAGCGTTGGACGGCGACCTGGAGAGTCGGCTCCGCAATTCGCTGAAAAGCCTGTATGGCTACTCGGATGTCAACCTCGAAAAGAAGGTGGACCCAGCCATTCTGGGCGGCGCCATCGTCAAGATCCGGGGCAAGATTATCGACGGCAGCCTTTCCGGGCGGCTGGAATCCCTGAGAAGGCACGTCGGCTGAAAAAGTATTGGTAGAAAGATTTGAGACAGGAAAAGGACGAGACCTATGGCAACATTACGCGCTGAAGAGATCAGTTCCGTACTCAAGACCAAGCTTGCGGAATACGAAACCGAAATGTCCATCAGCGATGTGGGCACCGTGATGGAGGTGGGTGACGGCATCGTCCGCATCTACGGTCTGCGCGGCGCAATGGCGGGAGAGCTGATTGAGTTTGAGGATGGCCACAACACCATGGGCATGGTGCTGAACCTGGAAGAGGACAACGTGGGGGCCGTGGTTCTCGGCGAATTCATCCACGTGCAGGAAGGCCAGCTGGTCAAGTCCACCGGGCGCATCGCCTCGGTGCCTGTGGGTGATGCCCTGATTGGCCGCGTGGTCGATCCCCTGGGCCGTCCGCTGGACAACAAGGGCAGCATCGACGCCGAAAGCCACGTATCCATCGAGCAGAAAGCGCCTGGCATCATTGCCAGAAAATCCGTCCACGAACCGCTGCAAACCGGGATCACTGCCATCGATTCGATGACTCCCATCGGCCGGGGCCAGCGCGAGCTGATCATCGGCGACCGCCAGACGGGCAAGACCGCTATTGCTCTTGACACCATCATCAACCAGAAGGACGAGGACGTTATCTCCATCTACTGCGCCATCGGCCAGAAGTCCAGCTCGGTGGCCCAGATCGTCAAGACGCTGGAAGATCATGGCGCCCTGGACAACACTATTGTGGTGGCCGCCAGCGCTATCGACCCGGCCCCGTTGCAGTTCCTGGCCCCGTTTGCCGCCGTCGCCATCGGTGAGCATTTCATGAGGCAGGGCAAACACGTGCTGGTGGTCTACGATGACCTGACCAAGCACGCCTGGGCCTATCGCGCCATGAGCCTGCTGCTTCGCCGTCCGCCGGGCCGCGAAGCGTATCCGGGTGACGTCTTCTACCTGCACTCGCGCCTGCTGGAGCGTGCGGCCAAGCTGAGCGACAAACTGGGTGCCGGATCGCTGACCGCCCTGCCCATCATCGAGACCCAGGCCGGTGACGTTTCCGCCTACATTCCCACCAACGTCATCTCCATCACCGACGGCCAGATCTTCCTGGAGGCGGACCTCTTCAACGCCGGTATCCGCCCCGCCATCAACGTGGGGATCTCGGTCTCCCGCGTGGGCGGCGCTGCCCAGACGAAGGCCATCAAGTCCGTTGCCGGGAAGCTGCGTCTGGATCTGGCCCAGTACCGGGAACTCGAAGCCTTTGCCCAGTTTGCCAGCGATCTCGACAAGGCTACCCAGCAGCAGTTGCGCCGCGGCTCCAAGCTGGTGGAGGTCCTCAAACAGCCCCAATACAGTCCGCTGAGCGTGGCCCAGCAGTACACCATCCTCTTTGCCGGCAACAGCGGCGTCCTGGACGAGGTGCCCAACGAGGATCTGCAGGTCTTCAAGGAGCAGTGGTTCTCCTACTTCAGCGCCAACCTGCCGGATCTCGAAAAGAGCCTGAACGACGGGGCCAAACCGTCCGACGAGGAGTCGAACAAGCTGCTTGACACCCTCAAGAAGTTCCGTGACACAGCCTTTAGCGGAAAGGCCGGTTAAGCCATGCCGAACCTCAAGGACATCCGGCGCCGGATTCGCAGCGTCAAGAACACCCAGAAGATTACGCAAGCCATGCGGATGGTTTCCGCGGCCAAGGTTAAGCGGGCCGAAAGCCGGGTGAAAGCCGCCCGGCCATACGGCAATGCCCTGCGCGAGGTCTTCACCGGGGTGTACAACGAGGTGAAGAACCACGTCAATGCCCTTGAAGGCACCCGCTACGCCGAGCTGCTCAATCCGAAGCCGGTGAAGAACATCGGGATCATTGTCATCAGTTCGGATCGGGGCCTGTGCGGCTCGTTCAACTCCAGCATCGTGCGCCAGGTGTTTCACCTGGAGCGTGAGATCACCGGGCGGGGCCTGACGCCCAAGTTCTATCTCGTGGGCAAGAAGGTGGTCAACGCCTACAAGCGTTACGGCAAGTCCCCCATCTTGGGGCAGATCACTGATATGACGGTGGCACCGAGCTATTATGACGCCAACGTCATTGCCGAAACCATGACCCAGGCTTTCATGGACGGGGAGATTGACGGTATCGAGATCCTCTCTACCCACTTCCGTTCCATGATTTCCTACAAGATCATGGTGACCTCCGTCCTGCCGGTCAAGGGCATCATCGAGGAGTTCGTGCCGGAGATCCGGCCCGACCAGGCCTATGCCCGCCGGGATTACCTGGCTGAGGAGGCGCCCCAGAGCAACGTGCGTCCCGAACTCCTGCTGGAACCCGACCCCGCGTCGACCCTGGACCGGCTGGTACCCATGTACCTCAGCAACATCATCTACACCCTGCTGCTGGAATCCTCCGCCAGCGAACTGGCCGCCCGGATGACGGCCATGCAGAACGCCACCAAAAACGCTGGCGAGATGATCGACAAGCTGTCCATCGTCTACAACAAGGCCCGCCAAGCGTCGATTACCCAGGAGATCCTGGAGGTGGTCAGCGGCGCCCAGGCCCTCGACTAGCCCCTATTTTCGTTCATAATCCGTTACGGAACAGGCAAGAACCGTCATGTTTGGTGTTTACACTGATGGTACCACTTTGCAAACATGAGTTTTTGACTGCGTTCCCCCTGTTCCCCTGAAAAATCGAAGGATTTACTGCGATGCAAGCACTTCAACCCGCGTTCGGTTCGTTGCAATCGTTGCGTTTCGGAAATACCATCCCCCTGGTGCCGCGCTTCGGCGCTGGTGAGGGCGATAGCCCGAAGACGAAGGGCGGTGACGACAAATTTAAGGGCGACACCCGTTCCGAAGACCACGGCAAGACCGGTAACAAGACCGGTAACAAGACCGGTAACAAGGCCGGCGACGAGGCAGCTCCCGAAACGGCCTCCGGTGAGCGGACGGGACATAATCCGGCTTCCACAACCGCTCCGACGGCCACCTCACAGCCTCCGAAAAGACAAAGCTGGCTGGGGAAGGCCCTGCTGGCCCTGGGGATTCCGGCGGCACTGCTGGGTGGATGGGGCCTGAATGAACTGAGCGATCAGTACGAGATCGTTCCGCGCCAAGGGATTCATGCCCCGGCGGTACCCGGCGCAGGCGGCGATAGCGCCTCCTCCCCCCGCGGCCTGACGAACCAACAGATTGCGGATGTGTTCGGCCAGATGGGCAACGGATTTCATGGCTCGGATCGCAACGCGGTGGTCCATAACCAGGGCGATAACAACACCACCATCATTATCAGCGGCGATGGAAACAACGAAGTGAACGTCGGCGTTCCGCCGTCCCCTCGCACAGAGGCCAAGCCACGTCGAAAAGCTGACGGTGGCGAAACCCGCACCGGGGAACGTCGCACTGAAACCCGCCAGGAAACCCGCGTGGAGACGCCAACCCGTCAGGAAGAGGAAACGGTCATCGGCGTGATCCGTATCGACGGGAATGACGCCATGAACCGGGACTACGTGGACGCCTTCGGGAGCGCCCTGCTGGGGGATGGCACCGCCATTGTCCAGGACCCGATGGGAGATCATTGGTACTGGAGTACCATCCGCCGGGGCGGTGGCCGGATCATTTACCTGGAAAACCCATACCGCTATGGGGTGCGGGTCCGTATCGGCGGCGTGGAGGTCATTATCCGCAACCGCGATTTCCTCTTCCATAGCGGGGATATCCTCCTGCACCGCGGCAACAACCTCATCGTGCGGCGTCACGGGGATATCGTCTATACCCGCCCCTTCCGATAGAATGTTTTCCGGATTGCAAACGGGCCGGGAATGTTGATTCCCGGCCCGCCGATTTGTATTCGGTTGTGAGGGCGCCTCAGGCGGCGCGGTGGGTTTCCCCTGCGCGGGTCTGGATGACGTGTTCGAAGATGTCGGTTTCCAGGGGGCGGGGCGCGTGGATATGTTCGCGGATATAGAGCGTGGGCAGCCCTTTGCCAAGCACCTCTTCCTCCTGCACTTCGCGGTGGGTTTTTGCCCAGTGCTTGCCGAAGTGGGGAATATGGGGCAGTCTCCGGCGCTCAAAATCGTTTCTTTTTACCGTTTCAAGCGGTTCCAGGATGACATACAGACCGAAATTAGGACCCGTCGTCATGGCAATCACCTTCTTTCTGACCTTGCCTAATTCGTTCTCTATAGTGTATTTATGACACTAAGATGCCCCGTTTTCAATCCCTTTTGTGTGAGAACCCTCAGTTTCAGACTTTTCTTTTCTGAAAGGAAGAGCCTTCCCGTACGCCCGCTTTCCGATCGTCCACGGGTTCCCGGATGCTGTCAGGGGGCCGGTCGGGTTTCTCCCGTGCCTGTGGAACCGGCGGACGGTCGCGGGTTATTCCCCCGCGGTTGTGCTAAAATTCCAGAGTTTAGGTCTGCTGACAAGAGCCTCATCAATGCTGGAATGGATTAACAAAATCATTGGCGATCCCAATGAGCGCAAGGTTAGAAAGCTTGAACCCCTCGTTGACGTAATCAACCAGTTCGAGCCGGAACTGGAGAAACTCTCCGACGAGGAGCTGCGGCAGAAGACCGAGCAGTTTCGTCAGGAGCTGGCCAGCCGTGAGCGCTCCGACAACGAAAAGCAGGACCAGCGGTGGGAGGCGGAAATCCTGGAACTGATTCTGCCCGAAGCCTTTGCGGTGGTCCGCGAGGCCAGCCGGCGGGTTCTGGGGATGCGCCATTACGACGTCCAGATGATCGGGGGGATCATCCTTCACCGTGGCGGCATTGCCGAGATGCGCACCGGTGAGGGCAAGACCCTGGTGGCCACCCTGCCGGCCTACCTCAACGCCCTCACCGGCAAGGGTGTTCATATCGTCACCGTCAATGACTATCTTGCCCGGCGTGACGCCGAGTGGATGGGGCAGATTTATAAATTCCTGGGGCTTTCCGTGGGCGTCGTTCTCTCCGGGCAGCGCGGCCCCAACAGTTTCCAGGAGAAGAAGGACGCCTATGCCGCCGATGTCACCTACGGTACCAACAACGAATTCGGTTTCGATTACCTGCGTGACAACATGGCAGGCTCCAAAAACCAGATGGTCCAGCGGCCCTATCATTTCGCCATTATTGACGAGGTGGACAGCATCCTGATTGACGAGGCCCGGACCCCGCTGATTATCAGCGGACGCCTGGAGCAGTCCGCCGAGACCTACCGGACCATGGCCCGCATTGCGCCCTCGATGCGCAAGGAGGAGGACTACACCGTTGATGAGAAGGCCCGTAACGTCATTCTGACCGAGGACGGCATCGACCGCGCCCAGGACCTGCTCAAGGTGGAGGATCTCTTCGACCCGCGCACGAATCTTGCCCACCACCTGCTGCAGGCCCTCAAGGCCAAGGAACTCTTCCGCAAGGATATCGACTACGTGGTGAAAGACGGCGAAGTGGTCATCGTGGACGAATTCACGGGCCGCCTGATGGAGGGACGCCGCTGGAGCGACGGGCTGCACCAGGCCGTGGAAGCCAAGGAGGGCGTCCACATTCAGGACGAAACCCAGACGCTGGCGAGTATTACCTTCCAGAACCTCTTTCGCCTCTATCCGAAGCTTTCCGGGATGACCGGAACCGCTCTGACCGAAGAGGCGGAGTTTGGCAAAATCTACAACCTGGAAGTGACGGCCATCCCCACCAACCGCCCGGATATCCGTATCGATTATGCCGACGTCATCTACAAAACCGAGAAGGTCAAGTTCTACAAGGCCATCGAGGAGATGGTGGAGATGCACCAGGCGGGTCGTCCGGTGCTGGTGGGCACCACCTCCATCGAAAAATCCGAATGGATCTCCTCGCTGCTCTCAAGCCCCCAGGAGATGACCCACCACCTGCGGGAAAAAACCGCCCGGCTCTCGGAAAACATCAAATCCAACACGGATCTGGTCAAGCTGTTCGGGCCGTACCTCAAGAGTCCCGAAGCCAAAAAACCGGAGGACTTCGAGCAATTGGCGGAAAAACCCGACACGCCGGGAGAGTACAAGGATTTCATCAAGGGGCTGGGCAAGACGGTCAACACGATTCTGGCCATCCGCAAGGGCATTCCCCACCACGTGCTCAACGCCAAGCACCATGAGAAGGAGGCGACCATCGTCGCCCAGGCGGGCCGTTACGGGGCCATCACCATTGCCACCAACATGGCGGGCCGCGGAACGGATATCCTGCTGGGCGGCAACCCGGAATTCATGGCCCGCGAGCATTTCGAGAAAGAGGGCCGGGACTGGCGCGAGGTGCCGCCGGACATCTTTCAGGCGGTATTGGAGCAGAAACGGCAGATTACCGAGGAGGAGAAGCAAAAGGTGATTGCCGAGGGCGGCCTGCACATCATCGGCACGGAGCGCCACGAGTCCCGCCGTATCGACAACCAGTTGCGCGGTCGCGCCGCCCGTCAGGGCGATCCCGGTTCCACCCGGTTCTATCTTTCCCTCGAAGACACGCTCATGCGTATCTTTGGCGGCCAGAAGGTTTCCAACCTCATGGATGTCCTCAAGGTGGACGAAACCATGCCCATCACGGCAGCGATGGTCAGCCGGGTCATCGAGGGCGCCCAGCGCAAGGTGGAGGCCTACCACTTCGAGATCCGCAAGAACATCCTGAAGTATGACGACGTGCTCACCGAGCAGCGCAAGCTCATCTACGGCCAGCGCAAGCAGGTGCTTGAAGGCCACCGGCTGCGTCCCAGCATGGTGCATATGATCGAGATGGAAATGGAGCGTATCGTCAACGCCCACCTCACCCCCAACTACGACCCGGAAGAGCCGGACGAACAGGTTCTCGACGAGATGCTTACCCAGCTGCATGCTACGGTTCCCCAGCTCAGCCACATCGACAAGGCGGCTATCCAGGGCATGACCTATGCCCAACTCATTGAGCGTTTCAAGGAGAAGGGGGTGGAGGCCTATGAAAACATGGAAGCCGAGCTGAACCGGCTGGCCGCCGAACTCGAAGCCCGCCATGGCATCAAGCTGCTGGGTCTCGACGAGGAGGAGCACGCCGAAGCCGTTAAGCGCCTTGACGAGGGGGAACTGATCCATTTCAAGCATCCGCTTCGTCGTATCGAGCGCGATATCCTGCTCTCCATCATCGACGCCAAGTGGATCGATTACCTGCATAACCTCGACGCCCTGCGCGAGGGCATCGGTCTTCGGGCCTACGGCCAGAAGGACCCCCTGCTGGAATACAAGCGCGAGGCCTTCGACATGTTCCAGGGCCTGACCTACGAAATCCAGCGCGAGGCCGTTTCTCTGCTGTTTCGCGCCCGTATCGAGGTGCAGCTGGAACGTCATCTGCAGGCCACCGGCGAGGAGGAGTTCGTCGACACCCCGCTTACCGATGCCCAGGTCACCGAAACTCCGCCGGTTGCCGGAAATCCCCCCCGGAAGAAAAACTAGGGAGTTTCCGGGGGCGGCAGGCCATCAATTACGGCGTCTGACTGCAGTTTCCGCAGTTCGCCAAGCATCTTCTCGGATTGCTCCTGGCCGTAGGGGCTGTTCAGTTGCCGGAAAGCTTTGAGGGCTTCCCTATAGTGGTGGATTGCCTGGGAGCGACGATGGCCCTTCTCGTGGATAGCTGCCAGACGCCAATGGCAGTCTCCCAGGGGGCTGTTTGACGTGTTGGACGGCCAGGGCGCATCAAGCAGTTCCTCAAACAGGCCTTGGGCCTCCTTGTATTTTTCCTGTTTGAAGTAGATATGGGCCAGCATCTTTTTAAGATGGGCATTGGACTGCTTCAGTTCGATAGCCTCAAGCAGGTGGGCCTCGGCACGTTGCGGATCGTTGAGAAAGCTTGTGGCAATATTGGCCGCCCAGAAGAGCATATCGTGGTACCTGTCATCACCGGTTCCATAGAGGTGCCGGTAGTGCTCCTGCAGTTTGACGTAGGTGTCGTAGAGTTCCGGGTATTTCTTCTGGGAACGCAGAATTTCCACCAGGGATTCCCGAATCTGCGCCCCCGCTTTATGATTATCCACGGTGTCAAAGTAGGTGAGCGCCTTGGCGAAGTTGTGTTCCGCACGGGGGAGCTGTTCCTGTTTATAGTAAATGTTTCCCAGCTGTTGGTAGTAAATTGCCAGATTCTTTTCCTCGAAGGGATGCCCGTTTTCCTCCATATATCTGATGGCCAGACGGTAATACTGTTCGGCTTTCGGCGGGTCATGCCTTTTGGTCAGGTACAGGTCGGCCAGTTTGCCTGCCAGATAGGAAAGATCCGCATGGTGAGGGTCGATGGAGGCGAGCAGTTCAATGGCTTTTTCAAGGTCGGGGATGGCTTTGCCGGGGAACCCATGGGAGAGGATTTTTCCGCGATGTATCAGGGCATAGGTCATCTCTTGCCGGTGCTCTTCAAAAGGCTCCAGCAGGAGAATGGCTTCGGTCAGGGCCTGAGCCGCCTGCTGCATGGCTTCTATCCTGGGTGTCAGATTGTAAACGTTGCTCTCCTGGTGAACCTCCGTCTTCATGTACGCTTCTGCCTTTCTTCTCCAGGCCCTGGACTTCAGCCAGGCCTTCTGGGATGCGGAAAATTCCTCGTCTGAGAGGGTGTCAAAGTAGGCCAGCTGTTGATCGAGGAGAGTCAACGCTCTCTCGATGGCTTTCCATTTCGTGTACTGTTCGATCTGGAAATTGACCAGCCGGATTCTCTGCCAGGGCGTTTCGCCGTTTTTGAGGAGCATCTTTTCAAGGGTCTTTCGAGCCTCTTCGGCTCGCTGGGTCTGGGCGGTTTTCTCCATGAGGAGTTCCATCATGATATGGGCCTCAATGACACGATACAGGGAGGCATTCCCAGGAAGTTTGCCGATGGCCCGGCCCAGGTATTCCGTGGCCAGAAAGTCCTCATCGCGGATGAAGTGGATTTTTCCCAGTTCAAGCAATGCCATCGCTTCCTCATGAGCGGTTCGTTGCTGTGGTGGCTCCCTGAGCAGTGTTTCCAGCAGAATCCCGGCTTCTTCCAGATTCCTGTTCTGATGAATGAGGGTCTGGGCCAGGCGGCGGCGGATCTCATTTCGTTCCAGGTGTAGAATGTCGGGGTACTGTTCCAGAATATCAAGGGCGGCTTTGAAGCCCAGTTGGGCCTTGTCGTACTGTTCGCCGTTGAAGGTGATGCGGCTTAAACCCAGGTGGATAAGGGCGGCCTGTGGATGGCCGGTTTCACAGGTCAGTCCGCATACCTCCCAGGCTTTGGCGTAAGTGGCAAAGGCCGGGGCAAAGGCATTGTCCTGAAAGAAATGGTCGCCTGCCAGGGTGTAGAGATGGGCCTTTTCCAGGGAATGGGGGCTGTTTGCCAATAGGGACAGCCTGAGATGGATTTCTTTCAGGGAGAGAGGCGTTTGCTCCTGCCGCAACGCCATAAATTCGCCGATCTCCTCGGCGCTATAGGCCGATCGAAGGTTGTCGGAGCCGGCATATGAAGAACATGGAAGAACAAAAACCGGAATGGACAGTAAAAGACAGGCTAATAGGTGGTATCCGCACATCACTTCGTTCTTTCATCCGGACAAAAACAGGTGTTTATACCCTCGGACGGAACAGTCAAAAATTAAAAAATCCGCCACAAAAATGTGGCGGATTTGAAGATTTGTTTGGTTGCCTGCGGTTTTAAATAATCAGGTTGGGGTTGAGAATCCGCAGGCGGGTGGTGTCCTGGATGCCGGAGACGGTCAGCAGGCCGTTGATGTTCATCAACCCACCGTTGATTCGGTTATCGATGGCCGCAAACAGAGGGTCCTGCACCGGGACGAGAACCCCGGGCTGCTGTTGGGGTGCCGGCTGAGGGTTGGGCTGCGGAGCGCCGGGAACCGCCGGTTGCTGCTGCCCCACACGCTGGATGTTGCCCTGCTGCTGGTTCATCAGGGCCATTGCCTCAAGGCCACCCATGGGCTGCTGCCCTTGCTGACCCTGTTGAGCCTCTTTCTCGGCCTCTTCCTGATACTTTCTGAAGGGAGGCGGCAGGTCCTCGCCACGATCCAGTTTTTTCTGCAAGCCTGGGGGCAGGCCTTTGCCTTTGAAGGGGCCACCGGCAAAATCCGGTTTGCCGCCCTTGCCGCGGCCTTCGGTTTCACCCTGTGCCTGTCCAGACTGTCTCATCATGGGTCCGCCGCCCATACGGGGACCAACGCCTGCTGGGGGTGCCATACGCTCTGCTCTCCTTCCATACGGAATAGTCGGCAACCGTGGATGGTGCCAAATATCTTATATTAATAAAAACATACAATAAGGTGAGATTGATCGTATTCCCGATGTCTGTAACAAAGCGATACGACATGGGCTTGCGGCAGGGCTGGTTCGGGCCGGTCCCTCCTCCCCGGTTGGTCTGTTTTCGGGAGTCACTCCAAAAAACCGCTCTGGACGTTTCAACTCTTTTTTAGGATAATAAAGCGCGAACTTGAAAGTTCGGGGTTGAATGTTTTTTGTTTTTTGAGATATTTATGTAAGGGAAAATCTCTATTCTCGACGAGTTCAATTTGGGGAAACAGAAGATTCGGAGTGAGGTGCACTGTTGAAAGCTGCCACGGTCAATTTTGGAACGGTTTTTGATCCCGTCAACGCATTAAGCGGGGGGGCGGCGGGAATGCTGAATCCGGGGAACCGTCCGTTCCTGGCGGAACTGCTCCATGTATTTCCGCAAAAAGAGGCGGAACCTGGGAAGAAGGCAGCGCCCAGTCTTCACCTGGTGGTGACCAACGAGAACGGGCCGTCGGATCTGGAGGGCCTCAAGGCTCTGTTTGAGAAGGCCATTCCCATGATGACTGACAGCGAACTGGAAACCCTGAAGCCTGAATCCAAGACCAGCTTTCTCGGCAACCTGCTGATTGGCCTGTTCGGAGAGCAGGGTCTGGCGATCGATTCCGGCAGGGACCGGGTGCTGGTAAAGGTGGGCGGCGGCACAAGGCTGCCGGGCGTCGAGCCGGGGCTTTACCTGTTTGAGGGTGAAAAGAATATTGCGATGCTCAAGGCGATTGCCGAACGGGGAGGCATCGATCTCCACCAGGCTCTGAACGTCGACGCCTGAGGGAGTCAGGCGGCGGGTTTTTCACCGCCGTAAAGGGTCCAGTAAACCTTGCGCCAGTAACAGTCGATGTGCTGAAACCCGGCCTCGCTCAGCCATTGGAAATGGGTGAAGATGGGGGTATAGTGATCGGATTCGTCGCTGTGGCGAACCCACAGGGCAATCTCCTCTTCATTGGCGCCCTTTTCCCGCGACAGCGAAAGCCAGCGGTCCCGAAGCTGGGGAGCGCCGATGCCGGCGGGCAGGATCATGCACTGATCGGCGCAGCGAAACCGGCCACCCGGCTTGAGCCAGCGGAAGATGTTCCGGTACAGCCGGGCCTTGTCCGGATCATCGAGGTGGTGCAGGGCAATGCTGGAGATCACCAGGTCGAACGTGTTTTCCGGCAGATCCAGCGCGTTGAAGTCGCTTTGAACCGCCTCGAACCGATCGGTCAGCGATGCGATCTTCTGCCGGGCAATGGCCAGCATTTCCGGGGCGATGTCCACGAAGGTGAGGTGGGCGTTGGGGAACGTCTGGGCCAGCAGGCAGGTCAGGTTGCCGGTGCCGCAGCCCAGCTCCAGAATCCGGTACTCGTTGGCCGGATCGAGCCACAGGTGGTCCAGGAGGGCGACGAGCATCTCTTCATAAACCGGGCAGCCCCGGAAGATGGAGGCGTCATAGTCTCCACTGATTCGATCGAAGAAATCCGAGACGATCCGCGAGGCAGACGTGTTCATGGCTTCGGGTTCTCCGGTTTCTGGCCGCCAAAAACGGTCCAGTAAAGCTGTTTCCAGTAACAGTCCACGTGCTCGAATCCGGCGGCTTCCAGTTCCCGTAAGTGATCGGCCAGGCAGGCGTAGTGGTCGTAACGCAGCGCATGGTCCTGCCACATGGCCAGGTCCTGATCCGTTGCGCCCTGCGCCCTGGCCATCGCCACCCACAGGGCGGTTTCATGAGCCTGAAGGCTTTGGGGCTGGGTCAGGCACTGATCGTTGCAGCGAAACAACCCGCCGGGCTTCAGCCACCCGAAGAGGCTGCGGTAGGTTTGCCACTTGTCCGGATCGTCGAGGTGATGCAGGGAAAACCCCGCCAGTGCCAGGTCAAAATGATTTTCCGGCAGGCGAAGCTCCCGGATGTCCGATTCGATAGCCGTTACCGTATGAGGAAACGCGGCCATCCGGTCAGTGGTTGCCGCAATCATCTCACCGGACATATCCACCACGGTGAAGGTGGCGTTGGGGAAGTTGCGGGCCATCAGCGCCGTCAGCAGGCCGGTGCCGCACCCCAGGTCCAGGATGGACAACCGGGCGTCGCGGGGCAGATCAATATGGTCCATAAGAGCCTCCATGATATCGCCGTAGGGCGGGCAGGCCTTAAGGATGCTGGCATCGTAGCTTTCACGGGTGAGTGTGTCAAAGAACGCCTTGACGGTGGGGGCTTGGAGTGGATCGGGGGAGGACACCATGGCTTGCGGACTCCATCAGGTCGGTTTCCGGCTCACAGGCCGGGCTACCGGAAAGAACACCGGTGAATCGGGGGAATTGCTGGGAATGGCAGCTAGTTGTCCTCGAATTTCCTGAAAATCAACGAGGCGTTGTGTCCGCCGAACCCGAAGGAATTGGACATGGCCAGGCGGAGATTGTCCACCGGGCGCGGCGTGTTGGCCACGTAATCCAGATCGCACTCCTCATCCGGCTGGTCCAGGTTGATAGTGGGAGGCGCCGTACTGTTGAGAATGCTTAGGATGCTGATGATGGCTTCCAGCGAGCCGGCGCCGCCGAGCAGATGGCCGTGCATGCTTTTCGTCGAGCTGACCAACAGGCCGTTTTGGGCGTGGTCACCAAACACGCGCTTGATGGCCTTGGTCTCCGCCACATCGCCCAAGGGCGTGCTGGTGCCGTGGGCGTTGATGTACTGGATATCCGACGGCTGGAGCCGGGCGTCGCTCAAGGCTTTGACCATGGCGCGGGCGGCACCCTCGCCGTCTTCGCAGGGCGCTACGATGTCATGGGCATCCGAAGAGCAACCATAGCCCACGATTTCCGCATAGATTTTTGCGCCCCGCTTGCGGGCGTGCTCCAGTTCTTCGAGAACAAGGATGCCTGATCCCTCGGACATGACGAAGCCGTCGCGGCCCTTGTCAAACGGACGGCTGGCCCTGGTAGGCTCCGCGTCGTTCTGGGACAAGGCCCGTGCGGCAGCAAACCCGGCGATGGCCAGGGCATACATGGGGGCTTCCGCGCCACCGGCGATCATCACATCGGCCTCGTCCGCCTGGATCAGCCGCATGGCCTCCCCGATGGAGTCGGCCCCGGTAGAGCATGCCGTTACCACGGCTTTATTGGGTCCCTTGGCGTTGAAGCGGATGGACACCCGGCCTGCGCCGGAATCCGGCAGCATCATGGGGACGAAAAAGGGGCTGATCTTGCTATAACCCTGATTCAGGGCCTTTTTCAACTGGGCTTCGATGGTGCCCATACCGCCGGCGCCACTGCCGAGAACCACCCCGAAGCGCTCCGGAACCACCCCGCCGTTCAGGCCGGAATCCTCATAGGCCAAGCTCGATGCCGCCAGGCCGAATTGCATGTAGCGGTCCATGCGCCGGGCGTCGCGCTTGTCCATGTAGTCTTCCGGGGCAAAGTCGGCAATTTCCCCGCCGATCCGGCAGGTCAGATCCTCCTCCGGAACGCTGGTGAGGTACTTGATACCGCTTTTACCCTGGGTCAGACTGACCCAGATGTCGTCGAGTGTTTTTCCGACAGGGCTGATGGCACCCATGCCGGTCACGACAACGCGTCGCTTTTTGTCGGGGCACATGGTTGTCTTCGGTCCTTCTGAAGTAGCCGGTTAGTAAAGTTATAACCTATTTCGAGGCCTGTTTCTCGATGTAGTTGACGGCATCCTGGACGGTCTGGATTTTTTCGGCTTCCTCGTCAGGAATTTCCAGGGCAAATTCTTCCTCAAAGGCCATAACGAGTTCGACCGTATCCAGCGAATCGGCGCCCAGATCCTGGGTGAAGCTGGCTTCCGGCTTGACTTCCTCTTCCGAGCAGCTCAGTTGTTCGACGATGACTTTTTTCACCCGTTCAAAGGTGGATGTAGTGGTGCTACTCATAGCGTTCAGAGACCTCCATTAGTCGTATAAACCTGAATAAAACCTTGTTAAAGCCAGAAAAACCCGTCAGATGACAAGTCCTCCATCAACCTGGATTACCTGTCCGGTGATGTAGTCACCACAGGTTACCAGAAAAAGAACGGTCTTGGCAATATCTTCAGGGGTTCCGAGGCGCCCCAGGGGGACGTGCTCCACAATTTTCTCGGTGGGCAGACCCTCGGTCATGTCGGTGGTGATGAAGCCCGGCGCCACGCAGTTGACCCGAACGCCCCGGCTGCCAAGCTCTTTGGCCACCGATTTGGTCAGACCGATCATTCCGGCCTTGCTCGCGGCGTAGTTGGCCTGTCCCGCGTTGCCGTAGACGCCGCTGATGCTGGCGATGTTTACAATGTTGCCGGCACGCTGTTTCATCATGATCTTGGCGGCGGAGCGGATGGCGTAAAAGGCGCCGGAGAGGTTGGTGCCGATGACGTCCTCCCAGTCGCTGTCCTTCATTCGGATAACCAGCGTATCGCGGGTAATGCCAGCATTGTTGACCAGCACGTCCACCCGGCCAAACTCGTCGAAGGTCTTGTCCACCAGCATGGCGGCCTCCACCGGGTTGCCGGAGTCCGCCTGGACGGGCAGCACCTTGCGTCCGAAGACCTTGACCGTGTTCTCCACGTCGCTGGCGGCGGCCTTGTTGGAAACGAAGCTGAAGGCAATGTCAAAGCCCGCTTCGGCCAGGGCCACCACGCAGGCCCGGCCAATGCCGCGAGAACCGCCGGTGACGATGGCCACTTTATTCTGATGGTCAGACATGAGGGATTTCCTGTTTCAAACAATTAGATTTTGGCGTGCAGGTCCGACAGCACCGCGTCGAGCGAAGCGCTGTCGCTGACGTTGTAGATGGTCACATCCTTGTATATTTTTTTCACCATGCCGGTCAGGACCTTGCCGGGGCCGAATTCGATGACCGTATTGATTCCCGATTCGGCGAGCATCAGGCTCATGGTGTGGGTCCAGAAGACCGAATGGTTGATCTGATCCGCCAGCTTCTCCTGGAACTGGTTCCCGTGGGTTGTCGGCTGGGCGTCCACGTTGGTGACGACCGGAAAGGCTGCGTCGTTGAATGAGAAACCCTTCAGGAACCCTTCAAACTCGCGGGCCGCATCATCCATCAGCGGCGAATGGAATGCGCCGCCCACCGTCAGTGGGACGACCCGTTTGGCCCCTTCCTCTTTCAGCAGTTCGGAGGCTTCACTCACCGCATCTTCGGTGCCGGAGATAACGTGCTGTTCGGCCATGTTGTAGTTGGCGATGGTGATGGGGCCTTTGCCTTCATGGTTGAGGCGCAGCATGATCTTTTCAATGAGGGTTTCGGGCATGCCCAGTACGGCGCTCATGGCGCCCCTGGGAGCGTTTTCCATCAGCTCGGCCCGCTTCTGGATCAGCCGGGCGGCGGTTTCCAGATCGATGACGCCCGCAGCATACAGGGCGCCGTACTCGCCCAGGCTGTGTCCGGCAGCCATCGCGGGTGTCAGATCGCATTTTGCCCGAAACGCTTCCAGAGCGGCCAGCGATGTGGCCAGTATGGCCGGCTGGGTGTAGAGCGTGCGCCGAAGCTCCTCTTCCGGGCCTTCGAAACAGATATGACTCAGGTTGTTGCCCACCACCCGGTCAAAGACCTCAAAAACACGGTGGGCCGGGTCGGACGACGCGGCAAGCTCCTTGCCCATTCCCACATTTTGAGCGCCTTGTCCGGGAAACAGAAATGCGACTTTGACCATAATAGTGCGTTTCCTTACTGCTCTCTCACAGGTTGCTGTCGACTTTGCCCTGTTCTTTCGGCGTGTTGTCTTTTAGATGAATACCCCGGTCAGGCTCCTTGATGAAATACGCCAGAAGGAGAAGGGTTGCCAGAAGGTTGACGGGAAACCAGAGGATTCCAAAGACCGGGTGGAGATTCGCCATCGCGGCGGCACCAATGGAAAGGTTCAGGTAAATGATAGCGGCTAAAAGCCCGATAACAACCTGCCTGATCATCGAACCAGCTCTTTTTGGCAGGCCTGCATTTTTTCCGTGCGCTGATCCACGCAGGTCCAGCGCAGTGCCGTGCTGCCCCATGCGGCGCCGGCACCGAAACCGCACAGGATGAGCAGATCCCCCGGTTTAACCTGGCCGGTCAGCACCGCCTCGTTGAGGGCGATGGGAATGGAGGCGGCGGACGTGTTACCGGTGGTTTCCAGGTTGGTCACCAGCTTTTCCTTCGGAATGTCCAGTTTTTCCGACATAGCCTGCATGATGCGGATGTTGGCCTGATGCAGGACGAAATGATCCACGTCTTCTAGAGAAACGCCTGCCTGGCTGGCCACGGTCCGGATGGATTCGGGGACGATTCCCACGGCGAAACGGAACATTTCCCGGCCATTCATGTGGACGTAGGGACTGACCTCCGAGCGCGGCGCCACCAGCGGACAGTTCTGGGAAGGGATATTGAGGGTCAGTTCCTGCCCCTTGGAGCCGTCAATATGCAGGTCACTGGCCAGAAAGTGGTCCTCGCCGCCCGGTTCCGCGGTCAGAATAGCCGCCCCGGCGCCGTCCCCAAAGAGGACACAGATGTTCCGGTCGTACCAGTCCATGAACCGCGAGTGGATGTCGGCGCCAATAACCAGGGCATTTTTGTACATGCCGGTTCTCAGGAACTGCTGGGCAATGACAAGGCCGTAAACAAAACCGCTACAGGCCATGGCCATATCAAAACCGGCGGCATTGGTAGCGCCAATGGCATGCTGGACCCGGCAGGAAACCGCCGGGTAGACGGCGTCCGGCGTGGAGGTCCCGACGATAATCAGTTCGATGTCCTCTCCCTGCATTCCCGCGCTTTCCAGGGCATCCCTGGCGGCTGCGGCGGCCAGATCGGCGACGGACTGGTCGCCGGAAACCACGTGACGCTGACCGATGCCGGTCCGTGAGCGAATCCACTCGTCAGAGGTATCCACCAGCTGGGTCAGGTCGTCGTTGGTAATCGTGTTCTGAGGGATGGCGGCGCCGATTCCGGCCAGGCTAAGCCCATATCCCGTATCGGGTTTGGCAGATGTCATGTTGATGTGGTCCCTTCCAGGATTCGTCCGCCTATTTTACCAAGAATATCGGTTTGCACCGCATCCTTGGCCACACGGATCGCATTTTTAATGGCATTGGCGTCGCTGGAGCCATGACCGATGACGCACACGCCCTTGATCCCCAGCAGCAGCGCACCGCCGTGTTCGCCGGGGTCCACCTTCTTTTTGGCCTGCATCAGCGCGTCGCGGGCCAGAAGGGCGCCGGTCTTGGCAATAATTCCGCTGTTGAGTTCCTGCTTGATGTTTTTCAGCAGCATTTTGCTGACGCCTTCGGCGCTTTTCAGGGCCACGTTCCCCACAAAGCCGTCGCAGACCGCCACGTCCACGCCGCCGAGGAACAGGTTGTTCCCTTCGATGTTGCCGACAAAGTTCAGGGAGGAATCGTGTTCCATCAGCTCAAAGGCTGCGTTGACGAGGGTGTTTCCCTTGCCCAGCTCCTCGCCGATGTTCAGGATGCCCACACGGGGGTTTTCGATCTGCAGGACGCACTGCATGAAGGTGCTGCCCATCCGGGCGAACTGCAGCAGCATTTCCGGGATGCAGTCCGCGTTGGCGCCGGCATCCAGCAGCATGCAGGGGGATTCCATGGAAGGCAGGACAACGCCTATGGCGGGGCGGTCCACCCCATGAAGCCGCCCGATAATCAGTGTTGCTGCGGCCATGGCAGCCCCGGTGCTTCCGGCGGCAATCATGGCCTGGGCTTCCCCATCCCGGACCAGACGGGCGGTCACGGATACGGAGGAGTCCCGCTTCTTTCGGATGGCGTTGGCCGGAGCCTCGCCCATCTCGATAACCTCCGTGGCCGGAACGATGCCGATGTCGAGCCCCTCGGTGTCATATCGGTCCAGTTCCCGCCGCACCACATCAGGCAGACCCACCAGTAAAATTTTGACCCCATACTGCCGGGCGCCGATAACAGCGCCTTTAACGATTTCCTCAGGGGCATAATCGCCACCCATGGCATCAATGGCAATGCGGGTCGTTTCGGACATGGGGTTGGTCACGTTTCTTGAAAAATTGATCTGAAAACAGGACGCGGAGGCAGCGGTTACTCGGTCTCTTCCTCTTCACCGGCTTCAAATTTGTCGATCACGATGCGATCCTTGTAAAAGCCGCAGATGCCGCACATGGTATGGGACAGCCGCGGGCTGCCACAGTTGGGGCAGACGCTGATCGACGGGATCGTCGCTTTCCAGTTGGAGCGGCGGTGGCCCTGATCCGAGTGGCCCAAACGTTTCTTGGGAACTGGCATGGTTGGTGTTACCTCGTCGATGGTTTGCTTTGTAAACCGGAGGGGTCCGGCAAAGTCCGGGAAACGATTTTGCCAAAAAAGTTTTTTGGATACAACCCTTGGCTTTACCCTGACCGTTATTTTACCCGTTGCGGGCCGGGCCGAATTTTTCCGAAAGGGCGGCGAAGGTTTCCTCGCTGATGGCCGAAGGCTGCTCCAGGCGGGTCAGCGGAAACTGGCAGGATTCCCGCCCGCAGACGTGCTGAACGGCGGTTTCCACCAGAACCATCTGGTGAACCAGATCCCGCACGTCGAGTTCGCCGTCCTCGTCAATTTCCTCGTAGAAATCCTCGATCTGAACCTCCTGATCCCTGGCCTGTGCAGGCATGATCCAGCTGAAAACGTATTGTTCGTCCAGACGGATGGCGATGGGTTCGCAGACCGGCTCCAGGCAGCGGTCGCAGGGAACGGTGACGCTGCCCCGGATGTTGCCGTAAACCCGGAATCCGCTGGCGTTCAGCTGGATGTGAAGATCGGACCGGATGCCTTCCACGCTGTCAATATCATCGTACTGGTAGGCCTCGCTGAGATCCAGGGCGGTGTCCCGGTAACGGAGGATTTCGCTGACAGGAATGGTATGGGGCGTGCTGTTCATGATGGGATGGGCAATTTCCGGTTTTTCAGGTATTAATACTAGTACCACAATTGTACTAATTAATCCGTTTTCCAGCCAGTTCCGACCCGGTATTGACCATGATTGTTGCCCAGGTTCAGGAAAATTCGTCGGTGGCCCTTGCCGAACTCCCGGAACCCCCGCTTCTTCCCGGTGGGGCGCTGGTTCGCATGAGGGCCTGCGGTCTTTGCGGCTCCGATCTGGACAAGCTGGTGCATCAAAAATCCCGGCCCGGCACGGTGCTGGGTCATGAGGTGGTGGGTGTCATCGAGGCGCTGGATAGAGGGCACGATACGGATTTTCAGGTGGGTGACCGCATCGTGACGGCCCATCATGTGCCCTGCGGCCAATGTCAATGCTGCCTCAACGACAGCGAGTCCATGTGCCGCCAGTTCAAGACGACCAACCTGGTTCCCGGCGGGTTCTCCAGCCTGATCGCCTTAAGCCGCGGGCATCTGCGCCATACGGCCTTCAAGGTTCCCGACGGGATTACCGACGACGAGGCCAGTTGTATGGAACCCCTGGCCTGCGTTTTGAAAGCGGTTCGTCGCGGCGGATACTTTGAAAACGGCAGGGTGGGCGTGATTGGCCTGGGGTTTATCGGCCTGATGGCCTCGCAGGTATACCAAAACCGTGGTGACAAGGTGATCGGTGTCGATGTGGCCCGTGACCGGTTGTGCCTGGCCGAAGAGGAGAATATGCTCAGCCGGGTCTTCCACCCGGAGGATGACCGGGAAGCCTTGCTGACCGAAGAGTCCCGCCGACTGGATCTGGTGTTTCTCACGGTGGTCAACCCCCGAACCGTAGCTCTGGCGCTGGAGCTGGTACGTGACGGCGGAACGCTGCTTATGTTTGCCGGCGGGTCCGCCGATTCGGTCATCGATCCGTCCGTGCTATACTTCCGGGAGATTTCGGTGATTCCCAGTTATTCCCCCGCCCTTCAGGATCTCCGCCGGGCCTCGGAAGCCATTTTCAATCGGGAAATCCGTGTCCGGTCCCTCTGTACGCACCGGCTGCCGCTGGGACGCATGCAGGAGGCCGTTGAACTCTACCGAAGCGGCCAGGCGATCAAGGTCGTCATGACGCCCCAATCATCCGAAGAAATCGTTTGAAGCCATGAATCTTGCCCTTCAGCAGCAAATCCCCCCTCTCCTGCCCGATACCATGCGGGCGGCCCTCTTCTACCGGCCCGGCGATGTGCGCTACGAGGAAATGGCGGTTCCCCTGCCGGGTCCGGGCGAGATCCTGGTGAAAATCGGCGCGGCCCTGACCTGCGGGACGGATCTCAAGTGCTACCGCCGCGGCCACCCGGTTCTGCTGAAAGACTTTCCCTCCCCCTTCGGCCATGAGTTTGCCGGGACGGTTGCCGCCGTGGGTGAGGGGGTTACCGCCTTTGTTCCGGGGGACCGGGTGGTTTCCGCCAATTCTGCTCCCTGCTACGACTGCTTTTACTGCCGAAAAGGCAAGCCGAACCTGTGCGAGCATCTGGATTTGCTCAACGGCGCCTACGCCGACTACCTGAGGATTCCGGCACGCATTGTGGCCCACAATACCTATAAAGTATCGGAACACGTCTCCTTCGAGGCGGCGGCGTTCACGGAACCCCTGGCTGTCTCCCTCCGGGGCATGGAGCTTTCCGGTGTTGGCTTCGGAGACCGGGTGGCGGTGATTGGCCTGGGACCGATTGGCCAGTTGCTGGTCAGGACCGCCAAGCTCAAGGGCGCCCATGTGACGGCCCTGGCACGAAACCCCCTCAAGCTGAAAACGGCGAAGACCTTTGGCGGCGCGGACGTGACCGTGAGCCTGCGAGAATCGCCTGGGACAGGCGAGATCCGGGAGGCATACACCCCGGAAGGGCGGGGGTTTGACGTGGTGATTGAAGCCGTGGGCCTCCCGGAAACCTGGGAGAAGTCCATCGACCTGGTTCGCCGGGGCGGCGTAGTCAACCTGTTTGGCGGCTGCCAGTCCGGTACCCGGATCACGGTGGATACCCGGCGGGTTCACTACGACGAGATCACCCTCATCAGCCTGTTTCATCACACCCCCGAATTTTTTGCCAGGGCGCTGGCCCTGATTTCCACCGGCGCCATCGATCCCGCGGGACTTGTTTCGGATGTGATGCCCATGTCCCGTGTCGCCGAAGCACTGGAGCAGGTTGAGGCGGGCCGGGCCATCAAGATTGCATTGCGGCCAGAACCGGACAAAATGTAAAAAAGATGGCCGGAATAGGCAATTTTTATATCAAAATATACTTTATTTATATATAAACATTTGAGCTTCAGTGAGAACAATGAGACATTTGACGATGGTTGAACCCAAAAGAAAGAAACCCGAAAAGAAACATCGGGAAAGCGAATGGCACCATGCCAGCACCACGGATTTCGCCAAGATGCAGAAGCACCAGCGGGATCTCATCGACTGGCTGCTGCAGTTGGACGCCGAGGAAGCGGCCCGCCTGGGCAACGACGACTATCCTTACGTGCGCTAGTTTCCCGATTGCAATCAGACGGTTTTAAACCCCGCGGCTTGGCTGCGGGGTTTTTTCGTGCCTGTTTTGAAAAAATCTCCCAAAAGAAAAAAGTAGAGCTGGGGGACTCTACTTCATTAATCAAAAGTCACTTAGGGGTGGGAGGTTTTGGGTTGAAATCTGTTTAAGCGAAAGAGACGACGTTTGCGTTCTCTTTAAGTGTTCTCCCTAGTCATGCTATCGGTGGGGGATGAAAGCGCTGACTCTCTTGTGACCTCTCTATAATAATAAAAACAAATTATTAACGTAAATTGCCCAATTCTTTAATCTTTTTTTAAATATTTTTCAGAACACGCTCATACCGAGGGTTTCAGGGATTTCCAAAAGATATACCTACAAGTATAAAAACGTAAAACCCGCCCGAATCGGCGGGTTGAGAAATCCGGAGAGGGAGGGATTCGAACCCTCGATGGAGCTTAGAACCCCATAACTCCTTAGCAGGGAGCCGCTTTCAACCACTCAGCCACCTCTCCAAGGGATCGTGTTCGCGAGGCCGAACACGTGTCAGCCTAGAATAGCATCATATCGGCGGACAATTCAAGTGCGGGCGCGTCCTCTGCAAGCGGGCCGTTTTCTTGATTTTGGCCGGATCTTGGCCTATACTGCCATCGTTTTGCGGAATCCCTGTCCCTGATTAACGTGGAGAGTTTGACCCGTGGCCAATGTGATTGTCGTCGGCGCCCAGTGGGGTGACGAAGGAAAAGCCAAGATTGTGGATCTGCTGGCGGAGCGTGCCGACGTGGTGGTGCGCTGCCAGGGCGGCTGCAACGCCGGGCATACCGTGGCCCATAACGGCGAGGTCTTCAAGTTTCACCTGATCCCCTCCGGCCTGCTGTACGGTGACAAGATCTGCGTCATCGGCCCCGGCACGGTTATCGCGGCCAGCGTGCTGGTGCAGGAGATTGAGGAGATGCAGTCCAAGGGGTATTCCACCGATAACCTCAAGGTCAGCAACCGGGCCCATCTTACCTTGCCCTTCCACATCACCCTGGACCAGGCCCAGGAGGCCGCCCGTTCCCGCGGCGGCAAGATTGGCACCACGGGCCGGGGTATCGGCCCCACCTACATGGACAAAGTGGGCCGCACCGGCCTGCGCCTCGGCGATCTCTACGAATCCGAGACGGTGCTGCGAAACCGGCTCGAAGAGATCGTCTTCCTGAAACAGGGCCTGATGGCCAACGTTTACAACGCGCCGATGGAAACGGTGGATGAGCTTTACGCCTACTGCCGCGAATACGCCGAAAAACTGGCCCCGTACATTACGGATACGGTTCCCCTGCTGCATGATGCCGTGGTCTCGGGCAGGCATATCCTCTTTGAAGGGGCGCAGGGAACCCTGCTCGACATCGATTACGGCACCTATCCCTTTGTCACCAGTTCCAACGCCACGGCGGGCGGCGCCTGCACCGGCTCCGGCATCGGCCCGACCCGAATCGACAAGGTGATTGGCGTGATGAAGGCCTATACCACCCGTGTGGGAGGCGGTCCCTTCCCCACGGAGCTTGATGACGACATTGGTAAACATTTTCAGGAAGTGGGCCAGGAGTTCGGCACCACCACCGGGCGGCTGCGCCGCTGCGGCTGGTTTGACGCCGTGATCGCCCGCTACAGCGTTCAGGTCAACGGCCTGGACGGCGTGGCCATCACCAAGCTGGATGTGCTGGATGGTCTGGACGAGATCCGGATCTGCACGGCCTACCGTGACCGGGAAACCGGCGAGACCGTCACCCAGTTCCCGTCGCAGCTCAGTCGGCTGGATCGGGTCGATCCGGTCTATGAAACCCTACCCGGCTGGAAAGGGACGGTCAGCAAGGCCCGCCGCTATGACGATCTTCCCGCCGAGGCCCAGGGCTACCTGCAGCGGCTCTCCGCGCTCATCGGCACGGAGGTGGCCATTGTCAGCGTCGGACCGGATCGCGGTGAAACGATCATGGTCAACGATCCGATGGGCGGGGCTGCCGGCGGGGTCAACGCCAAGGGACAGCCCAGTCTGAGCAGCCTCATATAGAACAGCCGGTGGGGCAGGCTCTTGGCGAACGCCTGCTTGACCCCCCCTGTCTTAGTTGGTAGATTGCTAATGTTTCACACCGGCGCAGGGCCCGGTGTTTCCCCCTCACACCCACGGGTGCTTAGCTCAGCTGGTAGAGCATTCCCCTTTTAAGGGACAGGTCCTGGGTTCGAGTCCCAGAGCACCCACAGGCAGGAGGTCCGTTTACAGGATGCTCCTGCCTTTTGTCTTCTTCGGTTTTTCACCCAAAGAAAAAACCGCCGGAGCGGTTCAATTTTCGGGAGTTGAAAATCGTCAAATAGCCTAAGGATGTAATCACAACAACAGCTTTTTTGTTTCCGGCCCCATCGTGTCATCTTCCGATGAAAATTGGATGACATTGAAAAAACGGGAGGCCTTGCGGCGCTCCCGTTTCGTTCACCATATCGGGGGTAGTGGGTTGAGCGTTGTCTTTCGGATATTGCCGGGATCAGGCAGCGGCTTTGGCGCCGGTTTCGAGCACCTCGTTGAGCTTGCCTGACTTGATCAGCGACTCGATCATCGAGATGTTGAAGCCAAGAGCACTCCGGACCTCGCCATTGCCTCCTTTGGCCTGGTAGGTTCCAGACAGTCGGGCAATTTCATCCGATCCGAGAATACCCTTGGCTTTGTCGGCCATGGCGGCCTGTGCCTTGGCTTCGGGATGCTGAAGGGCCTTGATGGTTTCAAAAAGTTTCCGGGTCTCAGCCTTGGGACCGTTTTGTGCGGCGAACCGGCTGGGAACGAAGTCGGCATCGATAAACAGGCGACCGTCCTTCATGCGGGCCTTGCCGGTATTGAGGGCTTCGACGACGTAACCCTGCATGGTTCTTGCCATGCTGCCCTTGGCCTGGGGCGTGGCAATGAGCCTGGCCACGGCGGCGGCTTCCTGCTCGCTGAGCCTGACGGCGGACACCACTGTTTCAGCAGCCTCCTTGCCGGCCTTTCCGGCGGCTTCAGCCGTACCCTGCCTGGCGGCGGTTTCGGCACGGGACGGGAACCGGCGAAAGGGTTTGGCAGCAGCTTCCTGGGCTTCCTTGGCCGCTTCGGTGAACGGGTTCTTGCCGGCGATTTCCGCCTTGGAAGCGAGCTTGAACCGGCTTAGCATGAACCGGACGGTTTCGGCGATCCGGCGGAAAAAGCCGCGGATGCCTTTCAGATCCTTCGGATTAATGCCCTCGCGCAACTGGATGGTGCCTTTGACGTTGTTGCTGTTGCGCTTGACGGTGATGTCCACCACGTCGCCCGCCTCTTTCTGGGATAACGCCTTCAACTGGTTCCAGAAGGAGATGACATTCTGGCGCGTGGCGTTGGACGACATCCGGGTCAGTCCGCGCTTGGCGTTAAGGATGATAAATCCACTCATTGGTAATAACCCCCTGATATGCTTCTAACTCTGTGTTGTTCGTTCGGTGTTGTTCTTCAGGATTTAACGCTCTGCCCGATAAAAGCGCCTCAAGGATTCCTTGTGACACTTTTGTTTCAAATTGTAAAGAGAAGGGGTGGCAGGGAGGCTCAAACGGTGGCCGGAGTTTTGCAGGCGGGCTGCGGCTTCTGGGGGATCAGGCCCAGCTTGGCCAGCAGGCGGCTGTCGTCGTCGACGGCGTTGTTGGCGGTGGTCAGCAGTTTCTCTCCGGCGAAGACTGAGTTTGCCCCGGCAAAGAAGCACAGGGCCTGGGCCTCGTCCGAGAGGGAGAGGCGTCCTGCCGACAGGCGAACCTTGGCTTCGGGCAGGAAAATGCGTACGGTGGCAATGGTGCGGATGAGATCGAAGGGGTCCACCGGGTGCTGATCCTGCAACGGCGTTCCGTCTACCGGCACCAGGCAGTTGATGGGCACGGATTCCGGCGGATGTTCGAGATTGATCAGGGTTTCGATAAATTCCAGCCGGTGCTCCAGGGTTTCGCCCATCCCCAGAATCCCGCCGCAGCATACCTGCAATCCGGCGTTGCCAACGTTGCGCAGGGTATCGAACCGGTCCTCGATGGTCCGGGTGGTGATAATGTCGCTGTAAAAACTGGGAGCCGTATCGATGTTGTGGTTGTAGGCGGTAAGTCCGGCTTCTTTTAACGCCTTGGCCTGTTCGGCATCGATCATGCCCAGGGTCACGCAGGCTTCCATGCCCTCGTCCACCACCACTTTCACCAGGTCGATGACCTTGTGGAACTCCCGCTTGGGCGGGGTGCGCCAGGCGGCGCCCATGCAGAAGCGGCTGGAACCGCCAGCCTTGGCCTCGCGGACCTGCTCCCGGATCTCTTCCGGCGTGGGCAGGCTCCAGGTCTCGATGCCCGTGTTGTAGCGAGCGCTCTGAGGACAGTAGGCACAATCTTCGGGGCACAGGCCCGACTTGATGTTGGCCAGGGTGGCCAGTTGGATCGCGTTTCGCGGGTGGTGCTTCAGGTGAACCTGATGCGCTTCGTCGATCAGATCGAGAAACGGTTTGCCGTAGCAGGTTCTCAGTTGTTCGCGCAAGGACTGGCTCATGGTCTTGGTGGTGACCCCTTCTGCATGATCTTGGACAAGACGCTTATGATAGCAGGAGGCGGAATCAGGCTCAACCGGAAGATGCCCTTTGGGCAGGTCTTGGTAAAATGGAGGCAGTCCGTATTGGGAAGTTTGCATGCTTCTGACCAACATTCAACCGGGAAGCCAGCTTCGGCGCTGGTACGATCAGGATCGCGGCTGCAGCCGCCTCC
>JBDIVN010000014.1:0-100717 GCA_039794365.1 Candidatus Neutrinobacter sp. | reverse complement strand
CGTGGGTGGCGATGCCCACGTAGGCGCCCCGGCTGAACATCTCCTCCAGCACCAGGGCAAAGTTGCGGTTGACGATCTCGCCGTCTTTATAGGCGACTTCCCGCGGCTCGATGTAGATGCCCTTGCACAGGCGAAAGTCTCCGGCCCCGGCGTCCATGATGTGCCGGGCGTCGCCCAGGGTCCGGCGCAGGTAGGCCTGTAGCACGATCCCCACGTTTTTGAACTCCCGGCGCAGCTCCAGGTAGATGTCGAGGGTGTCCGACGTGCAGGAGGAGTCCTCCATGTCGATGCGCACGAACCGGTCCAGACTGGCCGCGTAGCCGACCAGATCCCGGATGAGCTGGTAGCAGCGGGCCTTGTCGATTTGCAGGCCCAGGGCGGTCAGCTTGACGGAGACGCCGGAGTTCAGGTTTTCCTTATGCAGCGCGAGCAGGATCTCATGATATTTTGCCGCCGCCTCTTCCGCCTGGCGCATGTCCGTGATGAACTCGCCGAGGAGATCCACGGTGCAGAGGATGCCCTCGGCGTTGAGCCGCCGGACGGTTCCAAGCATTTCCTCCAGGGTCTCTCCCGCCACGTAGGTGCGCGAGACCATCCGGACAATGGGCTTGGGCACCAGGGGCAGGAGCGTGACCAGCAGCTTGTTGAAGAGGCTCATCGTGATGCCATCCCTCTGCACAGACTTTTCGCTAGACGGCGGCCGTGGTCTGCGGCGGGGACAGCCGGTCCACCGGGTTGGCGGGCGAGCCGGGGCCGTTGGCCGGGCGGATGCCCAGTTCGTCCTGGGAAATGATGATCTTGTGGATCTGGCTGGTGCCCTCGTAGAGGGTCAGCACACGGGCGTCGCGGTAGATCCGGGCCGCCGGGTACTCCTCGGAGAAGCCGTAGCCGCCGAAAATCTGCACCGCGTTGTAGGCGGCTCTATTAGCGGCGTCGGTGGTAAAGAGTTTTGCCAGCGACGTTTCCCGCGTGTTGCGCACCCCCTGGTCCTTCTTGTGGGCGGCTCTCAGCACCAGCAGGCGGCCCGCCTCGCAATCGACGGCCATCGTGGCGATCATGTCCTGGATCATCTGGAACTCGCCGATCTTCTGGCCGAAGGCTTCGCGCTCCATGGCGTACTTGGTGGAAATGTCAATACAGGCCTGCATCACGCCCACCGCACCGGCGGCGACGCTGAAGCGGCCCTGGTCCAGGCAGTACATGGCAATCTTGAACCCGTCGCCGGTGTTGCCCAGCATCTGGTCCTTGTGGACGCGGACGTTGTCGAGGAACAGCTCCGAGGTGTCGGATGAATGCAGGCCCAGCTTGGGCTGGATGTACCGGGCGGAGAAGCCGGGGGTGTCCGTGTCCACCAGAAAGGCGCAGATGCCCTTGTGGCCCTTGGATTTGTCCGTCTGAGCGATGACCAGGGCGACATGGGCAATGCTGCCGTTGGAGATCCAGGTCTTCTGGCCGTTCAACACCCAGTAGTCGCCGTCCTGCTTGGCGGTGGTCTGCTGGTTTCCTGCGTCGCTCCCCGCGCCGGGTTCAGTCAGGCCGAAGCAGCCGATAATTTCACCCGTCGCCATCTTCGGCAGGTACCTCTGCTTCTGCTCTTCCGTGCCGTATTCGAGAATCGGCTTTTCCACCAGGGAAATCTGGACCGAGAACAGGGTGCGGGTGGAGGAGCAGACGCGGGCGATCTCCTCGGTCATCAGGGCGTAGGCGATGTGGTCAATCTCCTGGCCGCCGTATTTTTCCGGCAGGATGGCGCCGAAGAAACCCTGTTCGCCGATTTTTTTCAGCAGGTCGAAATCGAACTGCGCCTTGCGGTCGTTCTCCTCGACCCGGGGGGCAATTTCCCGATCGGCAAATTCCTTGGCCCACAGCCAGATCTCACGCTGTTCCGGTGTCAAATCGAAGTTCATACGCCCGCTCCTGAAAAATAAACTGAATCTCAGCCTGATTATACGGAAAAGTCCCCCAGCCCTCAATGATCCCGCGAATATACACGGTTTTCACCAACATCATCCATATTTACGAGGCAGGGCGAAACGCCATCCGCTATGGTGAAACATGAGATTGTCTTTGATCGAAGAAGTGGTAAAAGCAGGGGACAAGTGAGGATTATGGACAAGGCTACCGTTTTCGGTCTTATTCTGGGATTCGCGATTCTGACCACCGCCCTGTTCCTGGGGAATGTTTCCATGCAGACGCTGCTGCAGCCCGAAGCGCTGCTCATCGTGTTCGGCGGCACCACCACGGCGGTGTTGGTCAGCTTTTCGGGCCGGGCGCTGACCTCGGCTCTTGCCGCGCTGAGGCGCTGCTTTTTCCACGAACGCTTCAGCACCCACGATTGCGTGAGCTACATCACGGAGATCGCCGGGTTCGTCCGAAGTGAGGGCATTCTGGCCCTTCAGCCCCTGATTGACGACGTGGAAATTCCCTTCGTGAGAAAAGGTCTGCAACTGCTGGTGGACAACCGCTCCGCCCACTTCCTGCGCGACAGCCTGGCAACGGATATCGAGATTACTTACCGGGACGACATGGACAACTCCCGCGTCTTCGAGGCGGCGGGTGGTTTTGCCCCGACAATGGGGATCATCGGCGCCGTCATCGGCCTGATCCATGTGGTTGGCGCGTTCCATAACCCGGAGCAACTGGCCCAGGGGATCGCCGGAGCGTTCAGCGCCACCCTCTACGGGGTCGCCCTCTCCAACCTGTTCCTGCTGCCCATCGCGGGCAAACTGCGCCAGCGGGCGCGGGACGAATGGTTCCGCAAGACCCTGCTGCTCGAAGGGATTATGAGCATCCAGGCCGGAGATCATCCCATCGTCACCGAGGAAAAGCTGATGTCTTTCATCAACGAGATTGGGGGTGACCGCAACGCGCCTAACCGCTACGAGTCCCGTCCGGTCAGGGGAGGTGCGGGCAATCTTGATGAATCCCTGGACGAAGTGTTCGGCAGACAGATCCTGGGAGTGTAAGGCGCCATGGCGTGGAAACGGGGACGTCCCAACAAGACCCAGAGCGATCCGAACCTGCAGCCAGCCATCGCGGGCCACGGCAGCGGCGCGGGAAAAGACATGCTGCGGCGGCTCGAATCCCTGGAGGACGAGCTGACCGGCTCCATGAGCTATACCGGCAGCGCCCGGTGGATGATTCCCTACGCGGATCTCATCACGATCCTGCTTGGCCTGTTTCTGGTCATGTTCTCGCTTTCCAATATGGACAACCTGTCCATGGAAGCCTACGCCGGGCAGATCCAGGAAACCCTGACCCGCAAGAATGAGGAAATCACCCGGCGCAACGCCGAACTGGAAAAGCTGCGCGAACGCCTTGTAGCGCTGGAAAATCTCGACGTGACCCTGTTTGCTTCAGGTGCGGCCCTGGACGTCTCTTTCGCCGGCGATCTCTCGCTGCCGGCTGAAAAATCGCAAACCTCCGCCGAAGCCATGGCCGTGGGTGGCGTGATGGGTGGCGATCTGCCCGAAGGCATCAGCACCAACGGCATCAATGTAACCCAGGAAAAACGGGGTCTGGTCATCACCCTGATGGACAGCGTGCTGTTCGAGTCGGGCAGCGCGGATCTGTCGGGCGGCTCCCGCCAGACCCTCGACCAGGTGGCGGAGATCCTCAAGGACCTTCCTCATCCGATCAGAGTAGAGGGGCATACGGACAACACCCCCATTGCAACCGGTCGGTTCCCGTCCAACTGGGAACTTTCCACGGCGCGGGCCACCAATATCGTCCGGTACTTCATCGAGGGTCATGACTTTGACCCGTCGCGGCTCACCGCCGCCGGTTACGGGGAATATCATCCCGTCGCCCCAAATTCATCCATTAAAGGGAAACAGAAAAACCGCCGAGTGGATATAGTGGTATTGAACAACCAGGCGGCTCAACTGGAACCCCGTGCGGTTGTCAGGGAAAACCCGGCGTTCGGGGAAGCACTTGAGGATAGAGAGATTGCAGGCTCCCTGCAAGGCATGTAACAAGAGGAAACCGTTCCTATGGCCAGACCGACGAAGCCCAAGGATATCAAGCCCAAAGCGCTGGACGAAAGTGGAGCGCCCGTAGCCGGAGGCGGCGGAGGCGAGCCCAAGCTTGACCTGAAGCTGATCATCACCATCGTGGCCATCTTCGTGGCCAGTATCGTCGGCTCGGCGGCGTCGGTCTATTTCCTGGCGCCGATGGTGGTTGTCCCTGCCGTTGTGGAACAGGTGCTTGCCGCCACTACCGAAGGCGGCGGGGAACATGGCGGCGGCGCCCACGCGGGTCCGCACCAGACTGTCGGCATGAACCTGGAGCTGGACGAATTTACCGTGAACCTCAAGAGCGATCCCTCCCTGGGGGGCAACCAGTTCCTGCGGACCAAGATGTCGCTGAGCATCGCCGTTCCGCCTGAGGAGTACTGCGATCCTACCGGCGGCCATGCCCAATTACCCGTCGAAACGGCAATTGTTGACGGTGAAACGGGTATCGTGGCCGGTGCTGCCGCCAGTGCTGATGAAGAAGTCCTACTGGCGGCCGGCGGGGGTGGCGATCCGTATGCTGCCTGCCAGGCCCGGTTCAACCAGAGCATGGCCCGCTTCGTGCCCACCATGCGTGACATCATCAACCAGTCCCTGATGAAGCGGACGGCGGGAACCCTGGGTACCATCGAAGGCCAGGAGATTCTCAAGGATGACATCAAGGATCAGATCAACCACCTGATGGGCGATCACTACGCCGTCATCCGCGTCAACTTCTCGGACTTCATCATCCAGTACTAACCCGGAGTGAGAACGCGTGTTATCGCAAGACGAAATCGATAGCCTGCTATCCTCCCTCTCCGTAGGGATCGACAAGCCGCTGGCCGACGAGGCCGGTGGCGACGACGTCCTGGAAAAACGCAGTTACAAGCTCTATAATTTCCGCCGTCCGGACAAGTTCTCGAAAGATCACCTGCGTGCCCTGCAGACCATCCACGAAAACTTTGCCCGCCAGCTGGGCATGGTGATGACCGCCTACCTGCGGACCACCGTGGAGATCGACGTGGTTTCCGTGGACCAGTTGACCTATGACGAATTCGTCCGCTCCATGCCAAGCCCGATGACCGTGAGCATCTGCGAACTTGAACCCCTTCCCGGCCAGGTGCTGATGGGGTTGGGCTATGAAATTACGTCGGGCATCATCGACCGCATGCTGGGCGGCCAGGGCGTGGCTGAGATGAAGGCCCGCGAACTGACGGACATCGAACAGTCCCTCATCCGCCGCGTTATCGACCGCGCCCTCACCACCCTGGAAGAGGCGTGGCGTTCGATGATGAACATCAACGTGATGCTTGTGGACATGGAAGAGAGCTATGCCCTCATTCAAGTTGCGACTCCCGGTGAGATCGTCGCGCTGGTGACGTTCGAGATCAATCTTGGCAACAGGGATTCCGGCCTGATGAGCCTGTGCGTGCCCTACCCGGTGGTGGAGGGGGTTATCGGCCAGCTCAGCGCCCAGCGGATTTTCCACGGACAGAAAGGGGAAACCCCCATCGACCAGCAGGAGAAAGTCCTCTCCAAGCTGAATTATGCGAAAATGCCGGTTAACGTGTGGCTGGGCGGCACGGAAATTTCCGTGAAAGAATTGATGGAACTTGGCGTGGGCGACGTCATCAAGCTGGACAGGGAAGTGAAAAGCCCGATGCTGATGAACGTGAACGCCAGACCCAAGTTCTACTGCCGACCTGGCACCCTGAAGAACAAGCTGGCCGTCACCATCACCGAAAGTGTGAAAGACGAGGAAGCCATCGAGGGCTTCGGGATCAAAAAGCTGTAACCAACGGAAGGACCCGGTTCAATGGCGAACGAAGAAATCATGAACGAAGCGGCGACCGGACTTAGCGCCGGACAGGCGGAGGCTCTGCGCGAACTTTCCAACATCGCGTTCGGGGCTGCCGGTTCCAACCTGGCGGTGATGCTCAACAAGAACATCAACGTTCCGCCGCCGGAAATCACCGAACATGAGGCGCTGGCCACCATGCCTGAACCGATGGCCGGTGTGCCGAAAACGGCGGTCAGCCTGAATTTTGCCGAGGGCCTGACCTGCGCCACGGTTTTTGTCCTGAAGACTGACGACGCCCGTGCCATTGCCGACATTATTCTCGGCAACGCCGAGCCGACCGAGGGGCCGTTGAACGAGTTGCAGACCAGCGCCGTCAGCGAAGCCTTCAGCCAGATGATGAGCGCATCGGCCAACAGCCTGGCCTCGGTTATTTCCGAATCCGTGGAAGTGGACACCCCCGCCGTCCAGGACTATAACCCCGAAACCGTGGCCGTTACCGTGCCGGTGCTGGCCATGTCTCCAGTGGTGAGCGTTTCCTTCGTGCTGGATCTCGGCGACAAGACCATTGAGATTGTTCAGTTGATGAGTCTTGAAGATGCCCAGGGACAGGTTGCCAAGTTGATGAGCGCCCAGGGCGGCGGCGGCGAGGCCCCCGAAGCCGGTCCCCTGTCCTTCGATGATCTTTCGGCAGCGGCGGAAACTTCCGGCGGGGCTGCCCACAAGGAATCCAGCCCCGTCACCGTCCAGCCGGTGCAGTTCGCCCCGTTCGACGATCAGCCCAGCGTCTTTGGCGAGTACAACAAAAACCTGGATCTTGTTCTGGATGTCACCCTGAACCTGACGGTTCAACTGGGTTCGACGGAACTGAGCATCAAGCAGATTCTGGAACTTACCCGCGGCTCCGTTATCGAGCTGGACCGCATCGCCGGTGAGCCAGTGGATCTCCTTGCCAACGGCAAGCTAATCGCCAAGGGCGAAGTCGTCGTCATCGAAGACAACTTCGGTCTACGCATCACCAGCATCGTTTCTCCCCAAGACCGCCTCCGCGGCCTGACGGGTTAAGCGAAGACCCCTCAGGCCCCCGCTTGTCATTTCCGCGAAGCTTGTCCCCGTGAAGACGGGAACGGGAATCCATTGCCATGTTTTGCCTGGTCATGAAGAATCGCAAAACTTTTTGCGCTTGAAAGACTGCCGGAAAAAGCGTTTCAGCGATCATAAAAATTGTTTCCTGTGGTTTTTTGAAAACCGATGTCATCGTGAATAAGCTTTCATTGAAGGTTATTCACGACAGTGGTGTTCGAGAAGCCACGATCCCAATCCATCCGGCAATCCGCCATATGGCGATCTTCCGGCCTTGGAATGCGAGGAGTTTCCGGGCCATTGTATGCCGCCGGGTTCTCAATAAAGCAGCCGGAGCGGCCCGGAAAGCGGAGGATTGATTCCTGTCAGCCAGACGGGTAATAGCGACCGGATCGTTTTATTTCTAGGATGGACGGACTTGTAAAAAGCGCGTCTGCCGACAGGAAACCTGCGGCCATCCACCCAAAGCCATCGGCCTGGATTTTCAGGCACCCTAGCATTATTCAGGGTTTACGGATTTCCCAGAAGCATTCAGAAAAAATTGATAGGAGAAATGTGCAATATGAATAACGTGGCACCGAAAACCATCGCAACCAGCCTGGCGTTAGTTCTATTGGCCGGTTTCTCTTCCTGTACTTACGGGCCGGAAGGAACCAGGGAGCCGGCAAGGGGCGTCGCCGAAAGGGGCGTGACCGGCACAGGAGAAACCACCCCCGGAGTCCAGGTCGGAAGCCTTGAGGATCTGGAAAGCGGCCAGTCCATGGATTATTACAACCGGCAGTTTTCCGAAATGGGCTATACGATTGAGAATGCCCGGCGGATCAATAGCCGGCTCATCTACGATCTGGCCGATCAGAATGATCAGCACTACCGCGTTGAACTTCATCAGGACCCGCAAAGCACCGAAGTCACCCGGATCAACGTGCAGGAGCGCCGCCGCACAACTGGCCAGGCCGCCCGTGAAGACGAGGAATTCCTGAGGGTTCGGGAGCAGATCCGCCAGGCCGTCCAGCCCGGCGAACCGGTCATCACCTACCTGCCCAGACTGGAGGAAATTGGCATGGTGACCGAGTTCGACCGAGACGATGACAGGGCTACCGTGGATCTCCGGATCAACGACAACGAGTACACCGTTGAAATGCAGTTGAATCCTTCGAACCACAGGGTCAGTTCGGTGGAAGTCCACGAGGATTTCTGGAGCATCTGATTCCGAAGATTCATCGTGTTTATCACTATTTTTCTTCCCGAAAGCCTCCTTGCCGGTCTGGCATGGCAAGGGGGCTTGCGGGCGGGAACAGGTGCAGGATGACAGCTTTCGGAGCATGTTCAACCCGTTATGGCGATCCCGGAAATCCAACAGGCATGGCGTAACCTGCGGCAGTGTTTCGAGCCGGACATCCGTCTTGAAAACATTGAGGAACTGACACCCGAACTGTTGCGCCGGCACCACGTCAAGGCCGCGTTTTTCGATCTCGACGACACGCTGATGCCCGAATTCTCCGGCAGGTTCACGATGGAAATGATCGACTGCCTGGTTCGCCTGAAAAAAGGCGGCATCCTGCTCGGCGTCAATACCAACAACTACCGTTCGTCCTACTGCCGTAAAATCCTTGGCATCCTTAAGGAGGAGGGCATCACGGTGCCCTTTATCGAAAACGCCTACAAGCCCCGCACCCGCAGTTTCCATAAACTGCTCCACTTTTACGGGCTGAACCCGCCGGAAACGGCCATGGTGGGGGACGGCATCCTGACTGATACCCTGGGTGCCAAGCGGGTTGGCATGGTCGCCATCCGCGTCCGGTGGTTCTCCTCCCCCTGGAAGCAGGGCACCCCCCTGTTCATCCGGGAACTCGTCTTCGCCTTCTTCGACGCGATCCGCCTGTTCCTGTTCCAGCACTCCACCACGTACCACAATTTTGTGGAGGAAAAACGTCTCGCGGAGGAAAAAGAGGCGCCCATTCCGGGGATTAAACTGGAATGACCTCACGGCGGTTGTTTGTGATCAACCCGAACGCCCGGCGGGCGGACCCGGATGAACTCGTCCGCCTGATCCGTGAATTGCCCGGCAACAGGACCTGCGAAACCTGCGTCTGCCGCGATCCGGACGAACTGGCTTCACAATACGGCCCGGCCCTGAAAAACGGCCGATACGAAACGGTCGTCGCTGTCGGGGGCGACGGCACGGTGCGCGAGTGCATCGGCCTCATTGCCCGCCGATGGAAAACCCGGCTGGGAATCGTTCCGACGGGAACCAACAACCTGCTGGCCAAGTCGCTGAACATTCCCCTGAACCCCAGGGAAGCGCTGGAAACCCTTCTGACGGGAAAAACCCAGGCCATCAGCATCTCCGAGGTCAACGGCAAAAAATATTTCACCATCTCCTTCGGGGTCGGGCTGGACGCCCGGATCATGCTGTCCACCCCCCGGTCCCTGAAACAGCGCATCGGGGTAATGGCCTACTGGTGGGAGAGCCTGCACCACATCCATACCCGGCATTACCCGTTCAGGCTGCTGATTGACGACGTGGAACGGACAACCCGCGGTAAGGGAATCATCGTCATCAACCGCAACTCATACATCAAGGCCCTTTTTCCCTTTGCCCCGCCTCCCGATCCCTCGGAGCCGGCCTCTCTCGACATCTGCGTCCTGCACCCGCACACGTTCTGGGAGTTCGTCAACGTCGGATGGAAGATTCTCTCCGGCGAATATTACGGAAAAATCGACCACTACCAGGGTCGATCGGTGGAAATCACCTGCTCGGAAAAAATTCCCAGGCACATCGACGGTGATCCCTTTGACGAAACGGAGATCCGTATCCGGCACCTTCGGAATCAACTGAAGGTGATTGTTCCGTCATAAGCGTGGGATAATAGCAATCATGGACCCGGACAATCTCGACAAGCTGATTTCGGCACTGGCGGATGCGAAGACGATTTTCGACCACCCGGACTGGCCCGCCTTCAAGGAACGGAAGCTGCCCGCATTCGTCAGCTTCTACTATATTAATAAAAACGGTGAGGAGGCCTATTGGGACCAGGCCCGGATCATCAAGATCGACGTGAGAAACATGATCCTGCTGATTGAGGGCAGCCACGGCGATCCGTTGAAATTCGACATTTTCAAAATCTCCCACTGTAAAAACGCCCAGACCGGCGAAAAGGTCCAGGACATTCTGTTCGACCTGATGCGCATGTGGCAGGAAACCTACGAGCCGGACCCGGAAACGTAGGTCACGCTGAGCGGGCACCGTTTGTCAGGGACGAAAGATCATCCTGAGATATCGGCGGTAATGGGCCACCTGGCGGGGCAGGATATCCTCCTGCCCCAGCGTTCGGGACATTAGCAGGCCCCCCTCCACAGTACACATGAACATGTCCGCCAATTCCGGCAGGTCTGTTTCAACGGTCGGCGGATACTGCCGCGCAATCTCCTCAAGGCGGGAGAGGGTCAGCTGGCGCCAGGCCAGGAAACCTTCGCGGATGAATTTCCCGATATCATCCGAAAATTCCCGGATCTCATAGGAAAACGAGGCGAAGAGGCATCCGGGGCTGGCCAGGTACAACTTGTCCGTGGATTCCTCGTAGAGTTTCAGGAAAATCAGCATCCGCTCCAGCGGATCGTCGGAAAGGGTGTCCGCACGCTCGAACATGGACTGCACCAGGCTCGTGTCCCGTTCACCGTAGCGTTCAACCAACGCCCTGGCCAGATCGTCCTTGCTCTTGAAATGGTAAAAAAAGCCCCCCTTGGTAATCTGAACCGCTTCCATGATTTTCTCGATGGACATGGCGCTGAAGCCGCCTTCCAGCACCAGGCATTCGGCAGCGTCCAGGATTCGTTCTCGCGTGTCGGTTCGGGGAGGCATGTCCAAACTATACCATGCAGTTTGCTTGTCATCAACTCTCAACCCAATCCAAATCTCTTGCCTCACAGGTATTTTCAGGATACTTCATTTCATGGCTTGTTTTTCGGAACACGTTCGTTTATCATTACTATACCAACCGGTCGGTTATCTTTCGGTCTTTTTATGTCATCAAAACAGCAAAGGAAACGGCTCCATGAACATCAAGCGACAACTGTTTTTCGCCTACGGCCTGCTGGCCTACGCCCTGTTTGCGGCAACGGCGGTTTACGGCATCGGGTTCCTCGGCAATTTCATGGTTCCCAAAACCATTAATTCCGGAGAGGCGGGGCCGATGCTCCCCGCGTTGCTGATCAACACCGGACTCATCGCCCTTTTTGGCCTGCAACACAGCATCATGGCCCGTCCGGCGTTCAAGCGGCGATGGACCCGGCTGGTTCCCGAACCGATCGAGCGCAGCACCTACGTCATATTTTCCAGCGCCGCCATGCTGGCCCTGTTTTTCCTGTGGCAGCCCCTGCCGGCAGTCATCTGGGATATCGCCGAACCCGCAGGCCGGATGCTGATGTACACGCTCTATGGGTCCGGCTGGCTGATCGTGATCGCCGTCTCGTGCCTGATCAACCATTTTGATCTCTTCGGCGTGCGGCAGGTGTATTACTACCTGAAAGGGCAGGAGTACCCCCACCTGAAATTCGTCACTCCCGGCCCCTACCGGCTGGTCCGGCACCCGCTCTATATCGGGTGGCTGCTGGCCTTCTGGGCCACCCCCACCATGACCCTGGGGCATTTCATCCTGGCAACGGCGATCCTGGCATACATTCTGGTAGCGATCCGCTTTGAAGAGCGGGATCTCATCGCCTTTCACGGCCAGGACTACCTGGAGTACACGCGCCAGGTCCCGATGCTGATCCCTCGCCTGATTCCCGTTAGCGGCGACAGGCCGCCGGAAGCCTGATCAGGCCTGCAGGGCGCGGACGACCCGGTTGAAGCGTTCATGGACATCCTGACGGTCCTCCCCTTCGGGGAGGGCCTCGCCGCAGCCGCGATCAATCATCGTGGCCTGACGCAGGACGGCCTCCCGGACTTCTGGTTCGGTTGCCTGCCGGGCAACCTTCTCCAGAACCTCCAGCAGGCGGATGGAGACCGCCGCGTTATTGCGCGAACCCTGGCGAATCTGGTTGATTGACGCGTCAAGAAGATCCCTGAACTGGACCTGGGAGGTCACCAGGCGAATCACGTCGTTCCTGTGGTGATAGGGTGAATAGAAGACTTTTCCGGCCAGTTTCGAAAGGGCATTGCCCAGTCGATCGATGCAGGAGATGGCGGTGAACGTTCCGTTTATACCCGGAGACAGTGCAATCACGGCAATTTCCACCAGTTGGTCAACCGCGTATTCGATATCCTGGGTCGGAGTGCGATGACGCCCCAGAATCATTGCCCGGTTAATACACGCCGCCAGCTCCTCTTCGGCCCGATCACCGGGCAAAACGTCGGCAATCACCTCCTGTTTCACAACAAAATGCCCTGAACGGTGCCTGAGCCGGATAACCACGTTATGCTTCACCGCCAGGCTGACCAGGGCGGAATAATCCACGGTCTGGATATAGCCAAAGCCGGTGGCAGGCACCGGGCGACCCTCCTCATCGAAACGCCGCCGGATCATGGATTCATCCACTCCGGGAGACAGGGCGGGAACCGGATGGGCCTCGTTCGAGTCGGGAAACATCCGGTCAATCAGGGTGCCCAATTCCTGCCCGATATCGTACACCACCGTTTCCACCTCGATGGACTGGGCAATATGGTGAATATAATAGAGCAGCATGCCCAGCAAGGCGATGGACAGGCCAATGGCAACGGTCACGGCGATTTCCGGCGTGAATGCATACTCCTCGACACTGCGGATCTGGCGAAGGACCATGAGGCAGTAGACAAAAGTTCCGACAAAGGCCCCCAGAGCAAACTGGGTGGTCCGATCCGCCATGAAGTTCCTCAGCAGGCGCGGCCCGTACTGGGAGGAGGCCAGGGTGAACGTGATCATCGTGAGGGTGAATACCAGGCTGGCTACCGTGGCCACGGCTCCGGCAATCGTCGCCAGGATCTGGCGGGCGGAATCCGGCCCGCCTGAAAACAGCCAGGCGGGCGGCGATGCATCGGGACTCTCAAACAGGAAGTCATCCAGGTGGAGCATGCCCTCCGACAACACGATGGCAAACAGCACCAGCGCGGAAGGCACCAGCCACAGGCTGGTCCGGATCGATTCCAGGAAGTTGAGAATCTTGTCTTTCATGCATCGTCACACTCTCACACCCCCATGCATTATATTCATGGACTGGTGGACAGCGCCATACGCCAGGCGGCTTTCACCAGACAGCCGGTTGCATGGCGGCAGGCCGCCTATGGCGCAATCAACGAAAACAAACCGGGCTAGCCGTTTTTACTCAGAAACTTACCGAGGACGCCTTCGAGCATGGTGGCGAATTTCTGATCCTGCTGGCCCTGGAGTTCCCGCACCACGGACGTGATCATTTCACGGATGCCCTCCGGGGTCAGCCCCTCCTGGGATTTTTGGGCTTCCTTGATCTTGCCCAGCGGGTCATATTCGTCCAGCGTCAGTTGCTCGGCTGTCGGCTCCTTCAGCAGGGCGTCGTAATCCGTCAGGGCATGGCGCAGCACCTCGTCCAGACTCTTCACCGGCAGCAACTCAATTCCTTCGCTTTCCAACTTGTTGTAGAACCGGGGATGTTCGAATTTCAGCTCGATCCAGTTCATCTCCGGCATCAGGATGGTTTTGACCCCGGCCTGGTAGGCTTCCTTGGTTTTTTCAAGGATGCCGCCGATTGGACCGACGCCGCCCTTGTCCTGATAGGTTCCGGTCATGGCCACGTCCTGGCGGACGGGAATGCCGGTCACAGCGCTGATACCCGCCGTGGCAATGGCGGCTCCGGCGCTGGGGCCATCCACGTTTTCAGGGAAAACCACGTTGAAGGCCATGGCCTTGTGGCGCAAACCCTTGAGCAACTTATACTCGTTCTGCATGTCATCCAGCGAATTGTTCAGCACATCGGCCAGCATGGTTTCGATGGCCTTCTTCGCCGAATCGTCGGTCATCTTGGTCACCGGGCCAAGGGTGGCGTTGACGTGGTAACGGGCTTTGTCCCGATGCGGCACGAAATGCCACTCGCCCGCCTTGCTGATACCGACCCGAAGGACGAAGCCCGCCCCGGCGCCGCCGGCAGCCAGTCCGTTGACGGACCCGACGGTAGGCTTGGAAAGCATGTGATGGGTCTGACGGGTCACTTTCGGACCCAACCAGCGGGTTTCCAGCTCGTCCGCCTTGATGGTCACGGGACCCTCACCGGTATTCTTCGCAGCAGCCCTCTGGGCTGCCTTTTCCAGCGTATGCTGGACAGGATCGAACCGGCTGTAGATGGCATAATCCCGGCAGATGGTTTTGATGGCCTCGTCCTCGAAGCGGACGTTGTACTTGGCTTCGATTTCCTTTGCCAGTTTTTGGGCCACTTTCTCCTTGGTGAACGTGTCGATGTTCACGCCAAGGTTGATGATGGTCATATCATCGTCGTTAAAGCGGTCGCCATGGAGGAGTGAGAGGTATTCGCCGGAATAGCCGTCTTCCAGCCCGGCGACAAAGACAAACGGGCTGAGATCGAAGGGAACCTTGAAATCCGGCTCTTCAAAGGTCTGGCGGCCCAACCGCGAGGCGAAGTCGTCGAACATCTTCTGCCCGCCGGACATATTAAAGCGCAGCAGGTTGTCGATGTAGACAATGGACTGGGGCGTCTTGTTCTTCAGAATGGCCTTGGCGGGCGGTGACAGTACCGGCTCACCCCGGAAGGTCCGGCCGCCGCTGCCCAGCATCAGCATGGAGGAGACCTCGCCGGTGGGCTGGTGGATGGGCATGCCCAGAATTTTGTTCAGGGTCTTGACCACTTCCTCCTTGACAATATCCGTGCCGCCGCCGCCCACCAGAAGCAGCAGGGGCTGATTCTGCCAGCCGTTGCGGTTGCCCGTCTTCAGGAAGTTGACGATCTGATCCTTGATGGGCGTCGGAATGATCAGGTTGGGATCGAGAATCTCCCGCTTGACCTTCCCGATATCGATCTTCTTGCGGTTGACCTCGTTCCACTTGATCTGGGAGTAGGCATCCACAAACTGGGTAATCTGCTTCAGTGCCTGGGCCTGGGCCATGGTGGAAGTCGCGCTGTCGTCGGCATCCTCACCCTGCTGTGCGCCACCGGCTCCCTGCCTGGATTTCATCATCAGCGATCGCTGGATCTGCTTCATGATGTTGAGGTACTGGACGAGGGTGGCTTGCTGCTGCTCGCTGGCACCATTGCGGCGGGCCAGTTTCAGGTACTTTTCCGGGTCGCGTGACTTGCTGGCCATGCCGTTGCTCAGCAGACCCAGCATATCGGAATAAATGGTCGTGGCACGGGCGGTAGAAGCGTCTTCCAGGTGTTTGGGAGAAACGTCGCCGCTGTAGGCCGCGGTCATAATCTCCTTGTAAACGTGCTCGGCCCGCTGTTCACCGTATTGTTTGCCGACATTCTCGTATATCTGGCCGAACATTTTATCAATGGTGCGTTGCGCCCCAAGAATGCCGACATAGGCGGCTTCGGCCTCCGGCGGCAATGGTTCCGCATCCCCCAGGATGGTCGCCGCTTTTTCCTGGTGTTGTCGGAGCAGCTCAATGTAACGCTGTTTCAACCCAGGAAGCTGTTCCTGCAACTGCTGAACAACCTTTGGCAGAAACTGCGCGATATTGACCTGCTGGGTGCCCTTCTGTATTGCTTCCTGGATCATCGGCTGGATATAAGGCTCCAGAACCGTCTGGGTCCACTGGGCCATTTCCAGCGGATCGACACGTCCGGACGACAGCTTCTTGACAATCTGCTCCGCCTGCTTGTATTGAAGGAAGGCGTCCTCCAGCTCAGGCACTTCATCGTAAAGACGGTCAAGACGCGAGGCGGTTTTCTCGAACTCGGCCAACGACTTGTCTGCCGATTCAATCTGCTTTTCGAGACCGATTTTAATCTGATACCCCTGCGGATTGCTCTGCTGGAGAATCATGTCGACCTGTTCGTCGATGATTTCCCGCACGTCCTCCGGGGATGGCTGGTTTTTAAGCAGTTCATCGCCGGTTTCATGCAGAATGCCGAGCAGGCTGGGACTTAACGGCGGCTTTTTCACGGGCTGGCCGGAAGCGGGCAGATCCTTCAGGGCTTTCTCCACCTTGCCCAAAGCCGTTTCCAGGTGGTATTCAAGTTCACCGGGGGTCTGCATGTTGATGAACACGCCCAGAACGGCGGCCCAGAGATTCTGGCCGTCCTCGACCATCCTTTCGATATGCTGGACCTTTTGTCCATTACGTTTGCCGCGGGTTTCCGCCAGCATGTCCGTAAATTGAACCGCCATCACATGCAGCGGCGTCACCTCGGCATGTCCGCGGGTCTTCGCCTCGGTGCGGGCCTGGTCAAGAATGACCGCCATGTCTTTCATATCCAGCTTGTTCAGCAACCGGCGAACCGCCGCCTCAGTGGTGCCGGAAGCCCCGAAACGCGGCATAAAGGCGGCCTTGAAATTCTCGGCCTTCGCCTTTCCGCCAAATGCCGGAACAGGCTGGTATGCCGTCAAATCCGGATGTGTTTCCCGTTCGGCAGCCTTTTTATGCGGCTGCTGAAAACCCGCTGAAGAAAACTGAACATAACTCATGGGCGTCTGATACCTCTTGCGCGTATTCGCCGGAGAACCGGTCCCTTCCACTCACTGATTCACGAGGGTGTCCCAAAACTTGGCCACGAGATAATAACACAAATCAATATTAAAAGTTGACAGAAGATTTAAATCGTCCAGGAAACATTGTCATCAATCCGTCAGCAACTCTCCGGCCAGAAAAACCCCGATACCCATCGCTTATATGGATTTCAGCTTTTACTCGCCCATATTTCAGCCCTATCCATAAAAAGATAATTTAATTTAGAAAACTATATATCCTACTCGGCAACGGTTCCGGCCAGTTCGCGGACCGGCTCTTCCGCCGGTCTGGCAGGGGCCACCGGACTCTCTTTCCGGGAGGAACGGACAAAAGGGCGGAACTCATGGCTGAAAACCACCTCGCGCCGTTTGAGATGGGGTGGCATAAACGCCGGCGTATGCGGCTTGCGGTAAAACATCGGTTCCTCCGGAAGTCCTGTCGGGCTGGATGACTTTGCCAACTTTATTTGCTAAGCATGTAGCATGACAATCAACCCGACTGCAAGTTTATTCTTTCCCGGACAACCGGGGCGGACAATCCCCCGCCGGTCGACAGCCCGCTCATCCAAACGAAACGGTCAGAGCGGGAGAATCATGGTCTTGAGATACGACATCTCCGCCATGCCGGTGAGGACCCCCTCGCGGCCCAGGCCGGAATCCTTCACACCGCCGTAAGGCAGGTAGTCCAGCCGGAACGTCGGCACCTCGTTGACCATCACCCCGCCCACGTCCAGCGTTTCGTAAGCCCGGCGGGCCTTGTGAAGATCCTGCGTGTATACGCCCGCCTGGAGGCCAAAGCGGGACTGGTTCGCCAGGGCCAGGGCATCTTCGAACGTTTCGTAGGGCTGAACGGTGACGATGGGGGCGAAGACCTCTTCCGCGTTCACCGCCATCTCCGGGGTGGTGCGGTTCATGATGGTGGGGTTCATGGTGTAGGAGTTGAAGGTGTTGCCGCCGTAGACCACGTTAGCGCCCTGCTGGATGGCGTCCTTGATGAGGTTGCGGGTGCGGCGCAGATCATCGAGCGTGATCATGGGACCGATATCCGTCTCTGGCAGCATGGGATCGCCGACTTTTAGGGCGCGGGTGGCCGCGACGAAGGCCTTGAGGAAGTTGTCATGAAGCCGGTGATTAACGAAGATCCGCTGGACGGAGATGCAGATCTGCCCGGAATACCAGAAGCTGCCCTGGGCGATGCGGGCGGCAATGGCGGCCAGTTCCGCCGGATCGACGTCTTCCACGATGCAGGCGGCGTTGCCGCCGAGTTCAAGGGTCACGGCCTTCTTGCCCGCGATGCTTTTCAGGCGCCAGCCCACCGTATCGCTGCCCGTAAACGAGAGCTTTCTGAACACGTCCGAACGCACCAGCTGCTCCGCCACATCGGGTGTGCAGGGGATGACGTTGATCGCCGGATAGCCGGCCTCGGACGCCAGGCGCCCAAGATACAGCGCCGTCAGCGGGGTCTTGGAGGCGGGCTTGACGGTGATGGAGCATCCGGCGGCGATGGCCGGGGCCAGCTTGTGAACGATGAGGTTCAGGGGGAAATTCCAGGGCGTGATGGCCAGCACCGGCCCCAGCGGAAACTGCCGCACCGTCGCCTCGCGGCCTTCGACGACAAACGTCTGGGGTTTCACCACGCCGAGTTCGCGGGCGTATCCCCGGCAGACGCCGACGGCCCGCTGGACCTCATGCTGGGAGAGCTTCAGCGGCTTGCCCGACTCCAACGTGATCAGTTTGGCGAGATCCGGCGCGTTGGCGTCGATGAGATCCGCCAGTTTGTTGAGAATTTCCCCCCGGCGGGCGTAGGTTGAGCGTTTGAAAGCATGAAAGCCGGTTTCGGCGGCGGCGAGCACCGTATCAATCTTCTCCGGTGCCAGCAGGTAGCAGGTCCCGACCTCCGTGGCGTTATCGCCCGGATACACCACGGACAGCCGCAAATCATCGCGGCTGAAGTGCTCGTCCGCCTGAATCACCAGTTTTTCGGGCAACCCCGTGGAAATCAGCATGGGAAAACCTTTGGATAACTCATTAGAACCTACTTGCCATTGTAAGCCCTAACAAAAAACTGTAACCAAAACACCGGGCTTTCACAAAACGCCCGGACGTGGGGCGAAGCCCCGTAGTGAGGGCAAAGAAAATTTGGGGGAGGGGTCCAGGGGAGGGAACGTCCCCTGGGCAGGGTGTGAAGGAGTTACAACAGCTTTAGCCCCCGGAAATCACCGCGTTCGCCTCGTCCTGGGCCTGGCGCATGGCGGTCTGCACGTCCACCTTGCCCAGCATGGCCAGTTGGACGTAATGATCAATGATCTCGTTGATCTCTTTCTGCCGGGGGCGGATCTGGTAGACGTCTTTCGCCGTCAGCAATTGCCGGGCGCTGATGCTGCGGGCGCGCTCCAGCAGGTTGTCCGACTGTTCCTTGCGGAAATACGCGTCCTGCAACGCCGCCGTGACTGAAGGCAGCACGGGCGCCCGCTGGGCGAAGGCCAGCTGGTTGGCCTTGTTCGTCATGAACAGGGCGAAGTCCACGGCCTCCTCCGGGTGATCGCTGGAGCGGGGGACAACGAGGACCATGGTGGAAAAATCCGCCGTGGGGCTGGCGGTGGGGAACTGCGGCGCCACACCGGTTTGCTCGAACACCTTCGGCGCGTTCTCCTTGACGATGTTGAGAAAGTTGGGGCCGGTCATCAGGAGGGCCAGCGTGCCGGACTGGTAGCGGTCCACGGCGGCGCGGGGGCCTTCGATAAGGGCCTCCGAGGGTATCCAGCCCTTGCGGTACATCTCCACCCACTGGGCCAGAAAATCCGCCGCGCCCCGATCCGCGAACACCGCCCGACCGGATTCGGCATCATACGGATCGATGCCGCTTTTTTTCAGTTCCTTGAGGAAGTTCCCGCTCTGGCTGATGTTGGGCATCACGGCGTAATTGCCGGTTTTCTCGCGCAGGGTTTGCGCAAAGGCATGCAGTTCGTCGAACGTCTCCGGGGGCTTCTGTGTCCCCGCCTGTTGGAGCAGGCCCTTGTTATACAGGGTCACTTTCGATGTGATGTACCAGGGCATGCCGAAGGCGAAGTCGCCCAGGGACGAGGCCTCCCATGCGGCGGGCAGGTAGACGGCTTTTTCTTCGGCAGAGACGGCCTCGTTCATGTCCACCAGGGCCTGACGGTTCGCCAGCGTGGCCGAGAAATCCGGGTTGAGGTTCACCACATCCGGCACGTTGGGGGACATGATGGCGGTGAGCGTCCGCTTTTCGCCCTCGCTGAAGGGAATATCCACCCAGCGGATCTTCACGTTAGGGTGCGCCGCCTCGTACTCGGCGAACATGGGTTCGAGCAGGTCTTTAAAATCCAGCAGTTGCAGGGTCCAGAACTCGATAATAATCCGTCCGTCGTCCGTCGTCGTCTGCGGCTTGCGAGCGCAGCCGAGCATTAGGGTAACAAGCAGGATCAGGCCGAACACAACACAGGCCCGATCGAGCGGCGGCATAGCCGCCGTGAGCGAGGGCAAAGAAAACTTCGGGGAGGGGTCCAGGGGAGGGAACGGTCCCTGGGCAGGATGCTGAGTTGTATCGCCACCAGCCATAAAATCATTCTTCCAACTTAAAATCACGGAACACCCGCATCACCACAAAACGTTCGCGGGAAAGCTTCATGGGCACATCCATGTTGTTTTCGGAGTCGATATAGATGCCGTGATCCGCCCCGGTCTTGTACCCCAGGCTTTCGGGGATCGCGATGATCCGGTGGGGGACGCCTTCGCCTTCCAGATATTTGCTGGCCTTCTCGGCCATGGGGGAGGAGGGGAAGATCAGGAGCATAAACCATACACCTTTTTGGCGTTTTCCGTGGTGGCGTGCGCCACTGTATCGTAGCTGACGCCGCGCAGTTCGGCAATTTTCTCCGCCACATAACGCACCCGCGCCGGCTCGTTGGGCTTTCCGCGAAACGGCACCGGGCTGAGGAAGGGGGAATCCGTCTCGATGAGCATCCACTCCATCGGGATGGCCGCCGCCGCCTCGTGCAGGTTCTTTGCATTCTTGTATGTCACGTTGCCTGCAAAGCTGATATAGAAGCCTTTGTCAATCATCGTATGGGCAAACGCCGCGTCGCCGGAGAAGCAGTGCATGATCCCCCGCGCCCCCGGCACCTGGTCCACGATGGCGGCCACGTCGTCGTGGGCTTCGCGGTCATGGACGATGACCGGCAAATCATGCGCCCGGCCCAGTTCCAGCAGGCTCTTGAAGCAGGCTTTCTGCAAGTCTTTCAGACTCGTATCCCAGTAATAATCCAGCCCCGTCTCGCCGATGGCGACGACCTTGGGGTGGGGCAGCAGGGCCTCGACTTTGGTCAGCCAGTCGGGCATGTCCTGGATGTCCTTGACGTCCGTCGGGTGGACGGCCACGGCGGCGTAGACGTTCTCGAACCGCTCCGCCAGCGCGATGACCTCGGGAAAGCGTTCCGGCGTGACGCTGGGGTTGACGATGAACGCCACCCCTTCGGCCACCGCGCGTTCCATCACCCGGACGGGATCCGTGCCCTCGATCCCCTCGGGATGCTCCTCATTGCGCCCGACATAGTCGAGATGGCAATGGGTATCCACCAACGGCGCCTTGCTCATGGCTCTAAGGGTAACATAATAAAGGGAGTTACAGCAGGACCTTCTGCATGTGTTTCACTGAGGTTCGCTAATGCCTCAAAATAACCAATTCCTATAACCAACCAGAATATTGCCATAATTATTGTCAGCAACCTTATCAAACCAGGCCCAACTATTTTACCGATATTGGGTGCACAACGGTACAGGCTAATATGCCACCAGGTACCAATGAAAATAAGCAGTAACAAAGCCAATACAAAACAAATAAGCAATACTGTATAAAGAGCCGAATGGTTCGGAATTAATTGATGGTATTCACAACCGGTCTCAATTGGACATTTCCAAGAAGTCAGAAAATATCCAAATATATATGAGTTTATTGGAAAAAGCACCAAGAGCGTTACTAAACAGTAAAGTCCGCCTAGCCAGAAGGCCTTCCAGAGCCGCTCCTGTCCCAACCAGCAATTTTTAATAAAGATGATCATAACTTGGTAATCAGCTTCCAATACCAACCGTTTGCGTTACCTGCCAAATACGGAACAAGGTAATACAGACTACCGCAACCCTGCTTGAAAACTTTATTAGGATTCTTCCTGTAACAGAACATTGCCAAACCGCTTTTATCCACCATATAAGGACGAGCCCTGTTAGCAGACCATAAAGTGTAAAAATAAATACAGGCGGATTTAGAACTGTTACAAGAGCAAAGAAAAGGTCAATACCAAGATTTAGCAGGTACGTAAGCAGTATACCAACCCAAAAAACCTTCCAAAGTTTTTCTTTACCCCTCCACCCTTCGACTATCAAACGATCTAGATAAATCGGCTCGTCAATCATTATTAGTCAAGGCTCCCGGAATAGAAACGAAGTAAGTGATAATACCAATTTGTTGCTTCTGTGACCTGTCTAATTTGCCAGAAAGCGAACGTAATTGCTCCTCCTAGGGTTAAGACTCTTATCAGCTTGTTGTTAACTTTCCTGGAACACGACCATATCGCTAGAAGCCACCAACAAAGAACATAAAATAATGGGAGAAATGCAACCAGATATATTAAATTATAAATTTTCAAAAACAGTATTGGCGTGAAGAGTACCGCAGGCAAAAACTGGGGCAACAAGGCAAGCGCCGCTCCCACAAGGACAACCTTCCAAAGTTTCTCTTCACCCTTCCAGCCTTGTGTTATCACATCTTCAATGCGCATAGGCTCTCTCCGGGCATTATTTTTTCTTGCCCGCGGCACCCACGATTTCATCTTCCAACCTGGGCAGGAGGGGGCCGGTGAGTTTGATGGGTTGGGTGAAGGGGAGGGGATCGTAGATTGTTTCCCACTGGATGGGCTGGCCGTTCAGCTTCAGGGTCTGGACATCGCCGTCGATGTCGTAGCCGAGTTGTTCGAAGATGTTTCGGGACAGGGTGGGGATCACCGGATAAAGAATGACCGCCACCTGGCGGATGCGTTCGAGGGCGCTGTAAAGCACCACGGCCAGACGATCGGTTTCATTGTTTTTGGCGAGAGTCCAGGGGGCCTGGGCGTCGATGAATAGGTTCACCGGGTTCACCAGTTGGCTGAACGTGGTGTAGAGAGCAAATTCGAAATCGAAGCGATCGAACTTGAACCGGATGTCATCCACGAACTGATCGAAGGGTTTGGAGTCGAGATAATTCTCGTTCCCACGCAATTCAGCGTTCAAAAACCTCATGCCGGACGCCGGGAATTGATAGCCGTCTTTCCACTGATTCTTCGCCTCGCTGCCGGGGGGCAGGGCGTTGAATTCGTCGGCCAAAGCTCTCAGGTATCCGGCATCTTCAGTATAAAGATTCGATAAATCCACGCCATCCAGCGTCGGCACTTTGCCGTCGAAGTATTTCTGGGTCATGTTCAGGGTGCGGTTGACCAGGTTGCCCAGGTTGTTGGCGAGGTTGGCGTTGATCTTCAGCTTGAAGTCGTCCTCGGTAAAATTGCCGTCCTGCCCGAAGGTCGTCACGGTCATCAGGAAGTAGCGGATGGGATCGGCGTTCTGCAGATCGAAGCGCCGGGCCAGATCGAATGGCGAGACCACGTTGCCGATGCTCTTGCTGATCTTGGACTCGTTGATGTTGATGAAACCGTGGGCGAAGATCTGCCGGGGCAGTTCGATTTCCGCCGACATCAGCATGGCGGGCCAGTAGAGGGCATGGAAGCGCAGGATGTCTTTGCCGATGACGTGGCAGTCCGCCGGCCAGAATTTGGAGAACAGGGCATCATCGTGCCGGTAGCCCACGCCGGTAACGTAGTTGCTCAGCGCGTCGATCCAGACGTAGATGTTCTGGTCCGGGTCGTCCGGCACCGGGATGCCCCAACTGACGGAAGTCTTGGGCCGAGACACGCTGATGTCCTGCAAATCGTCCAGCATATGCAGCACTTCCTGCGCCCGGAAGTCGGGCTTTACGAAGGTGCCGTTCTCGATGAGGGCCTTCAGCTTGTCCTTGTAGCTGCTGAGGCGGAAGAAGTAGTTCTCCTCGCGTACTTCGTCCGGCTTGCGCTGGTGGATGCGGCACTCGCCCGCCTCGGTGAGGTCCCGTTCGGTGAGGAAGGTCTCGCAGCCGGTGCAGTAAAGGCCGGTGTAGCTGGCCTTGTAGATGTCGCCCTTGGCCTGCATCACCCGCCACAGATGGGCGACCACCTCGTAATGCTCCGGGTCGGTGGTGCGGATGAACCGGTTGTGGCTGAGGTTCAGAAAGGCCCAGGCTTCCTTGAACTTCTCGGCGATGCTATCGGTATAAGCCTTGGGGTCCATGCCTTTCTCGGCTGCCGTCTTGGCGACCTTGGTGCCATGCTCGTCGGTGCCGGTCAGGAAGAACACCTCTTTCCCCTGCAGGCGCTGGAACCGCGCCATCACGTCGGTGGCGATCTTCTCGTAGGCGTGGCCCAGGTGAGGGGCCGCGTTGACGTAATCGATGGCGGTGGTGATGTAGTATGTGTTCTGGCCCATGGGTGTTCGACTTTTCCTCGACAAACCGGCTGTTTTGGCTCTATTTCATTTCGTCATGGGAGGCGGAAACCTTGACCTGTTCCTGCATGAAGGGTCTCAGGGGATTCTCCGGCGGCGCGAAAGACAGGATGGCCTCGGCAAAGATGTCCTGGTCCTCGTAAAACAGCGGCACCCACAGGGTCGGATCGTTTTTCGAGGAAACCTTCAGATAATTTAAGCCGAAATACCGGACTTTTTCCACATGGGTAATTTCGCTCCAGATCACCTTGCGCATCCGGCCATCGAGCGTACAGGCCCGAATGCCCGTCGGGCGCACGTCGGTAGGCGGGCACAGGATGCGAAAGACGCCGGTAATGATAAAAGGCACGGCAAAGATGAAAAACGCCAGCGTCAGGGCGACGAACATGGCAATCACAATAAGCAGGGCCGGCTCAACATACTCCTGCGGCAGGTTGAGAGAGACAAAGTAATCCAGCACCACGGAAAACAGTTCGATCAGAGGCAGGGCCAGCAGAATAATGTAGACGAAGCTGATGGGCAGGCACATCTTCACAAGCTGCCTGTACAGCGGCCCAAACTGCAGTTCGAAGGTGTAGGTGCTCATGGCCTGCTAACTCTCACGATCCATTTCCGCATCCCGTTCGGGGTGCACCGTATACAACCATTGTCTCATTGGATTGTCTTTTGGGGCAAACCGGTCGATCGCATCGATAAAACCGGGCGGATCGGCCAAAAACCCGGCATAAATAGTTACCGGCTGGTCCTTTTTAAAGACATGGACGTTGATAACATAGAGTTTCAGCGGCTCAACGTCCTGGACGGATTCAACCCGGAGCCAGTCCACCTCGTGTTTCACTGGACCGAAGGACTGGGTCAGCCCCAGTTCCCCGATTTCATACTTCATGAACCGGGAAAACATAAAAGCGAGTAGCAAAATCACAGGGATAAACAGCCCGATCAGCAACAGAACCGGAATCACCGCCAGCATGATGGGCGTGGAAAGAGGAATCCCCTTCAGTCCGCTGAGGAAATAAAATCCCAGGCCCAGAACCAGGGCCACGGCCAGCCCCGCCCCGGCGCAGACCAGCAGCAGGGTCAGGCACCAGGTGATCATCAGCCTGAAGGACAGTGTGAATGTCCGGCTTTCTTCCATGCTTGTATCGCCTTGGCCCCGCAGGGCCACTCCTCGTTTACAATGGAGATTATGCCTATTATAGAGGTTATTACGGAAATTGAGGCGCCCATTGAGGCCTGCTTCGATCTCGCCCGGTGCATCGAATTCCACCAGGACTCCTGCGCCTACACCGGCGAACAGGCCGTTGCCGGGGTCACAAGCGGACTGATCGGCCATGACGAGACGGTCACCTGGCGGGCCAGGCATTTCGGCGTCTGGTTCACACTGACCTCACGCATCACCGGCTACGACCGTCCCCGGTATTTCCAGGACTCAATGATCAGCGGCCCCTTCGCCCGGCTGGTGCATGATCACCACTTCGAAGAGCGCGACGGAAAGACAGTCATGACGGACCGTTTCCTGTTCGAGAGCCTCTTTGGCCCGCTGGGGGTGCTGGCCGACCGGCTGTTTCTGGAAAACCACCTGCGCGGCTTCATCGAGCATCGCAACGCCGTTTACCGGGAGCTGCTGGAATCCGGCGCCTGGCGCCAGTACATCACGGATCACTGACACCGGATGCCGCTGTCCTCTCCACCGCCCGAACTGCAAATGCCGCCGGAACTGCGATGGCTCAGGTTGGAAGCCAGGCGTCCGATGAAATGCTCCTTGTCCATCAGGTAATGGTTCGTCTGGTTTCCCTGGTCGTCATATTCGTACTGGGAAATCCGATACACGAGATGCTCGGTGGCTGTAGTGAATTCCTGAGCGGTATAGCCAATCTGCCGGACCAGATCCGAGACAACGGCCTCGACGACGGGGTCCCGCATGGCCCCGCTTGCCTCGGCTTCCCGGTACAAATCGACAAAGGACTTCAGATCCGCTCCCATGCTGCCATGCTGACCGGCGCTTTGATGAAAGAGATCGGTGCCAAACGGCGAAGAGTAGCCGATCTTCTTTGCAAGCTCCATTGGCCGGTAAGCCTGTCCCTCAAAGACAAGCTGGCCTTCGCCCTGTGTATTGTGGATGTCAAAGTCGGGATCGGCAACCGCCGTCTCAAGAACCCCTTCAACCTCGCCGATCCGGTGTCCCCGGTTGGCCAAATCAATCAGTAGCCTGGCTTGGGCCTCGTCAATTTCACCGGCGTCTAACAACCGGTGGGCCAGATCTTCCAGCCGCGAGGCCATGATTTTCGTTCCGCCATTGGCCCCCGCCGCCTCAACCAGTTCACCAACCTCGGCGGGATAATCCTGAAGGGTGATTGTTGTTCCATTGGACAGGACCAGCTCAACCGTTCGGGTGCCCCGAACTTCAGAAACCCCCGCCACCACGGCACCACCTGACGGACTTCCGCCGCCATCCCCGAAAATCCGATCCAGCAGGCCGGGCAGGTTGTCCGAGGTGGACGATGCCAGGAAGGTCAGCGCCCCAATAGCCACCAGGGCCACCAGACCGGCGGCCAGAGTATACTCGGTCAGGGTCTGACCCGAACTGTAATGCCTGATCATACGAACAATTTCTGTCTTCTGCAGCCTTTTTGCCTTCCAGACTGACATGAAGATTATCGGAACTTTATTAGAAATCCTGAATCAATGTTACCGATTCTCAAAATACCGGCGAAGGGGGTTGTCCGGCGGGGCGGTTCGCAGGATCTCCTCGCGGAACCGGTCGAAATCCGACAGGAAGAGGGGAATGTACAGGGTCAGGCTATCGGTGAGCGGCAGGATTTTGAGATAGGGCATGGTAAAAAACCGGTCGCGATGAACTTCGGCCATTTCACTCCACGGGAGGAAGAACTCCCGGCGCTGGACAAAGGCCCGGTCCCGCATCCAGACCGTTTCGATGCGGATGCCGTCCGGCTGGACGTAAACGTCTGGGCCGCTCTTCCAGCTCAACAGGCTGGCAATCAGCAGCAGAATGACCAGACCAAAAGTAAAATACACCAGGACCCAGGCCCCCCGGATGCCCAGATCCTCCGGGCCGACCCCGTTGATGACGGCGGCGCCCAGCATCAGAAGGAAAACCACGCCCAGCGCCATCAGGTTCAGTTGGACGATAGGCCAAAGGGTGATGTCAAACCGCACGGGCTGGTTCATATCCGTCTCCTTGAGAAGAAAGGTCAGGTGATCAGGCTTGCAGGACAGCGGTCACATCGCCGAGGGTCCGGTCCCCGTCCAGGCCGGTCAGGCGGACCGCCACCCGGTTATTGGGCTGAAGCTCGTATCCGTTGGGATTCAGGGTGACCCGAAGATAGTTCCCGGACATCCCTTTCTCGCAGCCCTCTTCCACAATCACGGCCAGATCCCGGCCAATAAATTTGCGGCGATAGGCCGCCTGCTTCTCGTCAGACAGGGCCTTGAGCCGGTTCGCCCGTTCCTTGCGAACCGGTTCGGGGACGGATTCGGGAAAGTCTGCCGCCGGGGTATCCCGGCGTTCGCTGTAGCTGAAGACGTGGAAATAGTTCATGGGCACGTCACGCAGTACCCCGAAGGTTTCCTCGAACCGATCGTCCGTTTCGCCGGGGAAGCCGACGATGATATCCGAACCGACGGAAGCGTCAGGAAGTCTGTTCGCAATGGTTTCGCAGACCCGGATCATGTCCGCCACATGATGGCGCCGGGCCATGCGCCTGAGAACATGGTCCTCGGCGCTCTGGGCGGAGAGATGAAAGTGGGGGCAGATTTTGCCGTCGCTGTTCGCCACCGTGTCGATCAGCCCGTCCGTCACTTCCATGGGGTCCAGGGACGTCAGGCGCAGGCGGAAATCACCGGGGATAGCAGCCAGTTCCGCCAGCAGTCCGGCCAGATCCCGGCCATCATCCTCGTACTGGCCAATGTTGATCCCGGTCAGGACAATCTCCTTGAAGCCTTCGGACAGCATTCGCTCCAGGTGAACCCGGACATCCGCCACAGGAAGGCTCCGGCTCCTGCCTCTGGCCTCCCAGATGATGCAGTAGGTGCATTTATAGTCGCATCCATCCTGTATTTTCAGGCTGCCACGGGTTCGTGAGATATCGCTGTTTGTGGCGCCAACCATGATCCGGCTCTTGTCGATTTCAGAAACCCTGACCAACGGCTTTTCCGGGGCGGAAACGGACTCGATGATGCCAAGGAGGTCCTGTTTGAAGTTGTTCCCAATGACGTAGTTCACACCTTCCAGGGCCGAAAGCTCCTGCGGGGCGACCTGGGCATAGCAGCCGGTAACGGCAATCCGCGCATCCGGATTTGAAAGCCGGGCGCGGCGGATGATCCGGCGGGACTCGTTGTCGCTTCGGCCAGTCACGGTACATGTGTTGACCACGTACAGGGAGGCGGCCTCTTCAAACGGCACGATGATCCAGCCTTTTTCCCGGAACATATCCGCCAGGGCGGAGGATTCCAGTTGGTTGGTCTTGCAGCCCAGCGTATAGAAGGCGACTGAAGGTTCTGAACACGGCGCTTCGGGCGTCATGTTCAGGCCGGACTCCCGTCCTGCGGGGGCTGATTCTTTGAGGCGGCTGTTCATTACTGCCACATTGTGCAGCGAAACCGGCCCTTTCGCAAGTTCGCCGGTGGCATTAATTGTTGCGATTTCTCAAGAAAAAGTCATTTTTTTCTCCCGGTCCCCGTGCTCTCCGCAAAAACAAAAGAATGTCTCTTGTATTTAGGTAGTATATATTAAATAAATAAATTATACGGGGTTTTGTTGCAAAAAGAATGTAACATTTCGGAATAGATCGGCAATTTTACCGATAAGTCTGTTTTTATTTGGATATATAAAATCCCTTTTCATAGAAGAGTGAGAACGAGCGTGATGATTCCGATCCGGACTGTGCGCCACGCAGACCGGGTTTGAAGGAGGAAAATGACAATGGCGAAAGTACTGATCTCGATGAGAGAGGACTTTTTGACAAAAATCGACGAACTGGCCGAAGAGGAGCAGCGCACCCGCAGTGAACTGATTCGCCAGGCCCTTCGCGAGTATATCCGGCGCAGAAAGAGAAGCGTATCCACCAACTACGCAAAAAGCGCCGAACTCATTGAGTCCCTTCTTCTCGACTAGAGAAAGCTTCAGAAACACACTTCCAAAAATCAACCTGCGGAAGTGTGTTCCTGCGTGAATTTTTCACAACCCGCAGGAAAACAACACACCGGAGCGTCCGGAAGGAAGAAAGAGGAGAACGTAACAATGGCGAAGAGTTCCCGAGTGCTCATTTCACTGCCAGACAAGTTCCTTGAGGAGATCGACACCCTTGCCGAAGAGGAACAGCGTTCGCGCAGTGAACTGATCCGCGAAGCCCTCCGTTACTATATCCGCAATGTGGAAGTCCAGGACAAGATCAAGCCTATCGTCGATTAATTGTCGATACTGTTCCGTCCACGCAAGTTCCCACGCATCGCATCCCCAGGAGCAAGTCGGAAAGAGGCAGCCGGAAAAGGAAACCCGGCAAAACGATCGGTCAGTCCCAATCTACGGAAAGAGCGCATTTTCCATACGAGGAGCGGCAACTGTTGGTTAACTGAAATCTACTGCTGGCGAAGGAGCCTTTCGAGCGTCCGCCGGTCGGCATCGTTCAGGCGGCCTGAACCTGACCTGGCGCCGGTATCGGCTTTGTCGGCAGAGTCATTCTCCACCACCTCACCCTGAAGGTCGGTGTCAATTTCCGTGACGCCTTCCATGTAAACCTTCCGGGGCGATGCCAGCAGCAGGGCGCGGTTCATCATGCGCGAGGCCCTGGAAAACCGGACAATGCTGTCACTGTCCTGGAACACCGAGGCCGTGACGTTGTACAGGCCCGTAGTCTTGACCGGCTGGCTCCACGAATAAGCCCATATTTTGGGTTGGTGGGGCGAGGACGTGTCATACACCACGATCCGGGTCATCACGTAATAGCGCTGCTCATCGGGCAGCGCCCCGCTGTGGTACTTCCTGAACAGATCCGTGGGGCGGAAGGACCGCTGCTGGTGGTGCAGGTCCACATCGGCCTCCACAAAGATGGCCCGGTCGATGGCCAGGCCGTCATCCGCCAGTTCCGACAGCAGAAAATTCAGGGCACGGGGTTCGGGCCGCCCGGCCTTGATGTAGTAGTCGATCATCTGGTTGTAAATCCGCCCCAACCCCCGAATACGGAGTTGTTCGGCGGAATAGACCGGGTTGTGAATCCGGGTGTCGGGAAATTTCGATTCGAGTTGCTGGGCAAATTCCGTGGCAAAGAGAATAGCCACGTCACCAAAGGCTTTGTCGTTGCCATGGCGCAGTACCGGAAACACCACTATGGCCTGCAACGGCTTGTAGACGGTCTTGGGCTTGGGCTGCTTTTCCTTCTTGCCCTTTTCGTCGTCGTTTGTTGAGGAATCTTCCGTACTCTCCAACCGATCCGGCGACATGAAGGGCGCAAGATCCGGCAGGGGATCTTCCGTTGCCGTTTGGGGTTCCGCTTTTCCCGATTTCCCGTCCCTGGGCTGGGTGGGCGACGGGGGAGCAACCTCTTCCGCGACCGGATCAGGCATCAGTGTCGGAAGCTTACCCGGCTGCTCATCCGGCAGTCCCTCAGGAGCCGGATTCAAAGGGGGGAATTCTTTGGTGGCGGTTTTTTCGGGCTGGGGAGAGGCTTTTTCAGGCGTCTTGGCCGGTGCCTTTTCGAGCTTTTTTCCGGCAGGCTGTCCAGGGGTTCCGGCTTTTTCAGGCGTTTTGGAAACAGGCGGCTTCTCAAGCTCCGTCACCGGGGTCATCTTTTGATCGGCAGACTTGCCGCCTCCCGCCGCAGGTTTCTCCTGGGTTTCCTCCAGAACGGCATTTTTCGGAGAAGCCTGCGTCTCCTGCTGCAGGGCATGGACCGGCGTCATTTCCACGCCGTCGGATTCGTCCATGTACAGGAGCAAATCCTGGAGCGAGGTCTTCTGCGCCGAGGCGGAGAGCACCAGCATCATGATGGAAAAGAGGCAAATGCCCATCAGCAGCGTTCCTGCCGTCAGTACCCGGCGCAATCGCCCTATCAGGTTTCGGGAAAACAGTTTCATCGATCCTCTCCTCAAAATCCCGCGGGGGTTCCGGCTCCCCCTCTCTCCAGGATTATGGCAGACCGAATCGCGGATCGAATCGTCAGGATACAGGATTTTGGAGCCGCCCGGCTTATTATTTATGGGGTTCGGCGTTGTTTCGCTGCTTTGTTAGGAGGATAATGTCGGTGCCTCTCTGTAACGGCGTATTGTCGAAACGAAGGGACCCCGTGGTGATCGAGCGTTACACCCTCCCCGAAATGCAGGAAATCTGGAGCCGCAAGCACCGGTTCAGGGCATGGATCGACGTGGAACTGGCGGTCATGCAGGTGCAGGAGGAGATGGGCGAGATTCCGGCGGGCACCACGGCGGACGTCCGGGCCAAGGCGGACTTCGACATCGAGCGTATCGACGCCATCGAGGAAGAGGTCAAGCACGACGTCATCGCCTTTCTTACCAACCTGGCGGAATACGTCGGCGAAAACAGCCGCTTCGTCCACAAGGGACTCACCAGTTCGGATCTCATCGACACCGCCATGGCCCTGCAGATTCAGCAGGCGGGAAAACTCATCCTCGACAAGCTGGACACCCTGCGCAACACCGTCCGGGACCGGGCCTTCGAGCACAAGCACACCGCCATGATCGGCCGTTCCCACGGCATTCATGGCGAACCCGTCACCTTCGGCCTGAAGCTGCTGGTGTGGGTGGACGAGCTTGAGCGCCACCAGAAACGCCTGGCCGATGCTCTGGAGGAGAACCGGGTCGGCCAGTTCAGCGGCGCCATGGGCACCTACTCCAACATCACGCCGGAAGTGGAAAAGCGGGCCTGCGAACTGCTGGGCCTGAAACCCGCCCGGACCTCGACCCAGGTGATCCAGCGGGATCTCCACGCCCAATTTCTGATGATGCTGGCTGGGCTGGCGTCGTCGCTGGAAAAATTCGCGGTAGAACTGCGGCATTTGCAGCGCACCGACGTGCTGGAGGTGGAGGAAGCCTTCACCGAGGGGCAAAAGGGGTCTTCCGCCATGCCCCACAAGCGCAACCCGGTCAGCGGCGAGAACGTCACGGGGCTGGCCCGGCTGGTGCGCTCCTACGCCATCCCGGCGCTGGAGAACGTGGCCCTGTGGCACGAGCGCGACATCAGCCACAGTTCGGTGGAGCGGGTCATCTTCCCGGACGCCTGCATCCTCACCCACTACATGCTCAACCGGATGAACACCCTCATCGCCAACCTGGTGGTGTACCCGGAGAACATGAAGCGCAACATGAACATCTACGGCGGCGTGATCTTCAGCCAGCGGGTGATGCTGAAGCTGGTGGAAAAGGGCGTCAGCCGCGAGGAAGCCTACCGGCTGGTGCAGCGAAACGCCCACGCCGCCTGGAACATCGAGGGCGGCAACTTCCTGGAGAACCTGCTGAATGACCCGGCTGTCCGGGGCCACCTGAACAACGAGGAAATCGACGCCTGCTTCGACGTCACCGACTACCTCCGTCACGTCGACGCCATCTTCGATAGATTTACTCAACGGGTGTAAATGCCCCTTCCCCCGCCATCTGCCACCACAACAACCTGTCATTCCTGCCTCCACCTGTCATTCCTGCCTCCACCTGTCATTCCTGCGAAGGCAGGAATCCATCTCCGGGTTTTTCGGCTTGTCTCCGTATTGCTCCAACAATCCCCGAATGGATTCCTGCCTTCGCAGGAATGACACGAAGCCTTTTTTCCATAATGTCGTTTACAATAAAATCGGGGATAGAGTTCACGAAGGAACACGATGATGCTGAAGGAGAAGACCGATCTGGGCCGCCAACTGGCCGAATCCATTATGGATTCCGTGCTCCAGCCAGACAGTAACGACGAACTGATGGCGCGGGTGCGCCAACTGGAGCAGGAGCGCGACGCCCTGCAGCACAAGGCCGCCAGGCTCCAGAGCCGCAGCGAGGAATTCAAGTTTTTGCTGAAGGAACAGGCCAGCAGTCTGGCCGAGGCCCAGCGTGAAAACGCGCAGCTTCGCAGGGAGCTTTCCGCCCAGCAGGTGAAGCTGGCCCGGCTGGAACAGGGCATGAAATCCACCCATCTTGTCCGCGAGAAAAGCCGCCTGATGGGCGCCCAGAACGGCTACCCCGTGGAGATGGTCACCTGGGTGACCACGGCGGGCACCGCCCAGCGCTGGCATTCACTCGATGACAAACCGAAAGTGCTGACGGTAAGAACCTGCGGCTTCGTCACCTACGAAGACGACGAGATCATCCGCATCACCCCGCACATCCTGCCCGGCAAAACCCAGGGCTGCGGCGACATGAAGATCCCCAAACAATCCATCCGCAGCCGCCTCCCCGTCGGCCTGATGGAATCCGCCGGGTCAGTCTAGGTTTCTCTCATAGGCTTTCCCCTCACCCTAACCTTCTCCCAGAGGGAGAGGGGACGAACGTATAACACTCTCCTCCCAAAGGGAGAGGGCTGGGGTGAGGGTTACCTTCGGATCTCCGAGAACTCTTCCAGAATCACCCACTCGCCGTCGGGGTTGGGGCCGACGAGGAGGGTGAGGGGGGCGGTGTAGTTGTCGCGCAGGGATTGGCGATCGGCGCGGATGCGGACGTTATCGCCCTCTTCCGTGTAGCGGATGGCGGCGTAGCGGCCCTTGTCCTTTTCGCGCCTGGCAAGATTGATGTGTTCGCGGATCATCTCCCGGTAGCGGGTGGGCGGAATATGCAGGGTTTCCACGTCGCCGGTGGCGGCATCAACCATGCGGGTGCTGATGAGGGCGTTGTCGGCGTAGAGATCGGCCAGCCGGGGGTCAAAGCGATCCTCGTAGTGCATATAGGTGCGAAACAGCTTCTCCGCCGCCTTGAGGTTCTTGTCATCGGCAAACGCCGCGGACGGGACCAACAGGACTGCTGCAAGCAAGAGGATCAGAAAACGTTTCATGGGGTTGTCCATCCGAATTCCTGAGACAATGGACATTATACCCGGCTTGTTTTCGTGGACGAAACGAGAAATGGATTCCCGCCTGCGCGGGAATGACAGAAGGGAGGGATGAAAGAAGATGCGGGGACGTGAAAGCCGGGATAGGGATTTTACGCCAGCTCCTGAAGACCTCACGCCCGATCCCATAACCAAAGAGCCGAACGGCTCCTTGAAAACAGGGGCAGGACAAGGGATGATAGGGTGATGCGCGAGAAACGGTTTGAACTGGTATCCGATTACAGTCCCTCCGGCGATCAGCCCCAGGCCATCGGGAAGCTTCTCGACGGGCTGGACTGCGGCCATGAGGCCCAGACCCTGCTGGGGGTCACCGGGTCGGGCAAGACGTTCACGATGGCCAACATCATCGCCCAGGCCCAGCGGCCCACGCTCATCATGTCCCACAACAAGACGCTCGCGGCCCAGCTCTACAACGAGATGCGCGGCTTTTTCCCGGACAACGCGGTGGAGTACTTCATCAGCTACTACGACTACTACCAGCCGGAAGCCTACATCCCGCGGACCGACACGTACATCGAGAAAAGCTCGGCCATCAACGACGAGATCGACCGACTGCGCCACAGCGCTACGCGCAGCCTCTTTGAGCGGCGTGACGTCATCGTGGTGTCCAGCGTCAGCTGCATCTACGGTCTGGGGATTCCGGAGAACTATCTCGACGCCGCCATCCGGCTGCATGTGGGCATGCGGGTGGACCGCGAGGACATCCTGCGCAATCTCATCCGCAACCAGTACATGCGCAACGACATCGAGCTGAAACGGGCCTGCTTCCGGGTGCGCGGCGACGTCATCGAGATCCAGCCCGCCTACGAGGAACGGCTCATCCGCCTGGAGCTGTTTGGCGATGAGATGGAGCGCATCAGCGTCATCGAACCCCTGACCGGCGAAGTGCTGGAGCTGCCCGAGGAGATCGTCATCTATCCCGCCATCCACTACGTGGCCAACGCGGACGAGATCGAGGACGCCTGCCTCCAGATTGAAAAGGAACTGGCGCAGCGCCTGGAAGAGTTCGCCGCCGTCGGAAAGATGCTGGAAGCCCAGCGGCTGGAGCAGCGCACCCGGATGGATCTGGAAATGATCCGCCAGGTCGGCTACTGCAACGGTATCGAGAACTACAGCCGCATTTTCGAGAAGCGCCCGCCCGGCACGCCGCCACGAACCCTGCTGGATTATTTCCCCGACGACTACCTGCTGTTCGTGGACGAGTCCCACGTCACCATTCCCCAGGTTCGCGGCATGTTCCACGGCGACGTATCACGCAAGAACACGCTCATCGACTACGGCTTCCGCCTGCCCTGCGCCCGGGACAACCGCCCCCTGAACTTCGAGGAATTCCTGACCCGCATCGGCCAGCGGATCTTCGTCTCCGCCACCCCGGCCAGGTACGAGCTGGACGAATCCGTACAGATCGCCGAGCAGATCATCCGCCCCACCGGACTGGTGGACCCGGAGGTGGAGGTTCGCCCCACGAAGAACCAGGTGGACAACCTGCTGGAGGAAATTCTCCACCGGGCCAAGAAAGACGAACGGGTGCTGATTACCACGCTGACCAAGCGCATGGCCGAAGATCTCTGCGAGTATTTTGAATCCCTCAACGTGCGGGTGCGTTACCTGCACAGCGACATCAAGCCCATCGAGCGGATTGAGATCCTGCGGGACCTGCGCCTGGGCAACTTCGACGTGCTGATTGGCGTCAACCTGCTGCGCGAGGGGCTTGATCTGCCGGAGGTTTCGCTGGTGGTCATCATGGACGCCGACAAAGAGGGCTTCCTCCGCTCGGAATCCAGCCTCATCCAGACCATTGGGCGGGCGGCCCGAAACGCCTGCGGCCGGGTCATCCTCTACGCCGACAGGATCACCGACAGCATGGAGCGGGCCATGGGCGAAACCGCCCGGCGGCGGGAGATTCAGCTGGATTATAACAAGGAGTACGGTATTACACCGCGCACCATCCGCAAGGAAATCTCCAACGGCCTGCTGGAGCTGCTGGGCCACGACGCGTCCAAAACCGAGGCCAACGCTCTCAAGCAGCTGGCAGAAGAGGCGCGGGAAATCCCGAAGGACGACCTGCCCGCCCTTATCGAGCAACTGGACATGCAGATGAAGGAAGCCGCCCGCATGCTGGAATTCGAGCGGGCGGCGGCACTGCGGGATCAGATGCTGGCCCTGAAGACGGTCATGCAGGACAAGCCCGCCGGAAAAGCGCGGCGCTAGAATTCTATTAATTTATCCCAGGGCGGCAGAGGCTCCGGCTGACCGGGACTCCCCTGGGGAAATGCCCCTTCAGGCGGAGGCATCAGCTGCCGGTTGAGATCCTCGATCAGGGGACCGAACATTTCCAGCATCTGACGCTGCTGCGCGGCGGTCATGCGCTCAACCGCCTTGACGTCGCGATCGAGGTGGGCCTCATGCAGGTTGTGAGCCGTATTCACCCCCAATACGCTGAGGATGGAAATTCCCAGCCCGACCCCCCAGTTTCGGATGCTCCGTAACAGGGCATTCTGTTCCCGAATCCCGATCTGGATTTTCTCCTGGGATGAAGGCGTTTGAGCAGAACGGTCATCCCCGCCCAACTCGTCAATGGCATCGCCAAAAAGCGGCTGCGTCCGATTACGAACAACAGGAATAATCGGTCCCTGCCCGGAAAATGCAATTTTCATCTTAAATACCCCGTCGGTTTTACAAACACACTGTGATGCACCCAAAACAACAGGGCGATTCTACGAAGAAGTCCGCGGACTTTCAACAGAAACGATCGCGACAAAAAACCCTGCCCGGAGAATGGGCAGGGTTCCTGTTTTTCCTGTGGAAAATTCATTCCTGGGTGTTCGTATCCGGCCTTGGTTGGGGAGCCGGAACCTCATCCGGCGTTTTCGGCGCGGAATCCGCCGGAGGACTGGCCTCCTGCTGACGCCGCTGTTCCTCCTCCGCCTGACGCCGGGCTTCTGCCTCGGCTTCCGCCTGGCGCCGGGCTTCGGCTTCCGCTTCCTGGCGGGCCTTTTCCTCCAGTTCCTGGGCCAGCAGGGCGGGCCAACGGTTCATGTAATCCTTCACCACGTCCACCCGGATGCTGAATCCCAGACCGTCCGTGGTGGCGGGCATGCGGCGAATAACCATATTGTTGATGCCCACCAGGCGGCCCTGGCTGTCAAACAACCCGCCGCCGGAATTGCCGGGATTGATGGGCGCGTCGGTCTGGACATAGGCCATTCCGGGCATATCCGGACGCAGCCGGTTGGTGTGGCTGATGATACCGGTGGTCACATTGTCCTGAAACCCGGAGGGCGCACCCACGGTGAACACTTTTTCACCCTGCTGCAACGGTTCGCGTTCCATGTCACGCAGGGTGACGATACGGACCCCCGGAGGCACCCGGTCCACCGCAAGCAGGGCCAGATCCAGGGCCTCGTACTTGTGGACCACGGTGGCGGGAATCTCTGTCTCCGAACCGTTCTGGATGATGGCATAGCTGACGGGTACCGGCGGCAGACCGGGCCTGAAAGAAATCTCCTCGTTGCTGACCACATGGTGGTTGGTCAGCAGAAAAACATCGCCGGTCCGGCCATCGCGAATCCAGACCCCGGAGCCGCTGCCCACGGTACGTCCCTCAGCATTGGCCACCACCTTGGCGGTGGCGGGCATGACGTTTCGGATTGCCTCCGGCGTGATCACCAGCCGGTTGATGCCGTTGACATCGTTTCGAAGTTCGCCCAAATTGCCCCGCAGCGAATCGATCAAACCGTTCATGTCTTCCAGCCGCTGGCCGGACTCAGCCTGAATCCGGTTGAGAAACGACTGGATCTGACTCAACGAGGTATCCGCCTCCACAAGGTTCCGGCCCATCGTATCCAGCCTGCCGTTGAGTTCCGCCGTACGGCGGCTCATCTCCTGCTGCAGGCCGTTGAGTTCCTGCCCGGTGGCATAACTGGCAAACCGGTTGTTGGTTTCGTCCAGCTGACCGCTCAGCGCCTGGTTCCTGCTGAGCAGATCCTGGTTGGTTTCATACTGCTGGTAACCCAGAAAACCACCCAGCCCCAACGTGCTGAGCCAGGCCGTCATCATGGCGGTTACCGGCCAGGATGCCTTTTTGCGCGGCGCCGCCTGCTGCGCCGTTTCCTCTTTCGTCCCCGCTCCAAAGTGAATAACCGTTGAAGATTGTTGCGGCTGTTTTAATAGCTTTTGTTGATTAAACAAATAATTGGCGCCGAATGTTCCATGACTTCCTGAGAAAGTGATCATCACTTATTTCCCCCAACCTGTATAAAAACAGAAAACACTCCCAGAGCCTCATTTAAACAGAACAAAAAAATAATAAAACAGGAAATTTACATTTATTTACAATTTCTATGTTATTGTTTTAATATGTTTTTGATACAAACATTGTTTGATTGCTTTTGCCAAATCGGAAGATTTTTCGAAAAAAGGCAGGTCCCCAGCGAATGTATCAAAAGTCCGTTCAACTTTTCCTGAAAATCGAACACCAAGAAAAACGCCCTCCCGACTGGGGAAGGGCGAGTGTGTGTTTGAATGTTCTTTCGTCCTGTGTTTGCGGGAATCTACATTTCGACTCCCCACTCACCCAGGAGCTTCTGGATGACGTCGGCCCGGACGCTGAATCCCAGGCCGTCCGCTGTTCCACGGAAGGTGGAAACATTCTTGTAGTGAATACCGATCAGGCGGCCTTCGCTGTCGAACAGCGTACCGCCCCAGCTGCCATTACCCATCGGCGCATCCGTCCCCACAAGGATCAGGTTCTCGTTGTTGCCCTCCTTGCGCTCGGTGTGGCTGATGATGCCCGTGGTCACCGTGTTTTTCATGTCGAAGGGCGAACCCACGGCCACCACGCGCTCGCCCACCTCCAGCGGGTTGGCGCCGATATCACGGAATTGCACCGGGTTGACATTCTCCGGCAGGCGGAAGTTGGGCGTGCTGACCGCCAGCAGGGCCAGGCCGTACTCATCGGAACTGTGAACCACCTGCGCCTTGACCTTCACCGGATCGTTGAGATCGGAGTCGTTGTAGAGCGACACGTCAAAGGTCGGCGGGTATTTGCTGTCCTTGTTGTAATAGATGGAATTGGTTTCCTTGGCCACGCTGTTGCGGGTCAGGATGTAGAGGTTGCCGTCCTTGTCCTGAATCCAGGTGCCGGAAGCCTTTTCCCAGCGGCCCTCGATGGTCACGTTGGCCGAGGCCACCTGCGAGGCCAGCTGGGTCATGTCGTAACGGGCCAGCGCCTCTTTCAGGGACATCACCCGGTCCTGGAGCACGGTACGTTCCTGGCTGATCTGATCCACCTTGCCGTCATAGTAGCTGTATGCCCCGGTTCCGACGGCTCCGCCGCCCACCAGGGAGCCGAGCATCATCCAGGTGACCGCCGTCCAGCGGGCCAGCGGGTTGGCACGCTTTGTGCCGCCCCCGTCATGATGACTGCCGAAATGAATGCTGTCTTTCGCGGTTGCCGGCAGCCGGCCCCCGAATGCCGGTTTCGCCGTATTGGCGGGAACAGCCTGATTCATTCCCGCAAGCCCTACAGATGTGTTCATCATCCCTCCTCGCTCCTAAGCCGATGATTGATGGACAAGACAAATAACTGGTGTGGTGAGTAATGATAGTTTTAATAAATTAAAAGGATATTATAGTAAACGTTTTTTAAATACAACAAATGTTAACTTTTGTAAATAAGCTGAAACCCTTTTCCTGACGAATTTATCGTCTTCGGCAGCACCTTCGGGCAGGCGGGGAAAATCACTGCGGAAGCGTGACCCCCCATGCGGTGAGCATCTCCCTGACGATATCCGTCCGGATGGCCAGCCCCGTACCATCGGCGCCGGGAATTCCCGCCGTGTTGATGCCGATGAACCGGCCCTGGGAATCATACAGCGCCCCGCCGGAGTTTCCGGGATTGATGGCCGCCGTCATGCCGATGAAAATATTGGCCGGCTCGAAGTTCTTGATGTTGCGCTCGATGTGATTGATGGTCCCGGCGGTCACGTTGTCCGTAAACCCCAGGGGCGTTCCCACCGCAATCACCCGCTCGCCGACCTTCAGCGGATCTTTTTCGATATCGCGCAACTGCAACGGCCTGATGTGATCCGGCAGGCGGAAATTCGGCGTGGTCACCGCCAGCAGCGCCATGTCGTGATCCTCGGACCATGCGTATTCGCCGTTGTCCCGCTTGACGACATGGGCATCAATAATGGTTTCCTCGCCCAGTTCCGTGCCGTTATGCATGCGGATCTTGAACGACGGCGGAATCTCGTTGCTCCGGTAAATAGAGTTGCCGTTCACCACATGGTGGTTGGTGAGAATAAAAAGATTGCCCTCGGTATCGCGTACCCACGTGCCCGACCCCAGCCCCCGGCTGCCTTCCACCTTGACCCCGGCGGATGCGATCCGGCTGATCACGTTGCGCAGATCCAGATCCCGGATGCCCTGCTCAATGCCGGAAAGTCCCTGGGTGGTTGTCGAATGGGCCTCGCGGGTTACTTGAATCCGATTGTTGAGATCGCTCATGCCGTCAATCGTGTAGCTGCTGACACCGAGTCCGCCCAGGCCCATCAGGGCGGCGGCCAGCCACATCAGCGGCTTTTTCGCCTGTTTCGGGCGGCTGCCGAAGAAGACGTCCCCTCTCTCTTCACTTTGCCTTGGTATTAAATGTCCGAATTTCGGCGGTAGGGCCGCCTGATGCCCGAATTGCGGCTTCGCCTGCTGCGGACGCACCGCCAGCGTGTCGGCGCCAATGCCGTTCGCCCCCTGGAACGCAATCATGGTTGCCCTCCTCCCTCTTCAAAAAACCTGTGAGTAACCCATTAAATCCTGAGAACCGTATGGACTTATTTTTATAAACTAAAAACACTATACATTAAATGTTTTTAGTGTCAAAGAAATTTTTTAGCAGGCTATTTCAACCGATCGTTCGTCATTCCCGCGAAGGCGGGAATCCACGCTACGAACAAACACATGGCAATGGATTCCCGCCTTCGCGGGAATGACGAAGATGCGCTGTTTTTGAGAAATCTACCGCACCTGCCAGTGTTTGAGCATCTCGCGGATGACCTGGGTGTGGATGCTCAGGCCCATGCCGTCGACGCCGTAGATCGTCCCGGTGTTGATTCCCACCAGGCGGCCCTGGGCGTCGTAGAGGGCGCCGCCGGAGTTGCCGGGGTTGATGGGGGCCGTCGTATGGATGAACAGGTTGGCCGGTTCGAACTGTTCGATATGCCGTCCAATATGGCTGATCACCCCGGCGGTCACATTGTCCGTCAGGCCGTGGGGCGCTCCTACCGCAATCACCGTCTCGCCCACGCGCAGGGGTTCCTTTTCCAGATCCCGCAGCTCAATGGGCCTGATGTGATCCGGCAGGCGGAAGTTGGGGGTGCTGACCGCCAGCAGCGCCATGTCGTGGGCCTCGCTCATGGCCAGTTTGCCGTCATCAAGCCGGATGATCTCCGCCATGACCGTCTGGGCATCCTGGAAATCGGAGCCGTTGTGCATGCGCAGCTCGTAGGTGTGGGGCACCCGGTCATCCTGGTAAAGCCGGTTTCCGTCCACCACATGGTGGTTGGTGACGACAAACAGGTTTCCCTGGGCGTCTTTGATCCACCAGCCGGAACCCAGACCGCCCCGGCCTTTCACCATTACACCCGCCGAAGCCACGTCCCGGACCACATGCCGGAGATCCAGCCGGTTGATGGCGTCGGCAGCCTCGTCCGTCAGTCGGGCCGTTTTCTGAAAGCTGTCCTGCATGCTGCCAAACTTGCCGTTGAGCCGATCAACGCCTTGGTGTGCGCCAAACCCCAGCATGGCCGCCAGAACCGCCATCAGTGAAAACTTGCCGATGGCGGTTCCCTGACCGGAAAACCGCGGCGCCACGGCCTGAGACGGTGCCTCATGGGACATCCCTCCCGCGATGGGGCGAGCCGGCCCCTGCGCCGAAAACCGAATCGTGCTGCCCTGGATCATATGCCCTCCTCAAACGCTGTTCCTGAGCGTTTTGCCCTGTAAAAGCAATCGTAAAAAAATAACCGTATAAATAAGCTTAAAGAAGTAAGGTCATCGTATACAGAATATTTTTTAAACTCAAGAGAATTTTAGCGTGGGCAAAAAATTGTTTTTTAGCTATGGAATGGATTCCCGCCTACGCGGGAACGACTGATAAGAACACCAGAGGATTATTGTTCAGGCATCCGGCCATAAATTCCAGCCCGCCAGCACTTCCAGTACGCTGTCATTGCGGATGATGAACCCGATGTTTTCCGAATCCTTGATTTTTGATCGGGTCACGCCGATGAGCCGTCCCTGCAAATCGTAGAACGCGCCGCCGGACATACCGGGGTTCACCTGGTGATCTACCTGAATGTAGATATTGCCGTCGTTGCCCATCCGGCGTTCAGAGTGGCTCACCACGCCGAAGGTCACGGCGTCCGGCAGGAAGAAGGGCGACCCGACGCCGATGGCCAGCTCGCCCGGCCTCAGCGGCTCTGCGGAAAGATCCCGCAGCCGCACCGGCGACACGTTGGCCGGCAGGCGGAAGTTCGGGTTCGTCACCTCCAGCAGGGCCAGATCCTGCTTTTTGGAAACCGCCTGTTTTCCGTCGGGCAGGCGGACCAGGCGGGCGGAAACCGACTGGCTGCGGTCAAAGTCTGATCCGTTATAAAGCCGGACACTGGCCGTGAAACCGGAGTTTTCGTCGTGGGCTTTTTCGATGACGTGGTGGTTGGTGAGGATATAGAGTTTACCGTTGAGTTCGATCCACATGCCGGAGCCGCCGGACATGCCGTCCTTGTAGAACGTGCGTATCGTGACATGGGACGGGGCAACCCGCCCGACGAGAACCGGCAGCACCTCCTGAAGGGGAACCACCACCGCCTGGTCGGTCATGGCATCCATCTGGGCTTGAAGGGAGCGAATCTTGGATTCCAGCGACTCCACCCGCTGTTGCAGGGTCATCTCGCGGGTGATGCTTGTATCCGGCCCGCGCATGGATTGCGAGGTCGTCGTGCAGGCCGTGCTGCCCAGCAACCCCAGGGTCAGCAGAATGTAGGCAGGCACTTTCCAGCGGGTGGATTTCTCCGGTGTCCGGTTAGCGGAAAGGGTCACCCGGTCCGGTTCCGAGCCGCGAAAGCGCAGGGCATCAGCCCCGGCCCCTGACAACCGGGCGGATGAAGGCACGTTCCGGCCCCTGACCGCAGATAGCGGATTCATGGTTCCCCCTTCGATATCTTCCCGCTCATTGAGATCCGTTCCCGTTTCCCTCTCGGATCTCCCAACCTCAAAATCGGATGCCCAATTTACCTTGTTTTATTAACCTCAAAACAAGAACCAATGAAAAGGATATACACGGTATTTTTAACATTCCGCAATAATTTGGCCTCGCCCTGCCCCGCCATTTTTCGGATATCTGCCGCCGGATCGGGAAAAAGCCTAATCCCGGCGATCCTTCTCCAGCAGGGTAAGGGCGGCACGGGCGGTAAAGGGGACGGTGAGAACGGCGGTGGTGAGCAGGGCCAGGAATCCGACGGCGTAACTCGCCACAGATTCCAGATTGAGCAGACGGTAGAGATCCTCCTGCTGCCACTGGAACAGGTTCGGCAGGAAACCGCCCAGGGCCAGCAGGATCAAGGCCAGGTGGAAACTGCCCAGGTGCCGGTTTCCCAGGGTCATCAACTCGCCAAATGCCGGTTTTCCCGGCAGCAGACGAATTCCCGCAGCCATAGAATGGGCCAGGTGAAAAGCAATCCCCCCCGCCATCATCAGCCAGCCCGCCACATAAATTTCCATCGGCGAGATCCGGGGATAGGCGATCTGGAAATAAATCATACCCTCGCTGACAAACCCTCGCAGGGGCGCCAGGGCGCTGGCCAGCACTACAATCAATCCCCCGGCGGCCACGGCGTCCAGCGTGCCCCAGAATACCGCCTGCCCCAGCCGGTCGGTGCCCCAGAGCAGGTAGACCCCTGCCAGCAGCAGGATCAGCAGGAGAATCAGCACCCCCAGGAACACCGGCACCCCGGAGAAGGCCGCCGGAAACAGGGCCGTCCGAAGCAGGAGAATTCCGCCCGCTGCCAGCAGGAGACTCTTAAGGCCGTTATTTCCCCCGGACAGCAGCAAAGCCAGCAGGTACAGGCCCGTAACCAGCATGATGACTTCGGACCGCTCCCGGTCCACAATGTGGAAAACCGGTTCCGGTTTGTCCGGCCAGTGTTCCATCTGGAGGATAATCCGCGCCCCCGGCTCCAGGGGAATGCTGTAACCCTTCTGTCCGGTAACGTAGTTCTCCACCGTGACTGTCTCGCCCGCATACGGGCCACCGGTCAGTTTCACCCGGACTTTCTCGATGGACTCGCCGGGGGACAGGGGAACGTAGCCAGGATGCCGCCGTTGGAATTCTTCCTGGGGCAGCGGTTCAATTTCCCGAACCACACCGGTGACATACTCTCCACCGCCGTTATGACGGATGCGGGCCTCGGATTCCTGGGCAAAACCGGCTGCCGGGATGGAAAGAAGCAGCCCGGCCCAGAGGAGAACGGCAAGGACCGTCGCCAGCCAGCGAGCGCTCCCCCCGCACGGCTTCATTCCAGAATCCGTCTTTGCTCGACGATATCCGGCGACGTCAGCCCCAGGTGTTTCAGAGCCAGCGGCGTGACAATCCGGCCACGGGGCGTCCGGTTCAGCAGGCCGGACTGGAGCAGGTAAGGTTCGTAGACGTCCTCGATGGTCCGTGCATCCTCGCCCAGCGCCGAGGCCAAGGTATCGATACCCACCGGCCCGCCCGCGAAGTTCTCGATGATGAGGGACAGAAGCATCCGGTCCGTGGGATCAAGCCCCAGCGGGTCAATCTCGAAGAGATCCATGGCCTCGATAGCCGTCTGGCCATCAATAGCCTTGCTGCTGTCGCGCTTGACCTCGACAAAATCCCGCACCCGGCGCAGCAGCCGGTTGGCAATACGCGGCGTTCCCCGCGACCGGCCCGCAATGGCCCTGGCCCCGTCGTCCGTCAGTGACGTTCCCAGAATCCCGGCGGAACGGTGCAGGATTTGCGTCAGCTCAACAGGGGTGTAAAAATTCAGCCGGTAGACGATGCCGAAACGGTCCCGCAGCGGGCTGGAGATGGACCCCGCCTTGGTGGTGGCCCCGATGAGGGTGAACTTCGGCAGCGGCACCCGGAGGATCTTGGTCGCATGTCCCTTCCCGATGGTTCGATCCAGAGTGAAATCCTCCATCGCCGGGTAGAGAATCTCCTCGGCAATTTTATTCAGGCGATGGATCTCGTCCACAAACAGGACACTGCCCGGCTGCATGGACATGAGAATCCCGATGATATCCCGTGGACGTTCCAGCGCCGGGGCTGAGGTGATGTGAATCTCGGCGGCCATCTCGTGAGCCAGCACCATGGCCAGCGTCGTTTTGCCGAGGCCCGGCGGCCCGTAAAGGAGGATATGCTCCATCGCCTCACCGCGTGCCCTGGCCGCCTCGGTGCTGATGTGAATGCTTTCCTTCAACGCTTCCTGGCCGATGTATTCCTGAAGGCTCCGGGGTCGGATCTTGCTCTCCAGCCGGTTATCGTAATCGGTCTCCTGGGATTTCAGCAGCCCCGTACGTTTACCGGGATCGGCGTGGGGCTTGAGCACGGTTGCGGGAACCGCTTTGGGCGGGATCTCGCCGGTGCGAGCCTTCCTGCCGGGCTTATCCGATGAAAAACTGATGGCCATGCTGCTTCGAAACCTTGCCCCAAACTCTCTTCTCTCGTAACGGACCGTTTGGCTTCCCCTATTGTAACACCGTCAAAAACTTGCCAACAGGCAAAGAATCAGACAGACGCCTTCGCGGTTTTCGCCAGGCGAGCCAGGATACCGGGCAGAATTTCAGCCGTTTTCTCCAGGTCTTGGCGGGTGGTGTTGCGGCCCATCGAGAACCGGACAGTACTGGTGGCCTCGGCCCGGCTTTTACCCAGGGCCAGGATGATGCGGGACGGCTCGATGACGGCGCTGTGGCAGGCGGAACCGCTGGAGGCGCAGATGCCTTTAAGATCCAGCTGCAACACCAGCGACTCCCCTTCGGGCACCGCACCGTTGCCGCAGACGAACGAGAAATGCACGCTGCCCGGAACCCGGCGATTGACATCCGCCGGGCCGTTAAGAACCGCACGGTTGCCGGTGCCCTCGAAGGCTTTCTCCACCGCCCCGATAAAAAATGCCTGCAACTTGCGCAGACGGGGTGTTTCCGTTTCGATCTCCGCGACGGAGAGTTCCAGCGCCCTGGCCAGGCCCGCAATGGCGGCCACGTTTTCGGTGCCGGATCGCAGGCCATGCTCCTGGCCGCCGCCATGAACCAACGCCTGGGGCCGGGGGGCGGAGCCGTTCACATACAGCCCGCCGATTCCCTTGGGGCCGTACAGCTTGTGGCCGGAGAAACTCAGATAGTCCACCGGTAGGCTGGCCAGATTCAGGGGTAATTTGCCAACAACCTGAACGGCGTCCGTATGGAACAATAAGCCTTTTCTGCGACAGATGGCCCCCAGATCGGCAACAGGCTGGATTGTGCCGATCTCGTTGTTGCCGTAAATAACGGACACCAGCGCCGTGTCCGGGCGCAGGGCAGCTTCCAGGGCTTCGGGCGAAATGAACCCCTCGCCGTCCACGTCCAGCCAGGTGACCTCCCAACCCTCGGCTTCCAGGCGTTTGCAGGGGCTTTCCACGGCGGCATGCTCGATGCGGGTGGTGACAATATGGCGGCCTTTGAGGGCCATCTCCCGCGAAACACCCAGGATGGCCAGGTTGTCCGCTTCCGTGCCGCTGCCGGTAAAATAAATCTCCGGGGCCTTTGCGCCCAGTAGGCGGGCAATACGCTCACGGGCAGACTCTACCGCCGTCCGTGCCGCCCTGCCCAACTGATGGAGGCTTGACGGGTTGCCCCATGCGTCCGCAAGATATGGCCGCATCGCCTCGAAGACCTCAGGGTCCACGGGGGTGGTGGCGGCATGATCCAGGTAGACGGGTTTCATGGCATGTGTCCTAAGACGCTTTCAATTCCAGCCGCTTTCATTATAATGAAACCGGGCAATGCTTTAAATTTTCGGATAGAAGTCTGCATAACACCGGAAGATTCAGGATAGATGAAACGCGTCCTTATTGCCATTGGGGGTAACGCCATCTATGACAAGGCTGGCGGAAACAACCTGGACCGAAAGCTGGTCCAGGAAGTCTGCCGCAATATCGTGGATGTCGTGCGCCGCGGCTATCTCCCGGTCATTACTTTCGGCAACGGCCCCCAGGTGGGCAACCTGCTGGACATGGCCGAAACCTCCGCCCGGATGTTCAGCGAGGAGATTACCCTGGAAACCTGCGTCTCCTGGACCCAGGGCCAGATCGGCTATTGGCTCTCCAACGAGTTGTCCACCCAGCTCATCCGCGCCGGGCTGGAATACACCGTAATGGCAACCATCACCACCGTGGAGGTGGACCCGGACGACCCCGCTTTCGAGCATCCCACCAAACCCATCGGCAAGTTCATCAGCCCGGAGGTGGCCCAGCGGCTCTATGAAGAACGCGGCTGGCTGGTGGGGCCGGATGCCAATCGCGGCTACCGCCGGATTGTCCCCTCGCCGATGCCCCTGCGTATTATTGAAGCCGGAGCCATCGACCGGCTTATCAGCCAGAATACGATTACGCTCTGCTGCGGCGGAGGCGGCGTTCCCGTCTTCCGGACCCCGGAAGGCATCCGGGGCATCGAAGCGGTCATCGACAAGGACTACACCTCCTGTCTGCTGGCCAAAACGCTGAAAATCGAGAACCTCATCATCTGCACCGAGGTGGAGAACGTCTTCCTGAACTTCGGCACGCCGGAGCAGAAGGCCCTGGGACGCCTGTCCATTGAAGAAGCCAGGCGTTACATGGAGGAGGGCCACTTCTCCGCCGGGAGCATGGGGCCGAAGATTGCCGCCATGATTGATTACGTGGAAAGCGGCGGCGAGCGGGCCTTCATCACCAGCATCCCCAGCATGAGCCAGGCCCTCGACGGCGAAATCGGCACGGAGATTCACCGCTAGCCCTATCCACTTCCCGTCCTTCTTTGTCATTCCTGCGAAGGCAGGAATCCATTCATCCCGCCTGCGCGGGAATGACAGTCCGGGTGGGACGTCTTATTGCCGCAAGCTGAAATCCGGCTTAAAATGCTGGCATCAGGCAAAGGATAGCAGGAGACGGCAGTGGATATCGGTCACGCCATCATCAAGGCGGTGGTTCAGGGACTCACGGAGTTTCTGCCCATCAGCAGTTCGGCGCACCTGATCCTGACCGACGCCATCAGCAGCCTCATGGGCGCACCGTCCCCCAACCCGGCGGAGGAGGAGTTTTTCGACATCCTGCTGCACATTGGCACCATGCTGGCGGTGATCTATTACTTCCGAAAGGATCTCACCGTCGTCTGCATGGCCCTTCTCGGCAAGCCGGTGCATCCCGACGACGAGCGCGTCCTGCATCCCTTCCACGCCAAAAAGCTGGTCTGGCACATCGGGGTTTCCACCTTGATTACCGGCATATTCATCGGTGCTGTGCTGTTCGGGTCGAAATGGCTGATGGCCTCGATGGGCTGGGCAACGGAATCGATCCAGACCCTGAATGACTTTTACCGGCTGAACCCCGAATGGGTGGGGCTGGATCTGCTGATCACCGGCTGTCTGCTGTACTTCACGGAGATGTATTCCGCCCGGAGACAGACGGGAGCGGTCCAGGAACTGACCATGAGGCAGGCCGTAACGGTGGGCCTGTTCCAGGGCTTCGCGGGGGCCTTCCGGGGGATTTCCCGCTCCGGCTCCACGATTTCCGGCGGTCTGCTCAGCGGCATGGACCGGCTGACGGCCACCCGGTACTCGTTTCTCATCAGCATCCCGGCCTTCATGATGGCCGCCGTCTACGAGGCCGTCAAGCTCACCACCCTGGACTTCGGCGCCAACCTGAACTGGCCGGCCATGCTCCTCGGCTTTGTCATCACCGCCGTGGTAGGCTACTACTGCGTCAAGTACCTGATTCGTTTTGTCGCAACCAATACCCTCAAAGGCTTTGCCGTCTACTGCTGGGTTGTTGGCACGGCGATGATCGTGTTTTTCGGGTTTCTGAACTAGTGGAGAAAACCTGTCATTCCCCCCCCGTGGAGGCGGGAATGACACAGCCGGCTGTCAGATAATCAAACTCTTGGTCGTCGTCAGGTCCTGCTGCATCCGGAGGTAAGGCTGGATCATCTCGTAGCTTTCCCGCAGGCCGTCCATGTCATGCACATCAATGGCCAGGTGAAGCCGCTGGGGCAGAAGGGCCATGTGGTTGACAAAGCCTTTCATGTCGATGGTTCCCTCTTCAAAGGTGTTGTGGGAGTTGGTGGCCTGGTCATTGTTGGAGGCCCGGACGTACTCCACGTCCGTATCGAGAAAATCCAGCCAGTCAATGGCCGGTTTGGTGGAAAACACGTTGACATGGCCGATATCCAGGCAGATTTTCAGCCGGTTGGAATCGACCCGCGAGATCAGATCGCGCAGCAGCCCCGGTTCTTCCTCCATGAAGTTGGCGATGAGCAGGACGATATCCGTCGCCCGAAGCTGCTCCTCGATGATGGATTTCCAGAAGTTGGCGCTCGCCGCCACCCACTCCTGGTAGTTGCCGTTGTACCTGTAGGCCGGGTTATAGGCGGACTGAAAAATGATGTACTTGGCCCCCAGCTCCTTGCAGGCGTCAATGGCCTGCGTATACCGGTGGAGGGAGGCCAGGGCGATCTCCGGATCGGCGCTGACCGGGTTGCCGTCCTGAACCGGCGCATGAAGCGCCCGCCAGCCGGGAATATTCTGGTAGCGGAGCTTCAGGATTTCCATGTGCTGATCCTTGTTGATCAGCATTTCGGGAGAGGCGAAAACCGGAATCTCGTAACCAATCTCGCGTTCAATGGCAAAGGCAACGCCCTGATCCTCGTCGTCCAATTGCTTGGGCGCAGCGAATATCCTGTCAATCAAGGCCTTTCTCCTTTATCTTCCGTCATTCCGGCGGATAGAACGATTCGCGAACGGGTGTGATCAATAACTCAGCTAGTTCCGTTATCGCCACTTTCCCTGCGATCTTTAATTCTAGCGGCAGCCGGAGAAAGGAAACAACCCTGAACGGAGGAAATATCCCCGATTCTTGCATTATGTAAATATTTAAGGCATATTTTAAATATCGATTGAATCTCAACGATACGATATTTGTCTATGGGTTTTATATAAAACTGCCTTTAATCAACCGGGCAGTGGAGATCTGTTGAATAGTGACTATCATGAAGATAGTATGGGAATAGATTTATAGTAAAAGCATTTTCTGAAAGCTGATTTCCTGATTGAACCGTAAATCCTGAAAGCGCTATGCAGGTAGCTGGAGGACCCTTGAACTATGTCCCGTGGCCGGTTAGCCCTTCAATTGATTACCCTTGCTTTTGCCTGGCTGGTGATGCCGGCATGTTTCGCCGCAGGCGTCCTAAGCGGCGGGGTTCAACAGGATGTTTACCTGGCCCCTGGTTCCAGCAGCGGGTTTGTCGTTGCCGACGACAGCGGTCAGCCTGTCGGCGGCGCCACGGTGAGTGTGCCCGACCTGGGCATCCGGACCCAAACCGGACCCGACGGCAGTTTCTCCTTCCATGGCCTGCCCGTCGGCAGGCGGCTGATCCTGAACGTGTCCAAGCCGGGATACCGGCCTGAAAACGCCATCCTGGAAACGGACCCCTCCCTGAACCGTCCCCTTCGGGTTGCCATTGAAAAGTCCGGCGGCGTACTGATCATCGACGACGGCCTGCACCACCTGGGTGACAACAACTACTCGCCCTACTCGGCGGCGGCGGGACAATTCCGAAAGCAGGCCGTCGGGCCGGTTCTTGTCCGGCGGTTCCGGCTCAACGGCATGCAGCCCGGCCCAAGGCCCGTTCTTCAGGTAGGGGTCGTGATGGGTCTGGATACTCTTCAGGCGCACATGGCGGGGCAGAGCAATGCCAATGCCGCCAGCAGCCCGGTCATTGTCAGACTCAACGGTCATGACATCGCCTATATCACAGTGAACGGATTGCGCCAGCAGATTCCGGTGCCACCCGGCCTGCTGCGACCGCACGGCGACAACCTTCTGGAGGTGAAAACCGGTTACCACCTCCCCGACGGCGTGCGCATCGATTACGACGACATGGAGCTGATGAACCTGATACTGATTCTGTAACCGGAGGCGTTAGCGAATCTTGTGATAGGATAGGGGTGAAACTATGTTACAGCAACCGATACAGGACACCATGCAGATCGACAACCGGATCATCGACGACGTGGCCATTATCGATATCCACGACGAGAAATTCGAGTATCCCAAGACCCAGGTTCTCAAAAACTACGTGATGCGGCTGATCCAGGAGGGGCACCATCATCTCGTGCTGAACCTCTCCAGCGTCACCATGCTCGACAGTTTCGGCATCGCGGTGTTTATTTCGATCCTGAAGTACTGCAAGAAAGAGGGCGGCAACCTGACCATGTACGGGCTGAACGAACAGGTGATGCACCTGATGGAGCTGACCCGCATGGACCGGGTTCTCGACATCTGGGAAACCGAAGGCCAGGCGGTCGCCCACGTCAAGTCCTCCTGAGGGCCGTTCGGTTCCTTGTATCTGGGGCCGCGGGCGTCAATCCTTCGGGCGGTGGCTCCTCTGTCTTCCCGGCAGCTTTTCCAGGCAACCGGGTGTAGAATAGTAGGTATGGTCCAACTTTCTGAACAACAGGCGCATGAAGCCCGCGATCTCCTGGAACGCGCCCTCTACGAGCTGAAAAAGGTGATCGTGGGCCAGGAACACCTGCTGGAACGGATACTCATCGCCGTCATCGCCCACGGCCATGTGCTGGTGGAGGGAGCGCCGGGACTGGCCAAGACCCTCACCCTCAAGAGCCTGGCCCAGGTCATGTCCGTAGATTTCAAGCGAATCCAGTTCACCCCGGATCTCCTCCCCTCGGATCTCATCGGCACCCGTATCTACAATCCCGGCAAGGGCGAGTTTTCCACGGAACTGGGGCCTATTTTCTCAAACTTCATATTGGCCGACGAAATCAACCGTGCCCCGGCCAAGGTGCAGAGCGCCCTGCTGGAAGCCATGCAGGAACGCCAGGTGACGGTGGGCCGGGAGACCTTTCCGCTGAACGCGCCGTTTCTCGTGATGGCCACCCAGAACCCCATCGAGTCCGAAGGCACCTACAACCTGCCCGAAGCCCAGCTGGACCGCTTCCTCTTCAAGCTGCTGGTGGACTACCCCGACAGCCGGGAGGAACTGGTGATCATCCAGCGCATGACCGGCGAGGCAATCCCCGAACTGACCGCCGTCCTCGACAGCGAGAAGACCCTCGCCCTCAGTGCCCAGGCCGAGGCCGTCTACGTCGATCCCAAGATCATGAGCTACATCGTGGACATCGTGCAGGCCACCCGCGAACCGGCCAACCCGGCCCTCAGGCCCTTGATCCAGTACGGCGCCTCGCCCCGCGGCGGGCTGGCCCTGACCAACGCCGCCAAGGCCATGGCCCTGATGCAGGGCCGGAACTACGTGACCCCTGAAGACGTGACGGCGCTGGTCAACGACTGCCTGCGCCACCGGATCATTCTCTCCTACGAAGGACTGGCCGCCGGAAAAACCACCGACGACGTGATCGAGGAGATCAAGACGGTTGTCCTGCCGCCCAAGCTGACCGGGGTGTAGGCCGTCATGCCGGGGTCGTCCAACCATGCGCTCCGCTCCATCCGGCAATGGCTTTCGCCCGTGCTGGACCCGGCAGCCTATATCGACTCGCTGGCCGCCGAAGAGGGCCTGGACGCCGAAAAACCGGCGGATGTCCGACCGTTCCTGGATCGGCTGCAATGGCACCTGAGCATGAAGCTCAGGAACATCCACATGGGGTCCGAGAGAAGCCTGCTCCGCGGCCATGGGCTGGATTTCGCCAACCTGCGCGAATACGTTCCCGGCGACGACCTCCGCAAGATTGACTGGAACGTGTTCGCCCGGACGTTTACCCCCCACATCCGGGAGTACCACGAGGAAAAGCAACTGACCGTCTGGATCGTGGCCGATCTGACGCCCTCCATGTTTTTCGGCCACCGCCGGTACAAGGCCCGGCAACTGCTGGATCTCGCCGGACTGATCGCGGTGCTGGCCGGAAACGCCGGTTTCAGGCTGGGCCTGTTCTGCTTCAACGGCGTAGAGAGGCTGATTATCAAGCCAGCCAGCGGCCAGGGCCACATGCAGGGACTGATAAAAACCCTGCTCGTCCAGTACGAGGCGTGCGAAAACCGGCGATTCGATCAGCTGCCGGAAAAAAGCCTGATGGAAACCCACTGCTTCGAACTCTCGAAACTGGTGCAAAAGCGCTCCTTCGTCTTCTTCCTGAGCGATTTCCTGTCTGGGGAACCGGGCTGGAAGAAACCCCTGGGCAACCTTTCGCGCCACTCGATGGTCAATTGCCTGGCCCTCGTGGACCCGGTGGAGGAATCCCTGCCCGAAGACGCGGGACTGCTGGACGTTTTCGATCCGGAAACCGGCGAAATCGTTACCATTGACTGCGGCGATCCCCGGTTTCGGGAGCAGTACGCCCGGCAGGTCAGCGAGGCACGGCAGCGGCTGGTATCCGCCCTCGCCGTCAGCGCACGGGTGGAACCGGCCCCCACCGACGCGGACCCGGTGGACATTCTCATCCGCCTCTTCAAACCGGTCGGGGCGGGTCATTCGAGGAGGCGGCCATGACGCTGTTCGGCATCCTCGATCTCTCCACGTTCTACTTCAAGTGGCCCTGGGCGCTGATCCTGCTGGTCTTCCTCCCCTTTTTTCCACTGATCTACCTGAAGCTGGAGAAAGAGCGCTGGAAGCGGGCGCTGCGATTCAGTTACGCCTCCGTCGCCGCCCAGGTTCGCCGCAACAGCCCCGGATGGAAACGCCTGGTTATCCCCCTGATGCTGTTTCTGGCCGTTTCGCTGCTGATCGTTTCCCTGGCCCGACCAACCATGACAGTCCGGGTGCCCAAGCAGTCGGTGGACATAATCCTGGTGTTGGATATCTCCATCAGCATGCTTGCCGAGGACATTGAACCGAGCCGGATAGAGGCAGCCCGCGAGTCGGCCATCCGCTTCGCCGGCAGCCTGCCGAAGGACGTTCGGCTGGGGCTGTCGTTTTTTGCGGGCAGCAGCTATATCATCTCACCCCCCACCGAGGACCACCGCAAGATTCGCAACCTTCTGGCCAGCCTGGACAAGGACGATCTGGAGGAGGGCACCGCCATCGGGGGAGCCATCCAGACCGCCCTGCGTGCACTGGAGGACGGACAAAGGCAACCGGCCTCCATGACGACGCCTGACTCAACCGGCGAAGACACGCAGCCCCAGCGCGTGATTGTCCTGCTGAGCGACGGCGACCAGCAGATCGGCTATCCCTGGCAACAGGCAGCCCTCAATGCCCGCGAGCAGAACGTGGTTATTCATACCGTCGGCATCGGCAGCCGGGAAGGCGGGTTTATCTACTATAACAACCAGCGCCTGGCGGTTATCCTGAACGAATTCACCCTGCGCCAGATCGCGGAAATGACCGAGGGAAGCTACCACCGCGCCTTCGAGGAAAAGGACTTCCGGCGGATCTACGACGAGGTGCGCGAGCGCTCCATCCAGTGGATTAACCAGGATGAGGATCTCGGCTTCCTCTTCTCCGCCCTGGCCCTGCTCCTGCTCCTCGGCCAACAGATGCTGGGCGTCTTCTGGCTAGGACGGTTTCCATAGAGAGCCATATCAGTCTAAAAACATACAAACCCTTGCACAGAGTGTGTTTCCACCCTGTTTCTGCAATAATCGACTGTTGTAACTGTTGTCATGAGGAATTAGAGGATGGCTTCTATTCCCCGTTTCGGGCAAATCACCGTACTCAGCCAAAACGTCCGCAAGACCTATATGGACAAGAAACAGGAAGCTCAGGAGACAGGGAGAGTTCCCGACCAGGACTATCTGCGCGAGAAAGGCGAGCCGACCGCTGAATTGGATACCGTTATTTTATGGGACAGGCGGTTGTTGGTTTTTTCAAACACCGAAACGCCAGATCTTGACAGATGGAAGAAATGGCTTGAAGAACACCCTGCCAATATCGGAACTTTCAGGAAAAAACTGGTTCCCGCAGAAAAGGGGTATCCCAGAGGGACCGGATGGTGGGCGGATCAGGCATCAGCCTTCCTGAAAAGCCGTACCCAGGCTAACAAAACTCAACCCAATGCTTCAAAAATCAACTATGTCTACTAGGATAAGGCTGTGCTGAAAAGCAGGGAGCCTGAAAACTAGCGTTTTTCCGCCACCAAGAGTATCGCCGGGGCGATGCTGCGGCCTACTTTTGTCGGCCAGTGGAGGTAATGGCTACCGGGGCAGAGGTAGCGGATGATACCGTGCCAATGGAGCAGCTTGAACCGGGCCCCCAGCTTCTCCACCCAGAAACGTCGGCCCATCTTGTGGATATGGGTGGGATCTTTATCCAGCAGGTGCACCACCGGACCCAGCGGGCCGTCGTATACCGGCACTACGGCCACCAGAAGGCCTTCCGGGGCAAGCTTTGCCTCAATGCTCTCCAGTGCATCGTCCAGTTCAGGAATATGCTCCAGAACGTCAAAAGCGGTGATCACATCCACGGTCGGCATCTCGGCCAGGGCTTCCGGCCCGGCCTTCAGCAGGGCGTCAGGCATCAGGGCCTTGGCCCGTTCCACGGCGGCCTCGTTGACATCCACCCCGCAGACCGACGTCAGTTCCAGGTGACGGCGGGCGTAATTCAAGAACCGTCCGCCAGCACAGCCTACGTCCAGCAGGGAAAGGGGCGGCTGCCGGTAACGGCGGATCTGGCCTAGATAGTGCGCATATTTGTACGGCGGGTTCTGCTTCTCGTAGTTGCCGTAGACCTGATCGTAATACGCCGGGTCGTAGTTCAGGTTCGGATACGCCGCGGCGGTTTCGGTGGATGAGTGGCTCATGGGCGCTATTGTAGCCGAAACGGGAACCGGGGGACAGCGACATCGGGATTTTTTCGATTTTCATATTCAATTTTCCCCCCGTCCTGCCGATACCTTTTTAAAGTCTTATGAGGAAGTCTGGCAAGCAGGATGGACCGCTTCCGGTGTCACCCGTGACACGTTCAGAGCCAAGCGCGAATATCAAGGATGTAGAGCATGAGCACGTTTAAAGACCTCAAGGGCACTTCTGATCAACCGTTCAACCGCCTGGTCGCCGTCGTACTGTCTATCTGCCTGGGAATTGCGGTTTTCTGGGCCATCGACTTCTTCCGGATGGACCGGCTGATCACCGACCTGGAGCTTAAAACCTACGACATTCGCGCCATGATCCAGCAGGGCGATATGGCCAACCAGCCCAGCAAGGATATCGTTATCGTCAAGTTCGACGACCCTACCCTGAACAACTTCGAGGATGAGTACGGCACCTGGCCCTGGCCGCGCAACGTCCATGCGGAGATGATCGACTGGCTCAACGACGCCGGCGCCAAGATCGTCGCCTACGATATCATGTTCGTTTCGAAGCAGCGGGGACAGGAGGCCCAGGACCAGGCCCTGATTGACTCTTTTGCGCAGAACAAGAACGTTTACCTGAGCATGAACTTCGACAACAACCTGCACATCCTGCGCACCCTGGGCAAGGAGTTACGCCCCGAAGACTACCGGTTGATCAAGCCCCTCGGCATCAATTTCGAAAGCGAGCTGAAGCCTTCCAGCACCGGGTTCAACCTGAATGCGACCCGGTTCGATCTCGACGAAAGCGGGACGTTTTTCAGCAACGAGTCGATGACCTTCAACAACTACCGGCGCATCATCCCTGAACTGCTGCAGGTTCGCGATCGCATCGCCTTCGTGAACCACGGACGCGACAAGGATGGGGTCAGCCGCAGCAATCCGCTGGTCTTCCGGCTTATCTGGTTCGATCCGGTCATGAGCAAAAACAAGCCCTACCGTTTCCATCCGGAAGCGGGTGAATGGAAAGACTACCAGGGTCGCATACACAAGGGCAAATGGCTGGATACCCAGGGCAAATGGGTGGATGAATCGGGCTGCTACATGACCGGGACCGAAACCCAGGGCCACTGCCTCTCTCAACCCCGCATCGACTACTATCCCTACCTGGGCCTGCGCCTGGCGATGGATCTCCGGTATCCGGACACCGAGTTCAAGATCATCCTGAACACCGACGGCGCCCTGGAAGTCTACGAAAAAGCCTCCGGAGGCAAGGACGTCTGGAAGAAATCCGACCTCAGGATTCCGCTGCACCGCGACGGCTCCATGCTCATCAAGTGGTACAACGTCAACGTGGACCGGCTTGAAGACCAGATGCGACTTCGCCAGTTGGAGGAACACCGCATCGCCCTGATGGAAAAAATGCGCACGGAGAACTCCGACGACCTCAAACTGGAACTCCAGACCACCGAGGCATGGATTTCGGAAATCCAGAAACGTTTCCAGGGCGAAAACCCGGCCAAGCCCTACCAGGAAGTCTCGGCCTGGCGTATTCTCAAGGCCATTAAAGATGAAAAAAGCGGCGAAGAGCTGACCGAAAACGACAAGATGATGAAGAAGAGCTTCAAGGACAAAATCGTCTTCATCGGCACCACCGCCGTGTCCACCTACGACATCAAAACCACGCCCATCAACAAGATCATGCCCGGCGTGGTGCTGCAGGCCACCGTGTTTGACAATATCTACCAAAATACCAGCTACATGCGCCGCCTCGGCGATTTTGAAAACATCCTGATCACCGGGTTGCTCTGCGTCATTTCGGCACTGGTGATTATCAAACTGCGATCCGCCCTGGCGGGGATGGGGCTTGTAATGACCATTGCGGGCCTTTATACGCTGATCTCCGTGTTGCTGTTCCAGCAGTTCAGCCTGTGGATCAACGTCGCCGCACCTCTTGTGGCCATTACCGTCATTACAACGCTCACGTATATGGTCAAGTACATCTCCAGAAACCGCGACTACGAACAGACCTACGTGATGGCCACCACCGACGCCATGACCGGCCTGAAGAACCACCGTTTCTTCCAGGAACACCTGCGCGAGTCCATCCAGTATGCGGACCGGTTCAACGGCAAGTTCTCGCTGCTTCTCCTCGACATCGATCACTTCAAGAAGTTCAACGACACCTACGGTCACCAGGCTGGTGACGAAGTGCTGCGTGCCGTGGCCCGAAAGCTGAAGAACTCGGTTCGCAGCAACGACCTGGTGGCCCGGTACGGGGGTGAGGAGATGGCCATCGTGCTGGACAAGGCCAACGAGCAGGAGGCGCTGGAAGTTGCCCAGAAGGTCGTGCGGGCCGTGGCGGAGGAAGCCTACCCCATCGCCGAAGGCGTTTCCAAACACGTGACCATCAGCGTCGGCGTATCCACCTACCCGACCCACGCCAAGACCCCGGCGGAACTGATTGAATTTTCCGACCAGGGCCTTTACCGCGCCAAGGAAATGGGCCGTAACCGGGTCGGCGCCCAGTTCGATGAAGACATGCCCAAGAAGGAGGAGGGCGACGGGGAGGAGAAGGCGTCGGCCTGAACCTGGGCGGCCTTCAAAAAACGAACGCTTCCGAATGAACGGAAGCGTGTGGGATGGAGATCTGTCTGTTGACTATCGATAACTGATGAAAACCGGGTTATGCAACCTGGGTATATGGCGCAAAGCTGCCATCGCCCATCACTTCCAGGATCGGTGCCCGCGTATTGTAATGGCCGTTTGATTTGAGCGGGTACAACAGCCCGTGGTCGTGAACGTAGTTGCGGGTCACGTTGTAGACCGGGTCCGTTCCCCGAAAGGTTACGCCCGTGCTGGCCTTGTCCGCGGGAGCCTGGGCCACGTTCCACTGGTGGCGGTAGTGACGCACGGCAGCCGCGGTCTGCGCATGGTTGGGCGGCGCCAGATAACCGGCAGGCCCGTTATGGGGCAGCAGCGGCTTCGGCGTTCCGTCGCCCAGATAGATCACGTTGTCGCGCGGGCCGGTCAGCAACTGGGGCTGGTTGCCCTGAAGCTGGGCCGGGTGGACCGTATGACCGGCGGACGGAATGTTCACCCATTGCTTCGTCGCCGGGTCATAGTAGGCCAATGGTGCACCATTCTTGTCGAGAAGGACGGCCTCGCCCATTCCTCTGGACGTGGTGCTCTGGGCGCCTGCCGCCTGATGGGATGCACCGGCCCCGGTGTGCTGGGACGCCGTTGCGCCCTGCATGGAGGCCAGCCGGGCGCTGGCGTTGGTACGGACGGCCCCGAAGGAAGTCTTCAGCGTATCCGCCTGCAGGTTGTAGCGCAGGGCCTGCATCTGGCTCATATTGGCCACGTCATCGGCAGAGGCAATAGCGGCTCCGGCATTGCGAGCCGAATTCAACGCCATACGGGCGCCGGCATAGGACCCCAGCAACGCAAAGGACCCTTCTCCCAGATTGTAAAATGCCTGTTCCGCCTCGTCGCCGTTTCTGGCCGTAGCCAGCTTGTAGCCGAACTGAAGCGCCTTGAATCCGCCATACGCAACACCGGCGGCAATCAGCAGCGGTGCTCCGCCCAGGGCCACCACGGCAACGCCGACGCCGATCATGGCCAGGCCTTTGAAGAAGTTGCCAGGGCTGGAAAACATGTTCGTGATCGGCGAGAAGAAGCCCTTGGCGAAGTTGCCGAGGGCGGTTCCCCAACTGAATTTGCCATCGTTGGAAGAATTGACCGGCCCGTAATTCCTGTAGTTCTGAGAACCGAAGCTCCTCGCAAGATCCCGCTCGATTTCCGGAAGCAGTACCTGGCGCATGTGATTCGAATAGGCCAGCGGATCAAAATCCATAAAGCTGTAGCCTGTCGGCTGATAACGGTAGTACCCAGCGTCCACCATAACGTGTCCTGCCCTCTTGTTACCCTGTGCCTTGATTCTGCGCGAATACGCCCTCTGTTTACGCAGAAACGGGTTTTTCGTAGTGCTCCCCTTAAGCTGTGTCCCCAGATTGAAAACCCGTACCGGCATAAAAACTTTTTTCGGGAATCTTGTGACATTATAAAGAAATCATTAAGCTTCGAAAAACCCAGAAAACCCTTTCAGCATAAGGGTTTCAGAATATTGTAAACCCGGATTTACAATTGGGTTTTCAGATTTCCGACCGGTTGGCGGGGGCCTTGTAAAAATTTTTGAATACTGAACAAATAAATGATTCAACATCTACAGTAATCTGGTATTATATGAATAGTCTAACCATTCCTTTCTTTCTTACGTAGAATATGGCGGCCCAAAAAGGACCGCTTTTTTTTTTGGACACCAGACAGCACATTACTCTCCGCGGCCTTGGCGATGGATTCCCGCTCCCAGTCTTCACGGGGAGGACAACTTTAAATAAAGAGACGAACGCCTCCCTCCTAGCCGATCAGTTCTTCCTCCTCGCCGCCGGCGGCAAGGTCGCTGGATTTGGGATTGCCTACCAGTTCGTCGTCACGCGGAGTATCCAGGGTCTCTGAAAGAAACAGGCGGAACCCGAAGGTGCTGCCGGCGCCCACCTGGCTTTTCACGAACACTTCCCCGCTATGGTGATTCTCAATGGCCGTCTTGACCAGGTGCAGGCCCAGACCCGTGCCCTTGACGGTGTGAACCTCGTTCTCAACCCGGTAGAACCGGTCGAAAATATGCTCCAGATGCTCGTCGGCGATGCCGATGCCCGTATCCTGCACGGAAACCTCAATGGCGTCCCCGTCTTCCGCCAGTTCGGCCCGGACCTTGATGCGCCCGCCTTCTTCCGTGTATTTAATCGCGTTGCTCAGCAGGTTGCGCATAACCCGCTCGATGGTGTCGCTGTTGATCAGCACCCTGGGCAGGTTGGACTCGATGGCGGTGGTGACGGTCAGTTCTTTCTGCTGGGCCAGCACCTTGAAGGACTGGACCGTGAGGTTGATGATGGGCGTGATGTCCTGCAATTCCATCTCCAGCTTGTCGCCCTCCTCCTCCAGCCGGGAGAAGTCGAGGATGTCGTTGACCATCTTTTTCAGGCGATCCGTTTCCACGTGGATGGTTTCGATGAATTCGCGGTACGTCTCCTCGTCCAGTTCGCTGGCATGGTTGTAGATGGTATCGACGTAGCTCTTGATGGTAGTGACCGGGGTGCGCAGCTCGTGGCTGACGTTGGAGATGAAATTGGTCTTCATCTTGTCCACCTCGGCCTCGCGGGTAATGTCATGGGTCGTCATGACGAAACCCAGCTCGTCGCCGTCCTCGTCCTGAATGACGGAGATCAGGATGTTGAGGGTGATGCCCGGCAGTTCCAGCTGACGGGAAAACGCCTTGCTCAGGCTGCCGCCCGCGTCCCGGATGGCTTTTTCGAACTCTTCGACGAGGGGGGCGAAACATTTCTCTCCCTCCACCGTCACGTATTCACGCAGGTTGCGACCGATGAGCAGATTGCTCGATTCCACGGAAAGATGGCGGCATGCGGGATCGTTGATGATGATCACCTCGCCGTCCGGGTTGCACACAATCACGCCGTCGGCGATACTCAGCAGGACGGCCTGCAGCTTGTTGCGCTCGAAGGTGATCGTATCGAGGTTCTGGTCCTCGTAAGCTCTCAGCCTGACGGACATGTCGTTGAACGATTCGGCCAGGGTCCGCAGTTCGCCCCAGAGGTCGTTTTCAGAGATTCTATAGCCAAAATCCCCGGTGGATAGACGCTTGACCCCCTGAACCAGACGGCGCAGGTGCTTGTGGAGAATATACGTATTGGCGGAGACGGCAATGATGGTGAGCAGCCAGGCGCAGAGAAAGACGGCCAGGATGATGTTGCGGGTGGAGGAGAGGATCTGCTGGAGGGTCTGGCCGGTCAGGCGGATGTTAACGGAGCCGAGATACCGGCTGCGACCGTTCTCGTCGGTCACCGTGATCCGCGAGGAGTACAGCCGCGCCTCCCGCAGCTTCTGCTCCGGCAGATGTTTCTGGTTGCGGTAGATAATGTTGCCTTCGGGGTCCTGGAATTCGATGGCGGCCAGATCGTTGTTCTGCTCCAGCATCTGGTCCACGAAGTGACGGATCTTCAGTTCGGTGCTCAGGCCTGAATCCAACTGCTCCGCGGCTCCGGCGGAAACCACCGACGCCACCAGCGTCCCGAACTTGTCGTAGTTTTCATCAAGGGTGGATTGATACTGGTTGTACAGGATGAACGCCACCGCCATGAAAAACAGCGAAAAAGCCAGGATGATGATCAGCAGAATCTTGTTCTCCGAGGAGAACATGGAAAACTTCGCCGACGTCGTATACAGTTTGGGGTCGAGGCCCTTAGCCATGCCTGTCGATCAACTCGCGAGATTGGACATTACCCCACGGGTTTCCCCGTGGCGCTTACCCTTCATTTTACAGGATTTTCAGGAATCAGGCCGCCCGATGGGTTAAAAAATCCCGAAAATGGGGGAGCCACCGGGGGATTAATCCAGCAACTTGCCCTGCAAAAGCTCTACCGTATACTTTTTGGCTTCCGCCAGATCCGGGTCCGACGCGTCGGAGGAATCAGCCGGCGGCTCCGTGGTCCGTCCGCCGGGTGAACCGGCCATCACCGGTTCCGGCCTATCCACATCGGGGGGCGGATCATCGTCCGCCATTTCCGGTTCCGGCCCGGCCTGGGGAATTTCCTGTTTTTTCGCCGCCGGGGGAGGCTCAGGTTTAGGAGCCATGTTTTTTTCAGCTGGTGGCGGAGCAGGCGGGGGTGAGGATTCAGGTGTCGGGGCCGGGGGAGGCGCCGGAAAACCCGCCTGCCTGTCAGGCCGGTTTTTCTCCAGGATAAGGTTGATAGTCATGGGTTGGCCGAAATATTTCTCCACGGCTTTTTGCAGGTGGAAAAACTTGGTGGGGTTCTTGATGCTTTCCAGAATAGGCTCGCTGCTGCAGCCCACCGTCAGCTTGCCACTGCCCATCTCCACCAGGAAGGAATGCTGGTCCAGCAGGGCTTTCGTGGGCGGGCTGGCCACCATCGCCACCACGTCATGCCAGTTGGGAATCCCGTTGCCGTTTGCGGCGGGGGCCGGAGTCGAAACAGCCTGGGCCGGAGCAGGCGAAGCCGCCTGAGCGGGAGCAGTCTGCACAGGCTGGGGGGCCGGGGCGCTTTGAGAAGCCGGTCCGGGCCTCGAAGAAGCCGGACGGGAAACCGGAGCCGGTGCGGAAGCCAGGCCGGGAACAGGCGCACCGCCTGCCAGTTGAGATTCCAAGACCTCGACCCGGCGGGCCAGATCCTTGACCAGATGGATGTCCTGCCGGTAGGCCATCTCCAGCAGGCCTACCTCCAGCCAGAGCTGGGTCTGCTGGGACGCGCGAATATTGCGCTCGATGCCCGCCAGAGCCTCCAGCATCTGGGGCAGCTCCTCCACGGAGAAACGTTCCGCCTGGAGTCTGAGCTTTTCGAAGTAGTCCTCCGGCAGACCGAGGGGCCTGGCCTGTGCGGATGGCCCGGCGGCCTTGACCAGAAACAGGTTCCGGAAATGCTGGGTCAGGTCCTTCACAAGCTGGGCCGGCTCAATGCCCCGATTAATCAGCTCGCCCACGGCACTGAGCAGTTCAGAAGCCTGGTGATCGGCAATGCTTTCAGTGACGGCGATCAGCACATCCTCTTCCAGCGATCCGATGAAACGGGACACGTCCGCACGGCCAATGGTGATATCCGGCTGGGCGCGGGCAATCACGCCCACCTGATCCAGAAGTCCGACGGCATCACGCATCCCGCCACGGGCATGGCGGGCAATGGTCATCAGAGCCTCGTCATCAATGCGAATTGCCTCGGCATCGGCAATGCGGCGAAGCTGCCGGGCGATGTCCTCCACGGTGATGCGGGTGAAGTCGAAGCGCTGGCACCGGCTGATAATGGTGGGCAGCACTTTATGGGCCTCGGTGGTGGCAAAGATGAAGATGACGTTCGGTGGCGGTTCCTCCAGCGTCTTCAGCAGGGCGTTGAAGGCCTGCGGGGTCAGCATGTGGACCTCGTCAATGATGTAGACCTTGTAGCGGCCCGCCATCGGGGCAAACTGGCAGTTCTCGATCAGTTCGCGGGCATCCTCAACTCCGTTGTTGCTGGCGGCGTCGAATTCCACCACGTCCAGTGCGTTGCCGCGGGTAATGCCCGTGCAGCTCTCGCACTCCTGGCAGGGGGTTACCGTGGGACCCTGGCGGCAGTTCAGGGACTTGGCGAAAATCCGGGCCGTGGATGTCTTGCCTGTTCCGCGAGGGCCGCAGAACAGGTAGGCATGGGCAATCTTGCTCGTGGCGATCGCGTTGCCCAGAGTCTGCACAATGGCCTCCTGGCCCACCACATCCGCAAACTGCTGCGGACGGTACTTCCGGTACAGGGGAATATACGTCTCAATCTTCGTCGTCATGGCGCCTGCCGTCTCTAACCTTTTCCTTCTTCTCTTCCCCCCAGTCTACCCCAAATCCGGCCCGGACTGAAATGCATGTAAGGTTTTTTGAAGAGCGGGACTGCGATAGAATGGCCGCAACACGATTCAGCAATCGAAGGAGTAAGCTATGCAGGTTATGTTCTCCGGCCCGCGTCCGGTCCGTTTTCCCGGCGACCCCTGCCCCATTGACCGCCAGATCCGGGAAAAGGAGGCTCTCTGGGGCGGGCCGTCCTTTTTCGATCCGGCCAAAACCCAGGCCAAAATCCGGGAGCTGGCCCAGACGCACGGCGTGCCGGAGGATGAGGTCAAGGAACAGTATGCCCAGGTCCTGGACGCCAACCTGACGACCGCCTTTCCCCATACCCAGGATACCCTGCTGACCGCCCTTGAGAACCGGCTCAGGGACAAGGAATAAAAGAAAAACCCGGAGCACCGGCTCCGGGAATGGTATCAGATGTTGGAGTAATACGCTTATTCGATGGCAGGCGTCACGCCGGTCTGGCTGCTGGCGGCGCGTTCGGCTTCACGGGCGGCGCGTTCCGCCTCCCGTTCCGCCTGGGTAATCTCGCGTTCCACAGCGCGTTCCGCTTTATTCACCTCGCGTTCCGCCTGGCTTAGCTGGCGCTGGGCATCCCGCTCGGTCCGTTCCGCGTCCCGAAGGGCCTGTGCCGCGCTTTCATCACCGGCATTGGCCATTTCTTCCAGATGACGTTTTTCCTCCTGCGCCGCCTTCAGGGCCATCTCGGCCTGGCGGGCCTCGGCCCGCTTGCGCCGGGCTTCCTGTTCCGCCGCCTTGATGCGATCGGAGCGGTAGTGGGTTTCCGGCGGCGAATACGCCAGGGTCACGTCATGCGCAATGGCCCCGCCGGTGGATTGAAGCGGCCGGTCGGCAGAACTCGTCCGGGTGGGGGGCATGTATTCCTTTTTCACCGAGCCGCAGATAAACAGGAAGCAACTCTGGGACTGCTTGACCTCCTGTTTTGCACCAAGATTATACTCCTGCACGTAATTGGAATAGGCCACGTTGGTGATCACGTTGGAATGCTGCCGCAGGTAAGCCTCCAGATCGGCCTTCAGCGGGTGATCGTCCGGCACCTGGGCAATAAGGCGGCTGACCTCCTCATACTGGGTGCCGAACTGCTGGTAGTTGTCCCAGACGTCCGACCGGACATGGGCCTCCGCCCGAAGATCCCTGGCCTTGGCGCATGAGAAGAACCAGCAGTCATCCACCATCTCATACTGCCCCATCTCCTTCTTCTCGATCTCGGACGCATTGTTGAACGCATCCATGGCAAACCCCAGCTGGTGTCCCTGTTGGGCCAGTTTCTCGATGTTGAGAAGCAGGGCAGGGTCCAACCCCAGATCCTCGGCGCCGTTCTCCTGCAAAAACGCAATGAACTGACTCATGCTGTCAGCCATGGTCCTGACAATATCACTGCCCCCATCAACACTGGTGGCGTTTGTAGCCGTCCCCAACTTGAAGTTGCCCGATTCATCCCGCCAGACTCTCGGAGCATTGCCGCTTTCGGCACCCTGCTTCCACAGGTTCATCAAGCTCTGGCTGCTGCCGTCATAACCTGACACGCTGGAAGCGCCCCCTGCCGCATTCGGGGAAATGAAGGACATCAGCTGGCTGGCGCCGGAAGCCGCCTCGGCCCCCTGCTGAAACAGTCCGCCGGAAATCACCTGGCCCAGAATCTGCACGGCAGGAATGCTGATAAGGACCACCAATGCCAAAATCAACGCATATTCCGGAATGGAATGTCCAAAAACCTTTCTCACCAATACAAGCCCCCTAGCTGCTTGCTCTGTATTTATAGGAATCGGCGAAAACACCCTATACTTTAGGCTTTTGGTCCGGCATTAATAAAAATTCATTATTCAGAAAGATTTTAGGGAGTTACGGTTCCGACTGCTGGGTCTCCTGGCGGGCCAGGGCGATTCGTTCCGATGTTTTATGGGTAAATACCGGGGCCATGTCGATGGTAATCTCCGAGACATCCACGTCCAGACCCGAATCCACGTTGGAATAACCGCCGACTCCCTCCAGGTAATTTTTCTGGGCAACCGTATCAATGCCTTCCCCGTAGAAGTTGAGGGAATCATGAAACGTCCTGAGGTTGGAATCCGTAAACTCGCCGGAGTTGGCATCGTAACCGGGGTAGGCCTTAATCAGGTTGATCAGTTCCTGATGCGCATGCGCGTATTCATAATGGGCAACGCGAACACTTTCGGTCTGTTCCGGCGCGGGCGCATTGTTATAGCTCTCCTCCGCATCCGCCAGGAGGTGGCCCTTGTTGGCCAGTTGCCGGGCCAGGGCGATGAGGCCGTCGTCCACCTCGCCCTCGAACTCGTCCGCCAGCCGGAGGAACTGATCCGCCAGCATGGACGTGACGGCAACACTCATGGCGCCGCCTTCCGCACCGGTATTGCTGATGGCCATGGAGGCGCCGTTGGGCAGGCCGACCTCCAGTGAGCCGTTATTCATCCTCAGGCTCATCGGCCCCCCGTAGGCCTGCAACTGGGAAAGTCCTTCGCCAAGGCTGGTGCTGACCGCGGGAGAAGTAACCGCCACATGCGCCCCCCCGTTCGCATCCAGCAGACCGAACAGTTTCTCGGCACCGGAGAGCGCTCCCGCATCGCCGTAAAACGTTCTCAGGCCATCCCCCAGCAGGCCCACCGCCGGAACAATGATCAGGATCACCAGCGCCCCGATCAGGCCATATTCCACCATGACATTGCCAGAGATTTTCGTATGATAGGCCGCCATGAGAAAGAATCTCCTCTGGAACCGTCTCTGCGGGTCCATGCCGTTCCTAAAGACTGCTCGCACACAAATGCACTACGTGTGTTATCGACAAGAAGGAGATGATCTTAAACACCGGTAAACAATTGTATACAAAATAAAAATCCTCCACCGTCACTGACGGAAGAGGATTGAATCTTTGTACGATCCGAGGAGAGAGAGAAGAGAAATGTGATGATTGGAAAAAGTCTGTGAGTGAAGATTGTTTTTGCTAGAGGAATTTAAAAGCTTGTGTTTATATAAAAACAATTATATTTGTGCCCGGAACGGTTTATGAAGAAATATGAACGCAGGCGATACGGAGAGCGCTTCGCATCCGCTGTCTGAACAGGTCTTTCAGGACGACTCCGGTTTGAGATTACTTTTTATTTCACGCTGGAAGCTGGCCCCCCGTTCAGGACGGATTCTGCCTTGCTTTCAGCCGTTTCGATTTTCTTTCCGGCCTTCCGGGTTTCGTCAGGCGTTTCCTCGGCAGTGATCTGGGTAATGTCGACACCATCCGCTATAACCATTTTTCCGGTGGCATCTTCACGCAGAAATTTATAAAAATCCCGGTAGAACTTCGACTTGCTGTTCATGAAGTTCGACTGGGGTTCGATGAAGTTTTCGTAGGCCAACTGCGTAATCAGCGAGGAGCTGACATCGATGACCTTCCGGATTTCCGTCAGCCTCGGATCACTTTCCGGAAGCTCGCCCGCCAGCTTGTTATATTCCCTCGAAAATTCCACGTATTTACCGTATATGTCCGGAATGCCTTTTGGCGGCGCCGTCCTCACAAAGCCATCGCCTTTTCTTTGAACCGAGCCGAACATATATAGATTCTTATCGGTTCCCTCTAGAAGCTTCGGGTATTTTTCCAGGATTGCCTTTTCCATGTCGGCCAGTTCAAAAGCCAGATTTGAAATTTTGGTCAACTGCTGCGTCTCACTCTCACTCAGACGGCTTTCAGCTTGTTCAATCGCATTTTTCATATTCTGGGCCAGAATCTTGGTTCCTTCGGCACTGGTAGCCTTCCTGCCGGTGGCACTGCCATCGGGCACAATAACCTCAGCCCGTCCGGTTTTCGGGTTGTAATTGAAGTAGACGTTGCTCACCGGCTGGCCTTTGGAGGAAAGGCCCGGAAACAGGGAGGGCGTCGTTGCCGTGGCGACCGAGCCGCCGCCGCCGGAATTCAGCAGGCCAAACAACTGTGCCCCCCGGCTCTGGATGTTGCCGTTGTTGCTGAAGCCGTCGCTAATCATATTCCCCAGGAAGGAAACCGCAGGAATTGCCGCAATGGCGACCAGGGCGAAAATAATGAAGTACTCGGCAAGCGTATTGCCTTTTGCAAACCGGTTCTCAGTCATTGCTGCCTCCCGTTACTTCGTCTGGTTCCACCAGAGTTTTCTTTCCTGCCGACGAATATCCTCCGCGGATTCATAAGTAACCGCGGAAGAATGCGCTGTGCCCGCCTGAAAGACCGTAGCCTAAACTGTTTTTCATCCGTTCCGTTTCCCTCTGGTCCGCTTGAAAGTGGAAATGATGCCACTTTTTTATTTCGACCGGAGGGTAGGTTTCTTTGGCCTCCAGGGGAAATCGTTACAAATGTAAAAAATCAGCGATCAAAAACGTCCCGGTGGATCTGGCGGGCATGTTTTTTGCTGACGTGGGTGTAGACTTGTGTTGTCGCAATATCACTGTGTCCCAGAAGTTCCTGGACCACCCGGAGGTCCGCACCGTTCTCCAGCAGATGGGTTGCGAAACTGTGGCGGAAGGTATGGGGGGATATATCCCTGCCGATGAAATTTCCGATTGCCTTCACCCGTTCCCAGATCTCCTTTCTGGACAATGGCGCATTAAGCAGATCCTGGGTCAGCACCAGATCCTCCGGTTTGGCCGCCCGATCCGCAAAATAGCCCTGAAGGACATCCATAGACACATCGCCCAGGGGAATCAGGCGTTCCTTTCCGCCCTTGCCCAGGCACCGGAGGTAGCCACCATCGAGATCGATATTGCCCACGGTCAGGGACAACAGCTCCGACACCCGAAGTCCGCAGGCATAGAGCAGCTCTACAATCACCTTGTCCTGGATGGAAAGGCGATCCGAACGGAGGATACGGTTCATATCGTTGACGGTCAGAACCTTGGGGAGGGTCTTGGTTCTCCGGGGCAACTCGATCAGCGCCATTGGGTTCTCGGCAATGTAACCCTTCTCCTGCATCCAGCCATAAAACCCCCGAATGCTGCTGGCCTTGCGCAGGATGGTACTGGTGGCGTTGTTCTTTTTTCTCAGGTGGGCCAGGAACTGGTTGATCTGGCGGGAGGAGATCCGGCCCGGACGGCTCTGGTATTCCTCGTGAAACTCCAGAAATTCGTCAATATCGCGCTCGTAGGCTTCCAGCGTCAGCGGAGAGCAGCCCCGCTCATCGGCAAGATGACTGATGTATTCGGACAGGAGCAGATACACGGCGTGTATTCAGGCCCGTTTCTGCGTCATACCGGTAACAAGACGTTTGAAGTCTTCGGGACGGGTGGTTCTGGCCAGCGCGTCGTCAAACGTAACCAGTCCCTGCTGGTAAAGATTCTTCAGGGCGGCTTCCATGGTCTGCATCTGGTGCTGTCCCCCGGTCTGAATGGCGGAATAGACCTGGGCCGCCTTCCCTTCCCGGATCAGGTTGGCGATGGCCGGGGTGACGATCATGACTTCCTGTGCCATGACCCGGCCTTTCTTCTCGCCGGAGGGCGTCAGCCTGGGCAGAAGCGCCTGGGAGAACACGGCGAGCAGGCTGTTGGAAAGCTGGATGCGAACCTGCTGCTGCTGTTCCGGCGGAAAGACGTCCACGATACGGTCAACGGTCTGCATGGCGGAAGACGTGTGCAGGGTGCCCATCACCAGGTGACCCGTTTCGGCGGCGGTCAGGGCCAGGCCGATGGTATCGAGGTCACGCATCTCGCCCACCAGAATGATGTCGGGATCTTCACGCAGGGCGGACTTCAGGGCGTTGGCAAAACTCCGGGTGTCCTGGCCCAGTTCGCGCTGGTGAACCACGCTGCGCTTGGAGGGATGGATAAATTCGATGGGGTCCTCGACGGTCAGGATATGCTCAGGCCGGCTGCTGTTGATGTAGTCGATCATGGCCGCCAGCGTCGTGGACTTTCCGGAGCCGGTGGGGCCGGTCACCAGAACGAGACCCTTGGTGCGATCGGCAATCTCCTGGACGATGGGGGGCAGTTGCAGCTCTTCGAAGGTCGGCACCGTGGAATTGATGGCACGCAGGGCGGCGGCGTAGGTGCCACGGTCCTTGTAGACGTTGACACGGAAACGGCCCAGACCGGAAACGCCGTAGGAGCAGTCGAGTTCCCACTCCTGTTCCAGCACCCGGCGCTGCTCGTTGGTCAGCATGCTGAAGATGAGCCGGTGGACATCCTCTTTCGTCAGGGGCTGGTAATCGCCCCGGATCAGTTTGCCGTCCACCCGGAAAACCGGCGGCAACCCCAGAGACAGGTGAAGGTCGCTTGCCCCCCGGCTGAATACTTCCTGCAACAACTCCTCAAGAATCATAGGACTCCGGCTCCTTAGCTATCTCCTCTATTGTACAGAATATCGCCCGACTGTGGGGAGATGAAAGATCCGCAAAGCGAAATTTCCTCCGGGTAAAGGAGGGGATTTTTCTGTACAATAGAGCGAAAGGCAGAGAAGGCACGAAGGCTTTGGGACGGCAGGCTTCCGACACGCTGGAGAAGGTTTTCAGGCAGAGCGTCATCACCATGACCGGCCTGATGGTTTTTGTCGGCATTTTTTACCTGGGCAGCCTCTTCTACGCGCTGATCGTGCTGCTGGGCCTTGCCGTGGTGATGACCTACATCCTGCTGGGTCCGGTCAACTGGATGGAAAAGGGCCTGCTCCTGCTCGGAAGGTCTGTGCCGAAGGTCCGGTTCCTCAGGGAATCCAACGATCTGACCCGCGGTTTTACCATCATTATCGTCTATGTTGTCTTCTTCTTTGTCCTGACGCTGGCCAGCGTTAAATTGGTGCCGGTTGTCAGCCGCCAGCTGAACGACTTCGCGATGGATCTGCCCCGGTATTTCGTCCAGGTTGAAATCATGCTCATTGACTGGACCGATCAGACCTTCGGGACGGATGCCCTCAAGCGCCTGTTCGAAAAGGACATCCAGGAGGCCGAGAAACAGGGGGTCGTCCTGGAAGACTCGCCCAACGGGGTCATCACCGAGAAGGAAAAGCAGATCATCCACCAGTCGGTATTGCGCAACGCTGTCGCCCAGATCTCCCAGCTGACGGAGAAAGCCCTGACCTCCGCCCTTTCCAACGTCGCCAACATGGTCACCAACACGGTCAACGGGTTTATCTACACCATTGCCGGCCTGTTGCTGGTGTTCTACTTTCTGCTGGACGGCAGGCGTCTGCGGGACCGGCTGAGGGAATGCCTGCCCCAAAATGTCCAGGGAACGGCGGACTATTTTACCAGCCGGTTTCACGAGGTGATGTTCGCTTTCATCAAGGGCCAGCTGATGCTGGGCATCCTGACCGGCGTGTACATGTTCATTATTTACAGCATTTTTGGCGTGGAATACGCTATTTTCCTCGGCACGTTCCTGGCCATCGCGGAACTGCTGCCGGTGGTCGGCACCTGGATTGGCTTGACACCGGGTATCCTCGTCATGCTGTTCAGCGAGGACCCGCTGGTCGTCATTCCGGTCTGGCTGTGCTCCTACGCCTTCCAGACCGTCAAGGACAACATCCTGGCCCCCAAGGTAGTGGGCGACGTGATGGGACTTCATCCGGTAGTCGTCATCTTCGCGCTGATCGTCTGCGCCAAATTCGCCGGCCTGGTGGGCGTTCTGCTGGCCTTGCCCCTGGCCAGCATCCTGAACATCATCCTGCACCACTTCAACCGGGATGATGGAACCGAGCCGGAGGGCCAGCCCGCATGAGCAACCCGAACGGTTCGGACGGACTGATGGCCCCGGACAGCAAAACAGGACGAATTTTTCGCTGGAACGTCATCCTGATTTTCCTGGTGGTGCTGGCTGTTCTGATGGTGCATGGCGCCGCCCTGCTGAAGGAGTTGCTGATACTGATTGCCGGGGTGCTGTTCATCACCTACCTGATGATGGGTCCCGTCAACGCCATGGACCGCATCCTCCAGCGATTCAGGCCCCGGATGCCAGAGGCCCTTTCGCGCCATGCATGGCTGCCCTCCGTCAATCCCCGGTTTTTCTCGATACTGATCGTCTTTGTCGCTTTCATACTGGCTATCGCCGCCGCCACGGGCATGATCTTTCCGGTTATCGGCTCGCAGGTGGCCGGATTTGCCAGAGATCTGCCCGGTTATTACCGGCAGGTGGAGGAACAGCTCGAAAAACTCTCCGAGATCCGCCTGGGACAAGTGCTTTTTCAATCCGTTCTGCAGCAGGACGAAACGGACAAGGACGCCGGGGAGCCGAAGGAAATCATCGTCAGGGTTGAAACCGTGGAAAAAACCCTGAAAGAGGAAGGGGAAAGGCAAACGGAAACCTCCACCGGCGATCTTTTCCTGACCGTCACCACGCCGGACGCGGAAAAACACGACACTCAACCCCTGCAACAGGCGCCGGTAAAAATCGCGGAAGAGCCGGTTGTTGACGAGGAGGAAGAGGCGGACCTGTTGTTGGCAGAAGAGGCGGACGGGTTCGAAGGCGAACTGTTTTTCAACTGGCTGGGAGAATCCCCCGCCGAAGAGACGGAAACGGAATCTTCCCGGCCTGTTCAGCAAGCCGATCCTCCGGCGGAAAGCGTGACCACCCCGGCAAAAGAAACAGCCCCTGGCGGTATCCTTCCGGAATCGGTTCAGATCACCACCGAAACCCGTGTCATCCAGGCTGAGAAAGCCCCGGAGCAGAAGCAGAAAACGGCATTGGGACAACTGGTCAACTACTTCCAGCGCTACGCCTCGTCCACATTTATGAACGCCATCGAGGTGGTAACCACCTCCCTGACGGGACTGATCTACTTCCTGACCGCCCTGGTGCTGACATTTTATTTCCTGCTGGACGGTCCCAGCCTGAAAGAGGGCTTTGTCGGCCTGCTGCCCGCCACCTCCCGATCCTTTGCCCGGAACCTCCTGAACGAGTCCCACTTCCTGCTGGTCCAGTTCCTGCGCGTCCAGATCTCCTTCGCCCTGATAACCGGTGTCGTGCTTTATGCCATTTACACCCTGCTGGGCCTGAAATACGCCGGCTTCCTGAGCTTCTTCTTTGCGGTGATGTCGCTCATCCCGGTACTTGGCCCCTGTATCGGCGCCATTCCCAGCGCCCTGGTCCTGATCTTTACCGACCAGCCCTATTTTGCGCTGGTCATTTTCACCCTGGTCGCCGGGTTCTACCTGGTCAAGCAGCGCTGGCTGGAGGGGCGGATGTTCGAGAGCCACATGAGCATCAATCCTGTCCTGATGCTCATGGTCATGATGATCTGCCTCCAGTTGACGGGCATTGGCGGCCTGCTGCTCACCATTCCCCTGGCCTGCCTGGTCACTGCCGCCCTGCACAACATCCGCCGGGACGCCACATCCCTCGACGCGAACTAGGTGTTACTCCTCCCCGTAAAGGGCCGAGCGATCGCCGGGAAGGATTTTGCCCAGGATAACCGGCTGGGAAGCACCGGTGCAGGAGGGAATGTTGCCGGGCATGTTGTTGAGGGTCGCCCAGGCCAGCACCGCAAAGGCCAGCGCTTCCTTGTACTTGTTGTGGATGCCGAAGTCCTCGTGGGTCAGGATTCGCATATCCGGGTTGCATTCGGCCAGAAGTTCACTGAGAAACCTGACCAGGGTCTTGTTATAGACGCCCCCGCCACCCAGGATCACCTCATCCACCGGCTGGACGGGCAGAACAAAATCCCGGTAGGCGTCGGCAATGGAGCGGGCCGTAAAGTAGGTTAGCGTGGCAATCACGTCCTCGTCGCCCAGGTTGGTGAAGAACCGCAGGATATCCGTCATCAGCTGCTGGCCGAAGAGTTCGCGGCCTGTCGTCTTGGGCGGAGGCAGACGCAGATAGGGCTGGTCCATCAGGTGCCCTACCAGGTCCGGATCGACCTGGCCGCTGGCGGCAATCTTTCCGTCCTCATCGTAAGGCCGGTCGTAGAAATATTCCATGGCCTGATCGATGAGCATGTTGCCGGGACCCGTATCGAAGGCCACCGGCGGAGCGCTGCCCATGGGGGGCAGCACGGTGACGTTGGCAATGCCGCCAATATTCTGGACGCAGCGGCCAAAGCGGTTGTGGGTAAACAACAGGTTGTCCGCGTAGCAGACCAGCGGCGCCCCCTGCCCTCCAGCGGCCATGTCGCGCGGACGGAAGTCCGCCACGGTGGGAATCCCGGTCCGCTGGGCAATAATCGACGGCTCGCCGATCTGCAGTGTGCTGGGCGTATGCCCTTCGGTTCCCGGCGGAATATGATACAGCGTCTGTCCGTGGGAGCCGATGGCGTCCACGGCGACCGGATCGAGATTGCCCGCTTTCATGACCTGAAGAGCGGCCTGCGCAAACAGTTCGCCAATCTCAAAGTTCAGGGTGCAGATCTCGTGGACATAAACCGCCTTGCCGCTCATCACGGACAGCAGTTTCTTTCGAACCCCCTCCGGCATCATCACCGTGGCCGTGGCCTCAACTTCGTACCTGAGCCGCCCCTCCTCCATCCACAACTGCACGCAGCAGCCGTCCACGGCATCCGCTGAGGTGCCGGACATCAGGCCGATGACCCGCAGGGGCCGTTCAGGGGTTCGGCGTGCGAATAACAAGGCGTTCCATCTTCCTCAGAAACTTGATAATGTCGTGCTCCAGCTCCTTGGTCAGCGGATCGACCAGAATGGTATGGGCGCCGATCCAGGCGCCGCCCAGAATATCCGTCAGGGGACGATCCCCGACCACGGCAACATGTTGAGGTTCCAGTTCCAGCAGCTCAACCGCCCGGATCAGGTTCTTGCGAAAGGGCTTGGCCGCGCAGCCAATCACGGGCATTCCAATGACCTGTTCAGCGGCCTCGCAGTATGCTATCCGTTTGTTATTGCTGACACAGATAGTCCGAATTCCCGCCTCGTCCACGCTAATCAGCCATTCGCGCATGGTCTGCTCCAGGATTCCCGTGTGCGGGGCCATGATGGTATTGTCCAGGTCCAGGATGAACCCGCGGATACCCACGCTCTTGACCTGCTCCAGGTCCAGCAGGGTAATGTCCTCAACGATAAATGTAGGTGTAACCAGCACGATGGCCTGCTTGTAACTGTTCGAAAACGAATGCTTCCGGATGGAATTTCCGGTATTGCTCTAGCATTTTACCGCATTTCGAAAGGAACCGGCCCGACATCCCCCAGGTCCTTTACTTTCAGGGTGGGAAACGGTACGCTCACAGTTGAACAGTCAATCGGCAAGCGCCATGCGAGAAACCATAGAAAAACCTGAAACGGAAACCGCCGAAGCGGACTCAAGCCTTTCTGCCGGGTCCGGGTCTCCGGCAGCCCTTCCCCTGCACGGCAACCGGGATTTTCTGGGCTTTGTTTTTGCAATGGTGCTGCTGATGGCCACCGTCTCGCTGGCGATCTTCCTCAACCACCTTAAGATCGAGGAAGGCTCGAACATCGCGCCGACACGGCGCATTCAGGATCTGGTCAGCCTGCTGACCCAGGCGCAGGCCCGGCAGGAAAGCCTGGAGAACGAACTCGCCCAGTTGCAGAAACGCTACAACTCTCTGGAGGCGGAAAGCAGCCAGGCATCCATTTCCGAACGCGCCACGAAAGACATCTCCGAAGATCCGGAATACCGCAAGCTGCTGCGGCAGGCGGGACTGACGGAGATGCGGGGCAAGGGCATCATGGTCGTTCTGGAAGACGCCCCCGCCGGGAAAAAGCCTGCCGGTCCCTCACCCCAGGGCAACCGGGTCCAGAGCGAGGATCTGCTGAAACTGGTGAACGATTTGCGGGCCGCCGGCGCGAAGGCGATCTCCGTTAACGGCCAGCGGCTGGTGGCCACCTCGGCCATCGTGAACGCCGGCCCCGCCCTGATGGTCAACCAGACCCGGATCAGTTCGCCCATTGAGATCCGCGCCCTGGGAGAGCCGGAAACCCTGCGCTCTTCCCTGCAAATCCGGGGCGGCATTCTCGAATACCTGAACTTTTTCGGTATCCGCGTCAACGTGGAAGAACGCGCCAACCTGGAAATCCCCGCCTACCAACTGGCCAACTACTAGGTAGAATCGACATTTAATCCTCATTGAGAAACGCCCTGTCATTCCGGACGCCGATAGCCGTAAGCGAGGCCCAAAGCCGAGCTGTAGGGATAGGGGTGAGTCGGAATCCATTGACCGGAAAAACCGGAATGGATGCCGTTGGAATTTATCCCTGCGAAGGCAGGGGCGGTAATGACGGCAAATATTTCAGGTTTAAATGTCGATTCTACCTAGGGTCAAACAGGCAACAGTTTTTATTGAGGGGTTTTTGTATGAATTGTTACCCAGGCACAGGATGTTTTCATGACACCCCCCGTTGTGGAAAAACCGAATTACCATTGCTACCAGACGAAACGATTCACCTATGTGGTACCTGACGGCAAAACGCCGCGGTACTCCGTCATTCGCCAGCAGGTGGGGGACTGGTTCGACAACCCGTCGAAAAAGCTGAACCAGACGGCCCTGCAGGAAGCCAAAAACGCCCTGCGGGGCGTCCTGAAATTGCTGACCAACGACAATTCGGTGGAAGAACGGCTCTGGCCGGGCGGGCATGCCTTCCCGCTTTTCGATGCGGAGGGCCGGTTGGACCTTGAACCCGTCAGCCGTGAATTCGAGCGGATCTCCAAGCTTTCCTCCCTGCAAAAAACGTGGATCTCCCTTGTGGAATCCGCCACACTCTATATAAAGGCCCTGATTGGCATTGACGACGAGACTGCCCATAACGATTCCGGGCAGGCCGGGAAAGCCCGCGCCAATCCCGTGGTGGGCTGAAAATAACGGAATCATGCCCTGGCATACGTGTTTGTCGTTCCCATAGCTTTAAAGGAGCCTGAAAGCATGCCAGGGCATGATTTTGAAAAATAAAAACCGCTGGTGGATCTCAGCGGCGATGTCGGTTATTTGGTAGTGTTTAGTGGAAAGATTCGCAATAAATATGATGTGGTGTTCTTAAAAGTTAATGAGCAATATGTTCTCTAACCAATGTCTTTCTTTGCTCTCTCTATCCGAATGCCTCTGAATCTGTATCCTTTGGATTCGGTTACGAAATGATCAAATGGATTGATTATCGTGTGCGGCAACACCTCCTTGCAAAGTTCAAAAATTTTCCAGACGCTACCCAGCCTGCTCCCACTATTCAGCCTGTCATCAACCCGAACCGAAAAACCTCAGGCGGCCTGATGCTCGTCCGTCGATTCCTCGATAATCCGGATCTCCCCATGCACGGTGCCTTCCAGAAGATCACGCCAGAAACCCAGTTCGTCATGCTGCACGTTATGGATCACCGTGCTGCTGTTGGGATTCTGAATCACGATCCGGTACACCTGGGCATTGCTGCCTTCTTCTCGTCCGTCTTCTCTTTCACCTGAATACATGCAGATTTATCCTGTAATGAGGGCTTTAAAGTGAGAATTGTTTTCTATCGGGCTTGATTGAACATGCGACCGATGCGTGCGCACAGCCAAGCCTGCCGCGCTGATCGTTTTTTCGACGACCCGCCGCCGGTAGCCCACTCCGAGTCCGGTACCTGCTGATGCAATCCGGAATGTGTCTGCGCTGCAAACGTGTCACAGTCACTATCATATCGCAGGGTTCCGAATATAACCGTTGTAGTAGCAAAGTTTTTTACCATTTTTAACAGCGGGCTTGCCGGGAGGGAGGACTTCCGGCAACCCGTACCGAAAACACCGGCCATGATGAAGAAGATGGCAGACCGGCAAGGGAGAAACCGGTATAATGGTGTTCAGATATAAGATAAGGACCACGGATCATGCCGGATCAACATGCCCTGGATCTAATCCATGAGGAGCGTGCCGACGCTTTTAATCAGTACGTGGAAAAGAACGGCGGCGAAATCGACCTGACCAGCGCCCATCTTCGCAGCCACGACCTGCGGAAGTTCAACCTCAGCAAGGCGAATCTCTGCGGGGCCTACCTTCGGGCGGCGGATCTCCGGGCGCTGGATCTGAGTGATGCCTGGCTGGACGGAGCCAGCCTCAAGGATGCCAGGGTCAGCGGCACCCTGTTTCCGCGGGACCTGGCCGCCGATGAGATCGCCCTGAGCCTGGTTCACGGCACCCGCCTGCGCCACCGCCCGTAACCGCCACCGTATGACCACCGCACGTTTTACCTTTGACGAGCTGCTGACCGCAACCGGCGGTCACCCTGCCGGAAAGCGGACACCCTTCGAACCGGCGAGGATTTCCACGGATAGTCGGACGTTAAGACCCGGATCGGGAGACTTTTTCCTACCCATTGCGGGCGAAAATTTCGATGGCCATGCCTACCTTGCGGCGGTTTTTGACCAGGGCGCCGCCGGGGCGTTCGCGCAGAAGGACCGCCTGGCCAAAAACCCGGATTGGGCCAACCTTCCGAATCTTATCGTGGTGGATGACACGACGCAGGCCTATCTTGCCGTCGCCCGGCATCACCGGCGCCGGATGAAGGCCCGGATCGTGGCGCTCACCGGAAGCTCCGGCAAGACCACCACCAAGGAGATGCTGTTTCGGGCCTTCTCCGAGGCCGCCCGGACCCAGTGCACGCAGAAAAACTTCAACAACGAGATCGGCGTCAGCCAGACCCTGTTGTCGCTTCAGCCCGACACGGACATCCTGATCGTGGAAATGGGCATGCGCGGCCTGGGGGAAATCGGCCTGCTGTCGCGCTGTGCCGAGCCGGATCTGGCGCTGGTCATCAACGTGGGACCAGCCCACATCGGCAGGCTCGGCTCCCTGGAAAACATCGCCCAGGCCAAATGCGAAATCTTCGAGGGGTTGAACCCGGACACCGGCATCGGCCTCGTCAATGGCGACGACGCCCTGCTGCTGGATACCGCCCGGCGGGTCTGGCACAGGCAGGGAATGAAAGGGGAACTGGATACCTACTCCCTGAAAGAGGCCCGGAATATTTCCACTACGCCAACCGGCGGCATGCGCTTCGAATACGGCAAACAGGCCGTTGAGCTGGCCCTGCCCGGAGAGCACATGGTCTCCAATGCGCTGGCCGTGCTGAAAACCGGCGAACTGCTGGGATTGGCCACGGATAAACTGGCACAAGGGCTTTGCGCCTTTCAGCCCGCCGAAGGGCGCTGGCACCGGGAGCCTCTGACAGGCTTCGAGAATGTCTGGATCATCGATGATGCCTACAACGCCAACCCGGCCAGCATGAAAGCCTCGCTTGCCGCCTTTCTGGGGCAGGACGCCGCCGGACTGAAGCGCTTTCTCGTCATCGGCGGCATGAAAGAGCTGGGCGACGACGCGCCCGAATACCACAAGGCGCTGGGCGAATGGCTGGGAACCCTTGGCGGCATCGACGGCCTGTTCACCGTGGGCGAGGAAGGCCCCTGGATTGCGGAAGCCGCCCGCGAAAAAGCGGACTTTCCCGTGGTTCACCTGGCGGGGAGCGACGACCATGCCCTCAATGCCCAAAGCCTGATAGAATCGTTACAGCGGCTGAACTGTCCCCTGAAGGACGCCCTCCTGTTCCTGAAGGGGTCGCGGGCCTACCGGCTGGAGAAGCTGGCAGAGGGTCTCCGCCCGTTTGCCCCGCTGCGTTCCTGACCCGCCGGACAGGGAAAAAGAGAGTATGGAAGCCCAGAAAATCTACAACGCCATTATGCTCACCGCGCCTTTTCTGTTCGTGGTGCTGGCGGCTCCGTTGTATATCGGCTTCCTGAAACAACGCTATTTCGGTCAGTATATCCGCGAGGAAGGCCCCAGGCATCACCAGAGCAAAGCCGGAACCCCAACGGCAGGCGGCGTTGTCATCCTGGCCGGTCTGCTGGTGGGCGTCGGGACCAATTATTACCTGTCGAAAACCCTGTATCTGACGGAGGAGGCCCTGATCACACTGGGCATTATCTTCCTGCTGGGCGGGGTGGGGTTTATCGACGACTACCTGAAGATCGCCAAGAAGAACAACAGGGGAGTCTCCGGTTACGTCAAGCTGGCAATCCAGGCCCTGGCAGGTCTGGGTGCGGGTCTTTACGTGATGAACGCCTACGGGCTTTCGGATGTCGCCGTGTTCAACTGGTTCCGCGTGGATCTCGGCCTGCTGTTTCCGGTGTTCTCCATGCTCGTGGTGATGGGCGCTTCCAACGCCGTGAACCTGACCGACGGATTGGACGGCCTGGCCACGGGTACCTGCATTATCTCCCTGATGGCTTTCTCCGCCATATTCAGCGGCTCCCTGTATCAGGATATCGGGGCTGTCTACCCGGATTTGGCCATGATTTGCCTCGCCCTGATGGGGTCGCTGATGGGGTTTTTCTTCTTCAACATGAAGCCCGCCAAAATTTTTATGGGCGATACCGGCAGCCTGGCGCTGGGGGCGGGGCTGGGCGCCATGGCGGTGTTGGGGCGGGTGGAGTTCTGGCTGCTGCTGATCGGCGGTGTCTTCGTGCTGGAAGCCCTTTCGGTCATTCTGCAGGTGGCCTCCTTCAAGACCACCGGCAGGCGCATCTTCCGCATGAGTCCGCTGCACCATCATTTCGAACTCGGCGGCTGGAGCGAGACGAAGGTGGTTTTCGTCTTCGTAATTCTTCAAATCGTGCTGTGTGGGGTGGCCCTTTTCCTGTACAATAGGTAATTATGCGGGATCAATACTGGGCTGGACGCAAGCTGACGGTACTCGGCCTCTCCAAAAGCGGGACGGCTGTTGCTGAATACGTCCTGAAACGGGGCGGGGACGTTTTTCTCAGCGAGGTCCTGCCGGCATCTCCGGCCAACGAGGCCCAGCGCAGCCACCTGGAAAATCTGGGCGCCGTCGTCGAGACGGGCGGCCACACCAAGCAGTGCTTCACCCATGCGCCGCTGGCGGTGGTCAGTCCCGGCATCCCGCCGTCAAGCCATATTCTGGCCCAGCTCAAGCTCAGCGGCATCGAGATCGTCAGCGAGGTGGAACTGGCGTACCGCGAGAACCGGCGCCTGAAAAACCTACCCCTGATCGGCATTACCGGCACCAACGGCAAGACGACGACCACCACCCTCGTCTCCCGCATTCTCGAGGCCGCCGGACGCAAGGCTCCCGCCTGCGGCAACATTGGCCTGCCCATTATTTCCGTTCTGGATGCAAAGCATGACCCGGACGAGATTGTCGCCGAACTCAGCTCCTTCCAGTTGGAGTTTTCGCCGACGCTGACCGCCCGGATTGCCGTGTTTCTCAATTTAAGGCCGGATCACCTGGACTGGCACGGTTCGCTGGAAGCCTACCAGCGGGCCAAGCTGCGCCTCTTCGCGGGCGAGCAGTCGCCGGAGTGGTCCGTGGTGCTGGCGGACGACGAATTTTCCGGGCGCATTGAGAAAAACACTCGCAGCCGAATCCTCTGGCTCTCCCGCCAGGCGGAAACCGTCCGGAACAGGGAGAACAAGGCATACATCAATGACCGCGGCATCATCACCATCGCCCTGGCCGGACAGGAGCCGGTGGAGCTGTTTCCGGCGGACGAGCTGAAGGTGCTGGGTGATCACAACCGGGAGAACGCTATGGCCGCCTCGGCAACGGCTTATTTATCCGGCGTTTCGCCGGAGATCATCCGTGAGACCTGCCTGTCATTCACCGGCGTGGAACACCGGCTGGAGCGGGTAACGGAAATCCGCGACGGCAGCCGGGAGATCGTCTTTTACAACGATTCCAAGGCCACCAACACCGATGCCGCCATCTCCGCCCTGCGGGCCTTCGGGGATCAGAAGGTCATCCTTATCGCCGGAGGGCGGGACAAACACGAGCTTCTGGAGCGCTTCGCCGGCGAGGTGAAACCACGCACCGCCGCCGTGGTCCTCTACGGCGAGGCCCGCGAGCGGTTTTACACCGCCCTGGACCAGGCGGGATGCGATGCGCTTTTTTCATGCGAATCGCTGGATGAGGCCATCCGCAAGGCGACCGATCTGTCCGGTGGGGAGCCGGTGCTGTTTTCGCCCGCCTGCGCCAGCTTCGACACCCACCGGAACTTTGAGGAGCGGGGCAAGGCATTTAAGGATTCCGTCAGCAGTCTCAGGGAAGAGATGGAGAGTCGGCGCAGAACCGTGGCGCCAGGGAGTTAGCGTGTTACGGGAAAGCGTTCCCAGGAGCATTCCGCAATGGAACTGATTATCAACGAGGCTCTGCCCCACCAGGGCGCCCCCTATGCGCCGGACGCGCGGGTCACCCACAAGACACGGGTGACGGCGATGGACGGGCCGCTGCTCTACACCACCCTCGCGCTGGTTGTCTTCGGGCTGGTGTCGGTCTATTCCGCCAGCGCCCACGAGGCCCAACTGGAAACCGGCAACAGTTTCTCCATCCTCTTCAAGCAGATCATCGCCACGGGGATTGGCCTGGTCGCCCTGTTCACCCTGTCGCGGATCAACTTCCAGCTGTGGCGGCGCACGGCAAAAATTCTCTCCCTGCTCACCATCGGCCTGCTGGTGGCGACGATGGTGGTGGGCGTCACGGTCCACGGGAGCGAGCGGTGGATTCCGCTGCCCTTCGGGTTCCAGTTCCAACCTTCGGATCTGGCCAAGCTGGCCACGGTGATCCTGATGGCCCAGGTGGCCAGCCAGCGACGGCTCTTCTCCTTCACATTCTTCCTCAACCTGGCGCTCATCGGGGTCATGACGCTTCTCATCTACCAGCAGCCCAACCTGAGTGTTTCCATCATCCTGACGCTGACCACCGGTGCCATGCTGTTTATGTCGGGGTTTCCGGTATACCTGTTTGTCGCCATCATTCCGTTCGCCGCCTACGGCGTCTGGCAGAAGATCCTGGAGACCCCCTACCAGAAACGCCGGATCGATGGCTGGCTGGACCCCTGGGCCTACCCCCAGGACGCCGGGTACAACCTGATCCAGTCCTTTTACGCCATCGGCTCCGGGGGCCTCTTCGGCGCAGGGTACGGCCATTCCATCCAGAAGCTCTACTACCTGCCCTTCCCGTACACAGACTTCATCTTCTCGGTTATCTGCGAGGAATGGGGGCTGTTCGGCGGGCTGGCCGTGGTGGGGATGTTTGCCCTGTTCGCATGGCGCGGCTTCGCCATCGCCTTCAACTGTCCCAGCAACTTCGGGCAGATGCTCGCCTTCGGCATCACCACCGTCATTACCCTGCAGGCGGCCATCAACCTCTGCGTCACCCTTGGCCTGATGCCGGTGACCGGCGTGACTCTGCCGCTCATCAGCTACGGCGGCACGTCGATGATCGTGACGCTGGCCATGATCGGTATCCTGCTGAGCATCTCTCGTTATAAAATCACCGCTCACGTTTCGGAGCTGTAGCCATGCGCATCGTCATAACCGGTGGCGGCACAGGCGGACACATCTACCCCGCCCTCGCAGTGGCGGAGGTCCTTCGTGACGACCCGGACACCGAGGCGCTCCTCTATATCGGCAAAGAGGCGGGCATGGAGCAGGAGATTACCGCGGCCAACCAGATTCCCTTCAAGGGCATTGTCTTCTCCGGCATGCCCCGGCGCCCTAACCCCGCGTTTTTTCGCTGGATGTTTTCGCTGGGCGGCGCCATCAGAAAGGCGGGCAGGTATTTGGATGACATCCGGCCCCATGTCGTCTTCGGGACCGGCGGATACGTCAGCGCCCCGGTGCTGATGGCGGCAAAGTTACGCGGGATTCCCTACGTTGTTCACGAGCCGGACGCACACGCCGGACTGGTCAACCGGCTGATGGGACGCTGGGCGGCGGGCGTCACCGCCGCGTTCGGCGAGGCCAACGCCCTCATCGGCAGCAGGCGCTTCCACGTTACCGGCAATCCCATCCGGGGGGAACTGGGCACGCTGTCAAAAGAAGAAGCCCTGAAGCGGCTGGGCCTCGACTGGTCCGCCCAGGACCGGATTCTTGTCGTCACCGGCGGTTCCCAGGGGGCGCTCAGCCTCAACCGGACCATTATCGGCGCGTTGCCCTGGCTGATCGATCAGGCCGGTCTGAAAGTCATCCACCAGAGTGGAAAAAAGCTCTACGACGAGGCGAAGGCCGGGGCGGACCAGGCCGGGTACGGCGATCATCCGGCCTACCTGCTGCGTCCCTTCTTTGACGACATGGCCGCCGTCTTGGCCTGCGCTGATCTCACCGTCTGCCGGGCCGGGTCCATGAGCCTGTCCGAGCTGTATATCTGCGGCCTCCCCTCCGTTCTCGTTCCTTTCCCTTTTGCCGCGGCGGATCACCAGCGCATGAATGCCCTGGCCTCCCAGAACGCCGGAGCTTCGGTGATGATTCTCGATGCCGACTGTACCCCCCAGGCGTTGATCAGCGTCCTTCAGGAACTTTTTGCCCAGCCGGAACGGCTGGAGCAGATGAAGGCCGCCAGCCGAAAGCTCGCCCATCCCGACGCCACCACCCGGATCATCGAGATCCTCAAAGGGTTTGCCTGAAGAAGATCAGGGAGGGGCGCGGGGAGGGAACGGACCCCGCTCAATCAAACCGCTTTCCTTGCGCTCCTTCCTTGACACTGTTTTCTCACCTCGACTACAATGCCTCTGTCCCTCTTGGGGTGTAGCCAAGTGGTAAGGCAGCTGGTTTTGGTCCAGCCATTCGGGGGTTCGAGTCCTCCCACCCCAAAGAGAGACACTGACCCGAAAACCGCGTAATGGGGTGTCGCCAAGCGGTAAGGCAGCGGATTCTGGTTCCGCCATTCGGGGGTTCGAATCCTCCCACCCCAGCCATCTTTCAAAGCCCTCCGGTTCATGGCCGGAGGGTTTCAGGTTCCGGCGTTTCCGGATCATCCGGCAGTTTTTGGGCGAGGACCTTGTCCACGCGGTTGCCGTCCATGTCCATGACCTCGAAGCGCCAGCCGCAAGCCGTGAAGAAGTCGGCGGGAGCGGGGATGCGCTCCAGTTTCATTGTCACGAACCCGCCCAAGGTCTGGTAGTTTCCCTTGTCCTCATCCGGCAGGGACTCCAGCCCCAGTGTCTTTTTAACCTCGTCGTTGGAGATCATCCCGTCCAGCAGCCAGGAGCCGTCCTCGCGCTGGACGATCTGCCGCTCGGCCAGTTCGTCCACGGTGGGGATATCACCCACCAGCCCTTCCAGCAAATCGGTAAGCGTCACCAGACCTTGCACGACCCCGTATTCATCGGTAACGAGGGCAATATGATTGCTGGATTGCCGGAAGGACTCCAGCACCTTCAGGGCGGACATGCCCTCCGGCACGAAGATCGGCTGGCAAAGAGCCTGCATGGGGTCCAATGGTCCACTTTCAAGAGACTGCACCAGCATATCCTTGACGTGGATCATCCCCAACACCTTGTCCAGGCTCCCTTCGCACACCGGGAACAGGCTGTGCGGGACGGCTTTGATCCTGGCCAGGTTTTCCTCCCAGGGGTCTTCAATATCGATGGCCTCGATGACATTGCGCGGGGTCATCAGGGAGCTGATCGGGCGGTCACCGAAGCGCAGGACGCGTTCCACCATGTCATGTTCCACCTCCTCAAAGAGGCCGGTCTGGGCGCCCTGGCGGATCAGGATTCGGATTTCATCTTCCGTCACGTGGTGCTCCGCCGTTTCCCGGATGCCGAAGAGACGCAGGACCCCATCCGTCGAGAAGCTGAGAAGGGCAACCACCGGACCGGCCAGCCGGGAGGAGAGGGCCATCGGGCGTGCGACCAGGGAGGCGATCCTTTCGGGGCTGTGCAATGCGATACGCTTGGGCACCAGCTCGCCAATCACCAGGGACAGGTAGGTAATCACCAGGACCACGACTCCCAGGCCGAGGGCATTACTGTAAGGAGCCAGGATCGGGTAGGTGCGGAGCCAGGCGGAAAGCTGTTCCGCAAGGGTGGCACCGCCGTACGCGCCGGCAAGAATCCCGACCAGGGTGATGCCAATCTGGATGGTGGAGAGGAACCGGTTCGGTTCCTTGGCCAGATCCAGGGCAATCCTTGCGCTAACGTCGCCCTCGTCGGCCAGTTGCTGCAGACGGGTCTTTCGGGCGGAGACAATGGCGATTTCCGACATGGCCAGCACCCCGTTCAGGGTGATTAACAGGAGGATCAGCAAAACTTCAAGGTTGATCGACAGTTCCAAGATTTATTCAAACCTCTCTTCGTGAGCCTATTCTATCGGGTTTTCCCTTCCGCATAAATAGGTTTTACGCATATGAAAAGCGTCCCAGGCAGAACCGGGACGCTTTTCCGGGGACACCCGAAAAGTTCGGCGGAAGGCTACTGGGCCTGATCCTGCCGTTTTTCGCGCTCCTGTTTTTTCTGCTCCCAGCGTGCCTTGCGCTCGGCCTTCATCGCCTCGAACTTCTCGTACTGTTCGGGGGTCAGGATGGTGCGCATGTGAGCCATTTTTTCCTCTTTCAGGGTAGTCCATTGCGCTTTCATATCGGCCTTGATGGCCTGGGCTTCGGGGGATTCCTTGCCGTTGGCCTCGACGGCGGCTTTCCACTCGGCCTTCCTGGCTTTCATGGCCTCATAACGGTCCGCATTCTGCTCCCTGAAGCTCTCGCGAAACGCCTCCCACTGTGCCTTCTGCTCGTCGGTCAGGCCCAGTTCGGCAGCCATCTTCTCGAAGTGTTCCTGGTGGTTTTTCTTGTGGTGCTTCTTGTGCATGCCACGCTTGCCGTGGTGATCGCCGCCATCCTTGCCGCAGGCAATCAGTTGGCCGTTGGCCAGGTTTTTGGCCGCGTCGGCCACGGGAGCCGCCGCGAAGGAAACGGCCATAAACGACAGCACCAACCCGGCGCTCAGCATTTTCTGAACAGACATCTGTTTCATCGGAATTCCTCTTTTTATCGACTTGTATACGCGTGAGAGTGATCAACTCTCACACTCTGTTACTTCCCCGGACGCCATAAAGTTTCACAGGTTCCTGAAAAAATTTTACGGACCCTCCTTTTGGGGGAGTACCTGAATGATACTCCAACCGGCAAGCAGCGTCAGCGGAATCCCTGCCGAAGCCAGTCCTCCGGCGTGCAGGCCGCCTGCCATGACGATCGGCGGGAGAAACGCCAGGGATACATGGCGCATCACCTCCGGGCGGCTTTCAATCCGGCGGACGGAGCGCAGGTGATGGACTGCCAGCAGGAGAAAACATGCCAGCCCGGCCAGCAGGACGGGCGCCGGCAAGGGTCCGGCAGCCTCCGGGCGGCCAGACTGTCCGGGCATCTGCAAGATCCACGGCAGGTAAAAGAAGACGAGCAGCAGTTGGTTCACCCACCAGCGCTTGCAAAACACCTCGTAAAACGCCCGGTGAAAGACGGCGGCGGCCAGAAAAAGGATATTGAACGCGGCAAACCAGGCCAGGCCGATGTAGGCAGTATAGAGCAGCAGGAGCAGGCAGACCTCGTAGACGAACAGGGCCTCGGCCCGGCGGGTCTGGACCCAGCGCCAGAAGTAGTATAGCGCCATGGCCGCAAACAGACAGGCCCAGATGCCGTGGGTCAGGGTCACGGAAAGCTGGATGAACGGCGGCAGAAGGGCGGCGATCAGGGCGGCCATGTTTCCCACGTTCGTTCCCCAGTAGCTGCCCAGGCGGAACATCCAGATGACGAGGAAAACCCCGGCAAGGACCGAGGACAGCCTGAGCCAGACAGGATGATCCGAGAGGAGGGCAAAAGCCGACAGGAGAAACGGATACAGCGGCGGCTGATGCCCCTTGTCCGCCAGTTCGAGGGGGATTTCAAACATCGGCAGCAGGGCAAGCCGGATGTTTTCCGCCTCCGGTGCGGAAACTTCTTGCCATATCCATACTATTCTGAGTAAAATGGCCAGTACCAGAATGATTCTGAGGAGAATGCCAGACTGGTTCAGCAGAATCACCGCGCTTCTCCCTTTTCTGACGGTACGAGGGTTCGTGTGCACGGTTGTCGCGGTGCACCCAGAAACCTTAAAGATTCATTCAAATAGTGCATGTCCTTGGATGAAATTTGTATAATGATAGTAGAAGCAGGCGTTTTTGATGATTTGTTCCGATCGTTGTGTGATCCCTCCGACAGCCTTCTATCGGTTCGGGACAGGTTTTTTAAGGGGATAGGGTTAGACGTTTAAAGAGCACGCCTTGCATCATCGCTTATCGAATTTCCGGTTGTTGTTTTTCTGTTTTGCAGTCTAGCGTATCGAGTTGGCTTTTTGATTACCAGTATCAGTTTGTTTGTTAATAGCACGGTCCGAAAACCGTTTTTTCTGTGAGCAAAACCCGCACAAAACCTAAAATCCTGTTCAACTTCGGCTACGTCAAGGATCAAGCCAAGGCGGGCAGTTGGCGTCGTGGATACGACTACTACCGCAACAGCAAGATCCAGGACATCAAGCTGAACAAGGAAGGCATCCAGGCCAAGGTGAAAGGCAACTACAAGGAGGCCTACCAGATCACCCTGGCCTACAAGCCCGACCAGGTGAAGGCAACGTGCACCTGCCCCCTTGAGGAGGAATGGTGCAAGCACGCCGTGGCCGTCGCCCTGCGCAGCATCGAGGAAAACCTCTGGGAAAAGTTCTGGAACCTTCCCGTGGAAGACTACATCTGCAACCCGAACGTCGTGGAGACGGTCGAGGACTATATGGGCAGCTACCGCATCTTCGTCAGCGAGAAGAAAAAGCCCAAGCGCATCAGCCTCAAGTTTCTCGACCGCCAATCCGGGCGGCTCATCAAGCAGATCGAAGAGCTGCTGAAGATGATTCTTGAAATCCAGGCCTCCGGCGACTATGAGTTCAACGAGGCCACCCGCCGGGAAATCAACGTGCTGAAGTTTGTTTATGCCCAGGGGCAGATCCAGGCCCGCGACGGCTGGTACCACCTGCCCATCAACACGGCGGACGAAATTTTCGCCCTCCTGGCCCAGTGCGAGGAGGTGTGCGACACCAACAACCGGCGCATCGTCTTTGAGGAAGAACCCCTCAAACTGGTCATGTCGGTCAACGTATCCACCGCGGGCAACGTGCTGGTTTCCCTGCACTGGCACCGCACCAACCCGAACGATGCCTACCCGCTGGAGGAAGTGGGCCTGTTCGGTTCCAACTGTTCTTACGGCCTCTACAAAAACCATCTTTTTCCCCTGACCAACACGCTGGAGCAACTGCCCAACAAGCTGGCCAAAAATACGTTTACCGATATCCGGGATGCCGATGGCGGCAAGTTCATGTACGAGGATCTCCCCAAGCTGCGCAAGCTGGTGGAAATCGACGAGGCGGACATCGTTCACCAGGTTTCCCTGAAGCAGCGGCCTCCCAAGAAAATCCTGAACCTGGAACTGGTGGACCCCGTTACCCTGAAGATCCGGGTCAGTCTGGAGTTTGATTACGATGGCGTGGTGGTACCCTACAGCAAGTCCGCTCCGGATACACCCTACGTCATGGTCGTCAAGAAGAGCGAGGATCTCATCTACTGGGTGAAACGGGATATGAAAGCCGAGCAGGCCGCCTACGAAAGTCTGCTGCAAGGCAACATGGAGCCTATCCAGACCAACTATCTTTTTGCCGAGGGCGATGACGCCATCGATTTCTACAACCTGGCCCTGAAAGAACTGAACGAGGGTGACTGGACCGTTAAGAAAGTGGACGAGAACGAGGACTTCGGCTTCCTGAAGGTCGCCGACGACCCCCTGAAGGTCTGGGCGGCCATCGACTTCGACAAGTCCGTCGACTTTTTCAACATGAAGATTTTCTGCCGTATCGGCGAACGTCAGATGGACCTTGACGACGTGCGCGAACAGATGCTGCAGGGCAAGAAGTACTTCCTGCTGCCGGGCGAGGGCTATGTGGAGATTCCGCTGGCCACCATCCTCCAGTTTGGCCGCACCCTCCAGGCCCTGGATGCCGAAAAGCTGGAAGAGGACGACTACGACATCTACCGCATCGAGACCTTCAAGGCCGGTCTGATCGCCGAACTGACGGAGCAGGGTGTGGAGCTGGACCTCAGCGAGAAATTCGGCGAGTTCTGGCATCTCATCACCTCCTTCAACACCCTCGAAGACATCCCGGTGCCGGATAACGTCAACGCCGAGCTGCGCCCCTACCAGAAGCAGGGCTTCAACTGGCTCTGGTTCCTGTACTCCTACGGCCTCAACGGGATTCTCGCGGATGATATGGGTCTGGGTAAAACCCTGCAAACCCTGGTACTGCTGCAGCATGCCAAGAACACCAACGGCCCCCGGCCCAACCTGGTGGTCTGCCCCAGCTCCATCGTCTACAACTGGGTCAACGAGGCCCGAAAATTCACGCCGGATCTCAAGATCCTCAACCTGACCGGCCCCAACCGGATCGAATCCTACCGGCAGATTGAAAACGCGGATCTGGTCATTACCAGCTATTCCATCATGCGCCGCGACGTGCGGGCGCTGAAGGGTTATTCCTTCCGCTACGTGATCCTCGACGAATCCCAGAACATCAAGAACTGGGAGTCCCAGACGGCCAAGGCGAGCAAGAAAGTCCCGTGCAACCACCGCCTGGCGCTTTCGGGTACGCCTATCGAGAACCGGCTCCTGGAACTGTGGTCCGTGTTCGACTTTCTGATGCCCAAGTTCCTGTATGACATCGACGAGTTCAGGTACCGCTTCGTCACCCCCATCGAGGAGCGGGGCAACATTGACGCCGAACGCCGTCTGAAGAAGCAGGTCTTCCCGTTCATCCTGCGTCGTCTGAAGCAGGACGTGGCCAAGGAGCTGCCGCCCAAGGTGGAGAGCATCCAATACTGCGAACTGACGGAGAAACAGCAGGAAGCCTACCTGGAAATCCTCGAACAGACCCGCGAGCAGGTCTTCTCGCAGGTGGCCGCCACCGGCCTGGAGGGCAGCCAGATGTCCATTTTCTCCGCCCTGCTGCGCCTGCGTCAGATCTGCTGCCATCCCAAGCTGATGGGTCCCGAACTGTCCCAGGGCGTCAACGAGTCCGGCAAATTCGACACCCTGAAAGACATGGTCCAGGAGATTATTGCCGAGGGCGGACGTATCCTGCTCTACAGCCAGTTCGTGGAGATGCTCAAGATCATGCGCTCCTGGCTCGAAGTGGAAGGCATCCGCTACGAATACCTGACCGGCGAAACCCCCACCGACCAGCGCGGCAACATCGTGGACCGCTTCAACAACGACGATTCCATCCCCGTGTTCCTGATCAGCCTGAAGGCGGGCGGCACGGGTCTGAACCTGACCGGTGCCGACTACGTGATTCTTTACGACCCCTGGTGGAACCCGGCTGCCGAGGACCAGGCCGCCGACCGCGCCCACCGCATCGGCCAGAAGAAGACCGTCTTCGTCTACCGCATGGTCACCAAGGGCACGGTGGAGGAAAAGATCATGAAACTCAAGGACCGCAAGCGTGACTTGGTGGACTCCATCATCTCCGCCGACCGCAGCATGGGCAAGCTGCTGACCTTCGAGGACCTGAAAGACATCCTGACGCCAGACTTCTAGGAGGCGTTCGCCTCGTTTGTTATGGCATTGGGCGTAAGGCCTTCGGAACAGGGCGTCAGTGCTGTCATTCCCCCTCTCTTTGTCATTCCTGCGAAGGCAGGAATCCATTAATGATTGTCTGAAGGTCTCTCGCGGCTCCGAGGGAATGGATTCCTGCCTTCGCAGGAATGACACGGTAGTGACAGACAATGCTCAAATTTATAAAAACATGACAGATTGGCGCTTCTGTGCGATAATCCTCCCGATCCAAACAAGGTTGGGGGAACCGAATGCAGCTTCAGGCGATTACGCCGGTGCCATCGCATTGGACAAGTGCTGAAAAACCGGCTTTTACGCTAAGTCGGGATATTCTGTTTGGCCGGCAGGTGCGAATCATGTCCTGGAACCTGCGGAATTTCTCCGTGGAAAATTCCAAGCCCGCCAGGCTCAAGGCCATCCAACGTGTCGTCGAAACCCACAAGCCGGATATTCTGCTGTTTCAGGAGATCAATAACGAAAATTCCCTGTACACCCTCAACAAAAAATACCTGAACGGCGAGTACCCGAACATCGACTACTTTGACCGGGACCCGAAAGACGGTAACCCCGGCCTGGCCTACATGGCCCGAAAAGACTTCAAGGTCACGGAACGCATCAGCCATGCCGAAGCGATGGTTCATGGCCGCCGTGCCTTCACGCGGGACTTTCCGGAGGTAACCTACCGCTTCAACACCGAATCCGGGCCGGAGAACTTCAAGGTCATCAACGTCCATGCCAAGTCCATCAAGCCACCGGAACACCCGGACGAAAAGGCCCGCCAGCGCGATATGCGAAAGCGCCAGCGCGAGTATACCATCGCCACCCAGGTGTTGCAGAAGCGCCTGAAAAAAGACCCGGATGCCCGCATTGTCCTGATGGGCGACCTGAACATGGACCTGCTGGCCCCGACGCAGCACGACAAGTCCCTGCTGAAAAAGTTGGCGGAAAGCGGGATGATCTTTGCCTCTCCCAAGGACGCCACCGCCACCCATGTCTCCGGCAGGCGGCTTGATGACTGCCTTGTCTCGCCGTTTCTCGTGAAAAAAATCCAAAAGCCCGCCACTACCCGCGAGCAGTTCAGCAAGCAATGGACGGACACCGTCTCCGACCACCTCCCCGTGGTTATCGACTTCGAAACCGAACAGACCGAAGCCCGATTTTTCGATTACCAGGCTTAGAGCCGTTCAACTCCTTCATTATGGGATTGGGCGTAAAGACTTTGGAATAGAGCGCCAATACCGTCATTCCCGCGAAAGCGGGAATCCACTTCCGCAAACCTGGTGATGGATTCCCGCTTTCGCGGGAATGACGGTTTCATCCAGACAGCGAAATGGCAAGTTTTGAAACCCCTGCGACTTGATTAAAAGGTGGAACGGTTTGTAAAGCGCATGTTTCAGTCATGCCACGGCGCTTTATGTCCCGCCGTTTTAAGGGTATAATACCTCACCAGTGAGATGGGAACCAATTTTCAGGAAACAGTCCGTTGAATGTCAGGGGAATCGCCAATACCCATAGACCATTGCCTGTCCGTACCGCAGCCAGCCAGCCCGTGCCGTTGTTCGGTACGCGCCGGGTCCGCTTTGCCGGGCGGGATCTGACGATCATGTCCTTCAACGCCAACCACCTGGTAAGGCTGGACGGCGGCCAGTACGAGAAAAAGGCGCAGGCCATCGCCGGGATGATCCTGCCGCACGATCCCGATGTCATCGCACTCCAGGAGGTCCGGGACCGGGAGATCGTGGCGGAACTCAACGAACGTTATCTCAAGGGACGCTATCCCAATATCTCGTGCTTCGAATACGAGGATTCCCAGCGCCTGGCGGTCCTGAGCAAGGCGGATATCTCCCAGGAGGACGCCGCGCATGTTTACGCCGGTGAGAACGCCGACATGCTGCGAGGAATGCTTCAGGTGAAACTCCAGGCGCCGGGGGTGGAACCGTTGAACCTGTTCAACATGCATCTGCGTGCGGGGGGCAGCCAGAAGCGGCGGATCGCCCAGCTGTATGCCGCCGAAACCGGTCGAAGCTATATCGACAAGGCCTTTGACGAGGCGCCGGACGGGTTCCATGCGCTGCTCGGCGATGGCAACGTCATCGGCGACGCACACGGCCGCAAGGTACTGGACACCTTGGCTGGAAAGAACCACCCGAATCCCCGCCGCCGGCTGGTGGAGGTTTTTGAGAACAGCAAGGGCCGGGTGTATACCTGGAAACGGGGTAAAAAACAGGCCAAGCTGGATTACGCCTTCGTTTCGCCCAACCTGTTGATGCGGGTGAAAGACTTTGGCGTCTGCGGGGACGTGAACCCGGTCGCGTCGGATCACCGGCCCATCAAGCTGACGGTCCACCTGCCGGATCGCAAACCGGCAGGCGCCGAAAACCCTGTCCGGGAAAACGCGGGGAGACGGGTATCGCTTTTTGCTTGAGCCTGGCGCTTGAGAGAGAATAATGGAAGGGGATGACATGATGAATAAGATCGGGGGGACAAACACTCTTACGCAACCGGTTTTTTCAGATGTCAGGTTCGCCGGAAGTCAGAATAAAAGGGGGGCATCGCCCCCGAAGGGCAGAATGATGGATTCCAAGGAGGAGGATGTATTTATGACCGTAGCCGAAGCCAAACCGCTCAAGCGTGACCGCCAGACACTGGTGCGTGCCATCGATCACACCAAGCTGACCTTTGCCCCCGGTGAGGATCAGGAAGCCGCCATTAAAAAGCTCTGCCAGGAAGCCAAAGATTACGGATTCTATGCCGTCTGCGTCCGTCCGCAGCACATCGCGCTGTCTAAAAAAGAACTACAGGGTTCGGATGTCAAAGTGGCGACGGTGATCGGATTCCCCCAGGAGAAAATGGATCTGGCGGCGGAGAAGCAGTCCGCCACCGTGGGCAATCCTTCGACAATGGAAAAGCTTGCCGAAGTGGGAGAGACCCTGAAGAATGGCGCCGATGAGCTGGACCTCGTCCTCAACGTCGCCCTCTTCAAGCGTGAAATGGCCTCCGGCGGCAATCTATCCGAAACCCTCGCTGAACTGCACGAGATCCAGAACGCCAGCCAGGGCCGCCCGGTGAAAGTGATTATCGAAACGGACCTGCTGACGGATGAGGAGATTGCCCGGGCCACCCGCGCCTGCGTGGAAGCGGGCGTGGCCATGGTCAAGACCTCCACCGGCATGCTGAATGGAGGCCGGGGCGCAACACCGGAAGGGGTGGGCATCATCCGTCGAACCATCGATGAAATGAAGGCCCCGACCGAGATCAAGGCCAGTGGAGGCATCAAGAACGCGGAACAGGCCTTCCACTTTTTGGAACAAGGGGTATCCCGCCTGGGAACCAGTTCCGGGATCGATCTGGTTCAGGAAACGTCCTCATAGGTATATATTTCAGTACACCTTTCGGGGGAATCGTTGAGGCAGCCGGAAAAATATTTTCAAAACAGTTCCAGACCGGTCTGTATAGGGCTAAAACGCCCTTCCCATCGGTGCAACAGTTCTTGACACCCCTGAAAAAGGGGGCTGCAAACGTGGAAATTTGTTCATCGCGTGGTCTTGAACAGTTGCATTTTTACACACCACCCCGTATAATCCGGTCTGTAGGATATGGAAGGAGGGAACTCCCTTGAATAAAGAAGAACTCGTACAAGAAGTCGCCAGAAAAACCAAATACCCGCAGAAGCAGGTTGGTCAGATTCTGGCTTCCGCCATCGAAGCGATCGAAAAAACGGTCGCCAAAGGTAAAAAAGTGACCCTCGTGGGCTTCGGAACTTTCGAGCGCCGCAAGCGGGCCGCCCGTACCGGCCGCAACCCGCAGACCGGCAAATCGATTCAGATCCCCGCCAAGAACGTCCCTGCGTTCTCCGCCGGCAAACAGTTCCGCGAAATGGTCAACAAGTAGACCGTTACGTATCACATTGAAAATGGGGACAGCGAAAGTTGGCCCCATTTTCATTTGGGGCCGTTCGGCCCTTTCGTGATGGGATTGGGCGTAAAGCCTTCAAAACAGGGGATCAAGCCCGTCCTATATCCGAGCTATCCCGTCATTCCCGCGAAAGCGGGAATCCATCAGGCAGGTTTATAGAAGTGGATTCCCGCTTTCGCGGGAATGACGCAGGGGGTTTCCACAACTCCAATAACAAAACAGGACGGTTGAAACCGTCCTGTTTTGTCAAAACTCATAAAAAAATCTACTTGCGAAGGCGGACCAGCACTTCGTCGGGGCCGACCATCTCCAGGTTGTTGCGGGCCAGTTCCTCAATGCCGGCGGTGGAGGAGTAGATGGCGATTTTTTCCTTCAGCAGGGTGTTTTCCGCCAGCGTCTCGCGATGGTACTGATCAATGGTAGTCCGCTGACCCAGCAGCACGGAGAGCTTGTAAGTGTCGTAGGCAATGGCGCGGACCGCTTGGAAGAGGCCGAATACGACGGCCAGCAGGATCAGGCTGTAAACCGTGTACTGGACAATCGGAGCATGCTTGCGAAAGCGCGACTGCACACGCTGAACATGCAGATAGCCTTCAGACATCCGGGGCCGCAGGGCACCGTTATCATAGCGGGCATAAGAATAGGAACGATTGATGCTCACCCTTGACAGACTCTCTTCGATTCTCTAACTCCATTTACAGGAATCGGAACTCTTCACGCGCCAGCATTCACACACTAGACGCTTTTGATTATACAAGAGGTTCCTGAAAAACGGAAGGAATATATCTCCACACTATCCAGAATAGAACGGACTTTCGGGGAGGACATCGGCCAGGGGATCAATCTTTTAAAATTTCCTGAAAAAATCATTCCGCTGAATGTTTTTTCATTCCTGTTCCACTGCCTGCGCGGGCATATAATAGATAGGGTAGGGAAAGAAACCGGCGGCTGAACGGACAGGCATGGCGCAGGCAAGACAACCCAGACCTCCCGCCCGGCGGCGTAAACGCGAACCCGTCCGGGTGATCCTGCTGGGCTTCGGCTGCCTGGGGTTGTCGCTGCTACAGGGCCTGCTGGACGCCGAGGGCGACTGTGAGGTGGTCGGGGTGTTTCGCTGGTCCTCCCGCAAAAAAAGCCGCCGGGAGGTGGACGAATACGAACGGGCCTTCGCCCGTCTCGTCAAGGAGGAAGGTCTGAGGGAGATCGTCTGCGAGGGGGTCAACAGTTTCCGGTTCGCAAAGATCATGGAGGAACTGAAACCCGGCTGCCTGCTCATCGGTTCCTGGGGCGAAATCGTCAAACCACCGCTGCTGGAGCGCGAGGACCTTGCCATCATCAACTGCCACCCGGCAAAGCTTCCCTCCCACCGGGGTCCCAACCCCTATGCTTCCGCCGTGAGGGCAGGCGTCTCCGAAAGCGGGGTGACGTTTCACCTGGTGACGGAAGACGTGGACGCGGGGCCAATCCTGTTGCAGGAAAGCGTTCTCATCAACGAGGACGACACCGGCGGATCGCTGCGGGCCAAATGCGGACTGGCCGCCCGGCAACTGGTGCCGGAGCTGATGACGATGCTGGCCAGCGGCAAGAAGCTGCGTCCGCTGAAGCAGGAGGAAACCCTGCAAAGCTATTTCCCTGCCATCAAGCTGGAAGACGGGATGATCCGCTGGAACTGGGACCCGGCAGATATCCGAAACCAGGTCCGGGGGCTTCAGCCCTGGCTGGAAAGCTATACCTTCGCCAGCACCCCGCTGGGAGCCGAGACGATGCTGGCCTTCAAAAGCATCCGGCTGGTTCATCAGCCGCACCGCCATCCTTCCGGCATGATCCTGTCCGTTCGCCGGGGCGTGGTTCGGGCCGCCTCGTCGGACCGCGACATTCAGATTGAGATCAGCCAGTACCGTTTCTATTTCCTGGCGGGCTTTTTACCCGGTTGGCTCTCCCGGATTCTTGGCGGCATACTGCTTCGGCCCGGAATGACCTTCAGGGAGCTGAATCTTCGGCCCTCGTAACGCCGGTAGTATTCCGTAATATTTGGGGACGGGCGGCCTTGTTTGGATTATAATTCCCCCAGTTGGCGTTAAAACAGGGTAGAGACAACCTTGAGTACAAAACAGACAAACATGTTCGGCGACGGAAAAATCGTCCCCATCAGCATTCGGGATGAAATGCGGCGATCCTACATCGATTACGCCATGAGCGTCATCGTGGGGCGGGCGCTGCCCGACGTGCGCGACGGCCTGAAGCCGGTGCACCGGCGGATTCTGTACGCCATGCACGAACTGGGCCTTTCGCCGGACAAATCCTTCAAGAAATGCGCCAAAGTCGTCGGGGAAGTTCTGGGTAAATACCACCCCCACGGCGATACGGCTGTCTACGACGCCCTGGTCCGCCTTGCGCAGGATTTCGCCAGCCGCTACCCGCTGGTCAACGGTCACGGTAACTTCGGCAGCGTGGAAGGCGACAACGCCGCCGCCATGCGATACACCGAGTGCAAGCTGACCGAAATCGCCACCAGCATGCTGGTGGACATCGAACAGGACACCGTGGACTTCCAGCCCAACTACGACGGCTCGGAAGAAGAACCCATCGTACTGCCCACCCGGCTGCCCATGCTGCTGCTCAACGGCTCCAGCGGTATTGCCGTTGGCATGGCCACCAACATTCCGCCCTACAACATGAGCGAAGTGGTAGACGGGGTCTGCGCCCTTATCGACAATCCGGACCTGACCAACGACGACATGCTGGAGTACATCAAGGGGCCGGACTTCCCGACAGGGGGCGAGATTATCGGTGTCAGCAGCATTCGTGAAGCTTACCGGACCGGTCGCGGCAGCGTGGTGATGCGGGCTGTTACGGACATCGAACAGATTCCCGGTGGCCATGGCCGCCAGGAGCGTACCGCCATCGTGGTCACCGAGATTCCCTACCAGGTCAACCTGACGACCCTGACCGAAAAGATCGCGGATCTCGTCCGCGACAAGAAGGTTGAAGGCATCAGCGACCTGCGCAACGAGTCCGACCGCGACGGGATGCGCCTGGTCATCGAACTCAAGCGTGACGCCAAGCCCGACGTGGTTCGCCGCAACCTTTACAAGCACACCCAGCTTCAGACCACCTTCGGCGTGAACACGCTGGCGCTGGTCAACAACCAGCCCCGCCTGCTGTGCATGGTGGACATCCTCAACGAGTTCATCGACCACCGCGTGGAAGTGGTGGAGCGCCGCACCCGGTTCGAGCTGGCCAAAGCCGAGGCCCGCGCCCACATCCTGGCCGGTTTGATGATCGCACTGGGCGATCTCGACAACATCATCAAGCTCATCCGTGAGTCCAAGGATACGGACGATTCGCGCCAGCAGCTGATCAGCAAGTACTCGCTGGATACGGACCAGGCCAACGCCATCCTGGAAATGCCCTTGCGTCGCCTGAGCGGACTGGAGCGCGAGAAGATCAGCAACGAATACAACGAACTGCAGGTGAAAATCGCCGACTTCAAGGCCATCCTCGCCGATCGCAACCGGGTGCTGACCATCATTAAGAAAGAACTGCGCGAACTGCAGGAAAAATACGGCGACACGCGCAAGACCCGGATTAAGCCGGGTGAGGACGACGGGTTCTCTATCGAGGACCTGACCCCCAACGACGCCATGGCCGTCTTCATCACCCGCCAGGGCTACATCAAGCGGATTCCGCTGGACACCTTCGAGCGCCAGAACCGCGCCACACGCGGCAAGGGCGGCATCAAGACCCGTGACGAGGACGATGTCGTCCACTTCTTCATGGCGGGCATGCACGATGTGGTGCTCTTCTTCACCAGCCGGGGGATTGCCCACAGCCTGAAGGTGTACGAGCTGCCCGAGGGCGGCCGCAGTTCCAAGGGGCTGGCGCTCATCAACCTGCTGGCCATGGAGCAGAACGAAAACATCACCGCGGTGGTGCCGGTCCGCGATTTCGCCAGCCACCCCTACCTCGTCATGCTGACAGCCAACGGCTGGATCAAGAAGATTGAGGCCACCCACTTCGACAATATCCGCCGCAACGGCCTGATTGCCATCGGCCTGGAAGACACGGACAGCCTCAACTGGGTGCTGCCCGCCACGGACCAGGATCAGATCCTCATCGGCAGCAGCCTGGGGATGGCGATCCGCTTTCCGGCGAAGGATCTGCGTCCGCTGGGCCGAACCGCACGGGGCGTGACGGCCATGAAGCTGCGGGCGGGCGACAAGATCGTCGACTTCAGCATCTGTCCCGGCGACGCCAACCCGGATCTGCTGATCATCACCAACGACGGATTCGGCAAGCGGACCAACATCACCGAATTCCGCTCCCAGAACCGGGGCGGCATCGGCCTCATCTCCACCAAGTTCAAGAACCCCAACAGCCGCGTGAGCAACACCTGCATCGTCAAGGAAGAGGACGAGCTGATGATCGTCAGCGCCAAGGGCGTGGTGGTCCGGCTGCGGGCCGGGGATATCTCGCGCCAGAGCCGCTCGGCCACCGGGGTTCGCATCCAGAACATGGACAGTGACGACTTCGTGGCCTCGGTCACCAAAATCGTCCCCATCGAAGAGCAGGAACGCCTCTCGCAGGAAGCCAAGGAAGCCGGTGTGGGCACCAGCCAGAAGCGTCTGGAAGCCTCCTCGGTCCCGGACGTAGAGGCTGACCTGGCCGAAACATCGGAAGCCGAAACGCCGGAAGACTCCGGCGAGGACATGTCCGAGTAGAGTCGGCGACTTTCAAAGCCAAGCATTCAGGAGCAGGAGCAATCCTGCTCCTTGTTTATCAGCCGTTGTCATTGAACGACGTGCCGTAGAAGATCCAGGTCAAAAAGAAGTCGGAGATAATGATGGCGATGGAGGTCCAGACGGCGGCTGGGGTGGTGG
>JBDIVN010000013.1:0-102283 GCA_039794365.1 Candidatus Neutrinobacter sp. | reverse complement strand
AGTCCTTGATGCCGCCCAGGTCTTTCGAGTCCTTGATACCGCCCAGGTCCTTCGTGTCCTTGATGCCGCCCAGGTCTTTCGTGTCCTTGATGCCGCCCAGGTCCTTGGTGTCCTTGATGCCGCCCAGGTCCTTGGTGTCCTTGATGCCGCCCAGGTCCTTGGTGTCCTTGATGCCGCCCAGGTCTTTGACCTCTTTCAGGCCGTCAAGACCCTTCACGTCTTTCGCGTCACCCAGACCCTCCTTCTTGCCCGCTTCGGCCTCGGTTTTGACCTTCTGTACCGCCGGCAGCAGGAGGTTCGTTTTTTTTGAACTGTCAATCTGCGGTGACTCCGCGCCTGCCATCTGGGAAAGGGAAAGGGACAGCGCAAAAAGCAGCGCAAATGTCGAAACAATCTTCAGCGGTTTCATCGGGGTGGCCTCCAGTTCGAGCGTCAATCTGTCTGGCTCAAGATTATGCCGAAAGTCACGACAAATCAATCTGTATACTCTATAGTCATTTGGAGAAATATCCAGGTACAGTCTGATTACCTCGTCTTACCTGTTCTCCGCTCTTCAGGAATCTATTGTCTCCCTGACCTTCTGGTAATCCACCTTGCCGGTGCCCAGGCGGGGGAGTTTATCGTGGTGGACCACTTTTTTGGGAACCCAAAGTTCGGGGAAGCCTTTCTCCTGGGCTTTACGGGTCAGTTCCCGGCGCTGGGGGTCATCCTTTTCGGTCACCAGTACCAGGGCTTCTCCTCCTTCATCCTCCAAGCCGGATAGCACGGCGTGATCCGCACGTGCCCATACCTGTCTGACAAACTCCTCCACGGCATCCAGGGGAACCATTTCGCCACCAACCTTCGCAAAACGTTTTGCCCGGCCCTCGATGCGTACAAACCCCTCGTCGTCAACGCTGACGATATCGCCGGTATCGAACCAGCCATCCTTTGGCGGCTGGATTTCGCCGGGTCTGTCAGCCAGAAGATAGCCCTTCATTACGTTTGGGCCGCGCACAAACAGGCGTCCGCCATTTTTCAAACCCTCCACCGGCTCCAGGCGGTACTCGATGCCCGGCATCATCTGGCCCACGGTGCCGCTCCTGTTTCGAAACGGCGTATTGCCCGCCAGTATGGGTGAAGTTTCGGTAATGCCGTAGCCCTCCAGAATACGGATGCCGAACGTGTCCATCCATTGCTGCCGGGTGCTCTCCTTCAGCTTCTCCCCGCCGGCAAACACGTAGCGGGTGCTGAAAAAATTGTACGGGTTGGCCACCCGCGCATAGAACGAGAGGAAGGTATCCGTACCCAGCACAACAGTGGCCTGGGAGATATAGGCCATCTCCGGCACCATCCGGTAATGCAGCGGGGTCGGATAGAGGCAGACCCGCGCACCCAGCAGCATGGGAATCAGCGTACCGGCCACCAGGCCCAGGGAATGGAATACCGGCATGGCGTTGAGCACCCGATCAGCCGGGTTCAGGTCCAGCATGGACTCGATCTGACAGGCGTTGGCCAGGATGTTCTCATGGGTCAGCACCACGCCTTTGGGCGCCCCGGTGGTTCCGGAGGTAAACAGCACCACCGCCGCATCATCGGGAGCCTGCCTCCGGGGATAGGGCAGCCAGGACAGCAGCCATCCCTGAAGACGCCGCCAAATCAGGATTTCCCCGGCCAGGTCTTCCAGGTAAAGCAGGTCGGCCTTTTCGGAAATGGCTTCAATCGTATCGCCGTACCGGGATTTTTCCACGAACTCGCGGGCGGTGATCACCCGCCGGATTTCAGCCGTGTCCAGCGATTGCAGCAGATTCTGCCTGCCAGTGGTGACGTTGAGCATCACGGGGGTCTTGCCCTCGCACAGCAGGGCGAAAAACAGGATCATGGCCTCCGGCACTGTCGGCAGCAGAATGCCGATTCTCTCGTCATCCGGGTAGCGTTTTGCCAGGAAACGGCCCAGCGTCCGGACCGCCGCCTTGAACTGCCGGTAGGTCCGCTTTTTCTCTGTTCGGGTATCGATGAGAAAAACCCGTTGCGAGCCATAATGGCGGGCCGTTTCGTCCAGCGCCTCCGTCAGCAGCCGGTGGATATCACGCGAATAAAAGGCGGATTCCACCATGGTGCGCTGGAGCTGTCGCCAGAGGGTCTGGCGGCGCCGCCTGCCCACGGAATCCTCCGGCGGTTCCAGCGCAACCGGCGGATGCACATCCAGGGTGATTTTCGGAAACCAGCGGGTTTTAATCCGGCCCCCCAGCAGGGACACCTTGGAAAACTTCGACCCGGAGATCTGCACCGGCAGCAGGCGGGCGCCGATTTTGTCCGCCACCATGCCGGGGCCTTCGTAGATCTTCATCAGACTGCCCGTGGTGGTGAGTCGGCCTTCGGGAAAAATGACCGGGAGTTCCTCCGGGTGATCCCGCAGGTATTTGATAAATTGCCGGATGCCAAAGGGATTTCGGGTATCCACCAGGTAAACCGTGGCCGCTGCCAGCTTCCTGCCCGCCTGCACCCACCATAGGTCTGCCGTCACCTGGTTGTAGGCATACACGTGCCGTCCCGGCAGAAAGGAATAGATCAGGGGCACATCGAGAAAAGACTGGTGGTTGGCGATAATGACCAGCCGCCCGGACGCCTTGTCCATATGTTCCAGCCCGCGGACCTCGACCCGGAACAGGAGCCGAAGCAGCCCCCTGACCCCGCGCCGCGCCCATTTTTTCCAGAGCGGCGGTTCATTCATACGGCCATTATGAGGGCCATCGCAAGGCCGTTTCAATCCGCCGGACGGGTAGAGCCGTCTTCCCTAGTTGCAGGAGGTGCCGGTGGAGGTGTTGACGCCACCGGTGGTGCAGATGGCGGTGGAGTGCTGGTGGGTCACGTTGGAGGCCATCAACTCGTTGAATGCCTCCAACGAAATCACCTTGTTGGCCTGGAGTGAAAGGACATCATCCGTACTTTCCCCGATATGGGCAATTTCATTGGCAAGCCAGGTCACCTGCTGTCCCAGTTCCGTATCCATCAATCCCTGGGCTTTCAGATCCCGGTACAACTCCTGGAATTTTTTCATCTCCGCGCCCGCCCCTGGCGCTTCCATCGGCTCATACTGGCTCATGGGCTGTCCGTCAAAACCCACCTCTTTCCAGGCCATGTAAAAGGCGTTTTGGTAGGTGGTCCCCTTGTAGGTGATCGGCTCGTTCAGCTTGCCCGCCGCAATGTGATCCTCGATCATCTTTTCCGCCGCCGCAATGGTATGGCCCTGGTTGGCCAGGTTCCTCAGGGCTGACGCCTGGGCCGGGGTAATCTCGCCCGAAGCAAGGGCCTGGTCGATGGCCTTGTCGATGTCACTGGCCAGCGCCTTCATCGCCCCGGCGGACCCGCTGTTTCGGATCAGATCGGATGAATCTCCCTGCACGCTGGTGGTCATGGCCGCAAAACCCATCGTATCCGCCTGGGCGGAGCCAGCCATGCTCTCCGGCGAAATGCCTTCGCTTTCAACCGGCGGCGATCCGTTGGCACCGGTGACGTCCGGGGGCTGGCCAATGGCGATGTTGCCACCCCCGCCACCGCCGCCAGCGCCCAGCAGACCAAAGAGGCGATCAGCCTGGCTGACCGAATTGGCATTGTTTGCCATCCCGTCACTGATCTGATCACCCAGAAACGCCAGGGCTGGCACCGCGGCCAGAACAAGCAGCGCCAGTATCAAGCCGTATTCGGCGAGTGTCTTGCCGGGGGATCGCTTCCGCATCTCTTGCCTCTATCCTTTCCTTAAGCGCATGGCCGTCATGCATCAGATCAGGTATCGGCAAAAGGCTTTTCCACTTGAGTTTCCGCCCAGGATCTTTACAAAAGTTGAAGCCGGGCCGGCTTGACGGTCTTCAGCGCCAGTCGGGCAATCCGAATGACGGATAAGGGAACTGCCGGGAGCCTTGCCTGTTCGAATCCTCTCCCACCGTTCCGTTATGTCCGCCCGCAAAAACGATCCGGTCTGACCCAAAGATTGCATGGAGCGGGCCGAAAGGGTTTCCTGTGGCGGAATGTCCCTTCCGGCCCCGGTCTGCGATCCGGCGGTTCAGGCAGCCTCAGACAATATCAGACGACAATGGAAGGCTTGAACGTTTCTTTCGTGTCACGGGCTTTCTCGGTGAGCCGGTCGATTTCGCTTTCGGAGAGGGTCCTCGCTGCCACCTCGAAACTCCGGGTTTCCTCCTCGCGGATGTGGTGTTCGATCAGGTCCTTCAGCTTGTGCAACTCCTCCTCGCAGGATTCCACATCCATGTCTTTCTTTTTGAGTTGCTTCAGTACGTCCTTGATCTCCTTGTGCTCCTCAAACCCGTCGGTTACCACGCCGCTGATTTCGTCAATCTTTCGAAGGCGCGGATAGACTACCTCCTCTTCGACGGCCATGTGGCGTTCCAGGTCAGCGCAGAGCCTGCGCAATTTGCCGGAATCCGCCGGGTCCATGGCACGCATGACCTTTTGCAGCCCCTTCTTCACCTCGTCATGCTCCTGCTTTAGCATATTGAAAACATCCATCGGCAACCTCCTTCAACACACTTACCGATGTGAATTCTATGGGATTGTTTCGGTTTTCCGGTATTCGCCAGATGCCTGAACCGCGACAGGACATAACGGTCTATGCAGGTAAACAGATAGCCGATTGAGAGGTGCCGCAGGCTCTTTTAGACTACTGGTCAATGAGGGAAACGGAAGCGCATGATAATGGAAGAAACCTCGCTGCAGCCGCCCCAGCACCAGGAGCACAAGCCGGGACGCGAAGAGGAAATGCGCCCGCAACCCCGGTTTGACGATCCCGAATACCGGGGCAGCGGGAAGCTCAGGGACAAGATCGCCGTCATCACCGGCGGCGACAGCGGCATTGGCCGCGCCGTCAGCGTCATCTACGCCAAGGAGGAAGCGGATGTCGTCATCGTCTACCTTAATGAGCACGAGGACGCGGACAAAACCCGTTCCATCGTGGAGGGTTATGGCCGCCGGTGCCTGACCATCGCCGGGGACATCAGCGGCGAGAATTTCTGCAGCCGGGTGATCGAAGAGACGGTAAAGGTCTTTGGCCGCCTGGACGTTCTGGTGAACAACGCGGCAGAGCATTATGAGCGGACAAGCATCCGGGATATCAGCGCGGAACAGCTGGAAAAAACCTTTCGCATCAACGTCTTCTCCATGTTTTATCTCGTCAAGGCGGCCCTGCCCCACATGCGGCCCGGAGGCGCCATTATCAACACGACCTCGGTCACGGCCTACCGGGGATCGGGGCACCTGCTGGACTACTCGTCCTCCAAGGGGGCCGTTGTCACCTTTACCCGCTCCCTGTCCGAATCGCTCCTGGACAAGGGCATCCGCGTCAACGCCGTGGCCCCCGGCCCGATCTGGACTCCCCTGATCCCCGCCACCTTCGAGCCGGACCACGTGGCCCATTTCGGCGAGCAGGTGCCGATGGGGCGTCCCGGACAGCCTTTCGAGGTGGCCCCATGCTACGTGTTTCTGGCGTCGCGGGATTCATCCTACATGACCGGTCAGGTGCTGCATCCCAACGGCGGCCGCATCGTCAACGGATAGCCGTTTTCTTGCGTTAACCGGCATTCCCGCCCGCTTGAGAATGGTCCTTGCCATCCGGCAAGCCGCAAAGTTGTATACTTCGTTTTATAATGTATACTCTGCTTGATAATCAGCCTTGAAAGACAGGGAGTGACGCCTTATCGATGGAGCAGGTCATGGAGCAGGTCATTGAATTTTTCGTCCGGCTGTTCGATGCCTCGGATTTTCCGAAGCGTTGGGGCTGCGGCAACTGGACGGCGTTTCACGGCTGGTTCAACATCACGTCCGATGCGGCCATCTGGGCCGCTTATTTCGCCATACCGGGCGTTCTGTATTTCTTTGTCCGAAAACGCAAGGACCTGCCGTTTCCCCGGATTTTCTACCTGTTCTGCGCCTTTATTTTCGCCTGCGGACTGACCCACCTGATGGACGTGATCATCTTTTGGTGGCCCAACTACCGGCTCTCCGGCGTGCTGAAGTTCTATACGGCCGTCGTCTCCTGGATCACCGTGGCGGCGCTGATTCCCGTCGTGCCGCGTGCCCTTTCGCTGAGAAGCCCCGAAGAGCTGGAGCGGGAGATCGTCGAACGCAAGAAGGCCGAGGCCGAACTGCAGCACCTGAACGAAAACCTGGAGGAGCAGGTGCTGCAGCGTACCCGCCAGCTTCAGCGGGCCAACAAGGAGATGGAGGCCTTCACCTATTCCGTCTCCCATGACCTGAAGTCGCCGGTTCGCAAAATCAACGTGTATTCCGGCAAACTGCTCAGCCGGGCGGCGAATCTCTCCGACGAGGACCGCGAGGACCTGGGCCGGATCTCCCAGAATTGCGAATTCATGATGACCCTGGTGGAAGACCTGCTGGATTTCTCCCGTTCCAACAACTGGGAGCTGAACCCCAAGCCCCTGGATCTCAGCCGAATGATGACGGAAGTTTGCCATGAGCAGCGCGAACTGGAGCCGGAGCGACCGGTGGAATTTGTGATCCAGGAAAACGTCACGGGACAGGGAGATCGCAGTCTGATCGCGGTGGTGCTGCGTAATCTGGTCAGCAATGCCTGGAAATATACCCGGCATGCGGCCAGACCCCGAATCGAGTTCAGTGCCGAGGAGCGGGTCGGGGAAACGGTTTACACCGTCCGCGACAACGGCATCGGCTTCGAGATGAAATACGCCGCCGAGATTTTCTTCCCCTTCAAACGGCTGCATTCCACGACGGAATACCCCGGTTCCGGCATCGGCCTTTCCACCGTGCAACGGATCATCGACCGGCACGAGGGACGGGTTTGGGTTGAGTCGGAACCCGGCCAGGGCGCCGCGTTCCACTTTACGCTGGGTTCACCGCAGAACGGCGGTTAACAGCGGAAGCGCCGGACGGGCCAGGGGCAGCACCCGGTGCTGAATGCCCGGAGAGAAGAGCAGGGGCCTCAGCCAGCCCAGCACCGCCAGCCTGAGGCTGAGATGGCGATGAAACGCATGGTCGTACGCCCGACGGATTCGGGCCTGATCCCATCCCCGCCGCCACCCGTCGGCAATAATGCCCGCTGCCATCAGGCCCGTCTGCAGGGCCAGCGCCATTCCGCTGCCGGTCACCGGGTCCACGGTGATCATGGCGTCGCCAAGACGAATCAGGCCGGAAGGGCGGCATTTCAGGTTGATTCGGGCCGTAGTGCGAAGAGGTCCGGCACTTTCCGCGCCATCAAGCAGCCGGGCGGCCACGGGGTTGTGCCCCATCGTGTTTTCCAGCAATTGGGGCAAACCCTCCCGCGCATGACGGGCCGTTTCGGCGGGCGCATACATGCACAGATTGGCCAGCCGGTTTTCATGAAAGTCATGCAAGGGCTGAATGCCCCCGTAACCGCCGGGAAAAAAGAACATGGAGAGGACGGACGGGTCCGGCGCTTCGGCCAGGCGGATATGCCGCTGGAGTCCGAGCCGTTCGAGATCCCGCAAGGCCTCGTCCGCCGGTTGTCCTGACAGGTGCAGGCCGCCATGGCGACCGGCGGCATCCACCACCAGCCGGGCGGAGAGGTTCTGCCGCGTCCCATCCGCCAGGATACGGCGCAGACGGAAAACACCGCCCTCAAAACGGACTTCGGGAAGCACCCGTACCTTTTCCATCACCCGAATGCCCAGTTGCCGACCCTGGCGCACCAGTTCCGCATCCAGCACCTCGCGGGAGACGCCCAGCCCGTAGGGATGGCGGCGGCTCATCCAGCGCAGGGGAACCCGAAGGCAACGCCCATCCATCAGATGGAACCGGGCTTCTGCCACAGGTCCGGCGGATTGACGCCGGATGGCCTCCCAGACGCCCAGTGTCTTCAGGCAGTCAAAGGCATCCGGTCCCAGGAACTCGCCACACAGTTTGCCCCGCGGAAACGAGCCTTTATCCAGAACCAGCGGATCAAACCCGGCCTGCCTCAGCCGGATGGCCGCCGCCATCCCGGCAGGCCCCGCCCCGCAGATGACGATCTCCTCCGCCAAGGCGCTCACCGTTTCTCACAGGAAAGGACAAACCGGAAAGGCCACCGGTGAAGAATTTCCACGCCGGACACACCGGCCTGCCGGATAACGTCCTCCAGTTCGGCACGAGTAAAACCCCGAAGCACCGAGAGGGGGGCGTCATGCAGGAAAATCCGCCCCTTGCCGGTGATCCGTCCCAGGAGGGAAATCCCCAGCCAGGCCAGCGGATGGCGTTCGAGATCGTTAACCACGAAGCCCATCCGGGCCAGCCGGTACATCTCCCGCAACAGCCGGGCGGCCTCCTCGTCACCCAGGTGATGCATGAACATGGAGCTGATCGCCACGTCAAAGCGGTTGTCCGCGTAGTCCAGCTTCAGGGCGTTGGCCTGAATAACCTCAATCTCCGGATATCCCTCGGAAAGCTTTCGGGAAACCTCTGCCGCCACCGGATGGATGTCCACGGCTGTAATTTCGAAGCGCACGTCATGCGCCCGCCCCCAATCGACCAGATCGCGGGGAATATCCGCCGAGCCGGTGCCGAGATCGAGAATGCGGATGGGGCGCCCCAACAACTGGCATCCGGCAATCATGCGGATCACCTCTTCCATCAGGATCTGCGATCCGGCCAGGTTCCGGTTCACCCACTGGATGTCCCGCAGGGCCTGCCCGAATTCCTCCGAAGTTGTCGAGGGCAGGTCCATCAGCTCGTCGCGGTACTGACGCTTGGAGAACATGCTCAGGAATCCCCCCGGCGAACCACCAGCGCACTGTTCTTGGAACCGAAGCCGATGCAGTTGCACACGGCCCAGTCCACGTCATGGGTCCGGCCTGCCTCCGGCACGTAGTCCAGGTCGCAGGCCGGGTCTGGCGTTTCCAGGTTCAGGGTGGGGGGCAGCACGCCGGTTTCCATGGCAAACAGCGTTGCGGCCAGTCCGGCGGCGCCACTGGCCCCCTGCGGATGCCCAATCATGGACTTGGTGCTGCTGGCCGGAATCCGTTTGGCATGGGAACCCAGTGCCCTGTGCATGGCACGGGTCTCAACGCGATCGTTCATGGGGGTGGCGGTGCCATGCAGGTTGATGTAGCTGACGGCCTGCGGCGAAATGCCTGCATCCGCCAGCGCCAGGTGAACGGCACGGGCCGGTTCCTCGCCGGATTCATCCATACGAACCCGGTGGTAGGCGTCGCAGGTCATCCCGTAACCGCGGATTTCTGCCAGAATCCGGGCGCCACGCGCTAGCGCATGGCTTTTTTCCTCCAGCAGGAACATCCATGCCCCTTCTCCCAGAACGAATCCGCCACGATCCGCGGAGAAAGGGCGCGAGCCTTCATGCGGCGCGTCGTTCCAGTCGCAGGCCACCACTTTCATCAGACAGAAACCGGCCATTGTTCCAGGGGTAATGGGGGCATCCACCCCGCCACACAGCATGCGATCGGCCCGGCCATAACGGATATGCTCCCAGGCGTAGCCGATGGCGTCGGTGGCGCTGGTGCAGCCGGTGGAAATGACGTGGCTGGGTCCCTTGAGATCGAATTTCATGGACACTTCGCTGGAGAGGGTCCCCATCGTGTTGGAGGGCACGGCATAGACGCTGAGGGCGGTACCCTTATCGAAATACTGCCGGTACTGGCGCTCCAGCCATTCGACACTGCCGCCGCCGCTGCCGATGACCACCCCGAACCGGCGGCGTTCCGCAAGAGTCAGGTCTTCGGCCAGACTCCCAGGTGACAGGCCCGAATCGGCCAGCGCCTCGGACGAAGCGGCGACGGCGTAGGGAACCACCAGGGGGACGTGGGGCATGTCCTTGTGGCTGATCCACAGGCTGGGGTCGAAGCCCCGGACTTCCCCGGCAATACGGCACTTCAGCCCGTCGGTGTCAAAACGGCTGATGGCACGGATGCCGCTTTTTCCCCGGCACAGGGCATCATAAAAGCCCGCCTTGTCCAACCCGTTCGGACTCAGGCACCCTGCTCCGGTAATCACAACGTCTCGCGGTTTCATGGCCCTCTCTTGCAGTTTCCGGCTTCCGTCGGCAGCCCTGTCCATACGCGCTTCATCCTGCCACAAGCAGGCCCTTCAGCCAATCCGCCACCTGTCTGGAAACCGCCAGCGGAACTATGGATTTCTAGCCGGTTACCCGATGGAGCGCAGGATTCACCGCGGTTATCCTTGGGAAAAAAGGTGGAGGGTTTCGCCATGAGAAAAAACCGGGCGCTTATGGAATCGGGGCAGGCGGGTTGCCGGCTTCCCGAAACAGGCCGCCTCATGCCGGATGAAAGCATCGAACGGGAGATTGAAACCCATGTCTACGGCTATGCCCACCAGGCCAAAAGCGAAATCACCCGGCGGCTCCAGGAACTGGAGCGGGAATGGGACATCGACCGGTTCATCACCATCCAGGGCAGTGCTGCCGCTTTTATGGGAACCCTCTTCGGCCTGAGGGTCGACCGGAAATGGCTGCTTCTCCCGGCAATAGTGCTCCCGTTCCTGTTTATTCCCCGGCTCAGGGAGAAATATCCCAGTTACGGATTTTTCCGGAACCGGGGCATCCGCACCCGCCGGGAAATCGAACGGGAAAAGCAGGCCCTGCGCATTCTGCGCGGAGACTTTGATGACAAGACCCACCCGCTGAACGGAACGGACCGGCTCGAACTTGCCCTGCGCACCTTGGCCTGACGGGGGCCTGACAGAATCTCAGCCCACCCAAACCTTCCGGGTGGCGGAACAGCCGTTAAGACAACCGCCGCAGGGGGAGTGGCAGCATTTACTCACGGATCGCTCCCGGATCTCCACCTTGTCGAACCCGGCCAGTTTCTCCGCCAGCCATTTCTTCAGGGCCTTCCAGTCCGTTTTTTTGCCGCCGTCCACCGTCAGCCTCACGGATTTCTCGCCCTTCCGGTCTTTGATTTTCGCCTGCCACAGGGTGGCGTCGAACCGGCGCAGGCCGTCCGGGCTGATGCCCGCGTCCAGCAACTGTTGATGCCAGGCCAGGGTCTGGCGGGTCTTCTCTTTCTTCTTTCCCTGAAACAGGGGGGGCTGAACGGGACCGGAAACCACCGGGTACAGGACGGGTTCCACCGGGGACGCCGCATTGGCCATGAAGGATCACTCCACAAAAGCTGTTAACTGAGAATAATTCTCAATTAAAAATGCCATATTGCCCCCGCCATGTCAACCGGCTTCCCCGATGGTCTGGCATCTGAAACAATAACGGACATGGCTGGAAAAATCGTCGAAACCTCACGCGAACTGATGGCCGCAACCCGGCGATTCTGCGACGGGCGTGGTGCCGACTGGCTGCTGGGTGCATGGAGCTTTGCCGAGGCCCTCGTCTGGTTCATCCTGCCGGATTTCCTGCTGCTGCCCTATGCCGCTGCCGCCCCCAGGAAAAGCAAGCGCTGGTTTATCACCGCCTTGTGCTCGTCGCTTGCCGGTACCCTGCTATTGCTGATACTGGCCGTATTCTGGCCGGAGCCTGTCCGGCAGATGATTTTCAGCCTGCCGTTCACAGCCGCCGCCATGCTGTCCGAACTGGAAGGCATCCGGGCACCGGAGATCCTCACGCAGTCGGTTTCCGGTATCCCGGCCAAAGTCTGGACGCTGGCCGCCCTGGACTATCACTGGAATCTGGCAGCTTTTCTGCTCCTGCTCACCCTCAGCCGGGGCCTGCGCATGGCTGCCGTGCTGCTGATTGGCCAATGGCTTTCCGGCAGGCGCTGGGTGGAGGATTACTGGCTGCTCTGGCTGATCCTCTACATCCCGGCTTTCCTGGCGGGATTGTCCGCCGTGAGCAATGGCGGCTAAGACGCCCGAAGACGGCCCCCGGATGGAAGCCGCCTAGGGGTTTTGTATTGTGCTAGTTGGTCTGCGGAATTACCACCACGGAACCGCCAAGGGCCTGGCCGCTCTCCTGGGCAACCGCGGATTTCGCCGCCTGGGTCCAGATGGGCACGTCCTCCGGACGGAAACTGTTCTGGGGAACGATGATCAGGGCGTCATCCTCACCGGCATCGATATAGGTGTCGAGCGCCAGCCCGGACTCGGACACCACCGACGAGGAGATATTGCCCGGCATCACCACCGTAACCCGGTTGCTGCCAAGCAGTCTGGACAACTCATTCGGCAGTCCCAGCTGATTGCCGCTGTATGTCCCGCCGGAATTGACCGAGAGGCTGCTGCGCGGAACCCGGATCACCATGTCACCCGCATTAGCCACCGGCAAGCCTGTTGACGTGGAAGTTGATGAAACCTGAGTACCGGAATCAGAGCCTTCCCAGCGGAACTGACCGCCGTCACGCCGCCAGGTAAGGAAACTGTACAGCATGCCGAGAAAGAAAATGCCGTAAATAGCCGCAAAAACACTGACCCACAGCTTGGGTTTGCTGTGATCCAGCCCCCGCTGGCCGGCATATTCGTTGTTATTCTGAATATTGGCCAGGATGCAGGCATCGGGTTTCTCCCGGCAGAACCGGGCGAACTCCTCCTCGTCCAGCATCGGCACATTGCGCTGACGGGCAAAGTCCTGAAAAGCCTCCCATTCTTCAGGGGTCAGAGGATGCTCCGCCGCTGCCACGGAAACCGTGTTGCCCCCGGTGGCGGCAGCCGCCGCAAGGGCCTGCGGCACCATGACGCCGATCTGGAGGGAAAGCGCCAGGGCAAGAAGGGGTTTGAAATTTCGTGTCATCATCATCTTTCCATAAACCAACTAACCAATAACAACCAACATTTACTGAAGTTTACTGAAGCCTGAGGGTGTAGCGGTTCTCGATCTCGCGGCCATTTTCGTGTTCGGCCACCAGGCGAAGAATCCACAAGGGCGCCCCCTTCACCGCTTCGATGGGGAAGGTCACCAGGATGTCGTCCGTCACCTGGGTTTTGCCCTTCTGGCCCACCATTTTCCAGACGGAGGGGTTTTCGCCCTGGCCCGCCTCAACCCGGTAGGATTTAAGCCGGTCCGAATGGACGGTGCCAATCACGTTGAGCACCAAGCCCCCGTTTGCCGAGCGGGCAATCTGCACGTTCTTGATGCGGGGGTCCAGCGAGAAGGTGGGGTCCTGCTTCAAAGCGGCGGGGACGTCCAGCAGCCCAAAGCCGGTGTACTGATCAACGCCGGGCGCCTCAATGTCCCGCGCCGAATAGATCAGCTTGCGGCGAACCTCTTCCGCCGTGAGGGACGGGTCGATCGAGAGGATCAGCGAGGCCGCCCCGCTCACGAACGGCGCGGAGAACGAACTGCCCGCCGTGCGGTAGTAACGGCTGTTCTCGCCCACAAAGGCCTTGCCGGGTTCGTAGTCGTCCTTCTCGAACAGCAGCATATCCGTATTGCCTGCCCGCAGCGAGAGAATGTCCACCCCCGGCGCCGCCAGATCGATGGCGGGTCCCCAGTTGGAGAAGCTCACCCGCCTGTCGTCGAGATCCGTGGAGGCTACCGTCAGCGCTCCCGGCAGCCCGGCGGGGGAATAGTCCAGGGTCTGGATGCCCTCGTTGCCGGAGGCGACGACAACCAGGACGTTATTGCGACGGGCATATTCCACGGCGGCATTCTCAATGCGGCTCAGCCCTTTTCCTCCCACGCTAATGTTGATGACGCGGGCGCCGTTGTCCACGGCGTAGCGAATCCCCTTGGCCAGGTTGATGCTGCCGCCGGAGTTGTCGATATCCGTGACTTTGACCGTCATAATGCGGGCATAGGGGTTGACGCCCGCCATGCCCTGGAAGTTGTCCGTCCAGGCGGCGATAATTCCCGAAACCAGGGTACCGTGGCCGTTGTTGTCGGAAACGTCGTTGTTGTTGTCCACGAAATTCCAGCCGTAGACGTCATCCACATAGCCGTTATTGTCGTCGTCGATGCCGTTGCCCGGAATTTCGCCCTCGTTGCGCCAGAGGGCGCCGTAAAGTTCCGGATGGTGGAAGTCCACGCCGGTGTCAATTACCGCAACGATGATCTTCTCGCCGGTCTTGGGCCAGATGGACGGATCGGAAAAGCCGATGCGCTTGAGCGCCCACTGATCATCGTAGGACTGGCCCCAGGACCCTTTGGAGCGGAAGTAGGGATCGTTAGGATAGGCGGACGCCTGTTGGCCGTGGCGCTCCTTGTTTTCCTCGTACCATTGGCCATCTCGGATAATCAGGCCGGGATCGCCGCCTTCCCCGCCCGGCGGGGGCGGCTGGGAGCCGTCGTTCGGACAGCAGGGTATGCCCGTATCCCCAGGTGGCTGGGTCCGGGGGCACTCGCTTTCCTTCTTGGTGAATTTCTTGATCTTGACCTCGTCGTAGCCGGGAACCACATTCTCCTTGATCTTGATATCGTTGCGGTCCACTTCGATGCCCTGCTCGGCCAGATCGCTGATGATCTGGTCAATGGCCGCCGCGTTGCCGTGATCAATGATATAGCGCAGATCCTTGGCTTCCAGGTTCAATTCCTCCGGAATGGGATCTTTGCCGACGACGTACTCTTTTTTCTCGTGGCAGGGGGCTGTCACCACAATCGTATCGCCGGGCTGCAGCTTGGGATCTTCCGGATTGACCTGTGGTGGCCCGTCTTCAGGAATCACGATGACGGAGCCATCCAACGGCTGACCCGTGCTGGAGTCCTTCGGCTGGGATTTGCAGACTTCCTCCCACTGGCGCATCACCTGAGCCGTCCCGCAAAGCCCACCCTGAGGCTGACCATAGCCTGCAACCTGTGCGGTTCCGCAGAGTCCGGCGCTGCCAATCCCTGTTACAGGCCGAGGTTCGGAGGTCTTACCGCAGTGGTCCCAGTTTCTGCCTCTCAGGTCCCGGAGCTTTGCCTGCGCATCCGCATCCAGTTGCTGCCAGAGCAGCGAGATGAGCGCCTGCTTCAGGATTTCCTGGGCCTGTTGCGAAATCATGTTGTTGAGTTCGTCGAGCCGGTTTTTCTCCTCTTCGCGCAGCTGCTTATCGGTTTCAGCCGTCACCGCCTGATCCAGGGCGGTATGCAGAACGGCGCCGATACCGATGACCAGACCGGCGGGACCGCCAAGGGCGGTGCCGATGGCAAGATACGCCAGGTTCCCGACAACCGTTTGCGCGATGCTGCCGCCGTACTTTTCGGCAAATTCCGCCTGAACCTGGCGGATGGTGTCTTCAAGCTTGCGAACGTTTTCCCACATTTCCTGTTCGCGCTTGCGGTTCTCCTCCACCACGCGCCGAATAGCCGCCGCATGGGTTTCGAGCCTGTCAAGGGCATTGTAGAAGGCGTCGTAATTACAGGCCGCCCAGGCGTCCAGAGCAGTCATGTAGATCATGTTCAGCTCGGTGGCCTTCTGGTTGAACTCGGCGTCAGACGACGGATCAAAGCCGGGGATGTTCGGCTTGATGGTCTGGCCGTCGGGAAGGGTGATTTCCAGCTGTCCCTCGCTCAGCTTGTCCATGTTGATGGAGGCGTTTTGCAGGCCCGACTGCGAGATGTTGGCGGTCGGACCCGTATTCACTTCCAGGGCGGCAGCCGTCTGCCGGAAGACCGGCACTGCAACCAGAAGAAAAACCAAAACCAGTGATACCGTACGAAGAAGGACCTGCCTGCGCATTTCCAAGTCATCCCCTATAGATGGCTGAAACAACAAACAAATATACCGACAATGTGACAAGCAAAAAGCTAACACAATTTGTCACATAGAGTAATACTTTTTTTTATAAAGAATTCCGCCGTGAGGCGGCCTGAAAAAACAAAGGCAGCCTTGGGAGCCGCCTTTCAATTGGTCCTCACTCCTCAAGAGCCTGGCTTACGAAACCGGCTGGGGTTTCAAAACATTGATCACGGCACCCATCCATTTTTCATAAGGCTCTTCATAGTCAATATCACAATCCACCCGGTCCAGAAGACGTTTTGCACCCAGTTCGGCCAGCCATTCGTCAAAATCCCGGCCACATTTGCAGAATTCGGGATAGGCCGTATCGCCCAGGGCCAGCACCGCAAAACGCACACCGGAAAGGTCGATGACAGGCTTTTTCGACAGTTCCGTCCACAGCGGCTCGGCGTTGGTGGGCGGCTCACCGTCTCCCCAGGTGCTGGTAATAATCAGCAGGTAGTCATAACCGGGCAGTTCTTCGGCTTTCACCCCTTCCATGTTCAGGCACAGGGCATCAAAACCCTCACTGGTCAGCCGGCTGGCCGCCTGTTCCGCCAGGTACTCCGCATTGCCGGTTTCCGATCCGTATAAAACCGTCACTCTCATTCAAATTCTCCTTTTTCAACAGATGACAGGATATTAATTGCCGGATGCAAGGTAGAATTGCTGCTGCTGCGCCTTGAAGCAGGCGTTCCGGTGGCGGGCATGGCCCAGGCAGATGTTCTGACGGCAGGCAATGGCGGCAATGTTGAGATCCTCCAGGATGGCATAGACCTGGTTCAGCAGGTCGTCCTGTCCATCCGTCCGGGATCTGAGCCAGATATCGAAAAGTTCGCAAAAGTGCCGGGCCAGATCGACCGCCGGCTGCCCGGCACTTCTTTTGTCCTCTTCCGCCAGCCAATCGTAGATTTGGGACGTCAGAGAGCGGGTCAGGGCCACGTGATTATAGATCCGGAAAAAAAAGATCGCCTCTCCCCGGCTCAATGACTGAAGGCAGTTCAGGTAAACATGCTGACGCTTGTGACGGCAGCGAATCCGGGGGATGGTACGCAGAATAGCGGTGGTTTCGGGAGACATAGGGCATACTCTCTCATCTTGCTTTTACATGAGAATAATTCTCAACTGAGGAATAGCTTAGCCCACATGAGAATTATTCTCAATAAGAAATCGCAAAAAGAGTTTCGAAATCATCCCCGGCATATTTTCAGGCTCCTTTAAAGTGATACGGATACCTCCTGGAATGGATTCCCGCTCCCCGTCTTCACGGGGACAAGCTTCGCGGGATGACAAACAAGGATGCAGGGAATGATTCCGCAAGGTTTTATTTCAGCCCGCTCTGGTACACGTCGTCCATCATGTCCAACTGCCCCTCCTCAAAAGTCACCCCCGTCCCCTGCTGGAGCCGGGCGTCATTATGTCCGTATATCCTCAGCGTACCGTCGCTACTGCGTCCTATCGTGTTCCCGCGAGGAACATCCTGGCGGTTGATCACCTGGCTGTAAAGGTTTTCGCGGGACCCGTCCACCACCTTGTCCGACATCATCTCCAGCGCATGGGTCTGGCCGACCTCCACCCGAACTTTATCTTGCTTTTCCTGGCCAGACCCTGCATGGCCAGACCCCGCATATTTCTTCACGGTCTCTGCATTTTCATTATCCGACGAATCCGGACCGGCAGGCTGATCCACCCGGATCAGCCCCGGTGTCAGCCCCGGTTGTCTGACCGGCATGGCCTGCCAGTTGGTCAGGGCAGGTTGTGCAATCCCATTCTGGATAACCGCCCCCCCTTGACTCCCGCCCGAACCGCCACTGCCCTGCCCGTTATTTCCCGATCCCCCGAACCGATTGACCAATCCCTTGCCCTGGCCGGGGATATCCATGGGCGGATTGGCCCAGGCCGGCACGAACAGTACCGGCGCTGCACCCAGCGCAATGCAGAGACCCAGAGCCAGCACTCGTCTGGCAATTATGTCACCCATGAGGTATGCCCTAAACACCTATCGGAGCAGAAAAACACGATGCCATACTGTATATTCTGTATATGCCCTATCGGTTGATTTTGTCAAAGCTTCAAAATTTGCCGGTAATATTAAGGAATGTGTCCCCGCCTTACCGCCGGCTGATGACAAACAGGCCGGACCGGGCCAGGAGGTTGGCCCGCCCCCCCCCGTCGGACAGTGGTTTCCAGCGCTCTCCAAACAGATACTCCTCGTGCAGCACGACAATATCGTCGCGGCGGCAGAGATCCACAAAATCCAGAACGGTACAGAGGTGAACATTGGGCGTTTCATACCATTCGTGGGGCAGGCCGGACACCTTGGGCATCCGCCCCCGAAGCAGCAGGCTGAGGCGCACGGACCAGTGGCCGAAGTTGGGAAAGCCGACCACGGCATAGCGTCCCACCCGCAGGATCTCGTGCAGCACCTCGCGCGGGCGGCCCAGCACCTGCAGGGTCTGGTTCAGGATCACGAAATCGAAGGCATGATCGGGGTACTCGCTGAGGCCTTCATCCGCATCTCCCTGGTAGACGGAAAGGCCCTGCTCCACGCAGCGGATGACGTTCTCCTCCTCCAGCTCGATGCCGCAGCCGTCCACGTGTTTTTCCAGGGTAAGCCGCTGAAGCAGGCGGCCATTGCCGCAGCCCAGGTCCAGCACCCTGGCCCCTTCGGGAATCAGCGCCAGAATCCGGTCATAATCCGAACGGGAGGCGGCGCTTTCCGTTTGCGGGCGGGCGGAAGACAATCTCACGCCGTCCGTTTCTGTCTGCAACACGTTTGACATGGTTGACGGTATCCGTTTTGGTTAAAAACGACCGCACGAGGCGGGTCATCTGGTCTGCTTCCAGTAAAAAGGCATCGTGGCCGTGAATGGAGTCCAGCTCGATGAAAGTGACGTCTTTGCCGTTGCGCTTGAGGGCGCTGACCACCTCGCGGGACTGGCTGGTGGGAAAGAGCCAGTCCGACGTGTAGGAGACGGCCATGAAGCTGGCAGACACCCGCGAGAAGGCCTCTTCCAGCGGGCCATACTGCTGCGAGACGTCGTAGTAATCCATCGCCTTGGTGAGATACAGATAACTATTGGCGTCGAATCGCTCGATGAACTTCTTGCCCTGGTGCTCCAGGTAGGACTCCACGGCGAACTCGGTCACAAAATCGTAGCTGAGCCGGTCCGCCCACTGGAGTTTTCGACCGAACTTGCGCTCCAGCGAGGCTTCTGAGAGATAGGTAATATGCGCCAGCATCCGGGCGGTGGCCAGGCCCTTGTCCGGGGTGTCGCTACCGTAATAGCGGCCCTTGTTCCACTTGGGATCGCTGACGATGGCGTGGCGCCCCACCGCGTTAAACGCAATCCCCTGCGACGACAGGCGAGGACCCGCCGCCAGGCACAAAACCGCTCCGACCCGATCCGGGTATCTCAGCGCCCACTCCAGCGCCTGAAAACCGCCCAGCGATCCACCCGCCACGGCATGGAGCCGCTCGATGCCCAGATCATCCAGCAATCGCCGCTGGACCTCCACCATGTCCCCGATGGTCACCATCGGGAAATCCAGCGCGTAGGGTTCGCCGGTGGCCGGGTTGATGGACCTCGGGCCGGTCGAACCCTGGCATCCGCCGATGACGTTGGAGCAGATGACGAAGTATTTCTCCGTATCGAACGCCTTGCCGGGGCCGATGAGGACATCCCACCAGCCCGGCTTTTTGTCTTCCTCGGAGAAATAACCCGCCGCGTGGGAGTCGCCGGTGAGGGCATGCAGGATGAGAATGGCGTTGGACCGGTCCGCGTTGAGTTCGCCGTAGGTTTCAAACGCTACCTCGACGGGTCCGAGCGTCCGGCCACATTCGAGCATCAAAGGTTCCTCAGCCGAGCCGAAGGTCCGGAACTGCTTCCGGACCAGGCCAACCGATCGGGCATCCTGCAAGACGCTCATCACTTCACCCCGGCAGGGACTTGTCCGGCCACCTTGGCCAGCGCCTGTTCGAGATCGGCGATGATGTCATCCACGTTCTCGATGCCGACGCTGAGGCGTACGAAATCCGGCGTGACCCCCGCCTCGAACTGCTCGCTTTCGGTCAGCTGGGAGTGGGTGGTGGAGGCCGGGTGGATGATCAGGCTCTTGGAATCGCCGATGTTGGCCAGATGGCTGAACAGCTTGACGTTGTTGATGAGCTGGATCGCCGTCTCCTGCCCGCCCTTGATTCCGAAGCCCACGAGGGCGCCGTGGCCCTTTTTCAGGTATTTGGCGTTGAGCGCATGGGTGGGCGAAGTTTTCAGGCCCGGATAGTTCACCCACGTGACCTGCGGATGCTGCGCCAGGAATTCGGCCACCTTCAAGGCGTTCTGGGATTGGCGCTCGATGCGCAGGGGCAGGGTTTCCAGGCCCAGGGTGAACAGCCAGGCGTTGAACGGACTCATGCAGGCGCCGGTATCGCGCAGAAACAGCGTTCTGGCCCGGAGGATAAACGCCAGGTTGCCGAAGGTTTCCACGAACTTCAGGCCGTGGTAGGCCGGCTCCGGCTCAACAAAATCCGGGAAGCGCCCGGAGGCCTCCCAGTCAAAATTGCCCCCGTCAACGATCAGGCCACCGATAGAAGTGCCCTGTCCGCCAATGAATTTCGTCGCTGAATGGACAACGATGGCCGCGCCGTGATCCAGGGGCCGCTCCAGAATCGGGGTGGTGACGGTGTTATCCACCACCAGCGGAATGCCGTGCTTGCGCCCGATATTGGCGATGGTTTCGAGATCCACCACTTCCAGCTTGGGGTTGCCGATGGTTTCCGCGTAGAGCACCCTGGTCTTGTGGTTGATCGCCGCCTCCCACGCCGCCGGGTTGTTGGGTTCGACGTACTTGACGGTGATGCCGAAACGTTTGAGGGTGTTGGTGAACAGGCTCACCGTACCGCCGTAGAGATTGGTGGAGGAGACGATCTCATCCCCAGCCTTGGCGAGTGTGAGCAGCGTTGTGGTAATGGCCGCCTGACCCGACGCCAGGGCCAGGCCCGCCACGCCGCCTTCGAGTTCGGCAATGCGCTTTTCCAGCACGTCCGTGGTTGGGTTCATCAGGCGGGTGTAGATATTGCCGAATTCTTTGAGGGCAAAGAGATTCGCCGCATGGTCCGTGTCGTTGAAAACATAGGATGTCGTCTGGTAAATGGGCACCGCCCGCGAGTTCGTTGTCGGGTCGGGCACGTAGCCGCCATGGAGGGCAATGGTTTCGGGTGCGCGTTGTTCGGTGGTCATGGTCAGTCTCTCCTTGATTCAATCAATACTTGCTAAATCTGATATTCAGGCAGGACCCGCCCTGCGTCGTACAGCAGGGTCTGCCTGAGTCGGGTGAGGGTTTCATCCAGACCGGTTTCATCGAGATCCACCGGAATGACCGGGATATCGGTATCCGCTTCCGGGCCGCTTTCCGGCAGCAGGATCACGAGGCCCAATTCTACCAGGCGCGGAAGCAGCCTCATCACTTCATCCGCGGGTTCGTCCCGCAGCAGGTAGGTGCGGATGCCCGCATCGAACAACTGCCGCTCCAGTTGGGGCAGCAGTTTATCATTGCCGGACTTCACCCGGACAATGGCGGCTGAATGACCATTGGCCAGTTCGCGATCCCGGCGGCCCACCGGCTGGCCATTGGTGGAAACGCCTTCCTGGCCGGTTTCCAGGATGATGCCTCCGCCCGCCACGTCATAGCGGTCGATGATCACCAGTCGGGCGGTGTGAATGAAATCGCCGTAGGCGTCAGCAACCACGGGCTGTTCCGTGCGGAAGACGATCTCGCCCACGTCGTTCTGGGGCACGCCGGTGGCGCTGGCGTCGAGTTCCAGCGTGGAAGCATTCAACACCCGGTTGATCCGGTGGACGTAGGCATATACTTCCTGCGGCCCGATCTTCAACTTGTAACGCCTGCCGGGAACCAGAGGATTTTTGGACATCCAGAACACGTTGGCGCTCAGGTATCGCGACGGCTGCGGGCCATTGTCGATATGGGTAATCACATGACCGCGATCCACGAACAACTGGTAATCCAGCGTAATGCCCACGTTGTACCCGGCCTCGGCCTCACCCGCTTTTTTCCCGTTTTCCGGCCAGGTTTCGATCCCGGTGACTTTGGCCTTGTGGCCCGACGGCAGCACCTGGATCGTGTCGCCAATTTTCAGGCGTCCGCTGTCGATACGTCCGGCCACGATCCGCCGTTCGTCAAATTTGTAGACGTCCTGCACCGTCAGGCGCAGGGGCAGATTCTCATCGCGCCGGGCATGTTCAAGCCGTTCAAGGGCTTCAAGAAACGTGGGACCGGTATACCAGGGAGTCTGTTCAGACCGGTGTACAACGTTATCACCCTGGCGGGCGCTGACCGGGATGACCTCCAAAGGTTCGACGCCCAGGCCACCCAAAAACTCAAGAAATTCGGCCCGAACCGTGTTGAACACCTGCTCGTCGTAATTCACCAGATCCAGCTTGTTGATGACGACGATGATGTTTTTGATCCCCAGCAGGCTGAGCAGGTAGCCGTGACGCCGGGACTGCTCCTGCACCCCTTCATGGGCATCAATCATCAGCACGGCGGCAGACGCGTTGGCGGCGCCGGAGATCATGTTTTTCAGAAACTCTTTATGTCCCGGCGCATCGATGATCACAAAGTCCTGTTTCTCCGTGCTGAAACGGATCTGGGTGGTGTCAATAGTAATCCCCTGCAACTGTTCCTCTTCGAGGGCGTCCAGCAGGAAGGCCAGCTCGAAGGGCTTGTGCTGTTCCTCGCAGATGCGTCGCGCCTTCTCCACCCGGCCCGGTTCGACGGATTCCGTATCGTAGAGAATCCGGCCGATGAGGGTGGACTTGCCATGATCCACGTGGCCCACGATGACAAGCTTCAGCGGCTCCGCCTTGTTATCGGCAGGGGTTGAATGCACCGTCAGGGCGGGTGTGATGTCCTGAGTTTTCTGAATACTGCTGGCCATTGAATTTATCTTCCTTTTATAAATGCTTTTTCTTTAAACTTCTATTTCTTTTCAAGTCTTCTACATGTAGCCCTTCGCCCGGAGCTTCTCCATGGCGTGGGAATCTTCCTGGTCCTGCGCCCGACCGGCGCGTTCGCCCTCGCGGGTGGTTTCCAGTTCGGCGATGATATCCGGCACGGACCGGGCGCGGGAACGAATGGGCAAGGTGCAGGGGGCACAACCCAGGCTGCGGTAACGCATGCCGTTTTTGTCCGAAAAGTAGAGATCGATGACCGGAATGTTTTCCCGGTGAATGTAGCGCCAGATATCGATTTCACTCCAGTGCAACAACGGATGCACCCGGATGTGATCCCCCGGCTCAAAGTCCGTCTTATAGGTATCCCAGAACTCCGGTGGCTGGTCTTTCACGTTCCACTCGGCGGCTTGATTGCGGGGGCTGAAGACGCGCTCCTTTCCCCGGCTGCCTTCCTCGTCGCCCCGGATGCCGAGAATCAGCCCGCCGAAACCATGTTCTTCGACGGTCTGTTTCAGCCCTTCGGACTTCAATGCCGTGCAGCAGGTGAGACGGCCTTTTTCATGGTTCATGCCTTCGGCCAGGGCTTTCTTGTTCTGGCCGACGATAAGCTTGAGATTCCAGTCCTCGACCAATTGATCGCGGTAGGCGATCATGGCTGGTATTTTGAAGCTGGTATCGATGTGCAGCAGGGGAAACGGCACGTGGCCGAGAAACGCCTTGCGGGCCAGCCACAGCAGCACCGTGGAATCCTTGCCGATGGACCACAGCATCGCCAGATCGTCGATCTTCTTGAAGGATTCGCGAAGGATGAAAATGCTTTCCTGTTCCAGTGCGGTGAGTCTGTCCATGATGATCCTGTTTCTCCTAAGCCAATGCGCGTTGCAATTCTGATACCGGCACCCGGTGGGTGAAGTCGCCGAAGGATTCCTCCGGGCGGCCCGACGTTTTCCACAGCCGGAACAGCTTGCGGAAAAGATCGGCCAATTCCTCCGCCTTCACGTTGTCGTTGAGCAGATCGCCGATGCGGGTACCCTCCGGGTCGCCGCCCACAAAGACGGCGTAGGCACCCAGCGTCCGGCCCACGATGCCGATTTCCGCCGAATACGGGCGGGCGCAGCCGTTGGGGCAGCCGGTCATGCGGACGACCGGCGCCTTGTGGGCGAGATTCAGCTCGTCGAGAATTTTCTGAAGCTCCGGCAGCAGATTCGGCAGATAGCGCTCGGACTCGGTAATGGCCAGCCCGCAGGTGGGCAAGGCCGGGCAGGCCAGCGCCCGGTCGTAAATCGTCGCCGGACTTTCCGGGTTGATGCCCAGTTCCGCCAGCCGGTTCTCGATGGCGGCTTTCGCCTCGTCGGTAATGCCCAGCAAAATGAGATCCTGATCAGCGGTGATTTGGACATTCAGATCGTAAGTGGTAATGATTTCCCGCAGGGCGGATTTGAGCGGGTAGCCGGGACGGTCGATAATCCGGCCCGACAGGGTATGGAATCCCAAGGCCCAGGTTTTGCCGTTCGCCTGACGCTGCCAGCCGAGGTAACTGGGGGTGTTCCATTCGGGGAGTTTTTTCTCCACGTCGAACTGAACCCCGGCGCGGCTTTCCACTTCGCTGCGGAACCAGTCCACCCCGCGATCGTGAATGAGATACTTCAGCCGGGCATGCTTGCGGTTCGTGCGATCGCCATGATCCCGCTGGACAATCACAATCCCTTCGGCGATGGGGATCAATGCCTCGGCGGGAACCCAGCCCAGCAAATCGGCAACGCGGGGGAAAGTCGTCGGGCGGTTGTGGCTCATGCCCAGGCCGCCGCCGGCGAAGACGAAGTAGCCGTCGATTTTGCCGTTTTCGCCAATCGTCGCGGCAAAGCCCATGTCGTTGGTGTAGAGATCGATGCCGTTGTCTCCGGCGAGGGTCACGCCAATCTTGAATTTGCGGGGCAGATACGTCTCGCCGTAAATCGGCTCGGACTGGTCCGTAATTTCTTCCTGCAGCTCGTGCTGTAATTGATCGTCAAGCCAGATTTCGGCGTAGGCGCCGGAGCGGGGTTTGAAGTGATCCGACAGCAGGTCGGAGACTTCGGCGAGTTGCGCCAAATCATCGCGACCCAGCGGATTATGCGCCTCGGTGACGTTGCGCACCACGTCGCCGCAGGCGGCAATGGTGGAAAGCAGGGCCTTGTTGATGGCCCGGATGGTCTGTTTGACGTTCTTCTTGAGAACGCCGTGAAGCTGGACGCTCTGGCGGGTCGTGAGCCGCAGGGAGCCGCTGCCGTACTGGCTGGCCAGATCATCCCATACGGCGTATTGGCTTGCCGTCAGCCGTCCGCCGGGAATCCGGCCACGAAGCATCAGCGAGTATTCCTTTTTAATGCCGTCCGGCGTTTTCTGGCGCTTGTCCCGATCGTCCTGCTGGTACATCCCGTGGAATTTCAGCAGGTTGACGGTTTCCGCCGTAAAGTGATCCGTCGGCTCCGCAAGCTCCTGCGCGATATTGCCGCGCAGGCCGTCGGAAGCGGCTTTCAAAGCTTCGTTTTTATCTAATGGTTTTTCCGGGGTGGTCATGATCCGATCCTTTCCGCAGTGGTGGGGAGTTTGAAATACTGTCGTTCGATGTCGGCGCAGATGCTCTTGAGAATCCGGCCCCGTTCCGCCGGGTCGTTGTATTCCTGCTTGAAGCGATCCCGCAGGGCACCCAGCTCATCGACGGTTTCCAGATGCTCGTCGGGCAACGCCTGCTGCAAGGTCTTGCGCAGGGCGGTGACAAATCCGGGAAAGCGGCCCTCGGAAGAGATCGCAATTCGAATCGGCCCCTTGTCGATGACGGCGGCGGTGAAAAAGTCGCAGTTGTTGGGATCATCCACGGCGTTGATCCAGATGCCCAGCCGCCGGGCTTCGTCCACCAACTGGCGGTTCAGGGTGGAATCGTTGGTGGCTGCGATGATGAGATCCCGGTTGGCGAGATCGTCCAGCGTTACGGGTCGTTCCAGCAGGGTCACCCGGTCAGCGTTTTCATTGGCCAGGTGCCGGACAGTGTCCTGAACGGATTCGGCAATAATGATAATTTGCGTACCGGTGGGAATCAGTTGCTGCAACTTCTGCAACGCCACGCTGCCCGCGCCGACCACCAGGACGTTACGCCCCGAAAGGTTCAGGAAGATGGGAAAGAGTTTGTCCTGCGGCTGGCTCATGCGTGCATTACCCCCGCATTTACGATGTTTTCGACCGCGCCTTTGGCGATGGCCGTTTGCAACCGGCCCCGCAGATGGACGGTTTCGCCGATATAGATAATCCCCGGTCCGCCGGTCCGGGCGGGGAGGCCACGCTCGGCGACTTCGCCCAGCGTGGAGAGGCTCACCGCCTGGTTGATCATGGAGCCGTTCTCGACGAGGGCCACGGCGTGGTTTTGATTCGCGCCGTTTTCCAGAAGGCGCCGGGCAATCTCCTGAATGACCCGTGTGCCCATGAAGATGGCCAGCGTCCCGTCGAAGGATTCCACAAACCCGGCGACCTTCTGCCAGTCGAAACTTTCCAGGCTTTCCCGATGGCATTCGAGGACCATTACCGCGTTGGCGACGCCTCGATGCGTCAGGGGAATCCCGCTCAGGCCACCGGCGGCGCCCAAGGCGCTGACGCCGGGGACGACCTCCACGCGAATGCCCGCTTCGGCCAGGGTCAGCCATTCCTCGCCGCCGCGTCCGTAGAGCAGGGGATCGCCGCCCTTGAGGCGGACCACCCGCTTGCCCTGGCGGGCCTTCTGAATGAGCAGGGCGTTGATCTGATCCTGCGTGAGCTTGTGCTTGCCTGCGCGTTTTCCGGCAAAAATCTTTTCGGCCTTCTTCGGGAACAGGAACTTGAAAGACTGGTCCAGCAGGGCGTCGTAGACGATGACGTCCGCCGCCTGCAATTCGCGCAGCCCTCGGACGGTCAGGTAGTCCGGGTGGCCCGGCCCTGCGCCGACCAATATCACGGTTCCGTTTTGTTTCTGGGTAGTCACTGGGTAACTCCTGATTGGGTTCTGCTAAAGGCGGTGAAGTCCGCATTCGGTTTTGCCGGTTCCGGCCCAGCGCCCGGAGCGCTCGTCGCCGGGGTCCAGTGGCGCATGGGTGCAGGGACCGCAGCCGATGCTGGTGTAGCCCTTCTCCCATAAGGGATGCACCGGCAGGTTATGTTGCTGGATATACTCGTACAGTTGCTTCGTGGACCAGTCGAGAATCGGATGCAGCTTGAGCTTGCCGTTTTCCGTCCGGGTCAGGAAGTCCAGAGCCGCGCGGTGATCATTCTGGGACCGGCGCACCCCGGAAATCCAGGCGGATTTTCCTTCCAGCGCCCGCTCGAACGGCGCAACCTTGTTGATCTGGCAGCAGCGGTCCGGGTTGGTCCGATACGGCTCCGGCCCCATGTCCGCCAGCTTTTCCTTGTCCAGGTAATTCGCTTCCAGAATTTCCAGCTTCAGGGGCAGCCGGGCGATCAGTTCATCGCGAAAGACGAGGGTTTCTGGAAAGTGGAAACCTGTTTCGAGGAAATATACCGGGGTGCCCGGCGCCACAGTGGCCACCAGATGGCATAGCCCGGCGCTGAGGGCGCCGAAGGAGGAGCTGAACAGGATGCCCTCGCCGAAAATCTCAAAGCCCCAGTGCAGCCGTTCTTCCGCGGAAAGCTTTTCGAGCTTTCCATTGATTTCAATGAGATTCAGTTCCTCAGCTTGCGGAAGCATCGACAACTCCTAAACCTGTAACCAAAGCAGAACACTTACGAGTACCAAACCGGCAACAAGTTTGATCGTGATACCGGGCAGTAGCAGATCCCGCACCCGCACCTCGTCGGTGGAGAGAATCAGGGCGATGGCCGGGGTGCTGACGGGCAGGATGAACGCGAATCCGGTGGAAAAGGTAACGGCCAGCGTCGCCAGCGCGGGCGAAATCAGCCCCCCCTCGGAGGTCATCAGGGCCACGGGCAGAAAGCTGCTGACGGTGGCGGCATTGCTCATCAATTCGGTGCCCACCAGGGCAACACCCGCCAGAATCGCCGCCAGGGCAGCAGGCGAGAGCGTATCCGTCAATTGGTGCAGGGTCTGGCCGAACCAGTCGGACGCGCCGGTTTCGGTCAAAGCGCTGCCCAGGGCGATGGCTCCGCCGTACAGCAGGATAATGCGCCAGTTGGTGTTGCGAATCAGGGTCGGGGCGTCGATGCAACCCGTGATCAACAGCAGCACCACGCCGGTGATGGCGATTTTCTCGTAACCCAGCTCATGGCCGCCAATCAGCCAGCCCGCCAGCACCAGCAGAAGGATCAGGCCGGTCAGCACCCGCCTGCCGCCGGAGATTTTCTCGGTCTCGGCTTGTTCCGTGGAGAGGGCCGCGAGTGTGCGGCTAAAATCGGTCAGATCCACCGGGAAAAATTTGCGGATGACGGCATAACCCGCCAGGCCCGTGACGAGCGCCAGCGGTACGCCGAAGGCCGCCCACTCCCAGAAGGTGTAGGAGATGCCCGCGTAGTCGGTGAGAATGGCATTGGCCAGCAACGCCCGGCCACCGCCGAGATACGTGGCCACCCCGCCGATGACGGCGCCCCAGGCGGTAACGACGAGCAGGTGGCGCGGATATGCGGAGAGCGGATTCTGGGCCCGGATGCTGCTGACAATGTTCAGCACGATGGGAAACAGGACGGCGATAACCAGATGCTCCTGCACCACGAAGCTGGCCACCAGTGCAAAGCCGAAGAGGAAGCCGGAAAGTCGGGCCGGGGTGGTGCCCCACCGTCGGATGAGCTGGATTGCGATCGTCTCGGACAGCCCGGCATGGCGCAGGGCGGCGCCCAACATAAAGACGCCGGTGAGAAACAGCACCACCGGATGCACCAGCGACACGGCGATGCGATCGGGCGAGACAACCTGGAAGGAGAGCAGAATCAGCAGGGCGGCAAGGCTGCCCTTGTAGGGCGACACCAGGTGCGTCAGCCAGAGAACGGCGGCGACGCTGAAGGCGCCCAGCGCCCACCATGCGGAATGGTTCAGTGCCCTGGGCGGCTCGGCCAGAAGGAAGAAAGTGGCGGTGAGGAGGAGCAGACCGGCGGCCAGCCATTTTTCCCACGCAACGGGGGACAGCCGCAGCACGGCAGTGCGTGCCTGGATGGCGCCTGCCGGGATGATTTTCGGTATGGAACCGGGTTGAATCACTGAAGCTGTCTCCTGTAGTGGTTAATGAAAAGCGACGTAAGCAAAAACTCCTCCCGGTGCCTTGCAGCAGGGAGGAGTGGTGTAAATCCGTCGCGTTAAAACGCTCTTATGCGGGTACTCCTGTCAAACGTCCCTGTGCAGGCTTGGGGCCGGCGCACATGCACATACACACGCACATCATCATGCTGATGGCGTTGACGGCGGTATGGGCATTGGAACGGTTGCGGTTCACTTAAAACACTCGATCTGTTTCACACTTCGTACAGGGTTAAAAACTTCTTCCGCCGGATAATTGCCAAGCGGTTCAAAGTTTTCAGGATTTATTTATCTTTTACGATTTTCCGGAACTTGTCAAGAGGACACTAAGGGTTCCGGCTTCACGGGGAAGGTGGTTTACCAGACAGGGCAGCGTTTTCAGACAAAAACGCTCCCGTTGTGTGGCGGGGCGTTTTTCAGTTTCCAGAGAAGGTCCGGTTATACGGCCACGGCCTGTTTTTTCAGGTGGGGCAGCACACCGGTGAGCCAGTTTTCAAACGGTTCGTCGTAATCCAGGTCGCAATCTACCCGGTTGAAGAACCGGTGGCCTCCGTAGGCTTCGAGCATCTGGTCGAAATCTTTTCCGCACTTGCAGAACTGCGGGTAGGACGTATCGCCCAGGGCGAGGACGCTGAATGCCATGCCCTTGAGATCGAGATCCTTGGCTTTCTGGAGGCCTTCCACCAGATCCACGGCGTTGGACGGCGGGTCGCCATCCCCCCAGGTGCTGGTGAGAATCAGAACCCGCTTGAACCGGGGCAGATCCCCCGCCGTGATTTTGGCCATGTCGATGACCTGGGCGCTGATACCGTTTTCTTCCAGGCGGCTGGCGGTCATATCGGCCAAGCCCTCGGCGTTGCCGGTTTCGGAGCCCCAGAGGATGGTGACGGTGTTGGGATCGTCACTGCCTTCGCCGGTGGGGGCGGGAATGCCGCCTGCCGGTTCTTCTGGAGCCGTTGCGGGCGCTTCTGCTGTAGCCGCCGGTTCTTCAGGGGCTGCGGCAGGCGCTTCAACCGGCTTTTCGGCGGCAGTGGGTTTCGTTACGGGCTTGCGGATCGGGGCCACCACCGTGGAGACGGGCTGGCCCGCCTTTTTGGCGCGGAAAGGTTTCTCGACAGCTTCGAAATCTTTCGTCGGAGTCGGGGCCTTGAGGGTCAGGATGACATACAGGGCGTTGACCGCCAGTATCACACCGGTCAGAACCGCCAGAAAAAGGTTCTCTGGGGCACCGGGCTGGACGGAATAGGCGGTTACCGTCAAGAGCAGCAGATAGAGGCCGAGAAACAGGAAGTTGCTCAGGGCAATGGTAACGCCAAGACCCGCCAAGCCGACGAAGGTGATGGCTTCGGCGGGTATCATTCCCCCGATCACCGCCGGTGAGATCACGGCGGTCACGGCCAGAAAAATCGCCAGAAAATACACGTAAGGCTTGAGGGAAAAACGGGGGGTTTCCTGTTCGGGCATGATTGTTCCTCTCCAATTCGTACATGTCCCACGGTATTAACCATCATAGTAGTATCGTCGGACAAAAGATGCAAATGGTGCGCCATGGCCTCGGATTCTTCGGCGCGAATCGGGGCCGCGGCCCGCGATGCTCCTCCTGCGAATTATTCTCACAAAACCTAGATCATCCCGGCGATCATCAGGATCGAATAGGCGATGAGCAAGCCGCCGACCAGGTTTTCGATAAAGTGCATGGAGACTTTCTTCAGTGCCTTGCGGCCGATGAGAGATCCCGCCAGAGCGGCGACGCAGCCGGAGACCACCAGCACAGGCTCCTGGGAGAAAACAGGCCCCAGATCGTAGGTGGCCAGACGGGTGATATCGATAATAATAGCCGAAAGCACCACCGTGCCGACGTAAGCCTCCTTCTCCATGCCCAGGCGAATCAGGAACATGGTGCGCAACGCCCCCTGATGACCGGACAGGCCCCCGAAGAATCCCGACAGTGCCCCGCCGAAGGGGACGTATTTTTCGGGAAAGCTGAATTCCCGCAGTTTCGGCACCAGCTCGAACAGGGCGAAGACGCCGATGAGCAGGCCGATGACCAGCTTGACGGGCATGATGGCAATCTCCTCCCCGGCCAGCGTGTAGCGGGTCAGCGGCGGAAAGTCCGAAAAGGCGTTCAGCAGAACTGCTCCCAGGAACGCGAAGATGACGGCGGGGAAGGTGAACTTGAGGGTGATCCGGAAATCAGCCTGCCTGCCGATGAGCGCCCCCTTGAAGAGATTGTTGGCCAGGTGCACCACGGCGGTGGCGGCAATGGCGGTCTTCACCGGAAAGAACAGGGCAAACACCGGAAGCAGCAGGGTGCCCAGACCAAAGCCGGAGAAAAACGTCAGGATGGCCGTAAAGAAAGCCGCCGCACAGATGATCAGGATCTCCATCAGGCAGCCTCCGTCCGGGCAAGCCGCCGATTCAGCCAACGATCAACAGACAGGCGCCCCCCGCCCACGACGAGCAGGAAGATCGACCCCAGCAGCATGGACCAGTCCGTCCGGGCGGCATGGGCCATTTCCCAGAAACCCTTGTCCAGCAGGGTCGGAATTTTTGTCGAACCCATGGCCACCAGCATGATGACAATCAGCGGAATCGCCGCCAGCCGGGTGAACAGCCCCAACAGGATCAACGCACCGCAAACCGCTTCAAACCCGCCCACGAACGGGCCGAGAAATTCGGGATTCGGCAGGCCGATCCCTTCAAAGCGCCCGGCTCCCCGGACATCCGGAAACAGGAACTTCTGTATTCCCTCGGACAGAAACACCGCCCCCACCATCAGCCGGATGAGAATCCCGGCTGCCGGGGCCTCCGTGGCCAGCAAACGCCGCATGATGATCATGTCATCACCTCTGCGTACACCTCTTCAAGCTTTTGACGAAGTCCCGCCAGGATCTCTTTTCCCGTTGGGGTAATCCGGTAATATTTGCGCTGCTTGCCCTCGACAGTGCGAAGCTTGCTCGCCAGCCAGCCGGCTTCCTCCATTTTGGCCAGGGTCGGGTAGAGCGTCCCCGGACCCAGCGCATAGCCATGCCGCGCCAATTCCTCAATCAAACCGACACCGAAAATTTCCTCATGATCCGCATGATAAAGAATATGCAGCCTGATAAACGCCAGTTCAATGTCCCTGAGCATGGCCCAATATTATCGGAAATCGATATCGATAGCCAATAATAATTCGATCAGCGGAAGAAAGCGCACCGGCTTGCCGGTGCGCCTTCCGACTCTTCTTTCGAAACTATTCGTTAGCTTCGCTGATGGCCCGCTTCAACTCCGTCATGCTTTTGAACCGTTCCTGGGGAACGTCCTCCAGACATTCCTGGAGCGTGTAGGTCTGGTCTTCCGACCACTGGATCTCCTCGTCCCCGTACTGCTCAATCAGTTCCTGCTTGCTGATGGGAAAATCCACATCATTGAGCACCTGGGCAACGTACGCCACCCCGTATGCTTCACCTTTAGCCGGTCCTCTGGGCATGTAGTCTCTCCTTTCCATTCTCCGACAAGACTGCAAAAATACCTTGCGGATCGTATTCTAGGAAAACCGGCGTTTCCTGAAACTCCGCAAGGTATCTAATACAAGGTTATTGGGCAGTTAAATGGCCCTATAGGACAAGTGTCGGTTCAGCGGCGACTCCCAAGCAGACGCATCACGAAGTACAGCAACTGGATCAGCGAATAAAGCGCGACGGCTACGTAGGTAAACGCGGCGGCGGTCAGCACTTTTTTCGCACCGGGCATCTCGTTGGTCGTCAGGAACCGGCCATCGGCCAGAATCCGAACGGCACGCATGCTGGCGTTGATTTCCACCGGCAGCGTGACCACATGGAAGGCCACGGCGGAACCGAACAGCAGTACGCCAATCCAGGCCAGGTACCAGGCCCAGTCGGGCATCATCTGGCTGCCTGCGCCCAGGGCAAGGGCCACGATCAGAAGCAACGGCCCCAACTGGCTGCCAAGATTCACCGCAGGTACCATCGCCGAGCGCAGTACCACGGGATAATAGCCCGTGGCATGCTGGATGGCGTGACCCACCTCGTGGGCGGCAATAGCCACCCCGGCCACGGAATCGCCATGATAGTTGTCCGGCGACAACCGGACCTTTTTCGCACCGGGATCGTAGTGATCCGCCAGTTCGCCGGGCACCATCTCCACGTCCACGTCGTGGACGCCGTTATCACGCAGAAGGCGCAGGGCCACCTCGGCGCCGGTCAGGCCGCCGGACGCCCGGACCTTCCTGAACGTCCCGTAGGTCTTTTTCACCCACATCTGGGGAAGGAACACCAGGATGGCCCCGATGATCATGACCATGATGTAACCCGGATCGTAGAAAAACATGGCTGGGAAACTCCAAAAATGAACGATGCAGCGGATTATCCGCCGCTCTATTGTATCCCGTCCGTTTCCCCGGCGCCACAGGCTTAAGAAAAAATTCAGAAATGCCTGTGCAGCGCCCTCCGTCCCTCGACGCCTTCACATCAATCAGGAATCGGCGGAAATGAACACTTTGTCTTCGGGGATGCGGTTACGGTAGCGAACGCGGGCATACAGGCCGGACGCGTTCGGAAATTCCTCCCGCTCGACGATTCCCTCCTCCAGGTTGACGCCGGACAGGTAGGCCTCGGCCATGTCCGGCGAAGGCACTACAATGATGCTTTCCCCCGGAATCCGGCTGTTGATGGCGTCATCAAAACTCATTGCGATCCCCCTCTGTGTTGAACGGTCTACAGAATATTGAAAACATACAGGGCGGCCAGCAGACCGGCCAGGATCAACAGGGCGGTTACGGGTTTTTGCGCGGCATTGCGAATGATCCACACCGTCGGACAGACGGCGCATTCCCGATCCTGATCAGTGTCACGCTGCGGGTTCATGGATTCAATTCCTCGCCTGTCTAATTTTACTCCGGTTTCGGTATTTAAACCGGGCTTCAAAGATAGTATGATGGTTCCCGATGTTCCAGCGCCAGCATGGCGGCACCGGACAGTGACCGGACAGAGGGAGGTATCACGATGACGAAGGCAACCCGGATCTCACCCCATGACGTGCTTGAGAAAGCCGAAAAGCAGTTTGGCATGGTCCCCAATCTTCTGCGGGAGATGAGTGTTTCCCCGGCTGCTGCCCTGGTTTACCTTAACGGCCAGGCGGCCATGGAAAACGCCACCCTGACCGATGTGGAACAGCAGGCTGTCCAGTACATGGTATCGTTCCAGAACGATTGCAAATACTGCATGGCCGCCCATGCCGCCAACCTGAGAACAATGGGCCACAGCCGCGACGAACTGGGGCAGGTCAAGGCGGGCGGGCCATTCCGCGACCCCCGGCTCCAGGATCTTGCCGACCTGGCCCATTCGCTGATGGAGAGAAAAGGCCGGCTGAGCGATGCTGAACTCGCCAAGTACGAGAAGAAAGGCATCACCCGCGAGCAGATCATCGAGGTCATTGCCCTGATCAGCCTGAAGACCCTCTCCAACTACGTCAACCACATCTCCCACACGGAGATTGACGAGCGTTTCCGGGACTAGGGTTCCCTCACGGCGAGTTTTTGAGAGTCGTCCACCGGTCCGTTTAGATAGCCTGGGTAACGGGCATGATCCGAAGAGATGGGTAAGTGACAGGTGGTTAACGGCTATGATGAGAATGTTCTGGGTGGTGTCTGTTTTAATGCTGGGTATTTCGTTGAGCGGAACGTTGCAGGCCCTGGCAAACGGGGCAATGGATGATTTCGAACAGAACGGCCCGCCTGCCTGGGCTGGAGGCCCCTTTAACGCAACCGGTCTGCCTCCCGGACTGACAGGAAAACAACTGCCTCCGGGGAACCCCTGGGTCGGTCCCGGACAAACCGGCTTTCCCGGACAAAATGGGGACATGGACATGATAGGCAGGCCCGCCCTTCCCTATCGGAATCCCGCGGAAATGCGGGGCGGGCCGCCAGCCGGATTGCCGATGCAGAACCGGGGCGGTGGCCGGGGGAAACGCGCGTTTTAAAACAACCTGCAAGGATTCCTAGGCAAACGCGGCAAGCTTCTGGCCGGTGTCTCCGGCGGTGTTGCCATCGGCGTCAAACTGCTTGACGTACTCCAGCAGGTGGTCCAGCTTGACCTTGGCCAGCCCGACGTTCTTGTCGGCGGCGCCGTAATAGATGTAGAGGTCCGGGTTGCCGGGGTTCAGCAGGTCCTCGCGGATGGTGTATCCCTGCGGGAAGACCACGTTGGGGACGGGCCCCTTCGTTTCGTATTCCAGTTCCGGCTCCATGATGAAATCGGGGCTGCGGTGGATGACCTTGCGAGGATCGTTGAGATCCAGCAGGGCCACGCCGCCGCGGTAAACCCGGTCCTGGCTGGAGGCGTGGTAAACGAAGAGCCAGCCGTCTTTCGTCTTGATGGGCGGAATGCCGCCACCCAACTTGTTCTCCCAGGTGCCGGGACGTTTCTTCATCAGGGTGTGGGCCTCAAGAACCTCCGGCTTCATCTGCTCCTTCCAGAAGTCGGGGTCCTTCAGCTGCTCGATGCTTTCGGCCAGCACGTACTGGATGTTGCCGGTTGAGCTGACCCGGTGGTAGAGCATGAACTTTTCCTGGCCGTCGGCGGGATCAACCACTTTGCCGGGATGGAAAAAGGCGTCCTTGTCGTCCACGCCCTGCGGTCCAATCATGCCCACGTTGTTGAATTCCTTGAAATTCGTGGTGGTGACGAGGTTGATCTGCGGCGTCTTGCCGTCGTAACCGGTCATTACGATGTAGTATCGATCATCGATCTTCGTGATGCGCGGGTCCTCGTAGCCCCAGGTGTAGGGTTCATTCGGCGCAAACACGGTGCGCACGCCGGAGGTGTCGATGAGGATGCCGTCCTTGCTGTGGGCGTAGCCGATGACCGAGAAGAAGGGCCGGTCGGGATACTCCTTGCCCTGGGTGAATCGCATCAGCATGTGAACGCCGCCGTCGTTCCTCTCGTCGGTAATGGCGCCGGGATTATAAACGGGGACGAGGTTTAACCCGCCCGGCTCGGCAATGGGCGCGGGCAGCTTGGTGATTTTCAGCGGAAACGGCTGCTTTGCAGAACCGAACAGCGGCGCGGCTTCAGGCGCGAACTTTACGGGCTGGTTTTCCGGAACCAGCATGGCGGACGTTGCCGGATTCATTCCCCGAAATGAAATATTCATGAATTACCCTTTCCCTTTATGATCCCGTGATCACTCGATGTTACCCACCTATTTCCTTCAATAAAGATCCTCCACCCGCAAAATTGCTTAGGGAGGATGCCGGGAAGTTGTTACAAATCGCGGCGGCTTTACAGCGGGCGATGTTTCCCTTAAATCATGAGCGGGGCCACGAAAAAATGGTCACATTTTCCCCGTCAGGGGTTTTTATAGGCCAAGTCCAGTTTTTATTGTGTGTGAGCGTCCATAAACTCAGGGTTCTCAGGGATTTATGTCTTTTACTCCCGGCATCATCAGATTTTCCGGTTATCCGGCCACTTCAAGCCCTCCCCCGGCAATGCCGGTTCGGTTTGGAGAGTCCGTCAACGCCAAGTTGAACCGGTACGAACATTGGTTGCATCGCGTCCATCTGCCCCGGCTGAGCGACAAGGACGCGGTGGAACCCACCGAAATCTTCACCAAAGTCCGCCGCGATCTCAGGAACGCAAGCGAGGACGTCACCCTGAAAAAACCGGGAGACTATGTGTTCGTCGTCTGGGACAAGAACGGGTTTGCCACGCGGCCTGCCGGTCGCAGCCTGGGTTCGGAAGGAACCCCCGAAGGGTTTTTCTGGAGCGACATGCAGTATCTTGACCACTTTGTCATCCGGGGACCAGGAGGGCAACCCCTGAAACTGACCAAGAAAAACCTCTCCAATGATGAGGCCGGGTTCCACTACGAAGTGGAAGGGCAGCCCAAGCTGGCTGTTCACCGGTTCGACTCCCTCGACCGCCAGAATCTTTACCAGTCCCTGAACTTCCGCAATGACAGCTTCCACGATGCGCAGTTCACGGTGGAAATCGGCACCTCCGCCAACGACATCTTCCAGGCCCGTACCGGCAAGACCGACGGCATCCTGAACAAACAGAAGGCCGTGATGGGAACGCAGAACAATTTTGATCTCTCCACCTTCGTCTCGCGCCCCGGCCATGACGAATTCCCCGAAAACCTCATCAAGACGCTGGTTCATCTGGAAAAGCAGAATCCCGGCAGCATCAAGCTCCAGCCCAAGGGCACGGACATCCTGGAGCTGATCATCTCCGTTCCAGCGGGCAAAAGCGTGGACGTGCCGCTGGTGCTGCACTCCAACAACCTGATGACGGAACTGAAGGCTCCCACCACTGCCTTTAACGACCGGAAATGGGATAAAACCATGCCGCAACTGGCCATCAAGTCCGCGGGCCGGGCATACAGCCACCTGCCCCAGGTCTGGGACACGGCCACGGCGGATCTCAAGCGGCTGACCATTCCGGTGCAGTGCGGCGACAAAACCTACTTTCCGCTGGCGGCGGGGATTCCCAACTTCCTGGCCCTGTTCGGGCGCGATTCGCTGATCACCTCGATGCAGGTGCTGCCGTTCAATCCTTCCCCGGCGCGGGAAACCCTGTATGTCCTCTCACACTTCCAGGGCGATCGCCACGATCCCTTCCGGGAGATGGAGCCGGGCAAGATTCTTCATGAGCTGCGCTACGGCGAGCTGACCCGCCTCGGCGTTTCGCCCCACAGCCCCTACTACGGTACCATGGATGCCACGCCCCTGTTTGTCATGATGTTTGACAAGTACCTGCAACGCACCCACGACACGCAGGCCATGAACGACCTGTGGGGCAACATGGAACGGGCGCTCGGGTGGATTGACAACCAGATCGTCCGAAGCGGTCCGCTGGAAGGCTTCCTGGCCCAGCGTCACAACGAGCAGACCGAGGCGGGAATCCTCGGCCTCAAGAACATCGGCTGGAAGGATTCCGGCCATGCCATGCGCCACCTGGTGGGCAAGGACGGCAAACTGACCGATCCCGAATATCCGATCGCCCCCGCCGAAGTGCAGGCTTACGTCTACGGCGCCTGGAAAGGGGCCGCCCGCCTGTATCGCAAACGGGCCGGGTCTGCCGGTACCGGCGGCCAAAAAGCGGAATGGCTGCAAAAGGCGCAAGAATACGAGGACAAGGCCGCCCGGCTCAAGACCCGCTTTAACGAGAAATACTGGATGCCCGAAAAGAACTTCATCGCCACGGCGCTGCAGGCCAACGGCCAGCCGCTGCCCTCGGTTTCCTCCAACGGGGTGCAGGCGCTGCTTACGGGCATTGTGGACGAGGACAAGGCCTCGAAGATGATCGCCGAAACCCTGAAGCCCCACATGCTCTCCGGCTGGGGTCTGCGGACCCTCTCCTCCGACGAACCCGCTTTCGACGCCCTTTCCTACCAGAACGGCGGCATCTGGCCCCATGACAATGCCCTGATGGTGGCGGGCATGAAAGGCTACGGCAACGGCGAGGCGGTCCGGACCGTTTCCGACGAGGTGCTGCAGGCCGCCCGGATGTTTAAGCAGGCCCGCCTGCCCGAAGTCTACGCCGGGTTTGAGCGTAAGAAGGGCGACCGCAAGATCATTCCGTACCCCGATACCTGCACACCGCAAGCCTGGGCTGCCGGGACGCCGTTCCTGCTGCTGGCCTCCATGCTGGGCCTTGAGATCGATGCCGAAAGCAACACCATCCGGTTCAACCAGCCCATGCTGTCTACAGGCATGCGGCAACTACAGCTGAAAAATCTGACTGTTTCGCCGGGCCATACGGTGGATCTCGACATCCGCTCCGACGGCAGGCGGGTGAAGATCGCAAAAACCGGCGGCAGTGCCGACGTTTCCATCACCCAGTCCTGAGAGCCGGACATACGTACCGCCATTGCCCGGTTGTAACGGTACGCCCCCGGCATGGATTCCCGCCTTCGCGGAATGACAAACAGGACCTGAAAAACCCGCCTTGATAACCGGCGCATCTTTTCTCCTATAATAGGCTTGTTGAGTTGAGGTGGCGTGAATGAACTTCCGAATCGAAGAAGCCCTGCTGTATCCGTTCCGAAACTGGATCGCCTGCATGCTGATACCGGGGGTGGTGGTTTACGTGGATATCATCCTGGTCCTTGGGCTGGTGATTCTTCTCGTCCTGCTGGCCGCATTTCTGGCTTTCGGTCTGGGCGGGGCGTCTTCCGTCACGGATATGCTGCCGTCCCTCCAGGAACTCTCCCCCCGCCGGGTGATTGAACATACAGCCCAGAGCCTGGGCCAGCTGAACCTGGGCGAGCTTCTCCAAACGGACAGCGATGAAGGCTACCGCCCCAGGGGTGGCGGTGGTGGCAGCGGCGGCCTTGGCCAGCAATGGAACGGGCCGCTGTACCTGATCTTCTGGATGGGCTTCCAGTGGCAGCTCTTTGCCCAATGGCAAAAGCACGGCTATAGCGCGTCGCCGCCGGATTTCGAGACCCACTTCCTGGGCTGGCTGAAGGACGGGCTGAAGGGCGGCTTGTTTTACATTCCGCTCAACATCATCCTCTTCCTGCCTCTGGTGATTTTAATGGTCGTCCTGTTTGCTTCCACCTTCGGATTCCCGCCGGAAGGACGGCCTTCGGATGCCGCCCTGCTCGGCTTCATGCTTTGGGGAGGCGGTGCTGTCATTCTCTACGGGCTGATCGGCTTTTTCATCAGTCCGTTTCTGATTGCGCCGATGATTCACAGCGCCGGGAACCGGAGCCTCAGGGAACTCTGCAACATCGGCAAGGCCATTGAAATTACCCGGCCCTGCTACTGGAACGTGATCGTGTCTTTTCTGCTGATCCTGGCCCTCTGGTTCGTCTATTTCATCGGCTCGTTCATCCTGCTGCTGGTCACCTGCTGTATCGGCGTCTTCCTGTTCCCCTTCATCTGGGAGGGGGCCTTCCGCACCTCGGCGGCCCATCTCATCGCCCAGGCCTTTGACTACCAGCCCGCTGCAGCCGAACCTGCCGCCGGCGGCATCAGTCCGCCGGACGAAGGCGGCCCCGGCAGTACGGACCCGAAGGGAGTCCGCCGCCGCTATTAAATCCGGGCGCCTGCGTAAACCGTTTTGAACTCCTCCGTGGCCCCGATCAGCGCATCGAGAATCCCTGGCTCGTTAAAGGCATGCCCGGCATCGGGAACAATGTGGCAGTGCGCCTCAGGAAACGCCTGATTGAGATCAAAGGCGTTTTTGGCGGGGCAAATCACGTCGTAGCGGCCGTGGACGATCCACGTGGGAATATGGCGGATTCTGTCCACGTTGCGTAATAGCTGATCGTCTTCCGTAAAAAAGCAGTTGTTCATGAAATAATGGCACTCGATCCGTGCCATGGCCAGCGCGTGGTGCGGGTCCTCGAAGTGATCCACCGTTTCCGTGTCGGGAATCAGATGGCAGGTCGCCCCCTCCCAGCGGCTCCAGGCTTTGGCAGCCCGCAGCCGGGTGGCCTCGTCGTCGCTGGTGAGCAGCCGGTAGTAGGCCCCCATCAGGTCATGCCGCTCGTTTTCGGGAACAGGTTCGAGATAAAGTTGCCACTCTTCCGGGAAGAGCCAGCTGCAGCCTTCCTGGTAGAACCACCGGAACTCCTCCGGGCGGCAGAGGAAGATGCCCCGCAGCACCAGCCCCGTCACCCGCTCCGGGTGGGTTTCGGCGTAGGTGAGAGACAGCGTGCTGCCCCAGGAACCGCCAAAGACCAGCCATTTTTCGATGCCCAGGAACTCGCGGATTCTCTCGATATCCGCCACCAGATCCCAGGTGGTGTTCTCGCGCAGTTCGGCGTGGGGTATGCTTTTGCCGGAACCCCGCTGATCGAAGAGGACGATGCGGTAGAAATCGGGGTCGAACAGGCGGCGGTGATTCTCCGAAATCCCGCCCCCCGGCCCGCCGTGAAAAAACACGACCGGACACCCGTCCGGGTTCCCCGCTTCTTCCACGTAGAGTTCATGAAGATCCGACACCTTCAGGCGAAAAATATTATAAGGCTCGATTTCCGGAAACAGGGTCCACATGCTGATTCTCCCATCGTGATCATAAACGGCGGTAGGCGTATTATACCGGTTTAAAACCCATGGCGGGAGACTTCCCCTCACCGCAGCCCTTATTCAAGGATCTTCATCTCTAACGCTCGTTCCTCGCGAAGAGCTGAAGACCGTACGGCTCCTGCGTCGCCTGCGGCTGCAAGGGAAGAGGCTTCTTCTCTAACCCCCTCCCTTGATGGGAGGGGGTGGGGGAGGGTGAACTTCCGAATTACGCGGGCATCCGCACCGGCATTGGGGTGTCGTCGAGGCATTCGGCGACGGCGTCGGCCATGATGCTCACCTGGCGGACCAGGTTTTCCAGATCGGCGAACGACAGGGCCTGGTCCGCGTCGGAGACGGATTTCTCCGGCTGCGGGTGGGCTTCCACGATGAGGCCGTCGGAACCGACGGCGATCCCGGCACGGGCGGCGGGAATCACCAGCTCGCGCACGCCGGTGGCATGGCTGGGGTCTACGATGACCGGCAAATGCGTCCGCTCCTTCAGCAGGGCGACGGCGGCAAGATCCAGCACGTTGCGCGTGGCGTTGTCGAAGCTGCGGATGCCCCGCTCGCAGAGGATCACGTTGGGGTTGCCATGGGCCATGATGTACTCGGCGGCGTTGAGGAACTCATCGATGGTGGCGGCCAGACCCCGCTTGAGCAGTACCGGCTTGTTCTGGCGACCCAGGGCTTTCAGCAGATCGAAGTTCTGCATGTTGCGGGAACCGACCTGAAAGATGTCGATATGGGGCGCCATCAGGTCGATCTGGTCGATGGTCATCACTTCGGAAATGACGGCGAGGTTCAGTTCCTGTCGGATGCGGCCGAGCATTTCCACGCCTTCCATGCCCATGCCCTGGAACGAGTACGGCGAGGTGCGCGGCTTGAAGGCGCCCGCGCGCAGGCAGGGAATGCCCAGACGCTTGAGGGTCAGGCCCGTCTCGCGCAGTTGCTCCCACGATTCTGCCGCGCAGGGTCCGGCCATCAGGACCGGCTTCGGTCCGCCGATGACCATGTTGCGCACCTTGATCACCGTGCGGTGATTGGCATGCTGCTTGCGATGAAGCGGTTGCTGGGGTTTTTGCGGGGTTGTCATGATCGGGGTTTCCTTTATCGTTTCCTTTTCACACTTTCAAAAAACTTTTTCAGATAATTTTTCCCAATAACAAAGACCGCAGGTCTTGCGATTGGGCCTGCGGTCTTTGTTTCCTTGAGAAGGGGTGATTCGTCTAGCTGCTCATCCCAACACAAGACCGACAGGCCTTGCTAAAGAAATAAAAGTAAAAGTAAGCCTGCGGGGTGTGGGTATTCAGTTCGGCAGCGTGATGAATCACGAAAAATTTCTCCGGATACTGGGTTGGACTCAAAAGTTTAAGGGGAATGACAAGCTTCTGTCAATCACCGGTTTCTTCAATAAAAACATCCCGAAAGCCAAAAATGACAATTAAAAGGCAATTTTTCACAAATGCGAACAATTGCAAACCGGCTTTTCCCGCTACCAGACGGACATTAAAGACTTTCCTGAAATTCATGGCCGGATCGGGGGCAATTCGAACCATTAAATTGTTTTTATTTATTTAGAGTGAGAAAAGGGTAGAGTCGTTATCTGTTCCGTATTGGGAAATGCGGATGCGCCCGCAAGGGCAAAGTGAGAGTTTTTGTGAGAGGAAAGGTCTGACGCGTGGTAGCCAATCTCGGAAGTAATGCTTTCGGTGCAAATTTTGTCCCTCCCCGTTCTGGTGGACAAGGGGCAGGCCGAATCAATCGCCCCGCTGGAATCGGTGTTGACGCCGACGAACGCGTAGCCGATCGGGCTGAAAGAGCGCAGGAACGGGCGGAACGTGCCAGAGAGCGTGCCCAGGAACGGGCTGAACGCGCCCAGGAGCGGGCTGCCGATCGGGCCGAGCGTGCCCAGGAACGGGCCGAACGTGCCAGGGAACGGGCTGCCGATCGGGCTGGCCGTGGCAGCAACCAGCTCGAAAATGTCGGACCAGGAGCCGGTCTTGGCGAAGCCATCTCTCAAATGACCAACGCCATCATCAACGACGCTTTTGCACAGGCGGGCATTGGCGGCAAAAAAGCAGCCCCCGCACCGGCCCCCCGACCTGTCGTTCAACCGGCCCCCGTTGTCGCCCCGCCTGTTTTGGCAGCGCCGCCGCAACAACCCATCGTGGCTCCGCCGGTTCAGCAGACTCCCTTCCAGTTACCCCCCCAGTTGCCGCCGGTTCAACCGCCGCCGCTGGGCATCAACCCGCTGGCCCTGGGAGGCGGCAATCCTCTGCTGGCCAACAACGTCGCCATATTCGGCGCTCCCGGCCAGGCGATATTGCCTGCCCCTCCCGGACAAAACGCCGGTATCGGCCTTGGCGGACAGGTAATCGGCGGTCCCGCCGTCGGCGCCTTCAACATTCCCGGCCTTGGCCCAACCGGATTGCTTGCATAGATTTATCTCAAACCTGATATTATTTGCTCTTCAAATTTTTGCTCTTCAATTTGCTTCCACCCGAAAGGGTGGCTTCTTTTTGGGGAGCCGTTCGGCTCTTTAGTTATGGGACCTTCAACTGAATACTGTATCCCCGTCCCTGCCTTCGCAGGGATAAATTCCTGCAGGAACCCACCCTTCCCGGATACAAGGAGGCCCGGTATTTGCGCTCGTTCTCCGAAGTCCGATCGCCCCAGCCCATATCTAAAGAGCCGAACGGCTCCCCAAAAAGAAGCCATCCGGTCACCGGATGGCTGGTTCCTCTTGAGAGATAGTGTAGTAGTCACCGGAATGATCCGGCGTTTCTTCCTGAAGGAAATCTACTGTTTGGGGGTGCGGTTGCGAATCCCAAGAATGTGGTTGAAAAAGTCCACAAAGCTCTGGGGATATCCGCGCTGCTGGGAAATTTGCTCCCGCAGGGCCGCTTCCGTTTCCTGCACCGTCTGGCCCTGTGCCGCACGGCGGCGAAGCGCCGTGAGGTCCTGACGGGTCAGGCCGTGCCAGGCGTTGTTACCCGGATCGATGCTGGCGAACATCAGCGAATGCTCGTTGCGGGCAATCCGGTAGATGGATTCGCCGTACTTGCTCAGATGGGTGTTACCGGCCCGGTACAGTTCGGTGCGGTCCAGAACACCGTTTCCGTCGGCATCCACCTGGGCGAAGTTGTTGATTAATTCCGTGTAGGCCACCCGATCCCGGTTGGTCTCCACCATCTTGCGGAAGGCGGCGTCATCGGTATGCCCTCGTTCCTGGCGGATGCTGGCGGCAGCCTCATCAATGGACTGGCCGTTCTCGACCCGCTGCTTCAGGTTGTCGATATCCGCCTTGGAAAGGCCGAACCAGGCGTCACTGCCGGCTTCGATACTACCGAACATAATGGAATCGAGATTCTCGCCGACTTCAGCGATGCCGTTCCGGGCCAGGATACCGGCAGAGGCCTGGGCTTCGCGCAATTCGTTGCGATCCAGGAACCCGTTGCCGTCCTTGTCATACTGGTCGAAATTCTGCTGAATGTTGTTCACGCCGATGCGATCGCCCAGATTGGGGTAGATTGGGCCCGGCGGATCGATCGGTCCGGGACCGGGTTGCGGACCCCGAATGTCCCGATCGGAAATATCGTTGTAATTGCCATCCCGTCCGGCCAGGCCGAAGAGATCGTCATAGCCGATTTTGCCGTCACGGTTGCGGCCACCGTCAAAGGCGCCGAAATTATCCTGCATCGTGGAGGCGATTTCCAGCCTGTTGTTCAGATCGGCCAGTTGCTGCTCGAAAGGGCTGTAGCCGAGGAACTGCTGGAACATGTTATTGAAGAATTCGAGGAACTGTTTCTGCTGGCCCAGGCCGCCCACATAGGTAGACAGCTCCTGCTGGCTCACGGCCCCGTCGGGACCACTGCCGTAATATCCGCCGCCTCTGTCGGCCTCCTGCAGAACACGAATGTAATCGTTCGTATTCCGGGTCGGAATCTGCTGGGGAAGGGGAAGTCTTGCAACAACCATCTGACACGCTCCTTTTAAGAACCACCAAGTCAATCAGGAATCGCAACGGTTTTGAGATCGAGGCTTCTCTTCTATCAATTTCGGGGACAAATGTTGTGGTTACGCTCTGTTTACTTGCTCTCTTGTTTTGTTACCCGACACTCAATCAGTTGCTCTTCGTTTTGGTGCCTGCTCAATCAAAAATGGTATATATATTTATATAAACAATTTATACGGGGAAAAATTGCCTGAATTTGAGAAAAAATTTTCCCCGCCCTTTCCGAGAGTCGGGCCGATCGCCAGTCAGCAAAAGGACTTCAGGCTTATTGAGACATTCTCCTGTTTATCTTAAAATTTGTCTCGTTCGGGAATATTCGGGGGAGTCCAGTCATGAACATTGCGCCTGCGCATTTCCCGAAGGTGGGTATCCATCATCCTGCCTTCGGCAACACCATGCAGCCCAACCGGTTGCCGCACTTGCAAAGCACCTATCCGGTGCTGGACACCATGCTGGAACTGATTGCCATTCCCAGCGCCACGCCCCAGGCGGACCCCCGCCACGCCCAGGCCGTTGAAAAAAACCTGGACCAGGTCAAACAGCAGGTTATCAACCGGGTGAAAGCATTGGGCATTACGGACATCGAAGAAAACCAACACGGCTCGCTCATTATCCGGGTCCCCGGCTCAAAGGGCTACGAAAACCGCCAGCCGCTGCTACTGACCGCCCACCTCGACATCGTTCCCGGCGATCCGGACAATCCGACCCGCGCCATTACGCCGCGGCTGATCCGTCATCAGGGGAAGGAATTCATCGGCACCGACGGCACCACCACCCTGGGATCGGACGACAAGGGCGGGGTCGCCATGATTCTTGACAACCTGGCCCGCCTGACCGGGAAGCACCCGGCCCAGCCGTCTCCCCTGCCCCACGTGCCGCTGGAGATCCTGTTCTCGCCCGACGAGGAAAGCTCCTGCGATTCCCTCAAGAAGCTGGACGGGCAGACCTTCAAGGCAAAACACGTCGTGGTGATTGACGAGTTCGACCCCTTCAAGGTCACTACGGGCCTGTCCAGCGCCGTGATGATCGACATCAGCCTGAGCGGCCTGAAGGGCGGCCATTCGGGAGCGGACATCACGGATCAGTCCCGCCTTAACAGCATTGCCCTGATGGGCGAGGTGATCGCCAAGGTGAAAACCGGCGTAATCCGGATGAACCCGCACTATCCGAACATGCCGCTGATCTCCAAGAACATCGGCATCGTGCAGGCGGGATATGCCCCCAATGCCATCCCGGACAAGTTCCGAATGACCTTGATGCTGCGCAGCGGCGATCAACAGGCCCAGGACAAGGAACTCAAACGCATCCGGCAGGTGCTGGACCGCATCGAGAAAAAATACCGGACGCTGGAACCGGGCATTAAAATCGACATGCAGGCGGTGGAGGAATATCCCGCCTGGAGCAACCCCAACTCGCAGTTGATCCCGGTGGCGGTGAAAGCGGCCAGGGTGATTCACGGCCCCAAGGTGAGCGTCGGTCCCATCCACGCGGCGGCCCAGGCCGGCATTCTGGCCAACAAGACCAACGCCTACGGCGAACCGTTCGATTCGGTTCTCATCGGTCCCCACATCCAGGACGCCCACACCGTCAATGAAAAAATTGAATGGCAGAGCCTGATTGACGCCAACCGCTGGCTCGGCGCCATCATCCAGGAGTACACGCGCCGTACGCCATAACGGGATTTAATCCAAACTCCTCCAAATTATCGGTGCGCTTCCCGACGCATCTGGCCACAATGAGAATATGAGAACCTTCGAATCGAAATCCGGCCTGGGTTGCAACTGGGAGCCTTTGGACAGCCAACTGCCGATGACGAAGCATGACAAGTCGAGCGGCTGTCTCAGCGTGTTTTTCCTGCTCTTCGGCCTGACGTTCGCCGGAATACCGACCTCCATCCTGTTGCTCGATCCGTCGAGCGTCAAGGACGAACTGACCCTGATTCTCCTGCTGGGAATGTTCACTCTGATCGGCCTGGGAGTCGTCGGCCTGGGGATTTATTCTTTCCTTTTCAAGGCCATCACCACCATTGACGGCAGCACGGTCCATTACGCGCAGCACGGCCTTACGCCAAAAAAGTGGCGTGAATCCCTGGCCAACTATCACGGCATCCTCAGGCATTCCCGCTACGTTAGCGGCGGCAAGAACTCCAGCGGCTACATGGTCTACGAAGTCTCTCTCATCCACAGCCGCGATAAGGACCGAAACGTCCTGCTCCATGAGTCCCGATCTTCAACGGATTTGAACGAGCGCTGGGAGCATTTTTCGCGGGTCCTTCAGCTTCCGGCCCTGGAAGAGAGCGTGGACGGGTACAAAATCACACGCTTCGGTGAGACGCGCTCCCAAAATGTTCCGCCACCGGAATCCGGTATCAGCCACGTTACGGATTTGCCCAGGAAACTCGGCGGCTTCCGGGTGGAGAACCATCATGGCGGCAAACGGCTGCGTTTTTACCGGGGAGCCGTCTTTTTCCGGGCGCTTTTTCCCATGCTGTTTGGCGCCTTCTTCGGCGGCATGCCTCTTTGGATCTATCTTTTCAAGGACCAGACATCTTTCCTGTTCCTGTTTATCGGCATCGGCGGCCTGATGTTCTTTGGCGGCATCCTGTGGATGTTCTGCCTGCTGATCTCTTCGGAGGTGCTGGAAGTCCAGCTCAACGGCGTCCGTCACTACATCGCCTATCCCTGGGGTCCCCAGTGGGAGAAACGTTTACAGCGGGAAGAAATTGAAGAGGTTTCCGTTAGAAAGATCCTGGAAAGTAGAAGCAGCACAGCGTTCCAACTGCGAATCAAGTCATCGGGAGGCACTATCGTCATTGACGGACGGCTCTCCGATGACGAGAAGGTCAGGCTCCGGGATTTTCTCAATACCCGCTTTGACCTGAAAGCAACGGATTCGCAAGGGAAAGCCATCTGATACAATGGTCCGAAACATTCCCGACATCGGGCCAGGCTGACAGGTAACGGATTTTCATGAGCGACAAGCGCGTACTCCCCATCTTTCCCCTGCCGCTGGTGCTGTTTCCCGGCATGATCCTGCCGTTGCATATTTTTGAGGACCGCTACAAGCGGATGATGGCCGACATCATGGACGGTGACAAGGAATTCGGCATCACCCTCTATATGGAATCCGTGGTGGAGAACGTGGGCGTCACCACGTCCGTCGGTACGATGGCGCGGGTTATCGACGTGGAGCCGTTGGAAGACGGCAAGATGAACATCACCACCGAAGGCATCCGCCGCTTCAAGATCGACCTGCCCGACAGCGACACCCAACCCTACCTGCTGGGCCATGTCGTCCCTTACGAAGACACGGAGCCTGCGGAGAAGACGCTGATCGACGACACCGCCCGGGCGTTCCTGGAGATGATCCGCCTGAGCTACAAGGTGCAGAAGCAGAAGCGCGAAGTCGCCTGGGAAGACAACCTTACCGGCGAGGAAATCTCCTACATGATTGCCGAATACCTGAACCACGACGTGACCTTCCAGCAACTGCTGCTGGAAATGCAGTCCACCCGCCAACGGCTGGAGAAGGAGCGGGACTATATCCGCAAAGTCTCCCAGCGCCTGGCCGCCGTCACCCAGATCGAGGAAGCCTTCGGCGAAGACCATCCGCCCCCCTAGGGTCAATCGACATTTAAGATAAACCAACCCGTGTCATTCCGGACGCCGATAGCCCTTGAACAAGGGATAGGGGTGAGCCGGAATCCATTGACCGGGAATGCGGGGAATGGATTCCCGTTGGAATTTATCCCTGCGAAGGCAGGGACGGGAATGACAGCAGAAAGCATGTTTCAGGTTTAAATGTCGATTCTACCTAGCAAGGGCATGGGGCTAACAATCCGGGCTTGCAATAAAAGTTTTTTTAATGTAAAAGTGATTTTGTAGTTGGGGGAAGAATAAAAGGGGGAAAGCCCATGTCAGGGCTGTCCGTAGGGTCGGCTTACAGGCCGGGAATGACTTATTGGGGGCACCAGCATGGCCATACCGTCCAAAAACGGGTCGTTGGCCCGGTGTTTTCGGGGCATGGCGACAGGTCGTCCGACCCGGCGACGCCGGAAAAGCCGAAACTCGGCTTGTTTCGCACAACAAAGCGCCGCATTGCCCGTATCGCGCTGGGGACGCTTCTGGGGGCCGCGACCTTCGTGGGCGGGGGAAGGATCATCACGCCCTTTGAACTGACGCCCCCGGCGGCGGCCTCCCAGGAGATTGGCTGGCAGGAGAACGTGAAGGTGCTGGCCTCCAACGGGCAGGACCAGCTCGGCTACTTCGACATGCTTTTCAATCATTGGTACACCAATGGCCTGCTGGACGTGTTGGAAAAAGACCGGGTCAACACCCTGGCCGAAGCCCATGAGATCCTGATGGAACGGGGCTACAAGGCGTTTCCGTATTTCCGCAAGTTTCCCACGGAAACCGCGCGGGACGTAGCGGGGTGGGACAAGCGCGAGGACAAGCCCCGCTACATGATCCTCTGGCGGCAACTGGAAGAATCCGAGGGCAATAAGGGCGGTTGGCAGGATCGGGTTCGTCTGCAGGATCTCAACCGGATGAAACGGGTGTTTCAGGAACAGTACAACATTCCCGAAGAGAACATCCTGGTGATTGAGGAGATGAACACGGATGGCCGCGATGATGTCCGGCGGAGTTTCGACTGGCTGAAGGAAAGACTGGCCGAAAACCCCGGTGCGGAGGTCGCCCTGTACTACGTCGGCCATGGCGGCGCAAGCGGAACGGAAGGCGCCCGGCTCGAAGGCGAGGCGCATGGGTTCTTCAACGGTACGAACGAAACCCGCCTGAAACGCCACGTCAACAGCCTGACAGATTTCTCCAGCTTCTATATCATCCTCGACACCTGCCACTCCGGCGCCTGGGTCTCACTGTAAAATAGCGACTGGTAAAAAGCCTGAAGAAAGGGCAACGGCGCCGGGGCCCACACCCGAACGCCGTTGCTTGGCTCTCTTTCCCTGTTATTCTAGTAATTTTCGTTCTGCTTGTAATAGCAGCGGGCATAGACGCCCTTCATGCTGCATTCGGCTTCGCCACGCCGGGCATCGAAGGCGCCGACGTTGTATTCGTCCTTGTAGTCATGCGGGACGATGGCGATGGTGAAACGGCTGCGGCTCTGGGCCTGCGCACGGGCCTTCTTTGCCTGCTCATGATCATAGCGTTCGACGTTGGGATCAATCATGAGACCCGCCGGTTCAATTCCCTGGCTTGGGGCGGTTTCGGCGCTGACATAGCCGTTGAAAAGCTTTTCAGCATCCGCCGTCTGGGAAATTCCGGCAAGCAAAAGCATTGCCACGATAAACGTTGCTAGGACACGCATCAACAGCCGTTCCTTGGTTCTATAGCCTCACACCGTCTGTATCGACCCTGGAGAATTTTTGTTTAGGGAAAAAGGGGAAATCGTTACAAACTGAAACGTCTGGTTTACAAAGTATAGTAATGGCCTTTTTCCGGGGTTCTTCCGAAACTCCAATACCCTGTTGCCTTATCAGTGTTATAGCCCATAGAGGGATACGGCTTCCACTCAATCCGAAAATTTGGTCGGAAAGAACCATATCTTCTCATATGTTCGCGGGGATTCCATCCTGCAAACAGCCAGGAACCTTAGCCCTTGGTGATTTTCAGGCGGCCATCGGTTTTGAAGGTCAATGCCTTCTGCGGCGCACCCGCCTGCTCCAGTCCCCAGAGAAACACGTTTCGCAACGCCTTGTCCGAGCGCCAGTCAATGCGATCCGCATGGTGGAACTCCGGAAACTCCTTGCCGTTGTTCACTGTAAATTCGCCGACAGCCACGGTGTAGGTTTCGTCATCCTCCAGATCCTCCCACTCGCGATCCTCGCTGTCCCATACTTTTGCGCCGACCACCTGCCCGGTCCTTTCGTTCATCACCACCTGCATGCCGGAGGGATGCAGCATGCCCGGATGGGGCTTGCGCTGCTTCAGCCCGTTGGCGGAACGTCCCAGCGCGGAACGGATTTCCGCGCCGGTCATCTTCAGCCGGACGAACGGATCGGAGAAGGGCATCAGGGCCTTGAGGTCCAGATCCGTAAACCAGCCGGGATGGATGTCGTTACGGATCTCCGACGAACGGACAAAGGCGATGTCCGCCTTGCTGAGTCTGCGGGCGGCGTCGGCGGCAAACTGAGCCACCGGGTCTTCCTGGAAGGGGATGAACTCGTTGGCATACTCGGTGGTAATGCGGGCCAGGGGCTTCGGCGGTCCCAGAACCCGGCTGATCAACGCTACCGCCGCCGGGTCAGCGGGGTAGTTGAATACCCGGTGAATGTTGTTTTGCACGTTGGCAATGCGTCCGTAGGGATCGAAGGCGAGATCCAGGGTGCCGAACAGGCGCCCGTCCTTGCCCGCTTGCACGATCATCACCGGCTCGCCCGCCGGAGAGGTGACAAAATTGGGTTTCTGCTCGTGCTGGTTGATGGCGAAGGGGTTGGTCCGCGCATGTTCCGTTATAACCCCCGGCAGAACGTCATGGGAGTGGCCGCCCACGATGACGTCAATGCCCGACACGGTTTTGGCCAGTTTCTTTTCCAGCTCGTAGCCCATATGGGAGAGCAGGACGATGCGGTTGATGCCGTGCATCATCAGCTCGTTCACCTGTTGCTGAACGATGGCGCAGGTTTCGTCGAACTCTTTTTCGCTCATGCCTTCCAGGGGCACGGACCGGTCGAGAACCTTGTCGAGATCCGGCGTGGTCACGCCAATCAGCCCGTAGGGGCCGTATTGCCCGTTGACAACCTGCTGGCGCAGTACCACCCGACCCGATCGAATCAGGGGCGCAAAGGAACTCCAGGGGTTGATGTTCATATTGGCGACCAGCACCGGGAAGTTGGAGCCGTGCATCCCCTCGCTGAAGCTGCGGGTGCCCTGGTCCAGCTCGTGGTTGCCCAGTGCCGTGCCATGCAGGGCCAGCATGTTCATCAGGCCCACGTTCAGGTGCCATTCGGCGGTTTCCTTGCCAATGTTGTTGTCCCCCCCGCTCAGACGCAGCACGTCCTGCCCCTGCCGCATCCCTTCCAGGCTTTTTTGCCGGAAACCGCTGACCATGTGGGGCATGGCGGCAAACTTTTCATGGGGGTCGTTGTAATAGACAATCCGAAGGGGGCCGGTTGCCGGAGGTGCCCAGTAACCGGGGGACGGCAGAGAGTACGACGACGTATAACCCCGACCATACCCCACTTGCGGTGTCATCTGAAACCCGAAACGTATACCGGTCATACCCACGTGTGCGAATCCTACCGAAAGTCCCTCGCCAACGCATTACGCATCAGCCAACCCAATAAAAACCGAAGTCTTCCCCAACATGCCAACCCCCGGATCTTTGTCAGGCATGAAAAACCCGGCATGAACAGTTGTATCAGAAAGGAACGCTTCAGACCAGCAGGTCCAGGTTCGGCTTTCCGGCCTCGGCAAAGGCCGAGCGGAAGATGTTGGCGGTCATCAGGGCGGCGCTGGACATCTGTTCCTCCACCAGCGGACGCCAGGCCTGTTCCAGTTTCTCCGTGTAGAGGGGCCGTGACACGTTGCCATTGCCATTGCGCGAGGAATCGCGGGCATCAGAATCCGCATGGGCGATGTCGTACACCAGCAGGTAACCCAGCTCGACTGCGTGGGCCAGGCGCTGCTTGATCTGATCCAGGCTCCACTGGGCGGGCTTGAAGCTGGCCGGCCCGTGTTTATTGAAAGAACTTTCCCATACCTGGCAGTCGTCGTCGCTCATCAGGTTGACGCCATCAATCGTCAGATGGGCCTTGTCAAACTTTGACGAATTGGACAGCGACCACTCCGCATAGGTATTGTGCATGGGGTTGTGCAGGTCGCCAACGTAATGGGAAAGCTTGCCAATGGTGCGGCAAAGCTCCTTGACGATCTCACGTTTGCCTTTACCGTCGGCCAGTTCCTGCGGAAAATCCCGAAGCTGCCCGACGAGCCGGTTGTAGTTTTTTACCACGGAAGCCACCACATTGGGCTGAGACAGTCCTTCCACCGTTTCGTAATCCATCGGATTGTCGCGGAAGTATTTCACCCGCTTCGCGCGGTTCTCGCTGCTGAACATTTTTTTGATGTCGCCAAAGTTGAATACCTGTTGAGGCACATGACAGGTTGACCCCGCGCAATTCTCCGACTGCCAGAGTTCCTCGACATCCAGAAAATGCCCCTTGTAGGAATCGCCCGTTTCATGCTCGATATCCTCCTTGTCGGAGAAAAAGTGGATATACTGGTCGTTGTAGCGATCCAGAAACCGGAAAAGAGGCAGATCGGTGGCATCCTTGTCACTGTTCAGCAGAGTCGTCGCTCCGTCCTGTATGGACGCATGCACCCGGTTGATCCAGCCAAAACGAACACTCGCGGTCAAAACTTTGCTCCTAAAATCCTGATCCCGGAAAGAACCCAGTCATTCGAGGGGTCATTCTAACACACACTTTCATGGTGACAAAAAGCAGGACCAAACGGTGCATGCACCATTCAGCCGCCGGGGTTTCTTCTGACGTTTAAAAACACGGGCAGCCGGTTTGTTGCCATCGGGTTTCAACCGTCAGAGCAGATCGCCGGCCAGCCGCTCAAACCGGCGGATCACCTCGAAGAGCTGGGGATGGTTCTCCGGCGAGATAAACGTTTCCCGGTGAGTCGAAGCGCCGAATTCTGCCATCAGGGCCTTCGCCTTTTCGGCTGGCTTGCAGTCCAGGTGGCTGGTGCTGAAACGCAGGCAGAGATTTTCGGGTTCATCGCCAAAGGCGCTGCCTGCCAGCCCTGCAATGTGCAGATGTTCAAGCACGTACGCCTCCAATGCCTCGCTGGTGCTCACCCCCAGCTTTTCCAGCCCGGCCCGGAAGGGGGAAAAATCCATATAGACGTAGAAACCGCCCGATGGCTCCGGCGCCCGGATGCCCGCCTTTGTAACGGCCTCGTACAAAAGCCGGGTCCGGCGGCCATGCAGCTCGGCCATCATCTCAATGTAGCCCCGGATTTCCGGGTTGTCCGACAGGGCGTACACCGCCGCGTACTGCATCGGTGACGGGGCGCTGGACCAGATCTCGCTGCCGAAACCGTTCACCGCCCGGACCAACTCCCGGCCCTCGCCGGAATCCGGAATGACTCCCCAGCCGAGACGCCAGCCGCCCACGGCCACATCCTTGCTTAAACCGCCGATGAGAATGGTTCCCTCTGGATAGTCCTGCCCGATGCTGTGAAAAACCTTGTCCGGATGCATAATCCGACGGTAAAGCTCGTCGGTCAGCACCGTCAGGCCCAGTTCCCGGCAGACCGCCGCCATATCCGCCGACTGTTCCGGGGTAAAGACTGAACCGGTCGGGTTGTTGGGGCTGTTGAGAACGAGAATCCGTGGATCTCCCCCCGCCTGAACCGCCTGTTCCACGGTACGGCGGATGTCCGCGCCGGTGGGCATGCAGTTGTTCTCGAAGTGGGTGTCGATCCAGAAAACACGCTTGCCGGAGTAAAGGGCCTGGGGCCGGTAACTGACCCAGCTGGGACGCGGCAGGAGAACGTCGCCCACGAGCTGGTTGATGCAGGCGTAGAGCAGGGCCTTGCTGCCGGGGGTGACAATCACCTGCGCAGGCTCCACACTGTAGCCGAAGTCGCGGGTGTAGGTTTCGGCGATCTTTTCGCGCAGGGCGTCAATGCCCTGGACCTTTTCATATTCCACCCGGCCCGCGTTTTCGGCCAGAACCTTCACCAGCCCGTCCGGCGGCGGAAACTGGCTTTCTCCAAAGCCCATGTGGATCACCGGCTGTCCCTCGGCAATCAGCGCCTTTGCCCGTTCGTTCACCCGAAGGGTCGGCGAAATCTCAGTCTGGCGCTGAGCCGGCGCCAGTGGCGTATTCTTCGGAAATTGCCGCAACGTTTTCCCCATGGCCGGACTCTGCAAGGTACGTCTCCCCGGTTTCGGTCACATCCGGGGCCATTTTACGCCAAAGCGGCCTTTCTGGAAAGCGTCAGCCTCCCTCGGCTACCGGCTCGCTCACCTGGCTCAGATCGAAATCGTACTCACCAGGCGCGAGTTTTCCCGTGACGCTCAGTGGATTGGAAAACGCGAAATCGTCCTTGTAGTGGCGTCCCGTATCCCAGGCGGCGGTCACCATCATGTCCGCCAGCCGCTTGAAGAAGGCCATCTCCGCCTCGTTGAGGACATAAGAGGCTGAATACAGGTTTCCGTCAATGGCATAGATCGCCCGGTTCAGTTTCTCGAAATCACAACTACGGTTCAGGCAGTCCTGCTCAATCCGGGACAGGGCGCGGGCGTTATCCGCCAGTTCCCGAAGCTTGGGGCCGACCGGATCACCCTGGGGCCAGCTGACGGGTGTTCCGTCGGGAAACTCCCGTTTTGCGACCACGGCCTCAAGGGCGTCGGCCAGGCGTCCGGTCCCCTGGTAATGAGGCGTCACGGTGCCCACACGGTCGTTAAGGAAGTAGAACGTAACGCCGCCATCCTCGGAAACCTGGGCTTGAATATGGTTGCCGCGGGAAAACAGCACCTGGGTGTCCGTCCACTTGTCCCCCATCATTTTAATATCGCCGCCGTCCGGGTCATGAAACAGGGCGCTGAAATTGCAGCCCGTCATCACGATGATGGAGGACACCGTCAGCGCCCACACCGGCAGCACCCGGATCGTTGCCCCGAAACCATTCTGTCTCATTCTCTGCTCCCTGATTCCTGACTACATCGTCATGGCCGTTCTATTATTTTATGCCCATTTTTTCGATTGCAGACACATCAGAAACTTTCTAGGGCCTTTTTTCTGCCTCGTCATGAATGCCCTGGGATGCCTGGTCTGTCAGGACATGGGCGTTATCAATGGTAATAACCGCATTATCCGCAGGCGGTTGGCCCACAACGGTATTGTCAATGTCGCCGTTGAGCTGGTAGGTGGGGTTATTCATCTCCGTCAGGAAATAATCGGCGCTGTAACGGGCGGATGAGCTGATCACCCCGGAGTATTGGGCAATGATGGCATCGAGTTCCCGGATGGCCGGATCGTTGAGGTACTGGACACTCTCGAATTCCTTGTCCACCACCCGGTACAGGTTGCTGAAATCGAACATGGCCCCCTGCATATGGTTCAGGTGCCCCCATTCCCGGCTGGGGTCCTTGTAGAGTTCATGCTGGTTGTCCGCGATGGTGAATCCCGCATTGGCCAGGCGCAGCAACTGGGGGCGCAACTGATCGGGAATCGGCTGGCCGCTGGGGGTCTGTCCCGTTTCCGCCATCAGGCGAATCTGGTTCGCCAGATACCTGTTGCCCTCGGCGCTGGTGGCTTCCGCCGCACTGCTGGCGCCGGTGATAAACTGCATCACCACGCCATCCGGCGTGTCAAAGTTCACCTTGACGGCCTCATATCGTTCGCCCAGCATGGGATCGGACAGATCGCCCGCATATGTCTCGTAACGGGAGAGCGCATCGACGGACGCACCGCCTGCCGAAGGCGTCAGCAGACTGAACAGGCCTTTGGCCCCCGCAAAGTGATTGCGGGAATAGTGCTCGTTCAGCACATCCCCCAGAACAGCTAATGCCGGAAACGAAATCAGGACGACCAGGGCCAGAATAAGGCCGAATTCCGCCATGGTATGACCATAGGCTTTTGCATACACCTGAGTTTTCATCACGATACTCTTCCTTTTTCTCCGGAAACCCTTTACCCTCGGTCTGCTTATCGGAGCCATTCCATAAAACTTTGATTGCGGCGGAGAAATGTAACATTTATATACAGAACGGTATGAATTACTCCTGTGACACCTGGCCAACCGTCACAGGAGCCGGGCAAAGGGCGGGCAGAAATGGTACGATGAGAGTGCAGGCTCAATTTATTGCGTCTTTGGCCGATAGTGATAGATAGAAGCGGACCGGAAAGAGAATGTATCGAAGAACAGGGATTTTGCTGATTCACGGCCTGATGGGATCGCCCAGGGAATACGGCCTGCTCCAGGAACGTCTGCGGCAGGAAGGTTACCAAACGCGAACCATCAGCCTGCCGGGGCATGGCGACCTTCGCCACAGGCCGCTGCATGACTTTACCGCCAAGGACCTGATTATCCACTGCGCCCAGGAGTACATGCGCTTTGCCGAAGGCTGCGATCACATCATCGTGGTGGGACATTCGCTGGGAGGCATCTGTACTCTGCTGACGGCGGCGGATCAGCCGGAAAAACTCAGCGGCATTGTCTCGCTGGCGGCGCCCTACGAGCATGCCTACAGCGTCAACCGCCCGATGGATCTGTTCAGCCTGCCCATGGATGTTTTGCTGCCGGGAGTCCGCTATGTTCCCGAACACTATACGGGCTTTGAGCGGCCCTATATGCACCCCTGGCTTTTTCCCAAGCTGGTGCGCGAGGCCGACATCATGCTGAGCTACCTGCAGGAACGGATCAGCCGCATCTATGCGCCCGTCCTGCTGGGCCACTCTCCCTACGATCTCATCATCCCGTACAACGAGATGGACAAGCTGGCCAACAACCTGGTGAACAGCAGCAGGGTCATCACGTATACCTTTGAGCAATGCGGCCACCAGATTTTCCCCAATTCGCGCGAGAGCGAGAACGCGGTCAACCGGATTCTCCACTTCATCCGGGAGGAGTGCGATCAGGCAGGGGAGCAGATCATCCGGCCCGCAATGTAGGCGGGAAAAAGCCCGTATGCTAAGATCCGGGGTAATGAACCGCCAGATGAAACACCTGCTCATGTTTGTCCCGCTGACCCTGCTGTTTGCCGGAATCGGGGTGGTTTCCTACGACCTGAAACACCCCCTGTCAGCCGATGAGGATGCCTGCCTGGTCGTGGCCACCGGCTCGGACGTCGAGCCGTACAAGCAGGAAAACAACATGCTGTACGATCACGGGGCGGCGGATCTCTACGACATCGGCTTCGACTGTGACCAGATGGGCGTGGTGACGATAAACGACCGCGAAAGTCTGGAAAAAGGGTTTGTGGAGGCGGGTAGCGGCGCAACCATCAACCATAAGACCTTCCGGGTCTGGCCGGACATCTGGCGTGTCAACGTGGAGAACTCCCTGGATATGGAAGACACCTCCAAACTGCCGGGATCATAAACGCGCGATCGCATTGATATTGAAAAAGCCGGGACGATCGTCCCGGCTTTTTACGTGTATAGCACCGTCACCGGCTATTCGGCGGCGGCGGCCTCCTTGCTGTCAGCCGTTCGGGCTTCTCCAGCGGCATCGGGAGCCAGCTTGACAACCACATGTCCCGTGAAGGACTGGTCATTCTCCGAATCAAACACGCCGGCAATGGCGCGGATAAACTCGGAAGGCGTGCCCTCCAGGTTCACGAACAGCATGCCGGTACCCTTGCCGGGGAGTCCCTGGGTCAATTCCTTGTACAGGGCGGTTTCCTTCAGGGGTTGCTCCTTGCGGTCCGTAATGCCTACCAGGTCATCCATATCGGAGGCCTCGGCGAGGGCCACCATGTCGTTGCTGATGGCCGCCAGCCCAAAGCGCTTGGCACCACCCTCGACAGGAACCATGTAGGTGTCCACGGAGACGCTGCCCATCTGCTCCTGCTTCGCCTGGAGCGGAATCATCCCGGAGGAGGCCAGCTTCTTGATTTTGTTCAGGCTGGCGTCCTTCTCCTGGGACTTGGACAGCAGGAGCATGGGGATCGAGCGGTTCATGGGTACATTGCCGTTTTCACGCATGGCCACCACCACTTCGCCGTTCAGCAGGCCGATGATGTCCTTGCGCAGATCGATCTCCATCATGCCCAGCATCATCTGGGCGCCCATCAGGTTTTTCTGCTCATCCTGGCTGCTGAAATGATCGAATTTCACGTTCAGCAGGCCGTCGAGATGCCCCAGGGAAACAAAGAAGCGGGTATCCCCCGGCAGCACGGAAGCCGCACGGAAGGGATTCTTCTCGTCCTTGAGCAGCCCCTGGACCGCCTGACGGACTTCCGCGTCCTCAATGTTCTCCAGAAAGACGGGCATGTGGAAATCCGCCAGCAGCAGCGAGTCATCCCTGACGCGCAGGGCGCCGAAGACGAAAGGAACCAGCTTGTTCGCCCGGTCCAGGTTCGGGTCCGGGTCGGCGGCAAACACCTTGTTGTTGACGATGAACGTTCCCTGCCGATCCGCCGGCAGCTTGGCCAGCCCTTTCTTGTTCTCGGAGCGGTCAAAAACGTTGGGTTTCTTTTCCATTCTCGTATCGAGAGCGGTCTGCAGGGCTTCCGGGTATTCCGTCACCAGGAAGTTGCCCTCATGCACCGCCATCACGGTGGGGCGCCCGCCGGGCGACGAGGGGGTGTTTTCAACCAGGTAGGGAACCCCCTTGTATTCCTTCTTCGTGAAGTCCTCCGCCTTGCGCTCCAGTTCCGGCAACAGGGCCTCAACGGCCATGTCCGGTTTCTGGAGGGGCAGGATCATCACGTAGTAGGCATCCATCTGCCGGGCGGTGGAGTCCGCCGTCTTGGGCCAGACACCCACGCTGAACTGGGGTTTGAACTTGCGGCTGAAATTTTTGGCCAGATCCTTGCTGAGGCCATTTTGGGTATCCGGCAGCTTCAGGTTGGCGTCCAGCCCCTGCTGTTTCAGCATGGCCTGGGCTTCGGCCTCCTGCTCCTCCACGAAATTCAGAAAGCCCTGGACCAGTTGGCCCCCAGGCTGGAATTCGAGGAAGAAGGCGCTGTTTTCCGGGTAATAGACGCTCAGGGTTTCCTTGTCGCCGGGGCGGTTCATAAAGAACATCACGCCGACCACGACGAGAGCCAGAAGGACAACCCCGATAACCGCCTTGAGCATGGTGGCGGACGAGTTGGGCTGAGGCCCCTTGTTCTCCGTATTTGACACGACCGTTGCTCCTTTCAAACAAAAATCAGACCAATTGGCGATATCTTACCGCCAAACGGGGCCAGATTCAAATGGTTGACTTGTCCTGCAGACGGTCAGGCGGCGGTTCAGGCCCGCCGCATGTAGAAATAGTCCTTGATCTCATCCACCGTAATTTCGGGCAGCTTGGCCCAGAAGATGGCCATCAGCTCGTCCTTCTCCATCTCGCGGACCTTGTCCAGAACGAGCGTCTTCACGTCCAGGGTGTTGAAGAGATCTTCGTCCCCCAGCATTTTCTCCAGCTCATCTTTCGTCATACCAGCAAAATCCCTGTATAAAATTTCACCAAAATCTTCACGCCAATGCTCTCTTCCTGTTGACGATTATAGCCTGTGTGGCTGTCCAAGAAAACCCCGACGGGTTGCGGCAGCCATTTCCTCCCACACCGGGCGACTTTCGGAGACGCCCAGCCCGAACAGGGCGAAGTCGTAAACCACCGGATCTGCCGGGCAGTAGCGCCGGAAAACCGCCGTCAGCTCCTCGGCACATTGCCAGTCGTTGGCGTTGCGTTTGATGAGCTTCAGCGCCCGGCCCACCTGGGCCACATGGGTATCCATCGGCACGATGAGTTCGCCGGGAGACAGGGATTTCCGCCATAGCCCCAGGTCGATGCCATCGTCACGAACCATCCAGCGCAAAAACATGTTGAACCGCTTGCATGCCCCGCCGTTGGCCGGGGTGGCAAACAGGAACTTCATCCCGTAACGCCCTCGCAACACAGGCGGTGCCGGTTGAAGAAAGCGTTCGATGAACGACGTGATGCGCTCACGGATATTCAGGGCCTGATCATCAGCCATGAAAAAACCCTCCAGGCTGCCATACTCGCCGTAAACCTGCTGAAGACGACCAAAGAGAAAAACCAGATCGTCGGGCCGGTTGAAACGGTAGATGAAACCCCGGAACACCTTCTTCCCTTTCGCGGGCGTATAACGCTCGATAAATCCCGCCGGATTGCCATCCACCCGGTCCAGAATGTTTCCGACGGTTTGCAGGATGAGATCGCGCCGCCCGTAACTGAACAGGGCGGCCAGAAAGGCGACAAGCTCCACGTTGGCCGGATCGTTCCGGTATCGGTGCGGAAACGACAGCGGGTCCCCGGCGATAAACGCCGGCGTCCGGTATTTCTCCACCAAACCGTCCAGAAAGGTTTTCACGAAATCCCCATGTGTCAGGACATCTTCGTTCCGTTTTGACTATTTGACTATACAATAACCGGTAAGCATTCTGGCAGGGGAACACGACATGAAAAAACTTGCGATCGGGCTGGCACTGGTTATGCTGGCTGTCAATGCGGGATTCGGGCTGGCGCAGGAGGGAATCAGGCTGGCCCTGCCCGGCCAGTGGCATGGCGACGAGGTGGCCGCCGAGGACGGGGAGTCCTGGCTGGCCCTCGTGGAAAGAACGCCGGACCGTTACGAACTGCGCCCTGTCACCCTGCGGGTGGAGCGGGTGCATGATCCCATTGTGGATGACACCGGCGAAAAGACCGGTAAGCGCATCAGCCTGAACCTCGACATCGAACCGGTGATCCTGATTCAGGGTCTACCGATACCGGAACAGGGTGTAAGCGCAGTCCAGGAGGATTTCCAGCCGTTCATCGCCTTTGAAAGGGATCGACCCCACGGCAGGCTGGCATCGGAGAGAATCCCGCTGACGGAGGATTCCTGGCTGCAACTGGAAGCCGTTCCTTTTCCTGAGGATGAGCGCTTCAGCAAAATCAAGCTGACCTATGTGGAGGGCATGAACAAACAGGTGCTGGACGTGGGGGAGATCCCGGTTTCGGCGGACGTCCAGCCCGGCCTGATGTGGGCGGGTGATCTCGACGGCGACGGCTACACCGACCTGCTATTAAACACCAGCAACCACTACAACGTGGACGCCATCACCCTCTTCCTCTCCGGCCCGGCGGAAAAGGGCCGGCTTCTCAAGAAGGTGGCGGAGTGGAGGACAACAGGTTGTTAGTGGAGCAGAACCTGGCCCGATGACTGTTTGAGAACGGCGAGTTATAAAAATCGCAACGCCGAATAACTTGTCTATAGCTGTAGCCGAGCTGTGCGAGGCGTATAGATATTGATCCAGCTCGGCTGGGCAGGCGTTGCTACCACCAGTGTGTCTGAGCCGTTCGAGTTTCCGCAGGGCCTAGCGGGGTGCAGGGGCCAGTAATGAGGCCCCTGCAAAAAGCCGTTAGACAGCCGCCGGTTTGCGGAAGTCCGTCATGACCTCGCCGGGGAGGCCGTGGCCGGAGAGGCCGAGCCAGGCAAGGACGGTTTGGCCGACGTCGGCGAAGGACGTTCGGGTGCCAAGATCCCGGCCCTCAAGCTGCTTGTTGTAAACGAGAATCGGCACATACTCGCGGGTGTGGTCGGAGCCGGGGGCGGTGGGGTCGCAGCCGTGGTCGGCGGTGATCATCAGCAGATCGTCCTCGCCCAATTCTTCGAGATAGCGGCCCAAAACCACGTCGATCTCTTCCAGGGCGCGGGCATAGCCTTCCACGTCGCGGCGGTGGCCATAGTTCATATCCGTTTCCACCAGGTTGACGAAGATGAACTGCCGGTCCGGGTGGCGATAGTCGTTCAGGGATTTGCCCTGCACGTCCCGGTCGGCGATGTCCTGGCGGTGGGTGATGATGTCCTCCACCACCTGCAGGCCGTGGGCGTTGCTTTTGGTGTGAATCGAATGGGTAACGCCCTGGGCGCAGAAGATATCCTCGATCTTGCCGACGGCCAGCACGACGCCGCCTTCCTCGCGCACCCTGCTCAGGGCGGTAAGGCCTGGCGGCTGAACGGCGTAGTCTTTTCGAGAGGCGCCAATTCGCTTGAAGCTGCCCGGATCGCCCTCGAACGGACGGGCAATGACGCGGGAAACCTGGTGTTCGCCCTGGAGAATCTCGCGGGCGGTCTCGCACCAGAAGTAGAGGGTTTTCAGCGGCGTTTTGCCCACGTGGGCCGCGATCTGGAAGACGCTGTCCGCGCTGGTGTAGACGATGGGCCAGCCGGTTTTCAGGTGCTTTTCACCCAGTTCGTCAATAATCGCCGTGCCGGAAGCGGGTTTGTTGCCGAGAATGCCCCCGCAGTTGGTTTTCTTGATAAACGCATCGGTGATTTCCGGCGGGAAGCCGTTGGGGTAGGTGGGAAACGGCGTATCGAGATACACGCCCGCCATCTCCCAGTGGCCGGTGGTGGTGTCCTTGCCGATGGAGCGTTCGGCCATCTTGCCGTAGGCGCCGATGGGCTTCTGTGTCGCCTTGACATGCCTGAGGGGCATCAGGTTGCCGAGGCCCAGGCGTTCGAGGTTCGGCAGGTTCAGGCGGGAGGCTTCGCGGTCGATGCCGCCCAGGGTGTTGACAGACAGGCTGTCGTCGAATTTCTCCGCGTCCGGCATTGCTCCCACGCCAAAGGCGTCAATGACAATGACAAAAGCGCGTCTGGGCCGGGTATCGGGCATGATGTTCCTCCTGCTTGGATCAAACCGACGGATCAATGAAATCAGGCCGGTTGGCAACCACCTTTTTATCACTGTAGAATAAACCGTACCTGACGTAAAGATGGGGAGTTCCTGGCAAGATGAGACGCAAACACGCACGAAACCTATGCAACCTGGCAATTTCCGCCCTCTTGTGTGCGATGCTGACCCTGCCTTCGGCCCACGCGCTCATCCGAATGGACGCCGGGGGAATTAACCTGGCCCTGAAATACGGCATGCAGAATAGTGGGATGGGCCTTTACACCATTCTCGGAGGCAACTGGATCGAAGGCCCCAACGGCGCCTTGCTGAACATCTACACGCCGTTCATGATGCTGGCCACCGAGGCAGCCCGCGGCGGATACCCCACCAACCCTTCGCAGGAAGACCTGAAGAATGCCAAGAAACGCTATCATCGGGTTATCCGGGAATTCAACCATGTTCGAAACCCGGCCATGGTGAAGTTCGCCATCTCCATATACGGGGATTCACCGGATTTCGCCAGGTTCCTGAACGCCCGGCTTGAGGGCGTCGGACGGGGCCGGAACTTCAACCTGCGTCCCGAACGAGCCATCCAGCAACAGCAGGCCCGCGAGGTGCCCAACGCCATCGACCACCCTTACGAGGCCATCAACTCCTACTACTTCAAGTTTGACGACCTCGACAACATGGACGAATTCCGGCTCATCATCGAGGATCAACGCCAAAACGGCGACCAACCGCTGATCTTCCGTGTCCGAAAGGATAATATTTACTAGGGGAGCCATCCCCTACTCAAGCCAAACCCAAACATCCCGCCAAAGCGGGAGGCCACCTCACGAAAGAATGCCGGTTAAGGCTTACTTATTGTAGGGAAACCATTTGTTGGCCCAGACGGTCAGTTCGTTGAGCGTATTGGCGAGATCCACGCCCTTCTCCGTCAGGGTGTACTCCACGCGCGGCGGAATGGTGGGGAACTGGTGACGGCTCACCAGCCCGTAGCGCTCCAGGTGCTTCAGCCGGGCTGAGAGCGTCCGGGGCGAAATGCCGTTGATCTGGTCTTCCAGTTCCACAAACCGCTGCTTCTCAAACTGGTACAGTATATGGATAATCAGCAGGGAATACTTGTCCCCGACAAGCTCCATGGCCCGCTCGATAGGCGACTCGAGGCCGTGAATCCTGTCGTTGACCAGACGGTTGAGATCCTTGGCAACGTCCTTGATGGTCTTCGACACAGTGACTAATCCTTCTTCAACCAACTTTAATTGTTATAGTAAAGCGTCCTGCCAAAAAGATCAATGGTTGTTTAATGAATCATTAAGCAACCTAAAGCAGCTTTTCCATGTCGGTCTGGCCGGAAAAAGCTTCGAAAGGGGTCGAATTTGGTTCAAAAACGGCCTGAAACTCGTATACTTTGTAAACATTAAACAATATCTCTTAATATTTCCGCAATTAATTAAAGTCGGCTGTTTTTATATATATTGGTGACCGAAATACCGGATCATCATAGAGGAAGTTGGCGGAAATACAGGTTAGGTGCTAGAGGAATGGTCAATTTTTGGCAAGTAATTTCTGTTGTCTTGACGGCGGTGGTGTTTTACACCGTAACTGCCGTTCAGGAGACGCCCGCGCCAGTGGATTTGACCATGAAGATCAACAATCTCAAGGTCAACGTGGAAACCACCGGTAACATGGGCTAATCATCCCAGAGAGTATCATCAGAGTTTGAACCCGAAGGCTCCGATTTTCTCGGAGCCTTCGGGTTTGTTGTGATCAATCTTGTCCTAAAATTGTTTTCTGGCCGGATTTATCACCCGTTACAGACTTCTTGGTATTTAGTGGTCTTGACCCCAAAAACCATAACATTTCAAAGTGGAAAATCGGGGTTAAATGGCCTGGCACGCCAGGCCATTTGCGGCGGCGAAGGAAGTCGGGGTGAGATCTCCTGATGCGCTGTGCGGACGAGCCTCGTTGTATTCCTTGCACCACAATTTAATTTTCTCCGGCGCGGTGCGTACCTGGGAGCTGGCAGATGAAAAGGTTTGCCCACTCTCGGCGCGAAGACCGGTTCAGTAGTGAAAAGGTGGTCTGTCAGGTCGTAAAGGTTGCCTTGATTTTCTCTCCAAAGGTTTGGGGTTCGTGTTTTTGCAGGCCGGCGATGGGGTGGGCGCCTTCGGTTTCCAGGCGGTAATCCTCGCCCTTGGCCTGGATGTGCTCGTCGATGACCCGCTCGCTGGGCACGAAGCCATCGGAGTTGACAATGCGCTGGTACTGGTAGTACCGGTGATCCTGCGGCAGGCTGTCCACCGGCACGAAGTCCTCGTGGTTGCCGGTCAGTTCAATCTGGCTGGCGATCACCTCGCGCACGTACTCTTTATTGGGTTCAAACGTCAGCGGGTCCGGCAGTTCCTTTGGCAGGAATTCGGCGGCGTCGCGCCTGTCGTATTTCTTCAGCATCTCACAGGCCACCCCCAACTGACCGACCTCCATGTCGAGATGCATCTCCCACAGCCGCTTGATGCGCGGATCGCTTTCCTGCTGCATGAACGAATGGTAGAGGTAGCACTCGTTGTACTGGTGCCAGACCTCGCGCTCCAGCCAGGAGGTGTTCGGGTCCATGAGCGATTCGTAGTGGGTGACGTGCTGCTCCTCGATCAGGGCAATCTCCAGGTACAATGCCCGCGCCAGCGGATTCTCCGGAATGTTGCCCACGTTCATGTAGAAATTCATGGTCTGCTGCTCCGCGGCCACCACGGTCATCACATGCAGCACGGACAAGGGGTCTACTGCCTTGCCGTCCATGGGCCGGCGAATTTCGTCGTGGGGATGGCGGTGCTCAAAAATGGTGGGACGTCCCGGCATGATCTCCGTATAATCCCCCACGATCTTCTCCGCCTTTTTGCCTTCCAGCAGGTGCATGAGATCGGCGTAGCGGTAGAGGTGATCGAAATCTTCCAGCAAGCCGAAATCGAAGGCTTTTTTCAGGTAGGGGTCCGGCTCCATCCGGGCCAGCCAGGCGGTGAGATCGACGGCCACCTGCTCGTAACCGATGGTGCGCTCCAGGGAGGATTCCGCCGCCGGGATGAGCCAGTTGACGGCCTTTTGCTGCTGCGCCTCCACCCGGCGGGTCATCGCCAGCTGGCGACGAATATCCTGGTTGTCGCAATGCCTCGAAAACTGGTGGGAAAACCAGACACTCTCAAATTCGGCGCCGTTCAGCGTAATAACCCGGCAGCGGGTGTACGGGTCCACCGCGTTCTTGTCATAGGGTTGGGTATTCATCTCCGACCAGTTGCGCAGTTGCCGATCAATCGGCATCCCTTTTTCCTGAAGCGGGTTAAAAGCCATCATCCATCCTCCAAGCACACAAACCATTGAATAAAATTGCTGAATAAAATTGCGCCAATAACGCCTCGACGTGGAGCGAGTCTAGCACTATGGGTTATCGCCTCGTTATTAGCCGGTTTTCCGATAAGACTTGCCCCTACCAAGGCAGTCCCGTTGCCTGCTCCAGATCCGCCAGGCTGTTCTGGTAGTCCATCAACGCGTCGAGATACGCCAGGTAAACATCCAGGGCGGCCTCGTTGGCGCTCAGCAAGGTTAAAAGCGACACTTCCCCCCGATCAAAACGCGTCTGGGCCTGATGCCGGATCGCGTCGGCCTTCTCCAGCAATCGTTCCTCGTAGTTCCGCACCCGGCTCTCATGAACCCGGCACGCCTGCCAGGCGTTTCTCACCTCCAGGGTCACCCGGCCCGTCATTTCCCGCTGCCGGTCAGCCAGCTGTTCGCGGCGGGCCTTCAAGGCGAGCAAAGGCCCCTGCTGGCGATCAAACACGGGCAGTTCCACCTGGGCCATGATGAAAGCCTCCAGCCGATCCGTCTCGCCGGTCACCAGGTCCGGCCCGGCGGCCAGGGTCAGGTCCGGCACCCGAAGGGACCGGATCAGAGCCGTTTCCCGGTGGTCCACTTCTTCGGCGTGTGCCAGTTCACGGGAGTCCGGGCGGATGCGCAGCGCCTCGCGGATCAGCGTCTCCGGGTCCGGCAGCGGCCCTTGAAGGCGGGGCGGTGGCGCCAGGCGGACGTCTTTCGCCAGGGGCTGCGCCAGCAGGAAGGACAGGGCGTTTCGGGCCTGCTCCATTGAAAGCGCCGCCGCCTGAAGCTCGTTTTCGATGGACAGGGCGATGAGGGTCGCCTCAATGATATCCGTGGGATCACGGGACCCGGCCTCATCGCGGGCCGCCGCCACGAGCGCCCGGTAATTCTCCGCCCGCTCGCGGATTGCCCCGTATTTTTCCCGGCCCAGGTAGTAGCCGCTGTAGGCCCGCCGGACGGCGGCCCGCAGTTCCAATTCGTCCTGCCGGACCCGGTCGACGGTCACGGCCATCTTCGCCCTGGCCAGGGCCTGGCGCTTTCGGCGCTTGCCTCCCAGCTCCACAAGCTGCTGGATGCCGAGCCGGTAGGTGTCCTCGGCAATGCCGCTGTCGCTGAGGATGTTCGGATTGGGAAGCCGCCCGGCCTCAACGATCTCGGCCTCGCCGACGGCCAGATTCTTTCGCTCCGCCTGCAGGCCGGGATTGTTGCGAAGAGCCAGCGCCACGGCCTCCTCCAAGGAAAGCCCGGAAAGCTCAGCGGGTTCCTGCGCCAAAGCACCGGGGCAAAACAGCAGGACCAGGATGAATCCCCAATGCAATAACCGCCATGACAACCCTTTCAACACCGCCACCTCCATCGCCCCATCATAGGAAACACAGGGAAGGTCCCCTATGCCCCGGTTGGCTGATTGACACCACTCGGCAAGGTCGGCGCCTCTCCCACAAGTGCGGGATAACCCGGTCCGCAGTTTTGTAATACAAGCAACAGAGATACCCAGGGGGAATCGGGAGAGATGAGACAAGACCATCCTGAAACATGCCGGTCTGTTCAGGCCGTGTTCACCGCCCCGCAAAGGGCCTTTACCCTGCCCAGACAGGGGTTGGCATCGACAAATAGGATATATATTCCTATTTAGGGCAAATTTCAATATCCTGGGTTTTTAATACGGGAAAGGATAGTATTCAAGTGCTGGGTCTTTGAATGTCCACCAACGGAAAAACCGGTCGATTCGACAAAGCCGCCTCGTTTCTGGGGCTGGTCACCTCCAATATCGGCACCCTGGTCATCCTGATCGTTGTCGGGCACTTTGCCATCGGCCTGCTCTGGGGGATGAAAGAGGGCGCCCAGGGCAAGTATTACGACCCCCGCTTTGAGACCCCGCTCTACGAAAATTTCGAAGACATCGCCACCCTGGCCCGCGAATCCGTCGAATCCCGTCGGCAGATGAAGTTTCGTCCGCACGTCATCTGGCGCTCAGATCCCTACGAAGGCCGGTACGTCAACGTGGATGCCCAGGGGCAGCGAAAGACCATCAAATCACCGGCCCCCGATGCCAAAAAGGTCTTCATGATGGGCGGCTCCACCATGTGGGGCGAGGGCAGCCCGGATGACGGCACCATCCCCTCCCACCTGCAACAGATTCTGGGCGAGGGCTATGACGTGTATAACATGGGTGAAACCGGCTACACCAGTGTTCAGGAACTGAACTACCTGATGGACCAGCTTAGCCGCGGAAACATTCCCGACATTGTCGTTTTCTATGACGGCGTCAACGACGGTTTTACGTATGTCTACTCTCCCGGCGAACCGCGAAGCATCCACGAGCCGGAAAAGATGGTGGGATTCCGTCCGCAGGCCCAGACCCTTTCCGGCGCCTTCATCGACCTTTACCGTCACTCGGAATACCGCCACCTGGACCGGCTGGCCAAACTGTTCTCCGGGGGCGGACGCAAGGCGGATACGCCCTGGGACGAGCAGATTCGTCCGAAAATCGACGCCAACGTGCGCCAGACCCTCGACCATTACGAAGCCTTCATGAAGCAGGCCAATGCCCTGGCCGACGCCTACGGCTTCGAGGTCTATTATTTCTGGCAACCCAACCTGTTTTCGGACCGGCGGCCCATCCTCGGCCACGAGGACCGGATTCTCCAGGATGCCTCGCCCACGTGGGTGGATTCCCAGAAGGCCCTTTATAAGGCCGCCAGGGAACACTTTACGGGCCGGAACAATGAAAAAGTCTTCTACATCGGTGATATCTTCGACGATCTGGGCCGCCCCGTCTACATTGACTGGTGCCACATCAGCCCGGACGCCAACCGGATGGTCGCCCAGGCCATGTACCGGCACATCACGCAGAAGCAGGAGTAAACGGAAACCGTCATGAACTCGCCGTTTCATACCGAAATCTATACCCGCCTCTGGCGCCAGTACGTGGCTCCCCACATGGACGTGACGGACCAGAACGAGGACTTTGCCGTTTGCCGTCACCGGCGGATGAAAGGGCTGCTGACCTCCCGCCAGATTGTGTTTATCGGCGAGAAAAACGACTGGGCGCAGGAGGTTTCTCCCGCCTTTCTGAACAAGCTGACGGAGATTATGGATCAGGGCCGGTGGGACTATTTCAAACTGATCTCGCGGAGCGAACCGGACCGTCTCCTGATGCGCCTTGCCAGGGAAAAACGGCTGCCCTGCTACAGCTGGCATTCGGCTGACGAGTACCGGGTAGACTTTACGGGAAAAGACTGGGACGGCTATCTCCAATCCCTGAAAAGCCGGGTCCGCTGCGAACTCAGAAGAAAGCTCAACAAGGCGGCCCCGTTGAATCCGCAGTTGCGCCTGCTCAATGACGACCCGGAACTGGACCACCATATCTCCCTCTTTATGGAAAAGCACGTTAGCTACTGGGCCGGACGCGGCATTGCCTCCCTCTATACGGAACCATGCCAGAAGGCCATGTTTCGGGCCTGGGTACACGAACTGACCCGAACCGGCGACATCCGGTTCTACGGCATGTTCATGGAGGGCACCCTCTGCTGCATCCGTATTGGCCTGCGGCTGGACGCGTCGGAATACTTGTCCCTGCTGACCATCAACACGAACGAGGCTTACGCCGGGTACTCCCCCGGCATCCTGGCCACCTGCATGGAACTGGAGCAGGCATGTCACGAGGGCGTGAAGCTGTTCAACATGGGGCCGGGCAAATCCCAGGTCAAGGGCTATTTTGCCAACTCTACCGTGCCCTACCACACCACGGTGCTGGCCCACCCCGCCTCGCCCGCCGGTCGCCTGTTCATCCTCAAGAAGAAATACGACACCGGCGATCTCGCCGGGGCCGAAGTGTCCGTCAACCTCCTCAGACGCCTGCCCGAACGATTCCTCCAATGCGCCAAGGCCCCAACCTCCCAATCGGTCTAGGCCTCGCCCGCAGCCTTCGGCATCGTGCGTGGGAGGGTGAAAGAAAATCGGCTGGAATCTGATACCGTTCAAGCCGGGAAAGACGTGTTTTAATAGGGGATGATTGGAAAATCCCCATGCTCAGACAGGTGACGCGAACAATAGAACGCAGGATCATTGGCCGGATGCACCCGGCCCAGTGGGTTTTCTTCAGCTACATGCTGGTGATTGCCCTTGGAACCCTCCTGTTGCTTCTCCCCGCAGCCACGGTTTCCGGTTCGATCCCCCTGATCGACGCCCTGTTCACCGCCACTTCCGCCGTCTGCGTCACCGGGCTGGTGGTGGTGGACACGGGCAGCACCTTCACCATATTTGGCCAACTGGTCATCCTGGCGCTGATCCAGACCGGCGGGCTGGGCATCATGACCTTTTCCGTCGCCCTTTTCCGCCTTATAGGAAGGCAAATCTCCTTCCGGGACCGTATGATCGTTCAGGACATCTTTACCCATACCCCCCGCGAAGACCTTTACCTGCTGCTCAAATCCATCTTTATCTTCGCCTTCGCAGCGGAGATCATCGGTGCGGGACTCCTGTTTATATTCTGGATGGAGGAGTACCCTGCGGGACAGGCCCTTTATCTCGCCGTGTTTCACTCGGTTTCGGCCTTCTGCAATGCCGGGTTCGCCCTGTTCGAGAACAGCCTGATGGACTACCGGGACAGCCTGCTGCTGACCCTTACCGTTGGCGGACTGATCATCCTGGGCAGCATCGGGTTTCCGGTGGTTTACGACCTGTACTACCGCTTTATTCACCGCAAAAAACAACGCCATAAGCTGCTGGCCCAGACCAAGATCGTCCTTGTCACCACCCTGTTGCTCGTCGTAGGCGGCACGGCGCTTTTCGCCCTGCTGGAGCATGACAACTCATTCCGGGGATATTCTTTCGGGGAGGTGACGCTAATGTCCTTGTTTCAAGTGGTTTCCGCCCGAACCGCAGGCTTTAACACGGTGGATATCGCCGCACTCTCCGCCCCGACCCTGGCCATAATGCTGTTTCTGATGTTTGTCGGTGCCTCGCCCGGCTCTGTGGGTGGCGGCGTCAAGACGACCACGCTGGCCATCCTCTGCGCCTTCGCCTATACCCGGCTTCGGCGGCGCAGGCACGTCAACCTGTTCCGTAAAACCATCCCGCCGGATATCCTGAGCAAAAGCCTGGTGCTTGTGCTGGTCAGCATTGCCCTGGTGGCCCTGTTCTTTTTCCTCCTGCTGGTGACCATGGGCTGGGGGTCTCCGGAAAACCAGCAGGGCAAGTTCCTCCCCGCCCTGTTTGAGACCGTATCGGCCTTTGCCACCGTGGGGCTTTCAATGGGGACCACCGGCCAGCTGGATCTGCCGGGCAAAATCTGGATCATCATCCTGATGCTCATTGGCCGGGTGGGTGTGCTGACCCTGGCCTACATCATCGCCGGCCCGCTAACCAACCTGGGAACGGAACATGCGGAAGAGAACATCATGGTGGGATAATGCTGTTGTTTGAAACGAGGTTTTCGTCATGAAGAAGTTCACGGTCATCGGTCTGGGGCGCTTCGGGTTTCACGCGGCGCAAGCCCTGTTCGAGGAAGGCCACGAAGTGATCGCCATCGACACGGACAAGCTGCTGGTTCAGCAGATCGAACCCCACTGTAGCGAAGCCGTTCTGCTCGACGCCACGGACAAGGACAAGCTGCAATCCCTGGGCCTGGACGAAATGGACGCCGTGCTCGTCTCCATCGGCACCCACATCAGCAACAGCATCCTCATCTGCCTGTACCTCCAGGAGATGGGCGTGAAGAAGATCATTGCCAAGGCGCTGGACGATGATCACGGTAAAATCCTCCAGAAAGTGGGCGCCACCCACCTTGTCTACCCGGAAAAGGACAGCGCTATCCGGGTGGCGCGGGAACTCTCCACGCCCAACATCCTGGACTTCATCCCGCTGGACCAGAACCTGACCATCGCCCAGGTGGAGGCCCCACGCGAATTCATCGGAAAGACCCTGAAGGATTTGAACCTGCGTGCCCGCTTCAACATCAACGTCATCGCCATCAAAGAGGCCGGGGGCAGTTACACCCAGGTTCCCCCGCCGGACTTCTACATCAAAGGCTCCGACATCCTCATCATTTTCGGCAGCAACCAGGACATCAACAAGATCAAGGCGCTCTAGCATGCTCAAACCGGTCGTCGTTGCTGCCGGCCTTCTCTGGACGCTCCTCAATGTCGCCTCTTTCGCATTGGCAGAACCCGGCCCCGCCCGCCTTCTTGAACCGGTTGAGCTGGCTCAAGGCCATACGATTTCAGGCCCTCCCATCGCACCGGACGTTTCCCCCATCGCAACCTCGCGGCCCAGTTTTACGGACACCGCCACGACGGTTCCGCGCGGCAGTCTGCAGGTGGAAAACGGGGCGACCTACACGGACAGTCGGGGCGGAGGCCGTTCCTGGACAGTCCCGGAAACCATGATCCGGTTGGGGTTGACCAACAACACCGAGTTTCGTTTCCTGCCGCCGGACTACATCCACCTTCACCAGGCGGGTCAGGGGCAACTCGCCAGCAACTTCGGGGATATGGCCATCGGGCTGAGCCATCACCGGGCATTGCCGGGCAAGATCGATCTGGCCCTGATCCCGGTTCTAAACCTGCCCACGGGCGCCAATAACGTCTCCGCCAATGCCGTCGATCCCCAGTTTCGCCTTGCGGCATCCCGCAAGCTGACCCCGAAGTTTACCCTGGGCAGCCAGTTTGATGTTCATTGGCATGCCCGGCGGGATGCCCCGGCTGCCGTAACCTTCACGCCAACCGTCATCACATCGTACCGGTTTACGAAGCGGCTGAGCGGCTTCGTGGAATATGCCGGGGTCATTCCCACCGAAGGCCGGACCGTCCAGTTCATCCAGAGCGGCCTTTTGTGCGCTTTAAGCCCCCGGCAGCAGGTGGACGTCCGGTTGGCCACCGGCCTGAACGGCAACTCCCCGAATATCCTCGTGGGTTTCGGCTACTCGTTTCGCCTGGACCATCTTCCCGGCCTGTCAGGCCGAAGCAACTGAGTCCGGAATCTCACCGGAAGCCTAAGCTCGAACCGATCTGGCGGACTCTATAAACTTCAGGGCATGGTGCAGAACAACCTCCACGCCCTGGCTGTGCATGCAGGCGTGGACCTCCGGATCGGGGTGCATGCGCTCCGGCAGGACCCGGACGGGATAGGGAATTGTGTAGGGGCAGGGGCGCTTGTTCTTGTCCTTCTTGGGGCCGGGATATTCGCGGTAGCAGGGCTGGCACTGGAAGGTGCTGCCGTACAGTCCGGTTTCGGGCCGCCAGGCAACGCCGTTGACCAGGTTGACGTTCTGCGAATACCCGGCATTTTGGGGATGGGTGCTACCCCAGAGAATGACCGAAGGCTTCTTCACCGCCTGGGAGGCATGGTTGAACACGCTGTCCACCCCGATGAACAGGCGGCAATGTTTGAGGGCCGCGATGGCATGGCGAATGGTGGGGCTATCCACAGGGGAAGCCCCCGCCACCAGAGGCTCTGAGCCGTCGCCCAACTGGCGGACCTGCAGGCCGGTTTCCCGCTGAATTGTGGCCACGAGTTCATCCCAGCGATCCGGGAGCCAGTCCTTATACGGTGACCAGCGGGTTTTCGTGTGGATTAGCACCGCGTCGGCGAATTGGGCACCCCAGTCCTCGTGGGCTTCGTCTAAATGAACGCTTAAATCCTGGTTCACCGGCACTCCCGCCTGTTCGCAGAAAGATGCGGTGACGTGCATCGGCATGGGGTGGGCGGGCAGATCGCTCTTGGTGTAGAACGGGTAATAAAGATACACCGCCCTGTCCGGCGGTGGCAGGTGGGCCGTCTCCGCCATCAGCGTATCGTAGGTGCCGGATTGGGCGGGAATGAGTTCATCGATGAGCGGATGATCCTCCAGCACGCCGATAAAATCCGGATGCGCCACAAACCGAACACGAGACCCCTGCGCCCTCAACGGCCTTAGCACGGCAGTCGCCATGATGAGATCCCCCAGCGCTCCGGGCCGCATGATTTGAATCAATCGCTGTTGTCCCATAAGGCTTCAATTTTACCAGAGGCAAGAAGACACCAATTATGTACTTGGGAAAAGCTTTTCCGACCCTCAGCGTACAAACCGCTCAACAGGAGTATGTCCCGATTGCCGACCTGACCTTACTCAACGCGTCCGTGCGTAACGCCTGTCTTCTGTTTTATAGAGTTGCAGAGGTTTTTCTCATTGCAGAGGCGGCGGCTGGCCTGGTGAATGATCCCGTGGTAGAGTGTTTCCGGTATCAGGTGCTTTTGGGAGAGTGGCATTCATGAGCAACGGAATCTGGGTATTTATTGCCATTGTGGCGTTGGCGGTGTTTGCGGCGAAAGCCCATGCCCTCAACCAGGCGGACAACCTGCCCCATCCCGGCTACGCCGAGGGTCAGGAGTGGGAGTACAGGACCCGCCCCGGCGAGGAGGCCTCCACCCTGATTATCCTGAAGATCGAGGATGTGGACGGCTTGGGAACCGCCTATCACGTCTCCGTGGAAAACGTGAAAATCGCCAACCCCCATACGGAAACCGGTATCCAGACCCGGATGTTCCACGTGCCGCTGGATAAAACCGCGCTGGACGCCAGCGTGACCGCCCTGAAAGATGAGCAGGTTACCATTCCCGATTATGAAGAGGGCTACCAGGCCTGGGCTGACCAGAACGGCGGCCTCTTCAACGCCCCCGTCGCCGACATCCTCACCATGGTGGAGAAAACGGTCAGCCCGCAGTAATCCGCACAGGCAGGCCACCTCCCCGGTTCCACAGGAGCGGGGCCAAACGATTTCCGGAAAATTATTGCAATAACATTGCATTAAGGGTATCCTGGGATCAGGAACATAAAACCCGGAGAGGAGAAGCCTATGTTTGAGCGGGTCCTGAAAACGGCCTTTGAGTCCGGCGGCGACGTGCTGGTTCAGTTGCAGTCCGAACGTTACAAGGGGCGTGTGCTGGAACTCAGCGACGAATACTTCACCCTCTTCCATAGCGGCACCGGAGGCGGTGTCCTGTGGGTCTTTCGCCTGGCGGATATCGCATACTGCGGTCTGGTGGTGGAATTGCCATCGGACGTGGCCCGGCTTTCCCAGGCGGTTTCCTGTCCCGATGAATTAACTGATTAGTCTGAAAGGTCAAAAGCAATGAACAACAAACTGTTTGTCAGAAACCTGAGCTGGTCCGCAACGGAAGCCGATCTGAACCGGCTTTTCAGTGAAGTGGGGCAGGTGCTGTCGGTGAAAATCCCGACCCGTTCCGAGGACGGCAAACCCCGCGGCTTTGCGTTCGTAGAGATGGCCAGCCCCGATGAGGCCCGCGATGCTATTGCCCAATTCAACGGCGTCGATCTTCACGGGCGGGATCTCGTGGTGGACTACCAGAACGAATCCCGCGGCGGCGAGCGCGGCGGCAGCGGTGGCGGCAAAAGAGGCGCCCCGGCGGCGAAGAATTCCAAACTGTTTGTCCGCAATATCGATGACAGCGTGTCCGAGGACGAACTCTACAGCCTCTTCGAGCAGGCGGGCCAAGTGTTGTCGGTGAAGATTCCGACGGATCGCGAGACCGGCTACCCCAAGGGCTTCGGGTTCGTGGAGATGGGTTCGGTCGATGAGGCCGAGCGGGCCATTGAAACCCTCAACCAGACCGCCCTCGGCGGCAAGGAGCTGATGATCGCCTACCAGGACCCGGAGCGCAGCCGGAGTCGCCCCTCTTATGGCGGCGGCGGTCATGGCGGTGGCTACGGCCAGCGGCGTACGGCCCGCTGGTAAATAGCCGGGTCGATGCATTAATCGAGACAACCTCAGGCTGCGGTGCCTGAGGTTGTTTTTGCCTGGATCGGCAGGGAAACGGTAAACTCGCTGCCCGTTCCGGGTTTGCTTTTCACCTGCAACTGGCCCTGGTGCAGTTCTGTCAGACGTTTGGCCAGGGGCAGACCCAGCCCGGTTCCCCGTACGCCGGTCTGGATGGATTCGTGACCCTGTTCAAAGGCGACGAAAAGACGCTCCACCTCTTCCGGCTTGATGCCCACCCCTTCGTCCCGGACCCGGAAGATCAGACTGTTCCCGCCGCTGACCTGTACCTCCAACTCCACCCGGCTTTCTTCCGGGGAAAACTTGATGGCGTTGGTCAGCAGGTTGTTGATCACCTGCTTGAGCCGGACCGGATCGGCCAGAAACGTGTCGGGAAGGTCCGGGTCGGTATGGATAAGCAGTTCCTGGCGTTTCTGCTCTGCCAGGGGTGTCACCATCTCCAGGTTTTCCCGGAGGAATTTTTCCAGTGCGATCTCCTTGATCTGCAGGCTCAGCTTGCCGGCGTTCACCTTGGCCATATCCAGCATGTTGTTGATGATAGACAGCAGGTGCTGGCCGTTGTTGTGGATCATCTCCAGGTACTCGGTCTGCTTGGCGTTCAGTTCACCGGGCAGCATCTCCAGCATCATGCTGGACCCGGTGACGATGCAGTACAGAGGGCTTCGGAGATCGTGGGACAGTTCGGAAAGGTCCTTTTGCAGGAGCTTGAGCAGGGACTCTCGGCTGGATGCCTCCAGTTGCTGGGCTTCCGTATGATCCCGCAGGATGTAGGAAAAGCCGGACAGCTCCTTTGCCTGATCATAAATAGGGGTGACCACGATGGTGGCGGTAAAATGGCTGCCGTCCCTGCGGCGACGAAGAACCTGCTCCTCGAACAGCGAGCCGCGGGTGCCCTGCTTTGAAAGCTGGATGTACAGGTTTTCCTGCGGGCTGACACCGTCTGCGCCCGCCGGGTCCAGAAGCCCGATGGGTTGGCCGAGAATCTCCGACTCGCTGTAGCCGGTGATGCGCTCCGCTTCGGCGTTCCAGCTGACCACGTTGCCCTCGGTGTCCAGCAGGGCAATCACGTAATCCCGTACCGCCCCGTCAAGCACACGTTGCTGCTGTTGCAGTTGTCTCAGGGAGCGATACGCCTCCTCCCGCTCGCGCTCCAGCCTGTATAGCGAGGTGGCGACGCGCCAAAGGCCCCATGAAAACAGAATTGTCAGTATCAGGACGAGTGCCGCCGTTGCGAAACGATGATCGAAAAACCCGGCGTTGGTGCCGCTGACAACCGCCCCGGCCAGCAGGACGGTGAAAATAACGAACAGCGGGAAGAGCCGGCGGATGACCATCCCCGCGGACTCGTCCGAGGCCGCCACCCGCATGAATCCATACTGGGGCCGGGCAAAGATGATCCCCAGGCTGATGGCGAGAAACGCCCAGGTCGTGTTGAAGGCCATCTGGGCGAAATAGGCCCAGCCGTAAAACGTGGGCGCAATGCCGTAAAAATAGCCGATAAAGGTCAGAAAGGCGATAAATCCTGCCGTCAGGGCGAGACACTGGCTGATCATCGGGCGGCGGTTCATCACCAGCAGGGCCAGGCTCAGCAGGATGAAGCAGATGGCCGTGGTGAAGGCCATCCGGTTCGGCTGAAGGGTTCCGACGGCGCCTGCCGGTTCCCGGAATACCATCTCGTGAATGCCGAGGTCGATCCGGAACAGATAGTCCGCCAGGTTGCCGCCCGCCAACAGCAGAACAACACCCAGAGCCACCAGGGAGGCAATATGTAGCGGTTTCCGGTGTTTTTCCACGAAGTCTGCCAGCAGAACGCCTCCCAGCAGGATGAAGCAGATGGCGGTATTCGTGGCCATGGCAATCCAGTCCGGGCTGACCCCCTTGAGGAAAGCGTTGTCAAGAACCCAGCCCGCAAGCGCACTGACCCCCAACAGGATGCTTACGGCGCCAAAAAACTGGGAAACTCCTCTGAACCAAGGGGTTAGACGATTGGATTCATTCTGTGGCATGGCAAATGAAAGGGATTCCTGTTGACAGATGAAGTGTCTACTATTATACAGTACCCGTCGGGCCGGGAATTTTTTCAAACAAACAAAGAGAGGCAGGGGATTTCAGTAGATGCAGTAAAGGGGAATTATCCTCGGTTTTCCGTCGGGCCGAATCCAGGGAAATCAATGACCCGGACCGGGTTTTATTTGAGGGTCAGCAAGCGAGTGTTCCCTTTTTATGGTTCCCGTGCCTCCCGCGGTCTATCCGTCTTACCCGGCCCTATCCGCCGCCGGTGTGCATGTCCATGCCTTTCGTCTGGGTGACGGGTTTCCGTTGGTTTCGGAACGGGATCTGGATCTGATCCAGGCGGCGGGTTTCCGCAAGGTCCGGCTTGATCTGCTTTGGCAGGAAGTTGAGAAACGACGTGGTGTGTACGACTTTCGCAAGTATGATGCCCTTATTGACGGGTTGATGCGTCGGGGGATTCAGCCCATGGTGATCCTGGGGCTGGGCAACAGGCTCTATGCCAAGGGGCTGACGATCCAGCCCTGCTCTACCCGCGAAGCGTTCGAACGCTATGCCATGACGGCGGTGCAGCGTTATCAGGGGCGGGGAATTATCTGGGAACTGGTGAATGAGCCTAATCACGAAGCCTTCTGGGAGCCTCGGCCCGATGTCAACGAGTATATGGCGCTGGCTCGCAATCTACTGCCCCGGCTCAAGGCGCTTGATCCCACCGGCTTTTTCGCGGCGCCTTCCACTGCCGGTGCGCCGCCGGACTTTCTGGAGGCCTGTTTTCGCCAGGGCCTGCTGGCACTGGTGGACGGGGTGACCATCCATCCCCATCAGGCCTTTGCCGGTGATGCGGCTCCGGCCAACCGGATGCCGGAGCATTTTGAGATGGCTTACCGGCGCACCCGCCATCTGATCGATCGCTACGCTCCACGAGGAAAGCATGTGCCCATTCTGCTGGGTGAATGGGGATATTCCACGGCCCGTGGCGAACTGGATGAACAGACCCAGGCCGATTACCTGGTGCGGCAGATGCTGCTGGGCGCCATGGTGGGGACCCCGGTGAACGTCTGGTATAACTGGAAGGGAGACATTCTGGGCGGAAACCGCCCGTTGGAAAAGGAGGAGAATTTTGGCATCGTGCGTCCGGCCCTGCAACCCAAGCCCGCCTGGTACGCCATGCGGGAACTGGCCCGGAATCTTGGGGGACTGTCCTTCGTCAGGCGTCTGCCGTCCGATCCCCAGGACTACCTGCTCCTCTTTTCAGACGGGTATCGTTCGGTGACGGCATGCTGGACGATCATTGCCCCGCATTCGGTTGCCATTGATGATGGGGTGTTCATGCTTTCAGGGAAGCCGGTGTACCAACCGGTCGTATCCAAAACCCGCATGGCATGGCCGAGGTTTGCCGGGTCGGGTATGTAAAGGCATGATGCAATGGGGTTGACCGCTTTGCGATTGAAATGGTAACTTTCATATAGCGTATATATTACCGAGGAAATCTTCGTTTTCATGACGGTTACGGAAACATCGGGGAGCAAGAAACGGTTGATCCAGGCGGCGATCTCGCTGATTTCGACCCGTGGATACGAAAACACGGGCATCCAGGAAATCCTGGATCGGGCCGGGGTCAGCAAGAGCAACTTCTACTATCATTTCAAGTCCAAGGAGGCGCTTTGCCTGGACGCCATCGACGCCCTGGCCCATGAGTTCGTTACCGGGAAGATTAACGCCACGATCGCCAACCCGGCGCTGCCGCCACGGGAAAGATTTGTCGGGTTTTTTGACGTGATGCACCGGATGATGGTCGAAACCCGGTGCAGCGGTGGCTGTCCCGTTGTAAATCTGGCCACCGAAACCAGCGATTTTCATCCGGCGTTTCGTGAAAAGATCGCGGCCTTTTTTAACGGATTCCTGCAGGCCATCGAGGAAGCCTACCGGGCCGGGGTCGGAACGGGGGATTTTCGTGACGACATTGCGCCGGAGCATGCTGCCCGGCTGATACTGGCCAGTATGAACGGCACGATGGTGCAGGCCAAGGTCATGAAATCCGCGGATATTATCCGTCAGGACGCCGACACCCTGCTGCGGCTGATCTCGCGCCCGGCCTGACGCGCCGGTCTAGCAGCGGGCCGCCAGCATCTCTTCCAGGCACTTCTTCGATTCGGGGAAGTCCGGGTTCATGGCGATGGATTTTTCGTAGAGCCGCTTTGCCTCGTCAAAATGGTCCATCATCTGGTGGCAGCGGGCCATGAAGAAGGTCAGGACCTCGTGTTCGCCGAACAGTTCGGCGGTCTTCTCGAAGAATCCCAGGGCGGTGTCATAGACCGCCAGGTTGAAATACATCTGCGCCATCCAGAATGGCAGGTTGATTTCGCCGGCGAAGTGGTAGTAGTTTCTCCACATCTCTTCCATCAGTTCCATCAGGTCCCGGCTCTGGTCGAAGGTCAGCTGCTCGATCCGATCGATAATGCGCGGCGCCACATGGACGAAACATTTGGGATCGCAGTGGCTGAGGCGGATGTAGGACAGAAGGCTGTCGATGGACGGGCCGACAATCGCAACCTCCTTCACCAGCCAGGCTTGTCCCTCGTTCATGGAGTTGATCCGGTTTTCCCGATCGATCCGTTCCTCGTAGAGGTACCGGATATTCTCGTAATCGCAGGTTTTTTCCTGTTCGTCCACGGCGATGCAGCAGACCGTCTGAACGGCGAGCGCCTTGCCGGTGGTGTGGAAGTAATGGCCGCCCTCGTTGACGAACCAGCGTCCCATGGCGTCGTAGTTGACCATGTAGGAGAATGCCCCATCGTGGACGGCATAGCCGTGGTCGTTGACCTTGAGCATTTCTTCCATCGTGGCGAAGGATTTGTCCGAGGAAATCAGGACGACGCCGCGTTCGGACAGGTGCTTCAGGTTTTCCATGCATTGCAGGCCACCGGTGGGGAAAATAATTTCGCCCTTTTTCACGTTGTGGCGATAGTGGCTGAGCACTTTGTTCCAGGCGGGGTTGTCATAATACCGCTCGCTCAGCAGCTTTTTCTGGTGCTTGATGATGCGTATGTCGCGGATATGCACGGGGGTGTCCTTCGGCTTGTCCGTCAGGTCCTGGCGCAGCTCCAGCAGCACTTCGCTCATTTCCTTGGACTCCACCCAGAAAATGTCATGGCGGATGGAGTCAAAAAAGTAGTTGGCCAGCGCGATAACCGGGTTTTTCACCTTGCCGCGGGTCAGTTTTTCTCCCGAAAGGCGCAGATCGAGTTCGCGGTGATCTTCCGGCATATAGATGGCAAAATCCACCACACCGGCTTCAATGTAGGGCGCGAATTTTTCATGAGACTCCCAGAAGGCGATGTTCTTCTCTGTGAAGTCGGTCATGACGACCTTCCACTTGAGATTGCGGGTGGCGGCGAATTGGGGCATCTTGCGGGTCAGTTCCTTCAGCAGGTAGTTGCCGAAGCGGCCCGTCCCCGAAGCCATTTCCACAATGTAGACGCATTCGTCGGGGTTGAGGTTGTCCGCGTAATCCCGCAGGAAGGCGACGATGAGATCCGCGTAGGTCTCGGCGATGAAAACGCTGTTCGTCACAAAGAAGGGGACGCTGTTGTTCCAGGCTTCGATCCCCTGGTTGGCATAGAAGTCCAACTGGATCTGCCAGAGCATGGACTCGGAAAGCCGGCGTGGGGATTCCAGCAGCTTCCATTCGTCGATGTTGACGAGATCGCTCTTATGCTTGATCTCCAGCCCCGGCTTTTCTCCGGGATTTGCCGGACGGACTTCCATCGGCAGCAGGGAACTGGCGGACAGCTGCTCGTCGGCGGCGGGCTTCAGCAGCAGATCCGCCACGGAAGCGTGGCTGGCCGGACGCTGGCCGCGGGTCGGCAGAATGGACTGCAGACTCGGCGTCTGCATCGATTCGGTCTGAACATGCTCAATGAGAGCCATCGGCGCCATTTCCGATTCCAGGACGTTCAGGTCATCTTCCGGGTTCAGATGGGGCTGGTTTTTCATACGCTCTACTCCGACATTACAATAGTTCCTGTTTATAAATAAACAAAAATTAAGCGTCGAAATTGCCTGTTCGGATATCTTTTTGTTGCAAAAATATATACTTAAGCCATCCAAAATCATGCCGCAACAAAACCGGGGCAGGTTGTTTTTATACATGTAAGGCAAGGGGTATATTTTGCACTTTTGGCGACAGACACAGGGAGGACATAGGTATGGCAGACGGCATTCAGGCAAATCCGCCACGGAAACCGGCGATGCAGGGGCAAGCCCGGACCGGGGCGATGAACAGACAGAACGTGAAGTACGATGACGGTTTTGATATTCCGTTCGAGGCGCCGGGAGATCGGTCACCCACGAACCCGAACATCCATAAGGCGGTGTTTCGTTACATCGATAACGGGGACCCGGTTCAGCAATACTGGATTTAGGCCTTCATCTGAAATTACGGACGAAACGGGCCTTCCACGAGCGCTTCCGCATATTCCGGAGTCAGTCTGGACCCTTCGAAGAGGACGACGCCTGGGAGGCCCGCTTTTTGTGCCGTGCTGATCTGGTTGAGGAATTCAATGGGCGGCACCCGGTTGTACATGCCGAAAATGCCTGCGTAAACCGGAACCCGGTTCTCGGTGAGCTGGCGCATAATCACGCCTTGGCGGTACATCTCGTTCGGGTTTGGTGAAAACCCGATGGGGGTCAGGGCCTGAACGAGTCCTTCCTTTGCCCACGCGGGCCAGTCCTGGTGCTTGACGGCGAAATTATCCCCCGGCTCCGGGAAGATAACCGCCGAAACGGTGATGTCCGGGTTGATGGCGTGGGTTTTTTCGGACATCTGCCTGACGAACGAGGTGATCCGGTTGTTTTTCCACGTGACCCACCGGTTCCAGAGAGGGTTTGCCGGGGTCAGGTCGACCGGATCGCTTTTGGACGGGAGGACGGGTTTTGCGCCGGGCGTTTTGGCGGCGGCTTCCTCGGCCTCTTTTTTCAGCATCTCCTGGAACTGTTTGCGGGCGGTTTCCGTATAGCCCCAAGTGCTGGCCGTGTAGTTGCCGACGGCGGGTTTGGCGCTGGCCGGATAGCGGATGTAATCCAGGTTCAGGCCGTCCACGGGGTAGAGGGTCAGCATTTCCGTCATCAATTTATCCAGAAACTCCCGGACTTCCGGGTTGGCCGGGTCCAGAAAATAATGGCCGGGTTCGATATCCGAAGCCACCGGATTTTCAGCTTCGACGTGACGCCGCTGGACATTGCGCCACTGGGGATACCGGTTCAGGATGGGGCCGTGGGTTTCGATGTTTTCGTCCCGGTTGCCCGCAAAAAATACCTGCACCCAGACATGGACGCGCAGTCCGTGCCGGTGGGCGGCGGCAATCCAGTCCTTTAACGGGTCCCGGTTCCGGTAGCGCGGGTGTTGAACGGCCAGACCGTACTCTTCCATGACCCGGCTCGGATAAATGGTTTTGCCCTGGTAATACGTCTCCAGGAAGATGTCGCGGACGCCGGTTTCTTTGAGGCGTGCCACGGCCCGATCCACCGCTTCGGCATCTTCCATCGCCGGACGCAGCCAGACTCCCCGGAAGCCGTCGGGGTTGGCGGCAATGGTCTGGTAGTAGGCCAGATGCGCCGTTTTCTCGCAGATCTCCGCCGCCTCCACCAGTTTGGGGCTTAAGCCGGACCCGGCGATTTTGACCAGCGCCTGCTGGCATTGGCGGGCCTGCTCCAGGTACTCCCGGTATTTCTCCGGATTCTGGGGCGGGTGGTTTTCGGCGGCTTCAATGGCTTTTTCCACGCGGTAGAGGTACACCGCCGGGGTAAACCGGACGGTCAGGCGGCGGGTGTCCGGCTCGAAGGCGGCCTCGGCGCCGGGACGCATGAACCGGCGAATCCATTCGGCGGCATTGCCATGTCCGCTGACCACGAAGCCGCCGGGAGGAATGGCGTTGTCATGGCCCCCTTGCCCGATGACAATGCCGTTCAGCACAACGGCCTCGTCGCCGTGAGGGTTGGTTCGGGTGGAACTGCCATAGGGGGGCGTGTAGATTACCATCTGGTTCGGACCCCGGAATCCCGGCGTGTTTGCCCCGGCAGGGTTGGTTTCCTCCGAGGGATTCAGCACGTCGAAGCCGGTGCGGAAGATCGTGTTCATGGCCGGCTGGGCCGGATTCAGGAAGCTCACCTCCTCGGCAAGCAGCCTGCCACCGGGCATAAGCAGCAGAAGACCCATGAGTACGACCGGCAACCAGAATCTGACTGACTTGAGCATCATACCGCCTCTTTCGGAACTGACGAAGACAATACGAAGACAGTACACAGTACCATGATGCCCCCGAACAGGCCGGGAAGCAATCCGTCAATCTTCCATATTCTAGACTTTAACGGTTTCCGGATTCCGCATTGCGGAAGCGGGGAGGCCCGATTCCTGCAAGACCCGGCTTTGGGCCGTTTCCAAAATGAGACGCAGCATGTCCGTGTAGGTCAGCCCGGCGAATTCCGCCATCAGGTTCATCTTGCCGTCCCAGCACCAGCCGGGGTTCGGATTGACCTCCAGCAGCTTGATCCGTCCCTGGGCATCCTCGCGGAAGTCAAACCGGGCGTAATCCCGGCAGCCCAGCCGCTCGAACAGCGCCAGGGAATAATCCTGCAACAGCCGCTTGCGCTCTTCATCAAGCCGGGCCTCTTCGTATCGGATTTTCGTCCAGTACGGCGAATCGGGCATCCACTTGGACTCGTAGCCAAGAATCGGCGGCAGGTCCGGGGGCAGCTTGCTGTAATCCACGGCGAGGGCGGGCAGGATCTGGTAGCCGATGCCGGGGTTGCCGATGATGCCCACGCTGTATTCGGGGCCTTCGAGAAATTCCTGGATGAGGATGGCCCGGCCCGGCACCCGTTCGCGCACCTTTTCGAAGTAGGCCATCAGCTCTTCGGGGGTGCGAACCACGGCGTCCTGCAGGATACCAATGCTGCTGTCGCCCTGATTGGGCTTCAGGATGGCCGGGAAGACGGATGGCAGGCGGGCTGCCTGGTCGTCCGGGTGGATGTATGTCTCCATCGGCACCGGGATTTCCAGCGAGGCGGCGATGGCGTTGACGATGGCCTTGTTGTAGCACATCCCCAGCGCGGCAGGACCGGCCCCGGTGTATGGAATCCCCAGCATTTCCAGCAGGGCGGGGACATGCAACTCCTTGAAGGCGTCGTTGCGGTAGCCTTCGTCGCAGAGGTTGAAGACGAACTCCGGCGGGTGGGTGCGCATCTCGTAAATCAGGGTGGCGTGGTTGTCCACGTAGCTGAACCGGTAGTCGCCCAGTTCGGCGAGGGATTCCTTCAACCGATCGATGGTGTTGAAATCCTCCGGGTTGAACTGGCCGTCGAGCTTGACCTCATCGGGCAGCGAGGGGTCGCCCATCAGGACGGTGACCTTCGGAAAGGCCGGGCCGTCCTTGCGGGTGGCCCGCTTCTTGGTGGCGCGGGCGGTCAGGAACATCCGGTTGCCCATCATGCCCAGATCCTGGTTACGGGTGGATTCGGCCATCAGCTGGCCGTGATCGCGCACATCCGCAAATCCGGCGGTGACCAGCAGTTGAATGATGTCCTCGCGGGAATACAGCCGTTCGGCGTAAAACTGGTCCGCCAGTACGCCCTGTTCGCTGTGCATGATGAGTTCGCGCGAGACGAGGCGGGACTGATCCCCGGAGAGGGATCGTTCCCGGCAGACCAGCAACTGCTGGTCAATCCATTCCCAGGAGCGGGGGGCGTAATGCTCTCGAATCCAGCCGCCGTCGGTGAGATCGATGGCGATGGTGCCGCCGGGTTTCAGCAGGCGGTAGACGCAGTGCAGCACGGCCAGATCATCGTCCTGATGTTCGAAGTATCCGAACGAGTTGCCCATCAGCGCGATGCAGTTGAAGGAGCTTTCCGGCAGGCGGCATTTTCGGGCATCCCCCTCGTGGAAAGAAACGCTCACCTCCATCTGTTTTGCCCGCTTGCGGGCCAGGCGGATAAGATAGCGCGAACGGTCCAGGCCGGTGACATGCCTGTAGCCGCGGCGGGCCAGCTCCAGGCAATGCCGTCCCTGGCCGCAGCAGAGATCCAGTATCCGGTCGTCCGTCTCAATGCCCGTGGCCCGGATGAGCAGATCGATTTCGTTGCGGGTGTTGTCCTGGTTTTCCACCACGTCGCCGTCGGTTTTCAGGTACATGGCATTGAACAGGGTGCGCCACCAATCGGATGAAAGATGGTGTTCCAGGTCGTTGACCGGCCCCAGGGTCCGGCCTGATGGCCGGGTTGTCCCGTTTCTCATGGCGCCTGGGGCGGTTTTGCTTTTTGGGCGGGTTTTCTTGCTCATGATGGGTTGATTCGCCTTTCAACACAGGGGATATGGCTTTTGGCATGCGGTATCCCGTGTTCTCCAGGCCTTTTGGAAAACGCCGTGAAGAAGACGTGAAAACCCCACCCGAAGCAGAATATAAAGGATTCTGAATTGATTTTAGAACCATTTCAAAATCTTTCAATCCATGAATCGGGCCGGGACGAAATCTTAATAATCAGATCCGGCAGCCCAGGTTTTCCTGGATGATCAGCCGGGCCGTTTCCCTGGCCATTTGGCCGACGTTGGGGTTGTTGGTCATGCAGCGGCTGGCCGTGGCGCCATGAATCAGGAACATCAGGCTCTGGGCCAGTATTTCGGGCTGGGGGGAGCCAGCCTTGACGGCGAGTTCGAGAAAATGACGGTGGACCGTAGCCACATGCCTCTGAATCACCTCATGTCCGGGGTGATCCGACTCGGACAGCTCGGCGGTGGAATTGATGAAAGCGCAGCCCCGGAATTCGGGCCGGCGGATTTGGGCCTCGAAATTCTCGAAGACGGCCAGAAGCTGGTTGGCCGGCGGCAGGTTGCGGGTTCCAGCCAGGCATTGCTCCATGCCGCTGATGATTTTCATGTGCTCCCGCTCCAGGAATTCGGTGACCAGTTCGTCCTTCGACTTGAAGTGGTTGTACAGGGTCATCTTGGCGATGCCGGCCTGTGCCACGATGGTGTCCACGCCAACCGAGTTGATGCCAAATTGCAGAAACAACCGGGATGCTGTGTCCAGGATGGTCTCTCTGGTTTTTAAGGCGCGCCGGTTCATGGGCAACTCCCGACAAAGGGATTTGGTTTCTATCTTACGATAAAAAGAACGGCATGCCGCAATCAGGTATATGGTTTGAGCAGTTCCGACGCGATTTCCCTGGCATTGACGATGGGGCTGGTCTGGCCCATCAGGTTGCCGAAAACCAGGGCACCTTCAATCAGGTACAGCAGGGTGCTGCCCAGGGATTCGTAATTCTCGCAGCCGGTGTCACGTGCCAGTTCCTGAAAGAACCGGTGAATCTCTCCGGAATAGCTCACCATGATTTCCCGCACCGGGTGGGTGGTATCCGGAAACTCCGCGCAGCCGTTGAGGAACGGGCATCCGCGAAAGTCCGGTGATTTCAGCAGAAGTTCCACGTTGTCGAAAAGGGCAAGGATTTTCTCCGTCGGCGTATTTCCCGTCGCCGCCTGCCGTGTCCAGTTCAGCCAGTATTCTTTCTGCCCTTCCATGTAGGCCGCCACCAGTTCGTCCTTGGATCTGAAATGGTTGTACAGCGTCATTTTGGCGATACCGGCCTCTTCCACGATCATGTCCACGCCAACAGCCCTGATCCCTTGCTGGTAGAACAGCCGGGACGCCGTATCCAGAATCCGCTCGCGCGTTTTCTGCGATCGCTTACTGACAGCCTGCGTCAAAAGAGGAACCTACTTGCAATCGATTTGGGGGAAAAACTGAATATATACATCATGATATACCACATTTCGATGAATTCTAGTCATTGCCTGATTGAGGATGGCGCAACATTGGGGTTGTATCACTTGTGTTGCGTGTGGGGCGGCAATTTTCGCCGGTGAAGCTTTTGGTTAAGGAACCGTAAAGCATGCACGGGAAGGCGTTGCCAGTTGAAAACGGAGGGATAGGGAAGGTCGTTTCGTTTCGCATTGTTTTTGGCCTGATCCTCTGATTAAGCGTGGGAGCAACTTTCAAGCATAATCAGCACACCATTTTTGCAGTCCTTTGTCAGGGAGTGGTTTCCGCTGATAAAACTCTTGGTCAAAGCGCCATACAGCAGGCAAAGAACCATGCTGCCGATGATTTCGTGGTTTTTGCACCCGGCATCCCTGGCCCAGCCTTGAATGCGCTGGCGCAGGATTTCGTTGAACTCCCATGCGATTTTCCGGGCCGGGTGGCTGGGGTCGGGAATTTCCGCGCAGATGTTGATAAAGGGGCACCCCCGGAAATCAAAGTCAGGGTCCTCAAGCATGGTGTTCAGGGTATCGAAGGTGCCCAGGATGTGTTCCTTGCCTGATACCGGTCCGCGCAGATCCCGGCGTTCGTCGGCAAAACTGAGCCATCTTTCCTTTTCCCGCTCCAGATAAGCTACAATCAGGTCATCTTTGGATTTGAAATGGTTATAAAGCGTCATTTTGGCGACACCGGCCTCGGCCACGATGGCATCCACCCCCACGGCACGAATGCCCTGCTGGTAAAAAAGCCGGGAAGCCACTTCCAGGATATGCTCCCGTGTTCGTGATGCTCGTTTGTTCATCTACTGTCGAAGAAATCGAAAAATTTCTGTTATCTTATCACGTCAAGTATACAGAAAGGAGGGCTATAAAGTCTCTATACACTGTACAGAGCGGTCCGTAACGTATACTCCAATTCAATCCCATTGTACCCCGGTTCATTCAATTCGTTTCAAGTTTTGGGAAGGCGGATTTATATGATGTTTCGCGAGGAGGCTTCGGAGTTCCGGCTTTAATACCTTCCGGCGGCGGCGGATAAATTACATTTCTTAACGGCTGGGCCGGGTGTTGGTTTTGTCCGGCGTCATCGGGGGTAAATAAATGCTTGAGCGGCAAACCGATTCTCGTGGGTTCTTGAAGGGGATTATGGGCTATGCAGGATAATATTTCGCGGGATAACAGGGTTTCCGGAATTTTCCGGAGACGGCGGGCCGGGGGATACGTGCTGGTCAAAACGATGGCACTGGTCTTCATTGGGCTGATGAGTTCATTTCTGGCAATCGACATGGGCCTGTATTTTACCGCCCAGAACCAGTTGCAGACGGCCTCGGACGCGGGTGCGCTGGCGGGGGCGGGCCGGTTGTTCAAGGGGCCGTTGAACGAATCCGTTGCCGAGAAGCAGTATGGCGCCATAGACAGCGCCCAGGAAGTAGCCCAGTCCAACCTGTGGTTTTCCTCGGTGCTTGAGGAGGACATCGCCCTGGGATACATCGACAAGGATGTCGGCTATGATGCCGCCACGTTTGAAATTCCTGCCGGGGCGGGCTACGAATTTTCCGGCGGGTATAATGCGGTCAGAATCCGGGCATGGTCCGATGACGCCCATGACGGCTTTATTCCCACGGTGATTGGCAACGTCTTCCAGGTGGATCGGATGAACAGCCGCGCCCAGTCCGTGGCGCTGATAGACGATCAGGTGGTGGCCTTCACGGGTCTGCGCCCCATCTATGCCTGCCATAACCAGTTTCTCCTGGCGGCTGGGGATGGCAATATCTCCAATGACACGGTCCGGGTTTACAACGATCGGTTTATGTTCAACGGGGATGTGGCGAGTTGTCCGACGCCGCCGGGTGGAAACTGGGGGTTTGCCGACTTCAGGGATAATCCCCAGAGTGCGCCGGGTGTCAGCGAACTGCGCTCGTGGTGGGCCAACGGGTATCCGGGAGAGGTTTTCTCGGATACGTTCACCAGCACCCAGACGGGAAATTCCATCCATGCCGTGAAAAACGAACTGGCGAAGCTCAAGGCGGACAAGACGGTTATCACGATTCCGCTGATTGACTCTTTTGACGGCAGCGGTTCCAATACGCAGGTGGGTATCAGCAGTTTCACGGGTTTTGTCGTTACCGGCTTCAAGGATACCGGGCCGGAGAATGACCGTTACATCGAGGGATACTTTACCCGCGCCATCTGCAACCACAACTGTCAGACCGGCGGCAACCTGGCGGGCGGTGGCGTGGCGAAACTCCGGCTGGTTGGCAATAACTAGCTGGTTAGCGGGTCGGGTTTAATCACCTGGGCTGAACGGGTATAAAATACTGAAAGGGAAGCGTCCGCAAGATATCCTGTTTCAGATCCGCGAGGTGCAGGCATGAACCATTGTTCCCGCCAGAGAAAGTGCGCAAGGGGCTATGTCGTCGTCAAGACGATTGGATTCATCCTGGTTTCCCTCATGTTTTCTTTCATGGCCATTGACATGGGCCTGTATTTCTCTGCCCAGAACCAGTTGCAGACCGCGGCGGACGCCGGTGCGCTCGCCGGTGCCCAGCGGCTTTTCCAGGGCGGTGATCCCTCTCCTGCCGTTGCGCAGTATGCCGCGATTGATGACGCGGTGGAAATTGCCCAGGACAACGTGCCTTTTACTACGGTTCTGGAAAGCGACGTCACGGTGGGTTATATCGATCCGGAGACGGGCTATGACCCTGCCGCTTTTGAGGCGGGAGCGCCATCGGGTTACGAATTTACGGGAGGGTTCAACGCCGTCCGGGTTAACGTCTGGTCCGACGATGATCACGACGGGTCAATTCCGACGTTGATGGCCCGGTTGGTCGGCCTGAACCAGATGCAGTCCGTTGCCTCAGGCACGGCGTACATGGATGACCAGATTGGCGAGATTACCGGGGGCGTTCGCCCGTTGTACGGCTGCCTGGCCCAGTTCGAGGCTGCGGGTGCCGACGGCAATTACTCCAACGATACCATCCGATTTTATGCCAACAACTGGGAGATGAACGGGGACCCGTCCACCTGTCCCATCCTGGGACCGGGCAACTGGGGCTTTGCCGACCTGAGAAACTGCGATCCGGACGCGGTCGGGGTCAATACGTTGCGGGAGTGGTTCCGAAACGGCTATTCGGGGACAGTGACTACCGCCGAATGCTACAGCACGCAACCCGGAAACCCCATTCCTGCCGTCAGCAGCGAACTGGACACCCTGATTGCGAACCAGACCGTGATTGTCATTCCGCTGATTGACGGGTTCAGCGGCAGCGGGTCCAACACTGAGGTCAGCGTGGCTGGCTTTTCCGGTTTTGTGATTACCGATTACCGGGCAACAGGGCCGGCGTTCAGCCGTTACGTGGAAGGGTATTTCACCCGGGCCGCCTGTCCGGGGGTCTGCAGCCGCGGCGAGGGGGAGGTTGCCGGTGGCGGCATTGCCAAGCTGCGGCTGACCGGCACCCACTGAAGAAACACCGCCCAGGCGATCAGAGGGAGGGCTGTGATACTTCCTCTGCGAGGGAAATCCTCACAGGTTCGAGCTGCCGGAGGAAAACCTCGATACTGCTGGCCACGACCCGGTTCAGGTCCACCTCTTCCGGCTCCTCGAAAGCATGGAGCAGGTACAGGCCGTCGAGGGCGCTGATGGTGAGTTCCGCCATCGTTCGTGGATTGTCGTGGCGAACCGTGCCGGCGGCCATCGCCGAGGCGTAGAAGGATTCCAGCGGCCCCAGGATGTGCCGGTTCAGGGCTTGCCGAACCGCTTCGCAATGCCGGGTCCCCAGGTTGTCAATGGAATCCTTGAGCAGGTAGGTCAGGCACATCCGGCAGGTTTCATGGTAACCGTGGGCCAGCAGGTTGAGCCGGGCAGGCAGGGGCAGATCCTGTGCCAGGGCTTCCTGGATGTGGTCGCCGATTTTTTCCAGCAGTTCTTCCATGACGGTGGCGTACAGGTTGTCTTTGTCGCCGAAATAGTGGTAGAGCGTCGGCTTGGTGATTTCGACCCGCTGGGTGATCTCGTTGATGGACACCGCTGCATACCCGCGTTCGATGAACAGGGCTTCGGCGGCCTGGAGAATCCGTTCGCGGGTGCTGAGCTGTCCCTGCTGCTCGGCCATTTTGGGACGGCCAACCCGTTTTGGGTTTTTGGAATGAAACTTTGACATTGTTTCCTATTGTCATTTCAAACTTTTGGGAATACTGCGCTGCGCTCGGATGCTTCAATTTAACGCTGCTCAAGATGGAAATGAAACCAGAAAATCTTCAGCTATTCTATGAATCATCAGTGTCCGCTTGTAGTACTCGTGCTGTAATCCTCTTAAAATAAGGGTTTTTTGGTATATACGCCACTGAAACATTGATGAATAAAAGATTATCAGGTTTTGTATATTGTGTAAACCGTTAGGGGCGGCTCCCCCTTAAGCCGGTATTTAAGCCTTCAAATGTAAAGAAATATGTTCTTCCCCAGGCCGGTTCAGGCAGAGCCAAAGAAAAGCCGAAGATATGTCTGCTTGCGCGGGGGGAGTTGCCGGATGTTCGATCCGTCCGGGGATGTGTGGAGAAGTCATACTGTAATCATCGATTGAAAGGTGTCTCTCTTGAGAAACTGCGTTTTCCGGCCTGTGTCTTTGCGTCTGTCTCTGCTAGGATGGAAGGCGTCTTGGTGAGCGGACTGGGGACAAGCGCAACAGGTCGTGAACGGTATCGTGATTTCAGAGTGGATTGAACAGGTTCTCGGACTGGAACTGGCCGTCCAGGCCAAGGTTATCTCTTCCCTGGCGGTGATTCTCATACTTTGGATTACCCAGAAGATCATTTCCGGGCTGCTGTTCAGCCGCATTGAGGATTTGAAAACCGTTTATCGCTGGCAGAAGATCCTGGGTTACACGACCTTTACCGTGGGTTTCTTTGTCGTGGGACGAATCTGGTTTGGCGGATTCGGCGATCTGGCCACGTTTCTCGGTCTGGTTTCGGCGGGCATTGCCATTGCCATGCGCGAACCCCTGGTCAACCTGGCGGGTTGGGCATTCATTCTCTGGCGACGACCGTTCGATGTGGGCGACCGGGTTCAGATTGGCGAGCACATGGGCGATGTGATTGATCAGAGCCTGTTCAGCTTTGCCCTGAACGAGGTGGGCAACTGGGTTCATGCGGAACAAAGTACGGGACGCATCATCTACATTCCCAACGGAACGGTTTTTACCCACATGGTGGCCAATTTCTACAAGGGCTTTCATTATGTCTGGATCGAGGTTCCCGTACAGATCACCTTCGAAAGCGACTGGAGAAAAGCCAAGGAAATCCTTCAGAAGGTGGCGGATACCCATGCGATCCGGTTCAGCCAGGCTGCCGAAGAACAGCTTAAGGTGTCCTCGCGCAAATTTCTGATTTTTTACCGGAAACTCACGCCTATCGTTTACACCAGCGTTAGCGAAAATGGGGTTCTGCTGACCATCCGAACGCTTTGCCGCCCTCGTGAACGGCGGGGGCTGGAGCAACGGATCTGGGAAAGCATTCTTGAAGAGTTTTCACGTTGTGACGATATCGGCTTCGCCTACCCCTCCCAGCGCGTCTTCTTCAATGCGCTGGAGGGCAAGCCGCAGGCGCGGGCTGAACTGACTTTCGGGGAGAGACCATGAGAATTTGTCTGCTGCTCCTGCGGGCGCTGCTGGTGTTGCTGGTTTTTATCATGCCGTGCATGGCCATGGCCGAGGAAGCTCGGCAAAATCCGCCTGATCCTGCCTCTGCGGAAGAGGCGGGCGCCTTGAAAGAGGAAGGGCCTGGCCGGATCTTCAAGGTGAAGGTGCTGACCCCGGAAGCGAAGACTGGCGATCATCCTGTCGAAGACAGGGGTCCTGCGCTTGTTGAAGACCCCACCCATGCGGAAACCTCGCAGGAGATGACCCTGGTGCTGTGGGAGGAGTTTCAGCAGCTTGTGGAAGCCAGCACCTTGCTGGAAATTTTGCTGGCCATCCTGGCCACCGTGGCTCTGGCGCTGATCCTGAAGTGGCTTCTGCGGCTTTTCAACTTTCTTCGGGAACGGATGCCGGTCTGGGGCGGCGTCCATCTGCGATCCGTCCGCTACCGAAACCTGGAACTGATATCCGCCGAGCGTCTGACGGTCCTGTTGGTGCGGGTATTGAAGGTGGTCCAGATCCTGTTGGCGATCTTCCTGCTTTACTGGTATGCGACCCTGGTGTTCAGCCTGTTTCCGGCAACCCAGGGCATTGCCCGCACGCTCATCGATTATGTGGTGTCTTTTGCCGGATTTGTTCTGGGGTCCGTTCTGGGCTTTCTGCCCAATGCCCTGTCCATTGGCATCATCCTTGTCCTGAGTTTTTATGCCCTGCGCTTTTTCCGTTTCATTGCCCTGCAACTGGGCAACGGCAACCTGAGGCTGCGGGGATTCCACCAGCAGTGGGCGCTGCCCACCTACAAGATCGTCCGCTTCCTGGTCATCGTCTTTGCCCTGATCATGATTTTTCCCTACCTGCCGTTGTTCGATACTCCGGCGTTCAAGGGAATTTCCGTTTTCCTGGGGGTGCTGTTCTCCCTGGGGTCCACGTCGGCCATTGCCAATATCGTGGCGGGTGTTGTCCTGGTGTACATGCGCCCGTTCAAAGTGGGCGACTACGTAAAAATCGGCGAAAATACGGGCAGTGTCGTTGAGATGTCCCTGCTGGTGACCCGCCTTCGGACGAATAAAAACGAGGAGATCACCGTTCCCAACGCCATGACCCTGGGCGGGCCGATGACCAACTATAGTTCGGTTGCCAAAACCCAGGGCCTGATCCTCCATACGACGATCACTATTGGGTATGACATTCCCTGGCACCAGGTTCAGGAGCTGCTGCTGGCCGCAGCCCGCCAGACCGAAGGGGTTCTGGAAAAGCCGGAGCCTTTCGTGCTGCAGAAAAAACTCGATGACTTCTATGTGGCCTACGAACTCAATGTCGGGACGGACCAGCCGGCCCGGATGTCACGCATATACTCCAGCCTGCACCAGAACATTCTGGATGTCTTCAACGAGGCGGGCGTCGAGATCATGTCCCCCCACTACTCAGCCCTGCGTGACGGCAATACGGTGACGCTGCCCGTCAATAACCTGCCCGGTGGCTACCAGCCGCCGCCGTTTCGTGTTGCACACACCTAAAGCCAGTGCTTCCGCCAGAAAAAGGCCACCATGGTTCCGGCAATGATGCCCATGGCGCCCAGGGTGAGCCAGAAGCCATCGGGGTTGCCGAGTCCCGGCATATATTCGAAGTTCATCCCGTAGATGCCCGTGACAAACGTCAGGGGCAGAAACAGGGCCGCGAAGATGGAGAGCACCTTCATCTGGGAGTTGATGTGGAAGCTGATGCTTGAGAGGTAGATGTCCAGCATGCCGGAAAGCACCTCCCGGTAGTTTTCCACCGTGTCCATGATGTAGATGATGTGATCGTGCAAATCACGCAGGTACAGGCGGGTGGCGTCCGTGATGAAAAAGGCGGTTCCGCGTTGCAGGCTGCCGGCCACCTCGCGCAGCGGCCAGATGGACTTGCGCAGGTAGATGATCTCGTTGCGCAGGGTATGGATGCGGTTGAGGGCGCCGGGGCCGGGTTGGCGGATCAGCTCCTCGTTGAGGGTTTCGAGTTGTTCGCCCAGGCTTTCCAGGATGCGGAAGTACTGGTCCACCACGCTGTCCATCAGGGCGTAGGCGAGATAGTCCGCCCCCAGGCGGCGGATATGCCCCTTCCTGTTGCGCAGTCGCTGCCGCAGGGGATTGAAGATGTCCTCCTCCCGCTCCTGGAACGTCAGCAGGACGTTCTCCCGAAGAACCATGCTGATCTGCTCCGACTGGATTTCGTAGGGCGCTTCAGGCTCCTCCTTCATGTGCAGCATCCGGATGACGATGTAGAGCGTGTTTTCGAACTCGTCTATCTTAGGGCGCTGGTCCGTGTTGACGATATCCTCCAGGACAAGGGGATGAATGCCGAAGTCGTGGGCCAGGCGGGTCAGCTTCTCGAAGTCGTGGATGCCCGTGATGTTGATCCAGCTGACCTTTGACGTTTCCAGGTATTTTCGGAAATCGGTTTCGCCGGTGATGTCGCGCTCGATAAGCGTGTTGTCATCGTATTCGATGAGGTGGATTTCCACGGGGGTGATGGGAATCTCTCCCATGTGGACCAGGGCGCCCGGCTCCATGCCGGCTTTCTTCCATCGCCGGCGCAGTCGTTTTCGGTACGTTGCCAGACTCATCGGGTATGCTCTCCTGAAATCCTGCCTTTCAGTGTATCGGGAAACCGGGAGAAAGGGGAAGCCCCCGGAAAAACCTTTCCGGGGGCTTCGGATGCAGTATTTCGTGTGAGAAATCTGCGGTTCTATTGCGGGTTGGCCGCACCGGTGAAGTTCAGCTCCAGGCGGTCACCCACACCGACGAGAACGAAGTTGCTCTGGTTGCTGTCGAAAAAGTCGTTCATCGACGTTTCAACCGAGAACGGGTTCTTGTAGAACACGTCTTCGCGCTCATGACGGGTCTGGGCACCGGCCTGGGACTTGATCCGAGCTTTCAGCTCCTGGTAGGAGCTGCCGCCGGCGCTCACCGCCGGGTTGGAGTTCCCGTGCAGGTAGCCGTCGGAGGTGGCGATGGTGCCCTGAACGCTGTACGTTCTGCCATCCGGCGTCTGGGCCTGATTGAAGCTGATGTTCATCATGGCCGATTCCTGCCAGTTGGCTGTGCGCACTTCCTGGATCTGACCGAACACCTTGGTGCCGGGCAGCAGTTCGACGCCGTTGGGGGTGACCACCTTCTCGTTGAGGATGAAGGTCACCTTGTCTCCGGGGCGGTTGAACTCGGAGGAGATGGGCGTGGCCACCGTCGCCGTGTAGGTGGACTTGGTCCGGCGGCGATCGATACCCTGCGGGAACTGGATGTTCTGATCCGGTACCACCTTGGCCCACTTGTGATGAACCTCGATCTGCTGCTGACGGGCCAGCTCGTTGCGGCGCATCAGGTTGTTCAGCAGGCTGGCCGTCTCACCGCGGGTGAGGGCCTGGTTCGGGTTGATCACGTTGTAGTTGCGGGCGGCGCTTTTGAAGACGTCGTTGTGAATCGTCTTTACCACGGCCTGGCGGCTCCAGTCAGGCAGCCGGTGACCGTCACGGTAGTTTTTCAGGATCAGATCAGCCCGCTGGCTGTCCGGGGTTTCACCCATTGTCACCTTGGCCAGGATGGCCAGGGCTTCGGCACGGGTGATCCGGTCCGTCGGACGGAACTGGTTGTCCGGGTAGCCTTCCACCAGGTTCTTGGAATCGGCGGCGCCAATGAGGCCGGCAGCCCAGTGATCGCGGGGAACGTCAGTGTATTTGGCCGTCATGCTGCTGCTGCCCATGCCGAGGGCTTTCATCAGCACGCTGACGAATTCGGCCCGCGTGATGTACTGGTTTGGACGGAAGGTGCCGTCGCCATAGCCTTCCAATAAGTTGCTCCGGGTGAGGGCTTCGATATCGGTCTTGGCCCAGTGCCGGTCAATGTCACGATACTCCGCGGCAAAGGCCGGAACGACCATGCTTGCGGTGATACCGACGGTAACCGCCAGGGCGATTCCCATGTTAAGTAAGTTGCGCATGCGTAATAACTCCACTATCAACGAATAATAACTGTGAATAATAACCGTTTGTAAGATGACATCTCCTGAAGCGAAAGAATGACGGAAACAAACGGTCCCATAGGGGGTTCTTTCCATCCACGGATATTCCAGCTTCGACAGTTCGTCTGAAAAGTTGAAAGGCTGCCTCTGTTGGGCGGATTCCCTCTATCGCCGCGTATAATAAGCTTTTCAGACGGGCTGTACCGGTATTGCCTCCCTGCCGTGACCTCAATTGGCTAACACAACACCTCAAGAGAATGTTAAACACTGTAACATAAACCCTTTCAAATTCAAATCCGCACCCTCACTTAATTTGGCGGAAATGGGGAGGGTTTCTCAGGCCACTCAGCTCTTTTCAAAATCCGATGATTGTTTTGCCCTGGTATGAGGAGATTCGGATGGTTATCCGTTTTGCCGTTGCCTGTATGCCTGCTTTACTGGAAAAGGTAAAGCCAATTATTAAATTTTGCAGGCGGAAACTCTTGCGGGAAGCGGCTTTCCAAAGGGCAGGCGCTATACGGTTTGAAGGATAGTCCGGTTTTTATCCTTTGGCTTTTTGCAGCGCCAGCCATTCCCGGATGGTTTGAGCCGCCTGGGGCATGGAGGGTTCGAAAATCATATTGTGCCGGGTTTGGGGGAATTCCACCAGGGTTTTGTCGGCGGCGGGTATTTTTCGAAACCCTTTGCGCATGGCCTCAGGCGAACAGACCGTGTCCTCTGAGGGCACCATCATCAGCACCGGCACTTGGATTTTACGCGCCTTGGCGAATCCTTCAAGAAAGAGCATGCGGCCCAGTTGGATGAAGGAATGGGTGGACAGGGAGGACAGGCAGGCGGTGGCGCCACGGGTCCAGTCATCCTGGGGCAGCAGGGCGGCAGCGTCCTCGTAGGGCATGGCCTGGGGCTTGGGAGGACGAAGCGAAAGCCGTTCCGCTACAAACCGGGTAAGGGTTTCGAAATAGAACCGGGGGCTGAAGGAGGCTCTGGACGGGCGGAAGGCGGGGGCCATCAGAACCACCCCGCCCAGACTCTCCGGCGGGTCCGCCGCCAGGTGTACGGCGGTTATTGCTCCCAGGCTGATGGAAACGACGTAGACCGGTCCGCCGTGCTTTTGGGCAAGGCAGGCTACCGCGTCCCGCAGTTCAGTAACCAGATCCTTCCGGTTCTCCAGGTGCCCCCTGCCTTCGGTTTCCGTGAGGGCTGCCGTATCCAGGCCGTAAATCAGCGGGTTGTCATCTATCAGGCGGCGGACCATGCCGCCACCCCACTGGGACTGTGCACCAAGCCCCGGAACCAGCAGTACGGCGGCGCCTTTTTCGGGCAGGTTTTCCAACTGACTGCCCTCAGGCCACCACTGGCGAAGGTTCAGGGGCCTCCCCGAAAGTCCGGTTGTTGTAAACGCGTATGAAGGCGGCGATCCCATGCGCGAAAACCTGGGCTGAAAAGTGTCCCGCCGCGTTCCCATGAAGTGTATCCCCGGCAAAAACCGGCGATCCGCTCTTGAATGTGTACCCGACAACGGACCCGAAGCCGCCGCGGCTGGAAAAACCCCGTTCATTCTCGTCTGTTCCCACCTTAAGGCGTATGAACCCTGAATCGTTCCGTCAATCTAGCATAAACAGGACGGGGCATCACCCTGCAAATCCCGGCCATTCCATTTAAAAACGAATTTTTTCTGGTGTATAATGGCTCCGTCCTAACGGGGTTGCCTCCGGGCAATTCTGCGGCTTGACATGTTTTACGTGTATAAAAGTGATGGGTTCTTTGTCTCATAAGAGGAAAATCGAGTGAAAACACTGCCTGTAGGATTTGGCGGCGTTAACCTGGGACGCCGGAATGAAACGGTTCATCAGCCTCGCTTTGGCCTGGGCACGGAGTTCAACGATGTGAAGCTTGACGAACCCCTTATGGATGCCTTTATTCCCCTGCTTGAGGCCAATGGCGGCCATCTGGAAAAGAAACCGGAGGTTGGCGATATCCTTGAGGGCAGGGCGGACGCCAACCCTGACGGTACAATTACTGTCCAGGCCGAGGTCAATACGGTTGAACGGGACGGAAATGGCGGTGAAATCCCTCGTAAGAGCGTTTTTGAAGCTGTAGTGGACCGCGATGGCAATCCTATACGCATCAAGGTGCTTGAGGCAAAGGGTTCCCTGGAGGATGAAGCCACGGTACTGCCGGATGACGAGCGGGAAAAGGACAAGCTTAGACCGCACCCGCTGGAGGGAATAAAGCGTCTGCTGGATCATCCGACCATTGCCGTCAATGCCGTCATCCATGCCATTGACCGGACGATGCAGGGCATGTTGCCCCGCCCGTTGAACTAGGGTGAGTGGGTACTGCAGCTCAGCCCATAACTGACGGGCTGGACAGCCCTAGGGCCAATCGACATTTAGATAAATCAACCCGTGTCATTCCGGACGCCGATAGCCGTAAGCGAGGCCCAAAGCCGAGCTGTACGGATATGGGTGAGCCGGAATCCATTGACCGGGAATGCGGGGAATGGATTCCCGTTTTCACGGGAATGACAGCAGAAAGCATGTTTCAGGTTTAAATGTCGATTCTACCTAGCGGATCACCATGAACTTGCCCAGGACCCGCAGGGATTTGACGATGGTCTGGAGCAGGCGCATCTTGGACGTGGAGGCTTTCTTGTCGTAGCGCAGGACGAGGGGGACCTCGCGGATCAGCGCCCCCATGCGGGCCAGTTTCACCAGCAGCTCCGCCATGCAGGAAAAGCCGCTTTCTGTGATGAGATCATCGCCGTAGCGGGCAAAGGCCTGCCGCAACAGGGACACCCGGTAGGCCCGGTAGCCGCAGGTGTAATCCCGAACATTCTTGACGGGGACCAGCAGCCGGAACAGCCAGCTGGCGCCATGGCTCAGCAGTTCCCGGTACCACACCAGCCCAATGACCTGGGCGCCATAGCGATAACGCGAGGCGATCACAATGTCATTGCCTTCGCGGACCCGGCGCACCAGCCGGTCGATGAGGTACGGCGTATGGGTGCAGTCGGCGTCCATCACGATGACGATATCCCCGTCCTGCCGGGCGGCGTCGCAGGCAGCCTTCAGGCCGGTGCGCAGGGCCTCGCCCAGGCCCTTGTTGACGGGATGGCGGATGACCTCGACGTGGGGCAGCTCCGCCGATTCCAGCAGGGGAATGGAGTAGTCCGTGCTGCCGTCGTCCACCACGAGGATGCGGAAGGTGTATTCCTTCAACACCTGCTCCAGTTCCCAGACGATGGAAACCAGCGCCTCTCCCTCGTCGTATGAGGGCAGCACGATGAGCAGTTCGGGAATGGCGGTGTGCCTGTTCTCGAGGCGTTCGATAACGGCGTTGAGCCGGGTGGCCATTGGGGTCATGCGGTCAGTCCCCGATAGAATTTGCTGCGGCGGTCAGTGCTGTTACTGTAGCAAGGGGGCCGACGCAAATCAAGCTGCCCTAACCGTCGGTTGCGAGTTTCCAGATCCGGGTCGCGGTCCCGTCCTGCGTGTCTTCGAAGACCGGTTTCAGATGCTCCCGATGGGTGTCCAGTGCGGGGGTAAGGAACTTTTTCGATTCCTTGAAGGCTGTATCTTCAATAATGTATATCCCGCCGGGGAACCGTTCCCGATATTCCGTCTCCTGCCGGGCCAGCCAGTCGAACAGCCGGTCGGATTCGGCATAAAAGGGGTACCGCTTGGCCTTCAGGCCGGTGTAAAAGTAGGTGATCTCCGGCTTTCGGGTGATGACGACGGCGGCAGTATCGGGCGGGTTGTCCCGCAGGTGGGCCAGGCTCTGGAAAAAGGCGTTGTAGGGAGTGCTGGTCAGGGGACCCTGGCCGTGGGTGTTGATGGCAAGATTCGTCGCCCACCACTCGCTGGCCTGGTTCAGCTGGACAACCAGCGTCAGCATGGCAATCACGGTGGTGATAGCGGCGGCCCGGCGCTGGTTGACGACGGGGTTGGCGTTTTTAGCCAGCTGCTGCAGTCGCTGGATGAACCATTCCAGCCCGGCAAAGAAGAACAGGATGAGAAACGGGGCGATGGGAATGAGATACCGTCCGCTGACGTAGGGATAGGTGATCAGAATCCCCAGATAGCAGAAGGTGTAGAGGACGATCGCCGGTTGCCTCAGGGCGACCCGGCTGGCGCCGGCAAGCACCAGCCCGACGGTAATGGCCATCAGCATCCCTTTGGCCACGTCGGAGAGGTCGGGGATAATGTCCTCCGAGGGCCAGAATTCGTAGGTGATCATCCGGGTGTACTGCTCCACCCGGTGCAGGGAGGCCAGAGCAAAGTCCAATGGTCCGTCGGCCTTGATGTTGACGTCCTCCTGGCCGGGGTCCGTGACGGCGAAATACTTCAGGAAGGCCAGCTTGATCGGCGCCTTTTCCATGAAGGCCTGCATGGCCGGATCGCCGATGTCATGGGTCGAGCGGTACGAATGCTCGAACCAGGCCCAGCTTCCGAAAACGACGGCGCAGGTGGCGATGACCGCAAGGGCCGGTTTCCACTGGCGCTTCAGGGCGGGGGCCAGAAAGAGGGCTGCCCCCAGGGCCAGGCCGATGGGCCGGGTGTAGAGGGTCAGGGCCAGCAG
>JBDIVN010000012.1:0-107229 GCA_039794365.1 Candidatus Neutrinobacter sp. | reverse complement strand
CGCTGGCAACGCCGGTAATGCGGGCAACGCGGGCAACGCCGGTAATGCGGGCAACGCTGGCAACGCCGGTAATGCGGGCAACGCTGGCAACGCCGGTAATGCGGGCAACGCTGGCAACGCCGGTAACGCGGGCAACGCTGGCAACGCCGGTAATGCGGGCAACGCTGGCAACGCCGGTAATGCCGGTAATGCGGGCAACGCTGGCAACGCCGGTAATGCGGGCAACGCGGGCAACGCCGGTAATGCGGGCAACGCCGGCAACGCCGGTAACGCCGGTAATGCGGGTGATGCCGACTACAGTGCCGGCAGTTACAACAGCGCGGGCAGCAACAACAATGCTGGCGCTCCGCAGCCGCAACGCCAGGTCAGCAGCGGCGGTCTCTACTAGAGACCCAGCCGCCGGCCTTCTCCCGGCCAAACCTCTTTCAAAAAACATGAATGCGAAGTTCAAGGACTGGACTTCGCATTCACTCTTGTTTTCAAAAGCTCAGGGGAAAAGCCCCCTCAGGCCCCAGGGCGGGATGCCAAAGCTCCTGCAAACACAGACCCTGACTGTTTTACACAATGTTAAGTAAATAAGTACAACATATATACCATAATATAGATAGCCGTAGTATACAAGTAAAACCCCATAAATATATATAAAAGGTATAAATTCGTACATTACTGAATTCGGCAGGGGTTTTATGGATCATTTATTATATTGTTTTTTAAATAATATAGGTCATAATAAGTATAAGCAGAGATCTTGTAATCGAAGAGTATTAATTAGTCTGAGTAGAGAAAGTTTTTGAGTAGAGGAAAGGAATCATTCATGTCGATGGCGCGGCGTGACGCTGAGAGAGTATTGATCAATCGGCCTCAGGGCGGTCTTGAGGATACGCTGATGGACCGGCTGCTTGATATGGTCACCCGCTGGCTCCAGGTCCTCTATGGCAAGCAGCAGAACCTCACTCCGGTAATCGGCAACCCGGAGGCTCTGAAAAACCTGCAGTTGCTCCAGTCTTCCAAACGCTCCGAACCCGCGGAGAATACGCTCATTTACCGGCCCGGTCCGGCTGTGGCGGAAAGAGTCTCCCAGACCCTCAACATCTGGCGAGGCGATTTCAAGTTCGTCGTTGCCAATTCCCAACCGTCGGAGGAAAAACGCCCGCCCGTTGGGAATTGGCAAAATTTGCTCTTCAATCAGGATACGGCCTTTAAAGGCTAGCATTACTGATTTGCTCTCTCCTTCAAGATGAGGTTCACGCTCTTCGTCCTCATCTTTTTTCTTTTTCTTCCCTCTTATAATAGAAGACATGGACAAGGCTGCCCGTCTGATACGCCAACGCTGGGACGCTTGGCAACCGTCGCCGCCGTCTGCGGAGAGTTCGCAGGTGCTTCCTTTCTGGCAGCACCTTCTCAGTGCCGCCGGAAAGGGGGACCCCCTGCACCGGTTGCTTCACGAATCCCCCGAAACCATTGGCCCCCTGTACGAAGCCATGATGACCGACAGCCGCGCACAGGGAAAATTCTACACGCCAGGCCCCCTGGCGGACTACCTGACGGCGCAAACCCTGGGGAGGCGTCTGACCAAAGCGAAAAGCCGGATTATCAAGGCGCTGTCCCGCCACGATACCACCGCGGCCCGCCATGAAGTCGAAAAGATCCGGCAGCTTCACGTGGCCGACCCCGCCTGTGGGTGCGGCATCTTTCTGACTGCCGCTCTCCGGCGGCTTCATGCCTTTTATGCAGGGCTTCCCGATGAACTGGCGGACCTTCGTCCCAAGGCCGCCGACATCCTGTCACGCCAGCTCACCGGGGTGGATATCGACGAAACCGCCGTCCTGCTGGCAAAGTGGAGTCTCACACGAACGGCGGCCCGGCTTGATAGCTTTCATTCAGAGGAATGCGCCCCGGAGGTCGCCTTTCTGATCTGTGCCGATGCCCTGACCCATCCCTGGGCGTGGAAAAGCGTTGATTTCATCCTGGGCAACCCACCCTACCTGACCGAGGTCCGCCAGCAGGCGGAGCGGTTCCGCCGGTTCCGGGAGGCGTCCCCCATCGCCCGATACTACCAGGCCAAGATGGATCTCTGCGACGCCTTTGTCTACCTGGGCTGGGAACTATTGAAAACGGACGGCGAACTGGGTTACGTGCTGCCCGAATACTGGCTCCAGCGAAACAGTGCCCGCCCCCTTCGAAAACACCTGTGGGACCATGCCACCCTCCGGGAAATCCATACGTTTGGCAACCGAAAGCTGTTTAAAGCCGCGCCGGGCCACCATACCAGTCTGCTCATCCTCTCCCGGCAGATGCCGCCGGAAACCGGCTCCGCCAGTCGCCCCTGCCTGCTGGGCAACGGGGACCTCGGCACCCCCGTTGCCGGGCGCATTCGGCTGGACAACGCCTCCGGGCGGCTTCTCCTCGGCGCGTCCGACGTGATGGAACTTCTGGAAAAACTGGCCCTCATGCCGCCCCTTCTGGCACCGGAAGATATCCAGCAGGGCATCGTGTTTCCCCAGACCCGCCTACGGGAAAGCGAGTGGCGCCGCCTGCCCGATCCCCTTCGCCAGCGGGTTTCACCGAATACGGGCATTTTCATCCTGACCGGCGACGAATGCGCCGCGCTGGATCTCAACGTCGAAGAGGTCCGCCACCTGAAGCCCTGCTACGAACCCGGCAATTTTCGGCCCTTTCAGGGCTTTAATCCTGATGACGCTCCCCTGTGGCTCATCTATGCCGATCGCCAGTTAAAAGAGGCGATGATGGCGCGGCCCCAGGATTACCCGGCCCTGCGCGGCCATCTTGAGCGGTTTGAGCCGGTGCTGACCTCCTCCCACAAACCCTACGGCCTGCACCGGCCCCGGCAGCCCCATTGGTTCGAAAGCCCCCGCAAAATCCTGGGGCTTCGGCAGACGTTCCGGCCCGCCTTTGCGGTGGTCGACACTCCCGCCTACGTGGGCGAGGGATTTTACAGCATCGTGCCCAAAAACGGGCTGCCCCCGGACTTCTGCGCGGGCCTGCTGAACACCTCCCTCGCCTGGTTCTGGTTCTACCACCAGAAGCGCAAGGGCAGCCGCCTTCAGGTAGACAAGGACGTTCTGCTCGCCTTTCCCGCCCCACCGGAACTCCCGCCGAAACAGGTCCGTTATATCACGGCCCTGTCCAGGCGTCTGGCCAGAACCCCCTGCAAGGCAACCGCCACGGCACTGGATACGGCGGTCATGACCCTCTACAAGCTGGACGCGCCGGACCGGCAAATTGTGACGGACTTCGCGCACCGGCAGGCATTACCGGAAAAACAGGCATCACCCTGCCCGAAGGCAGGGTGAGCCAAAACCGTTCGTATCCTAATCCAGCCTAGGAGATGGTCACGTTGCCGTTTCTGTCCGTGGTAATGGTCACCGTCGTCCGGGTGCCATCCTCGGCCACGGTGGTCTGTCTTTCCACCGAACTGCCGTCGGGGTAGGTGGTTTTGATGTTGCTTGACCCATCAGCCCCGTAGCTCTCCGAGATTCTGGTTCCGTCGGGTTGGGTGGTATTCTTCCACGAACTGCCGTCGGGGTTTCGCATTTCCGTCACGACAGTGCCATCCGCCGACTCGGTGGTGGTGGAACCATCCGGGTTCTGGGTGACAATGTCCTCCCCCATCAGGCGCTTGCAGCGCTCCACCGCCGTTTTACCGGCTTCGGTACCGCAGATCGTCCGTTCGCCGTAGCCCATCTGCATGAACTTGGAGGTGCCCGTATCGTAGTACGCGGCAACGTCCGAGGCATTGCCCACGTTATAGTTCGTGGGATAGTTGGTGGTCTGGGCGCCGCCACCACCGCCGGGGGAGCCGCCACCAGTAATACCACCCATCTGACCGTTTCCGTCACGCATGGTATCCACGCTCTGGGAGATGGAGCCGCCCAGCACACTGAGGGCCACCAGGGCGCCCAGGCTGACGATGGCAATCAGCAGGCCATACTCCGCAAGGCTCTGTCCCGTTTTTCCCGTTCTGCTCAGTAACGACATCATATTCTCAATTCCTCTATTCTTCTCTTGTCCGACTCCTGTTCCATTTCAGGTCCGTCTCAGCATCCCCCCGGCCCTGAATCGTTGGTATTGGGGCTGTTGATACCGGGGCCAGGCATTGACCGGAACCCTGTATTGGAACCGCCGCCGCCAACACCTTCCTGGGAGCCTCCACTGCCGGTGCAGCCGGATACCCCACCGCCGCCCGTGACCGTAGGGCTGAAAAATCCGCCGGACATATGGGTTCCAGACGCAGTGACCGTATCATCCACCTGAACCGCCAGGATACTGAGGCCCCCAATGGCCACAATACCGACCAGACCGACAAGCAGCCCGTATTCCGCCAGGGTTTGCCCGAAACAACAATGCCGATGCCTGTCCATTTGCGTCCTTCCATAAAAATAGGGATACAAGTCATCATTTTTGTCGGCAGTTTTCGGGGCGCCTTGAATAATTCGTCCTGAAACCGCACCCAAACCGCGAAAACTTAACAAAGATTAACCTTCGTGTCGGGGCAACGCCATTCTCCCCCATTTGAACGTTCCGCCCGTCCGGCGGTTTGCTACAATGGAACCGTTCATTGGATGGCGGGACCTGGCCGGTGAGAGAGAACATCCGGGCGCAGCTGAAGCGCTATCTGCCACTGCTGGTTGCAGTTACGGTGGTGTGGCTTGTTTTGAGCCATTTCGGCATTACAAACTGGCTTTTCAGCCAGGTGGACCGGTTCCTGACCGTGACCGAACTCAAGGTATTCGCCGATCGCCAGAAGCAGTTCGTTCAACCTCGGATGGACCGGAAGATCGCCCTGATCACCAAGAACCTGGAAACGAGCCGGAACCCCCAGATACGGCGAATATTTGGAAGAGAACCCTTTCCGAGAGACGTTTACGGTTACGTCGTGCGGTTCCTGAACCGATCCCGGCCCAAGGCGCTGCTGTTCGACGTGGAATTCAGTACGGGCGACGACCTGGAGCGACCCGAACGCGACCGGTTCTTTGCCGACAGCATCCTTGACGCCCCCTACCGGGTGATTTTCTCCTTCATGCCCCAGCGCAGCGACACACAGCCCGCTGAGACAGGCCGGTTTTTCAGGGACAACGCCCCGGATATCCTCAACCATACCGGCAAGCCGCTGGCCGCTTTCTACTACCACAGCGCGGCCCTCCCCTTTTCCGCCCTGCTGGGCACGCCGGCTGAATTCCGCTCCAACCGGACCCTGAACTATGACATGTCCGGAAGCGCCCGGTTTTTCATGCCATTCAACACCCTCCAGAACCCCGCCCGGCCCCAGGAACAGTTCCATTTCACCACGATGCCGCTGGCGGCGCTGGCGGGCGATACCCCCACGGAAGTTCTGGAGAATTTCGACCTGAAAATCGGCGACCGGCTCATCCAGGCCCACGGGCGGTTTTTTCCGATTATCCGCTGGTACGGCGACGTTCGCGGTCCCAATGCCTATCCCCCCACGCCGGAAATTTATCCGCGCTACAATCTGGCGGATATCGTCCTGAACCAGCTGGCCTTCGAGTGCAGCCGAAGCCCGGCCCCATCCGGACCGGTGGGCGAACGCTGCCGCACATTCAGCCCGGAAGACGTCAAGCCCGTCGATCCGGAGGTCTTTCGCGATCACTATGTTCTCTACGGGATTGACACCGAAAACGCGGACACCCATCAGACCATCTACCAGTCCAACTATCCGGGCATCTACATCCAGGCCAACATCCTTGACAACCTGCTGCACGACGAATTCGTCCGGCCCGTCACCGGCCCCTGGACCTGGGGCTTCTCGCTGGTACTCTGCCTGCTGGGCGGCTTCGTCTGCTACACCCGCCCGGTGATCTTCGGCACGGTCATGATTCTGTTTACGGCCCTGGCATATCATGTAGTCGTCCAGGTCGCCTACCTGCACCACAACCTGTGGCTCAACGAGACCATTCCCCTGCTTGCATTGACCATCACTGTTTTTGCTACCACCGTTATCCGCTATGTCCGGTCGGAACAGCGCAAGAAGCAGCTGCGTTACGCCTTTGCCAAGTATGTTTCCCCCGCCGCCATGCAGACCATCGAGAAGGACCCCACCAACCTGCACCTGGGCGGGCAGCGGCGGAACCTGACGTTTATGTTCTGCGACATCCGCGGGTTTACCAGCTTCTCCGAGAGCAACGATCCGGAATACGTCCAGGCGGTGCTGAGCCGCTACTTCACGGTGATGAACCGGATCATCCTGCACCATTACAACGGTGCCATCAACAAGCTGATGGGCGACGCCATCATGGCCTACTGGGGGTTCCCCCTCTGCCGCGATGACCATGCCTACCAAACCGTTGCGGCAGCCCTCGCCATGAAAAAGGCGATGGAGGAATGGCACGCGGACCCGGAAAATCCCCCCATCCGTATCGGCATCGGCATCAACACCGGGGATGCCATCATCGGCAACGTGGGTTCCGAAGACTTCATGGACTTCACCGTCATCGGCGACGCGGTGAATATCGCCGCCCGGCTGGAAAGCCTCAACAAAGAGTACGGCACCACCATCATCATCTCCTCCACTACGCGGGATGTGATCCAGGACCGGGTGGAGATCCGGCGCATCGGCACCATCCGGGTGAGGGGAAAAGAACAGGAAACGGAGATTTTTGAGCCGATCCGCCTGCTGTCCGAGACGGAGCGGGTACCGGAAATCCGGCCCATCGAGAAGCCGCCAGGATCAGTGCCGGTCATCCTCCCCAAAACCGGGGACGATCGACGGGATTAACCGGTATGAACCCGCCGGGAAGCCAGAGCTTTTTGGGCGGCGCGTTCTCCCTGGCGCACGCAATCATTGACCGAGACCCCGTCGAGGTAGTTTCCCGCCAGCACCAGTCCCTCCTGATCGGCCAGAAGCGCTTCCAGCCTCCGTATCCGGGCCAGGTGGCCGGGGACATACTGGGGAATGGCCCGCCGAATCACGCGGGTCCGCGAAAACGACGGGGACAGGGAGGCATCAAAAATGCGGGAATAGTCCGACACCACCCGCTCAGTCAACTGACCCTCGGACCAGCCAGCAATTTCCGGCTGAAGGGCGCCGCCGATAAAGGCGCTCAGCAGGACATGCCCCTGGGGCGCCCGCCCAGGAAACAGGGAACTGGCCCAGATCACCCCCAGGGTGTCGATCCCTGCCCGGCGGGGCACCAGGAAACCGAAGCCGTCCAAGGGGTAGGGCGCTTCTGAACGTTTGAAGCCCAGGTGAACCACCCCGATGGGGGCGTAGGGAATCTGCCGCAGCATGGCCGCAGCGTCGGGGAGAAGCGTCTCCAGAAGACCGGCAGCCTCTTCGGCGGGCGCGGTCAGGATCACTGCCGGGGCGTGCAGGGATTCGCCGTTCTCCAGTCCAATCCGGTAGCCGGAGGCATCCCGATCAATGGCTGTCACGGTGGTATTGCATTGAATGGCCGATCGCGGCAGCGTCTCAGCCAGGGCTTCGGGCAAACGGCCCATGCCGCCTTCGAAACTCAGCAGGGCATACGGCGGACGGTTTTTATCCCGCCGGCCCCGTTCCCGAAGCAGCCCTTTGAGCAGGCTCCCCGACTCCCGCTCCAGGCGGGCCAGACTGGGAAAAACGGCAGGGAGGCTGAGCCTTTCCGGATCACCGGCATACACCCCGGACAAAAACGGCCCCAGCAGGTTCTGGAGCACTTCCTCACCCAGACGTCGCCGGGCAAAATGGGCCACCGTTTCGTCTTCGTCGTTTGCCGACTTTTGAAACGGCTCCATCATCAGCCGAAGCTTCGCCCCCGGCGAAAGCAGGGGCGAAGCCAGGAAGGACAGCGGGTCCGTCGGTACCGGACACAGCCGGTTGCCGTGGTAGACATAACGTTTTCTGGCGCGGGCATCGGCGGCCAGCGGCGCCAATTCCAACGCCTCGCAAAGTCTGTTGATTTCCGTCGCCGTGCTGAGAAAGGTGTGAGGCCCCCATTCCAGTTGATAGCCGTCAACGGTTTCCGTTCCGATAACCCCGCCGGGGCGAGGGGCTTTTTCCAGCACGCAGACCCCGGCCCCCGCATGATGCAGGTGAAAGGCCGCGCTCAGGCCGGTCAGCCCGGCGCCCACAACGATGACATCCGGGGCATCCGGCACGGGTCCCATCAGCGAACCACCTCTCCCGGCTGCCGGGCGGCGGGCCGGTTCCCGAAGCGCACCTCTTGCTGCCGGCGAATCTTGTCCGCGATTTCACGGACCAGCGTTTCGATAAAATCCGGTCGGGTATTCATCACCGGGGCGCGGTAACAATGGGTGATGCCCTGCTCATGAGCTTCGGGAATGTAGAGCTTGTCGATTTCCACCAGGGTTTCCACGTGGTCCGAAACGAAGCTGATCGGCACAATCAGTACGTTGTCCAGCTTCTGCCCGGCATAATAGCTGATCACTCCCTCCGTGTATGGACCCAGCCAGGGCATGCGCCCCACCTTGCTCTGGTAGGCGAGATCCCATTTGTTCCGGGAAAAATGGCGCTCCATGACGGTTCGGGCGCAGCGTTCCGTCAGAATGGGGTAGGGGTCCCTGGTCCGCCTGACATGGCTTTGGGGCAGGCTATGGGCACTGAAGAGGATCTGCACGTCCTCCGGCGGGCAGGTCCACGGGTTCTGTTCCAGTCCCTCCCGGATGCATCCGGCCAGGGCATCGAGATAGTCTGAAGCCTTGCAGTAACCCGAAACCACCGACAGCGTGATGCGATCCATCCGCCGTTTTTTCAGGCGACGGCGCAGCTCGTTTAGGCTCGATCCCGTCGTAGTATAGGAAAAATGGGGGTACAGGGTCACTGCAACGAGGTTCTCAATCCCGTCTTCGGCAATTTGATCCAGGGCCTCATCGGTCATCGGATGCCAGTAACGCATGGCGATGTACACCGGAAAATCCCACCCCCTGGAATTCAGCGCCGTTTTCAGGGCGTCCGCCTGTTGTCGCGTGATAGGCAACTGGGGCGATCCGCCACCCATCTGCGCGTAGTTTTTCCGGGCCTCTCCGGCCCGCAGGGCCACAATCAGCCATGCCAACGGTTTTTGCAGCAGAAACGAAAGGGGCAGGCGGATGATCTCCGGGTCCGAAAACAGGTTGTAGAGAAACGGCGCCACGCTGTCCAGCCGATCCGGGCCGCCCATGTTGAGCAGCAACACGCCGGTTTTTGGAAAATTCGCGGGGGTCGTCATTTACAGCGTCTTCGAATATAACGGCTTCTGATCATCGCGCTTGAGGTAGGCGTCAAAGGGCATGGCCACGTTCCGGCTGAAGATGCGCCCCAGCGGGGTCAGTCGAAAGCCCCTCGCATCGGGAACCAGCACGCCGTCATCGGCCATCGGCTGCAGTTGCTCCAGGGCCTGCGCAAAATACCGGTGGGCATCAATGCCGAATTGCCCCGACAGCCGGGGCAGATCCAGCCGCCCGTTGCAGAGGATATCAAGGATTGCCGCCCGGCGGATCTGATCATCGCGGCTCAGGGCATAGCCGCGCATGGTGGGCAGACGGCCCGCCTCGACAGCCTCGTAGTAGCGCGAGAGTTTCTTTTCATTCTGGGCGTAATAGGCGTCCAGGCCGCTGATGGCGCTGACCCCGAAGCCGTACAGCTCACACCCGGCCTTGGTGGTGTAGCCCATGAAGTTGCGGTGCAGGGTGCCTTCCTGCTGGGCGATGTAAAGCTCGTCCGTCGGCTTGGCGAAGTGATCCATGCCAACATAGACGTACCCGGCATCAAGCAGGCGCCGGATGGCGTTGCTGAAGATACGGAATTTCACGGGTCCCGTCGGCAGGGTTCCCTGGGGAATGGCTTTCTGGTGCGGACTAATCCACGGTACGTAGGCGAAGTTGTAGAGGGCGATACGATCCGGATCGAGGGCTATCACCGAATCCAGGGTCTGATCGAAGCTGGCTTCCGTCTGGTGAGGCAGACCATAGATGAGATCGAAATTGATGCCGCCGTAGCCCAGTTCCCGGCACCGAGCCACCATCTCGGCAGTCATGGCTTCGGGCTGGATGCGGTGAATGGCCTCCTGCACCGTGGGCTGAAAATCCTGCACCCCCAAGCTGATCCGGTTGAATCCCAGTTCGCGCAGCACCACCAGTTGCTCATCGGAGGTCACCCGCGGGTCCACTTCGATGGCAATCTCCGCATCCGGTACAAGATGAAAGCGTGCCTTCTGAAAACTGAACAGCCGCTCGATCTGCTCCGGCGAAAGATACGTGGGCGTACCCCCGCCCCAGTGGAACTGGACCACAGGACGGGCTTCCCCGCCGGAAGCCGCCATCAGCGACGCGCCATGTTCAATTTCCCGGAAGAGGTAGCCCAGGTATTTTTCCGCCTGCTCGCGCTGCTGGGTGATAACCACGTTGCAGCCGCAGAACAGGCAGCGGCTCTCGCAAAAGGGCAGATGCACGTATAGGGAAACGGGCAGGGAGCGTTCCGGGGCGTCGGGCTGATTGGTCCGCCGAATGGCGCCCTCAAAGGCGCCCGCGCCAAAATCGTCCCGCCACATGGGGGCGGTGGGATAACTCGTATAACGCGGCCCGCTGGTGTTATAGCGCTCCAAAAAGCCTTCGGACAGGCTTTCCAGGTTCAACACATCGTTATTCATCGCTTCAAACGGCAAGCAGCCGACTCCAGTTCTTCACGGTATCCACCAGCAGGCGGACATTCTCCGGGGGCGTCTGGGGAATCAGCCCATGCCCCACATTCACAATGTAGTTGCGGCAGCCGCCCTCGGCAATCTGAGCACGCACCAGCGGCTCCAGCACGTCGGGCCGGGCCAGCAGGGCCGTGGGGTCGAGGTTGCCCTGCAAAACCATCCCATCGCCCAGACGCTCACGAGCCTCGGAAAGGGGGGTGAGCCAGTCCAGGCTGACGCAGTCGGCGCCGGTTTGCGCCATGGCCTCCAACAGGTGGTGGGAGCCGTTGACGTAGAGGATCACCGGTGCCTTGTCACGGCTCAATCCCTCAATGACCTGTCTCTCATAGGGTTGGACGAACTCCCGGTAGCCCGCCTCGTCCAGAATCCCGCCCCAGGTGTCGAAGAGCTGGACCACCTGCGCACCCGCCTCGATCTGGGCGTTGAGATACGCCGTCACGGTGCGGGCCAGCTTGTCGAGCAACTGGTGAAGCAGCCTGGGATCGTTGTACATCAGCTGTTTCAGGGCCGAGAAGTTCTTGGAAACGCCACCCTCGATCATGTAGGTTGCCAGCGTCCACGGCGCCCCGGCAAAGCCGATCAGCGCCACATCCGGGTGATCGGCCAGCTCGCAGCGAAGCCGTTTGAGCAACTCCATCACGAAGCCCATCGAATCCACCGGGTCCGGCACCACCAGCCGCTCAATGTCCGCCTTCGTCCGCAGCGGGGCCGCAAACTGGGGACCCTTGTCAGCAAAATCCACGGTCATCCCCATCGCCTCCGGCGGAATAAGAATATCGCAGAACATGATGACCGCATCCATGCCGAAAGCCCGAAACGGTTGCAATGAAACCTCCGCCGCCAGTTCCGGGTTCTTGCAGAGATCCAGGAACGAGACTTTCTCACGAACCGCCCGGTATTCCGCCATATAGCGCCCTGCCTGGCGCATCAGCCAGACCGGCGGGCGATCCAGCATCTCGTGCCGACATGCGCGAACCAGCCGGGGTGTTGAAACCATGCTTTCTGAGGACGGGACGGACATGGGACGGCTCCTGCTTGCGTGGCGGCTAATGGCCGGGTTTCACAAAAATTAACATGCATCAACGCGGCATTTCTCGCGCTTCATCATAACCCAAAACGCAGGGAAAAACAACCCACCGGGGCCGATTCCAGCCGATCCGGACGGCAGCTTGCCGTCCCCGAAACACGAAGCCCGCCAACGGCTTGCCGCGATCCTTCGCGCCGTTTCCCGTCGCAACAAAAAATATTGAGGGGTTTTTGGTATAATGATTGAACTTTTTTAGACTTTTCAAGTTTTTTCGGGGTTCATTCCGAAAAGTCGGGAAGTGTCGATACTCTGATCAACGTTTCCATCGGGGGATCGCTCGTCATTTCCAACACACCTCAGGAGGGTTCAAGGCTCCATGTCCGGTATGCTCGAAAACCTGCTGAAGAATTACGGCTCCAAGCTGTCGGTTAACGGTGTTAACAAGTTTATCCGGTATTTCGGCATGCTTGCCCCCGTGGGCACCGGCGTTGTGGGCACACTCCTGCTGAACTGGAAGTACAAGCAGGACAACATGGACCCGGCCAAGAAAAAGGACCTGATCCGCCAGGAGGGAATCACCCAGGCGGTGAACATGGCCTGCCACCTGCTGTCCTTCATCGGGCTGGGCGCCATCGCCAAACGCAGCCTCAGCCGGGTGCCGGAAACCGTCATCAACGGCCAGATGAAGGAGCTGATCCAGACGGCGGTGATGAACATCGGGGGCCTGATCGGAGCCGCAGTGGTCCGACCCATCCTGGGCGGACAGATTTTGATGAAGCTTTTGAACCGGGAAGAGGCAACGCAGGCCGAAAAGCCGGTGATCGCCCAGGTTCCCGAACTCCGCAAGCAGAATTCCGCCTCGAATATCGTCAAACCTGCGCCGGAAAACCTCCAGGAACCGGCTCCAAGACGCCTTGACGTCGTGGATCGCACACCCGCACCGATCCCGTTCCGGCAACAACCCCAAGCCACGCCGCTGCAACCCAGCTTCAGCCAGGGCTACTATCAGCAGCCCCCCGCCATGCCCTATTACGGCGTCTACAATCCCTCCTACCTCTCTCCCATGCAGAACAGCTTTTATTTCCATTAATTTCAAAAACAGGGGCGCATTCGAAAACCGGGCCTGCTATAATAGCGGGCGTTGACCGAAGACCCAACCGGGGTGCTGGTTTATACCGGCTGAGAACACTCTGCCTGAAGCCATCTTGAGAGTGTAACCCGTTGAACTTGAACTGGGTAATACCAGCGAAAGGAGTTTCGACCATGTCCGCGTCCGCTGCCTCCCGCCTGCTGGGCCAAGCGTTCTCACGCTTTTCCCCGCGGCAGATTGCCCATAACTTCGCCCTGAAAACTCCGGAGCAGCAGTTGCTGCTGCTGGGCGGGCTGACCTATGTTCCCGCGTCAATCCTGACGCCCGTGGTCACCAACCTCCAGCTGAAGAAATCCGGGATTCCCGACGAGGACCGGCGCTTGCTGGTGGTGCAGGAGGTGGTGCGCCAGGTGGTCAGCGCAGGCATCTGGTTCCTCTCCTACTACGGCGGCATCGCCCTCTTCGGCAAGGCATTCGAAGGCAAAAAGGCCAAGACCTTGCTGCAGTTCGGCGGGGCGGTTCTGGCGGCCACAGTGGGGCACGGGCTGCTTCGTCCCTTGCTGACCAACAGTCTGCTGGTGAAGTGGTTTTACAAAGCCCCCCACCCGCCCCTGGGCAAACCATCCAGGGAAATTATCGGCCCCATCCCGGAAACGACGGCTACTTCGCAGCCGTTCCGACAGGCAGCCCCTCTGCATTATCCCCCAGTTCCCAGCTATTCGGGGCTTGACGCGAGAACCAGTACCCCATCCCAAATCCGATGGCGCTCATCCCAACCCCAACCACCGTGGAATAGGGCCACTGCGGCCAGAATACCGGCATTTCAATCACGCCGTACTGGTTCAGGGCACTGACCAGGACGGTCAAACCGCCGAAGACCATGGCCAGCACACCGCTCCAGCGGCCCGGATGGCGCACGTAGAGCAGCCCGACTATGGGAACGAACATGGTGGAGGCGTAGATATCCGCCGAGATCCACAGGATACGAATAATGTCCTGGAAGTACAGGGCAATGCCGATGGCCGGGAAGGCAACAAGGGCCGTGCCTGCCCGGCTGACCCAGAGCAGCTCGGCGGTGGAGGCATGGGGGCGAAAGAAGCCCTGGTAGAGATCACGGGTCAGGGTCAGGCTGCCCACGTTGATACTGGAGTCCATTGTGGAAGAGATGGCCGCCGTCACCCCTGCAATCACCAGCGCCGTCAGGAAGGGATTCTCCAGCATGAAGGCAAGATCAACCAGCACCCGGTCACTCGGTGCCATAAACCCGGCACTGAGAATCCCAACGGCAAGCACAACCACAAAAAGGCCGGCAAGAATGAATGACGCCCCCGCTGCCGCCCGAAACGCCAGACGCTCGTCGCGGGTGGAAGACATCCGTTGCCACATCTCCGGGGCAATGACCCAGCCCATCACGAACGTGGCCACCAAAAACACATGGTGCATCAGGTTATGGCCGGGATTCCAGAAGTCCGAATGGCGGCTGGCCAGGATATGGGCCGTAAAATCCGGGTGCTCCAGGAACCGATCCGAACAGAAAAGGAACAGGACAAGCAAGCCGGCGCTGATGAGTACCATCTGGGCAATGTCCGTCACCACCACGGCAAAATAGCCGCCCAGCATGGCATAGAATACCACCACCGCCGTAATCAACAGGGTGGAGGTGGTGATATCCACCCCCAGGGCGGTCTCATAGATTTTTCCGGCGGCCACCATCTGGGACCCCAGAAAGGTGGTAACGGCGCAGAGGATGACCACGGAGAGCAGGAAGCGGCCTGCCCGCCCGTAGTGCTGCTCCACCGCCTCAGGCTGGGAGAGGGTCCGGGTCCGGGCCACCCGACGGGCCATGAAAAAAGTGATCAGGAGGCAGGTGAGGATGGAGGGGATGGCCAGTTCCCACAGGCCGCTGAGGCCATCCCGGTTGAAGACGTTGAGCGAGGCAATGGTGGACCCTGCCCCGAACCAGGATGCCGCAAACGTCAGGGCCACCGGCCAGGCCGCCAGCGCACGCCCCGCCAGGAAAAAGTCTTTCAGATCGGCGATTTTACGGGAAAAAACCCGTGAGAGCAGGACGATGACGGCAAAATAACCGGCTATCCACCAGAGAATCATGGGATCGCGAGGGGGCATAGGCACTCCATATTTGAAGGACGCGGCTAGAGACGTTCCGTGGAGAGGGGCAGATCCAGCCGGAGCAGGATATTATGAAAAACGGCGGGCATTTCCCGAATCCGGGCATCCGGGTCCGGGTACTCCGGCAGCCTACCGATCAAACGCACGTCACCCTGCTCGATTGCCCGATCCAGCCGGGAATTGAACGGCTCCGGCAAACCCGCCTCCGGGGCGCGGTTGAGAATGACCACCGGCGTGCGCACGGGGGCCAGAGCCTTAAAATCCAGCTCTCCGCCCTCTGGGGTGGTCACCGCAATAATACGCATCGGTTCGCGATCCTTGATCAGCCGGTTCAGGGTCGGATGAAACCCGTCAATGACCACATAGTCGTAATTCCCCATCAGCCGGTTCAGGCCGTAAGTGAGCTTTTCCTCCGCCGGTTCCCGCAGGTGTTCCGGCAGGGCGCCCAGGCTCAGCAGGTCGATATCCTCGCCCACGGAGACGACGAGATCGTGAAACGCCCAGTCCACCCCCTCCTGGGTGTTCGCCGGGCGGGACTCGAACTGCTCCATCAGCTGGCGCAGGGTCTGCCGGGGCTGCGCCAGGGTAAGACGGCGGCTAATCTGCGGATCGACGCTGGCATCCACCACCAGCACCGCAGCCGGGGCCAACTCATGAACAAGCAGATCCGCGACAGTGGTTTTACCTGCCCCCGAAGGACCAACGATCTGAAGAATCCGGTTCATGCTATCTCCTGCCTAAAGCGTCTTCCAGGGCTTTCTCCAGGGTCTGAACCTTGGCCTCCAGCGCCCGGACCTTTTCGGAAGAGGATTCCGCCGTCACCTCAGCCTTCTCCCGCTGGCGATCCGCACGGATGCTCTGATGACGACCGGTCAGAATCATCTCGTACATCTTGAACGCCACGGCCAGGGCCACCAGAAAGGACGCAATCAGCAGGGGCTGCCCCAGCGGGGCTTCGGCAACGGTCATGTTAAGCAACTGGTAGTCCACCGGCTGGAAAAAGTTCGCGCTGACGAAAAAGACGGCGGCCAGCAGGAACACGGCGGCCAGTACGTTGAAGAGAATCTGTTGGGGGCGATGCATCGGCGCTTCCTCCCGAAGTCTGCGAACACGGCCCCATTGTATTGAAAGCAGGCGCCGATGGCTATCCGGTTTTTACAAATCCCGCAGGCGCCTGAGAGCGGCCTCGATTTCGGGGGCCACGGGAATCTCAAAGTTCATGGGCGCTTTCGTCACGGGATGAACAAACCGCAACCGGTACGCCTGCAACAGCTGGCCCCTGGTTTTCAGTTTCAGGGTCTTCTCAATGCCGCGTCCGTACTGGGGATCTCCCACAATTGGGAAGCCAATGTGGGCCATATGGACACGGATCTGGTGGGTCCGGCCCGTTTCAAGCCGAAGGTGGACATAGCAGAAGCGCCCATGAATCCGCTCGATCACCTCCCAGTGGGTAACGGCCTCCCTGCCGGCGGGGACGACGGCCATTTTTTCCCGTTGTTTGGGGTGCCTGCCGATGGGTGCGTTGACCGTCCCCGACTCCTGGGGGGGATCGCCCTGGACAATGGCCCGATATTCCCGCTTGGCGCTGCGCTCCTGAAGTTGGGCCGAAAGGAACCGGTGGGCCTGATCGGTTTTCGCCACCATCAGCAGGCCGGAAGTGTCCCGGTCCAGCCGATGGACGATGCCAGGGCGCAGTTCACCGTTGATGCCGGAAAGGCTTTCGCCGCAGTGGGCCAGCAGCGCGTTGACCAGGGTCCCGGTGGTTTCCCGGCCCGCCGGATGGGTCAGCATCCCCGCCGGTTTGTTCACCACCAGCAGGGCGTCGTCCTCGAAGAGGACCTCCAGGGGAATGGACTCCAGGGCCAGGGCAACGGGCCGGGCCTCAGGCACGGACAGCGCCAGCGTGTCACCTTCTTTGAGGCGGTGGGCGGGTTTCATCACCGGACGGCCATTCACATAGACCCGCCCTTCCTGAATGAGCGTCTTGATGCGCTCACGGGAGAAGCGGTCCTCGAATTCCGACGCCAGGAAACGATCGAGACGCTCGGATTCGGCCTCTTCAGAGACCAGAAGGGTCAGGCGGCTGGGGGTCGTCGGCTCGGTCATGGGAGGTCCTGCGGCAGGTCTGGACAATCAACAGCATGATGCCGATAAAGATGAACGTGTCCGCCAGGTTGAAGACGGGGTAGTGAATCAGCACCACGTCCACATAATCAACCACACTGCCCAAAGTCAAGCGATCCCACAGGTTGCCCAGCGCCCCGCCAAGAACCAGGCTGAAGATGATCAGCGTCATCCGGTCCAGCCGGGGCTGGATCATGGCGTAAATCAGGAACCCCAGGAAGAAGGCGGAGGTAATCACGGTCAGCAGACCCGGATACTCCTGGAACAGGCTGAAGGCCACCCCCGTGTTATGCACGTAGGTCAGGTGCAGCACGTCGGGAATCACCGGCATGGTCTGCCCCGGCAGGAAGTGGTGCTGAACCAGGTTCTTGGCCAGGCGGTCCAGCAGAAAGAAGAACGTCAGGGTGGCCAGCAGCAGGAATCGCCAGATCATTGCCGATGCCGTTACTGGCTCTTCTTGCGCAGATCGATATGCCCGCTGGCGGAATAGCGCACCACCTTGCCCTCCTCTTCGGAACCGGTCGCGGTACGGGGAACAACGTTGACCCGCTTAACCACGGTGGCAATCCCCTTGAACCGGACCGTAGGCCGGTCCTCGCTGTCCTGGCCGATCTGGGTCAGGCCGATGGTGGCGGTGACGATCTCGTTATGGTTATTGCCGTTGGCTTCGAAGACCCGCTCCAGGTTGTTGTCCCGGCTGGACATGGAACGGAACTTGTCCTCAGGGCCGCGCTGGGGATAAACCAGCGGGTCCTTGGAGATGGAGGCAATGGCCACCATGCCGGGGGGCATGTCCACGTTGAGGCGGGCGGTGTAAGGCTCGCTGGCAAACACCTGGTCCGGGGCGGACAGATCGAACTTGAGATCCTGGGCGTCGCCGTAGAGGATGGTGGCGTTCTCGTAAAGGGTGTAGTCGCTGGTGATTTCCCAGGTCTTGCCAATCCGCCGAAGGTAGATCATCCCGCGGGAACGGCTTTTGAGGGCACCTGGCGTGGTAATGATCCCCTCCTTGCTGTTGACGGTGGCGGTCGCGGTATCAATGCTCTCCACCGTGGCCCAGTCGCCATTGACGCGAATCTCCAGGGTCTGGGTGTCGTAGCGGATATCCGGGTAGACGGTCCAGGTTTCCTCGATGAGCTTGCGGATTTCGGTCAGGTTCAGGTTGTCCCCGCTGATGAATTCGGGCGAGTAGTGCTTGAGGACACCTTCGAGATCGTGGGCGTTGGAGGCCTGCATCAGGTCGTCGATCATGGCCAGGATGCTGCTGACCTCGCGGGAATCATCCTCGGAGCCGATCACCCGCAGGGTGCTTTCCACATCTGCCTTGCCCTTGGCAGCATCGGCGGGCTGGGTGCCCGGCATCACCTGGAGTAACAGGACACAGAGAACCAGAAGAAGAAACTTTCGCATGGGGGACACCTTTGCCTCAATCAACAGCGATCAGCAGTTCCAGACGCCCGGACATCTTACCGGTTGCCTGAAAAACACCCCTATTGTACACCAAGGCAAAAGGGATTTCTTATCTCAGGAAATCGAGGAGACTGGCCTGCAGAACCCGCGCCGTAGTGGCCAGCGAGGTCTGGAACACCGTCTCCTGGAAGTTGAGATCCGAAATGAGTTTGGGCATGTCAATGTTCTGGATATCGGCAAATTGCCGGGTAAAGACGGCCTTGCGCTCGTCAATCCAGCTCAGGGTCAGTTCCAGGCGGTTCGTGATGGAGCCGATCCGCGACTGCTGGGCAAGAATATTGTTGAGATCCACGTCCAGCTCATCAAGTCGCGCCCGAATCTCGTCCTGGTCTCCCGCTTCGAGATCCAGCTTCAATTCCATCAGGGTTTTCAGCACTCCGTGGGAAGCCGCCGAAAACACCGGGGGCGGGGGCGCCGGGGTGATGGTCTGGACCTGGCCCAGCAGGTTCTCGCCATTGAGGTTGATTTCAATCTCAACCCCGCGGGAAATTTCCACGCGCCGTTGCCAGGCCGTGGCCGGATCGTTGCCGCTGTAGTTCACGTCGTTGGAGCCTGCCGGACGGTCAAAGGGGGGCGCACTGGTCTGCTTGCCGCCAAAAACGTACTTGCCCCCGATGTTGGTGTTTCCCAGTTGCACCATCTGTTTGATGATCTCGTCGATTTCCAGGGCGATGGCGTTGAGGCCGTCCTGGTTGTTGGTGTAGTTGGCCCCCTGAACCGCCAGTTCCTTGGCCCGGTGAATCATCTCGGTCATGTTGCCCAGCACCGAATCCACAACGCTGACCTCGGCCAACGCCGCTTCGATATTTCGGGCGTAACGGCTGTCGGCTCCCAGCGTGTTGGAGAGATCCAGAATCCGGGTCAGGCCCACGGGATCGTCGGAAGGCTGGTTGATATTCTGGCCGGACGACAGTTTCTCCTGGATTTTGGAGAGGGTGCGCAGGTTGTTGTTCAGGAACCCGACGGACTGGTCCGTCAGAAACCCGGATGTGATTCGGTTAATGCCCATAATCGCGTTTCTCCGTCGTCGTTGGCGTCAGACCATATTGATGATGGTCTGGGTAATTTCGTTGAACGTCTTGATGGCCCGTGATGAAGCCTCAAAAGCTCGTTGAAAGCGGACCAGATCCACCAGTTCCTCGTCCATGTTGACCCCGGAAATGGATTTTCTGCGCAGATCCAGCGAGGAAATCACGATCTCCTGGTTGTCGGAGCGGTTCCGGAAGGTCCGGGTATCAATCCCCAGCCGGGAGATAACTCCGTTGAAGAAGTCCACGAAACCGCTATTGCCCAGGGGCGCAAAGGCACCATCACGAAGCTGGGCCATGGCCAGAGCGTTTTCCCCATCCCCGGTTCCCAGGTAGGGGGCCGGGGGACCTTCAGCGGCAGCTAAAAGCCGGGGGTCGTTGAGCAGATCCGGATCGACCCGGTAATTGAAAATGTCCAGCCCCGGCCCGGCCACCAGCTCGAAAACGGGATCGCCCGCCGCCGGCACGTTGCCGTTCAAATCCCGGCCACTCAGGTGAAGATTGTTAATCTCGGTGGCAATGGTGCCCAGCAGCAAATCCAGCTTTTCCAGGATTCCGCGTACCGTGGTCTGGGTGGTGCTGCGTCCCACCACTTCCACAATCCCCTTGATCGTCCCGTAAGTAATGGTATCGGGGGCTGCATTGTTGATAATGTCGAATCCGCCATTGACCGTTTGGACCAGCGAGGGCTGGGTGTCCTGATCGGGCACCGGGCCGGGGTTGGGGATAACCTCCAGGGTATCCACCAGGGTCACGCCGCGCACCATCAGCTGGCCCGCAATGCGTACCGTCACCTGGCCATTGGGGGTTTCCACGGCGGAAATGTCCACGATCTTGCTCAGTTCGTCCAGCAGGACGTCGCGGCGGTCAAACAGGTCGTTGGGCTGAGCGCCGGAAGCCAGCACGGTAAGGATTTCCGAGTTGAGGGCGGCGATCTCCTCCAGCTTGTTGTTGGCATCACCCACGTGAATCGCCAGCTGGCTGATGTCGAAGCTGCCGGGCACTGCCGGGTCTCCGACGAGATTTCGCTGCAGGCCGGCCAGCTGGTTGCCCTGCTGCTGGAAAATCGTCACCAGATCCACGGCATGCTGCAGGAAGTCCTGGCGCACCGCGATACTCTCCGGGTTCAGGCTCAGTTCCTGCGCCGCATCAAAGAATCCCTGAAGGGAACCGTTGATCCCGGCGTTGGACGGCTCGCCCAGAATCCCCTCCAACTGCTGCAGGGAGTTTCGGATGTTGGTGTTCATCCCCAGGATGGAATTCTCCAGGCGGAACTGGCCGTCAATGAAAGTGTCGCGCACACGGGTGACGCTTTCCACGGTAACACCCTGGCCCAGCTGGCCGGATCGCACATCCTGAGTGTTCGAACTGGGAGCCGTATAAGGGTGAAACGCCTCCAAATTGACCCGCTGCCGACTGTAGCCTTCGGTGTTGGCATTGGCGATGTTGTGGTTCACCGTGTTCAACGCCATCTGCGATGCCAGCAGGCCGCGCTGCGCGTTAAAGAAACTGAAAAATCCCGGTGAAATCATCTGTTGAATCCTCTCTCGTCGCCTGAAGGACAGGCATCCAATCTGATCAGGCGTTGTGCTGAACGGTGGATGAAATGATGGACCCGCCGTCCGGCGCTTTTCCGGGCTGGCATTTGCCGTTCTGGTTGCCGTAGGAGGCCGCCTCCGGCATCACCACCTTCGCGATAATCTCCACCGTGTCCTCGATCCATTTGATGGACAGGTCCAGCAGGGAACGGGCCTGGTCGTTGGCCGTGCGGATATTGTCGATACGCGCCCGCAGCCGGGTGCGCAGATCCCGAAGATGGGCGGCCTCCTCGACGGGAAGCCGGGAGATCACCTCGGACAGGGGTTGATCCGCATAGCCCATCCGGGTCAGCAGACCCATCCGCTCCTGCTCCAGGCGGGTCACCTGCTGGGCCAGCGTGGCCAGTTCCTGGTCGATGCCGGCCAGCCGGTGGACGTCGCCCTCGATGAGAACCCGGCGCTTCTGGTGAATCCGGTCCTCGACATCGGCATATACCGCCTCCTGATGGGTCAGGATGGTTTTAAGCATCTCAATCTGTTCGTTCATCTCTCTCGTATCCTCTGTTGAAAATCCCTTAAACGCGGTTCATCTAAACCCGGTAATCCGCAAGCAGGCTTTCACCCAGGGTCATCGCCCGCTGAATGGCCGTTTCGGAGAGGCCGACGTATCCCAGGCGGCCCGCAAGGTCCTGGACTTCTCGGTAAAGGTCCTGCCTGGGGTCCGGCTGGCGGCTTGCACTTGTGGCTTTTTCCGCAGGCGCCTCAACGGAAGCGGCCTCGGCCACATGTGACAGCAGAACCTCATCCACTTCCCGCGAAGCGGGTCCGGCGGTTCGGGCACGGAAAGCCTGCTGTGCCCGCAGCATCTGCAGGGCATCGGTTCCGCCGGAAGTGATGTGATGGCTCATCATCGCTTGCGATTACCCCTCCGTATCCGTATTTTTCTGGTTGGCTTCCATCACCATGGCCATCTGCTGATAGATGGACTCGGCCAGGCCAAAGCCCCGCCCCGGCCCGGTGGCAATGTTCATGGCGATTTCCTTGTACATCATGCCGCGGAAGACATCCTCGCCGTAGCCACCGTTGAGGATGGAGTCCTCGCGATCAATGGTCTTGTCCATGGCGGTGAGCAGCTGCTCCAGAAAGATGCCCTCGAACTCCTGGGCCACCTTCTTGAGTTTCCGCTTGTCCGCATCCGTCGGCTCCATGTACTCGCGTTGCAGCCGCTGCAGCTGTGCCTCCGATTGCTGCAGACCGGCCTGGGTCATTGCGTTTTGGGTATCCAGCGGATTCATGGGTTTCGGTGTTCTCCTGATCTTGTCAATCTTGGCTTTCTAGATGATTTCCAGCGTCGCTTCCAGGCTGCCCGCAGCCTTGAGAGCCTGCAGGATGGAGATGAGATCCACGGGCGCCACGCCGATGGCGTTCAACGCCGCAACGAGATCGCTGAGGGTTGCCCCGCCGTTGAGTTCCACCAGCGACCCCGGCACCTTCTCGATCTCGATCTCGCTGTTGGTCACGCCCATGGTTTCCCCGGTCTGGGAGAAGGCCCCCGGCTGGGAAATCTCGTTGGTGGTCTTCACGGTGACGGTGATGCCGCCGTGGGCCACCGCCGCAGGCAGCAGCCGTACGCCGTTGCCGATGACTATCGTTCCGGTGCGCTCGTTGACCACGACTTTGGCAATCTCGTCGATGGAGTTCACTTCAAGGTTCTCCATGATGGAGATGAAGCGGACCTTGTCGTCGAGATACTTTTCCGGCAGATGCACCCGGATGGTGCTGCCATCAATGGCCTGGGCCGGGGCCAGAGCCGACGTGATGGCCTGCGCCACCCGGTTGGCCATGGTAAAGTCCGTGCGATCCAGAACAAGCTCCATGCCGAAGTCGTCGCCGATCTCCGTAAAGATTTCCCGCTCCATCACCGCCCCCTGGGGAACGCGTCCGGCGGTGGTGACGGAGGTGCGTTTGGAGGAACCGCCCGCATCCACGGACGTGCCGCCCACGGATACCGGCCCCTGGGCCACGGCAACAACTTCGCCGTTGGGGGCCACCAACTGAGTCGCTACCAGGGTCCCGCCTTCCAGGCTCTTGGCATCGGCCATGGAGGAGACCACCACATCGATGCGATCCCCCTCCTTCGCAAAGGGCGGCACCGTGGCCGTCACGACGACCGCCGCCGTGTTGGTGCTGCGGATGTCGTTCGGGTTCATCCGCAGCCCCATGTTGCGAATCAGGTTGTATTCGGTAAACAGGGTTGAGCGGCTCTGATCCCCCGTGCGTCCCAGGCCGACCACCAGGCCGTAGCCCACCAGTTGGTTGATGCGCACGCCCTTGATATGGGAAATGTCCTTGATGCGGAGCTTGGCCGCCGAGCCGGAGACCGGCACCACGCAAACCAGGGCGGCAACAAGCACCACGGACAGCGTGCTTTTCAGGATGGCTTGAAGCGTTCTCAACTGAAACGTTCTCATAAAATCCGGTCTCCTATTGGAAGAACTGGTAAATCTTGTTGTAGATGCCGTCGCTCTGCTGGCGGTTCAGCACGCCCTTGCCACCCATCAGCATCTGGAAGTTGGCGACCTGGGTGGAGGCGATGGTGTTGTTCTCGTCCAGGTAGTAGGGATTCACGATGCCGGTGATAATCATGTCCACCCGGTCCCGGTTGATGAAGACAGACTTGGTTCCCTGGACAACGAGGTTGCCGTTGGGCAGCACCTGGACCACCTGGCAGGTGACGACATCTCGCAACTGGGAAGTTCTCAGGGCCTCGGCCTGGCTACTCAAGTCGTTGCTGGTGTCCAGCCCGTTGAGATCCGGCATGGCCCAGCGCTGGGGCACGCCCATCTTGTGGATGATCCGGTTGATGAGGCCGGAACTGTTTTCCTGCAACGTGTGTTCACGCTGGATGTTGAGCTGGGCGTTGCTGCGGTGCTGGCTCGTCTCGTTGATGCTGATGGTGACGATATCGCCCACGGAATGGGGGATGGGCTGGGCAAACAGCGATGGCGGCGTATAGGGGGTGCTGGCCGAATGGCTGATCCCGCCTCGAAACAGGGATTCGGCTCCGGACTGCAGGGCCAGCCCGCCCACGCTGACACTGGCGGCCAGGGTCAGGGCCGCGAACCGTTTCATATTGCTTGTCGTCATCACCATCTCTCGAAGTTTCTCCCTGTTAAATCTCTGAACGTTTCCTCACAGTCGTCATCATCCAGGCTCACATCCGGATCTGAACCCGGTTTTCACCCACCACCCTGGCGGTATAGAACTTGTCGCGCTGATGCAGGTGGCGCACCCGGACCAGCTGGCCCATCTGGCCGTCCTCCATGGATTTGCCGGGAATGACCACCTTCAGGCCGTTATCTCCCAGCATAATGACCTTGACCTCGGCGTTGCGCCTGACCGCAGGCGGACGCACCATGTGGGCGGCGGACAGCATCTGCCCCGGACGCAGCATCATGCGGCTGGCGTACTGGGTGATATCCACCTCCTCACCCGCCATCCGGTCAAAACCGTTGGTAATCTCGCGGATCTCGATTTCGAAGTCCTTCGGGTTGAGGGTTCCACCGGGCATCACGGTGGTTTTGGCCACCCAGACCGGCTTGCTGAGGGAAATAGCCACCGGCACCCCGATTTCCTTCACCCGGCCCGACGTGCTCTCCATCTGGACCCGGACCAGCACCCGGCTGGAAAAGAACTGATTCAGGCTCGAAGAGGTCTTAAGGGTCAGATCATCCAGGCTGGCGCTGTCCTTGAAGGAAAAGGGCGCTCCCGGAACCTGAAGGACATCGATATTGAGCTTTTCACCGTGTTCCGTCAGGCCCCGCTTCGCCGCCACTTCCTCCACATGGGCAATCACCGCCGCCTCAATGACGGGGCGGGTCACTTCCACCGATTCAACCGCCGGTTCCTCCGCCCGGACCGGCGCCATGGCCACCGCCAGCAACCCCGCAAGCAGGGCCGAAAGCAGCAGGTTATGGCATCGATTCAGCGGAAAGTTCACAAAAAATCTCCCTAGATGACGTTGTTCACGTTGCGCAGCACCTCGTCGGAAGCCTGCATGACCTTGGAATTGGCCTCGAAGGCCCGCTGGGCCGTAATCAGGTTGATGAGTTCCTCGACAATCTGCACGTTGGAGTTCTCCAGGAAGCCCTGGTTGACCGTGGTTGATCCGAACTCGCCCTGGCCCGCCGTTCCCAGGATGGGATCTCCGGAACCGGGGGTGTTGACGAAGAGGTTGCGGCCAATACTCTCCAGGCCCGTCGGGTTGGCAAACTTCACCAGTTGGAGCTGACCCACCTGGTTCAGCTGCTGGGAACCCGACTGCCGGACGAATATCGTGCCGTCGAGGGCCACGATAATCTCGGTGGCGTCGTTGGGAATGGCGATGTTGGGTTGCAGCAGGTAACCGTCGGAGGTGACCAGCTGACCGTTGGCATCACGCTTGAAGGTGCCGTCACGGGTATAGGCAATCTGCCCGCTGGGCTGAAGGATCTGGAAAAAGCCGTCGCCCTGGATGGCCAGATCGAGAGGGTTCCCCGTCTGAACGACGGAGCCGGCCAGCTGAATTCGCTGGGTAGCTGAAATTCCAACCCCCAGACCCACCTGGACGCCGACGGGATCGAATGTCCCCTGCGCAGTCAGGGCGCCTGCCGCCTGGAACGTCTGGCTCAGCAGGTCCTGGAACTCGGCACGGACTTTCTTGTAGCCACTGGTGTTCACATTGGCAATGTTGTTGGCAATGATGTCAATGTTGAACTGCTGGGCCTGCGCCCCCGTGGCTGACGTGTATAAAGCTCGCATCATGGTGTTTCGCTTTAGCCTCCGACTGGTTTCTCTCTCTGGTTTCCCGCCCGATTACCTGTAGCGGCCCACTTCGTTGACGGCCTTGCCCAGGGTCTGGTTGTGCATCTGGATATTCTTCTGAAGCGACTCGTAGAGGCGCATGCCGCTGATGTTGTTCACCAGCTCCGCCACCACGTTCACGTTGGATGTTTCGATCGATCCCTGGAACAGCTTGTAACCCAGGGCCTCGTCCACACCCGGCTCATCGAGGATCGCGCCGGGGTCGCTGGGCTGGAAGGTCGTATCGCCCACTTTCTCCAGGACACCGTTGTCGACAAACCGGGTCACCTTCAGGCGCCCGAAAATCTGGGTGCCACTGGCGATCAAGCCCTCCTCCGTAATCTTGAGATCCGTGGCATCCGGCGGAATGTAGATGGTCCCGCCCTCACCCACGACGGCCTTGCCGTCCAGAGTGGACAGAATGCCTTCGCGGCTCAGGGTGAACGAGCCGTTGCGGGTATAGAAGGTATTGCCCTGGCCGTCCTGAACGGTGAAGAAGCCGTCACCCTGGATGGCCACGTCCAGCGAGTTCCCCGTCTGCCGAATGCCGCCCTGGTCAAAATTGACCGCCGTGGAGCGCACCTTGCTGCCGGTCATCATGCTGCCGATATCCTGGGCGCCCCGTTTGTCCATCTTTTTCATCAGCAGTTCGGGAAAGCTCTGGAAATTCACGCCGTTCTTCTTGAAGCCCGACGTGTTCACGTTGGCCAGGTTGTTGGCCAGCGTGTCCGTCTGGATCATGGTGGACAGCATCCCGGCTGCCGCGGTGTAAAGTCCCTTGATCACGGGTTACCTCCCGAATACAGGTTCAGAACCTTTTTCACGTAATTCTGGGTCTCGCGGTACGGCGGAACGCCGTCATACTTGTCAACGGCACCAGGGCCTGCGTTATAGGCGGCCACCGCCTTGGGAACATCCTGGTACTTGGTAATCAGCCCCTTGAGATAGCGGGTGCCGCCCTCGATGTTCTGGGCCGGGTCGAAGCTGTCGGTGACACCGAGTGACCGGGCCGTTCCCGGCATCAGTTGCATCAGTCCCTGCGCCCCGACGGGAGAAACAGCTTTGGGGTTGAAGGCGGACTCGGCCTGGATCACCGCCCGGATCAGCCCCGGGTCCACCCCCTCCTTGCGTCCGGTTTCGTGAATCAGTTCGTTGATGTCCGTCCGCAGGTAATCCGTTTCAGTGCGATCGAGGATTTGCTGGAAATCGGCGCCATTGCCATCGGTCGCCGGTGTGGGGGTTACCCCGAAACGGCGCTCGATCTCCGCAATGCGTTGAAGCGTTAGCTCAAGATGATTCACAGCTTCCCTCTCGAAAACCTCGTTTATATGGATCAATCCACTTCCACGTTAGCCTTTTGTACCGACCGTTTCATCCACCGGATCATTGAGTCTCCACGCCGGTTTCATCCACCAAGACTATCCTTCCCTCATGGGGGGCAAGGGAAACTCGGTCATCGGATGGAGATCGCCCATGTAGAATCCACCGATCGGACGAGCCGGGTTTCGGGGAAAAGCCGGGTTTATGTTTGCGTTATAGTGGGGAGGCGCATCCAAAAGTCGCCGAAAGAACACGAGAGAACGGGGAGCCGCCATGAACCAGACTCAGGATATCCGACAACAGGTGAGCCGCGAGGTGGAGTTGACCGGGCATTTTCTGGATTCCCTCACCCTGTCGCGGGTGTTGGATACCGTTGAGCAACACGGCGGGGATTTCCGCATCAATAAGATTGAAATCGGCCACTCCAAACGGGATTTCAGCTACGCCAGACTGACCATCCTGGCCCCGGACAAACAGGCCCTCGAAACCATCATTGAAGCGATCCGCCCCCACATCGCCAAGACGCCGGTGAACCCCGACGCCAGCGGCCAGCATGCGGGTGTCCGGGTTTCCCCGGCAGGCGGCGTCAAGCCCCAGGAACACCCTCCCAGCCCCCTGGGCAACCGGGACGTGCCCAAGATCCTCATGTGCCCGCCGGATTATTTTACGGTCGAGTACGCCATCAACCCATGGATGAAGGAAGCCGGCCCCTGCGACACGGAAAAGGCCAAGAAACAGTGGGAGGCCCTGTATAACGCCATATCCAAAGAAGCCGGCGCCGAGGTCCATCTCATGAAACCGGTGCCGGGCCTGCCGGATCTCGTCTTCACGGCGAACGCCGCCTTTGTTCATGGCGACAAGGCCATCATCGCCCATTACAAACACGAGGAACGCCAGGGCGAAGAACCCCACTGCGAGCAGTGGTTCCGCGAACACGGCTATCAAACCTTCACCATGCCGCGGGGCATTTATTTTGAAGGGGCCGGGGACGCGCTGCTCTGGCAGGACCGGGTGTTTGCCGGGTACAAGACCCGGACGGATCTGGCCTCGCACAGCTTCATCACGGCGGAAACCGGTCTGCCGGTGCTGTCACTGGAGCTGATCAACCAGCGGTTCTACCACATCGACGTCTGCATCTGCCCGCTCTACGACGGCCACTTCATCTATTACCCGGAGGCCTTCGACGAGTACGGACGAAGCGTCATCCAGGCCAACGTGCCCGCGGACAAGCTGATTCCCGTCACCGCTGAAGAGGCGGCAAAATTCGCCTGCAACACGGTGAACATCAACGACACCGTCATCTTCAACCAGGGATCGAACCGCCTGGCCGAGGAACTCAAGCAGCGCGGCTTCAACGTCATCCAGCTGGACCTCAGCGAATTCCTGAAGTCCGGCGGCTCCTCCAAGTGCCTGACCCTGAGAATCGGCTAAATAAACTCCCTAGAGTTCCAGCCCCTTCTGGGCGTACTGGACTTTGACTTTCGTGCTGATGCCGCCGCGGGGGGTGAAGTCGCCGGTGACCTCGATCCAGCGCGGGTCGATGGCGGCCACGATGTCGTCGAGAATCTTGTTCACGGCGTTTTCGTAGAAGATGCCGCAGTTGCGGTAGGCCAGCATGTAGTATTTGAACGCCTTTAACTCGATGACCCACTTGTCGGGAATGTAATCGATGGTCATGGTCCCGTAGTCCGGCAGGCCGGTCTTGGGGCACACGGCAGTATATTCCGGCACGCAGATGCTGATGGTATAGTTGCGATCCGCGTGTTGGTTCTCCCAGATCTCGATGGGCGGGAATTCAATCTGTTCCGGCGGGTTCTTGGGCAGGGTCAGCATGCTCATGGGCCAGGCTCCTTGTAGGGACCCGGCCATTATAGCGCAAACACCCCCCCCGGTTGTCATTCCCGCGAAGGCGGGAATTCACAGGCAGGGCGCCCGACTTACACGGCGGATGGATTCCCGTTGAAATTTATTCCTGCGAAGGCAGGGAGGGGAATGACAAATTAATTCCTTGGGTATGAACGCCCAATCCCATAACGAAAGAGCCGAATGGCTCCCCGCTTGCGCGGGAATGACAGGGTTTTAACCTAATGCTCGCCGTTGTTGAAATAGCCTTCCACCAGCGAATTGATGCTCTGGGTGGTGAATTTGGCGCCGTCGAGAATGACCTCGCGCCGGTAGCGGCTGAGGGTTTCGGCATAGGAATCCTCGTCCTCGAAACCGACGTCCCCTTCCGGGGTAAAGACCATGATGTCCTCGGCATCCGGTAGCTGCGGGTCTTCTTCAGGCCGGTTTTCCTCTTTCTGACGGCGAACGTCGGATAACCGGACCACATTTTCCGCCTCGGAAACCAGTTCCGGCAGGGGGACGGGCAGATGCAGCTGTTCCACCTCCGGCAGAGGGTCCTCTTCCATCAGATCAATCTCCGCCGGATCGATTTCTGCAAACATGGCCTCATCGTGTTCCGGCGCCTGCCCATCCGGGACAAACTGCCAGTGCTCCTCAAGGGAGGTTTCCATAAACAACTCGTTGACGATCATCTCGTCCGTCGTCGCCTGGGAGTCAGCGCCATGCCCCTCTTCCGGCGCCGGTTTCTTGTCGGGCCAAAATTTGAATTTCAAGGCGGGTTCTCCTTCCATGAAGTCGGACATCCGTATTACAGGACATATCGGCCAGTTCCCCACAAACCTTTAACGGCGGAAAGAACAGGGTGGCATCATGTGAAAGGCTACTGCTGACCCCAGGCCTGGAAGGATTTCCGGCGAAGGGTGCCCCCCGGATGATTGAAGGGAACGGCGCCAAAGCTGACGGGACGGGCAGCTTCCTCACGTTTGTGGCGCCAGGCGCTGAAAAAGATGTTGAAGATGATGGGCAGGGCGCCGATCACAAAGAGATTGAGGCCGAGGATGGCCATGTTGTTGGCGTTGTAGAGCTTGATAAGCTGACGGGCCGTGCCGCGGGTTTCGGCCTTTTTGCCCATCTTGTTGATGATTTCCGAGTAAAGCTTTGTCATGTCGAAGCGGGGCTTGCCGTTCTCAAACAGGTGGGGCAGCACGGACTCCCTGTTGACGAGCTTCAGCTTGTCCAGCTTGCCGCGCAGCCACCCGGCCAGCTTGGGTACCCAGATGTAGCCCGCCACGAAGGTGGCGAACTTGGAGGCCTGCTCCGCCACCTCGTACTTGTCCCGGCAGCCCAGGAACCAGCCCAGGTACGAGGGAATGCCCCAGACCCACAGGGTCTGCTTGGTGGACTTGAAGACCGAGTTGATCTGGTTGGAGTTCTTGCCGACCAGCGCCCAGTGCTTGAAGAGATGGTTCAGTCCCCGCTCCATGCTCTTAATGGTAAACAGGCCGCCCTTTCGGAAGAATTTGTCCACGTTCTTCGCCAGGTACGCCGCCCCGCCCATGATCCCCGCCCCGGCCAGGGCGCCACCGGCCAGCAGGCCAAAAACGATGTTGAGGTTTCGTTGCGCCGCCCTCTCCGCCTGCGCCCGTTCTTCCGGCGTGGGATCGCGCTTTTCTCCGAGACCGACCACCTGCTTGTAGTCGCTGAAGCCGGTGCGCTTGATGGTGCGGTAATTACGCAGGTAGGTGGTCGCGATCAGCGCCGCCGCCGCAAAGGCGGAGACGCCGAAGGACTTGCCCAGCTTGAGGATCTTCAGGCGCCTGACAGCCTGTATGCCGCCCTCCCGGCCTGCGGCACGGACTACGGTGGCGTTGGCCTGCTTCAGGGTAGCGGCGGTGACGTCGGAACGCCCGTAGAAGAGACTCTGGATTTTGTTGGCGATGGGACTGACCAGGGGCAGGGTGAGAAACAGGGTGGCTCCCTGGGTCAGTTCGTTGAAAAGGACCTCCTTGCGCTCCTCCGCATTCCGGGTGATGGCGGTTCGCGGCACCGTGTTGCCGAAGATCTTGGAGAGCAGGATGAAGCCGGGTTCGTAGCTCGTCTCGAACCAGGAGTACATCCGGGCAATACCCCGGTTTACCGGCCCCAGGGTCGCCATGACACCGGCGGGGTTGCTGCCGAACCGGGGTTCGGAGGCAGTCCGGCGGGTTACCGGAGGGGTTCCCCCCCGGTATGACCCGACCGGTTGGACCTGGGTCGTACCCACGACGTCACTTACACTCCTTAGATTGTTTACCTCCAGGTGATCTCCGGAAGGAGGCTAGGATTCCCGCAGCGCGGCCCACTGGATGGCTTCGTCCCGGCGGGTCCGGGTTCCATCGTCCTGGGGCGCCGGCAGCATCGGCGGCGTCGGCTTCGAGAGGAACCACCGGAAAATGCCCGTCGGTGTTGTGGGCGCTTTCCGGCTCAGCCGGGCATGGACGAGGAAGACCGGTCCGGTGACCTGACCTCCTTGGGTGTCATGTTTACTAATCCGCGACGACATGTAAATATTTCCCGCCGAATCAATATGATCCAGGGTCGTATCGAATTGCAGGGCATCGGTTTCCAGGTACGGCTTTGCGAAACTCGCCGTGAAGTCAGAGACCCGGACACCGTTATGGTCCACCCCCTGCTCGTTCAGGAACCGACGGGCCAGCGCCCCCATGTGATCCAGCGCCATGGCCGCCGTGATGCCGCCGTGACCCGTCTTCTTCTTGTTGAGCATGTCGGTTTTGACATACATGTTGGTGGTCACCGACCGGGTGGCCGACTCGTCCACCGCCGCCAGATCCGGGTGGGGGGACACTTCCACGCTCTGGGAGACGGTCTTGTAGAAGTCCCGCAGTCCCTGTTCCCATTGGCGGGCCTCTTCGTTGAAGGTCTTGTCCCCTTCGGAGACGACTTCGAGATCGCGAACGGCAACGGGCTTGTTCTTGCCCGCCTTCACGCTGTCCGAATCCACCGCCACGAACGTTGCCTTGGCACTGGCGAGCATCTTGCCCGTATCGTAATCCCGTGAACTGCTGGAAATCACCATGTTGCCCAGGTTCATTTCGGGACGATTGCGCTCCGGCTTGGCCGGAATGCGCACGGTATAAGCATGCTCCACCTGGGCCTCGGTGGACGCGTCGCGCTTTCCGGTTCCGGCATCCCCCTTGAGGGCTTCCGGATGGAAGGTCACGTCAATCAGCGTGGTAAAAGCCTCGGCCCGCTTGTTCTCTTTCAGACGCTCGGCGTCCTTGGCATAGGCCTCGCCGGTGGTGGTCATGATCTCGTCCAGGGCCACCACGAGTTCCCGTTGAAGGGTGCCCCGGTCCATCTGGACCCAGTTGTTGGCCCAGCGGCTCTCGGCGATGGTCTTCGGGAAGGGCACATGATGCGTTGCCCCAAAGCGAATCTGAAACTGATCTTGGCCTCCTTCAATAACCGGTCTTCCGGCAAACATGGCAGGCGCCGGATTCGACGGCAACGCCACCGGCGCCGATGATATCGACTGAATCTTCATAGTATTCTTCCCCTTGCTCACATGATGTCCTAAGCGAGAATGGCCCCCATATTACACAAAAAACGGATGCAAGCGAAGCGGATCTGCATTCAGACGGTACAATGGATCTCGTCAACCCCAAGGACCTTGACGGTGGCCCCCTTATTGCACGCCCGATCCGGACTGGAAACGTTCAAGCCTTCCGCCAGCCTGCACCGGCAACTGGAGCAGTACCTGCACGAGCTGTCCATGCACCAGCCGAAGGCGCACCCGGACACCCTGCGGCTGGAGCTGATCCGTCTGCTGTATCTTGCCATGCTGGAGCCGGTGAACCCGGCGCGAGCCTATGCCCATATCTTCGAGAGCGCCCCTGCCCTGGACCCGCAGGCTTTAACGGAAGTCATCGCCCGACTGCAATGGGTGCGCCAACTGTTTCATCTGGAGCCGGAAAACCTGGGCCAGCTTTACGAGGCGCTGCTAAGCCTTGCCAAAACGGGCCGGAAACAGGCCGGAAGCTTTTTCACCCCGTATCCCCTGGCCAAGGCCATAACCGGGCGGCTGGTCCATCATCTGAAAGCGCGGGGCGACGGCCCGGCCAAGCCGCTCACGGTTCTCGATCCCGCCTTCGGAGGCGGCATCTTCCTGCAGACCCTTTCGGAAACACTGGACCCGCAATATCTTTTTGGCATTGATCAGGACCCCGGCGCCGTCAGCACGACCCGGCTGATGCTCTGGCACGGCGCCGGCCAGCCGGATCGCCTGGCCACGTTCATGGCCCATCGGCTGTTGCTGGCAGACGCCCTGGATACAATCCCCGAAGACGGCGAAGACCCACGGTTCGATGCCGTCATCGGCAACCCGCCCTACCTCAGCGTCAAGCAAGGACTTTCGGACGATCGGCGGAAATTGTATGAAAGCCGCTACCGATGCGCCTCCGGACAGTACGACGTCTACAGCCTGTTTCTGGAGCGGGGTCTGGAACTGCTGGAGCCTGGCGGGGTACTCGCCTTCCTGCTGCCCAAGCCCGTCCTCGTCAACGACCAGCAACGCCCGGTGCGCGAACTGCTCCTGGAAAACCGGCTGCTGGAAATCTGGGATATTGGCCGCGAGGCCTTTTCACCCCAGGCCGCCGTGGAGAGCACGGTGATCATCCTGCAAAAAGAACCGCCGGAACCGGGGCATGCCTTCGTCCGCATGGACTGGCAGGAAGCGGGGCCGGTGGAAACGGGGCACATTGACCAGCAGACCCTGGGAGACTTTGGCGAAAAGAGCTTCAACCTATGGCTGGTGCCGGAAAACGTCGCCTTCCTCAAGACCCTTGAATCGGCAGGGGCATCCCTCTCCGAATGGATCACCGCCCCTTCCGGGCGGGGCATGGAAATGGGAAAGAACCAGTGCCGCCGCCAGCCCGGCCCCGGCTTGCAGCCGGTCCTCACCGGCCAGGAGGTGCTGGCCTTTCGTTTACCGGAGGTGGCCGGTTTTTACGCCCCGTTTGATCCTGCCGATGCCAAGAAGTGCAAGCCCGCGGCCCTGTACAAAGCCCCGAAGCTGATTATCCGAAGAGTCGCCAACCGGCCCATCGCCGCCGTGGACGAAGCGGATCATTGGCTGACCCTGAACACCCTCTACAATTTTCATCTGAACGATCCGGACCTGCTGAAAGCCGCCTGTGCCCTGATCAATTCTGAAACCCTGCATCGATGGTTCATCCAGCGGTTCTATTTTACGGAAACCCTCTTTCCCTACCTGCGTCAGCAACAGTTGCTGATGCTTCCCCTGCCCACCGTGGAACGCCTCCATGCCCCACTGCCCGCCCCCCTTAAAACAGGACTGTTCTCGGCATCCATCACCGGCCTTCAGGCCCTCGACACCCTGCATGACCAGCTCCAGGCGCATGAAGGCCCCAGAAGCCATCGTAAACAGACACTGGCCCAGCTCGATGCGCTGGCCCAACATCTCTACCGGCTCTAGGCCGCGTGGCGGATACGATATTTGTAAAGTTTCCGCTATGTTTATTGGCAACTTTTTAGTATGTTCTTCTTTAATATGCGTGAGAATGATCCAAACAGGGGCCGGCTATGCACCTGCACACTCGAGAGGGACTTCTTTCATGAGTTTCAAATTCCGTAAACCCTCGTTGACCGTCCAGGTCTTCCTGGGACTCACCCTCGGTGTTCTGGCGGGAGCCTTGTTCCCGGATTTCGGCATGTCCGTCAAGCCGCTGGCCACCATCTTTCTCCACATGATCAAGATGCTCATCGCCCCGTTGATCTTCGCCACCCTGGTGGTGGGCATTGCGGGACACAGCGACCACAAGGCGCTGGGGCGCATGGGTCTCAAGACCATCATCTATTTCGAGATCGCCACCACCGTGGCTCTCATCATCGGCCTGTTCGTCGCCAACGTCTTCCAGCCGGGAGCGGGCATGAGCCTGGATCTCGGCGCCGGGTCCTCCGGCGAGCTGGCCGCCATTACGGCCAACGCCGAACAGGCGGCGCACCACAGCTTCTGGGATACCATCGTCCACATGTTCCCCACCAGCGTCATCGAGTCGATGGCCACCGGGGATATCCTGCAAATCGTAGTCTTCTCGGTCTTCTTCGCCCTGTCGCTGGCCGCCGCCGGGGAAAAGGGCAAGCCCATCCTCCATATGCTCGAAAGCCTCTCCGAGGTCATGTTCAAGTTCGTCGGCTTCGTGATGGCCTTCGCCCCGATGGGGGTCTTCGGCGCCATCGCCGCCACCGTGGGCGCCAACGGGCTGGAGGTGCTGCTGATCTACGCCAAGCTGGTGGGGTCGTTGTATTTTGCCCTGATTCTATTTGTTTCCACGGTACTGCTCACCGTCTGCGCCATCATCCGGGTGCCTTTCTTCAAGATGATCCAGGCGGTAAAGGAGCCGTTCATCCTGGCATTTTCCACCGCCAGCAGCGAAGCCGCCCTGCCCAAGGCCATGGAAACCATGGAGCGCTTCGGCGTGCCCAAGAGCGTGGTGAGTTTCGTGATGCCAACCGGCTACACGTTCAACCTCGACGGCAGCACCCTGTACCTGTCGCTGGCCGCCCTGTTCGTGGCCCAGATGGCCGGGGTGGAACTGTCCCTGCAACAGCAGATCTTCATGCTCCTCACCCTGATGATCACCAGCAAGGGCGTGGCCGCCGTACCCAGAGCCTCGCTGGTAATTCTCGCCGGGACGCTCACCGCCTTCGGGCTGCCGCTGGAAGGGGTGGCCGTCATTCTCGGCATCGATCACGTCCTCGATATGGCCCGCACCTCGGTGAATCTGCTGGGCAACTGCGTGGCCACCGCCGTCATTGCCCGCTGGGAAGGGGTCTTTGATGACGAGAAAATGCACCGGTTCAGCCCCGCCGAGGTGATGGAAGGCCTGCCCCAGACCGCCTAGGGCCAATCGGCCTTCGGCCCTCAAACGTGTTGCCTGGATTGTCATCACAATCTTGTTGTAGCATTGGGGTGTCTGTTGAGATGGAACTTTTCCCATGTCCGCCTTACTTCAGAAGCTGATGGACGGCAAGAAGGCGTCCGAAAAACTGTTGGCGCAGCTCAGGAACGAACTTGCGGCATTGCAGGCCGCCGGAAAGCCCCGGCCCCAACTGGTTGTCCTCCTGGTGGGAGAAGACCCCGCCAGCCAGGTCTACACCCGGCGCAAGGCCAAAGTGGCCCGCGATATCGGCATGGCCTCGGAACTGCTCATCTTTCCGGCGGATTATCCCCAGGCGGATCTCCTGGCCCGGATCGCGGAACTGAATGCCGACGGGGCGGTTCACGGCATCCTCGTCCAGTTGCCCCTGCCGGGGCATATTGATGAAAAAGCGGTGCTGAACGCCGTTGACCCGGCCAAGGACGTGGACGGGTTCCATCCGGTGAACCTGGGGCGCATGCTCTCAGGCGATCTGCCCCCGGCCCTGCCCTGTACGCCATCGGGTATCATGACCCTGCTGGAAGAACACGGCGTGGCGATCGCCGGAAAGCATGCGGTGGTCATCGGACGTTCCACCATCGTGGGCAAGCCGATGGGGCTGCTGCTCCTGCAGGCCAACGCCACCGTCACCTTCTGCCACAGCCGGACCCAAAACCTGGCGGAGGTCTGCCGCACGGCGGACATCCTGGTGGCGGCCATCGGGATTCCCCGAAAAATCACCGCGGATTACGTGAAACCTGGCGCCGTCGTCATCGACGTGGGCATCAACCGAACCGATGACGGGAGCCTGGTGGGCGACGTGGATTTCGAAAGCGTTTCCCCCGTCGCGTCCCTCATTACGCCCGTCCCCGGCGGTGTCGGGCCCATGACCATCGCCACCCTGATGGCCAACACCCTGGCCCTGTATCACGCCCGCGGCTGACTTCGGGGATCAAAAGACAGGAAAACGCCTTTGTGCTATAGTGGTGGGCCATAAGGACGAGACGCCTTACGTGCTGTCTGTATCAGGAGGAGAGACTACTATGACGACTACGGCAATGAAAGGTTTTGAAGCCAGAACCTTCGATCATCTCAAAGGCCTTGACGGCATTTCCCAGGAGCAGTTGGAGCAGCATTACAAGCTCTACAACGGTTACGTCACCAACGTGAACAAGCTGCTGGAAAATCTCGGCAAGCTGGAAGCCGGCTCCCAGGAGTGGGCCGAGGTCAAGCGCCGTTTCGGTTTCGAAAGCAACGGCGTGGTGCTGCATGAACTGTACTTCACCAACATGAAGCCCAACGGCGGCGCCCTGCCCCAGGATTCCCGGCTGGCCAAGAAGATCAACGAGTGCTTTGGCAGCTATGATCGGTGGGAAGCCGACTTCAAGAATACCGGCAAGATGCGCGGCATCGGCTGGGTCATCCTGTACCAGTGCCCCACCACCGGCATGTTGGTGAACTGCTGGATCAGCGACCACGAAAACGGTCATCCCGCCGGATTCAAGCCCATTCTGGTAATGGACGTGTGGGAACACGCCTTTACGGTGGACTACAAGCCGACCGAAAAAGGCACCTACATCGACGCCTTCTTCAAGAACATCCACTGGGAAGAAGTGGAATCGCGCCTCGTCTAGAATCGGCGCACCGCAACATTCAACGCCTCCGTCGTCTCCTCAGGGACCGGAGGCGTTTTTTATGGCACAGGGTGTGCCCCGGATTACTTTCTAGACCGTCTTCATGCCGGAAATGGCGTCGTCAAACAGGGAGCGCAGGATGTTCATGTAATCGAAATCCAGGTGGACCTGCTGCGCCCGCAAGCCGCTGAGATCCCCCTCCAGCTTCTCACGCATGAACGTATTGCCCTTGTGTCTGGCAAAGGTAAGTTCGCCGCGAAGCTCCTCGCTGCGCTGCTCGTTCCGGGCATACTTGGAGGAAATTTCCGTGAGTTGGGACTGGCGCGTCATGCGCAGATCTTCCAGCTTGGCAAGCGCCTGTTCGTAGGCTTCCATCCGCTTGAGCCGGTCGTATTTCCGGTCGGATTTTTCGGATGATTCGGAAGCCCCGCCGAACAGCGACTGGCTCAGCCGGCGAAACAAGCCCTTGCCGGAGTCGTCCCGCTGGGAAGCATCCGCTTCCTGGCCGGACGTTTCCGCATGGCGGCGCTCCTGCCGGAGCCGCTGACGCCCCTGCTCAATCACCGTTTCCGGTTTTGGATAATGCTCACCAATTTCCCAAACCATGATCTTTCAACCCCTTCAGGCCCCCTGCCTGATACCGTTTTCTCTGAATTACCCCTCGATACGCTCTGTTTATATAAAAACCGTTTTTCATTTTTTTGTGCTACCTGAAACCGGGTTTAAAGCCGGTGGTACTCTTCACGGGCGCTGGCCAGCTCATTCAGCATCCGATCCCGGTCCTGCAACAGAACTCCCCGATCACCGCCCAGACGGAAATGATCCTTCATGAACTTGCCGACTTCCTTCTTGTCGTAACCCAGGAATTCCGGCCTTTCGAGGATCGTCTGGATGGAAAAGATTTTTCGGCCAGCCGCGCCGATCTCCCCCTCCAGTTGATTAAGCTGGTAAGTTTTCATCTGGAGATCGTGGTAGGCCTTGCCGAGTTTCTGGAACCGCTCCAACTCGGCGTAATGAGCCTCCAGCCATTTCAGAAGCGCAACATTCTCCTGTCGGCGGCGGTTACTCCATTCCCGGATTTCCCGCCGAATTGTCTCCCGGCGATTATTTTCACGCTGACTGTTTTCTCTTTCCTGCGGCTCTCCCAATCTCTCAGACTGGCTCAACCCCTGAACCGGCTGATGATGAATACCCGTAAACGGCATATTCCCTCACCTCGTCGTTTTCTTCACCCTTCTCCTGATGAACTTCTGCGCGGGAACGATAACCCTTTCAGGCGTAACCCCAATGTTCCCGACCCGTTGAACGATAACCCCTTCTGGCCGAATTTTTCTCTGCTCAGACCATTAAGATTTTCTTAATGGCATGAAAACATGGTTTCGGATTTTTGTGCGCATTTTTTTGCGTGTTACCGCAAACTCGCCTGCAATGCGGCCAGCGCCTTGGCAAAGCCGTCACTGATGGTAGTGGCCAGGGTAAAAAAGTAGTCCATGTACAACAGGTTCTGCTCGTAGTTCTTCCGGCTCAGGGCATCTTCGATGTCCCGGATCTCCACAGGCAGCCCCTGCTGCTGCATTTCGCGCATCTGGTTCATCTCGAACCAGATGTCGTAAACCTCCATCTTACCGAGGCGGTATTTCAGATCCAGGACATTCAGGCGCATGGCCTTGCCCGCCAGAAAATCGGCCAGAATGTTGTCGGCAATGTCACTGACCTGGGCCTCGTAGCGCTGTTCCTTCTCCTGCTTTTCTTCCTGAAACCGGCGAAACGCCTCTTCCAGGACTATCTCGCGGATCACCCGCTCGCGCTCCTGGGGATCAAGACGGGAAAGGGCGGCCATGTTCACGGACAGGGAATTCAAAGGCAGGCCAAATTCATTCGATGCAGCCATGGCGACACTCCTCCATTGCGACACGCTCTGGAAACGCTTCCGATTGCACACTTCGGGATGAAACCGGGCAGAGACAGAGATCATTGCCCGAAAGAGACACACTTCCTACGCTCTATAAATATAAAAACAGTCAATTAAATTTTTGTGCTAGTCAATTTTTCAGAACCATGCGGAAGAAACCGGGTAATTGGCTGCCCGGACGCCTCAGCGCGGCAAGCAGTTCTTCCGCATCATCGAGGAATCGGGGCAAATCCAGCCAGTGACAAAAAGGGGGCGTTTCCCTCAGGGGTCTCAGGCGGTTTAACCCTCGCTCCAGCAGGTGCCGGGCACCGGTAAGATTCTGCTGCCTCAAGTGGTGCAAGCCCACCGCAATTTGCAGGACGCCCTGGTGGAAGTCCTTCTCCTGGCCGGGAGGCAGCGGACGCCAGAGGTGATCCTCGATCACCTCATGGCACTCGAAATAACGGCCCGCGTTGAAAAGGGCCACGGCATCCGGAAAGGCGGGCGGAGGTGGGCTAGTCACCGTCCGCCGGATTGGCGACGGTTTTGGACAGCCCCTGCTTCTTTATGGATTCGAGGAACTTCATGGCCGCCCGGCGCTGGGCATCGGGTGGCACCACCCGCAGCAACTCCACGGCGCGGGAGACCACCGGGTCCTCGTCGTACCAGCGGTTGCCAAACTGCTTGGGCCGCGAGACCTCGTAGAACTGCTCCAGGGCCTCTTTGCCCACCTGGGACTCGATCTTTTGCAGAAAGACCTCGGCCTGTGCCCGGACGTCCGACTTGAACGACCGGAGCAGATCCAGCACTTCCAGCAGGACCGGATCGTGATCATACCAGCGCTTGCCGATATGGGTTTGCGGTGTTTCGCTCATACGCGCTCCCCTGCCTGTTGAATGATATCGTCGCCCGTGGCAACCCGGCGGATCGAGGCGCCCAATGCGGAGAGCTTCGTTTCCAGCTGCTCATAACCCCGATCCAGATGGTGCAGATCAAAAATCTCGGTAATGCCGGAGGCCGCCAGGCCGGCAATCACCAGCGCCGCGCCGGCACGCAGATCGCTCGCCTTGACCTCGGCACCGCTGAGGGAATCCACACCGGTAACCACGGCCACGTTGCCTTCCTGCTCAATATTCGCCCCCATCCGCTTGAGGTTGCCCACATGGCGGAAGCGGTTCTCGTAAATCGTCTCCCGAATGACACTGGTGCCGTCGGAAATTGCCATCAGGGCCATCATCGGCGCCTGCAGATCTGTAGGAAATCCAGGGTACGGCAGTGTCACCAGGTTCTGTGCCTTCAGCCTGCCATCCACCCGGATGTAAAGCGTGTTGGGTTCCGGCATGGTCACCTCGGCCCCCATTTCGCCCAGCTTGTGAGTGATGGCATGCAGATCCATCGGGCGCACGTCATGCAGGGTGGCCTCGCCCTGGGTGGCCGCCGTGGCAATCAGGTACGTGGCCGCCTCAATGCGATCCGGCACCACATGGTAATTCACCCCGCAAAGGCTTTCGGGTGCCACGCCGTTGATAATGATCTCGTTGGTGCCGGCGCCGGTAATGTCCGCGCCCATGGCCACCAGAAAATTGGCCAGATCCACGATTTCCGGTTCCTGGGCGGCATTGGAGAGGATGGTCGATCCCTCGGCCAGCACAGCGGCCACCATGATGTTTTCCGTGGCGCCCACGCTGGGAAGATCCAGCACCACCTCGTTGCCGACAAGACGCGAAGCCCTTGCCTCCACGTAACCATGCACGATCTCCACTTCGGCACCCAGGGCCTGAAGACCCTTCACGTGCAGATCGATACCCCGCTTGCCAATAGAGCAGCCGCCGGGCAGGGATACGCGAACGTCGCCGAACCGGCCCAGGAGAGGTCCCAGCACGTTGAAGCTGGCACGCATCTTGCTCACCAGATCATAGGGCGCCTCGTTGCAGATCACCCCATCGGCCTGGAGGGTCAGACGATCGCCGGACTGGGTGACCTTGGCGCCCAGATGGCGAAGCACCTCGCTCATCACGTCAACATCCGTCAGCTGGGGCACATTGGTCAGGTGCACCGGTTCCGGCGTCAGCAGGGAGGCGGCCATCAGCTTCAGGACCGAGTTCTTGGCCCCGGAAATCGGCACGTCACCGCTCAGCCTGCGACCGCCTTCAATTATGAGTTTTTCCGTCAATGATCCACTCCGGTAGGAGGTTACGTGACCTGTGACCTGTTACCCATGATAGCACAGCCCGGTATGCCGCCCGGTTTTCTCGTATCCCGGACAAGCTCTGATGTCTATTTTATATACATTTTTACCGTCCGGCAATCGGGGATTTTCCCGATACGTTTGAAAACCACCCTTGAATCTGCCGCCCAAAACGGGGAGAATAAGCCAAGGCCCTGAACCCGACTGATAACGATGAACACCGACGCCCACATCGAACCGCTGCCGCGCCCCTTCTTCGAGCGGGAAACCGTCCAGGTGGCCCGCGATCTGCTGGGACACCGGTTGCTGGCGCGGGACAACAGCGGCGGCTACCGGCTCCTTCGCATTGTGGAAACCGAGGCCTACACCGGGGATGACCCGGCCTGCCACGCCTATGGCCGCACCACCGGCAGAGCCGCCACCCTGTATCTGAAGCCGGGGCTGGCGTATGTCTACCTCATCTACGGCATGTACCACTGCCTCAACGTGACCACCGAACCCGAAGGGAAGGCCGGGGCGGTACTGTTCCGAGCACTGGAACCCCTGGACGGCGATACTCTGCCAACCCACGGTCCAGGACGGCTGACCAAGGCTCTGGACATCACCCGCGAGGCCCATAACGAGATCGATCTGACCCACCCGCAAAGTCCGCTGGTTCTGCTGAGCGGCGGGCCGGTGCCGGATAGCCGGATCATTCGGACCACCCGCATCGGGATTACCAAGGGGGTGGAACTGCCCTGGCGGTTTTACATTGACGGTAACCCCTGGGTGTCGGTGAAAGCCGGGAATCCGAGCCGGAAGAAGGCTGCCAAAACGAAAGCCACCTCAAAAACCAGGCGGCTTCCGTAGCTTAAAAAGGACTTTCCGAAAGCGATCAGGCTTCCTCAGGCGCAGGCACCGGAGCTTCCTCTTCGGCATGCTCAAGGGCCAGCAGCTCGGCCTCTTCCGCCGCTTCCACCTCTTCGATGATGGATTGCTTCTCGGCGGTGGCTGCGGCCACCACGTCAATTTTCAGGTCAACCGCCACCTTGGAGGAAAACCGCACGTGCAGGACGTACTCGCCCACCTTGTTGATGGGGTTGTTGACGTTGAGTTGCTTGCGCTCCACTTCCAGGCCGGTTTTCTCGTTGAGGACCTGGGACAGCTGCTTGGTGGTGATAGTGCCGAACAGCTTGCCCGATTCGCCGGCGTTGGCCTCGATGGTGATGAGGCCCAGCTCTTCCACCTTGCGGGCCTTTTCCAGATCGTCCTGGTATTTCTTTTCAGCCTTGGCGCGAATCCGGTCGATGCGCTGCTGGAGGTCCTTTAAAGCCCCTTCCGTGGCCTCGACGGCATAGTTCTGGGGAAACAGGTAGTTGCGGGCGTAGCCGTCGGATACGGTCAGGACGTCCCCGCTGTCGCCGAGGGTATCCACGTCCTTGGTCAGAATCACTTTCATCGTCGTTGCGTCTCCACTGAATTTCGCATAGCAATATATCACAAAAAGCCCGCTGTCAAAATTCAGGACCCCCTGGCCCTTGGGTCAACGCAACGGACCCGAAGGCCCGCCCCGCAACGATTATTTACGTTATATTGACAGGCAATAGCACCAACATCTATACTACCCATTATGGTAAGTAGGATTGTCGTGTAGCAAGCAGCAACGTGTGTGGTTCTGATTTATGGATGCTCTCATCGAGAAGTTAAAGGATTTGGGATTCAACACCTACGAGGCCAAGGTGTACTTGGCCCTGCTCAAACACCACCCGGCCACCGGCTACGAGATCAGCAAGGAGTCCGGCGTGCCCCAGGCGCGTGCCTACGATACGCTCAAGGCCCTGGAAAATCGCGGGATTGTTGTTGCCACGGCGGGGAAGCCCATCACCTACCTGCCTATCGCCCCGGAAGAACTGCTCAACCGCTGGGAACGCTCCTTCAAAAGCTCCATCACCTACCTGCGTGACGCCCTGCCCTCCATGTCCAACGAAACCATCGAACCCATCCTGAACCTGCGGGGCAAGGATTCCATCATCAAGCACGTGGAAGAGATGATCGCCCACGCCAAGCACAGCATTTTCATCGAGATCTGGCGCAAGGACGCCCTGCGCTTCGAGGCGCCGCTTCGGGACGCCGCCAAGCGCGGCATCGACATCAAGGTCGTCGGCTACAACGGGGTGGACTTTGACTTCTGCGAGGTCTACCAGCACGGGCTGGCCAGCGACATTGAAAACTCCCTGGGGGGCCGCTGGCTCATCATGTCCGTGGATGACACCGAGGGCATCGTGGGCAACCTGCCCGCCGGCGAAAAGATCCCCAAGGCGGTCTACACCCGCAACGAGGGCATTGTCTTCATCATCAAGGAACTGGTGGTTCACGACATTTTCCTGCTCGACGTGGAGGAAAACCTGCAAAGCGAGATCGAGAAGGTCTACGGCAAGAACCTCCTCAAGCTTCGCCAGAAGATCCTGGGCGACGGCCCCATGAGCCTGGTACATCACTAGGTCCCGCGCGTACCGGCCGGCGTTATATTGAAAACCGGCGCGGCCTTGTGTTACCGTTCCCGTAGGATCGTGTACCCGTCGCAGGAGATTTTTTACGATGACCACCCCTGATCAGCCGGTTGCCCCCCCCAACGGCACCCCGGACGCCGCCGAGCCAAAACCCCTTTCCAGCGGACGCATCATGGAACGGGTCATGCTGGGGCTGACCGGCATCTGGATTCTGGGCATTGTCGTCCTGTCTTTCGTACCGGAAGGCAATGTTCAGGACGTTCTCATCGTTCTCTTCGTCGCCCTGGTCTGGTGGTTCCTCTTCAACCCCATCGGCGTGCCGAAAAAGGGGTTAAAAAAATAAGCGCCTGAAAAAGCGGCTATTTCAAAAATCTCGGACTCTCCAGCAGCACGGGCAGCCCCCGGACAATGCAGAAGGCCACCGCGATATAGACGCAGGCCCAGGCCACCCCGTCCAGCCAGGGAAGGAAACCGGGGTCTCTTTCGGGCAAGTGGACGACAATCAGGGTGCTGAAGGCCACAGCCTTGGTAAAGGCATAGGTCCAGCGGCTGAAGCGTGAACTCACCAGCAGCACCCCCAGGGGCGACCGCATCATGGTGGTTTCGCCAAAGGCCGTGTAGCCCTGTTCCAGGGCAATGGCACGAATGCCGTCGGTCAGAACCCCGCGCACCACCACCACCAGCGGAATCCACAGGGGAACCCAGCCCAGGGCCAGAAACCCGATCCAGTACACCTGTTCCACGATCCGGTCCGCCAGGATGTCCACCACCGCCCCGGCCCGTGTGGATTCGTTGAATTTGCGGGCCACATACCCGTCGAGTCCGTCCATCCACAGCACAATGACGGTCAGCCCAAAGCACCACCAGTAAACCTCCGGGGTTCGGACAAAGAGCAACCCTACCACCACCAGGCAGAGGCAGGTTCGGATGAGGGAGATGAGGTTGGCCATAGTCAGACGGTTTTGGCGGGATCAGCCGGACTCGACGAGACGAGGCTATTATAAACCTCCCGGTAGGCTTTTGCACTGACGGACCAGCTGAAGTTCGCAGACATGGCGTTACGAATGACCCGGCGCTGGTTTTCCGGTTTACAGTACAGCGCCTCCGCCCGGCGGACGGCTCCCGCCATGGCGGGAATGTCGAACTCCCGGAACACGATGCCGGTTCCGTCGCGGGGATGGTCGTCCACATCCTTCACCGTATCCGCCAGCCCCCCGACAGCCCTCACGACGGGAAGGCTGCCGTAACGCATGGCAATTATCTGCCCCAGACCGCAAGGCTCAAAGCGGCTGGGCATCAGGAAAAAATCGGACCCGGCATAGATTTTCTGGGCCAGGGCCAAGTTGAACCCCAGATGGACCGCAACCTGGCGAAACCGATCCGACAAGGCCCGCAGGCCGTCTTCATACCGGGGTTCCCCGGACCCCAGGATCACCCACTGGGCCTCCAGATCTGAAGCCAGCACCTCCAGGGCGGGCAGCAGGATATCCAGCCCTTTCTGCTCCACTAGGCGGCTGACCATGCCGAAGAGAGGTTTCTCCGGCGCCGCGGGCAAGCCCAGTTCCCGCTGCAGGTCCGCCTTGCAAAAAGCTTTTCCCTCTTCAAAACTTTCAATGTCATACGGCTTGGGGAGAAATCGGTCCGTCGCCGGGTCGAATATCTGCTCGTCAATCCCGTTAAGGATGCCCTGGACCTGGCTTTGGTGCTCCCGGAGGAGGATGTCCAGACCGCAGCCTTGCTGGGGGGTCTGAATCTCCAGCGCGTAGGAGGGGGAGACGGTGGTAATCTCGTCTGCATGACGAATCCCTTCGGCAAGCCAGTTGGTGGTGCCGTCGTGCCCCTGGTAGGAGAGGTTGTGAATGGTCAGCACCGAACGGGTGTCGGCATAATTGCCCCCGAAGGCTGCCGAATCCTCCTGGCGCAGGTGGGCCAACTTGACGGCCACCGGCGCCGTATGCCAGTCATGCAGGTGCAGCACGTCCGGACGGATTGTCAGGGCATGGAGGGCCTCGAAAACGGCGGCGCTGAAAAACAGGAAGCTGTTAAGCTCCGTCTGCGGGTCGCCTTCCGGGTAGACGCTCCGGCGCGAGGCAAACCAGGTAGCATTCTCCACCAGGTACACCGGTACGCTGCTTTCCGGCAGATGCCCATGCCACAGGGCAATCGTCTCCTCCCGATCCTCAAAGGGAACCTGGCAGCGGACATCCAACTGCTCAAAACCTTCCGCATCGGGATCGATACAGCCGTAACGGGGCAACAGCACACAAACCGCCACCCCGGCCTCGTGCAAAGCCCTGGGCAAACTGCCCACCACGTCCGCCAGGCCACCCACCTTGGCAAACGGGGCGGCTTCCGCAGCGCAAAACACAACCTGAAGCGTCATGCCGTCCATTGTATACCGAAACCGGGCCGAAAATGGAATACGCCATCTTTCCATCCTGATGTGACTGTGGTAGTATAGGCCCGCTCTCTATCCAATCGAAAGGGGTTGGGAAACCATGATCACCTCTCTGCCGACGCAAATCCGTACGCCCCATGCAACGTTCGGCCAAGCCAACGGCAGCAGGCAACGCCTGACTCCCCGTTTCTCATGCTCCCTCACGGGACCGGCACAGGATGAGGTCCGTTTCAGCAGCCGGGTCCGGTTCATCACCACGGAAAACGGCGAGGACGATCGGGTGGCTCTGGCCGCCCTGAAATCCCTGGCCAAGTATCTCTCAGACCCGGACAAGGCCGCAGCGGACAAGGTCGGCGCCGGGGAACTCGATGATCTGAAGTCCCTGCTGGGCTTTATCCCGGCCAATCAACCCGCCGGCGAGAAACTGCTGGCGGAGATTCTCGCCGATCAGCCCGGCCTGCAAACGGAGATCAAAGACCACTGGCAGCCGTTAAACCCCTTTGCCGACCGGGCCAACCTGCTGAAAACCGCGCTGGATTTCGCTTTGGAAGATCGGAACGGGTTCCAGATGCTGGCCGCCACCTGCCTTATCAAGCTGACGGAGATCCGGGGTCTGCGGTTCGCATCCCCCCTGCCGGGCGTGGATGCCCTCTTCGACAACCAGAAGCCCATCATCAAGGCCCACTTCATGGCCGACGGCCCCCTGAAGGAGCCGGACGCCATGGCCGTGCGCTCCCTGGTGAATCTCATCAACAAGCTTTATCTTGAGGACTTCCAGCAGAAACAGGGGGCCGACGACGAGACCATCGAGGTTTTCCGCCGGATGATCGCTCTGATCCCCGACGAGGACACGCAAAACGAGCTGTGCAAGAATAACCCGGTGCTGCGGAGGGAACTGCCCCTGCTTCAGAAAGCCGATCTCCCGCCCCATGACGACCGGGCCATCGAATCACTGACCCCAAAAGAGCGGACCGAATGCCTGGAATACCTGCTGCGTGAGGGCCGCAAGCTGGACAAACCGTTTATCGTCCTGGCCGCCATGCTGCTGCTGCACGTGACCCAAAAGCTAAACCTGCTGCCCCGCGGCGAGATCAACGCCGAGAATCCGTTCTCGTTCTGAAGGGGCAAGGCTTCCCGCTCTCGCAGGAATGACAGCCCCCTGAACAATTGATTCGGGACGGTTTACTCGATGGAGGCGTTGTCACCGCCGTATTCCATGACAGCCATCTTGGTGACCCCGGCCCGCTGGGCGGCGTCCATCACCTGGGTCATGGCATTGTGGCTGGCCTGGGGATGGGCCTTGATAACCACCCCTTCCGGGTTTTCCCTGGAGAGATCCCGGATGGTGCCCACCAGTTCCCGGAGGTTGCCCACGGGCCGTTCGTTGACCGTAAAGCGGTCCGAGGCGTCAATGACGACCCCCACCGTCTTCGGCTCCTCCTTGGTGTCCACGTCCGGGCCGATGGTCGGCACCGCCAGCTTGAGACCCGGATAGTCCAGCATGGGCGCCACCACCATCATGATGATGAGCAGCACCAGGAAGATGTCCGTCAGCGGCGTAATGTTGATTTCACTGAAAATGGCGTTCCGGTTGGTTCTCACAATCGCAATTCCTTCCTGCTGCCTACTCGTTCATCAACTCGTCCGGCCCCAGCGCGGAAACCGAGCCGGATTTCTGCCCGGCCACGGTGACCTTGTGGAACCGGGCGTCGCGGGCCGCCTCGATGACCCGGATGACAGCGCTGCTGCGGGCGTTTTTATCCGCCCGGACGATGAGGGTCTTCTCCTCCTCGTCCGCCACGCCCCGCTCTTCCATGATGGCCTGGAGTTCCATTGCCAGGGAGTCGACGGTGATCATCGCGCCGTTGAGGGCGTACTGGCCATCAGCGGTGACCTCGACCGTCAACTGGGTCTGATCCACCGCCGCCCCGCTTTCCACCGTCGGCGGCTGGATTTCGGCGTTCAACTGGTTCATCATCGGTGCCACCACCATCATGATGATGAGCAGCACAAGGAAGATATCGGTCAACGGCGTAATGTTGATTTCATCAAAGACCGCTCGGCCTCTGGCGCTTGCGGCGTCCTTCATGGGGTCAGACTCCTGTATTGTGCTGAACGTATGGGTCGTTCCTGTCTACCCGGACGATCCGGCTAGACGGTCCGGTTAAACGGTCCGATATCCTTGGGCCGACACGTTGGCGCCACCAGAGCCGCCCTCGGCGTCGGAGAAGCTCAGGAAGAGCAGCTTCAGCAACTGGAAGTCGTCCTCGTAACGCGAGACGGTGGACTGGAACCAGTTGTTGAGGGTAACGGCGATAATGGCGATCAGCAGACCCAGGGCCGTGGCGATGAGCGCCGAACCGATGCCGAACATGATCTCCGGGGCCTGTGTGGCGGACTGGGACTGGGCCAATTCGCCAAAGGTCAGAAGAATCCGGACGACGGTGGCAAACAGACCGAGGTACGGGGCGATGGTGGCAATGGTGCCGATGATGGAAAGCCGGGCTTCCAGCTTGCGGCGGGCCAGGGCCGAGGTGATGTCGAAGGAGCGGTCAAAGTCGCTGTGCTGTTCGCCCAGCACCCGCAGGCCCTCTTCGGCCACTTCACCGATCACGCCGCCCACCTGGCTGCTGAGAACCTGGGCGTTGTCCAGGCTGCCGCGTTGCAGTTCGCGCTGGAGGCGGTGGATGAACTGGACCACATCGCGCTTGTTGCGATTGTAAAAGATCAGCCGGTCAATGGCCACCGCCACCAGCAGGATGGAGCAGACGAAGATGGGCAGCAGGACCAGAAAGTCCTCTTTCAGGGCAAATAGAATAATGTTCTCTTCCATACGTAAAAACTCCTGTTAATCCGTAAACCTGGGTATGCTTTGTCAATTGCGTGAGGCACCGTAGACGGTGTAGTCGAACGTGAACAGAATGGGAACGCTGTCGCCCGAAAACGACGGGGGCAGGGGCTTGAACGGGGCGGAGATCTCGACGGCATTGATAGCCGCCTGATCGGCCACCCGTTCTCCGGAAGACTCGTCGACTTCCAGACTCCTCAGTGTACCATCCCTGGCGATCTCAAACTTCAATACGACCCGGCGGGTTTTTTCCCCGCGCGGCGGACGCCAGTTTCGCGACAGCCGCCGCTTGAGTTCCGCCATGTACGGGCCGAATTCGACGGATTTGACAGAGACGCCGTTTCTGTCCAGCGGGCCGTCCTCGGAGGAACCCCGGTTGGCGTTGGGCAGAAGCCCTGGCAACCCGGCGCTGGCCAATTCCCGGGAAGCCCTCATGGAAGGGGTGGCGGGTCCGGTTCCCCCTTGAAGGGCCGGGGACGGCTGAGTAGTGGCCACGGGGCCATCCACCGTCGCCGGTTTCACCAGACTTTCGCGCTTAGGCTCCGGTGGCGCCGGCGTGGCGATTGCGGGCCTCGGCGCTGTCGTCTGGGGCGGAGGCACCTGGGGCTTGGGAGGCGAGGGCTGGGGGTTGGCGCTCACCTGCTGCGGAGACGGCTGGGCCGCCGGTGAGACCTGGGGCGAGGGGGAAGGCGAAGGCCTGGCCGGAGACGGCTGACTTTCCTGAGATCGTGCGGAGGTTGCCGATTCGGTTTCAAACGGCACGGGGGAGCTTGTCTGCCTGCCCCCCGCCAGTTGGTTCTCCTCGCCCAGGAACCGGGCTTTCTCCGGCGCCTCGGCATCGGCGCGGGGCACCAGGACGAATTCGATGGCCTGCGCTTCGGACTGGCGCGGCGGGAAAAGGGGCAGCAGGAGAAGAACAATCATCAGCACCCAGAGCATGATCGGCCCCACCACATGCAGCAGGAAGGACAGGCCCACGGAGTACCGGAAAGGGAACTCCTTCACCGGTCCGCCCTTCAGGGGCGTCTCTTCAGAGGGTTTTCCGCCAAACGCCGTTGCGAACGCCGGATGGGTCACGAACCGGGAAGATTTCCGCTCCTTGGAAAAGGGCGCGGAAACAGCATCCTTGAGTTGACCGAACAGCGACATACAGGCTCCTGGCGGCTTGGGGGCATCTTCGCATCTTAGCCGGGGCTAACGAAACTCATTATAAACTAAACCCGCCGGGGTGTCGGCGGTTGCCCCTTTTCCGGAGTCCGAAAAAAGGGCAACCAAACACCCAAGCTTGTTTTAACCGCCATAGTAGCCGCCGCCGTCATACGGATTGGCCGGTTGCCCGTAGGGATTGCCATACGGGTTGGCCGGCTGGCCGTAAGGCTGCGAGTTATAGGGCTGGTTGTACGGATCGTTGTACTGTTGCTGTTGCGGAGCGCTCTGGGGCGAGACGGTCACCGGGGCGTCAAGCACCAGGTTGATGGGTTCGCCCGCATTGAGAACCGCAGGCTCGCCTTTCTTGGCTCCCGCATACAGGGCACCCAGGCCGCCACCAATGGCCGTGCCGTAGATGGCCCCTCTGCCAACCTTGCCGCCGGACAGCGGCCCCATCGCGGTACCCAGGGCGGCGCCAAGCCCGGCGCCAACACCCGTTCTCAGGGCGGCCTTTCCGACACGACCCTTCGTCGTGCCGCCCCGGATCACCCCTGAGCCGTCCTCGGTCTGAATCCGGGCAGAGATGGGGATGCGTTGACCCGTCGGGGCTATGGCCGAAGTAAACCGGATATCCAGGGTGCCGTTCTTGCCGACACGTCCGGCATCCTCAACGGCAACCACCTGGCCTTCCACCTGGCTTCCGGCGGGCAGGACAATGGAGCCGCCGGCGGCCAGGGGGGTCCCCAGGGTCGCAACGACCCGATCACCGGGCCGGGCAAATTCGCTGGAGATCGCGGACTGAACGGTGGCCTGCATATAGGTGCCCGCCGGGGCGGTCACCACGTAACCCTGCAGCGGGGGCAGCCCCTGGGCAATGTATGTTGGCGTTTCGGCAAAACCGGCAGCCGGAACCAGCAAGGCGATGCTGAGCGCAATAACGGCCTTTCTGGATTGGATGAGCAAAAACTTGTTCACGGTGGGTTCTCCTTCACTCATAGCTGAGTTGACTGGTAAACTAGACGGTAAGGAGACGCCAAAGTTCCATCAATGGGTCTCAAAGGTTCTCTCCTATTATAGAGGGAAGGCATCCCAAACCAAAAAGGTTATAATGAAGCTCGGAACCAACCGACCCGGAGCGTCCTCCCAATCGTCTGCCAGGGGCATCATTCCTCCCATGTCATCCAACGTCACAAGTCCGTTTGAGAAACTCAACAGCCAGATCCTGGCGCTGCCCCTGTGGGTCAAACAGGTGATTTATTCCGTATTAAAGCAGGAACTGGAACACCTGCTCTCCAAGAGTACCCTGGACACGTTTCAGCCGGACGACACCCTGCAGCTCTGGCGCCCCGAACTGACCCACCAGGGAATAAAGGAAGTGGAACAACCCTCCGGTCAGCACAACCCAGGCATCATGAAAACCCTGCACTTCATCAAGCAGGGCAAAACCACGGTGGATATCGCCATCCTCAACGGCTGGACCCTGGAACAGGCCAGCATGTATCTGCTTGAAGCCATCCAGAAGGAACTCATCAACCCGCCGAAATCAGGGATCATCCAGGCCACCATCCTTTACATGGCGGGCCGCATCCGCCTGGGCGAATATCTCGTCAAAATCGGACGCCTGACCGTGGAGCAGCTGGACCAGGCCCTGCGCACCCAGCGCTATATCGAGGAATCCCTGGGCGAACGCACCGGCATTGCCAACGTGCTGATCAATCTGGGGTACATCAACAAGCAGGACAGCGAAGGCATCCTTTTCCTGAAAGAGGAGAGTAAAAAAGCCTTCGATGCCCATAACATGCCGGTGGTTAACGGCGGCGATGGAAGCGCTGCCGGGGGGCCGGGCACCGACATGGCCACCTATAACAAGATGAAAAACCAGCTCATCCAGGCCAACCAGCGCATCCAGCAACTCGAACTCATGGTCCAGCAGCTGCAGCGCGGAAAGTAGCTTCTGCCTCAGAAAATAATCAAAATTTAAGAATCGGATATCCCATTAAAACCGCAGGCTGGCCGGACCTCAAAGGTTTCGCCCCCGGCAGAATGTTACAGCCCCGTAACAAATTTCAAAAAGATATACTCCGGGGTATCACAAAAACCCCCGCCCATGTTTTTATGCTTATAGCAAGTCAACGGGGTCTATATCTTATCTCTTCACAAATCACCTATTAGGGGGGGAATACCATGGGATTTGCAGCCAGCCAAGGCAGGCTTCAGATGCTCACAGGTCGTAAAAACGAGCTGGAACTGAAGTTACAACTCATCCAACAACAACGGATGTTCTGGGCTGACGTGGCAACCAAGTTGATGATGGCCGCTGCACGCAATCCGGGTTCCTATGAGCCGGGGTCGCCGCAAGCCGCAGACATGGAAGCCAAACGAGCCCAGGTTGCTCAAATCGACAAGATGCTTGAAATGGAGGCCAACCGTCTCGACAAACAGCGCGAAGCCGCCGTCACCGAGATCCAGGCCGTCCGCAAGGTCATCTCCAAGAACATTCAGCAAAGCTTCAGCCTGATGGGCAACGCCTAACGCCATTATTTGAAAAGAAGCGTCGGCGCTCACCCCGCAGGGCTGGGTAACCACTGGATTATTGGACAAAATCTGTCCGGTTCGCCCAGGCGATCCCGGAGAACATCCACGTGAAAAAGTATCCCAACCCATTCCTTCCCGATAGAGACACCCGGACCACTTGCATCACTCCAACAAAAACACAGTCAGAGAGCTTATTCTACGATTCGATCACCAGAGAGTTCACATTAATCAGAGAGTTCACGTTCAAGGCAGTTCATTGATTCAGCAGTCACTTGAGAGGGCACTCCACACCCTGAGTTAGAGGAGGACCACCACAATGGGGTTTGCAGCCAGTCAAGGCCGTTTACAAATGCTCGTTGGCCGCAAGAACGAGCTGGAACTGAAGTTGCAGCTGATCCAGCAGCAGCGGATGTTCTGGGCCGATGTGGCCACCAAGATGATGATGGCCGCGGCACGCGATCCGGGATCTTACGAGCCGGGATCACCGAAAGCCGCAGAAATGGAAGCCAAGCGTGCCCAGGTCGCCCAGATCGACAAGATGCTCGAAATGGAAGCCAACCGCCTGGACAAACAGCGCGAGGCCGCCGTCACCGAGATGGAAGCCGTCAAAAAGGTCATCTCCAAAAACATTCAGCAAAGCTTCAGCCTGATGGGTAACGGCTAACCACCCACTCAGACTGAAACCCGCTGACGTGAACCGTGGTATTCCCGTGAAGGGGAAGAAATGGACCGCGACTTGCCTTGACTTGCTTTTGATACGGACTGACTGCAACAGACTGCTACTGAAAGACTGCTATTGAAGAGCCGAACGAACAGAGGGAGAAAAACGCACACCTGCCAAACACACAAAAACGCACACAAAACACACACCAGCACCTGAGAGGAGGGACTATCTATGGGGTTTGCCGCCAGCCAAGGGCGCTTACAAATGCTCGTTGGACGCAAGAACGAACTGGAGCTGAGACTCCAGTTGATCCAGCAGCAACGCATGTACTGGGCCGACGTGGCCACACAATTGATGATGGCCGCCGCACGCAATCCGGGTTCCTACGAGCCGGGGTCGCCGCAGGCAGCCCAACTGGAAGCCCGACGGGCCCAGATTGCCCAGATGGACAAAATGCTGGAGATGGAAGCCAACCGCATCGACAAGCAGCGCGAGGCCGCCGTCACGGAGATGGAAGCCGTCAAAAAGGTCATCTCCAAAAACATCCAGCAGAGTTTCGCACTCGGGGCCGGGTAACATCCATTCGGATGCTTAAGGAAGGGGCGCTGCCCCTTCGCCAAAACGGGGCCATGCGTAACAGTTCAGTTCATGTCTGCTTTTCCGTTTTGGCTACCCCGGCTTCGGAGCATTGATCGTCTAAGGCACGGCGCGAGGGCAGTTTACTGCTCCGCGCCGCCGCCGAAGGCGTCTTCCGGGTCCATGCCGAGGGTGTCCATGATTTCCTCGATGCGTGCCCAGTTTTGCCGGCTCTGGTCCTCGAACCCGCAACCCGGATGGTAGACCGTGTTCTTGTGGGGAAATGGATAGGCCCGGCAACCCAGGGGACGATCCTCATGGACCCCGCAACGGCCATCCTCCAGCACAAAACGGCACTTGAAAAAAGTGATCCGGTCCGGGTCCTGCCCCTTGGCCGCCGCCTTCTCTCGGACCCGGTCCACGAACTCGTCGGCCACTTCGCGGGTGGCTTCCTGGGAGGGGTATGGCTCAAAGATGGAGGCAAAAACACGGGCATGCTCGGCATCCGGCGCATCGCTTTCGCCTAGTGCCCGGATCTGGTCCAGGCTCAAGGACCCCTTGAACGTGGCCACCTTGCAGCAGATGCCGCGCTGCTTGCACAGATGCTGGGGCATCTTGAGCAGTTGCTCCACTTCGCGGGCCAGGCCCAGGGGCGATTGCATCTCGTCGTCAGGCATCGTGTCCTATCTATATGCTTATTACCAATACTCGGAGCCAAACTGCTTCCAGGGCCGGATACGGTCCTCCACCATCTTTTTCATGTCGGCGATGGTGGTCTCCGGTCGGATGGGATGGCTCACCCCGTCGGGAGACATCTGCTCCAGGATGTAGGCGTTGGTTTTCATGTCACGCACCATCCGCTTCTGGCGTTCGCGCTGCTGGAACTGCCAGCCTTCAAATCCGCAACCGGGAGGCATCACCGACCACCCATGCGCAGGCGCCTCCCGGCAGCAGCGGGGACGGCGCTCATAGATACCGCAAAGCCCTTCGGGGGTTACATAACGGCAGTGGTAGAAGGTGAGGTCCTCGACGTTGAGCTTGTCACTGGTTTCAGCTTCTTTCAACACCTGGGCCACCTGATCCGGCACCACGGCCCGCGCCGCCTCGACGGACTCGTAGGGCTGGAAGATCTCCAGGAAGTCAATGGCCTCCTGGTTGCCCTTGGCAATCAGCTCCTGCAATTCCCGATAGGGCGCATACGTGGTGGCCGAGCGGCAGCATCGTCCGCACTTGTGGCACAGGTCGGGCAGGTCCCCGGCATCCTCGTCCACGGGCAAATCCGCCGTGCCATAGTAGTTCAAATCATAGGTATCGCCAATTTCACCCATCAGGCTGCCTTGCTCCGAATTTGCCATCCGTCTCCATATGGTAGCCTATCGGACGCCAAAGGGGGCAACTTGAGCGGCAAGTTTCAACCGTCCGTTTTAGACCGTTCCAAAGGTCCGGTCCCCGGCATCGCCGAGGCCGGGGACGATGAAGCCCTTGTCGTTCAAGCGTTCGTCTACGGCGCCGGTATAAATGCGCACACCGGGATGAGCCTGGGTCAGGCGCTCGATGCCTTCCGGAGCGGAGATGACGCAGACGAAAGCCAGGTTTTCCGCCTTCACTCCCAGGTTTTTGATAATGTCCACGGCGGCCACGGCGGACCCTCCGGTGGCCAGCATGGGATCCAAAAGCAGGATGCGGGCCACGGAATAATCGATGTTGGAAGGCAGCTTGTTGTAGTAGGTAACGGGTTTGAGGGTTTCTTCATCCCGGTAAAGGCCGATGTGGTAGATGCTGGCGTCCGGCAGCAAATCGAGGGCCACGTCGGAGAGCATCAGCCCCGCCCGCAGGATGGGGGAGATGAGGATGGGCACGTCGGGGCTGAGCATCCTGCATTCGGTCTTGATGAGGGGCGTTTCGACGATGCTGCGGGTCAGGGGGAGATCGCGGGTTGCCTCCTGGATGATAAAGCGTCCGACCCGTGTGATGGCCAACCTGAACAACTCGTTGGACGTATTCTTGTCACGAATGATACCCAGGTTGTGCTGGACCAGCGGATGGTTGCACACCGTCACCAGGGGATGCAGGGCTGTGGCCATTTGAAAACGCTCCTATTGTCGAGACCTTGTCGGCAGGGTCCATCGTAACAGAAATACGGGGGCAACAAAACGGTTTGAGAGGTTTTCATGGGGTAGAACGCGTATTCGGGAACAGCAACAGCAGGGTCACTATGGGCATTTCCGCGTTATCCTATCCAGCCTACCATCCGGCCTATCCGGCCAGCGGGGTAACCTACCGCCCGGCGTTCAGCATGCCCGCCTATTATGCGGCCCCGGCCTACTCGCAGCCCCAGCCTTTCAATCCCTTTGCCTTTTCCGTTCCGCCCACCCCCTCCTACAAGGAGGCCATCCGGGCCATGCCGGGCGCGGACCGGATGCCCCCGGAGATTTTCCACGCCCTGGTCCTGCTGGCGGACATCCGCCACCTGCCCCAGGATGAGGCCCATATGCGCCGCCTCGGCGTGGATCTGGTTTTCAGAAACGGCGAGGAGGCCCTGCGGCTCATCCTGCAAAAGGGCATCCGGGTAGAGTTCGGCGATATGGGCGACACCAAAGCCCACGCCCAGTGGCTGAAAGACGACAACCTCATCATGATCAACCAGAAATACCGCGGCAGCCTGGGCAAGGAAACCCTCTACGCCATCTCCGAAGCCATCTACCACGAAGCCGGCCATGCCGCCCGCCACGGCGACGACCGGGCCTCCATCCAGGAGGAGATCAACTGCCTGTCCCTCAACACCCTGGCCAACCGGTATCATTCGGCCACCGACCCCGAATACGCCCAGAGCACCTCCAAATCCGCCCTCATCGCCGACGGGGTGGCCCTCTACTCCCGGCTGTTCTTTGACAACGACCCCGATAAAAAGGCCCTGGTGAACCGGGTCATTGAGAAATACGGCCAGTTGCCCCCCGAAAGCCCGGATCACCGCATCCCCATGACCCCCTACAGCGTTCCCCTGGCCGACCGGGTGCTGCGCCAGCTGAAAGTGCAGCGCACCGCCCAATGGATGGCCTAGGTCCGGCTCCGGCGCTATGCTAGAATAATGTCCGTTCAATTGCCGGAAGCGAGCATGAGAGGAGAGAGCATGAGTTCCCAGCGCGAACCGGATTGCCTGTTCTGCAAGATTATCGAAGGACAGATTCCCGGCGATATCGTCAAGAAGACCGATCGGATCACCGCTTTTCGTGACATCAGCCCGCAGGCGCCCACCCATATTCTTGTCATCCCCAACACGCATGTCGCCAGCGTTTCCGAAACCTCGGAAGACCAGGTTTTCTCCGATGTCCTGGGCGCCGCCCGCGACATCGCCAGAGAACAGAACCTGAGCGATTACCGTCTCGTGGTCAACAACGGCGCCGGCGCGGGCCAGAGTGTTTTCCACCTGCATTTTCACCTGCTGGCTGGGCGGCCCTTCTCCTGGCCACCAGGCTGATGGGGAAACCCTTTCCCCAGGCCAACTCCAGCCCCGGACAAACAGGCGTTGAAATGAAAATTAATGTATGCTACGTTAAGAAACACGAATTTTTACGGTCACGAACAGGTCAGGTTTTTACAAACCGATGGTGAAGGTGGTGAATAATCCTTGGCAGAAGTCCAGGTACAACCGGGTGAAAGTATCGAAAGCGCCCTGAAACGCTTCAAGAAAAAGATCCAGAAAGCCGGAATCCTTTCGGAGATCAAGCGCCGCGAACGGTATGAAAAGCCCAGCCAGCGCCGCAAGCGCAAAGCGGAAGCGGCGAGAAAACGCCAGAAATAAACTTTCAACAAAAAGCCCTCGATTTTTCGAGGGCTTTTAATTTGAATGTCCCGTGAATGGTGAGAGAGCGAATCGTGTGATATCCCCTGAGAGATTGGAGCGTAAAACCGTGAATGAGGGGCAGCCGCCTATTGGAGGTTCGCGCCGCCGAAAAACTTCTGGGCCTGCTGCATGCCGTTGGCCGCGGTAGCGGGATCGAGGCCCAGCGATTTCAAATCGTTCTGGGAGCCGGACGGCTGCTGTCCGGGCTGCTGTGCGCCCTGGCCTGCGCTGACGCCGCCGGCAAAGCCCTGATTCCCCTGGAACTGGTTCAGATTCAATCCGATCTGCATATCCTGACCTCCCGTAAACCCCTGATTAATCCTCTACCATGTATCTTTTGCGTATCTTCTGCCGTCTTTCCCGAAGTGGCTTTTGATTCCCTTATTACTATAAAAACATTTATCAGGTTCGAATTGCCGGTCTTTAAGAATGCTTTAAGAATTGACTGGACTGGGTTTGGGACACGCATGACAATTAAAAACCCCCGAAACATTTCGAGGGTTGAAAGAACGAACGTGTTGGTTGATTGTCGTGATGTCCCCGAAAGGGGCATTTCTATAGAAGAGCGTATTGTTGGCAATAATTCTGGTTCAAGCGGTGTTTTCCCTGAAGTGAATTTTGATGAATGCGACGTGAATATATTCAACGTATTATTATATAAACATTTAATCTATTGGAACGGTCTGTCTTTAAGAATGCCTTAAGAATCCCGTTTAACATTCTTAAAATATACCTCCACGAAGATTGTCGGCAGGAAAGCCGGTGAAATCAGGCGCGTTCAAGTATGGGCGTCACATTCGGATGTGACGCCCATGCCGGGGGATTTCACGTCCCAACCCTGCGGAACCTAGAACATCAGGCGAAACAGCAGGAACCGCTTGTTCAGCTTTTCGGAGAACTCGCGCAGGTTGCCGGTGGTTTGCCGGGTTTCCTGCAAAATGGCGTTGATATCCGCATCGTCGTCAGCGGTCAGCTCATCCACGTTGTCCAGCACCCGCGAGAGTTTTTCCAGGGACTGGTTCAGCAGGGTCAGGGACTGGTCGAGGCGCTCCTGCAACTCCCGGTCTTCGGCGGTCCGACGAAGCAGTTCCACCAGTTCGGAGGCGTCGCGGGAGGTATCGTGAACCAGCTCAAAGGTCTTCTTCAGTTCCGGATCGTTGAGAAGAGTATTCAGGGCACGGGTGGACTGCTCAATGGAGGCCACCGTACTCCGGATGTCCTGCTTCAGGGCCGGATCGCCAATCACGTCGTTGATGTTGTCGCTCATGACGACCAGGTTGTCGGCCAGCTGTTCGGAGGTGGCCACCAGGGCCTCAAGGTCATCGTTGGCCATCTGGATCAATTCGTTGGCACTGTCGAGAACGTCCGTGGCGCGGGCCGTCAGGATCTCCGTGTTCTTCACGGTGCTGCTGAGCGTTGCGATGGTTTCATCGGAGAGCAACTGGGAGATCTTCTCGTTGGTCACCTTCAAGGCTTCCGCCGAAGCCATCTGGACCTCCAGGAACTCCTTCATCCGCAGCGGATTCTCGATGGTGAAGAACAGCTCCTTGTCCGGCGCACGGGTCAGCACCGGTTCCTCAGACACAATCAGCAGGTAGTAGCTTCCCTGCCGGGTCATTTTCAGTTCATGGACCGGCTTGTCGGGCATCACCGCCCCCGGCCGGGTCACCCGGTAGTAGAGCTTGTAACGGGTCAGGTTCTCGTCATCAAAGCGCTCCACCCGCTCTACCTTGCCCACGGTCAGCACCCCGTCCTCGTAGACGAATTTCACGGGGATTCCTGCCGTAATGGCTTTTTCCGGCTTCGCAAACGTGATCAGCATAACGTCACGCAACGGGGGCGGCGTGATTTCCAGGAACTTCTCGCCGATCAGGCCCGACTGCTGGATGGAGAGCAGGGAGCCGCCGGGGATCTTGATGCTCTCGTCCGTGACGCTGAAAGCCACGCGGACAAAGTACTTGTCATTGATCACCACCGGCTCGATGAGATCCACAAACCCCACCCGGATGCCCATAATCTGGACCGGCGCCCCTTCCCGCATCCCGTCCACATCCCGGAACAGGACGTCGTAGGTCTCGCCGGGGGTCAACCCACGGCCCCGCAGCCAGATCATGACCGCAACCAGCAGTGCCAGACTGACGACTGCCATCACGCCGACTTTTATGGTGGAAGATCGAATCATTCGGGATTGCCTGCGGGCTTCTCTCTCTACAGCGCCTTTGATCGCACCGGGTTCATGCGAAACACGTCCTATTATATCGCGAACCGGAAGTCCCGAACCGCCCTATACCAGATCCGGGGTCAGCGGCCCTTCCAGGCTGGCGTCAAAGAATTGCCTGGCGTAGGGATTGTCCGTCACCTTCATCTCCTCAGGCGTTCCCATCCAGCGGATGGTGCCCTTATGGAGCAGGCAGACCCGATCGGCAATCTGGATGGTGGAATGCTGGTGGGTGACCACAATGCTGGCTGCTCCCAGCTCCCGGCCCAGCGCGGAAATGTAGTTCTCCAGCACGGTGGAAGCAATGGGGTCCAGTCCGGCGGTGGGTTCGTCGTAGAGAATGATGCGGGGGTTGCTCACAATGGCGCGGGCAAAGCTGACCCGCTTGCGCATTCCGCCGGAGAGGTCGTTGGGCATCATCGGCTCCGTTTCTTCCAGGCCAACCAGGCGCAGCTTTTCGGAGACAATCCGGCGGATTTCCGAATCAGGCAATTCCTGCCGCCTCCCGCCATTGCGATCCGGTTCTTCCACCAGGGAAAAGGCCACGTTTTCAAATACGTTCAGGGAGTCAAACAGGGCCGAATACTGGAACACAAAACCGTAATTGTCATCTTCAAGGGTTACCTCCCCGGAATCGGGGGGTTCCAGTCCGCAGATAAGCCGAAGCAACGTGCTCTTGCCGCAGCCGCTGATGCCGATAATGGCCAGCGTCTCTCCCGCCCGCACGTCCAGGCTCACCCCCTGGATGACGTGGTTGCGGCCAAAGGATTTGTGCACGTCGCGCACGGAAATCAACGGTTTTTCATCGGCACGGATCATCAGTTGCTCCCGTAAATCAGATAGGTCAGGATGTAGTCGAAAATCGCCACCGTCAGAAAGGACCAGACCACGGCGCGGGTGGTGGCGATCCCCACCTCGCGGGCGCCCCCGGTGGTGTTGATCCCGATACTGGTGGAAAGGATGACGATAATGTAGCCGAAAATGCTGGATTTGAGGAGGGTGGCAAACACATCCTTGTACTCGGTCTGCTGCCAGACCGAATCCAGATACTGCCAAAAGGGGATATCGGCCAGCAGCCTGCTGATGACCATGCCAGCCAGAATCCCGGCGGTGGCGGTGACCACCGTCATCAGCGGAATCATTACGATGCCCGCCATCACCCTCGGCAGCACCAGGTAACGAATCGGGTCCACATGCAGGGTCCGCAGAGCGTCCACCTGCTTGGAGATCTGCATGGTGCAAAGCTCGGCGGCAAAAGCGGACCCCGCCATGGCCGTCACCGCCACCGCCGTCATGATGGGGGCAAGTTCCCGCAGGACGGCCAGAGACACCAGCGCCCCCACATAGCCCCCCGCCCCCTGCTTGACCATCTCTTTCGCCACCTGCAGGGCAATGACCATGGCGGAAAACGTCACCATAATCAACGCGATGCCCAGGGTGTCCAGCCCGATGAAGGAAGCCTGGTCAAAAAAGTGCCGGGGCTTGAGCCTGCCCCGGATGAGGAATCCGAACATGGCACGGGTCATCAGCACCGCCTGCCCGATGACCAGGAACAGGTTCGACAACTCCCGCCGCAAGAACCCCAGGGCGGTCCGCGTGAGGGGGAACCAGGTCATGCGCGTCGTTGTCATGGATGAGTCGTTTGCCATCGGTCAACCTCTGAACCCTATCCGACCAGCTGGAAGATTTTATCCATCAGGACAAAAGCGAAGACGCACAGGCTGATCCGTCCGTTCATCACGAAAAAAGCCTCGTTGATGCGCGAGAGATTCTCCGGGGAGACAAGCCGATGCTCCGCCCAGAGCATCCCCCCCATCAGGAGGGTCGCGAGCCAGTATCCCAGCCCCGTTTGCCCATACATCAGGCCGAAGGTGATCATCAGCAGGAGAGTGACGCCATGCATCAGGCGGCTCAGGCGCAGCGCATTGGGAATGCCCACCGCCGCCGGGATGCTGAACAGACCCGCCTCCCGGTCAAATGCCACGTCCTGGCAGGCGTAGATGATATCAAATCCGGCCACCCAGAAGACCACGGCGAATCCAAAAACCACGGGCAGCCAGGAAATTTCGCCGGTCACCGCCAGCCACCCGCCCACGGCGGACGACCCCAGCGCCACCCCCAGCACCAGATGGGCCAGCCGGGAAAAGCGCTTGACGAAGGAATAGACGGTCAGGACGGCAAAGGCCACCGGCAGGAGCAGCCGGCAAATCACCGGGAGCTGGAACGTGGCCAGGACAAGCAGCAACCCGGAAACGGCGGCCAGCCACATGGCCTCCCGCCTGCCCACCCGGCCTGCCGGAATGCTTCGGTTGCGGGTCCGGGGGTTTTGTCCGTCGATCTCCGCATCAATCAGCCGGTTCATCGCCATGGCATAGGTTCGTCCCCCCACCATCGCCAGCAGCACCCAGAGGACCGTGAATGCCGAAGGCAGCTGCCCGGCGGGCGTCGCCAGCAGCATGGCGGACAGGGCAAAGGGCAGGGCGAAAACGGTATGCTCAAACTTGACCAGTTCGGCGTATTCGCGCAGTCGGGACAGGGGGGATGCGGCTTGGATCGACATGCCTTTGCTTCCTTGCGGTGGGGAGAGAAAAGTCGTTTGGGCAGGGGAGACTCCTTGGCCCCCGGCACGCTAGAATTCTAGTGTACCACCTGGGAGTATTGTCTCAAAAAGATGGTCCTGACACAGCGGCTGAATGTTGTCCCGAACCCCCTTCGGGGCGCCCTGGTTCCGGCGGGCCTTTGGGCCGTCATCCTCTGGGTCGCCCTGACCGCCTTCATGGCAGGATTTCCCATGGATCTCTCCCCGGAGAAGAGCCAGAACGTCTCGGTTTACCGAACGGCCAGCCCCGCCATCGTGCATATTTCCGCTTACGGGCGAAGCCGGGAGTTCTTCTTCGGACTGATTCCCTTTGAAGCCACCGGATCGGGCAGCATCATCTCTTCGGACGGCGATATCCTCACCAACGCCCACGTGGTCAAGGGGGCCTCGCGCATCGAGGTGACCCTGCCCAGCGGGGCGACCCACAGCGCCGTGCTGGCCGGGATGGACGCATCCCACGACATCGCCCTGCTCAAGATTGAGCCGGACCCCGGCGATCGCCTGCCCGTCATCCGGTTCGGCGATTCGGAAGACCTGCGGGTGGGGCAGAAGGTCTATGCCATTGGGAACCCCTTCGGGTTCAAGAGCACCCTGACCACCGGGGTCATCAGCAGCCTGCACCGCCGGGTGATGGGGGAAGGGGGGCATGTCATGCAGAACGTCATCCAGACGGACGCCGCCATCAACCCCGGCAACTCCGGCGGTCCCCTGCTCGACAACACCGGGCGGCTGGTCGGGGTGAACACGGCCATCTACAGCCCGTCGGGGGGCAGCGCCGGCATCGGCTTCGCCGTCCCCTCCAACACGGCAAAACGCATCATCAGCGATCTCAAGACGCATGGGCGGGTGATCCGCCCCTTTCTTGGAGTGCGCATCGGCCTGGAGCTGCAGCCCCAGATTGCCCGCGAACTGGGACTGACCACCTACCGGGGGCTGCTGCTGAAAGAAGTCAAGCCCGGCAGCCCAGCGGCAAAAGCCGGTCTGCTCGGCGGTTCAAAGGAACGTGAGATTACCGGTCGACGGGTGCTGGCCGGTGGTGATATTATCGTGGCCGTGGACGGACGACCCGCCTACAGCGCCGTTCGCTTTATCGATTACATCGAGTCCCGGCACGCGGGGGATTTGATCCGGTTAAAATACATCCGCAACGGAAAGCCTTATACTGTTAATATCACCTTGAGCGAAAAATAATATGTATTAGGATTGAGGCAGACAGGATTCGCAAATCATGGCAAAAATCGTGGCAGTTGATGATGACCCGTCCATTCTGGAACTCGTGCGCATCAACCTGGAGATGCAGGGGCATCAGGTCTTTACGGCACCCGAAGGGGTGGAGGGGTTCGCCCTGGTCCAGCAGGAAAAACCCCAGCTCGTCATTCTGGACGTGATGATGCCCGGCGTGGACGGCTACACCGTCTGCCAGCGCATCCGCAAGAACGAGGAAACCGCCGCCATCCCGGTGCTGATGCTCACCGCGCTGGGCGTGCTGGACGACAAGGTGAAAGGCTTTGACGTGGGGGCCGACGACTATCTCGTCAAGCCCTTCGAGATCCCGGAGCTTCTGGTCCGGGTTCGGGCGCTCCTGCGCCGCTCCGGCGAAGTGCCCCAGACCACCGGACTGCCTGAGATCCTCAAGATCGGGGACATCACCCTCATCCCGGAGAATCTGGAGGTCAAGATCCACGACCAGATCGTCAAACTCACCCCCACGGAATTCGAAATCCTCAACTGCCTGGTCCAGAACCACGGCCAGACCATCTCGCTGGGCAAGCTGTTGCAGGACGTGTGGGGCTACAACCCGGACGACGACGTGGAAACCATCCGGGTCCACGTGCGCCACCTGCGCTCCAAGCTGGAGAAGGTCGCCGGCGAAAAAGAATACATCGAAACAATCTATGGTGGCGGCTACCGGCTCATCCCGGAAGGCATGGTCAAGAAGAAAAAGAAAAAAACCTAGGCCCAATCAACATTCAGGCGATCACGTCCAGCAGCTTGCGCTCGCTGACGTATGCTTCCACGGCCCGGCAGAACATTTCCCGGTCAAAGCCGTTCGGCTGATGGGGAACCAGGGTGGCCATGCTGCTTTGGGAACTCCCCGACGGACAGATTCTCACTATGCAGCGATCGGCAGAAAAGGGAGCAACACTGCCGAGAAAGCCGTCGTCCGGATCGCGGAATACGCGGGTCCTGCCGAGTTCTGCCATTTCGTCGGGGAGAGGGCCGACCAGCCGGACGCCAAAAAGCATCGGAACGGCGGCAATGGAACGGGAAGACGCTGAAAGGGAAGGCATGGAAGAATCTTTATTGTAAATACAACACTATCCAGTAAAACATCCGGGGTTCGGAAAATTGCCTGCGCCATGCAGGGTCCCTCGCCCTTGAAAATCGGTCCGACTCGCGCTAAAACAGAACCATTGGACAGAAACCGGCAGTCCGCACCGTGGCCATGGCCCGCATTCGCAAGGATTGACATTGATTTCTGGTTTCGTTAGTTTATCCTTCTAGTCCTGTGGAGTTTCCTATACAGGGTGTGAACCAAAGTCGGTCAACGCATTAAAAACGAATTGAATTAGGAGATCATCCCTTGCCAACCATTGCCCAACTCGTCAGACGCGAACGGAAAAAGGCCTTTGAGAAAACCAAGTCGCCGGCCCTCAAGTCCAACCCGCAGAAACGCGGCGTATGCACCCGCGTCTACACCACCACCCCGAAAAAGCCCAACTCTGCGCTGCGCAAGGTTGCCCGTGTCCGCCTGACCAACGGCTTCGAAGTCACCTCCTACATTCCCGGCATCGGCCACAACCTGCAGGAGCACTCGGTGGTCCTCATCCGGGGCGGTCGGGTCAAGGACCTGCCCGGCGTCCGTTACCACATCATCCGTGGCACGCTGGATCTTGCCGGGGTCAAGGGACGCAAGCAGGGCCGCAGCAAATACGGCACCAAGAAGAACGAAGCCGCCGGCGGCAAGAAATAGAAGATATAAGGAGTTTCCCGCAACATGCCTCGTCGCTACAAACCCGCCAAAAGAATCCCCGCTCCGGACCCGGTCTACAACGACGTCGAAGTGGCCAAGTTTATCAACCGCCTGATGACCCGCGGCAAGAAGAGTGTTGCCGAGCGTGTTTTCTACCAGGCGCTGGAACGCCTGGACGGCAAAACCGACGACAAACCGCTGGAAGTGTTCCGCAAGGCCCTGCAGAAGGCGAAGCCCCTGGTTCGGGTCAAGGCCCGCCGGGTGGGTGGTTCCACCTACCAGGTGCCCATCGAGGTTCGCGAGGCCGAGGGCCTGGCCATCGGTTCACGCTGGCTCATCTCCTTTGCCCGCAAGCGCAGCGGTCGCTCCATGGTGGACAAGCTCTCCAACGAACTCCTCGATACCTACCGCGGCAACAGCGCCACCATGAAGAAGCGCGAGGAAGTGCACAAGATGGCCGAAGCCAACAAGGCCTTTGCCCACTACCGCTTCTAGTCCGAGCCAAGGTTCAAGAGATTTCCGGATATCTGGAAATCTCTTTTTTCGCCCGGTAGAATGACCGTAATGATAACGACAAGGAACAACACCCGTGGCCAACAAGAAATACCCCCTCGAAAAATACCGAAACATCGGTATTGCGGCGCACATTGACGCCGGCAAGACCACCACGACGGAACGCATTCTATACTACACCGGCAAGGTCCACAAGATCGGCGAGGTCCACGAAGGGACCGCCGTAACCGACTGGATGGAGCAGGAGCGCGAACGCGGCATCACCATCACCTCTGCGGCCATCAGCGCCTACTGGGCCGATCATCAGGTCAACATCATCGATACGCCGGGTCACGTGGATTTCACCATTGAGGTGGAACGCTCCCTGCGTGTGCTCGACGGCGTGGTCGCCGTATTTTGCGCCGTGGCCGGCGTCCAGTCCCAGTCCGAAACCGTCTGGCGCCAGGCCAACCGCTACAACGTTCCCCGGCTGATCTTCGTCAACAAGATGGACCGGGTCGGCGCCAACTTCGCCCGCGTGGCGGATCAGGTCCGCAACCGCCTGGGCGCCAACGCCTACCCCATCCAGCTCCCCATCGGCGCCGAGGACGCCTTTTCCGGCATCATCGACCTGATTGAGCAGAAAGCCTACATCTACAAGAACGATGTCGGGACGGACATCGAGGAGACCGACATCCCCGCCGACCAGAAGGACCGGGTCGCCGAGGCCCGCGAGGCCCTGGTGGAAGCCATCGTGGAAACCGATGACGCCCTGATGGAAAAATATCTCAACGGCGAGGAGCCGAGCGTCGAGGAGCTGAAGAAAGCCCTGCGCAAGGCCGTCTGCGACGTGAAAATCGTCCCCGTCACCTGCGGGACCGCCTTCAAGAACAAGGGCGTCCAACTGCTGCTCAACGCCGTGGTCGATTACCTCCCCTCACCGCTGGACGTGCCCGCCATCCGGGGCCTGAACCCGGACGGGACGGAAGCCGTCCGCAAGAGCGATCCGAAGGAGCCTTTCGCGGCGCTGGCCTTCAAAATCGCCACCGACCCCTTTGTTGGCCGCCTGACCTTCTGCCGGTGCTACAGCGGTACGCTGGACGCGGGCAGCTACGTCAGCAACGCCACCAAGGGCAAGAAGGAGCGGGTCAGCCGCATCCTGCAGATGGAAGCCAACGACCGGATCGAGATTCCCCAGGTTTCCGCCGGGGATATCTTCGCCGTGGTGGGCCTGAAGGACACCACCACCGGAGACACGCTGTGCGCTGAAAACTCGCCGGTCATCCTCGAATCCATCCACATTCCCGAACCGGTTATCGAGGTCGCCATCGAACCCAAGACGAAGGCGAACCAGGAAAAGCTCTCCACGTCGCTGGCGAAGCTGGCCGAGGAAGACCCCACCTTCCGGGTCCACGTGGACCAGGAAACCGGCCAGACCATCATCGCCGGGATGGGCGAACTGCACCTGGAGATCATCGTGGACCGCCTGCTGCGCGAGTTCAAGGTGGACGCCAACGTGGGCAAACCCCAGGTCGCCTACCGCGAATCCATCACCAAGCAGGTCGAAGTGGAAGGCAAGTACATCAAGCAGTCCGGCGGTCGCGGCCAGTACGGCCACGTCTGGCTCCGGCTCGATCCTCTGGAACGGGGCGAAGGCTTCCAGTTCGAGAACAAGATCGTCGGCGGCGTGGTGCCGCGTGAATACGTGCCCGCCGTCCAGAAGGGCGTTGAAGAGGCCATGCTCGGCGGGATCATTGCCGGCTACGAGCTGATTGACATGAAAGCCACCCTGTTTGACGGCAGCTACCACGATGTGGACTCCAACGAGATGGCCTTCAAGATCGCCGCCTCCATGGCCGTGAAGGAAGGGGTGCGCAAAGCTGCTCCCCAGCTTCTTGAACCCGTGATGAAAGTGGAAATCGAGGTCCCCGAAGAGTTCATGGGTGACGTCATCGGTGACATCTCCAGCCGCCGAGGCCGTGTGGAAGGCATGGAGCCTATCGAGGGCACCGGCATCCAGAAGGTGCGTGCCGTGGTGCCACTGGCGGAAATGTTCGGCTACGCCACGGACATCCGCAGCAAGACCCAGGGTCGCGGCACGTTCAGCATGGAGTTCGACAAGTACGAACCGATGCCGAACAACATCGCCGAGCCTCTGATCGCCAAGCACAAGGGCCAGCCCGCCGCCACCTAGGCAAGGTGCCGCGCTGACACAAACGCTTAAACCCCCCGGATCAATGCTTCGGGGGGTTTGTTTTTGGATTCCGCACTACTCCCGGCAGTCAGACCTTCGCCCTGTCCGCAAAGGAGTTGGGCGAGATGTAGATGTCGGTCATGTAGTCGCTGATGGTACGTACCTTGAGCACATCATCCTCAATGACAAGCATCAGGGTATCCGGGCCGCCCCGCTTCTGGGCCAGCTTGCCCAGGCTCCCGACGGAGGGCATCTGTTCCGGGGATTCCCCGTAGTAGGCCACTGCCTTGATCATGGCGTACGCCGGCGGGTTCCCTTCCCGAAGCTTCTGATACCCGACAAGCGCGGCCGTCAGGTCCGCAGGTTCGTTCCAACGGGCGGTCCAGTCAAAGCGCTGTCCGCGCTCAATAACCCGGCCCCGCTCGTCCCCCGGGTCGAGCAGCACAGCCGTACCCAGATTCTTGCCGGAAATCTCCGCCGTCTTGTTCTGGCGGTAACTGTCCTTCGCCGCCTGCATCAGGTCGCGGAGTTCCCCGGCGGCAATCCCCGAAATCGCCACGGCATCCTTTGCCTTGTCGGAGAGATCCACCGGAAAATTCCCGTCCAGTTCCTTGTCGGTCAGGGACACCTTCTGCTGGCCACGCAGGGGGAGCAGATCCCTAACCTCGCGGATTTGCAGATAAAATCCCTCATCATTTCGTTTCAGGGCCACAATCTTCGTATCCGGGCCGTAATACTTGTCCGTGGCCAGCCAGGATTGACAGTCGGAACAGGGACTGCCCGCAACCGGATCGCCCAGCGGCTTGGAACTGCTCATCACCAGCATATCCACTTTCAGGCCGTTGCGAATGTCTCCCAGGACCTCGGCATTCTGGAAGTCTTTCAGAGAATGACGGCCAAGGGCTGTATTCCAGGCGTTGACCGTAGCCGAACGCTCCCCGCAGAAGACGTTATCGCGGGTCAGTTCTATATTGGTCCCCAACGCCCAAGTCCCATCCGCCAGCCGGATATTGGTACTGAAGTGGCGATCCGAAAAATTCCCGGCCAGCCGATTCTTCAAGGCATGCTCATGGGCTTCCAGCGCTTTGACGACGAGTTGCCGTTTCTCCCGGCGGCTGAGCTTACCGTCACCTCCCACCACGGCTACCTGATCCACGTCCAGTCCATACTGTTCCCGGTAGCGGGCCAGTACCTGCTGCTGGGTTTCACGCTGTCCGAAGTGAACAACATCCCCGCCGACGGACAGGTGCCAGCGTGCCGACGCCGTTTCCCGCGTCGGCAGCATAAGGGCAGGCGCGGGCCACTGCGGGCGATTCCCCGTAAAACTCACATGCATGTGTCTTTTTCCCCTTCAATCAAAAATGATTGGTGTTGGACGGGCCACCCAGCAAGGTTCTCCGTCCGTTCCCCCGGTCTTTTTCCCCCTGTCCCCATCACGGATCGAGACATTGTCCCGGAGGCGGCTTCAAATCAATTCTCTCTTTTGTATTAAAAACACAAGAAAATGACAAGCGAATGACGGGAAATACTTCGAAAAATTAACGTTACAACAGATTATCCCGCCGTTTCAGGCGCTGATGTCATGGCTTTTCGTGTAGCGGATGGGCAGATAATCTTCCAGGGTTCGGACCTGAAGGCGCTCCTGGCCCTGGTCATCACGTTCAATAACGGCAACAAGGAGATGATCGTTTCCGGACAACTTGTAGAGAGCGCCCAGACCCTGGACGCCCGGATGCTCCTCATCGGTTTTGCTGAAATAGGCCACCATCTCCAGCCCCCTGGCGGGCTTTCGGCCATCCGGCGGCAACGGATGCCACGCCGTCTGCCACTCTCCAAGCCATCGGACGACCCGCCCGTAAAGACGCCGGACCCAGCCGGTCTTGAGCCAGGGCCGAGGGACGGAGGCTTCGAGGAAATCACGAACGTGACCCGCCATATCGGCCAGCCAGCGGCCCATACGGTAGGGGCCGGGCCGGGTCAGGGCGCGGGAAACCGCATCCATCTCCGGCAGGGTGTAGAAGCTGTTTTTCGCATGCAGGCTGGCCCCCCGCACGATGCGCGGCGGCTGTCCCTCCTGGCGGATACGGATGGCCGCTCCGGCATAACGCCCGTTACGGACGCTGCGCTTGAACTCGCGGCTTTCCTCGTAAGCCTGCCGGGCCTCGTCCATCAAGGCCTGCACCACGGCATCGTTTTCATCGCGGCCCAGTACGGCAAGGGCCTTTTCCGAGTAAACCACCGGAAGATCGTCGATGTCCTGATCGGTATAGGAGGGTTGCTGGCGGCCCAGCATGGGCAGAAACGCCTTGAGGGGACGCACCACGATTTCAGGCCGGTTGTCCGCCGTCTTTTCCAGGGCAACCAGCAGGGTGTCCGGGTCCATCAGGCCGTTGGACTCCCGGAAAGATTCCAGGCACAGCAGGCAAGGGGTCATCTGCACCACATCGGGACGGTCAAAGGCGTAGTTGACCACGGCCATCGCCTTGAGCAACGCCGCATCGCCGCCGCCCTCACCGGCCAGTTTCTCGTCGGCCTTCTTCAGTACATTACGCTCGGCGCACATATAGTTGCGAAAGAGGTGGGGGACATTGCGATCCACCACCGTGAAACGTTTTACCGGCTGTCCCTGGGCCAGAAACACCCCCTCCCCGGCGGCGCCCCAGGCAACATCGGGGCGAGCGTTTCGAATCTTCCGGGCCTTTTCCGCCTGATCGAAGGCGCAAAGCACCAGCGTTCGGATCTTTGCCGCATCCAGGCCGGCAGCCTCCAGACTGGCCCCGTCTTCGAGACGGAGCCGGGCGCTTTGCAACAGCTGGCGACGGATCGCATCCCCGGCCTCCTCACTGCCGAAAAACAGCCGGGGGCTTCGGACAGGGGACAAAAAGCCGGGCCAGGCGGGGGATTCCGATGGCAAAAAGGCGGCGCGTGTGGTGATGCTCATAGCGGGTTCCCGGCAGGTTGATCTACAATAGGCGCAAGAGGTCCACTGTTATTAAATCCTTCCCCCTCTCAAAATTGCCGTCAGTCTTGCAGCCCCCCTGCATGGAGAAAAAGATGAACCCCCCGGAACATTTGATGATTCCCGGTCCCACCCCGCTTCCCGAAACGGTTCGCCAGGCGATGGGACGTCCCGCCATCGGCCACCGCAGCGCCGAGTTCAAAGAGGTCATTGCACGGGTGCTGCCCCGGTTGCAATGGCTCTTCCAGACGAAAAACGAGGTCTTCGTCTATACCGCCAGCGCCACCGGCGCCATGGAAGGGGCCATGACCAACACCCTTGAGCGGGGCGACCAGATTCTCGTCCTGTGCTGCGGCGTCTTCAGCGAACGCTGGGCTGAGATGGCCGAGTCCCTGGGTATCGGGGCCGACCGGCTTTCGGTCCCCTATGGCGCCCCCAACACGGTGGAGAGCCTGCGCGAAGCGCTATCCGGCGATAAAAAATACAAGGCCGTCGTCATTACCCACAGCGAGACTTCGACGGGTGTGTTGAATCCCCTCGGAGAAATGATCCCCCTGGTTCGTGACCACGGCGCCCTCTCCATGGTGGACGCGGTGACCAGCATGGGAGCCGCCCCCATTCCTGTGGACGACTGGGGCATCGATCTCGTCGTCAGCGGCAGCCAGAAAGGATTCATGATTCCGCCGGGCCTGGCCTTCCTCTCAGTCAGCGACCGGGCCTGGGAAGCCCACCGGCAGGTGGCGCACCCCGGCTACTACTTCAACTTCACAAAGAACAAAAAAGCCCAGGCCCAGTTCAACACGGCCTACACCCCGGCAACCCACCTGATTCTCGCTCTGGATCAGGCGCTGGCGCTGATGGAGACCGAAGGGCTTGAAGCCATCCACACCCGCCATGCCCGGCTACGGGATATGACCCGCCGGGGGGCCAAAGCGCTGGGGCTGGAACTGCTGGTGAAGGACGACCCGTTTGCCAGCACGGCGGTCACCGCCCTCGTCCCGCCGGAGAGGCTTGCCATTGCCGATATCCGCGCCGGGCTGAAGAAAGACTTCGGCCTGGTGGTCGCCGACGGCCAGAAAGACCTCAAGGGCAAGATATTCCGCATCGGACACCTGGGCTACCAGTCCGAGCGCGAAGTGCTCACCACCCTGGCAGCACTGGAATCGGTGCTGGAAAAACTCGGTCATCCGGTCACTCCCGGCGCGGCCCTGACGGCGGCCCGCGATGGCAAGAAGGAGGTGCCGGCATGAGTAGGACCCTTCCCGAAACACAGGCCACGCCGAAGGGGAAAGCAAAGCCCAAGGTGCTGATTACCGATAACATCAACCCCAGCGCCGTGGATCTGCTGGGGAATGATGTCGAGGTCGTCTACGAAAAATCCCTGAGCGCCAGGGAACTGGCGGAAAAGATCCCGGAGATGGATGCCCTGATGGTTCGAAGCGCCTCGCAGGTCACGAAAGACATCATCCACGCCGGACGACGGCTAAAGATCATTGGCCGCGCCGGGGTCGGCACGGACAACATCGATCTCGCCGAGGCCACCCAGCAAGGGATCATCGTGGTCAACTCGCCGGAAGGCAACACGGTGGCCGCCTCGGAACACACCGTGGGCATGCTGCTCTCCCTTGCCCGGCACATTCCAGAGGCCGACGCCTCCATGAAGGCGGGGGAATGGAACCGCGGCGCACTCACCGGCGTGGAGGTCTTCGGCAAGACGCTGGGCGTCATCGGCCTGGGCAAGATCGGCAGCCGGGTAGCCAAGGCGTGCCTGGCCATGGGCATGCGGGTCAACGTCTTCGACCCGTTTCTCTCCCCCGCACGGGCGGAAGAGCTGGGCGTCAACCCGGTGGATCTTGATGCCATCTGGGAAGAATCGGATTTCATCACCCTCCACGCCCCCAAAACCCGCGAGACGGCCAACCTGCTCAATCGTGACACCCTGGCCAAATGCAGGCCGGGGGTACGTATCGTCAACTGCGCCCGCGGCGGCATCGTCAACGAAGCCGATCTCGCCGCCGCCCTGGAATCGGGCCATGTAGGCGGGGCGGCCCTGGACGTCTTCGAAAACGAACCCCTCAATCCCGACAGTCCCCTGCTGAAACTGGGTGGCAAGGTCATCCTCACCCCGCACCTGGGCGCCAGCACGAAAGAGGCCCAGGTGAATGTGGCCGTGGACGTGGCCAAGCAGATCCGGGATTTCTTCAAGGACGGCTACGCCCGCAACGCAGTGAACCTGCCCACCCTGCGCAAGGAAATCCTCGATCCGGTCAAGCACTACATGCCCATGTCGGAAGTGCTGGGCAGCCTCATCCGCCAGTTCGCCAAGGGCGCCGCCCAGTCCGTGGAGATCACGGCCAAGGGCACGGTGGCCAGGGAGGACATCTCCCCCCTGACGCTTGCCGTCCTCAAGGGGATGCTCTCCCTGAACCGGGAAGGGGTCAACTACGTCAACGCCCGGCTCATCGCGGAAGAACTGGGCATCGAGGTCAAGGAATCCCTGGTTACCTCCGTCGAAAGCTTCCAGAACCTGCTCCAGATCACCCTGGTGACGGATCAGCGTACCTACCGGGTGGCGGGGACGCTCATCCACGGCGACAACTTCCGCATCGTGGACGTGGACGGCTACGCCGTGACCCTGGAACCCACCGAGCACATCCTGTTTACCCCACACGAGGACAAGCCCGGCATGGTGGGTCTGGTGGCCTCGATTCTGGGCAACGAGAAAACCAATATCAGCGCCCTGCAGGTGGCCCGGCGCATCGGGTCCAAAGCCCCCGGCGGCGAGTCCATCATGATCTTCAACCTGGATACGCCGGTCAGCGACAGCACCCTGGCCGCCATCCGGGCACAATCCGGGATCATCGAAGCCCTGTATATCCACCTGTAACGGGTTACCGTTTTGAAGGAGCGCCCCGTCATGCCCGTCCTCACTTTCGCAGGGACGGGCATGACGGACTCAAGGCGATTCGGCTAGTGGGACTCTATATTGAGGGACGTTTATTACAAACCGTTAAGGTATATCCATTAGATAGGAAATTTTTATCTTTCCGATGTTTTTATTATATTAACAACCCTCCATTCCCGATATATCCCCCTATGGTGACTTTAGACGAACACTTCCCCCCACAGCCGGCCTCAAGGTCGGTTTTATTTTTTCTTCGCCCCTACCGGTAACTGGTGATGCCGCCGCCGCGATTCTTATAGACGTTGTAGTCAAAGGTGAACTGGACGGCCAGATCGTTGTCCCGATGCCCGGCGGGCAGGGGCCGAAACGGGGCGGACAGCTTGACGGCCGCCATGGCCGCCTGATCCGCCTCCGGGTAACCGGAAGAGTTGTTCACGTCCAGGCTCAGCAGGCGCCCGTCACGGGCAATCCGGAAGAGCACCACCACCCGTTTGTCCTCCTGGGCGCTGGGCGGACGCCAATTGCGCTTGATCCGCCGCTGAAGCTCGGCCATGTAGGCGCCATAGTCCGGTTCCGGCAGGGCATCGATACCGGGGCGCCCGCCGCCGCCACCGGGAGAGCCGGACTGGTTATAGGAACTGCTCCCCCCCGAACCGGCACTGGCGCTGCTACTGCCCGGACTGGCCGAAGCCATGCTGCTGCCTGTGCTGGGACTTCCGGAAATCTGGCTGGGAGAGGGGCGGCCTGAGGTGCCGCTGCCCGAAGACGAGGAGGACGAAGACATGACCGGACCCGCATGGGCCACCTTGGGGGTCGGCGGAGCCGGGGTCTTGATGGCCGGAGCGATGGGATTCGGCGGCAACGACGGCGTCTTGGCCGGTGTCCGGGTCGGCGTCGGCAGTTTGGGCTGGGGAGGCGCTTGAGTTACCTGCTTTGGCGGAGACGGCTGGGGCGAGGGCTGCTGCTGGGGCTGCGGACGCGGCGCCGGTTTGGGCTGAGGCTTCTGGGCCGCCTGCTGCGGCTGGGGACGGGGCTGGGGCTGGGCCTGGTTGGGCTGACCCGCCTTGCGCTGGGGTTCGGCCTGCTTTTCGTTGGGGATCTTTTCACCACCCGCACGGGTGGCACGATCCGACCGGTTCTTGGTCGGGTTGCGGGGCTGCTGTTCCGGGTTTTCCACCAGCACGAACTCAATATCGCGCTCCTTCATCACCAGCGGATCAAAGAGGGAGATATCGAAGCCGAGAAACTGGAGAATCAGCATGATCAGGGCTGTCCCGCCGATCAGAAGGGCGTGTAGCAGCATGGACAAAAGAACAACCACGCCGAAATTCAGGGGCTTGACCCGGCGCAAGGCAATAGCCCCCACGGCGGCGGTGGGAACGGCGGCTTCCGGCATTTCTCGGGTGCTTCTCTGGTACACGGGCTTCCCTGTATTACGTGTTTTACAAGACGGACTCTGGACTGCCTGCGATATAATTCACATTCTCACTATGACGTCGGGAATTCGAAAATACCTTACTTTATTGTGGAGCAATCCCCAAAGTTTTACAATTCTTTATCAATCCAAGGCCCGTTACAACAAGCACGCAACCTGCCGGAAAGGACCCCATGTCTCAAACACTGACGGTAACGACATCGCTGCTGATGGAAGCCGACCGCAACGGACAGGTTGAAAACCGTCACTGGGGGTGGGTCCATGTCAGCAGTTCCCAGGGGAACACCCTTTATTCTACACCAGGCAGCGAGACCGTGAGTATCTTCGTGCGCTCAAGCGCCAAGCCGTTTCAGGCCATGCCCCTGGTCCTTGCCGGGTTCCACCGGGATCTGTCGGCGCAGGAGCTGGCCATTGCCTGCGCCTCCCACACAGCTTCACCCTACCACATGGATCTTGCCCGAAGCCTCCTGCAAAAAGCGGGTCTCGGCATGGAGCATCTCGGCTGCGGCCCGCACCCCCCGCTGGATGTGCCGACCGCCCATGCCCTCATCCAAAAAAACGCTTCCCCCACGGCACTACATAACAACTGCTCCGGAAAACACGCCGGTATGCTGTACTATTGCCAACGCAAAAACCTGCCCCTGGAAACATACCTTGACCCGGAGCATCCCTTGCAACAGGAGATCAACCGCATCCTCTGTGAAGGAGCGGGCTTGCCGGGGCCGATACCCACAGGGGTGGACGGCTGTGGCGCCCCCGCGTTCTACATGCCCCTCCGCGGGTTATCCAGACTATTCGCATGGCTGGGGGAAGCGTCGGTCTGCCGACCCATCGCCGAAGCCATGATCGCCTATCCCGAAGCCATCAGTGGAATAGGCCGGATTGACTGGGCCGTGATGTCGGCCTCGGAAGGCAAACTTCTGTCCAAGGTCGGGGCGGACGGGGTGATCGCCGTGAGCCGGATGGGCCGGGGCGAAGGGCTTGCCCTGAAAATCGCCGACGGCGCCGGGGAGATCCGGGATCACATGGTGGTGAATGTCCTGGAAAAACTGGGCTGGCTCGATGACAAAATGGCCGAGGACGCTCGTCTTGCCCCTTTTCGGGACCCGACCCGGAAAAACACCCTGGGGGCGCCTGTTGGCTATTTACGCCCCATTGTGTAAATTATGGGTATCCCCATCGTATTGACACCCCCGGTTTTCACTTTATGATGGTGTATACCGTTTCGCCGGTGTAGCTCAATGGTAGAGCAACGGTTTTGTAAACCGTAGGTTGCGGGTTCGAATCCCATCACCGGCTAAACTGGACGGGCAGGTGGCCGAGTGGTTAAAGGCGGCAGACTGTAAATCTGTTCCTTCGGGTACGCTGGTTCGAATCCAGCCCTGCCCACCATCCCCCCTCACTGCAACACAACCGGATGCCCAAGTGGCGCAGGGGTAGCGCATCCCCTTGGTAAGGGGAAGGTCACGAGTTCGAATCTCGTCTTGGGCTTTTTAAAAATTCTTTTTTGTGCTTAAGTAGTACTCCGCAAATCAAACGAACTGCACGATTCGGAAGGTTTTCAACAGGGTCGGACAAACCCGAAGGCCACCCCACGTGAAGAAATCATTTGATTTCCTCCCTTGAACGGATACATAAGTATCTAGATCTAACAACGCAGAAGTTAAACGAAGGAGACAACACAGAAATGGCCCGCGAAAAGTTTGAGAGGAAAAAACCTCATGTCAACATTGGGACCATTGGTCACGTTGACCATGGTAAGACCACTTTGACCGCCGCCATTACCGGTGTTCTGGCTGCCAAAGGTTATGCCAAGTTCCAGGCTTTTGACGCAATCGACTCGGCTCCCGAAGAAAAGGCGCGTGGGATTACCATCGCCACCGCCCACGTGGAATACGAAAGCGACAACCGGCACTACGCCCACGTGGACTGTCCCGGTCACGCCGACTACGTCAAGAACATGATCACCGGTGCGGCCCAGATGGATGGCGCGATTCTCGTTATCGCCGCCACCGACGGTCCCATGCCCCAAACCCGCGAACACATTCTGCTGGCCCGCCAGGTGGGCGTCCCGCAGCTCGTCGTGTTCCTCAACAAGTGCGACATGGTCGATGACGAAGAGCTTCTCGACCTGGTCGAAATGGAAACCCGCGAACTGCTCAGCAAATACGAGTTCGACGGCGACAACATCAAGATCGTCCGCGGTTCCGCGCTGAAGGCGCTGGAAAAGATGATTGCCGAACCCACCGCCGCCAAAGGCTCCGACAAGTGGGTGGACGCCATCTGGGAACTGATGGATGCCGTCGACGAAGCCATCCCGACGCCGCAGCGTCCGCTGGACCAGCCGTTCCTGATGCCGATCGAGGACGTGTTCTCGATTTCGGGCCGCGGCACGGTTGTCACCGGTCGTATCGAGCGCGGCAAAGTGAAAGTGGGCGACGAAGTGGAAATCGTCGGTCTGGGCGAGACCCGCAAGACCACGGTGACCGGGATCGAAATGTTCCGCAAACTCCTCGACGAGGGGATGGCCGGAGACAACGTCGGTGCCCTGCTTCGCGGTATCGACAAGGAAGACGTCCAGCGCGGCCAAGTGCTGGCGGCTCCCGGTACCATCAAGCCCCACACCAAGTTCAAAGCCAACGTCTACGTTCTGACGAAGGAAGAAGGCGGTCGTCATACCCCGTTCTTCGGCAACTACCGTCCCCAGTTCTACGTCAGAACCACCGACGTGACCGGAACCATCCAGTTGCCTGCCGGCACGGAGATGGTGATGCCCGGCGACAACGTGATTATGGACGTGGAACTCATCACCCCGGTTGCGATCGAAGCCGGTATGCGCTTCGCCATCCGCGAAGGCGGACGCACGATCGGCGCCGGTGTGGTTGACTCCATCGTGTCCTAGGATTACATTGAGGAACTCTGACTGACAGGTAGGAAGAAGGAATCATGGCAACGAAAGCAAGAAAACCGAAACAACCGACCGCCAAGAAGGAGCGTGCGCCCAAGGATCGTGTCCGCATCCGGTTGCAGTCTTACGACCACCGGCTGATCGACGCCTCCGCCGAGAAAATCGTGGACGTCGCCAAAAACTCCAAGGCCAAGGTTGTGGGGCCGATTCCTCTTCCTACCCGACGTCGGGTCTTCTGTGTCCTGCGCTCGCCCCACGTGGACAAGAAATCCCGCGAGCACTTCGAAATCCGCACCCACAAGCGGCTCATCGACATTCACAGCCCCGGTCCCGAATTCGCCAACCTGCTGAGCCGGTTGGACCTTCCCGCCGGGGTTGATATTCAGGTCCGCTTGTAATACATTAATCTCCCTCTTTCATCCGGTTCTCCCCGCAACACCCGTGTTTGGTTGTACCTCACTTCCAGTGGAAAGGTAAAAACGTGTCATTTCCAGGCTTAATCGGTAAAAAACGTGGCATGACCCAGGTCTTCACGGAAGACGGCAACGCCGTCCCGGTGACCGTGGTTGAGTTGCTGCCCCTGACGGTGACCCAGGTCAAGACCATGGCCAGCGACGGCTACAGCGCCGTCCAGGTCGGGTACTGGGAAGACAGTGAAAAGCACCTGACCCGTCCGCAGCAGGGCCACCTGAAGAAGAACAAGCTGCCCAACTTCCGCAAGCTGAAGGAATTCCGCATTCCCGAAGGCGAGGAGGGCAACTACCAGGTCGGCCAGACCATCGAACTCTTTGGTGACAACGCTCCCATCGCCGACGGCATCAAAATCAGCGTCACCGGCAAGTCCATCGGCAAGGGGTTCCAGGGTGGAACCAAGCGCTGGGGCTTTGGCCGCGGCCCCATGTCCCACGGCTCCAAGTCCCACCGGCTGCCCGGCTCCATCGGTGCCGGCACCACGCCGGGCCGGGTCTTCAAGGGCGTCCATATGGCCGGCCGGATGGGCAACAAGCAGGTCACCATCAAGAACCTGAAAGTCGTCCGGGTCCTCCCCGACAAGAACGCCGTTCTCGTCCAGGGAACCGTTCCCGGCGTCGAGGACGGGTTCCTCGTGCTTCGCAAAGCTTAGGCAGATCTCAGGAATAGTAAGAAGAAAGATCATGAGCATCGAACTGAAAAAATACTCCGCAAAGGGACAGGAAGAAGGGAATGTCCAGGTATCCGATGCCGTTTTCGGCATCGAACCCAATACCCACGTCCTGCACCAGGCGGTTCGCCGGGAACTGGCCAATGGCCGCGCCGGCACGGCCAAGACCAAAACCCGCAGCGAGGTTCGCGGCGGTGGTCGCAAGCCGTGGCGCCAGAAGGGCACGGGCCGCGCCCGCGCCGGAAGCATCCGTTCCCCGCTGTGGGTGGGCGGCGGCGTTATTTTCGGCCCCCAGCCGCGGGATTTCTCCTTCAGCCTGCCGAAAAAGGTTCGGCGTCTGGCCATCCGCTCCGGCCTCTCTGCTGCTCGCGCCAAGTTCCGGGTTCTCTCGGACTTTTCCTTCCTGGAAGCCCCCAAAACGAAGGAAGTGGCAAGCTTCCTGAAGGGACTGGGCCTGGAAGGACAGAAGGTTCTCATCCTGGCCGACTACAAGGCCAGCGAAAACCAGCACCTGAAGCTGGCTGCGAGGAACCTGCCCAGGGTTACCCTGCGGCTTCCCCAGAACCTCAGCGTCAAGGACCTGCTGGAAGTGGACGCCGTGGTGGCCACCGAAGCCGCCGTCAAAGCCATCAACGAAAGGTATGCGGCCCATGACTAAATCCGGTGCAAGCAATACGACCGTCAGCAAGAGCGAGCTGTACAACCTGCTCAAGCGGCCCATCGTCACCGAGAAATCGACCATGCTGTCCGAAGACAACCAGTATGTGTTCGAAGTGGCGCTCGCAGCCAACAAGGTGGAACTGGCCAAAGCCTTTGAGCTGGCCTTTCCCGGACGCAAAGTGAAGAAGGTTCGCCTGGTCAAGATTCCGCCGACCACCCGCCGGGTGGGACGCCATATCGGCCGGGTCCACGCAGGCCGCAAGGCCATTTTCACCGTGGAAGGCGATCCCATCGAACTATTCGCAGGAGGTTAGACCCCACGTCATGGCCATCAAGAAACTCAAACCCACCTCAGCCGGAACACGGGGCATGTCCCGGGTGGAATCCTCGGATCTCACCACCGACAAGCCCCACAAGCCGTTGCTGCGCAAACTCAAGCGCCATGCGGGCCGCAACAACAACGGGCGGATCACCGTGCGTCACCAGGGCGCCGGCCACAAGCGGGCCTATCGGGTCATCGACTTCAAGCGCGACAAATTCGGCATCCCTGGCACCGTTGCCTCCATTGAGTACGATCCCAACCGCAACGTCCGCATCTCGCTCATCAACTACGCCGATGGCGAAAAGCGCTACATGCTCTATGCTGACGGTCTGAAGGTGGGCGACACGGTGATGAGCGGCTCCGAAGCCGAGATCAAGATCGGCAACGCCCTGCCCCTGAAGAACATCCCGCTGGGGACCGCCGTCCACAACATCGAGATGAAATCGGGCAAGGGTGGCCAGATGGTCCGTTCCGCCGGCACCAGCGCCCAGATCGTGGCGAAGGAGGACGAGTACGTCACCCTGCGCCTCCCCAGCACGGAAATGCGCAAGGTGCGCCAGGAGTGCATCGCCACCATCGGCGTCCTGGGACAGTCCGAGATGAAAAACGTCAACATCGGCAAGGCCGGACGCAAACGCTGGATGGGCATCCGCCCGACGGTCCGCGGCTCGGTAATGAACCCGGTGGATCACCCCCACGGCGGCGGTGAGGGCAAGGCCCCCATCGGGCGCCCCTCGCCGGTAACCCCCTGGGGCAAGCCGACCTTGGGCATGAAGACCCGCAACCCCAAGAAGCAGTCTTCCAAGTACATTGTCCGGCGGCGCAAGAAGAAATAAGCTGAAGAATTAAGCAGGAAATAGGAACCGTCATTCATGGCACGCTCTCTGAAAAAAGGCCCCTTCGTCGATGACCACCTCTTCAAGAAGATTGAGGAGTTGAACAGCACCGGCGACAAGAAAGTCATCAAGACCTGGTCCCGGCGCTCGATGATCATTCCCGACATGATCGGGCACACCATCGCGGTGCATAACGGCCAGAAGCACGTGCCCGTCTACGTGACCGAGCAGATGATCGGCCACAAGCTGGGCGAGTTCGCCCCCACCCGCTTCTTCCGCGGCCACGCCGGTTCCGACAAAAAAGGCAAGAAATAGGACGACACCCCAATGGAAGCATCCGCAAAACAGCGCAACATCATCATGTCCCCGCGAAAAATCCGCCGGGTCATCAACACCATCCGCGGCAAGAAGGTGACGGAAGCCTACAGCATCCTGCGCCTGATGCCCTACCGGGCCGCCCGCGTGGTCCTCAAGAACCTGATTGCGGCCACCCATAGCGCCCAGGCCAAGTACGGTGCCACGCCGGACACACTGGTGGTAAGCCGGGTGTTTGCCGACGGGGGGCGGGTGCTGACCCGCTTCAAGCCCCGCGCCCAGGGCCGGGTCTACCGCCGCGAGAAAAGAACGTCGCACCTGACTGTTGAAGTCAAGGTCTCAGAAAGCTAGGAGTCATACTGTGGGACAAAAGGTACATCCAAGAAGCGTCAGACTCGGTATCATCTCCGGATGGGACAGCAACTGGTTTGCCGATGGCCAGGAATACGGAAAGAACGTCAAGGAAGACTATCTGATCCGCAAGTTTCTGGCCAAGAAGCTGAAAACCGCTGCCGTCAGCCGGGTGGAGATTGATCGCAAGGCCCAGAAGCTGATCATCCGCATCATCACCGGTCGTCCGGGGATGGTGGTCGGTCGCGGCGGACAGGGACTGGACCAGCTTCGCAAGGAACTCAGCGCCCAGACCGGTCGCAAGGACATCCAGCTGGACGTGGTGGAAGTGGCCCGCATCGACGCCGAAGCCCAGCTCGTGGCCGAATCCATCGCCCAGCAGCTGGAAAAACGGGTGGCCTTCCGCCGCGCGATGAAGCAGGCCATCCAGCGTGCCTCGCGCTCCGGCGTCAAGGGCATCAAGGTGATGGTTTCCGGCCGCCTCGGCGGCGCCGAAATCGCCCGGACCGAATGGGCAAAAGAAGGCCGCATCCCCCTGCACACCTTTCGCGCGGATATCGACTACGGTTTCGCCGAGGCGCTCACCGTCTTCGGGATCATCGGCGTCAAGGTCTGGATCTTCAAGGGCGAAGTGCTGCCCGGTGAGAAAGCCACGCCCAACATCAAGTTCCGCGGCGGCGGCGAAGAGCAGGCTCCCGGCCCGCAGCAAGGCATCCACGGCGCAGGCCGCCGTCCGGGTGGTCCGGGCGGACGGGGCCGTGGTGGCCGTGGCGGTCCGGGTGGCCCTGGTGGCCCCGGTGGTGGCGGCGGACGGGGCCGTGGCGGACGGGGCCGTGGCGGCGGACGCAAGGAAGGCGCCCCCGAAGCGAAAGCACCTGAGGCCGCGCCCGAGGCACCCTCGCCTGACGTATCTTCGCAAGAGTAAATTTCAATCCACCCCAGGAGTTTAAGTCATCATGTTAATGCCCAAACGAACCAAATACCGCAAGCAGATGCGCGGCACCATGAAGGGTCACGAAACCCGTGGCGCCACCGTCCACTTTGGCCGGTTCGCCCTGCAGACCCTCGATCCGGGCTGGCTGACCAGCCGCCAGATTGAGGCCGCCCGCCGTGCCATGACCCGCAGCGTCCGCCGGGGCGGTAAAATCTGGATTCGGGTGTTCCCGGACAAGCCCATCACCAAGAAACCGGCTGAAACCCGTATGGGCAAAGGCAAGGGCAACCCGGAATACTGGGTCGCCGTGGTGAAACCGGGCCGCATTCTGTTCGAGATGGACGGGGTTCCCCGCGACATTGCCGTCCGCGCCCTGGAACTGGCCGCCCAGAAACTGCCGGTGCGCACCAAGATTTTGGTTCGCGACGAACTGCTCGTCCCCACCGAATTGGGAGTGACCGACTATGAAGCCTAGCGAAATGCGCGAACTGACAGCCGACGAGCTGTCGAAAAAAATCGAAGCCGCCCGCAAGGAGCTGTTTGACCTGCGGTTCAAGAAGGCCCTGCACCAACTGGACAACCCGGCCCAGTTGCGCACCCTTCGGCACCAGGTAGCCCAGCTGAAAACCGTGCTGCGCGAGAAGGAATTGGCAGAAACTGCCGGAGGAAAAGCCTAAGATGCCGAAGAAGGAAAAAGTCGGTAAGGTTGTCTCCGCCAAGATGGCGAAAACCATCGTCGTGGCGGTGGAAGAACAGCAGCCCCACCCGAAATACGGAAAATACCAGAAGAAAACCACCAAGTTCAAGGCGCATGACGAAGAGAACACGTGCCGCGAAGGTGATCGGGTCCGTATTGTGGAGTGCCGCCCCCTGAGCCGGCATAAAACCTGGCAGTTGAAACAGGTTATTGAAAGGACCCAGGAGATTTAAGCCATCATGATTCAACAGGAAAGTCGCTTACAAGTAGCAGACAACTCCGGCGCCCAGGAGCTGCTTTGCATTCGGGTCCTGAAGAAGGGCGCCACCTATGCGGGCATCGGCGACACCATCGTGGCTGTCGTCAAGAAGGCCCAGCCCAACGCCCCGGTGAAGAAGTCCGATATTGTGCGTGCCGTCATCGTGCGCACCAAGTTTTCGGTCCACCGGCCCGACGGCTCCATCATCTCCTTCGATGAAAACGCCGCCGTCATCATCAACAAGGACGGAAACCCCCGCGGCACCCGTGTTTTCGGCCCCATTGCCCGCGAACTGCGCGAACGCGGATTCATGAAGATCGTCTCCCTCGCGCCGGAAGTCCTCTAGGAGAAAGCCCATGGCAAACCTGCAAACCCGACCCCAGCACAAGCAGCGCCCTCCCAAGAAGGGCGGCAAGACGCCCCGGTTCCACGTCAAACGCGGCGACACCGTGATGGTGATCTCCGGCAAGGACAAGGGCAAAACCGGCATCGTCAAACAGGTCTTCACCGACAAGGGGAAGGTCCTGGTGGAAGGCGTCAACATGGTGAAGAAGGCCGTGCGGCCCAACCCCATGCTCGGCCAGCGCGGCGGCATCATCGAAATGGAAGCCCCGCTTTACGTCTCCAAGGTGATGGTTTATGATCTCAAGACTTCGCAGCCGACCCGCATCCGGCGTGAGACCATCACCGACGCCGACGGTTCCCCCAGACGGGTGCGCGTTTCCAAGAAGAGCGGCGAGCACCTCGACGACTAGCACAGCATTACGAGCGTAAGGAATCTGAAGAGAACACCAACCATGTCCACCCTGAAAGAAAAATATCTGGAAAAGGTCGTACCCGCCCTGATGAAGGAACTGGGCTACACCAACCGGCTGCAGGTGCCCCGCCTGGAGAAGGTGGTCATCAACGTCGGCCTCGGTGAAGGCGCCACCAACGCCAAGGCCCTGGATGTCGGCATCAGCGAACTGACCCGGATTACGGGCCAGAAACCGGCCATCACCCGCGCCAAGAAATCGGTGGCGGGCTTCAAGATCCGTGCCGGGATGCCCATCGGCGCCAAGGTGACCCTGCGCGGCGACCGGATGATGGATTTCGTCGCCAAGCTCAACGGGATTGCCATCCCCCGCATCCGCGACTTCCGCGGCCTCAGCGACAAGGGCTTTGACGGACGGGGCAACTACAACCTGGGCCTCAAGGACCAGTTGGTGTTTCCGGAAATCAACTACGATGAAATTGAACGAGTCCGCGGGATGAATATCACCATCGTCACCACGGCCAACACCGACTCGGAAGCCAGGGCGCTGCTGGCGCATCTGGGCTTCCCCTTCAAGCAGAGTAAAACCGCAGCGGCTTCTTAGGAGAAACGACATTGGCCAAGACATCCATGATCAACAAAGAGGAAAGACGGCGGAAACTGGCCGAGCAGGGCAAGTATTCCAAGGTTCGCCTGGTGAACCGCTGCAGCCTGTGCGGTCGGCCCCGCGCCTACTACCGGGCCTTCGGCATCTGCCGTCTCTGCCTGCGCAAGCTGGCCCACGAAGGCAAGCTGCCCGGCGTCCTCAAATCGAGCTGGTAGCCGAGAAAAGCATTCACGACAAGCAAAGGAACAGGTTACGACACTATGAACACCGATCCCATTGCCGATTATCTGACGCGCATCCGCAACGCCTGCCGGATCAGCCACCCGTTTGTCGAGGTGCCCGCCTCCAAACTGAAGGTGGAGATGACCAAGCTGCTGCAGCGCGAAGGCTACATCCGCAGCTATGAACTGCGCGAGGACAAGGAAAAGAAATTCCAGATGCTGCGTATCAACCTGAAGTACGATGATCAGGGTTACCCGGTCATCCGCAAACTTCAGCGTTACAGCCGTCCGGGTCGGCGCCGGTACTCCGGCAAGAACGTGACCCGCGTCCTCGACGGCGCCGGTGTCGCCGTGGTCAGCACCAACAAGGGGCTGCTTACGGACCGCGAAGCCCGCAAACAGCAGGTGGGCGGCGAAGTCCTCTGCTTCGTTGAATAACACGTACAAGACAGGAATCATAGGTCATAAGACAACCATGTCACGAATTGGTAAAGCCCCCATCGATGTGCCCGACAAGGTCGAGGTGTCCATCCAGGACACCCCCCAGGGCCAGCATGTCACCGTAAAAGGCCCGCTCGGCACCCTGAGCCGGACGCTGCGTCCCGAAGTGAACGTTGTCCTGGAAGGGAACGTCCTGACGGTGACCCGCAAGAACGAGGATCGGATTTCGCGGTCCCTGCATGGCCTGAGCCGCACCCTGGTCTACAACATGGTCAAGGGTGTCAACGACGGGTTCGAGAAGCGTCTGGAACTCTCCGGGGTCGGCTACCGCGCCGCCGTCCAGGGCCGAAAACTGAACCTGACCCTGGGTTACAGTCACCCGGTGGACATCGACCTGCCCGAAGGCGTTGAAGCCGTCGTGGAAGCCAACACCAAGATTTCCCTGAAGGGGCCGGACAAGCAGGTGGTCGGCGATCTGGCCGCCCTGGTCCGCAGCAAGCGTCCGCCGGAGCCTTACAAGGGCAAGGGCGTGAAGTACGCCGGCGAGCGGATTCGCCGCAAGGCCGGCAAAGCCGGTAAATAACAGCATTAGGAACGCCAAGAGGTCATCATGATTACCCAGGTCAACCGTCGCGAAAAGGTCCGCAAACGTCACTACCGGATGCGCCGCAAGCTCACCGGCACTGCGGAAAGGCCGCGCCTGGCCGTTTTCCGCAGCGGCAGGCATATCTACGCCCAGCTCATTGATGACGTGGCCGCCCGGACTCTGGTGGCCGCCAGCACGGTGGATAAAGAGTTGCGTGCCAAGGTCGGCAGCGGCGCCAACGTCGAGGCCGCCAAACAGGTGGGCGAGGCCATCGCCAGCCGGGCCAAGGCCAAGGGCGTGGAACAGGTGGTCTTTGACCGCGGCGGCAACGTCTACCATGGCCGCGTCGCCGCCCTCGCCGACGCCGCCCGCGAAGCCGGCCTCCAGTTCTAGATTCCACTTCGTTTAACTTTCAAAGCCCCGTCTGTTTTAGACGGGGCTTTTGGTTTGGCCTGGGTCACAAACCGACGCCAGGGGCAAAAGAAAAGGAAGTCACACAAGCGGAGACTTCCAGGGATAGTCGGTTGATGAAAAAAATAAAAGGCTTATCCGTTGGCCGAGGCCGCCTGGGGCGGCTTTTCTTCGCCGGGGACCTTGTCCTCGCGTGCCCGCAGCATGGGGATGTTGGCGACCAGGGCGATGGTGTTGGACTCGCTTTCGAGGTTCAGCTCCAGGGCCGTCTTGTCGATTTCGACGTAACGCGAGATCACCTCCACCAGCTCATCGCGCATCTTTTCCAGGATGCCGGGCGACAACTGGGTCCGGTCATGCATCAGCACCAGCTTCAAGCGGTTGCAGGCGTCCTTCTTGGACTGGCCCCGTTCCGGCTGCTTCGTGTTGTCCTGCGGGGTTACTTCCAAGTTAAACAACTTGCTTAGCCATCCCATCAGCGTTCTCCTTATTGCTCTATTCATGGTCGTCGATCAGGCGCTCTTGGTCTTGCCAAACCAGCCCTTGACCTTTTCCAGCCAGGTTGTTGGCACGTCCAGATCCAGGAAGGGAACGTCCTCCCCTGCCACCCGACGGGCAATGTTACGGTAGGCCTGCCCCGCCAGGGACTCCTCGACGGACACCACAGGCTCGCCCTTGTTGGTGCTGATAATGATGTCCTGATCCTCAGGCACCACGCCCAGCAGTTTGATGGAGAGAATCTCCAGCACGTCGTCCACGTCCATCATGTCGTGGGAGCGGATCATGTGGGGCCGGACCCGGTTGACCACCAGTTTGTAGGTGGCGATGTCCTCGCGGGCCTCCAGCAACCCGATGATCCGGTCGGCGTCCCGGACAGAGGACATTTCCGGCGTACAGACCACGATGGCTTCCGAGGCGGCGGCCACCGCGTTCTGGAATCCCTGCTCGATCCCGGCGGGACTATCGATGAGGATGAAGTCCATCTCCTGCTGCAACTGCTTGCAGAGTTCCCTCATCTGATCCTCGGACAGCGCACTTTTGTCCCGCGTCTGGGCCGCCGCCAGCAGCGCCAGGTTGGGCAGGCGCTTGTCCTTGACCAGAGCCTGGTGGAGCTTGCACCGCCCCTCCACCACGTCCACGATGTTGTAGACGATCCGGTTCTCCAGGCCCATCAGGATATCCAGATTCCGCAGACCGATATCCGTATCGATCATGGTCACTTTGTATCCCATGCGGGCCAGTCCGGTGCCGATATTGGCCGAAGCCGTGGTTTTGCCGACACCGCCCTTTCCGGACGTAACGACGATAACGCGACCTTCCTTGTTTGCCATGCTGCAGGGTGACCTCATCTTCCAATCACATCATTAAAAATCTTGATTTCGCCGTCATCCACGCGGGCGACTTCCGGCATGGGCATCGCCAGGCCATCTTCCGGGTCCTTGTGGTAATAGATCCGGTCCGGGCGGCGGGCGATGACGTCGGCGATACGCAGTTGAATCGCCTCGATCTTGAGTGCCCGGATCTCGGCATGCCGGTTGCCGCCCGCACCGGCATGGGCAATGCCGCGCAGTTCACCCCAGACCAGGATGCTGCCCGTCGCGGATATCTCGCTGCCCCCGTGGACGTCGCCCACAATGACCAGATTTCCCTCATAGCGGACCACCTGGCCGGAGCGCAGGGTGTTTTTCCAGTAAAGGGTCGGCAGCGACTCTTCGGCAACCGGCGGCTGCGCCACAATCTCTTCGGCGGGCTTTGGGGGTGCCGACGGCTGAATCCGCTCCAGCACCGGCGAAAACATCTGGGGGTCCATCGCCATGGTATCCCCGAAGGGGAGACTGGCCTCCTGGGACCGGGGGGCCGGCTGACGGGGCGTCTCCGGGGAGAAACCAGGGAACTGCTCGGCAAAGCGCTCGGAGAACTGCTCCTTGAACTGATCGACCAGGCTGTCCACACTCCCCGCCGAAACATGGGGGTTCGAAACGGGATTCAGGGGCGTCCTGATCCTTGGAGCGGGCACACCGGGCGGACGCTCCTTCACAAAAAAGCCGCAATCCAGGGCCGACTGCTGGGTCTGGGGCAGAGTGGCGTAGACAATGCCCAACTCCGACCCGTACTGGCGCAACAGATCGTTGATTTTGGAGAGGACCCGCCCGGTCAGCAGCAGACTGCCGCTGTTGAGATCCACCTTGGCGCCCCCTTCGGGCAGCGGCGCCGCCGATACGAACTCTTCCAGGATACGTAACGCCTGGGCCGAGTTGACGGCCTTCGACACATCAACCAACATGGTGCTGTTCTCTGTATTGCTCTCTCTATCCTTTGCGCGGACCATTGTCTGGCTCCCACCCCAAGACCACCCCAACCCTCGGCGGGGAGACCTCCGGGACATTTGCTGCTTCAAACCGATGCTACGAACCGAACGGCTGAACAAAACCCAGTCAGAATAGTTAACAAACAAATGACTAAACGTTTTGTTTATTCAGCAATTTACGTACCTCATTATATCGGGAGGGCTTGCACGCACGCCATAACTGTAACGCTTTTTGAATGTAAAATCTTATGAACCTTGCGCGTCCACCCCGCCCTTATTCTAGGGGTAGAGACCGCGCAGGGTTTTGGCGGCGGCCACGCGCCCCACGCCGATCATCATGGCGGCTGTCCGCGGGTCCACATTGCGGGTCTGGTGCAGGTGAAACACCTCGTCAAAAGCCCGGTCCATCAGATAATAAAGCTTTTCGGTCACTTCCTCCTCGCTCCAGAAGAGGTGCTGGATGTCCTGCACCCATTCAAAGTAGGACACGACCACCCCGCCGGCGTTGGCCAGGATGCCGGGAATCACGAAGGTCCCCTTCTCCGACAGAATCCGATCCGCCTCGTTGGTCACCGGACCGTTGGCGCCTTCGGCGATAATCCGGGCGCGGATGCGATCGGCGTTGCGCTCATGAATAACGTTCCCCACGGCGGCAGGCACCATCACGTCCACGTCGAGTTCGAGCAGCTCGCTGCCGTCAATTTTTTCGGAGCCTTCGAAGCCCACCACGGACCCGGTTTCGCGCATATAATTCATCAGCTTGGGAATATCCAGGCCCTTCGGGTTGTGGATGGCGCCATGCACGTCGCTCACCGCATTGACCTGCAGGCCATACTGGTACAGGTACTTGGCCGAGACGCTGCCCACGTTGCCGAAGCCCTGCACCGCGCAAGTGGGCTTTTCGATGCCCGAAAACATTTTTTCCAGCGCCTGCTTGACGGTAAACGCGACCCCGCGCCCCGTGGCCTCCACCCGGCCAAGCGTCCCGCCCACCGAGACCGGCTTGCCCGTCACCACGCCGGGAACGGCATAGCCCACGAAGTTGCTGTAGGTATCCATGATCCAGGCCATGGTCTGCTCATTGGTGTACATGTCCGGGGCGGGGATGTCTTTTTCGGGGCCGATGATGGAAAGGATCTCGGTGGTATAGCGCCTCGCCACCCGCTCCATCTCCGTCTTGCTCATTTCTTCGGGAAAGCAGCAGACCCCGCCCTTGGCGCCACCATAGGGCAGGTTCAGCAGGGCGCATTTCCAGGTCATCCACATGGCCAGCGCCCCCACTTCGCCCAGCGACACCTCGTGGTGGAAGCGAATCCCGCCCTTGGATGGACCCAGCGTCTGGTCGTGCTGAACCCGGTAACCGGTGAAAACCCTGGTCTGGCCGTTGTCCAGCTTGATAGGCACCGAGACGATAAGGGATTTGCGCGGGTAGCGCAGCCGCTCGTGAACCCCGGAGTCCAGGTTCATCTTGGCGGCCACATCGTCAAGCTGTTGCTGGGCCATCCGGTACGTTTCGTTGGAATCGTATTCGAGCATGGAAATACCTGCTGTCCTATTTAAAATAAAATGTTTCAAGCGAGAACCGCCCCGATTATGATACGGACCGTTTCTTTTGACAATGAGGGTTATGGCCATGAGGCTCGATAAATTCCTGAAGCTGTCGCGGCTCGTCAAACGCCGCCCCGTGGCCAACGAACTCTGCGATGGAGGCAACGCCCTGCTCGACGGCAAGACGGCCAAGGCCGCCAGCACGGTGAAGGCAGGGCAGGAACTGACCCTGCGCTTCGGCAACCGCACCCTGAGGGTGCGCATCGAACGGGTGCCGGAGAAAAACGTGTCCATCCAGGAAGCGCCGACCCTGTACACGGTTCTGGAAGAAACCCGGACCGAGCCGCCCCTGTAGGGACTCCTTCTGTATCTTTTGCGCCGGGTTCCCGTTATAATAGGCCCGCGTTTGTCTGCATCTGGTTGGAGGAAGCCGCCCCATGCCTTCTTATATTGAACACGTCACCGCCCGCGAGATTCTCGATTCTCGTGGGAACCCCACAGTGGAAGCCGAAGTCACCCTGTCCAGCGGCGCCGTTGCCCGCGCCTGCGCCCCTTCCGGCGCCAGCACCGGTTCGCGCGAGGCCCTGGAGCTGCGTGACGAGGACAAAACCCGCTACAACGGCAAGGGTGTGCTGCAGGCGGTGGACAACATCAACGACAAGATCGCCAAGGAACTGGCGGACCATGACGCCACCCAGCAGGCGGACATCGACCAGCTGATGCTTCAGCTCGACGGCACCGAAAACAAGGGGCGCCTGGGCGCCAACGCCATGCTGGCCGTGAGCCTGGCCTGCGCACGGGCCTCAGCCCTGTCCCTCAAACTGCCCCTGTACCGGTACCTGGGTGGCATCTCGGCCACGGTGCTGCCGGTACCCATGATGAACATATTGAACGGCGGCGCCCATGCGGACAACAACGTGGATATCCAGGAGTTCATGATCGCCCCGGTGGGAGCCGCGACCTTCGCCGACGCCCTGCGCTGGGGAGCGGAAGTCTTTCATGCGCTTAAAAGCGTGCTGAAGGCCAAGGGCCTCAACACGAGCCTAGGGGATGAGGGCGGTTTTGCCCCGAATCTCGCCAGTTCCGACGAGGCGGTGGACTATATTCTGACCGCCATTGAGAAGGCCGGCTTTAACACAAGCGAGCACATCAAGCTCGCCTTGGACGTGGCGAGCACCGAGTTCTTCGAGAACGGGCGCTACGAGCTTCGTGGCGAGGGACGCTCCCTGGACGCTCCGCAGATGGTGGATTATCTCGCGCAACTGGTGGAGCAGTACCCCATCATCTCCATCGAGGACGGCATGGCCGAAAATGACTGGGACGGCTGGAAGCAGCTGACGGATCGCCTCGGTGGCCAGGTGCAGCTGGTGGGCGACGATCTCTTCGTCACCAACAAGGCCATTTTGGCGGAAGGCATTGAAAAGGGCATCGCCAACAGCATTCTGATCAAAGTCAACCAGATCGGCACCCTGACCGAGACGATGGAAACCATCAACCTGGCCCACCAGTCCGGCTACACCACCATGATCAGCCACCGCTCCGGCGAAACGGAGGATACCTTCATCGCCGATCTGGCCGTGGCGGTGAACTCCGGCCAGATCAAGACCGGCTCGGCCAGCCGTTCGGAACGGGTGGCCAAGTACAACCAGCTGCTTCGCATCGAGCAGGAACTCGGCAGCGTCGCCCGCTATGCGGGCCTGAGCGCGTTCAAGGCCCTGCGCCAGGGAAAGCCCGCGCCTGACCGGGAGGCGATGAAAATCTAGCCGATTGGACAGTAGCCAGCCCCTGCCGGTCTTCGCTATAATAGAAGAGCAGTTTTTCGTCTGCGTTGACCAAAGGAAGGGTGAGACTATGAAAATCATCGTGAGCGGCCGCAACATCGACCTGACCAAGGCCATCAAGGACCATGTCAGCGACAAGTTCCAGCGCCTGGAAGAGCATTTTGACTTTGTGCAGGAGGTCCACTGCTTCCTGAGCGTCGAGAAAAACCCCAGCATCCGCGAGAACCAGGTGGCCGAAGCCACGGTTCATGTGCGCGGAGCCATCGTCCGGGTGGAGGTGGCCACCGACAACCTGTACACCAGCATTGACGAACTGGTGCGCAAGGTGGACCGCAGCCTGAAAAAGCACAAAACCAAACTGCTCAAGCGCAACAAACACGATTCGAGCGGCGAATCCATCCGCCGGGCCGGCTTCGAGGAGGCCGTGGCGGAAGAGGCCGAAGGACCCGCCCCTGAGGAGGAGGTCTTCTTCACCTACAGCGAGGAAGAGGAACCGGTTTCCACCCAGTAAGGCCCTGCGCCGTCCCGAAAGGTTTTTTGAAACGCCCGCCCCAAACGGCGGGCGTTTTTCTTTCTTCCTCTATCGGGAAAATCCGATATGATGGAGGGAATAGTCCCACGATTGGAGGAGTCCCACACCCATGGACAACGATCAGAAAATGATGACGGCCCTGTCCTACATCCTGAGCATCACCCTGCTGGTCCCCCTGATTATCTTCCTGGTGAAGAAGGACGAGGAGGGGGTCAAGTTCCATGCCCTTCAATCCCTGGCTTTATCGGTTATTCATATCATCATTTCGATCGTCTTCACCATCCTGGGCGGAATTACATTCGGCCTGCTCTGGCTGATCCTGGGGCCCATCTATGGCCTGCTCCTGCTGGCTTACCTGGTCTACGTGATCATTCTGACCGTCCAGGTCTACCAGGACCAAGACCCGGAAATCCCCCTCATCGGGAACCTCGTCCGCGAAAAAATGATGTAGGCCCTAAACGGTTTTCACCGTCTCCGGCAAGATGCGCCGGACGAAATCATAGTCGTCCTCGCCGGTCCCGGCTTCCGGGTACAGCAGGTAACAGGCCGTGCAGAAAAGCGCGAGCAGGATGACACAGCCGACGATCAGGCCATTAAACACCATGCCCATCACCGGAAAGAGGTTGTGACGGTTTTTCCGCAGCAGACCGGGCAGGCTGATCCCCATACCCAACACCGCCGCTGAAAGTACGCCCATCCAAACCAGGGCGATGAGGCTGTACCAGATATCCGGCGTACCTTCCGGCAGGATCAGGGCAATGAGGATGCTGCCCACCAGCAGGAACCCCAGCATAAAGGATTTTGCCGTGGCCGCCATCCCCAGACGCGAATGACGCCGCTCCGAATGGGGGGCGCTCATCAGGGACTGGCCACAATGGCCGCAGAAGATCGGGTCCGGCCCCGGTATGAGTCGGGGGACCCCAGGGACGACGTCTTCAACAGCTTCCTGATAAAGGGGTTCCATGCAGAGCGGCTCTATTTCAGCGGGGGCCGTCTGCAATTCCTCCGCCAGCGCCCCCTCCGGAAGGCCTTCCGGCGCTCCCTCCAGAGACTGCTTCTCCCGCAGCCTGCGAACAAAGTCGTACTGTTCGGACAATACTCATCTCCCGGATTGGACTTCAGAAAGTCCAGGGCCTTGATTCATATCTTAGACTTCGTTCGCCCGAAGGAAAACTTTAATGGCCATACCATCGTGCTAAATCCGGTTTTTCAGCTTGGCCGCAAGATACCGGTTGATCAGATCCTCATCCATCTTTTCGGGCACCGTGTCCACCACAATGGCGCCGTAGTTTTTCGCCAGCTCCAGCAGGGTCTTCTGGCGGATGTTGAGCAGATCCAGGGCGACCCCCTTCTCGAAGGCCCGGTAGGCATCCGGCGGAACCGAACGCCCCAGGGTTTTCATCTCGTTGTCCCCCAGGGTCACCACCATCAGCAGATGGTGGTGGGAGAACGCCTGAAGGCTTCTCACCAGGGAGCGCGAGGCCAGGGGATCGATGAGGTCCGTGAAGATCACGACCAGGGAACGGCGCTTGAGGAGACGAGCGGCCTGGACCATGACCCGCTCGTAGGCCGGTTCGGCGGACTGGGGCTGAACGGCATGGAAGGTTTCCAGCAGTTGCTGCAGATGTTTCTTGCCACCGGCCATGGCCGTATGCTGGGCCAGTTCGCCATGAAAGACGCCGATGCTGACCTGGTCCCCGCGATCGATGGCCACCCCGGCAAAGGAAAGTGCGGCGTTAAGCGCCCAGTCGAACTTGGATAGCCCGTGGATGAGGCTCTGCATCTTGCGCCCTCCATCGATGAGCACCAGGATAGGCTGATCCACCTCCGGGGTAAAGGTCTGGATAACCGGAGTTTCCATCCGGGCCGTGGCCTTCCAGTCAATCCGGCGCACGTCGTCGCCGGTCAGGTACCCCCGCAGCCCGGCGAAATGGGTGCCCTCCATCCCCAGGATGCGCTTTCGGATCTCCCCGGCATTCACACTCTTGGAGAAACGCACCCGCATTTCCCGGATGCGCTTGAAATCCGGATAGACCTTGACCCGATCCCGGCGTCCGTCCAGCTTTCGAATCCAGAGCAGCCCCAGGCGACTGGCGTAGCGGAAGTGGATCTGTCCAAACTCAAACGCCCCGCGCTCCATCGGGATCAGTTCGTACTCCACGTTGAGTCGGCGGCGCGGATGCAGGGCAATTTCAAAAACCTGTTCCCCTTTCCACCGGAAGGTTTCCGGGGCGTGATCCGCCAGAGACCCTCGGATAGGCCGCAAGCTGTTGTTGAATAACTGGATAAGCACCGGATTAGGCTGGTTAATGGCCAGCTTCTGGCTCACCATCCGACGCAACTCGATTTCCGAGGGGTCCACGGAGAACAGGAAGCGGTCGGCCAGCATCAGCAGAAACAGCAGGACGTTGTAGACCTCGATGCCGGTCACCAGAAAAGGCAGCCAGAAGGCGGCAAAAGCGGCAGGAATGGGAACCATCAGCAGCAGGACCAGGCGCCACGAAGGCATCGCCTTGCCTGCCGCCCCCAGCAGGAGGACGGTGGTCAGCAGGATGAGCAGATGAAAATAGCTGTTTTCCAGAAAGGCCAGAAACGGCGATGCCACGAACGCCTCCTTGCTCGATAAAGACTAGCCGTCGACCCGGCGCAACGGCTCCAGCATCAGCCGGCGATTGATATCCCAGTGGAGCCGGTAATCCTCGCCGTAGTTTCCCCGGTAAAGCGTCCATGCCGTGTAGGCCCCCACCATGGCGTCAAGCACGGAACTCGGCGCCAGATTGCCCGGCATGTTGCCAAGATCCAGCTGGTTTTTTATCACCGCCTGCAACGCCCGGCATCCGCGGGGCGTACGGGTTCGAAACGGGATAAACAGGTCGTATCGGGTTTTGGCCAGGTGGTTGAAATAGAGGAAGACCAGACAATCCTTGCTTCGCAGGGACTGGTAAAGGTTCCAGGCCCGCTCACTGCAGCGATCCGTAAACTCCCCGGTGGCCGCACGCTCCAGGCGCAGGGGAAACATCTTGACTTCCTCCTGCCGCCAGCGTCCGGGAATGGAGAGGCTCTTGGGCACATCCAGCGCCACTACCGTACTGCGCAGCGGTCCCAGACTCTCAACGAACTGGTGAACCTGCCCGTCGGTGTTCACCTTGTCCATGCGCAGCATCTGCTTGTCTCGATCCACGGCCACGACACCGGTTTCCAGCATATCGTTGGGGGCCAGATCAATCCCCACAAAAACCCACTTGTCCCCCAGACCGGGACGGTCTTCGGGGGCCAGTTCTTCATGGAGGTAGACCGAAGGGGTGGGCATGGTGGGGTCCTTGCGTCAACCACTTGAAACCGGGGGCCGAACCGTTTTATTCTAGCGCAGAACCGTTCCCATGACACGCGCGTGAGAATCGAGTATTGAATCCGGGAGACCCCACCCGTGCTAAAAGCCGGCATCGTCGGACTTCCCAACGTGGGAAAATCCACCCTTTTTAACGCCCTGACCTCCTCCTACCAAGCCGAAAGCGCCAACTACCCGTTCTGCACCATCGAACCCAACGTGGGCATCGTGAAGGTGCCGGACCCTCGGCTCAAGGCGCTGGAGGACATTGTCACCCAGGTTTCCGGCCACTGCGAGAAAGTCACCCCCGCCGTCTTCGAGTTCGTGGACATCGCCGGGCTGGTGCGCGGCGCCAGCAAGGGCGAGGGGCTGGGCAACCAGTTTCTGGCCAACATCCGCGAGGTGGACGCCATCGTCCACGTGGTACGCTGCTTTGAGAACGACGACGTGACCCACGTGGAAGGCTCGGTGGACCCGGTTCGGGACGTGGAAACCATCGCCATCGAGCTGTGCCTGGCCGACTCGGCATCCCTCGAAAAGCGCATCGAGAAACTGCGCAAACAGGCCAAAACCCAGGACAAGGACGCCAAAGCCGATCTCGAACTGTTCGAGAAGATCAAGCCCCTGGTCGAGGAGGGACAGTCCGTCAACCTGAAGGACCTCAATGAAGACGAACAGCGCCGCCTCCGGCAGGCCCAGTTGCTGTCGGCCAAGCCGGTGATCTATGCCGCCAACCTGTCCGAGTCGGACTTGGCGAACCCCTCATCCAATCCCCACTATCAAAAGCTCGTCGCGTTCGCCGGAGGCGAGGGCCGCGAGGTGGTCCCCATCAGCGCCCAGATCGAGGCCGAACTCACCCAGCTGGATGCGGAGGAGCGGGCCTCGTATTTAGAGAGCCTGGGGGTCGGCACCTCCGGCATCGATCAACTGATTCAGGCCACCTACCGGACCCTCGGACTGGTGAACTACTTTACCGCCGGGAAGAAGGAAGTTCGGGCCTGGCCGTTTCCCAAGGGTTACACCGCCCCCCAGTGCGCCGGGATCATCCACACCGATTTCGAGAAGGGCTTTATCCGCGCCGAGGTTACCGCCTTTAGCGACTACATCAGCCACGGCGGCGAAAAGGGCGCCAAGGAGAAGGGCCTGACCCGCCTGGAGGGCAAGGACTACCTCATGCAGGACGGCGACGTGGTCCTCTTCCGCTTTAACGTATAGGGCCGAAGGTCGATTCTATCTAGGCTTTCACATTGAGACGGCGGGAGGTGTCGCCGGCAAAGGGCATCCAGCGGACCGCCCGGCGGGAGGAGCCGGTGCCCATGTCAAACTCCGTCACGGGGAAAAAGTCCCTGGACATTGGATGGCGGGAGGGGGAGCTTTTCAGTTGTACCGGGTAAGCCGCGGTGAGTCTCACGTGCTGGCTGGCCGGCGCTAAGTCGTACATGATGCGAAGCGGGAATTTCCTAAGTGTGGTTTCGACAATATCAGAAATTCTGCACTCATTAAAACACCGGCACGGGTCAAATTGCCCGTTTTCAGGCGTTTTTTTTTAAAACAATAGGAATCCGCCCCAACAACCGGCTTTTCGTCCGGAATTTTTTGCCCTGCCCGTCCCTTTTCATTAGAATGGCTGTGCATATCCGGAGAATGAGACCCTCATGAAAGCCATCCAGAAACCTACGCCCCAGGCCGGGTTCCAGTTGATCGACGCGGAAGTCCCCGCCATCGGACCCGATGACGTGCTTATCCGGGTGTCCAAGGCATCCATCTGCGGCACGGATCTCCACATCACCCGGTGGGACGACTGGAGCGCCTCGCGCATCCAGCCACCGCTCATTTTCGGCCACGAATTCTGCGGCGTCATCGAGCAGGTGGGCCGCAACGTGGAGAAATACCAGCCGGGGGATTACGTCTCCGCCGAGATGCACCTGCCCTGCCGCACCTGCTACCAGTGCATGACCGGACATTTCCACATCTGCGAGAACTGCAAGATCTTCGGCATCGATCTTGACGGCTGCTTTGCCGAGTACATCCGCATTCCCCAGTGGCAGCTGGTGAAGCTCCCCGAAAGCCTGCCCCAGGAGTACGGCGCCTGTCTCGACGCCCTGGGCAACGCGGTGCATACGGTGAGCAAGGGGAACGTTTCCGGCAAGACCGTTCTGGTCACCGGCTGCGGTCCCGTGGGGCTGTTTGCCATCCGGGTGGCCAAGGCATTGGGCGCCACACGGGTTTTCGCCTCGGACATCGCCCCCTACCGATTGGAAATGGCCCGCAAGGCCTGGGCCGACGAGGTCTTCGACGCCAGCCGGGTCAGCGTCTCGGACGAGGTGAAATCCCGCACCAAGGGCCGGGGGGTGGACGTGGTGCTGGAGATGTCCGGCAGCCCCGCCGCCATCAAGGACGCCTTTTCCGCCCTGCGGCTCGCAGGCACCTATGTCATGCTCGGCATCCCCGGCAAGCCGGTGGAACTGGACCTTAACCGCGACATCATCTTCAAGGAGGCACGGGTCATCGGCTGCAATGGCCGCGAGATCTTCAAAACCTGGTACCTGATGCTGGAACTGCTCGAATCCGGCAAGCTGGATATCGATTTCATCATCACCCACCGCTTTCCCCTGGAACAGTTCGGCGAGGCCATCGACCTGCTGGCCTCCGGCAACAGCGGCAAGGTGATCCTCACCCCGTAGCCAAGTGATCGATAACGTGATCGACAAGGAGACGCTTCCATGTCCCAGACCACCGAAACCTCCCGCCGACTGGATTTCCTCAAGGACGAGATCCAGCGCCTGAAGGACGAACACCTGTACCAGGAGCTGGTGACGGTTGAGGGGCCACAGGATACGGAGATTACCCTCAACGGCAAAAAGCTCATCAACTTTTCCTCCAACAACTACCTCGGCCTTTGCACCCACCCCCGCCTGAAGGAGGCCGCCAAAAAAGCCGTTGATCAATACGGCGTAGGCGCGGGGGCCGTACGCACCATCATCGGAACCCTGGATATCCACCAGGAACTGGAGCGCAAGCTGGCCGAGTTCAAGGAGGTCGAAGCCACCCTGGTGCTCCAAAGCGGCTTTACAGCCAACAACGCGGCCATCACCTCCATCCTGGGCGACGAGGACTGCATCATCAGCGACGCGTTGAACCATGCCAGCATCATTGACGCCGTGCGGATGATGAAAAATACGAAAAAGATGATCTACGCCCACTCGGACATGAACGAGCTGGAGGCCCGGCTGAAGGAAGCCAGGTCCTACCGCCGCCGCCTGGTGGTCACCGACGGGGTGTTCTCCATGGACGGGGACGTAGCCAGGTTGCCGGAGATCGTCAAGCTCTGCGAAAAATACGACGCCATCTGCATGGTGGATGATGCCCACGGCAGCGGCGTCTTTGGCCGTAACGGGCGGGGCACGGTGGATCACTTCGGCCTGCACGGGCGGGTGGATATTGTCATCGGAACCATGTCCAAAGCCGTGGGAACCATGGGCGGCTACGTCGCCTGCACCCAGGCCATGCGCGAGATCATGATCAACAAGGCCCGGCCCTTCCTCTTCAGCACCCCCCATCCGCCTTCGGTCACGGCCAGTTCCATTGCGTCGATTGATCTTCTGCGCGAAGACGACGCCCTCATCCAGAAGCTCTGGTACAACACCCGCTACTTCAAGGCGGGGATGAAGTCCATCGGCTTTGATATCCAGAGCGAGTCGCCCATCGTCCCGGTGATTGCCGGTGAAAGCGAGAAGGCGGTGACGCTGATGAACCGGCTCTATGAGGAAGGCATCTATGCGCGGGCCATCGTGTTTCCCACCGTGGCCATCGACAAGGCGCGGGTGCGGCTCATCATCACGGCGGGCCACACCCAGGCCCAACTGGACTTCGCCATCGAAACCTTCGAGAAAATCGGCAAGGAACTGGGGCTGATCTAGATGAGCATGCGACCCATTGGCTTCCAACCCCTGACCGGGCTGAGGTTCTCCGGAAGCTTCCTGCCGGATCGCCGCCTGGACGTTAACATTGCCAGCGCCCTGGAACGCTACAACGACAACCCGCTGGCCGACACCACGGTGGGCGTTGTCATCGAAGCCCAGCCGATTTTGAATGAGGTGATCCTGCGGGGGCAGGTGGATACACTGACCCCTCTCAGCAAAGACGGTACCGTATACAGCGCCCAGGTGCGCCTCAGCCGGATCAAAGGCATCCTCAATCTCCCCGGTGTTGAACATATCGGTACGAAACGCCGTCCTGGAATCTTCTAGAGCGCCTCCTGCACCAACGCTTCACAATCATTTTGGAGCCAAGCTTCACAATTTGTTATAATGGCAGGCGAGGCCCTCAGCCTTCTCAATTCGAGAGTGGAGTCCCGGTTGGTGAATCAAGCCCTTTACAGCAAATTGGCGCAGAGCGTGGCCGATGCGCTGGATACCTTTGCCAGCAGCATCCTGCAAGCGGAAAAGGCCGGGCGCATCCGAAAACGCCATGCGGAGCGCCCCTCCTCGCGTTCACGCATCCTGACCCCCGAAGAGGACGTGCGTCATCTCATCACCACGGCCCAGGACCTCGACGACCTCTGGGAATTTTTCATTCGTCGCCTCAACAGCAGCTCGGATCTGGATCTGATGTGCTTCTCGGTGCTGGATGAGAGCGGCGACTTCATCCGGCTCAGGCATATCTATCCCCAAAGCCCGGAAATACCCTTCGATTCCCCCATCATCTCCATGTCCGACCGAAGTAACCACCTCATCCAGGCCTATACAAGACGGGACACCACCTTCACTTCCCGGCTGCGCGATCTCGGCACCCATATCCATCCCTACTTCGATATCGCCCAGCCGATGGACAACCACCTCAACTGTTTCAGCATCCCGTTTATCGCCGACAACAAGGCCATCGCCATGATCACCCTGGGGTTCGCCGAGGTGGACGCCTTCTCACAGGCGAAGCTGTCCTACCTCTACACCCTGCGCGACCAGATCGCGCAACTGGTCTGGAACCTGACGCTTCGCGACCGGATGAAATCCCAGGCCCAGATCGACACCCTGACCGGGCTGCTGACCCATACCTATTTCCAGCGCCTTCTGGAAACCGAGCTGGACAAGGCCCAGGAAAATGATACGGCGGTGACCACGATGATCCTGGACATCAACAATATCCAGGATATCAACCAGGAACTGGGGCATGTGGCCGGGGACAACGCCATTTGTCACCTGGCCTCGACAGTCCGGCGACTGATTCGGGGCATCGACACGGTAGCCCGCTACGGCGGCGACGAAATCATCGTAATCCTCCCCGAAACCGACCCGCAGGCAGCGGACGAGATTGCCGAACGCTTCCTCAAGGGGTTGCGCGAACGGGCGCCCGGTGATCAGGGCCAGCCCATTTCAGCCAGCATCGGCTACGCCACCTTTCCCAACGACACGAAGAACAAGGACACGTTGCTCAAGTACACCGAACAGGCCCTGCATCTTGCTAAATTCAAGGGCGGCAAGACGGACAGCCCCACGAAGGTCGCCTACCGAGAGGCCAAACGCCTTAACGACAAGACCGTGCTGGAGGTTTTCGCCTCTCACGTGGCCCGAAAGTATGACAACCACCGGATCTTCGAGGAGCTGCTCGGCGTAATGGAGCAGAAGGACCGGACCCGCGATCCGGATGCCGCCGCCTCGCCGGAACACCTGATGCTGGAAACCATCGGTTCACTCGCGGGCGCCCTGGATGCCAAGGACAAGTACACCCGCGGACACTCGCAGGCAGTGGCCAACTATGCCGTGGCCCTCGCCCATGCCCTCCGGCTTCCGCCCGAAGAGGTGGAACAGGTGCGCCTCGCCGCCTTCCTCCATGACATCGGCAAGATCGGCATCCCGGAAAGCATCCTCTGCAAGAAAGGCCCCCTGAACGAGCGCGAATGGGAAATCATGAAGCAGCATCCGGTCATCGGCGCCCGGCAGATCCTCGCCCCGGTCACCGCCCTGCGCGACGTCATTCCCATGGTCGAGCACCATCACGAGAACTGGGACGGTACCGGCTACCCGGCGGGCCTTGCCGGTGATGCCATACCGCTGGGGGCACGCATCGTCTCCATCGTGGACGCCTTTCACGGGCTGACCTCGGATCGCTCCTACCGCAAGGCGCTGCCTATCACAGAAGCCGCAGCCATCCTGGAAGAAGGCGCCCACACCAAATGGGACCCCCAGCTGATTGCCGTTTTCCTCAAAATTCTCAACATTGCCGCCCCAAGAACCGGCGAGAACGAGCAGGCCAAGGCCAGTTAAATTGACACCGGCCCCGCCCTTTCATTACAATGGGTGTCCCGTGGAATGTCGATGGAGTGCTCAATCGAGATGACCTCAACCATTACACAGATTGCCTGTGACCTGAACGAAAAGGTAGAGAACCGTTACCAGCTGGTGCTGGAAATTTCGGAAATGGCGAAAAAGCTGCTGGAAGATGCCAAGGAGAAACAGCACAGCGACCCTTTCTCCTCGGTGAACACCTCTCCGGAAAAGGTCATCTACCAGGCCCTCATCATGAAGGCCAGTGAAATCGATATCGGAAACGGCCTGATCGGCTGATTCCAAAACCGATCCACTCTAAGGATATTAGCAGGATTATTTTTCAGGCCCCGTCCCAGGAAGGACAGGGCCTTTATTTATGCGCGAAGGCGTTGCAGCAGGCCTCGCCAACCTGTCAGCGCGACAGGCGGCTCCGGGGTCTGGCGAACCTCCGGGGTTTTTTCCCGCTGCGCTCGCCGGGGAACACGGGGCATAATATAGACCGCCCGCCAGGAATTGCCTGGGCCGTTGAATTCCTTGCGCTCACCGCCCTGAGGCTCGGAAATCACAGGCACAACGGTTTCAAATGCCTTGAGAAGGAGTTCTTCGGCCTTCATTCCATTGGGCAGGGTCAGACTCTGCCCCTGACAGGTGGTCAGGGGCAACTCCCCCTTCGCCAGACGCTCCAGCCACTCCGGCCAGATCCGCTGGAACGGTTCGCCCGCCTTGAGGGAAGCAATGAGGGGGGCCAATGCCGGACTTTCCCCCAGGGAAAAGTTCTGCTGGGGCGCGTCAAAAGCATCGCCGGGCAAGGTCAGCAGGACTTCGTCGCCGCCCAGGGTGCCAACCATCAGGGACTGCAAAGAGTCGTAGGGGGCTTCTGCCGGGTTGCCCTGCCAGGAAGCCAGGTCGCGAACCGTCAGCCGCATGCCGGAAAACCGGGCAGAATCACGCATGGCCGGTGAATCAGAGGGCAGAGAGGGGATCATAAGGGGGGGAGACTCCAATCAACCAGTGAAAAAAATCGTCCTTATTACTTATCAGATTTGTATGACAACTGTAAGACGGCGCGGGGCAAGGATTTTAAAAATACAATAAACAAATTTGCGAATTTTCTTATCAATAGAAGGTCTTCGGGCTAGCGCATTCCCGAAAAGATCGTTATACTGGATTTATAACAAGGAGTTGGGCTTTCTCCGAACGTCGAGAAAGATCAGTGAGGAAATTGGTAGACATGGCTCGTGATGAGAGCGCGGGTCTTTTGGCGGTGATTTTCACCGCCGGGCGCCGACATTGAGACCCAATCCTGTTTCGGTGACAGCAACCCCATCCAAGGAGGATCGACCCCGATGACGTATAACCACCGATTCGATGCATTCGACACCAGCGTCGGCAAGTATGGTGCGCACAAGGTGCCCAAGTGGCACTGGCATGCATCGGACCTTCTGGATTTTGTCCACCACCTGGACTTTGACGATCCGTTTTCCCTTGAAGGCGGCGCGGCAGCCGCAGAATAGCCGCCCGGCCGTACAGGCTTGTATCATTAACAGGAAAGGAGGCCCCGTATCGGGCCTCTTTTTCCTTAGTACAATGGGATCATAATGAAGGACTTTTTCGCGAAGGTGTTTGACAAGATCGGCCGCTACAACCAGGTGGTGGACGAGTACAAAAAGGCCGTCGAGGCCGCGCCCGATCATGCCATGGCCTACGTGAACTGGGGCATCAACCTGGCCCAGGAGGGCCAGTTGGAAGCCGCCCTGGAAAAGTTTGAGAAGGCCAGCACAATGGCCCCCGACCGGGTGGAGTGCTATACCAACTGGGGTGTGGCGCTGGCCAAGCTGAACCGGCTGGACGAGGCCATCGAAAAATTCCGCCAGGCCACGGATATCGAACCGGACAATGCGAACAACTACATTCTCTGGGGCGCGGCGCTCGTCGAGATGGGAGATTCCCGCGGCGCCCGCGAAAAGTACGAAAAGGCCATCGCCATCGCCCCCAACAACCCGGAGCCTTACGTCAACTGGGGGATCGCCCTGGCCCGCGCCGGCGAATACCATGAGGCGATCAAGAACTTCAAGGCGGCGCTCGCCATCCGCAGCTACCAGCCCAATGTCTACTTCCTCTGGGGCGCCGTATTGGCCGAACTGGAAGACTACGTCACCGCCATCGAGAAATTCAAGGTCACCCTGCGCTACATTCCCAAGCATGCCGACGCCTGGTACTTCTGGAGTGTCGCCCTTAATCGCCTGGGACGCTATGAGGAAGCCATCGAAGTGGCCCGCAAGACCCTGGAACTGACCACCGACAAGCCGGAGGTCTATATGAACCTGGGCGATGCGCTGGCCAACCTGGGGCGTCTGGATGTGGCCATTGCCAACTACCGTCATGCCCTGATGCTGGACCCGGATCTGGCGGAGGCTTACAAGAGCTGGGGCATCGCCCTGCTCAAGTCCGGCAAGCCGGACGAGGCGTACAAAAAATTCGAGAAGGCGCTGGAGATGGACCCCTCCCTGCCCGATGTCTATACCCAGTGGGGGGCGGCCCTGGTAGAAGAAAAGCGCTACGAGGAAGCCCTGGAGTATCTGAAAAAGGCCCACGAGAAAGACCCGGAGAACCCGGACATCCTGCTGAACTGGTCGCTGGCCCTCATCAAGCTGGGGGTTTCGGATCTGGCCCTGGAAAAACTCTTCGAGGTGGAGGAGATGGACCGCTGGAATCCCAACGTCCACTACCTCCTGGGCACCCATTACCTGGGTCTCGAAGACTACGGACGGGCCATCGAGCACCTGAAAAAAGCTCTGGACGAGGACCCGGCCTTCGAGGATGCGGCCATCAACCTGTCGCTGGCCTACTGCGAAACCGGGGAGACCACCGAGGCCGTCCGCACCATGCGCCCCGTTCTGCGCAAATCCCCGGAATCGCCCAAGGTGAACTTCTTCTACGGCAACATCCTCTACCGCAGCGGCGATGTGCGTGACGCCATCAGCCGGTTCGAAAAGGCCATCGCCCTGGCGGACCAGTACCTGGAACCCCGCATCGCCCTGGGAGAAATCCATCTGAAGGAAAAAAACCTGGAGAAAGCCCAGGAAATCCTGGAAGCCGCCGTTCAGATCGACCCCGGCTGCGTTCCCGGACAATTCCTGATGGGGGTGGCCCTCCTGAGACAGGCGGAAGAATCGGGGGATTCGCCGGAGCGTCGGGAACGCTACGAGCAGTCCCTCTCCCATCTGGAGAAAACCGTATCCCTGGCCCCGGATCACATCGACGCCTGGGCCAACCGGGCGTTGGTCCTGGGGCGGCTGAACGGGCCGGACACCATGAACGAGGCGTTTTCCACGCTGATAGCGCGTTTCGGGGAGTCTTCCGCCACCCGGAGCCTGGTGCTCATCTATTGGGCCAAGTCGCTGGAGCTTCTCGGCGAACACGCGGGCGCCACCGCCAAACGAGAGGAAGCCCTCGCGCTGGACCCGGACATTGAGACCCAGGTTAATGCCACAACCCTGTAAGAACCTTGGTTTCCTCCAAGGTTGACATGCCCCGCGCCAACAGGAATAATAGGTCAGGTATCCGAATACGACCCCCTCTATCCCCATTGGACTGACGAATGAAACAAGCATTGGATTGGAGAACAAGCATCCTATGAATTCCAGAATCCAACAGTTCCGGCACGCCCTGAAGCAAAAGAAGGCCGTGAAGGTGATTGCCGGCATCGCCAACTTTGATCTTGAGAACGTCCTGCAGATCGTCCGCGCCGCCACCATTGCACGCGCCTCTGCGGTGGACGTGGCTGCCCGCCCTGAAATTGTGGGCGAGGTTCGCGCCATCACCGATCTTACCGTCTTTGCCTCCTGCATCAACCCCAAAACCCTGGCCGAAGCCGTTCGTCATGGCGCCGACGCCGTTGAACTGGGCAACTATGACGCCCTCTATGCCGACGGCCTCTTCTTCACCCATGACGAAGTGCTCAAACTGGCCCGCGAGACGATGGATCTTGTGGGCAGCGAAGCCCTGGTCTCCGTCACCATCC
>JBDIVN010000011.1:0-108137 GCA_039794365.1 Candidatus Neutrinobacter sp. | reverse complement strand
CGTTGCCCGCATTACCGTCGTCTGCAGCGTTGACCGCATTACCGGCCTGACCGGCGTTGCCAGCGCTGCCCGCATTACCGGCGTTGCCAGCGTTACCGGCGTTACCGGCGTTGCCAGCGTTGCCCGCATTACCGGCGTTGCCAGCGTTGCCCGCATTACCGGCGTTGCCAGCGTTGCCCGCATTACCGGCGTTGCCAGCGTTGCCCGCATTACCGGCGTTGCCCGCGTTGCCCGCATTACCGGCGTTGCCAGCGTTGCCGACACCGGTTCTGCCAGTGCCCAGACCAAACTGGAACGGACTAAACGTTTCAGGGTTACTGGCCAGGTACGGGTTGTAACCGTTTTGGCCGCCATAGAGGCTGTTCTGGAACGGGTTGCCACCTTGCTGTCCGAGCAGGGAGGTCATGATCTGCATCAGCATCTGCATCATCATCATGATGAGGCCTTGCAGACCGCCCTGACCCGCCAGTCCAGCCGGGTTGTAAGCGCCACCGGCGTTACCGGCTGCCCCGGCATTGCCCGCGTTGCCAGCGTTGCCAGCATTACCGGCATTGCCCGCGTTGCCAGCATTACCGGCATTGCCCGCATTACCGGCTGCGCCTGCGCCTTTTTTAAGGTCGTCCAGGTTGCTTCTCAGATCGCCGTTGCCGACAGCGGCAATGGCCCGATCATAGGCACCCTTGTTTTTAACAGACTTGTTGCCGTTGACGTCCTTGCCGTCCGCACCGTAAACATCGCTGAGTTGCAGCGTGCCGCGTTTCAGCGCGTAGGTGACGGCGGCCAGGGTTTCAACGTCCTTGTTGCCAACGCCGCCCTTGATGAGGTCGCCGTTGCCTGTGGACTCCAGCACCTTCTTCAGGTTGCCGTTGCTGTAGTTTTCACCGTCGTTCTTGTAACGGGAAGCCACCAACGAGAATGTCGCAGCGGCCTGGCGTCTCGGATCTCCGGAATTGAGATCGCTGTAGAGCACGTCCAGGTTGCGGCTCATGTCGTTGACGTTTTCAATACGGCCACCAGCGTAGAACTCGGCTGCGTACCCTTCCACGATGCGGGAACGGGCCGTTCCGGTATCCACGCCGCCGGCGCGAATCTTCCTCTGGTTGACGTTTCCGTTTTGGTCTACGGCATCAATGTAGGCTTGCAGACCGGCATTGTCGCTTTGACGCACGCGAGCCTGCTGTTGGGGAGCATTCCCGAAGCCGCCGTTATTAACATTATTGTTATAACCGACACCGGGAGTGTAATTGCCAACGCCTCCGCCGTTCATACCATAATTTGTGGTATACAGGGATGACATTTGAGGGCCTCCTCCTTCTCTCTTTCCTCTCTCTCCGTTTTATTAGGGGGGGTCCGAGCATCCTGCCCAGATTGGGAAAATCCTTTTATTCAGACATATATGTAAATATGCAGAATAATTTTCTTAAACAAATAAAAACAAATATTTTATTAAAATTGCCTCCGCGTCCTTAATTTTTTAAAAATACTCCCCAAAAGATATCTTTCGGATGCTCTTTGGTCCCTGATGTTATCGACGTTTTCAGGACTTTCGGCTGTACTGCGAAAACCGGCAGCAACGATTGTTAAAAAACTTAAACACGCGGATGAAAGCGATGGTTTTATCAGGCGGCTTTACAGCGGGCGGAATGTTTGCCAGAATTTGGCATACGCCATTGAAGCGGAGAGCGCAGTTCTTATGCCCAGCATTCTTGTGACCGGCGGCGCGGGGTACATTGGAAGCCATTGTGTCAGGCAGCTTTTGGATGCGGGCTGGCGGGTGGTTATTCTGGACAACCTGTCTACCGGATACCGTGAATTTGTCCTGAGCGAGGATTTTGTTGAGGGGTCCATCCTGGACAAATCCCTGGTCAGCCGGGTTCTGAAAGAATACGGTATTGAGGCGGTGATGCATTTTGCCGCCTTCGCCTACGTGGGTGAATCGGTGGATGAGCCGGAAAAATATTACATGAATAATGTCTACGGCACGTTGCAACTGCTGGCGGCCATGCGCGAATCGGGGGTAGGCCGGTTTATTTTTTCGTCGAGCTGCGCCACGTACGGGATTCCCATGCACCTGCCCCTGACGGAGGAGCATCCGCTCAGTCCGGTCAATCCCTACGGTTTTACCAAGCGGGTGGTGGAGCAGATGTTGGCGGATTATTCCCATGCCTACGGCCTTCGTTACGTGTCCCTGCGATACTTCAACGCGGCGGGAGCGGATGGGGGCGGACGCCTGGGTGAATGCCACGAGCCGGAAACCCACCTGATCCCCCTGGTGCTACAGGCAGCCAGCGGTCAGCGTCCCAACGTGACCGTGTTCGGCACCGATTACGACACCCGCGACGGCACCTGCGTCCGGGACTACATCCACGTCAACGATCTGGGCCGTGCCCACCTGCTGGCACTGGAGTACCTGCAACAGGGAGGAACCTCCCAGGTTTTCAACCTGGGTTCCGAGACGGGCTATACGGTTCGGGAGGTCATTGCCGCCTGCGAACGGATCGCGGGGTGTCGGGTGCCGGTGGTGGAAGGCGAACGGCGTCCGGGTGACCCGGCGGCCCTGGTGGCCAGTTCGGAAAAAATCCGCCGCGTTCTGGGCTGGCATCCCCAGTGCAGCACCCTGGATGCGATGATAGAGACGGCATGGCAATGGGAACAGGCCCGTCCCCGTGTCCTTCAGAACGTTTCATCCACGGGCCTATGAGTATCGAAGAACGCCGGGATCGGGTCAGACTGTCCCTGCTTCGGCAGTTGTATTCGGATCGCATCCCGTTGGACATGCTGCTGTTCCGGTACGGGTTCCTGCTGGGGCTGGCAACGCTGGTGCTGGGATACGGCTTGACCCTGGCGGGCTTTCACTTGGTGGGCGTTGCCCTTTCCCCGCTGGATGTGCTGGCCATTTACGTCATCACGCAGGTGCCGGTTTATTGTTACCTGCATACCCAGTTGCTGCTGGTTCCTTTATTTACAGCGTTTCGCAAAATCGTGGACCCGGCCTGGGCGATTCTGCTGCTGGGGCTGGTCTCCATTTTTCTGATTGTCCTGATGACTCCCTTGGCGCAATATCATGAGGTCTGGTCGCCCTACCTGCCGCTGGTGCTGGTTGTGCTGGGATTGCCCACGGGGCTGGTGATCCTGTTCCTGGCCCTCATCAGAACCGAGGCCCCGGCGGATCGCAGACATGGCGAGCGACGCGAGCCATAAAGTCAAAACCCCCAGAGCGACGCGAGCCATAAAGTCAAAACCCCCAGAGCGACGCGAGCCATAAAGTCAAAACCCCCAGAGCGACGCGAGCCATAAAGTCAAAAATCCCAGAGCGACGCGAGCCATAAAGTCAAAACCCCCAGAGCGACGCGAGCCATAATAATCTGAATAGACAGAGCGACGCGAGCCATAGCGTACAATAGAAGAGGAGGCGATGCGGCAGCCGTGATGCCAGCCTCGAATAACCGGGAGTCAAAAGAGAGAGAGTACGCCAACCATGACGGAATCAACCGAGCAGAAGCGGCCTTCACGGCTGAGACAACTCTATGAGGGTAAAATGGATCTCCAGTCCCTGTTTTTCCAGGACTGGCTCCTGACGGGTCTGGCGATCTTCATCCCCTGGGCTGTCATCGCGGCGCCGCTGGTCCATGCCAACGCCGGCTGGTTCAACACGGGACGAACCCTCTACATGAAACTGACCTCGCCGGAGGCGGTGGCCTTTATGGTCCTGCTGCCCGCCTTCTGGTTCGTTCACACCCTGCTGCTGACGTCCCCCCTGTGGAAAACCCTGAGCCGGGAGCAGCCCCCCAACAAGGTGCCGTTGCTCATGATTCCGGTGGTCCTGATTCTGGGGATGCTCGGATTTTCCCTCTACTGGGCCTCCCTGTGGTATGAGCCTTTGTACCTTGTACCGGTGCTGGCGATTCCGAATCTCCTCGCCCTGCTGGTCCTCTTTTTGCGCAGGGCGCCCCGGTGACGGCGGCGGGATCGGAGGTCGTATCGAAAAATTCCCTGCTGAAGAGACTCTATGCGGGCGAGGTTTCCCTGCCCGCCGTGTTCTGGGGATACTGGCTGGCGCTGGGCGTGCTGACCTTTGCGCTTTGGTGCGTCCTGGCCGCCGTTCCCGTCATGCTTTTCTACGAAGGGCTGGCAACGGTGATCGAGCAGTCGGCCCATGATCTGCCGCCTGCGTTCGGGGAATGGCGCGGGTGGTCCCGGTGGATCGTGCTGGCATTGGTTCCCCTGTATGCTGCGCCGGGATACGCCCTCTTCCATTCCCTGCTCTTTGTCCTGCCGGTGGAGCGCTCGGCAAAGCAGGCGCCTGCCGGGTCGTTCTGGTCCACCCGTGCGGGCATCACGCTCTGCCTGCTGCCCATGCTGCTCGTCATGCTCCCCGGCCTGCTGTTTCTGATTATGGGGTTTCTGTTGTCCTTCAGTGGCGGATTGCTCTCCATTGGGCTGAAGATCGTAACCTTCAGCCTGGGCCTGCTTCCCCACGGGGTGCTGTTGCTGGTCCTCTGGCTGATCCGGGTTGAGCCGGACCGGCGTTGACGTTTTCGGGATGGTCTTGGGCAAGCGCTCCTGATACGATCGGATCATGACCGCATCCCGGAACACATCCTCGAACAAGACCGGTTTTGCCGACGCGCTGGTGGCCTGGTACAGGGCGGGCCACCGGGATCTGCCCTGGCGCAACACGACCGATCCCTACCGCATCTGGCTCTCCGAAATCATGCTTCAGCAGACCCAGGTGGCGACTGTCATTCCCTATTATGAAAAATTCCTGGCCCTGTTCCCCACCGTGGGGGATCTGGCGGCAGCCTCCCCTGAAAAAGTGCTGAAAGCCTGGGAAGGGCTGGGCTACTATGCCCGTGGCCGGAATCTCCACAAGGCGGCGCGATTGATGGTCGAACGACATGGGGGCGAGTTCCCGTCCACCCTTGAAGAGGCGGAGGCCCTGCCTGGCATTGGCCGCAGCACGGCGGGGGCGATCCTGACCTTTGCCCGCGGGCAGCGTCATCCCCTGCTGGACGGCAACGTCAAGCGGGTCCTGAGCCGCCTCTATGACGTTGCCGGGACCCGGCCCAGGCTGCGGTGCAGAAGGAACTCTGGGAACACTCCCGCGATCTGTTGGATCAGGCCGATGATCCCTACGCCTTCAACCAGGCCATCATGGAACTGGGCGCCACCCTCTGCACCCCGAAACAGCCCCAGTGCCTGCTGTGTCCCGTCCGCGCATTTTGCGAGGCGGCGGCGGCGGGTACCCAGCATGAGCGCCCGGTGCGCGGCGCAAAAAAAGTATCGCCCCACTATGATATCGGCGCGGCGGTCATCTGGCATGAGGGCAGGATTTTGATCCAGCAGCGGCCCAGCGAGGGTCTGCTGGGCGGCCTGTGGGAATTCCCCGGCGGCAAGCAGGAGCCGGGCGAGACGCTCGTTGAGACGGTGCGGCGCGAAATCACCGAGGAACTGGCCATCGAGATCGAGGTGGGCGAGAAGCTGGTGGCGGTCAGGCATGCTTACACCCATTTCCGCATCACCCTGCATGCCTTCGACTGCCGTTACGTTTCCGGCGAACCGGTCCTCAACAGCGCCGACGACTGGCGGTGGGTCGCCCCGGAGGATCTCACGGACTTCGCCTTCCCCAGGGCCAACAACCGGGTCATCGAGGAAATCCATGCCCGCATTGAAGATGGGCGGATCGTGCGGGTTTGAGGGGGTGACGTGTCGAAAAACCTGGCCCTGACCGTATTGGAAACGGCGTTGAAAACGCCGGACGCCCCTGCCCTGTTGGGCGAGGCGGGTCTTGTTACATATGACGCACTCTCGTCGGAGATCCGGGCGCTGGCCGGGGCGCTGGAAGCCTTGGGACTGGCCGAAGGGGATCGGGTGGGGCTGCTGATGCTCAACCAGCGCGAATACGTGGTGAGCTTTTTTGCCCTTCTGGGGTTGGGAGTGACGGCGATCCCCCTGAACACCCGCCTGACGGCGGTGGAGATCGGCGTGATCCTGGACGATGCCGGGGCCAGAATGCTGCTGGCCTCCCAGGATTTTTCGGAGGTGCTTTCCGGGTTGGACGTGCCGGGCTTGGAGAGGATTCTGCTTGCCGAGGAATACGATGCCCTCGTTCGGGAGGGCCGTTCGCCCCGTCCGCCCTTTCCCCGTGACGTGACGCCGCAGACGGTGGCGACCCTGGTGTACACGTCAGGCACCACCGGCAGGCCAAAGGGGGTGATGCTCAGCCATGACAACATCCGGGCGGATGCCCTGGCCAACGTCCGGGTGATCGGGGCGACGGCGACGGACCGGTTCATTACCATCTCCCCTCTGTTCCACGTTTTCGGCCAGACCAACGTGCTGGTGTCGGCCATGATCGCGGGGGCCGCCGTGGTCCTGGTGAAAAAGTTCAGCCCCCGCAAAGTACTCGAAGCCATCGAGCGATTCCAGGTGACGTTTATGGCCGCCGTGCCGACGATGTACCAGATGATGCTCACCCATCTCAAAGAGAATGCCTACGACGTCAGCTCCATCCGGGTGTGTCATTCCGGGGCGGCGGCCATGCCGGTGGAGTTGATCGGGCGAATTCAGGACGCTTTCGGTGCACCGGTGCAGGAGGGGTACGGTCTCTCCGAAGCCTCCTCCATTGTCTGCTCCAACCCCCTGACGGGCCTCCGAAAGCCGGGTAGCGTCGGTCCGCCCATTCCGGGGGTGGCGGTCCGGGTGGCCTCATGTGAGGAGGGCGAGAACGGGCGTGTTCTCCCTGCCGGAGAAATCGGGGAGTTGCAGGTGAAAGGTCCCATCGTGATGCTGGGCTATTTCAACCGCCCCGATGAAACCCGGAAGGTCCTGCTGGAAGGCGGCTGGCTGCGCACACGGGATATGGCCTTCCTGGATGAGGACGGCTATGTGACCATCGTGGATCGCATGGACGATCTTATCAACATCGGCGGGGTCAAGGTCTACCCGCGGGAAATCGAGGAGGTCCTGCACCGGCATCCCGCCGTGCAGGCGGTGGCTGTCATCGGTGAGCCGTCCAATCTTTACCACCAGGAGATCAAGGCGTTCGTGGTGCCGGACCCCGGCCAGTCCCGGCCCACCGGTGACGAGCTTTACCGCTTCTGCCAGCCGTGCCTGGCCGAGTACAAGATCCCCAAGACCTTTGAGTTCGTGACGGAAATCCCCCAGGGCGCCACGGGCAAGATCCTGCGCAAGGATCTGCGCCGGATCTAGCGTACCCTCCTGTTATTCCCGCCCCTGCCTCCGCAGGGGTAAACTCCGGCGGGAATTCATTCCCTTTTACTCAAAAATCTTGTTGAAGGGATTGCGGCTTTTTTCGGATTTGGGCTTGCAGTTTTTGCGGGCGCGTTTGAAGTACTTCTGGTCCCGGTCGCTGACGCCGGAGTGGCCCATGCGCTCGAAATCCTGGGGGGTGAGCATGGACGTCAGTTCTTCGGCGTAGCAGTAGCAGTAGGCTGTTGCCGTTTCCCGGTTGATGACCTTGGAGGACATCTCGCGCATGCAGCCCTTGGAGATGTTCTTGAAAACGGCCTCGCTGTTCTCCGCCCGGCCAGGGCCGGTGAGCAGCAGCGGGATGGAGAGCATACCGCAGGCTATGATGAAAAAAGGGGTCCGGTTCATGGAGAAATCCCTTCTATGAACACCCGGACGGGTGTGCTACTGGGGCATCTGGCTCATTTTGTAGAGAATCAGCAGGAGCAGAAAGCCGGGGATGCCGAGCAGAAAGGTCCACATCAGGGCATTCTTGTTAAGCATTGATTGTTCGGTGTTGGGCGTCATGGGTTTGGGTGACTCCTTCTAGACAGGTAACGGGACTATTTTAAATGATCCGGTCGCGGATGGCCTTGAGGGCCGCTGCGGTCCGATCCTCCACTTCCAGTTTCTGGAAGATGTTCTTGATGTGGGTCTTGACGGTATTCATACTCAAACAAAGGGTTTCGGCAATCTCCGTGTTGTTCTTTCCTTCGGCGATGAGCTTGAGAACCTCGCTTTCGCGGGCGGTCAGCAGGCTGTAGGTGGAAGGCTCCTGATCCGCTTCGTCGTCCTGCGCGGGTTCGGGGGCGTCGTTGCCGCCGTCGGCGATGCTGTTGCTGATCACCACACGGGCGATTTTCGGATCGATCCAGCAGGCGCCGGCGGCGGTGGCGAGGATGACCTCGATGAGGGTTTCCGGCGGGGTGTCCTTCAGGCAGTAGGAGGTGGCCCCGGAACGGAACGAATCGAGGATGTCCGCCTCGGACTCATGGGTGGTGAGCATCACAATCTTCATGTTAGGCAGTTTTTTTCGGATTTCCTGGGTGGCGCGGATGCCGTCCATGATGGGCATTCCGATGTCCATCAGAATGACGTGGGGTCTCAGGCGTTCGGCCATTGAGACGGCCTCGCGTCCCTCCTCGGCTTCGCCCACCAGCATGATGCGTTCTTTGGCGGTGCTGATGGTTGTTTTCAGGCTGATGCGCGTCAGGCGCTGATCATCCACGATCAGAACCTTGACTTTGTCGTCGGTCACCGGCTTTCCTCCGCTCGGATGCAATGTCACTGTCTTGAGGGAGCAGGAAGCTCACGGCGGAGCCTTCTCCCTCGGTGGTTTCCACCCAGATGTTGCCCTCATGGGCCTGAATGACCTGGTAGCAGTTGTAAAGCCCCAGTCCGATGCTCATCGGGTTGCGGCCCCGATTGGCCGCAAACTGCCGGAACAGCTGGGGCAGGTCCTCGTTGGAGAACCCGATGCCCGAATCCTCTACGCTGACCAGGACGCGGTTGTTGAGGATCAGGGGCTTGTCCAGCGATGAATACTTGAAGCGGGTCAGGCGATAGACGAGATCGCTGCCCCAGGAGTCTCGGTCCTCGATCCGGCAGCGGACCGTGCCGTGTTTGGGGGTGTTGGTCAGGGCGTTGCTGATAAGATTCATCAGGACCCGCCGGATTTCCAGCCGGTCGGCCCGGACCTCGGTGGGACGCTCTCCCTGCATGGGGTTTTCCACCACCAGCTGAATGTGTTTTTCCTCGGCCAGTGGACGAAGTTCGTTCACCGTCTCTTCCAGAAGTTCGTCAAGGGCCACCGTCTCAAAGACCAGCTTGACTTGATCGGATTCGTAGCGGTAGATTTCCAGGATGCCGTTGACGAGATCCAGGTTGGACTGGTTGGCGGACTGCAGCACGTCGAGGACCTCGCCCTGAGGCTCCGAGAGATCACCGTAGGTTCCCCGGCGAAGGTAGTCCAGCGTCTGCTTTTCAGCCAGCAGGGGCACTTTCAGGTCGTGGGTCAGGGTGGCAACGAAGTTGTCCTTGATTTTGTGCTCCTGCTGCAACCGGTCCAGCATCTCGTTGAAGGCGGTTCCCAGTTGGTTGATCTCATAGACCCCTCGAATGGTGATGGGTTGGGAAAGATCGCCTGAGCGGTTCAGGGAGTTAACCTGGCTGATGAGCCTCAGCAGGGGCTGGGTGATGGTTCTCGAAGCGAGAATGGCGATGATGATCGAAAACAGGATGCTGGCCACCACGATGATGTAAATCCCCAGGTAATACGTTCCCAGCATGCTTTTCTGAGCCGCCAGCGGCAGCAGGGTGACCAGGCGGGCGGCTTTGCTGTTGGCGGGGTTGTATAGGAAGTGCTGGGCCAGGAGGAACGGCTCTCCCCGGATATCGAGGCTGACCTCGCCGGGGGTATCCTCGGCCTGGATGCGTTGAAGGATCTGCTTGCGCATGGCAGGGGTCAGGGGCTGGGTTCCGGCGGGGCGCAGGGCCAGGAATTCGGGGTTTTTCGGGTCCAGAGGTTCGCGCAGCAGCCAGAGGCCGGTCATGATGGACGGATTCTGCCGGTAAAGCTCGTTAATCAGCAGGTCGTCAATGGCGGCTCCCATCACCAGATACTGGGATGCCTGGGCGTCGAGCCGGTACAGATGAAACAGGCAGAGCCGGTCCTGCCAGTAGGCGTAAAAGCTGTTGGGGGGCGTGATGCTGCGGGAGAAAACCCCCTGGAAATCGGGCGCCATCCGGTAAAATGCTGGAAAGTCCAGGGTGTTGCCTTCCGGGAGCCGGACCTGTCCCCGATCCGGGAAGACGGCGAAGCAGACCTCGCCGGAGGAGGATTGGCACAGGTTTCCCAGGCTGCCTCCCTGGGTCCGTCCGAAGTGGCTCAGGATCGAGTGCAGTTCCTGGCTCTTTTCCTCCAGCTTGGCGCGGACGGCGTACTCGCTGATAAGGACCTGGTTGCGGCTGTTCTGGTCGAGATGGGAGTTCAGGACGGAGAGGGTGAAGATGATGAGCGAGATCAGGGGGATGACCAGCACGATGACAAAGAGCATGAGAAACCGGGTGGTAATCGTATCGAGTACCACCGGCTGTTTTTCGTCCGCTTTAACCGGCCCTTCCTGCGCGATCAACCTGTTGCTCCTCCAACGCTCCACTGTTATTTTAAATGATTCCGCCGTTGCCAGGGGGCTTTTGGATGGAGACTTCAGGCATCTGGAGGAGACCGCCGGGGTTTTGCTTCCCCGCGTCCTTGCATTAAACTGGATTACACGCACTGAAGGACATGCCATGCAGACGTCCGACCGATTCCCCATTATCCGAGACCGCCGGTACGAGCAGACCTACCGGCGGGATATGCGCCGCCAGAAAATCCGCCGGGCGGCTCACAACATCGCTTCGGCCTACGAGCGCCGGGTCTGGTGGCCCCGTTGGGAGGGCGTCAGGATGTCCGGGCAAAAGCTCTCCACCTGTATCATCACCATGAACTCGGAGCACCGTATCGTTCCCCTGCTGAAATACATCCGGGCGTTCAGCGACGAAATCGTGGTGGGGGTGGACGGCAAGACGATGGACAATACCCTGGCCGTCTGCGAGGGGCTGGCGGACGAGCTGTTCGTCATCGAGAACGAGGCCCTGACCTGCAACTCCGGCCTGGAGGCACTGGTGTCCCGTTGTCATGGTGATTGGGTGTTGCGCCTGGATGACGACGAGTTTCCCGAACCCCATTTCATGCGGATTCGCCATGGGCTGATGGCCAGCAGGCGTTACACTCACTACAAGTTTCCCCGGATGCATCTGGCCCATGCCGATCCCGAAACGCGGGATCTGACCTGGATCAACGATGGCTACCTCTACCCCGATTTCCAGATGCGGCTGTTTCGAAACGATCCGGAGTTGCTGAGTTTTCCCGGTGCCGTCGGCCACAGCAGCATCCAGTGCGAAGGCCTGCGGGGCAAGGTCAATACGGTGAACCTCGTGCACCTGAACATGGCGGTCAACCCCCGCTTCAAGCGCGAGGAAAAGCTGGAAAAATACATTGCGCGTCTGGATGGCGGATGGGTCCACCCCGTCAACGAGCATGCCTTGCTCTTCGAGGACTTCCATTACCGGATTGAGCCTTACCGGTACGCGGACGCCGCTTTCGTGAGGCTCATGGCCGAAACCACGCTGACCCAACGCCGGGTATACGAGGATACCCGGCAGGAAGCGGTGATTAAGTCCTAGCTGAGGAACTCTTCCGGTTGGCGCTGGCTCTGTATATGGCGCCAGGACGATGCAAACCGCTGCAATGCATGCTGGTACTCCTGGGAACCTTTGCCGTACTGGCGCTCGATGTTGCGGATCTCAAAGAGGGCGCTCGTCAGGCTGTACTGATGCTGCTCCATGGCAGTCTCTCCTCTTGCTCTCTCGTTCTCTCCAAAATGAGGCTATCTGAAAAATATCAAACAGATATAAAAATAAACGGATTTACGCGGGAGAAATTGCGTGAATCGCTCCAAAGGATATACAAAAGGTAACAAACGCACCCGGTAATCAGGCGGTGATTTCAGCCAGGAATTCGTCCGGCTCGCGGGTTTTCTTCAGGACGAACCAGGAGACGGCAAACTGCTTCAGCGCCTTTCTGTATTCGGCGGAATCCGCTCCGAACGCCAGCCGGGCTTCGGTGACGTTCTGTTCGGCTTCCACCACATTATTTTGCAGGGTATCAATCGACGGCAGGGGCATAGGCTACTCTCCGGTTGTCACACTCGCAGGCTATATATACTACAAATATCGCAAATGATAAAGTAACAATTCCGCAAAAGGGTCAGACCCTGCCTGAGAGTTGCGGCGTGCCGACGGGCTGGGGGAGGGTTTCGGTGACAAACACCTCGTACTGATCGCCGGGAAAGGCGTTCTGGATTTTCTTCTGAAGCGTCTTTCCCGGTTTGGCGGAGAGAAAGCCGATCATCGCGGCGCCGCTGCCGGAGAGCAGGGGCCGCCCGATGCCCAGATCCTTCATGGCCAGGGCCATCTTGTCGAGTTCCGGGTAGGTGTCGAACAGGACATTCTCAAAGTCGTTGATGAGCAGCGGTTCCAGATCATCGACCGGGGGCCTGTCCTTTAGGGCGTCGATGAGTTGGGCGGGATCGATTTCCTGGTAGCGCCGACGGCGCCGGTAAAGCTGGTAGGCGATGGCGGTGGAGATGCCGAAGGACTTGGGTTTGACCACCAGCAGCGGAAAGGGCTTCACGCGGGTTTCCAGCGGTTCGATGCGTTCGCCTCGTCCGGTGGCGATGGCCGTGCCGCCGCGGATGAAGAAGGGAACGTCGGACCCCAGCGTGGCGGCCATGGCTTCGAGATCCCGCGTGGCCAGGTGGGTCTGGGCGATCCGGTTCAGGATCAGCAGCATCGCCGCCGCATCGGAACTGCCGCCGCCCATGCCGGCCTCCACCGGAATCCGCTTGTCCAGGTGAACCTTCACTTCCACCGGGTCCTTGCCGGTGGCCTGCCAGAACCGGTGGTAGGCGGTTACGATGATGTTGTTGAGGCTGTCCTGCTCCAGCCCCTGGTGGTTGGTCGTCAGGCTGATTTTTTCGCGGCTTTTGCCGTCCACGACGGCGACCTGCAACTGGTCATAGAGGGCGACGGTCTGCATCACCGAGACGATTTCGTGATACCCGTCGTCACGTACCCGGCGCAGGTTCAGGAACAGGTTGATTTTAGCGGGTGTGTTCCACGTAAGCATCGGCGAGTGCCCCCATTGCCTCAATGGCGAGTGCCTCGGCCCGCAGGCCCCGGACGGGACCGTGCTGCGCCTCGACGCTCAATAGTATCTTATCCAAAACCGGTGGCTCGGCAAAGGCGGACAGGGCATTTTTCAGCGTCTTGCGCCGCTGGCTGAAAGCGGTTTTTACCAGCCGGGCAAAGACGCAGAGGTCCTTCACCGGCACCAGCGGCTCCTTGCGCGGCACCAGCGTCACCACCGCCGATTCCACCTTCGGCGGCGGATAGAAGGCTTTCGAGGGAACGGTGAAATCAAGCTGCGTCTCGAACCAGTACTGGACGGAGACGGAAAGGGCGTTGAACGCCTTGCTGCCGGGACTGGCGCAGATCCGCTCCCCCACTTCCCGCTGCACCATCAGGGCGGCTTTCTCAATGCGCCGGCGCAGGGGGTGATCCGGCTGGTCCAGTTCGCCGGCAAGCATGAACAGGATGGGGGTGCTGATGTTGTAGGGCAGGTTGCCCACGACCCGGAACGTGGGCGCTGTTACGGTGGTGAAATCGAACTTCAGGATGTCCGCTTCGATGATGGCCAGATTGGGCGCCGTCTCGAATTTTTTGCGCAAGTAGCCGGCAATGTGGCGCTCCAGCTCCACGGCCACCACTGTCCCCCCTTTTGCCAGCAGCTTTTCGGTTAGAAAGCCGCTGCCGGGACCAATCTCCAGGACCGTTGCGCCGGGTTGCGGAGCCACCGTGTCCGCGATGCGCTCCAGAACCGCCTCGTCAATAAGAAAATGCTGGGCAAAGCGTTTTTTCAGCCGCAGGTGCCGGGCCTCCTCAAGGAGCCTGTTGGAAACCGGCGGCTTCACAGGTGCTCCAGCGCCAGGCAAGCCGCGCCCACCATTCCCGCGTTGTTGCCGAGCACCGCCTTTCGAATGGGGGTTCCCGCCAGCATGGAGCGCTTGTGGGTCAGGACCGAGAGCTTCTCGAAGTTCACGAACTTGCACAGGCCACCGCCCACCACCACGACCCGCGGGTCCAGCACGTTGATGATGCTGCCCAGGCCCGTGGCGATGTCCTGGTGCCAGAGTTCCATGATGTACTTGGCGATGGCATCCCCGCTCTGCCAGGCGGGAATGAGATCGTGGTTGTCAATCAGCTCGATTTCCTTGCCCATGCGCAGCAATGTTGAACTGTCGGCATCCGGGTGTTCGCGCAGTACCTTGCGGGTGGTCTTTTCCAGGCCGGTGCCGGAAGCGTAGGCCTCCCAGCAGCCCAGACGTCCGCAAGTGCAGTAGCGCTCCCCGTCCTTGTCGATGCAGATATGCCCGATTTCCATGGCGGAGAACCTGGCGCCGCTGTAAATGCGTCCGTTTTCCACAAAGCCGCCGCCCACGCCGGTGCCCAGCGTAATCATCAGTACCGGGTCATGGCCGCGTCCGGCGCCAATGCGTGCTTCGCCGTAACAGGCGGCGTTGGCGTCGTTTTCCATGTAGACGGGCAAACCGGTGCGCTCCTTGAGGAGATCCCGCAGGTTGGGAATTTCCATGAGAAAGGGTATGTTGGCGGTGGAGCCGAGCACGGTGCCGGTGGAGCTGTCTACGATGCCTGCCGTGGAGATGCCGATGGCGCTGACCGTGCGATCGTCCGCCTCGGCGAGGGTCCGGCACATCCGGCTAAGGGTGTCGAGAAAGGCTGTGGCATTCTGGGGGGTGGGTTCGCGGAGGGGCTTTTCCAGCTCGTCCCCCTCTGAAAAATCGGAGGAAATCAGCCCGGAGAGGACCTTAGTCCCGCCGATGTCAATGCCGATGGCATAGCGCAGCGCCTCGATCTGCTCCTGTGAACGGGTTTTCTGCGGGGTTTCCAAGGGGCGGTCTCCTCATGTCGCTTTTGCTGTATTGTCCCTGCTCAAGGGGCGGCCTCAAGGGGTTAAGAGGCCGGGTTGGCGTTATTGTTGAAATTCAGGAAGGGCAGCAGGCGCCGGACCGTTTCCTTTGAGGTCTTGTCCGCAATTTGCTGGAGCAGGGTCCCGCCCACCTCTTCCGTCGGGTTCATCATGGGCGAGGTGCCGGGGGTTGGGTTCATGGACTCCCGGATCAGGGTGGAGAGCATGGGGCCGAAGGTTTCGGGTCGGTTGATCTTCCGGTAGAACCCGGCAAGGTAGATTTGAATCAGGGGGTGGGGGTGGGTATTGAGCGGCGCCACAACAGGGGCGAGGTTTGCCGCGCTCTTCACCCCGTACTGCGCCAGGCGGTCTGCCAGGTACAGCCCTTCGAGCACCTGGGGCAGGTACATCTCCGGCGCCGGGACCACCGCCTGAAGCAACCGGGAGAGCGCAGGCACCGCCTGATCCCGGTAGGAGGCAATCTGGGCCACCAGGGGTTCATTGAAAAGCACCAACCCGTCGGGCCGGATAAAGGTCCAGCGACCCACCTGGTCAACCAGGACGGCGACCGGAACACCGGGCGCATGGGTATAGCCCGCCGGTGCCGGGGGGCGGGGGGGCATGCCGGAAACGGGTCCGGGAAATCCTCCGGGATAAACAGCCATGTCTTTTTTGTACGACAAGCGTTCCCTGATTGCAAAGCGTAAAAATACAGTGAAAAGACCCTGCCGGCATCCGTGCCGGCAGGGTCTGATCGGGATAGTGAAGCCGGAGCGGTCCTACCAGGCGATACCGTGGTGGTGTTCCACGCCGATTTCAGAGTAGGGCGCGAACTTCACGAACTGCTCCCAGGCGGTTTTGGCGTTGTCCAGCTTGCCAAGGCGCGTGTAGGTTTCGGTCAGGTGGTAGTAGGCCAGCGGGTTCTGCGGCTCGATTTTCGTCACCTGCTCGAACTGGGCCACGGCGTCACCGGGGCGGCTCATCTGAAAGTAGGCGATCCCCAGCAGGAAGCTGGCGTGGATGTTGCCGATGCGCTCCGTTTCCGACTGCTCCTTTTGGAAGGACTTCAGCAGAGGCAGGGCCTTTTCGGGCTGCTCCATGCTGAGGAAGCGCAGGCCGCTGTAGTACATCTTCTGGGTTTCATTGAACTTCGGCTCCCAGCGCTTGAACAGGATGTCGGCACGGCGCTGGGCTTCCAGGGCCGAGGTGTCCTGCGGGTCGAGGGCGGCGAAGGTCAGGTAGCTTTCCAGCGCTTCGGCGTCCCGGCCTGCGGCGTCCAGAATGCGGGCCTTGGTGAAGTGCAGCTTGGTGTTCACAGGGTCCAGCGTCAGGGCACGATCGATCTCGGTGAAGGCCGGGCTGTATTCGCCGTTGAAGTAGTAGGCCAGGGCCAGTTGGTTATGGGCGCGGACGCTGGCCGGGTTCAGTTCCACCGCTTTGCGCAGGAGGGTGATGGCTTCCGGGTAGTTCTTGTCCACCAGCTGCCACTGGCCCTTGCTGAACCATTCGCGGAAGGTTTCCTGCTCCTGCGGGCTGAGCTGCTTGATGGCCTGGGTCTGCATCTGCCCTGTCATCTGCATGTTCCGGGGCTGCGGCATTTTCTCCGCCACGCCGACCAGAGGCATGGTGGCCAGCATGGCCGGAAGAACGAGCATTCCAATGGTTTTTCTGTTCATAGTCTTTATCTCCTCTATCACTACCTGTCCTTTTAAGGACAGTACCTGTCTAATTGGACATCGAAGGAATCCGAATGGGTTCCATAAGCTTTAAACGCAAGGTTTCGCCGTCGGAAAGGGAGACGGGAGTCCCTTTTTTCGAAGGATCTTCCTCATCGCCGTCCTGCAGCCGGAAGCCTCGGAGCAGGGCGTCGGGGGTGGCCAGTGTGGCCGCGATGGGCAGCCGTGTCCCCTCCGGCAGAACCAGGGTGTGGAAGTTGAGATCGATGACGCCGTGGCGCATGCGGCTGCCCGCGGGATAAATTCTTTCAATCCGGCCTTCGATCCGGCTGCCCGTGGGGATGTCTTCGGACAGGGCTTCCGCGAGCCGGACCATGATCGTCTCGCCCAGACGGCTTGTTTCCGAGCTTAACGGCTTGGTGAGAACGGCGGTGAATTCCCGGCTGGCAGGGACGCTGACCCGACCCTGCGGGCTTCTTCGGCCATCCGCAAATTTCAGTTCGCCGGGAAAAAGTGCCCGGCGGGTCATCATGGCCACCGTGGCCCGCGAAGCGGACAGATCCGGTTCAATGAGCCTGTCATTGGGATAGTTGGCGAAGATGCCCTGTTGAACGACCGCCGCCACATGGCGCCGTGCCCACCGGGGGACGTCACTGCCGTCAATAAAGGTGTCCAGGATGCGTCCGGCGGTTTTCTTCGTGGGCAGGGGCAAATCGGCGGCCCTGGCCAGCATCACCATCGCGTCGAGGCGGGTGATGTAATCGTCGGGCAGGTATTTTCCCGCGGGGGTTCCGATGACGAAACCGTAGGACTTTGTCGCCTCCACATAGGGAAAGGCCCAGTGATCGGCGGAAACGTCGCTGAAGGAGGGTGTTTCCGGAGCGGGAGGGAGTTCCTCTTCCATGCCGCGGACGATGATGGAGGCGAATTCCGCCCGGCTGACCAGTCCTTCCGGACGGAAAGTTCCGTCGGGATAACCGCCGATGATGCCGCGTTCGCTAAGGATCTCAATGTCCTGCCGGGCCTTGTGGCCGTCCATGTCCTCGAAATCCTCGGCAAGGCCGACACCCGTGCAGAGCAGGACCAGGCTGAGGAGGGAAAGCATGGGAAGGGTGCCGGTCAGTGGACGAGTCACCTGGGATAAACCCCCTGAAGTTGATGGTACGTGTGGTTATGCCGCGTGGTTACTGAAGATGAATATAATCTGTATTTCGCTGCTACTCACTTCGGTTAGGAGTCACTGTAGCCCAAACATGCTCCCGGCTCTATCCCTCTTTCGGACGAACTTGCCGGGGAAGTCGCTATCCCGTCGTCAGGTGTTGGGGCCTGTGAGGAACCCGGAATTTCCGGGGGGGGGGAAATTTCCGTCGAATCCTCTAAAATAGAGGATGAATGGAGGTCCGGGCAGGATTGATGAAAGCCCTCAAAATATTGATACTGGTGCTGGCCCTGACCCTGGCCGGTTACGGGCTGTACATCGGGCTGACCACGCCGGGTCTCAGGCCGGTGGTGATTTTCCCCTACGAGGGGCCGATCATTCGTCCCGTCGAGCAGACGGTGGATCTGGGGGACATCCCCATAGATGACAAGGTGCGCCATACGTTTCGTCTCTATAACGTGGGTGGCCGCCGCTTGCAGATCCGGGATGTGGAGACTTCCTGCGGCTGTACCGTTGCCCGCCTCAGCCGGGATGAGGCCAAGCCCGGCGAATTTCTGGAACTGGATGTGGAACTGGACACCAGCATCAAGCTGGGGACGGTGGAAAAGAAAATCGTCGTTCATACCAACGATCCCCAGACCCCCGAACTCGAACTGGTGCTGGTGGGCAAAGTGTTTTCCGCCATGGCGGGCCACGGTAAAATAGAGGTGAAGGACCCCCTGGTGCTGTTCAAGGGTGAGTGTGCCGAATGTCACGTGGATAAGGGAAAGGGCAAGACGGGGAAGGCCCTGTTCCAAGCGGATTGCGCCATGTGTCATGGCGCCAGTGCGGAGGGCGCGGTAGCGATGGGCCTGCTCAACGGCGATTTCCATGAAAAGGCTCACATCGAGCGCCTGCGCCGGGTGATTACCGAAGGGTCGCCTCACACGCCCACCATGCCCCCCTTCGGCGAAGCCCATGGCGGCCCCCTCAATGCCGACGAAATCGAGTCCCTCGTCAACTACCTGCGTTATCAGAAGGCTACAGGCGCCGCGGTGGGAGACGATCGTCCTGGAAAAACTGGGCCGCATGACCGATAACCTGGGCGGCCTGGGAGCGCACCAGCCAGCTTTCGTCCTCCAGCGCCTCGACGGCCTGGGGGATGACCTGCCCCAGCAGTTCCCGGTGGGTGTGGGTCATCTCCAGGTAGGCGGTCATGACGGTGAGGCGCACGTGGGTGGGGTTCTTGTCCCGCTGGCCGCGGGCTGCCTCGAAAGCCGCCTGCAACGGTCCGATGGCGTCGGCCCCCAGGCGGGCCATGGCTTCCGCCGCCGCCCGGCGGACTGCCGGGTCCTCGTGGCCGAGGATCTCCGCCAGGGGTTCGGCGGCTGAGCCGTCCTTGAGTTCGCCCAAGGCGAAGGCGGCGCTGGCCACCACGCCGGACTCCTTGTCCCGAAGCCGCTCGATAAGCAAGGGCACGGCCTGGTTGATGGCATCCGGCCCGTATTGAACCGGCGGGCGTTTTCGGGACAGGGGCCGGTCCATCATGTAGGTCTTCCGACCCTCGAAAACGTAGTCGAACCCGGCGCGGCGCACGGCGGCCTCGGCCTCTTCAAACGTCTCAAACAGGCAGGCCTCGCTGCCCGACGGGTTGGGGATGAGTTTTTTGCCTTCGGGGGCGTTGATGGCGATGGCCTGCACGGCGAAATACTCCCGGTTGTTGCCGTCGTCGTCGCGGATCTGCTGGCGTTTAATATGGATAAAGGTCATCGTCCGGCTCCATGATGATTCCAAAGGCTTGGGGCAGATGGCGGGTGATTTCGCTGGCCCGCATGGCGTGTTCGCTCACCGTCTCCACCGCGAGATCCCCGGCCAGGCCGTGGATAAAGGGACCCAGGGCGGCGGCCTGATCGGCGGAAAGTCCCTGTGCCGCCAGGGAGGCGATGATCCCCGTCAGCACGTCGCCGCTGCCCGCCGTGGCCATGCCGGGGTTCCCGGTGGGGTTGATCCGGATCAGTCCATCCGTCCGGGCCGTCACCATTACCGAGGCTTTCAGCACCACCTGGGCCGAGAATGCCTCTTGCAGGCTGCGGGCCGCCCGGATCAGGTCCGGCTGGATTACCGCGGCTTCCTGTTTCAACAGGCGGCTGGCCTCGCCGACGTGGGGCGTCAGGATCACCCGGTCGTCCAGGGCCAGACCCGCCCTGTTTTCCATCAGACCAAGGCAGTTCAGGCCGTCGGCATCAATCACCCGGATGAGGTTGCTGCTCTGAAGCCGCTCCAGCAGTCCGGCGACGAACCGGACGGTTTCCGGGGACGTGCCGAAGCCGGGGCCTAAAGAGATGGCCCGGCACTTTTTGTCTGAAAGGGCGACCAGGACCGGTTCAATCGCCTCAGGGCCGAGATGACCATCCGCCGTTTCCGGCAGGGGCAGGTGGACGATTTCCGGCATCAGCTTCAGTTGGGAAAAGACGCTTTCGGGGGCGGCCAGGGTCACCATCCCGGCCCCGCAGGCCATGGCCGCTTCGGCGCAAAGCTGCGCAGCCCCCGGCATATCCCGGCTCCCGGCCAGGATTAGCACACTGCCCACGCTGTACTTATGGGCGTCAGCTGCGCGTTCGGGCAGATGCTCCCGCACCCAGGACCGGGTGGTCAGCCTCAGGGGGGAGGGGTCCTGGTCGATGAGGTGCCGGGGAATCCCGATATCCGCAACCTCCACCCGCCCGGAAAGGGTTTTGCCGGGGGGCAGGAACAGCCCCGGCTTTGGGGTGGCGAAGGTGACGGTGAAATCGGCTGCCACCGCCGTGCCCAGCACCTGGCCCGTAGCCCCGTCCACGCCGGAGGGGATATCGACGGACACCACGCATTGCTCGTCATGTTTCGCCGGATCGTTGACAATGCGGATCAGCGCTGCCTCCACGCCTTCCACGGCGCGGGCCAGGCCGCTTCCGAAGAGGGCGTCCACCACCACGGCGGCGTTGAGTATCCGGGTTTCCGTCTCTTCGTTGGCCTGGGGACAATGGATGACCTCCACCGGGTAGTGCCGCAGGAGCCTGAAGTGGGTCAGGGCGTCCCCTTTCATCCCGTCTTCGGCGGACGTATGGAAAACCGTGATATCCTCCACCCCCAGCATGGCCAGTTGCCGGGCGCAGACGAAGCCGTCTCCACCGTTGTTCCCGCGACCGCAGAGAATAGCCACCGGTGCATGCTCCAGGCTGTCCAGCAGTTCGGCGACCCGTACGGCTACCGCACGGCCTGCTGCCTCCATCAGCAGCAGTCCCGGAATGCCGAGTTCCTCGATGGCTTGGCGATCGATAGGGGCGAGATTCGCGATCAGTTTCATGGGACAGGGTTCGCCGGAAAAACGATGACGGGTTTTGTCATTACGCAGGGTAATGCATTACAATCATTATAACGATTCAGGGAGAGTACCAGGACCGTGCCGATGGAAGGGATGATACGAGACGTGAGAAAAACCGGCGTAATACTGGCTGTGGGTCTGCTTTTGGCCATGCTGGGGCTTCGGGTGGCCAGCCAGCCCGTGCCTGAACTGCATTCTACCAAGGATGCGCCGGTTATTGGCCGCCATATTGCGGATGCCGACGAGATCCGGGTGGGTATCAGCGATGACCGGATGACTGAGCTGGAATACCATGCCGCCAAACTCTCCGCCACCGGTCCCTATGTCGTCATTGACCAGGCCACGGGCAAGACCGTGGCCGACATGGGAGGCGGTCAGGAGACCACCATCACCGTGGATCAGAACGGCTTCTATCTCTACCGGGGCGGTTTCGGTACGGGCAGCGGCCCCCACAAGGGGCCGATCATCCTGCAGGCGAAAAACCCGGCATCGCGGGTGATCGCCAACCACGTCACCCGGCGGGGGCAACGTCCCAAGTACAAAGGGTATTTCGAGGTGACCCGCGGCTATTCGTCTCCCAAAAAGCTCAGCGTGGTCAACGTGGTCCCCATCCAGGAATACCTCAAGGCCGTGGTGCCCAATGAACTGCCGTCTCGCTACGGGTTCGAGGCGGTCAAGGCCCAGTCCGTGGCGGCAAGAAACTACGCCATCCGCCCGCGGGAAAAGCTGTGGCCCCAGTTCGACATCTGCGACTCCCAGTACTGCCAGGTCTACTTTGGCGCCCATACGGAGGATGCGGCCACCAACCGGGCCTTGGAGCAAACCTATGGCCTGATTGCCCTCTACGACGGTGACCCGGTCCTGGCCCTCTACAGCTCGGCCCACGGCGGGTATTCCGAGAACTACGAGAACGCGTTTTCGGACCCGAAGACGCACGTGTTTCCCGGCACCCCCCTGCCCTACCTGCAAGGGCGTCCAGATATCGCCGACACGGTGAAGCGTTTTGGCGATCTGTCCTCCGAGGAAGCCGCACGAGCCTTCTGGACCGCGAAGAACGTCCCCAGCTACGATGTGGAATCCTCTTACCACCGTTGGCAGAAGCAATGGGCGGGTTATGAACTCCAGAGCCAGCTGAGCCGGACCCTGGCGGAGGCTTCCAGCGAGAAGTTCACGGCCCCCTTCGTCAAGCCTGCCTTTCCCAAAGGCCAATCCACGGGCGAGATCAGGCGCATCCACGTGAAGCAGCGCGGCGTTTCCGGCAAGGCGATGGCAATTGAGATCGAGGCCGCCAATGGCCGCTGGACCGTGGAGAAGGAGTTCGTCATCCGCAAGGTGTTTGCCCACGGGGGGCGGATGCTTCCCAGCGCCAATGTCGTCTTCTCCCACCTCACCGATGCCAACGGGCGCCTGGTGGCCTTGCGTGCCGAGGGCGGCGGATTCGGCCACGGCGTGGGCATGAGCCAGCTGGGGGCCAGTTATCTCAGCAAGCAGGGCCGTCCCTATAAGGACATTGTCCAGCATTACTACAAGGGCGTGGCCATTGGCACCATCCCGCTTCTCGTGGGCCAGGGCCATCACCGGGAGCCGGTCCGGGTGACCTTTCATGCCCCCCATGCCCAGGGGCGACTCTTGGTAGAGACCGACGAGCCGAACCAGCCGGTCCTGCTCCAGGTCAATGGCGAAAACAAGCTGCTCAGGCCGACGGAGGAGCGCAGCTCCATGACGCTGGCGGGCGGGCTGCGTCCGAACCAGCTCAATACCCTGGTGCTTTATCCGGACGAGAAGAACCCGAAGCGCAATATCAAGGCCTGGATCGAACTGATCGAGCCGCGGGCGGAGGATGCGCCGAAGGAGATGGCCAGGGCCGACGGCACGAAAAAACCGGCCCAGGTCTGTCTGCTCAACGTCTGCTGGTAGCCGGCCTTTTCTTTTGGACTGATTGTCTGAGGGTCAGCCGTCTAGACGGCTGCGGGCTGCTTTGGGCCGGCGGTTTCCAGGTGGTCGACATTCTTGAACTGCTTGAAGTTCTCGATGAACATGCCTGCCAGATGGCCTGCCTGCTTGTCGTAAGCCGCCTTGTCCTGCCAGGAGGCCCTGGGGTCCAGCAGGGTGTCGGGGACGCCGGGACAGGATACGGGAACCTCGACGTTGAAGATCGGGTGGGTCCGGAATTCGCCCTTTTCCAGATCCCCGTTGAGGGCGGCATGAACCATGGCGCGGGTATGGGGGATGCTGATCCGTTCGCCCACGCCGTAGGGGCCGCCCTGCCAGCCGGTGTTGATGAGGTAGACGTTGACCCGATGCTCGGCAATGCGCTTTTTCAGCAGCTCGGCGTAGACCGACGAGGGCCGGGGCATGAACGGTGCGCCGAAACAGGTGGAGAAGGCCGCCACCGGCTCGGTGATGCCCCGCTCCGTACCCGCCAGTTTGCTGGTGTAGCCGCTGATGAAGTGGTATTGGGCCTGCTCCGGCGTCAGTTTGGCAACCGGCGGCATGACGCCGAAGGCGTCCGCCGTCAGGAAGATGACCGTGGACGGGTGGGGTGCCATGCCGCTTTCGCTGGCGTTGGGGATAAAGTCGATGGGGTAGCCCACCCGGCTGTTTTCGGTGAGGCTGTCGTCGTCAAAATCGAACATGCGGGTGTCCGGGTCGATGGCGATGTTCTCGGCAATGGCGCCGAACCGCACGGCATGCCAGATTTCCGGCTCGTTCTTTTTGGACAGGCGAATGGTTTTGGCGTAGCAGCCGCCTTCGAAATTGAAGACGCCGGTTTCGGACCAGCCGTGTTCGTCATCGCCAATCAGCGTGCGTTCAGGATCAGCGGAGAGGGTGGTCTTGCCCGTGCCGGACAGCCCGAAGAACAGGGCCGAACGCCCGTCCTGTCCCACGTTGGCCGAGCAGTGCATGGGAAAAACGTTGCGCTCCGGCATCAGGTAATTCAGGGTGGAGAAGATGGACTTCTTCATCTCGCCGCTGTAGCGCGAGGCGGCCACGAGAATCATGCGCTTCTCAAGATTCAGCAGAATCCCTGCCTCGGAGTTGACACCATCCTCGGCGGGATTGAGCATCAGGCCGGGAGCGCAGATGACGGTGAACTCCGGCGTGAAATTCTTCAGTTGCTCACGATCCGGGCGGATAAAGAGCTGGTGGACGAACAGGTTGTGGGAGGCCAGCTCGGTGATGAAGCGCACGCGCATGGTGTACTGCGGGTCGGCCCCGGCATGGCCGTCGAACACGAAGACCTCCCGGCCCTTGAGATACGCCTGCATCTTTTTGAACACCCGGTCAAAGACGTCGGGGGACGTGGGCTTGTTGACGGCGCCCCAGTCGATGTGATCATGAACGGCGGGGGTGTCCACGATAAAACGGTCATTGGGGGAGCGTCCGGTGTATTTGCCGGTGTTGATCGACAGGGCGCCGGTTTCCGAAAGAATCCCTTCGCCGCGGGTCAGGGCCGCTTCCACAAGCTGGGCGGGAGGGAGCTGGTAATGCTGCTTTCCGGTTGCTTCCAAACCGAGATAGCTCACGTAATCCGACATGGGAACCTCCTTAGTTCAAAAAGCGCCTTATAATCCTAGCGCAGAGGGGAGCAAGCGCCATTCCCCATTGGTGTAATCACCACGACGGTTTTGCCGGTGGGCGGGGAAAACGGCGGACCCTCCTTGACGGGTTGAATCGATGGGTTGAATCACAGCGGCCATTTTACTCCCCGCAAAGCCGGATGAAAAGAACCCTGCTCAATTTGGCGCCCAATTTGACGAGGTTTCCGGGCGGTTATCCCAACGCGTCGATCAGTGTGCCCAGGCTTTCAGCGTTTGCCGAAAACGTTCGGGCGCCGGCGTCAAAAGCCCGCTGGCCCAGAATGGCATGGATGAGTTCCCCGATGAGATCCGTCTGGGAGGGGAAGAGGAAGTCCGGATTCGTATTCCCCGGTGGCGGCGGCTGTTTGGGCGGAGGTGGTGTCGTCTCCACGATGGAAGTCACGCCGCCTGACGGGACGGCATGGGAGATGACCCGTTGGGGTGTGAAATTATCCGTATTGGCGTTGGCCACGTTGTGCGCAGCCGTGTCCATGCGCAGCTGCGCATCGCGCAGCCCGCTGAGGGCAATGGAAAGGCCCGCCGAGAATCCGCCGGAAATGGTTGCCACGAAAAAACCACCGTGTTTCTTTCCGTAAGGAGTATCGGCACGGTGGAGGATTTCTGAAGTGGACCGCGGGAAAGGATCAGGGCTGCTTCTGGGCGCACACCCGGTTCTTGCCGCTGCGTTTGGCAAGATACAGCTGCTTGTCCGCCAGTTCGATGAAATCCATCATCTCCAGGTGGTCATGGGCGCCGTCGGGCCGGAATTCCACGGTGTAGACGCCGATGCTGAGGGTTACCCGGATATGGGGCTGGTCGGCGAACTTCAGTTCGCTGACCTCGCGGCACAGATGATGGGCCAGTTCCTCGGTGTCCGGGGCGGGCAGGCCGCGGGTAATGAGTGTCAGCTCCTCTCCCCCGTAACGGCAGGTGTCGAACTGCTTGTACGTGGCCCCGATTTTCTCCATGGTCCGCGCCACCTCGACGAGGACGGTGTCGCCAAAGGGGTGCCCGTAAGTGTCGTTGAGCTGCTTGAAGTTGTCGATGTCCACGAATACCAGCCCCAGATGGCTGTGGTGCAGCTTCATCTCCGAGAGGGACTCGGCGAGGCGGTCCATGAAATACCCCTTGTTGTACAGGTTGGTGAGCGGGTCCCGGTTGGTGCGGCTGGCCAGTTCCTTCATCTTCAGCTCATAGAACCATGACTCGGACAGGCCGGGATTGGCCGGCGGCGGGACTTCCGGTTCGGCGGCCTCCAGGGCGTGATTGGCGATCAGCTTCCGGAAAAACTGGCAGACGAACCAGAGGATCGCCACCAGGCCGCACAGGGCCAGAAATGAAATCATGAACTCAAGAAAGGTCATGCGACTCGACTCAGACTTCTCCTCAACTCGCGACGAAGCGCCTCTGGAGGAGGTATCGGCGGGTGACGGCCATTTCTTGAGAAATGGACCATGGTTTTTTGGTGCTTGGTTTGACTTCTCTCAGGAGATATCGTCGCCGTGGATACGCATGCTGCGATCCTCGTCCATGCCGGTTGAGGGGGTGACGATTTTCTGAATTTCCTGGTACAGCCGGTGTTTGAGGGCGTCGAGAAATGCCTGGGCCTCCGGTAGGTTGTTTTCGATGAACAGGTGGAGCATTTCCTCGATGTCGTCCGTCTGCGGGGACCGGTGGGTCTGGTGGCAGGCCTGCAGGTAATCGATGACCAGCTGGTTCATCTGGCTGATCTTGGTTGCCATGAAGGCCCGGTTTTCCTCGGTCAGGATATAGAGGTAGTTCATGGCCCGGTGGATACGGGGGTTCTTGTCGAGGACCCGGCGGCGGTTCTGGGACTTGTGCAGGGCCAGGACTTTCTCATGCCCCAGTGACTTGACCGCGTGCATCAGCCGGGAGACGGCAAATTCCCGTTCGGCCAGCATGATGATGCCATCTGCGATGATGCTCTGGAGCTGGGGCGGTGATTTTTCCAGCACCAGCACCGATTCGGCGTAGCGTGTGTTTTGGTCGTACCAGCGGCGCCGATAGATTGAGGCAGCCTTGTTCTGGGTCACGGAGGAGTCCTTCCGGGGAACAGACGTGAAACGGGCAAAGTGATACCCCTTGGCACCTTAAGACTTAATACACCCGCCCGGTTTTTTCAATGGACGAAGGAGTATAGAAACCCGAAAAAGACTTACCGGAACTTGGAAAAAGCGTTATAAAAAGCTGGATGCTGTAGGGGCGCCTCGATAAAACCCTGCGGGATCGCGTTTAATCTTTCCGGTGCGGGCGGGTTGGGCTTGGTGTTTTTGATCCGGTGCTTTGTCCACAGGAAGGTGAGCGCCGTGTAGGTGGCCAGTGCCGCGGTCCAGGTGGCCGTAAAGTGTTTCAGGTAACCCAGTTTCTTCATGGCCTTGGATTTATGGATGGCGGCAAAGACGCCGATGGCGGGCAGGAAGCTCAGATAAGCAGGCTTCATGATGATGTTGGAGTCGTAGCCCTGCTTCACCAGTTTCTCCTGCCACGGCTGGATTTTTTTCACGTCGATGGCGCTGGCCAGCGTCCCCACGATGACGAAGCTGTAGAGGACGTTGCCCAGCATCTGGGGCCAGAAATTCAGGTTTTTGATCCGCTTGAGCTGCCGGATGACCTCCTTGCTCTGGAAACCCTCCTTCAGGAATCCGGCAATCTTTGGCCCGACCTGCTCCTCGGCCAGTTTTTTCAGGAAGTCCAGGGGTTTGGCGCCATTGTGACGCAGCGCCTTGCTGGCCATTTCGAGGCCTTCGCGCAGCAGCGTCTTTTGTCCGGCTTCCAGCTGATTTTTCCTGGCCAGGGCTTCGATGACCTCATCGAGGCGCTGCCCTTTTTTCATTTCCGGGGCGTCCAGATGGAGGGCCTTGAAGGCTTCCTTCAGGACTTCCACGCTCTTTTCCGTGAGCGTTCCCTTGGAGGCCAGTGTCTCAACGGCTGGCTTGAAGGCCGCCAGGTCCTTTTCAACCTCCTTGACCAGGATCTCGGCAAAGTTGTGACGATACAGGCTGTCTTTCAGCAGCGTTGCGTTTCTGGCGGAGAGGCTCCCCTGGGGCAGCAGGACATCATCAATATACTGGGTGTAGTTCAGGCGGCGCTTGAGGTGTTGCGCCACCACCTGGCCCTCTTTCCGGGCCTCGTCGGACATGCCCGGCAGATCCGCTTTTTCGAAAAGCCGGGGAATGCTGTCGTAACTGCCGCCTTTGCTGGCGTGGACAATGCGTTCGCGCAGATGCTGCATGAGGCCTGCGCGGCCCATGTCCTTGTAGCTGTAGTTCTTGACGGCTTCAAAGCCCTTCTTTCCATAGAGTTCGGTCAGCTTGTCCAACTCCAGCGCCTTGGTGTAGGCAGGAAACGCCAGGTAGTAGTCGGCCATGCGAATGGCCAGATCGATGCCCAGCGTGGAAATCAGGGGTTGGAACATGTCCCGGTACCAGTAGTCGATGCGCCGGTCGTCGGGAACGGCGGTCTCAATCCGGTAGGCGCCGCGAACCTGGTACCCGATGTTGGAGGTATGGGGCAGAATGGTCTGGGCGACGTTGCTGATGCCGACAAAACTCATGGCCAGGCCCTCCGGCTGGAGAAGGCCGGCGCGTTACCCGGATAGGCGTTCCACCCGCCAGCGGCAAAGGGAGTGAACGGAGCGGGCGGATAGCCGTTGGGCATCAGCCCAGGATGCATCAGATTACTGGGGATGAAATTCATGGGCGGCGGTGGCGGAAGATAGCCCTGCAAGGCGGCAGGATTCGGGCCGGGTGTTCGGGTTGGGGCGGTGGGAACCAGGCGTGAAGGCAGGGCCTCGGCCTTGTGAACGGCGTTTTTCCCGTTTTTCTTCTTTTTGGTGATTTTGTACTTGCTGGGGTCAAAGTCGTGATCGAAGGGGGCGAAGAACTTGAAAACGATATCCATCGCCATTTTGCCGACGACGACGGCAAGGATGGCCACCGACAGGCCCACGGCGGTGAACTTGAAGGCGCTGATGCGGTTCATGATGCGTGGAATCTTCTCCAGAACCTTTTTCTCCGTACTGCTGAGGTTCTGCTTGTCCTTCAGTTTTTTCCAGGCCAGCGTGATGTTGTCGAAGTGGTTGGCGTCGAGTCCGGACCAGTTCTTGAGGTCGACCCTGGCGTGTTTTTTCAGGTAGTCGAAAATCTCGCCGTCAAAGCGCCGGTTGTTGATGAACTTCTTGAGGAAACCGGTATTCTCCGGCAGGGTTTCCCTGGGGTTCATGAAAGGGTTGAACAGGGAGTTGAGGCCGAATTTCTTGTCCTTGGTGGCAATGAGCACGCCGAGGGTCATGGTCCAGACGATGATGTTGCGTGCGAGGGTCTCAATTTTGTGCCGGTCTTCCATGAAGGCCAGAAGGGTCTGGGGAACGTAAAATGCGACGGCGGTGGCGATACGCGCCGACCAGTCCTGCAGGGACAGGTTCCAGAGCCGGGGGTTGTAGTCCGCCAGCCGCTGTAGTTTGGGGTGGGCAAAGAGCCACTCGGAGGTGCGCTCAGCCAAGTCCTTGCCCGCCGTCTGCGCGGTTTTCCGTGCGGCGGCGTTTCCGAAAACGGGTAAAGCGTCCCTGCCCCCCTTCGGCGGGTTGACCGGTCTCAATTGTCCCGATATTGCGGCCATCTGCGTCCCATGCGGGTTCCCATGTCCATGCGATCTAAGGCGAAAGGCGCCGAAAGATTGCCTTTTCCGGGCGGATCGTTAAGAAATTTTCTCAGCGGTATAATCTCGCGCTTCCCCATCGTACCCAAACCCCTCGATTGCATGTGTGACAATCATATGAAGAATATTACAGCGATAGTGCCTTTGTCTATCCGGAATCCGGGAACGAAAGGTCTGACAAGCCTTTCAACGGCCCGGTATGCGGGTTTGTTCATGTAACGCTTTTTTAACGCCTCAAGCCTGATATTTGTTGGCAAGCTGCCCGCAGGCGGCATCGATATCTACGCCGCGCTCCATCCGGGCGGTGACCTTCTTGCCGTAACTGCTGACGATGGCCATGAATTGCTCCACGGCCTGACGTGATGGTCGTTTATACCCGTACTCGTCTCCAATCGGATTGTAGGGAATGAGGTTGACATTGCACTTGAGTCCCTTGAGCAGTTTGCCCAGCTGGTGGGCCTGCTTTATCGAGTCGTTCACCCCGGCCAGAAGGACGTATTCGATGGTGAGGCGTCGTCCGGTCTTGCCCACATAGCGGTGCAGGGCGGGAATCAGCTCCTCCAGGGGCCACTTGCGATTGAGCGGCATGATTTTGCTGCGGGTCTCGTTGTCCGGCGCATGGAGGGAGATGGCCAGCACCAGTTGGAGGTTTTCCTCGGCCAACTGGTCAATTTTGGGTACAATGCCTGAAGTTGAGAGGGTGATGTGGCGCATACCCACTTCGGCGGACTTGTTCAGAATCCGGAGGGCGGACAGGACGTTGTCATAGTTGAGCAACGGCTCTCCCTGGCCCATGAAGACGATGTTGCGAACCTCCTTGCCGCTGTCCTGCTGGACGGAGAGGTATTGGTCCACGATTTCGGATACGCTGAGGTGCCGCTTGAAGCCCAGCTTGCCGGTGGCGCAGAAGCCGCAGTCCACCGCGCAGCCCACCTGGCTGCTGATGCAGATGCTGTAGCTGTCGCGGTCGCGAAAGTGCATCAGCACCGATTCCACCCGTTGGCCGTCGGGCAGGCGGAAGAGGTACTTCATGGTGCCGTCCGCGCTCACCTGCTTTTCGGCAACCTCCAGGCAGCCAATGGTAAAGCGTTCGGCAAGCTTTTCCCGGAAACTTTTCGCCAGGTTGGTCATGGCGTCCCAGTCCCGCACGCACTTGACGTAGAGCCAGTGGTGCAGCTGATCGGCCCGGAATGCCGGTTCGCCCATCGCCTTGACCAGCGTGCGCAGTTCCTCCGCCGTCAACCCGATAAGGGGCGGACGATGGGCGGCGCCGGTGGCGGCCTGTTCGGGGGTGGAGACGGTCATGGTCATCAGCGTATTATAGCCTGCCGACAGTGAGGGTACATAATTCCACAAAAGAAAAAAGAGGCAGGGAATTGCCTCTTTGCGATTTGTGGAAATGAATCAGGGTAGCGTGTGAATGGTCGTTTCTAAAGGAATGGGAAAACAGAGAGATCAAACGCGGATGCCGGAAACGTCAGGCGATGTGGGGGAACACCAGCAGGGCGCAGACGGAGACGTCTCGCACCATCCGCTGGACCAACCGCCGCAGGGGGCTTTTACGGGGTTTTTTCCTTCTTACGCAATGCATCAGTAACACCTCCATGAATTGTTGTCGGTGACTCAAACTCTCTAACCATTGAATTTTTCAGAAGACCTTGCGGATAACGGCCTCCACCTTGCCCTGGACCTGCACGTCGGTGGCGTAGATGGGTTCCATCATCGAATTGGCGGGTTGCAGGCGGATGCGCCCGGTTTCTTTATATAGCCGTTTCAGGGTGGCGGTCTCGCCTTCCACCAGGGCCACCACCACGTCGCCGTTTCTCACCCGCGAGTCCGGGTTGACGATGACAATGTCGCCATCCATGATGTGGTCTTCGATCATGCTCTCGCCACGCACCCGAAGGGCATAACAGCCCGGAGGGCAGAGGTCCTCGCCCAGGTTCAGGTGCTCGACGCTGTCGGTCACCGTTTGCAGCGGCAAGCCGGCGGCAATGGTGCCGAGCACCGGCAGAACACCTTTCTGTTCCAGCAGATCCGGACGGATGCTGATGGCCCGTTTTTCGGCGGGGTTCCAGTGGATGAATCCCTTTTTCTTCAGGGCGCTGACGTGGTAGTGAATCGTGCTGGTTGAACTCACCCCGCAGAGGTCGCAGAGTTGCTGGATGCTCGGCGGGTAGCCGTTTTCCTGCACGAAGGCGAGGATGGCGTCCAGCACCTGCCGCTGCTTGGGGGGCAGGGTTTCCAGTTGCGCGTTCATTTCAGGACTCATCGGGCGGGAACTCATTTTATTCAGGGTCTCGAATATTTAGTTTATCGAATCAATTTTCGATGACTCTATCCTACCAGACTCCCTCGAAAGATCAAGCAAAAAGATCGAAAATATTTTCTATGGGCGGGTTGGGCCGGTGGGGGTTGAATTTCCTCTGTCTATTGCCAACAATATTCATACATGCCCTCTTTTGTGATATCCTGAGCCGGAACTTTCCCTGACGGGGTGTGTCTGTGGCTCGTCTCAAAAGGGCAGGGACCCCGGCGTTACAAAGTTGATGTAAAGATGACAATATGGCGTGTTTATGGGTAAATGCGATCCATTACGCGCACACATCGTTTTAGAAGGACAGATTGAAGATGACGAAGACGGAAACGGTCAATCATTTCTCATGGACGATTGGCGGCCCGCAGGGGACCGGGGTGGACTCTTCCGCCAACCTGTTCCTGAGATCCTGCGCGGTTGCGGGTCTGTATTGCTACGGCAAACGGGAGTACCATTCCACCATCAAGGGTGGCCACAGCTACTTCCAGGTGCGGGTCAGCGAGACCCCCATCAACGCCCATGTGGACCCGGTTCACCTGCTGACCACCTTTGAAAAGAGCGCTCCCCTGGTCCACGCCCACGAAGTGGTGCCCGGTGGCGCCTTTATCTATGACCCCAAGGTGACCAATCCGGACGATCTGGACCTGCACCCCGAAGTGCTGAGAATCCCGGTGCCCTACGATGAAATCCTCGCGAAGCTGGCTGAAGAGCTGGGCCTGCCCCTGGCCAAGGTGATGATTATGAAAAACACCCTGGCCGTCGGGGCATCGCTGGCGCTCACCGATTTTGATCCCCGCTACATCGAGCGGGCGCTTCGCGGCATCTTCACCGGGCGCAAGGAAAAGCTTGTTCCGATGAACGTGAAGGCCACCGAGAAGGGCTACGAGTTCATTCAATCCCAGGGCTTTGCCGAGAAGTTTCCGTACCGCATCGAGGCCCGCCCGGATAATCCGCCCCAGATGGTGATGACCGGAACCACTGCCGTGGCGATGGGCAAACTGAAGGCCGGCTGCCGGTTCCAGACCTACTATCCCATCACCCCGGCCAGCGACGAGAGCGTCTACCTCGAATCCGTCGCCCACGAGTACGGCATCAACGTGGTGCAGTGCGAGGACGAGATTGCCTCGGCCTGCATGGCGGTTGGTGCGGCGCTGACCGGCGTTCGTTCCGCCACTTCCACCTCCTGTCCCGGCTTCGGCCTGATGGCTGAAGGGGTGGGCTGGGCGGCCATCAATGAGGTGCCGACGGTTATCTTTGACTACCAGCGTGGCGGACCGGCCACCGGCCTGCCCACCCGGCATGAACAGGGCGACCTGCTGTTTGCCTCCTTTATCTCCCACGGCCTCCCGCCGCGTCTCGTGGTGGCGCCGGGCAACATGAGCGAGTACTTCGAGTACAGCTTCCACGCCTTCAACTGGGCGGACCAGTTCCAGACCCCGGTGATTGTGGTGACCGACAAGTGCGTGGGCAACAACACCCAGACGATTCCGCCGTTTAACGAGGACGGCCTCAAGATCGACCGGGGCAAGCTGGTGACTGACGAAGAGCTGCAACGTCTTGCGGCCCTGCCGGATTACCCCGGCCAGTACAAGCGCTTTGCCTTCTCCGAGGATGGCGTCTCCCCGCGTCCGGTGCTTGGCCAGGAACACGGACTCTTCTGGAACACCGGCGACGAACATGACGAGTACGGCCACATTACCGAAGATCCGGAAAACCGCTTGAAAATGCTGGCCAAGCGTCAGAAAAAACTGGAAACGGCGCTGCAAACCATTCCGGAATCCCAGCAGTTTACCCTGTACGGTCCGGAAGACGCCGAGTATACGATCCTGACCTGGGGGTCCACCGTCGGGCCGCTGCTTGACGCCATGCCCATCCTGCAAAGCGACGGCATGTCCCTGAACATCCTCCAGGTTCGCCTGATGCAGCCGTTCCCGGTGGAGGCGGTGAGCCGCATTCTTAACCGGGCCAAGGTGAAGATCGGCTTTGAGATGAACGCCACCGGCCAGTTGGCCCAGCTGACCCGGATGGAAACCGGCATCTCGATGGATCACCAGGTGAAGAAGTGGACCGGACGGCCCATTTCCGAAACCGAGGCGGTTGCCGCGCTGCGTGAAATTATGAACAAGAAATCCCAGGAGGTCGTGCTGAACTATGGTCACTAGTCTTGATAAACCGGAAAAACCGCTGACCGCCAGAGATTACAAGTCTGACGTCATCTCCGACTGGTGTCCCGGATGCGGCGACTTCGGGATCGTAGCCGCCTTGCAGGTGGCTCTGGCCGAACTCCAGATTCCGCGCCACCGGGTCATCTCATATTCCGGCGTGGGCTGTTCCAGCAAATCCCCCCACCTGATGCAGACCTACGGTGTGCATACCCTGCATGGCCGCTCGCTGCCCTTCTCCCTCGGCACGGCGCTTGCCAACCCGGAACTGAAGGTGGTGGTCACCGGCGGTGACGGTGACGGGTATGGTATCGGCGCCGGTCATTTCCTCAATACGGGCCGTCGTAACGCCGATATTACTTATCTTGTCTACAACAACGAGGTGTACGGCCTGACCAAGGGCCAGGCATCGCCGACCCTGTCGCTGGGCGAACAGCCGAAATCTCTGCCCGCGCCCAATCCCAACGAGGGGGTGGACCCGCTGGCGCTGGCCATCTGTGCCGGCTACACCTTCGTGGCTCGCAGCTACGCCTATAACAAGAAGCACCTGACCGAAACCATCAAGCGGGCCATCCAGCACAAAGGCATGGCCCTGGTGGATATTCTCCAGCCCTGCCCTACCTACAACGACCTTCACACGAAGGACTGGTACGGCGAGGAAATTGAGATCAGCGGCCAGATGATGCCCCGTGTCTACGACATGGAAGCCGAAGGCTACAATGGCCAGGTGGAAAACCCCGGCGACGAGGACGAGGTTGCCCGCAAGGAGGCCGAAGCCCTGCGCAAGGTTCGCGCCAAGGAAGACCGGATTCCCATCGGGGTCTTCTGGCAGATTGACCGCCCCACCTTCATGGAGCGGATCATCCCGCTGAACCCGAAACTGGGCGAAAGCCCGGTCTGCCAGATGGTTATCGCCGACGCCAACGGCAATCCCACCACGGATCTGTCGGAAACCTGCAAGGAATTCCGCACGGACACCTACTAGCCCGCCGGACGCCGCATGGCCCGCATTCTGAAAATCCCCCGGACAACAGGCCGGGGGATTTTCTTTACACGCTTCATCTCATAATTCAATTTCAGGGCGAACTGACCGATAAGTCGATTAAAAGTATGCGGTGTGTTCGGCAGAGAGTCGAAGAGGATAAAGGAAGTCAGATTATGACTGGTTATCGGGGGCAGACCCTTGGTGAATACCTCCTGGCGGCAGCGCTGGTGGCCTTGGTAGGCCTTGGAGGACTGATCATTGTGGGCAATGCCCTTCAGGCTGAATTGCCCGCCCTGCTGGACCGGATTTTCGGGCAGGTCGCTCCGGGAACGGCTGTGGCGACTGCACCGGCGTCAAACCCGGCGGGCGATTCCGCCGAAGAAATCCGGGTAGCGGATGGTTCCGGCCTGTTGCCACTCAGCCTGCCCGCCGGGCAGAATTTAGATTTTTCCGAGTATCCGACCAGTTTGCTGCAATCCGTGGAAACCGCCGGGGCCAACGGGACCACACGTAAGCTGTTGTCCCAGCTGGACCAGTTGATCCAGCAGTTGGAAACCTCCGGTGAGGCTGACCCGGACAGCCTGGCATCTCTCAAAGCCCTCAGCAACCAGGGACATGCCATTGCCGAGATCGAGCAGATCGTGGAAGCGGCTGCGGCCAGTACAACGGACCCGAATGCCCTGCTGAGAATGCAGGTTTCCTGGAATGGCCAGGAGTACAGTGTGCAGAAGCTTTCCCAGATGCTGGGCACGACCCATTGGCCCAAGGACTATGGCGGGGATACTCTGGGCCTGGCGTCCAACTACCAATGGGACAATGAAAACCAGCTGAAGGCCTTCATCGGGATTTATCATCAGCTGGAAAGCTCCGGTGCCCTGGCGGACCCGGCGACGCATGCGACGGTTAAATCGCTGGCCACGGAGATCGCCTTTCTCAGCGAGACGGTGGAGCACGTGGTCAACACCACCGCCGTGGATGCGGGTTATGTCAACCTGAGCGATCTGGCCGCCGCCGAGCTGACCCACCTGAAATCCGAGGGGATCTGCCAGGCGGGAGGCCGCAGCGATTCCGGCTTCCGCTGCTATTAATTCAAGGTTTATACTCTCCGGTCGATAATATTCTCGGCAATCCTTGCCGCGAAGGGTCTGACTTACAGGATTTAAAAGAAACAGGAAGGCAAGAGGGAGACGGCAGTCTATTGAAGCGTTACGGTTACGGGAACAGCCTGGTTGAATACATCCTGCCCATTGGCGTGTTTTTTGCCGTGGGGATTGCGGCGGTCTTCATTCTGGATCTGCCTGCCCAGATTAGTGAATGGCTTGCGATGACCGGCAATGCCAGCCTGAACGGCAGTGAAATGAGCATCAAACCCCTGGGATCGCGGGTTTCCAACCCTTATGCCACCGGCAGTTTCGGTCGCAATGATTCGCTGGGCAGTGGCATTGACGGTCCTTATACCTATCCGACCCGCCTCGAATGTTTCGGGAATGTCTGCCTGAACCTGCCCGTGATTGAAGGGGAAACGGCGGGCGGCCTGGGAGGCGATGACGTCCACAAGATGGCCAACGTGCTGGAGGAACTGGCGGCCCAGCTGAAAAAAGAGGGGGCCGACGAGCAGATCATCGATCTGGTCACCCGGCTGGCCAACCTGGGCCATGGCATGGGGGATCGCCAGAAGGAGTTGCTGGATCTGTGCAACAGCGATGCCGACGGCAACCGGACCAAGTGCGACAAGAACAAGGCAGGTCAGATCGGCGACGGTATGAAAGAATTAAAGGAAAAGGATCTGGCCCAGTTCAAGCAGATGTTTGCCATCCTGAAAACCTACCTGGACAACAATCCCGGTATTCTGGCCAACCTGCCTGCCGCAGAGGGGGTCATCAACTTCGAATCCTCTGAAATCATCAAGATGATCGAGGCCTTCAACCTGGACAAGAAAAAATCCGGCGGTTTTCTGGGCATGGGCAAGAAGACGAACTACTACCTCGACAACCCCAACGAGGCCACCCACCAGAGTTCGGACAACATCTGCGAGCAGGGCGGCGATCAGCAGAGCTGCAACCGCAAGAAGCGTCGCAATTCGAACAATAACAACAACAATAACAGTGGCGGCGGATAGCCTGTTGGGCGGGCGATACCGGACTGAGAAAGCCGGCCCTCAGGGAGGCCGGCTTTCTGTAAGTCGCTGGTTGTTTTGAGAGCTAGTGGGTCACCTTGTCCTGGCGGTAGGACTTGATGGTTTCCGGGTTGATGGAAACCCAGGTGAAGGCCTTGTCAGGCTCCACGTCCGGAACGCGGGTGACAAACGTGCCGCCGTAACGGCCACGGGTGAAGGTCACCACGTTTTCCCTCGCCAGGTTTTGCAGCGCCTTGCGGATGGTGTTGCTGCTCACATCCAGCTCCTTGGACAACTGACCCATGGAGGGCAGTTTGTCGCCCACCTTGTAGTTGGCCTTGATGAGCTGCTTGAGATGACGTTCCACTTTCTCGTAGTTGTAGAAGGTTGCGTCGTCCACCGAGACGAAGATGTTTTCCGCCGGGACGAAGAACTTGGTGTCCGGCTTGCGGCAGACGAAGGTTCCGTAACGACCGCGCTTGGAGCGGATGACGCCCTGATCGGACAGCCGTTTCATGGCGTCGTGGACGGTCTTGATGCTGACCTTGAACTGTTCGGCCAGCTCCAGGTGCGAGGGCAGTTTTTCGTTCACCTCGTACGCGGTGGCAATCAGCTGTTTCAGATCGCGCTCAAGCTGGTCGATGAGCGTTTCAGACTCGATGACGGCCACACTGGGGTCGTCACTGAGATCCGGCGCCTCTTTCAGTTCCCAGTTGGCCTTGTTCCCCCGTGTGCCGCGGCTGTGGAGAATGCCCTGATTGGTCAGGAACTCCAGCGCCAGGCGCGTGGTGTTGGGGGCGGAGCCGATCTGGGCGGCGATTTCCCGTGCCGAAGGCAGGGCCTCGCCGATTTCGATGCCGCGATCCACAATAAATTTTTTCACCGCAACGACGGCCTGGTCCCGCTTGGACGTCTGCTTGCGCATCCGGTGCCCGTCGCAGGAAGCGTCGCGGATCATGGTGCCGATGCGCTGCTTGGATTCCACATGGCCCATGTCCTCCACGATGCGGATGGCGTTCTGGACGGTGCCGACGCTGACGCCGAGGAATTTTGCAATATCCTCCTTGCGCGGCAGCAGGTGGCTTTCCGTGATCTTGCCTTCCGCCAGTGCGGTTTCAATGTAGTGGGTGAGATACTCGGTCACCAGGGCATCTTTTGTGGTGCCCGGCGTTTTGAAATCCGGAATCTCCTTGGGCAGATCCTCAATGCTGATGCGCGTCAGCGATGATTTGCTGACGTTCTGAAGATCCGCGTAACCGGCGTCTTTTTTCGGTGCAATGCCGGGTTTGGGCGAAAGTCCGCCACCCTGGATGAGGGCGCCTTTCTGATTTTTTTGCACATTTTTCTGATCGGATACAACCATATTCGCCTATGTCCTCCCCTGAGTGATTCGATATGTGAGCCCAGCGACTCTTGTTTATATTAAAACAGGAAGAAATATTTTGTTGCTATCTGAATGTTATTTTATATTTTGATTTGTTCACAAAGGGCACGCTGACTTTTTGTACAACTCTCAACTTTGTTTTTATTTGCCTGGGAGAGGCATTTCATTTTATTAAACAAAATTGATTGTGGGTAAGTGTAGAGTAAACACATCATCGATGCAAGTATTTTTAAAAATAAAATTTTAAGGGGAACAATAATTTTTTATACAAGGATTGCGATGTCTTGCCGCATTCGGCTTTCGCCCTGAAACTGCGGGAAAGAGCGGGTACCGTCTGTTTTGTATATCCTGTATCCTGAAAATCTTTCGCAAAAAGCGAACCGGCCCGTCGGCGTCTTTCAGATCGCCTTTTTGTACTTCTACAAGCTTCGTATTTAAATTTGAATCCAAGCCTGGTATATACTCTTGCGTCCAGAAAAAAACAGCAGGACCATCAGCATGGATAACCTGTTTTTATAAAATCGATAGGCTAATGAAATATTAAAGTCATCGAAGGGGTCCGTTCAAATGCCTTCACCCGGTGTGCGGACGAGGGAGGCGTTCGGGTTGGAGGGAAGGGGTGAGGAGCGGCTGACCTCGTCCACCGCGCTGCGCAGGTCCTCGATCTGTTGCTGCATGGTCTGTACCAGGCGGTCGAGTTCCTCGCCGTCGGAGGGTTGGACCCGTTCGCCGTCGCGGGTGACAATCCGTCCGGGAACCCCAACCACCGTCGAATTGGGCGGAACGTCCGTCAGAACCACGGAACTGGCACCGACCACAGATCCTTCGCCGATGGTGTTGTTGCCCAGCACCTTGGCCCCCGCTCCGATAATGACCCGGTCCTGGAGGGTGGGATGGCGTTTGCCCTTCTCCTTGCCCGTGCCACCGAGGGTGACGCCCTGGTAGAGGGTCACGTCGTTGCCGATAATCGTCGTTTCGCCGATGACCACGCCCATGCCATGGTCAATGAAAAACCGGCGTCCGATGCGGGCTGCCGGGTGGATCTCAATACCGGTGAACCACCGGAACTTAGCGGCAATGATCTTGGCGATGAGCTTCAGGCCCCGGTTCCAGCAGGCGTGGGCCAGCCGGTAGCCCCACATGGCGTGGACGCCGGGGTAGCACAGGGCCACTTCCAGAAAGTTGCGGGCGGCGGGGTCGCGCTGCAGGGCGGTGCGCACGTCCTCTTTCAGGAGGGACAGGACGGAGGGAGGTGTCATGGGAATTGCTGCACTTTCTAATGTTACGGGACTATACGGAGGCGGCCACCATCTGCCGGGCCTCCTCGCGGTAAACGTCGAACAGGGCGGTGGAGAGGTAGCGCTCGCCGAAGCTGGGAATGATCACGACGATGAGCTTGCCTTTGTTTTCGGAGCGCCTGGCAATCTCCACGGCGGCATGGACGGCGGCGCCAGAGGAAATGCCGACCAGAATCCCCTCCTCGCGGGCCAGGCGGCGGGACATTTCCATGGCCGTGTCGCTCGATACCTGGAAGATTTCATCAATCAGTTCGGTTTTCAGCACCTCTGGCACGAAGCCCGCGCCGATGCCCTGGATTTTATGGGGACCCGGCTTGCCGCCGGAAAGGACCGGACTTTCGGTGGGTTCCACGGCCACGGCCCGAAAATCCGGCTTTTTCGCCTTGATGTACTCGCTCACCCCGGTGATGGTGCCGCCGGTGCCCACGCCCGCCACAAGGATATCCGCCTGGCCGTCCGTGTCCTCCCAGATTTCCGGTCCCGTCGTCTCGCGGTGGATCTTCGGGTTGTCCGGGTTGGCGAATTGCTGGAGCATGACGGCGCCGGGGGTTTTTTCCACGATCTCCCGCGCCTTCTCCACCGCGCCGGTCATGCCGCTGGCGCCGGGGGTCAGCACGATCTCCGCGCCAAAGGCCCGCAGGACGATCCGCCGTTCCATGCTCATGGTGTCGGGCATGGTCAGGATCAGCCGGTAGCCCTTGACGGCGGCTACCATGGCCAGTGCAATGCCCGTGTTTCCACTGGTTGGTTCAACCAGGACGGTTTTGTCAGGGGAAAGATCGCCACGTTTTTCGGCTTCGGCGATCATGCTCAGGCCGATACGGTCCTTGACGCTGCTACAGGGTTCCAAGCTCTCCAGCTTGGCTACCACGCGGGCATGGCAGCCGCGGGTCACCTTGTTCAGGTCGACCAGCGGGGTATGGCCGATGAGTTCCGTGACGTCCCTGGCAATCTTCATCCGGGCGTTTCCTCCTGCACAGGCATGATGAAATCGCCCCGATTTTACCGCGAAATCAGGAAACCTTGAAGGTGGCCATGTTGCGGCGGGCGCGTTCTTTTTTGAGTTCCTCGTAAACGTAGTCCGGGGTGTGCAGGCGGGCGAGGGCGTTCTGGTAGCTGTCCGCGGGGCCGTGGTAGTCCGTGCCGCCGGTGACAATCAACCCGTATTTTTCCGCCAGGCTGCAATGAAACTCGATGATGGCCGGTGAGTGGCGGCGATGATAGGCTTCCAGTCCGCGCAGGCCGTAGTCCATCAGTTCCACCACCAGGGTTTCGATGCCTTCCATCTCGTTGGGGTGGGCGATGACCGGAATGCCGCCGCATTCATAGATGGCCTCTACCGCCTCATGGGGGGGAACCGTGTTGCGGCGGTGGTAGGTCTGGGCGTCCCGGTTCAGGTATTTCTGGAAGGCCTCGGAGATTGTGCCTGCGCCGCCTTTTTCCACGATGGTCTTGGCCACATGGGGGCGTCCCAGGCAGCCGCCCTCGCAGGACTTTTCGGCGATGTCCTCATACGAGACGGGAACCCCCGCCTTGTTGAGCTTTTTCACGATTTCCTTGATCTGTTCGGTGCGGGCGGTCTTGTGGGTGTTGATAACCCCCCGCAGGTCCGGGTCCGCCGGATCGATGTAGTAGCCCAGGACGTGGACCTCGGTTTCCGGCGCGTTTTTGGGGCTCCACACCGTGTTGATCTCAATGCCGGGGATGACTTCCATCGAACTGCCCCTGGCGGCTTCGGCGGCCAGGGCGTAGGATTCCGTGTTGTCGTGATCCGTAATGGCAATGGCCTGCAGACCAAACGCCAGCGCTTCGCGGATCAGGTCCCCGGTTTCCGAGATCCCGTCCGAGTAGGTCGTATGCAGGTGCAGATCAATCATGACGAACTCCCGGCTTTGGCGTATTTCCATTGTATCACCGGCAATAGGGTTGTTCTATATATATGAAAGGGGTAACTACCCGGACCAGGCGACGCCGTTGGCGTTGAGGAAATCAATGATGGGCCTTGGGTTGTCGATGAGGATCTCGGTGCGCTGGTAATCCCCCAGGTGCCAGACCCCTTTCTCGGTGCGGTGATTCTTGTAGACGTCGAAGGCGAGGCGCTCTGTTTCGTTGTAGGTCTCTTTCGAGCGCAGGATGTACTCGAAGTGGGTTTCCCCCTCAACGTTCTCGTTCCAGACGTCTTCGAGATAGAGGTCGAAGTCGGGGAAGTGCGCGTTGAACCAGTCCCGCACCCGGTTCATGCAGACGTACCTGTCCTCGGAGCTGTGCAGAAGCGCATTAAGGGTTTCATAAGTTTCGGCTTCGGTCGGCATGTTTTCGATTGTAAAACAAGCACAAGCGGGACGCCCGTTTCCGGTGCGTCCCGCTTGGCGCAATAGAGGGGTCAGTCACCAGGCGCTAAGCTTGTGTCTTTTTCAACACGCCCTGGAGATTGGCGAGGTTCCCGTTCTGGAGGCCTTCGCTGATCCTGGAAAAGAGTTCCTGTCCCATCTTGCTCCTGAAGAGCAGATAGAGGCCTGCTACGGCTGCTGCTCCCGCCAGGACGGTTTTGAGCAGTCCGCCGGCAGCGGGCTGAGACTCTGCGTTTCCGGACGAATCCGGCATGAACACGTCCGCTCCCTGCTCCGGCAGGTTGAACATCTTCAGGAGTTCCCGCAGGGTATCGCGGGCGTCCTGACGCACCTCCCGGTGTGAGCGGGGGTCCGTGATGCCCAATGTCGGATTCAGGGTGGTCGTGGTCATAGGCTCTTCTCCTCTGGTTCACTCTTGTCCAGGTTTCTCCCCACTAGAGTCATGCCATGGCGCTAGGCCAGGGCATCGAGCTTCTGCGCAACACCCTGGGGCGCTGCTCCGAAAAGCGGCGCACCAGCCTGCGGCTGAAGCTGCGGGGCGGCGGCTCCGAAAAACGGTGCGGCGGCCGGTTGGGGCAGCGGCATCGCGCTCGGACCCGGAAGGGCTTGGGGAAGCCCATTCCCGAATTGAACGTTCTTCATGGGTATATATACTCCCATTGTTTTACCTACCATACGGGCCTCGACCGGAAAGGTTTCCAGCGTAACCGGGACGGTTTCCAGGAAGTTCCCGATTTTGGCCTTGGTCAGGATGAAACCAACTGAACGGGTTTTTGTGCCAGTCAATTTCCGGGCGGTCTTTTTTTTGAAATGAGGGTGAACATGCGTTACGTTTCAGGTAGAGTACTCACGCAGGTTTACACCTTTTTTAAACTTTTGCGAAGCAGATATAGGGAACACCACCGATGACTCAACCGGCGGATAAGGCTGCCGCAAGGCTCCACGATGTTCAGGGATTCTCCGACGGGCGCGGCGTTGCGCTCCAGAAGGTCGGGGTCAAGGGCGTGGAGATGCCCATCCGGCTCCTGCAAAAAGACGGCGGCACCCAGACGGTCAGTGCCCGTGCGGCGATGGGTGTGTATCTCTCCCACGAACTCAAGGGCACCCACATGTCGCGCTTTGTCATCCAGCTCACCGAGTGGAGCCGGGACAAGGTCTTCAGCCTGAATTTCCGGGACATGCTGGAAGACACCCTGCACCGTCTCGATTCCGAAGCGGCCTATATGGATCTCGAATTCGCCTACTTTATCGACAAGAAATCCCCGGTGACCCACCACGTGGCCCCAATGGGCTACCGGGGGTCCTTCCATGCCTTCCTCAACAGGCAGGAGTATCACCTGATCCTGGGGATCACCGTCCCCATCTCCACTCTTTGCCCGTGCAGCAAGGCGATCTCCGATTACGGCGCCCACAACCAGCGGGCCGACCTTCGGGTGCAGGTCATTGTGGACACCCAAGCCCAGAACCCGGTGGTCTGGATCGAGGATCTGGTGGCGGCGCTGGAAGATTGCGCCAGTTGCCCGGTGTACCCCATCCTCAAGCGCCCCGACGAGAAATACGTTACCGAGCGCCAGTACGACAACCCCAAGTTCGTTGAAGATGTGGTGCGTGACGCCACCCTGATGCTGCGGGACTTCCCGGCGGTCACCGGTTTTGCCATCGAGTGCGAGGCGCTGGAAAGCATCCATGCCCACAATGCCTGGGCCTTCCACGAGGAGAATTTTGCCGGGGAACACCGCCGTCCCTGGTTTGTCTAGTTTGTCCGCCCGAAGGAGACACGCCGGATGGTCGCCGTTTCCCGAAAAGCCCGGTTTTCCGCCGCCCACCATTTCTACCTGCCGGAACTCACCGAAGCGCAGAATTTCGAGAAGTTCTGGAAAACCAGCAACCGCCACGGCCATGGCCATAACTACCAGGTGGAGATTACGGTGGAAGGCGACGTGGACCCGACCACCGGCATGGTGATCAACCTCACCGACCTGCGCCGGATTCTTGATGAGGACGTGGTGGAGCACTTCGACTTCAAACACCTGAACGTGGAGATTCCGTTTTTCGGAAGCCACCTGCCCACCCTGGAAAACCTGGCCGTCTACATCTGGCGGCGCATTAGGCCCCGGCTGGAGGGATTGTCGCTGAAACTGGCCTGTGTGAAGGTCTGGGAAGCCGACGATCTTTATGTAGAATATTTCGGCGAGGACACCTGATGATCTATCTCACCCGCCGCTACGATTTTGCTGCGAGCCACCGGCTCTACAACCCGGCGTTCTCCGAGGAGGAGAACTGGCGGGTGTTCGGCAAGTGCAACAACCCCAACGGCCATGGCCATAACTATGAACTGGAGGTGACGGTGAGCGGTGTGCCCGACCCACGCACCGGCATGGTCATCGATCTGGCGGAAATGGACCGGATGGTGCGCGAGCGGCTGCTGGCCTATGTGGATCACAAGGATCTCAATTCCGATGTGCCCTTTATGAAAGGCGTGATTCCCACGGCGGAGAACATCGTGAAGTCGTTCTGGAATGAACTGGAACCGGGTATTCCCGGCCCGGCCCGTCTTCACCGGCTGCGCCTGGTCGAATCCCGTAACAACGCCGCGGAGTACACCGGATCATGAGCGGGACCCTGAAAAACCAGGTGGCCATTATCACCGGTGCGGGCAGCGGTATCGGGGCGGCGGCGGCCCGAAGACTGGCCGCCGAAGGGGCGCATCTCGTCCTGAATGGCCGGACCCAAGGCAAGCTTCAGGCGCTGGCCGAGGAACTGAACCGGGATTATCCTGGCATCAAGGCCAGTGTGGCGCCGGGGGACGTGAGCGATCCGCAGCAGGCCAAAGCCCTGGTGGACCAGACCATGCTTGTCCACGGCCAGGTGGACGTGCTGGTGAACAATGCCGGGGTGGCGGGCAAGATTGCCCTGATGCAGGAGGTTCCCGTCGAGGAGGTTCACCGGACCATCGACATCAACCTCAAGGGTGCCATTTTCATGATGCAGGAGGTGCTGCGCCAGTCCATGGTGCCCCGGCAGCGGGGGGCGATCCTCAATATCAACTCCATTGCGGGCAAGACGGCCTTCCCCTACTGGAGCCTCTACGTCGCCTCCAAACATGGCCTGCGTGCCGTCACCGAGGCGGTGGCCGAGGAGCAGCGCTCCAACAACATCAAGGTGGTGGGCCTCTACCCTGGCGCGGTGGACACGCCCCTCTGGGAAACCATCGAACTGGCGCATGATCCCAACCGCGAGGGCATGGTGGACCCGGAAACCATTGCCGATATGATTGTCTACATCCTGTGCCAGCCCGCCAAGGTTGTCATCCCCGACGTCACCATCACCCCCCTGAAGCCTGCCCTGTAATGACTTTCTGTCTAGTGAACCTGATCCGAGCCGGAGGGTAGGGTTTTGGCCAGGGCGATCAGGGTTCCAACGTCTCTTGCGGCCAGGATGTCCTCGGCGAACAGGGTGATCCGCTTTTCGAGCAGCTCTTTCCAGGAGCCGCCGTGAGTATGCTTCAGAGGAGCGAAGGCTTTTTTCGCCGCTTCGTCAATGATTCGCGGGGCGTCCGCCAGAATCTTCGCAGCGGCGGCTCGAATACTCTCAAGAGAATTGCCTTCCAGGGTTTGGGGGATTTCCGGGCGCTCCTGCGGGGCGTCCTCATGGAGAATCCGGCAGAAGTCTTTCAGGGCCTGATCGTGGGGTTTGTGCGCCCGGAAGTCGTCGCCGGTGATGACCACGAAGCTGTTGTTGAGGTGCGGAAACAGGGCGCCTTTGCTCACCGGTTCGCCCTGGGCCGTATAGTGCCGGCGCACCTTCTCCACGGCGGCTTTCTGGCGGTCATAGGACCCCTTCCAGTCAAAGTCGTTTCTGGCTCGCGGCCTGGCCGCGACTTCAATCACCTCTCCGAACCGGATGGCCATGCGGTACTTCCCCTCCATTCCGAATGCCTGCCTGACAGTTCTCCATTATAAATGATTCGAAATGTAACAGGGGTTCAAGCGTTCCGGCCTGTTGGCCGATAGGAAGAACATCAGGTTAAGGAGGATACATGGACATTCGGGCGTCCTTAATCGGGCAGTCGTTATCGGAATACATACTGGCAGGTGCCTTGGTTGCTATGGTGGGTCTGAGTGCCCTGGTCACCCTGGGCAACACCGTGTCCGTAGCCTTGCCGGATCTGCTGGACCGTATTTTCGGCAAGCCGTCCCCGATGTCTTCTGTGGAAGCGTCCTCTGGAAACGGCGCTTCCGTTTCCGGCAGTTCTTCCTTGCCGGGGGCTGAGGTAGCCGCAACGTCCACCGGCAGCGGCCACCATGCTGTCAAGACTTATCAGAGCGTGAGTATTACCCTTTCCAGCGGCCAGACGATCACGCTGGATAATTTTCCGGTGGACGTGAAATCCATCGTGGATACCTCCGGGGCCAATGGCGTGACCCGGATTTATGCCGCGCAGATCCAGAGCCTGGCACAGGCCCTGAAGACGAACGGAACCATCAGTGCGGATCAGGCCAGTGTGCTGGAGAAACTGGCCAACCAGGGGCACCGGATTGCCCGCGCAGAAAACGCCATCGAGGAGGCCGCCACCCGCTTCACCGACTCGGACACATTTAAGGCCGGTACGGTTGAGTTTGACGGTCAAACGGTTGGAATCAAGGACCTGGCGGATTCCGTCTCCCACGGAGACCTTGTGAATGACTTCATGACGCTTTACACTGAGGCCAAAAGTTCCGGAGCGCTTGACGAGGACGACGTAAAACGGGTAGTTCGGGCCATGTACCAGGATATCAAGACCATTGCGGATATTTTCGAGACCAACGTGGACATGGTTGCCAGCGGTTCAGCCAGTCCGGATGAACTGAATCGCCTGAACGCCTCCCAGATCACCCATACGGATTCGGCCAATATTTGTCATGCGGGCAATGGAAAAGACTCAGGGGTTCAGTGCAACTGAGAAATTCCTTTTAGCGGCCCATCAGGCGGATGGGCAGGATGCTGGCCAGGTACAGGAACATCAGCGCCCCGCCCACGATGAGCATGGTGAAGGGGTCCTGCGAGGGGGTCAGCACGGCGGCCAGCAGGAAGATGCCCACAATGGCGCCGCGCCAGTGGCGAAGCAGCCTGCCGGAGGAAACCAGTCCGGTGAAGGCCAGGAAGAACAGCACCATGGGCAGTTCGAACATGATGCCGGTGAGGATCAGCAGCGAGGTGCAGAAGTCGATGAACCGGGCGATGCTCATCTGGTTCTCGGCGATGTCCTGGCCGTAGTCCAGCAGAAAGGCCAGCGCCGGCGGGATGACCGCAAAGTAGGCGAAGGCGATGCCACCAGCGAACAGAAGGCTGCCGCTGAGGACCGTCAGCCCGATAAAGCGCCGCTCATGGGGTTTCAGACCCGGCAGCACGAAACGCAGGGTCTGGTACAGAATCACCGGCGAGGCAAGCGCGATGCCCACGAGAAACGAGAGCTTGAAGCTGGCCATCAGCACCTCGCCGGGGGTGAGCTGGACGAAGGTGACGCTTTCGGGGGCCAGCCACTTGAATGCCTCGATCAGGGGGCGAGCCAGCAGGAACGCCGCGAGAACCGCCGCCGTCACCACCCACACGCAGGTGATGAGCCGCTGGCGCAGTTCGTCCAGATGCTCCATGACCGACATCTCCCTGGGCTGGCCGGGGGTATGATCCACCGGAGTATCTGTTGCCGACGGGCGCGTGGCGTTCATGGGGTCAGGCCTGCTGTTTCTGCTGCAATTCCAGGTTTTGGGGGGCGCGTTGTGCCGCCGCTTCCGCCAGTATGATAGATCCGCTGACGCCCACGTTCAAGGATTCCGTTCCCGCCGACATGGGGATCGTGATCCATTGCAGCCCCCGTGCCGCAAGTCCGCCGGGCAGCCCCGTCCCCTCGTTGCCCAGCACGATGGCGCAAGGGCCGCCGTAATCGACATTCCGGTAGGAAACGGCCTGGTCGGGAGACCCGGAGGTCGCGTAAATCCTGTACGAAGCTGCGGCCAGCTCGTCGAGGAGTCCCGGCAAGGACGCCTGCGACTGGACAATGGGCAGCGAGAACACCAGCCCTGCCGATCCCCGAATGACCTTGGGATTGTACGGATCAACGGACCCGGCGGTCAGCACGGCGGCGTCCACCCCGAAGGCCCTGGCGGAACGCAGCAGGGTTCCCAGGTTGCCGGGGTCCTGGATCTGATCCAGAACCAGCAACAGTGGCGCCGGGGCTTCAATATCCGATACCGCCCTGACCGGCGGACGTTCCACTGTGGCCACGCAGGGCGGGGGCGAGTCGGTGGTGGCCAGTTTGGCCATGACCCGTTCGGAAACCTGGATCTGGATGGTGTCCGGCAAGGGGGGACGGGGCAGATCCTCCTGGAGCAGGAACAGCTGGTAGATGGCCAGTCCGGCCCTTGCCGCTTCTTCCAGCGGGTGCAGCCCCTCCACCAAGACGACCCCCTTGGCATCGCGGTGCTTGCGCTGGTGCAGGGTGGCCGCCTCCTTGATGAACGGGTTGGACGGGCTTTCAATCAGCATCATTTAACGGTAATTTCAACCTCGAAGCTGCGTTGGCACGGGAACCGGCAGGAAACCGCGCTTCCTTCCAGTCCCAGACGGCTCTGGATCAGCTCCAATCCCGTGGCCATGGTCAGGTTCAGCAGGGTCTCGTCCGGCGGCTTTCCGTTGGCGGATTGTCGAATAGTATACCGGACATCCGCCTGGTAAAGCCAGTCGTCCCCGAACCGGATCATCATCAGCCGGTTGAATTCCTCCGATGAAAAGCGGCCCTGTTCCTCCGACAGCAGCCGGACCACCCCCATCGCCAGTGCCGTGCCCAGGGTGTTGCCCGGCGTGTTCCATCCGGCGTAGCCGTAGAGGCCGGTGATGTCGTCAAAGGTGCAGAGCAGCCGCTCGGTGAGCGCCGGGTCGCTGCCGTTGGCGTAGGCCACGTCGGCCAGCATGATCTTCTCCCCGTCGGCCTGTCCGTCCTGAAGGATGCGAATCACCTCATCCACCTGTTCCGGACGGGTGCGGGCGGTGATCGCCTCGCAGTGATCCCCCTGGCGGCGGTGCGGGGTGTGCACCAGCAGGATCAGATCCGCCTCCGCCGCTTTTTTCGCCGGAACGGCCCCGCAGGCCCGGATGTGCTTGTCCACCACCGATTCGATGGGCTGTCCGTCAAAGCGGGCTATCAGCTTGCGGCCCTCTTCGTCGCTGTAGCGCACGTGGATTTTGGGGATGGCCCCCAGGCTGGTGGCCAGCCATCGGGCGAACAGGGAGGCGGCCACCTCGTCTGCGCCGGTCTGCAGATGGGCCTGGCTGGCCAGCTTTTGCTTCCTGAGAAGTGCCTCCAGTTCCGCCCCCTCCTGAACGTTCAGGCCGTATTCGCCGGTATCGTCCTGGCAGAAGACGAGATAGTCCAGTTCCGCGTCCGCCAGGCGCTCAATGTAGGAGCGGTTCAGGGAGAGGTTGCGTTGCCGCCGCCCCAGGAAGTCCGCCAGCACCCCCGGCGGAATCCGGCGCCGGGCATCCTCGGATGCTTCGCCGTGCCGGTGGGTTTCCGCCGAGTACTGGTGGAGGAGGCGGCCATACTCGGCCCAGTAGTCTGGCTCCTCCTCGGCAAAGTCATAGTCGGGAATCCGCATGATGGATGAAAAGCCATAGATGGAGGGGGCCTTCACCACCTTGAAAAACTCGCTGATGCGGTCCTGAAGCACTTTCAGGGATTCACTGCCCACCCGCGACGGAATCAGCCCGCCGTAGGCCAATGTGTCGAGGGCCGCGATGACCGGGGCGTTCTCGAAGAGATGGTTCTTGAGCCAGCGTTTCATGGCCTTGAAGTCCGCCGGTGCCTTCAGGCAGCTCAGCAGCTTGGGCGAGGGCATGTCCGGCTGGAATCCCGCGGCCAGGGCGAGGCGCCGGGGAAGATCGTAGCAGACCGGGCGGGCGTCCAGCGGGATCAGGCAGATGCGTTTGTGCTTGAGTGGTGGCATAAACAGGAAAACTTTTCCCCGAAAACAGTATCTCATTGTAATATGGGAAGGGTCCGCGTTCACCGCATCCGCGGCAAACCGCTACAAGCTTTTACAATAGGGAGAGTCGGAGTCTATGGCGAAAGCGTCCGTCGCCGCCAGGCGCAGCCAGCAGGTCGTGGCCCTGCTTCGGGTGGCCATCGGGATCTTCTTTCTCATTGAGGGCGTCCTCAAGTACCAGGACCCCCAGTTCGCCGCCCGCCTGCCCAGCATGCTGGAACACTGGGCAGTGGGCAACCCGCTGTTCTTCTACCAGGATTTCCTCACCCTGCTGGTGATCCCCAACGCCAAATTTTTTGCTTTCATCATCACTTGGCTGGAGATGGGGATCGGTACCAGCTTTGTTCTCGGCGCGTTCATGCGCTATACTCTCCCGGCGCAGGCTTTTCTGAACCTGAACTACCTGATGGCCACCTGGCATGCCAACCCCGGCGACGCCGCCCTCAACGGTCTGCTGCTGGCAATGGCCCTGCTGCTGTTCTGGGGACATGCCTCCACGCTCTACGGGCTGGATCAGCTCCTGGAAAAATACTGGGGCGATGGGAAAAAGTCCCGAAGCGCTCTGTCGAAATCCCGGGCATCCCGCAAGAGCAGGAAGAAAATCGAGCGCATTGTTGAGCTGGAGGATGATGACGAGGACGACACCGAGGACGATGACGAGGATGACGGGATGGAAACCCTCGATCTGCCTCAACTGGCCCGTCTGAGAAAGAGGCGGATGCGGGTCTAGGAATTTCGGGCCTTCGGGCAGATGCCGAGATAGGGACAGCGCAGTCCGGCACAATCCGTTTCTGCGGGGCGGTCGGGAAGCCCCCCGGCCCGGTGCAGGGCGTCAATGGCCTCGACGCGCCGCAGGACGGTGTCCATCCGATGGGAGCTGGCGGCGGCTTTTTCACAGGCGTGGGTAAACAGGCCCTGCGGGGTGAGATGAACCAGCTTCAGGTGGTCGTCCGGCAGGGTGCAGTCCGGCATCACGGCCAGGAGTCCCTCCCGGTAGAGCAAAAGCTGTTCGAAATACGTTTCCAGATGTTTCGGCTTCAGTTCCCGGTTGGTCTTGAAGTCGATCAGGGTGTGGGTGTCCGTGTCCGGATGATGGAGCAGCAGGTCGAGGCTGCCCCGGATCATTACGCTGGCAGACGTTCCGCCCAGGGGAAAGCGCAGAGGCCTTTCCGTTTCGATGCGGTAACCGGCGTGGGTCAGGGCAGTGTAGGAATATTCCGAGGCGAGAAACGCATGGTAGGTGTCCCGGACGGTCTGGCGCTGTTTTTCCAGGGTGTCCGAGTTGCCCGCCTCCGGCAGGCAGGCATCCATCAGGGATGCCACCAGCATATCGGGAACATCGCCCTTGAGCCGGTAATGCTTTTCGATGAGCGCGTGCAGGCAGCTTCCCCTGGCCAGGGCCAGGGATGATGCCCCACTGCCGCTGTCTTTGGCGGGCGGTTCCGGCAGACCCCAAGCGTACTTGAGCATGTACTGTACCGGGCATTGCCGGTGGCTGTTCAACGCGGAAAAACTCAGGATTAACGGCTCCGGGGCCGGTTCCTCTTCGGCGGACCGGAGGGGATGTGTCTTTGCAAGGGCCGGGACGTCTTCCTTGCGGGGCAGTGCCCGGCGGACCTGCTCCCGAAGGGCCTGCGTATCGGCGCCCAGGTAACGCGCCTCGAAAGACGCCGGGTCGTCGGTTTCCCGCATGATTTCCAGCGCCTCCGGCGGGAAATGCGTTGCCGCCGTCCACTCAAAGGTCTGGGGTCCCCGGATGACGTAGAGCTTTTCCATGGCGCGGGTTACCGCCACGTAGAAAAGCCGTTTCTGCTCGGCCTCCTGCCGAGGCTTGTACCAGGCCTCGTTATAGATGAGCTTTTTCAGGGTTTGCCTTTCCCCCTGGCACTTGCCCAGGAACAGCCCAAACCCCGGCTTGGGCGGGTATTGCGGCTCGAAGTACAGCAGATCCGAAGTGGCGGTGACCTTGGAATCCTCCACGCAGGCCGCAAACACCACCGGGAACTCCAGCCCCTTGGCGCTGTGGATGGTCATGATCTGGACGGCGTTCTCCTTGAGGTTCTCCTCGCTCACCGGCAGTTCCAAATCGGGGTCGTTGCGGTAGCGCTCCAGGGTGGCCAGGATCTCCGACAGGCTGGGGTGCAGCGACCCCTTGCGAATCAGCTGGTACAGCAGCCGCTTGAGGATGTTGATGTGCATCCGGGCTTCGATCTGCGCGTCCTGGGGAGTGTCCGGTTCAACAAGCCCAATGTCGTCCGCCAGTTCCAGGAAGACGCTGACCAGGTTGGCCTGCCCCAGTTGGGATTTTCTGCGCCGGACGAGTTCATGCAGGTGCAACAGCGCCTGACGGACGTCCAGGGGAATTTCGGGACAGATCCCGGTGTCCTGAAGCTGGCCGATGGCCTCGAACAGCGGGATCTTCACGCTGTCCCGGTAATCGGCCAGCACCCGGAGCTGGCGGGCGTTGAGTTTTTTCTGGAGGAGACGTACCAGGGGCATCTCCTCATGGGGGTTCTGCAGCAGGCGCAGCAGGGCCAGGGCATCGAGAATCACCGGTTCCGAAAAGAATCCCCGGTTTTTCTGCTTGATGGCCGGAACCCCCAGTTCGCGCAGGGCCTTTTCAATGCTCTGGGCCTTCCTGTGGCTTTTCACCAGCACGGCGATCTCGCGGGGCGCTCGCCCCGATGCGATTAACCGGGCGGCTTCCACGGCGATGAACCGGGCTTCCCGGCTTCGAAGCTCGCCCACCGGCTCATCCTTGGAGACCTCCTCCCCTTTGCTGTTGAGGGAGATTTGGGGGACTCCCAGTTCAACCCAGCCCACCTTCGGGTCATCCGGAGAGGGGGCGTATTTGTCGCAGACGGAGAGCTGCTGGTCCGGGTCGCCGTCGGTGATGAGGTCCGCCATGTGGTTGGCGACCCGGAGAATGGGTGCCCGCGAGCGGTAGTTGATGGTGAGGGGGATGTCCTTTTGGGCATCACGGCCTTCGGGGCTGAAGATCAGCGCCATATTTTCCGGCTGGGCATGGCGGAAACCATAGATGGACTGCTTGAGATCCCCCACCACCGTGAGGTTTTCCCGGCCCGGCTTCATCAGCGCCTGCATCAGCCGAAGCTGGCTGCCGTTGGAGTCCTGGAATTCATCCACGATGAGGGTTTCAAAATGCTGCTGGTACTGGGCCAGCAGTTCCGGACGCTTTTCAAACAGCTCCAGCGTGCGGTTGATGAGGTCGTCGAAATCGCAGTAGTTCTTCTCCTGCAAAATCTGCTGGTACAGGGCATAGGTCCCCGCCACCAGTTCGACGTAGCGCAACTCCTCCGCCTCGATAACCGAAAGAAAGCCGAGATCCTCCGTGCCGGGCTTGAAGAAGGGCGGCTTTCCCCTGGGGAATTGGCCGCGAGGGAAGACGTACTCGCCCGCATGCTTCAGGTCGGTGAAGACGGACAGCCGGTTTCGGTAGTACCACTCGAAATGGCTGTCATCGGGACGGTTGGCTTCATTCCAGGCCACCCGTTCATCCTCGGTGCCGCAGAGGGACCAGTGATCGTCCGCCCAGTCCTTCAGGTGCGTCTCCCATGCCTCGCAGTAGGCCTGGTTGGTCGGGAAATAATCCCCGTCAAGCCGGCTGCGGATGGGCAGAGCCTGTAGTGCCTGGGTCAGGTTTTGGGTCTGCTTGCGGGCCACCTCGAAGAATTGGGCGGGGGACAGACCGGCGGATTTGATTTTCTCCAGCATCCGGGGCAGGTCGGTGACCAGATCCGCCAGCGGGTCGCTGACCGCGTTTCTCAGGCCGGTCAAGTATTCCAGCGACAGGATGTCCGGGCGGATCTGACCCTCAAGGCCGGCCCGCCTGAGGGCGCGTGAGATATCCGGGTAGTCGCCGTGGCGGATGCCGCTGAACATCCGCTCCATCAGCAGGTTTTGTTCCAGGGCGGCCAGGACGCCGAAGTCGGGGGTCAGATCCAGGTCCAGGGCGTGCTGGCGCAGGATGCGGTTGCAGAAGCCGTGGAAGTTGCTGATGTGGGCGTAGGGTGAAAGTTCCCGGTTGTGGCCGGTTTCTCGCACCAGCTTCTGGATTTTTTCGCGCATCTGCCGGGCGGCCTTCACCGTGAACGTCACCGCCAGGAGGTGTTCCTCCGGGTGGGCCACCCCCTGTTCCATCAGCCGGGCCATCAGCTCCAGGAACCGCCGCGACATCAGGAAGGTTTTGCCGGTACCCGCCCCGGCGATCACCCGGATGCCCCAGTTGCCGGGGGCGCTGATGGCCTGCTGCTGTCCGGCGTTGGGAGCGCCTTTGGGTTGAATCGCCTGTTCCGGCACCGGCGTGATGGGTTTAGTCATCGTCCTGGGCCTCCTCCCCGGCATCGCAGATGGCAAAGAAGTCGCACCATTTGCAGTTTTTTCCACCCGGTCCCGGATTGGGCGCCATTTCCTGCGCTTCGCGCAGGGGGTCGATGACCCCCCGCAGGAGGTCCGCTTTCATGGCGGGCAGATGGTCCTCGATCTCGCCTGCGGACAGGCTGACCCAGAACGAGCCGTCCCTGGGGGCCGGGGGACGGATGAACCGCAAGCCCGCGCTGCGGATGGCTTCGCCGAACTGCGGGTCCTGCCGGGCGGCCATGTAGTAGAGGGGAACCTGGTAATGGCGGGATTTCTGGCCGAATTTTTCTTCGGGGGCTTCGGCCTCATGCTCGAAGGGGTCGAAAACGGGTATCAGGTCCTTTTCCGGTTTCCCGCTCTTGTAATCCACGATGTCCCAGCGCCCATCGCCGGATTCCAGTAGGGCGTCCACCCGGCAACGCCACTGGACCCCAGGCAGGTCCGCATCCTCGAAGACGAAGGTTTTCTCCGGCATGACCTGCCGGATCTCGCCATCGAAATAGCCTTGGGCGGCCAGGTCTTCCAGGGAGGCCATGACCCTGTTTCTCAGGTCGTGAAAAGCGACCGGGTCCAGGGACTTGAGGAAGGCCAGGTCTTTTTCATCAAACTGGGCGTCATCCTGGTTGAAGAAGGCTTCGGCCAACTCTTTCAGCCGGTCCTGCGTGTAGGGTTGCTGTGGGTATTGCCGGTTGAAGGTTTCCATCAGGGCATGGATCGCCGTTCCGGCGCTGGCGCCGTAAGAACCGGGGGTTTTCAGGTTCAGGATGTGCTTGTAATAATACTGGCGAGGGCATGCCATGTACGTGGTGATCCCGGTGGGGCTAAGGGGCAGAAGCTCGCCGCCTGGGTAGATGTTTTCCGGGACTTGCCGGGGCATCCGGCTCCAGGGGGAGTTGCCGTGGTAGAGGCGTTCTTCGGCGAAGGCGTCGGGCTGGCCGGATTTGCCGGCCTCGTTCTGCCCAACCCACCCGAACCAGGGCGCGTCCTCGTCCTCGATGTGTGAGAGCCACTCCGCCTCGCCGCAGGCTTTCTGCCACAGGCTCAACAGTTCCCGGTAGAAGGGCGAGGGCTGGGCGACTTCGATCCGATCGTCGCTTTCCGTGTTGCGGTGGCTGGAAAGAAAGACGGTCTCGCCGGTTCGGGTCAGGGCCAGGGTCATCAGGGTGGCTTCCTTGGCCAGCAGTGCGTCCCGATGATCCTCTGACAAGGGCAGCCGGGTTTTCTCAGGGGGCAGCCCCCGGTGGCTCAGAAGCATTCCAAGGGCCTGTGCTTCCTGGACAGGGAAGAAATGGCTGTCCGGGCTGATCTTCGGGAAGGTTCCGGCAACAAGCCCCGGCAGAAAGACGATGGGGAAGCGCTGACCGGGGCACTGGAACAGGGAGAGGATGCGAACCCGGTTGCCGCCGGGCTGATCCGTCTCCCAGAGACTCGCGTATCCGTTCTCGAAACCGGCCAGGGCCGGGGGATGGCCGGTGGCCCGAATCACGTTGGTCTCCTGCTGTTTTAATGCCTTCAGGAAGCGGGCCAGAACGACGGGAGACTCCGCCCCGTCCGTCTTATCCAGGCCGGAGAGGCAGTTGCTGTAGTCCAGGATGGCCCAGCAGAGGGCGTAAAGGCTGGGGTTTTCCGCATGGTTTTGAATTCCGGTTTCCAGCATCTCCAGGAATTTCCGGACTGCCAGGGAGAGGGGGTGCCCGTCCCGGTAACGGCCCAGGATCTCCATGCCGGAGGCGTCACTTTCCTCCTGGTACAGGCTCGCCAGCAAATCGCTGGCGGTGGAGAATTCGGGCAGACGGACGAGCCATTCGTACAGGTGCCGGTTCAGGGTCTGAACGGCCTCGGTACGGTCCATGACCGTAAGCGGCGTTTCCTCCGTGTCGGCTTCCAGGATCTGGTGCTGCTCAAAAACCTTCAGGGCGTGAAAGAGCAGGGCCTGGACATGCAAGGCCGCCTCCGGCATGCCATTGACGTTCACCGGAATCCCCGCCTCGTTCAGGGCGCCCCGAAGGGCCTCAAGGAAGTCCTCACCGGTGGTTCTCGTCAGGATGGCAAAGTCCTCCCACGGATGCCCCGACTCTTTTTGAAGCTGGCGGATCTGCCGGGCGATGGCCGCCGCCTCGCTGCGAAAGTCGGGGAAAAACCCGAACCGGACGGCCTCCTTCAGGCGCTCTCCGTAGGGGGAGTCAGCCTGGTCTTCAGGAGGACGGGCCTCCCAGAAGGCGGGGAGGCTGTGATGTTTTTCCTGCCACTGGCTGGCCAGCCAGAGAGCGGCAGGTTCCCGGTTGCCGCTGGCAATCTGTTCCGCGGCCATGCCGGGGCTGGCCGGGGTCTGGGGAAACACGGCGGAGAGATCCGAAAAACCGGGTTCGGAGCCGGGAAACCCCCGGATGTTCAGGTGTTCGGTGCCGGCCAATGCGATTCGGACGTCCGGCAGCAGACGGCGCAGGATATCAAAATGAAGCTGCCCCAGTTCCTGGGCCTCGTCAAGAAGCAGCGCCCGGAAATCCTGACGGATGGCCGGGAGGGCTTCGGGTGATTCCAGCAGCCGGGCGGTTTCCAGAAGCAGGTCCGGGTAGGTCAGAAGCCCATTCTGGCGGGTCCGGGCCTCGAACAGGGCCATGAATTCAGCCAGCAATTGCATCCGATCGCCAGGCAGCCCGGCAAGATCCGGGGCGTTCAGGCCGCACAGGCGAAGCCGCTCTGTCAGATCCGCCACGGTGCGGGCAAAAGCGTACCGCCCCAGCGTGCAGTGCAGCGGGTCATCCTGCGGGCGTTCCTGGACCAGTTCCTGGCCAATCCGGTGGAGGATGATCCGGGTGTCCTCACCGGAAAGCACCTGGAATCCCGGTGAGATATCAATACCGTAACGCCTCAGCAGTTCCTTGCAGAAGGTTTCAAACGTCAGTACGGAAAAATTCCGGTGGGTCAGGGCGGCGTCGGCGCATTGCTCTTCCAGCAACGTTTCCAGATGGCGTCTGCCCGGTCCGGTCATGGCGATGAGCGTGATCTCGTTTGGGCGAAGTCCTTCTTCGTCCACAAGGCGAAGCGCCTCGCGGACGAGGTGAAAGCTTTTGCCGCAGCCGGGTGGCCCGCTGAACGTGACGAGGGACGCTGCCATGCCCCTATTGTTACACCCCGGCAGGGTCGCTGTAAAATGCCAAATCCTCGGAGATCCATGGAAAATCGAAATCCATGGGACGGGAAATCTTTGACGCCGGAAGACTTCTTTTCGATAATGGCGGGGAACGTATGGGACGATCCAGCGAATGACGACGACCGCCGAACCCGCAAAGCAGATACAAACGTTTTATGAGCCGGTCCTGCCTTACCTCGGTGAGGTGAAGGCGCGGCTGTCGGCTATCGTGCCGCCGGATTCCCAATTGCTGGCCGAGTCCCTTCACCACTCCCTCTCCGGTGGCGGCAAGCTGCTGCGCCCGGTGGTGGGCCTGCTGGCCGGCGGGGCGACCGGAACCCTCACCCCCCATCATTTCGAAACCGCCGCCGTCTCCGAGATGATCCATATTGCGACGCTTTTGCACGACGACGTGCTGGATGACGCGGATCTTCGCCGGGGCCGAAAAACCGTCCGGGCCGTGTGGGGCAATACCGTCTCCATTCTCAGCGGCGACTACCTGCTGGCCCAGGCCAGCCGAAAACTGGCCCAGGTGGGCAACATCCGTATCGTGGCTATTTTCTCCGACGTTCTGGCCGATCTCTGCGACGGCGAGGTGGAACAGATCCGCGGCAGCTACAACGTGGACGTTATTGACTGGGACAGCTACTACCGCAAGTCCGTCTGCAAGACCGCCAGCCTGTTCCGGGCCGCCTGCGAATCCGCCGGGGTGCTGAACGGCCTTCCTGAATCGCAGATCCAGGCGCTGGCCACCTTCGGCAAGAATTTCGGCATCGCCTTCCAGATTGTCGATGACCTGCTGGACTACACCAGCAGCGAGTCGGAAATGGGCAAGCCGGTCCTTGACGACCTGCGCAACGGCATCGTGAACGCCCCGATCCTCCTGGCCCTCCAGTCTGACGAATTGAGCGACGACGAACGGGAGTCGTTTCGCGTTCATATCCGCCGTCTCTTCGCTTCGGAGGAGGGTGATGACGTTGCCCAACCCATTGCAGGTATTCAGGGATATCTCGAAAAAACCGGCGCCGTGGCCGAAACCCAGGCACTGGCTGATCGCTTTATCCGGGACGGCCTGGCCGGCCTGGATTTCATGCCCCCCTCGGCGGAGCGTGATGCCCTTTTCGGCCTGGGTCGTTTCGTCATCCAGCGCCGGACCTGATTTTTAAAATCCTACTGATGACCGACTCAACCTTTGCCCAAAACGGACGATACTGGAAGGGAGGAAGTGTCCCAGTTTTGGAGTCGAGAACCGCCATGTCTGATCATGCCCCTTCGGATTTCGGTGCCCCCGAACCGGCCCGCGAGGAAGTCCGCGAAATGAAGTCCAAGATGATGCCGGTGGAGGTCACCATCCTTACCAGCGATCATGAGATCCACGGCATTATCTACGTGTCACGCGAGACCCGCCCTGAGCGCCGTCTGACCGACATGCTCAACGGTACGGAACGCCGGTTCCTGGCCATCAAGGACGTGGAGGTGGTCAGCCGGAAACAGCCCAGCACGGCGCGGATGTATGATTTCATGCAGATTCACATCGACAACATCCTGATGATCCACCCTTCCGCCCAGACCCTCGCCAAGCACACGGCCTACTCCAAGGAGGAAGCCCTGCGCCTCGACAGCTTCCGCGAAAAACTTCGCCGGAGCCGTTTGGCTCCCTAGTTTAGGGCCAATCGACATTTAAGATAAATCAACCCGTGTCATTCCCGGGAATGCGGGGAATGGATTCCGTTGGAATTTATCCCTGCGAAGGCAGGGACGGGAATGACAGCAGAAAGCATGTTTCAGGTTGAAATGTCGATTCTACCTAGGGGAAGGGCGTTATTGCCTGCGGATTGAGGCATTCTCAACCGCATGCGATGCTGTGCCGGGTTGCAGAGGGGGCGCTGGTTTCAGGGGGTAGTGTGAATAAATGTTACGAGGCTGTGAAATTCACTGGCACAAAAATCCTAATGATTGTTTTTATGCAAATACAAATAAAACAACATCTCAAATCAATCACAAATCATCTGTCTCTTCTCTTTAATTTCTGTCTCGAAAATCACAGGGTGTGTCAGTCAAACATCACAACATCTCTCTCTGCCAGGGGGTCAACAGCGGCAAGGGGGAGGATGGGGTAAACGGAGGTGTCATCATCATGACGAAGTGTCATCATCACCACCATGATCATGGTGGTCAGCGTACGGTTATTCATCGCAGAACGCATGTGCGCCGTCCTGTCAACAGCGGCAACGGCAATACGACCGTGATTATCATTCAGAATGGCGGCGGTCATGGCGGCCATTTCAGCGGCGGCGGGCTGCCGAGAATCGGTCCCGGCCTGTTTGGTCCCGGTGACGGGTATCCGGGCAGCCCTGGCTTTGACTACGGCCACATTCTGCCCAGTTCGACGTATACCAACGGCTTTGGGCCCGGATTCTTCGCCGGCAGTCCCGGATTTTTCCTCGACGGTGGCCGGTCCTTCAACCAGGGTCTGACGGGCAACCGTTCACTCGACGGCATTATTGGCACGGTTGGCGGCGGTGCGGCGGCCCACGCCTTTGGCGGCGACTTTACGGCAGGTGCCGGCGGCGCCGGGATCGGCAACATCTTCGGTGACGGGGACCCGAAACGTTCTGCGGTCATCGGCGGTCTGACCGGTGCGGGTCTGGATCTGGCGCTCAACGGCGGCTTTGGTGCCATCTTTGACGGCGACCCGAATACCAGCGCCGATTGGGGCAGCGCCATCCGCAGCGGCCTGGGCGGCGCGCTCGGCGGCGGCCTCGTCAATCTCTAATTGAAAAGCATGTTATCGCAAGTCATTTAGTTTCGGGTGGGAAAACAGACACCGTCCGTTTTGACAGAACATAGGCACACAGGGGACATTCCGCCTCATTCAATGAATGGGGCGGGTTTTTCTGTGTGGACGAATGCCTGTTTTTTGAATACGCTGGGGCCAGCCGCGAAAAGGAAGGGTCACAGACGCCGATGTTTACCGGGCTTATCGAGGAAGTCGGACAGGTTGCTGCCATCGACACCACGGATGAAGGCAGTCGGCTCACGGTTTCGGCGCAGATGGTGCTGGATGGTGTCCGCCTGGGTGACAGCATTGCCGTGGACGGGGTCTGTACCACCGTCGTGGAATTCACCGGGGATTCGTTTGCCATCGAGGCGTCGCCGGAAACCCTGTCCAAGACCACCTTCGGCCAGCTTCGGCCCGGCAGCCGGGTGAACCTCGAACGTCCCCTGACCCCTGTCTCCCGCCTGGGGGGGCATTTCGTCACGGGGCATGTGGACGGCACCGCCGTCCTGATCTCCCGTGAGCAGGAGGGCATCAGCCAGGTCTGTCACTTCCGGCTTCTCGATGAAACCCTTGCGCCGCTACTGGTGCCCAAGGGGTCCGTGGCCGTCAACGGCATCAGCCTGACGGTGAACATGGTGAAGAATCTCGTCTTCTCCGTAGCCCTCATTCCCCACACCCTGGCCCACACCAACATCGGCGACTGCCAACTCGATTCGGTGGTCAATATTGAAACGGATCTGCTGGGCAAATACGTCCAGCGGCTGCTGGAAACAGGCGGGGAAAATCCTGAAGCGGGCCGTTCGCGTATTCACACCGGCATCTGGTTCAACCTGGAAAAAGCCCCTGAGGAGAGATTAAGATAGATCAGGCAACAATGCGCCTTCAGGCGTCTTTAAAGCAGGGAAGCAGGAATGGAAACCCCATGATCGACATGACGGACAATTCAGAAAACCGGTTCAGCTCGGTACCCGAAGCCGTTGAAGCCATCCGCCGGGGCGAGATGGTGATCGTGGCCGATGACGAGGACCGCGAGAACGAGGGCGACTTCGTGTGTGCCGCCGAGAAAGTCACGCCGGAGTTGATCAACTTCATGGCCACCCACGGCCGGGGTCTGATCTGCCTTTCCCTTTCGCCGGAACTTTGCGAGCAGCTGCAACTCTTCCAGATGGTATCCCAGAACGGCGACCCGATGGGCACTGCCTTTACGGTGAGCGTGGACGCCCATCCCAAGTTCGGGGTCACCACCGGCATCTCTGCCCAGGACCGGGCCAAGACCATCCAGGTGGCCGTGGCCAACGATGCCGTGCCTGCCGATCTGCGCCGCCCCGGCCATATTTTTCCGCTGCGGGCCAAGCCGGGGGGTGTGCTGGAGCGTGTCGGCCAGACCGAGGCCAGCGTGGATCTCGCCCGCATGGCCGGACTTAAATCCGCCGGGGTCATCTGCGAGATCCTCAAGGAGGACGGGACCATGGCCCGCCGCCGGGAGCTGTTTGAGCTGGCCCGGCAGTTCAACATGAAGTTCATTACCGTGGCCCAGCTGATCAGCTACCGGCTTCACAAGGAGCGCATGGTGGTGCGCGAGGCGTCGGCCAAGCTGCCGACGCGTTTTGGCGAGTTCGAGATCATGGGCTTCAAAAACCGGCTCGACGGGTCCGAACATCTGGCCCTCGTCTGCGGCAATCTCGCCGCCGCCGATGGCAAGATGCCGCTGGTGCGGATGCACAGCGAATGCCTCACCGGGGATCTGCTGGGCAGCCTGCGCTGCGATTGTGGCTTCCAGCTTTACGGGGCGTTGCGGCAGATTGCCGAACGTGGCAAGGGTGCCCTGGTCTACATGCGAAAGCATGAGGGACGCGGTATCGGCCTGCTTAACAAGATCAAGGCCTACGCGCACCAGGACAAGGGCATGGACACGGTGGAGGCGAACCTCCACCTGGGCTTTCCGCCGGATTTGCGCCATTATGGGGTGGGTGCCCAGATTCTGCTGGATCTCGGCGTGACCGAATTTGATCTGCTCACCAACAACCCGCGAAAAATCCGGGGTCTTGATGGCTACGGCCTGAAGGTGATGGACCGGGTGCCCATCATCACCGGGCAGACCCCGGAAAACGAAGACTACCTGCGCACCAAGCAGGACAAGCTTGGCCATCTTCTAGGCATTTAGACAGGAGGTTTCTCCCCATGGTTCAGACGATTCAAGGCAACGCCATCGGCACGGCCCTCAAAATCGGCATTGTGGTCAGCCGGTTCAACGACGCCATCACGGAGAAGCTTCTTTCCGGGGCCATTGGCACGCTGACCGCCCACGGCGTGGACGAGAACGACGTGACCGTCGCCTGGGTGCCGGGTGCTTTTGAGCTGCCGCTGATTGCTCGGAAAATGGCCGACACGGGCCGTTACGATGCGGTGATCACCCTGGGCTGCGTCATTCGTGGCGCTACACCCCATTTTGATCACGTCTGCAGCCAGGCGGCTGCCGGGGCGACCCGTGCGGCCTTGGATACGGGGGTTCCCGTTATCTTCGGGGTTCTGACCACCGACACCATTGAACAGGCAGTGGAACGCGCCGGCACAAAGTCGGGGAACAAGGGCTGTGACGCCGCCCTGGCGGCTATTGAGACGGCCAATCTGGTCAAAAGCCTGCAGGGTGTGCAAATTTCCGGCTGAAACCCCCTAGGACCAATCGGGACTAGCTTTATGCAGCAGATATTTGGTACGAAAGTACTATAAAAATTTAGACAGACTTGTCCGAAAATAGACTTAAGTGATACTCCAATTTCCATAAGCAGGACAGGTTGCTGGTACGCACAACCTGTCTTTTTTTTCGCTCTCTTTTTTCGTAGAATGGGGCAGGCAACCGTAACAGGGTGCATCACAGGGTAATCCGGCAGGGGTATGAAGGTTCCATATGTTGAATCTGAACGATTTCCAGAGCTTTGATGAAAACCGTTATGCCCGCCATCTCGTCCTGAAGACGGACAACATGGAGGTGCTGGTGGTTTGCTGGATGCCGGGGCAGGGAACGGCCATCCACGGGCACGGCCCCACCGACGGGGTGGTGGTGGTGCTGGAAGGGGAAATCCGTAACCTGAACATTCATCCCGATGGCCACCAGGAGGCTTCCGTCTGGCGCAAGGGAGATATTCTCCACACCCCGGTCGGATTCAGGCACCAGATGACCAACCAGTCTGCCGAAAAGTGCATCACCCTGCACATCTATGCTCCGCCGTTGGCGCCGGAATACCTGAACCCCGATTTGGGCTACTCCAATGAGGTTCGGGTGAAGGAGATCCAGCTGCCCGACGAAATGGTGCGCTATATTATGGCCTGTCCGTCGCGCCTGCGCGAGCAAATGGCCGATCCCAGCCATATGATCTAGACCTGTCCCGAACTTGAGGAGGCTCCCGTGTTTTACCTGGATAACGCCGCCACCACTTGGCCCAAGCCCGATGTCGTCTACCAGACCCAGGACGAGGCGTTTCGGCAGATGTTCAGCCCCAAGCGGGGCACCAACAAGGCGTCGCGCGATGGCAAGTCCCGTCTGATGGAGGCTCGCCAGGTGCTGGCGCGGTTCTTCAACATTGGCCGCCCGGAGCGCATCTGTTTTACCGCCGGGTGTACCCATGCGCTGAATCTTGCGATCCAGGCTTTTCCCTGGGAGCCGGGGGACGGCATCGTCATCAGCGCGGTGGAGCACCACGCCCTCTCCCGCCCGGCCCGGAAGATGGCCCGGGAAAAAGGGATCGAGCTTCATATCGTGCCGTACACGGATGACGAGCCTTTTGATCTGGCGGCTTATGAGGCTATCCTTAGAGCCAACCCCGGCGTCCGGTTGGTGGCGACCACCCATGCCAGTAACGTTATCGGTTCCCTGATGCCCATCGAGGCTATTGGCCGACTGGCCCATGCGCATGGTGCCCTGTATCTCGTGGATGCCGCCCAGACCGCCGGGGTTTACCCGGTGGATGTGGTGAAAAACCATATTGACCTGCTGGCGGTTCCCGGCCACAAAAGCCTCTACGGCCCGCCGGGTATCGGCGCCCTTTACATCGGCGAGAACGTGACCCTCAATACGTTTATGGAGGGCGGCACCGGCAACGATTCGGGCAAGCACGAAATGCGGGCCGAGCCGCCGGACGGCTTCGAGGTGGGGACCATCGCCCTGCCCCAGATCCTGGCCTTTGCTGCCGGGGTGAGCTGGGTGGTGGAGACGGGCCTGGATACGATTCACCGGCACGAAAGCGCCCTGCTGAAGACGTTGCTCTCCGGCCTGTCCCAGATGGATGCCGTTCGGATCTGCGGTCATGCCCGCGTCGAGGAAAAGACGCCAGTGGTGTCCTTTACCGTTTCAGACATGGAGCCGGAAGCCTTGGGCAAAAAACTCTACGAGGAGTATGACATTGCCCTGCGGGCCGGTTATCACTGCGCTCCAATGGCCCATGAGGCTTTGGGAACCCTGGGACACGGTGGCACGGTGCGTGCCAGCCTGGGCTGGTTCACGCGCGAAGAGGATGTGCAGGCCCTGCTGGATGCCCTCAAGCAGATTTTAGCTTCCCGGAAAACGACGGTGACTGCGGGATAGCCTTTACCAGCCGCTGTATCGATTTGGGCCGGAATAACCGCCGTAGGGCCGGGACATGCCGCCATTGGCGGGAACCGCCCGGCCCGGCTGGGCGTAGCGGTTGTTCGGGCTGGTGGGCGAATACCGGCTGCCGTACTGGCCATAGGAATTGTTCACCGAATCCGGCGAATACTGGCTGCCGTAGCGTCCGTACGGGTTGTTGACCGAATCGGGATCGAACCGGTTCTTTTTCGTGTTGCCCAGATATGTGCCATCGTTGCCGTAGAGATCCTCATGACTGCCCCACTGGGCGTGGGCGTTGGCCGGAAGCAGAATGACGGCTGCGGCGAGAGCGAGCAGGAGCGCCGAAAAACCGGGATGTCTGGAGAAAAGCATGTCGATGTCCCCTTGGGTTGTGTGTCTGATTGGCCCCATTGAATCACCCATGCGTCGAGCTGTTAAGGGATAAATCCTCGGTTATCGGCCTGGGGATCATGATCTCCCGGACGATGAAACCGAATCTTGGATCGGAGAGTATATAAAAAGTAGGTATTATTTGTCGAGGGGTCGCACGAACAATGGACAGTCTGTTAACGAACTATGGGATGTACTTGGGCCTGGCGGTGGGCGGCATGCTGGCTATGCCGGTGTTTATTGAGCAGATGAAGGAGAATATGGCCTTCCTGGCGGCCCTGCCGTTTGTCCTGTGCCTGGGTTTCCTGGTCGTGGTGAACCACGAGGACCTTCTCTACGAGATGCGCAATTTGCCCGAAACGCTGATGATGCTGATCCGGTTCGGCTGGTAGGGCAAGAGGGCGAATGAAAAACGCCCGGTGCGTCCACCGGGCGTTTTCCGTATTTGAAAAGTCCGCTTAGGCGAGGGCGCGGGATTTTTCCGCGTTCAGCTCGATGAAGCGCTGCTGGTCTTCCGGCACTTCGGCGTCCATGAAGATGGCGTTGACCGGGCAGACCGGCTGGCAGGCACCGCAGTCGATGCACTCGTCCGGGTGGATGTAGAGCTGCGGCTCGCCGTCAAAATCGTAGATGCAATCCACGGGACAGACGCCGGTACAGGCTTTGTCCTTGACACCGACGCAAGGCTCGGTAATCACGAAAGGCATAATGAAGTTCCTCCAATACAGAAAACGTTTTCTAAATGGTTGAGAATAAAAGTAGTTGAGAATCAGACCTTCTAGTAGAACTATAGTATATAACTGGTCCCTTCTTCTTTATGATTTATCAAAGAAGGGTTTCGGGCAACCCGTTTCTTGAAAAATCCCAGGCGAAGAACCCTAGGCGCTGACCGGCTGTTCCGCCTGGCTGTCCTGGCCGCCCCGGACTTCCCGGACGAGATTTTCCAGGCCCGGCTGGCCCATCAGGGCCTTGGTCGCCTTCTTGGCCCATTCCACGCCGGGCTGATCGAAGGGGTCGATATTGAGCAGCCATCCGGCCAGCGCCGTCTGCACCTCCAGCAGGTAGAGAAGCTGGGCGAAGTGGTAGGCGTCCACCTGGGGCAGGGTGAGGGTTACGTTGGGGCGTCCACTTTTGGTGAGACTGGCGCGGGTGGCCTCGAACTCGGCCCCCATCAGCGCCTCAAACGTCTGGCCCGTCAGGTAGTCCAGCGATTCCAGCCCCTCGAACACGTCGGGAATGGTGACGGATTGGCGGGGTTTTGCCACCTCCACAAAGGTGATGACCTTGTCATGGGGGCCTTCCTTAAAGAGCTGGACCTGCGAATGCTGGTCCGTGACGCCCACGGCCCGCACCGGGGTCGGTCCGGCATGGACCGTCTTGCCGTCAAGATCCGTCTGCTTGCCCAGGGATTCCGCCCAGAGCTGGACGTACCAGTCGGAGACGGCGCTCAGGGCGTTGCTGTAGGGCATGAAGACGGAGATGGGCTTGCCCTTCTGATAGTAGAGGAACTGGATCAGGGCGTTCTGGGCGGCGGGATTTTTCCGGATGTCCGGATTCTGCAGGACCTTGTCCAGGTCCCGGATGCCCTGCTGCATGGCGTCCACATCCACACCGCACAGGGCGGCGGGCACCAGTCCCACGGCGGAAAACACGGAGAACCGGCCCCCCACGTCGTCGGGAACCTCAAAGGTCTGGTAGCCCTCTTTTTCGGCCAGGGGACGCAGGATGCCCGCTTCCTTATCCGTGATGGCGACAATCTGCCTGCTGGCCTGCTGCGGCCCTACAGCCTCATCCAGCTTCTGCTTCATCAGCATGAACGCGCTCATGGTTTCTGCCGTGGTGCCGGACTTGCTGATGACCAGGATGAGTGTGCGTTTGAGGTTTAAAATGTCGAGCAGTCCCGCGATCTGGTCCGAATCCACGTTTTCCACAAAATGAAACCGGGGACGCCCGCCCCGCTTTTCGGCGTCCAGATCGTTCCAGTAGGGGTGCTTGAGGGCTTTGAGCAGCGCAAAGCCGCCCAGGGACGAACCGCCGATGCCCAGCACCACCATGTCGTCAAACCGGCCCTGAACGCTTTGGGCGTAGGCCTTGGCGTCCTGGGCAAGGGTTTCGTCATACCCCAGATTCAGCCATTGGGTCCAGGCGCCGTCCTGATCTTTCGAGGCGTAGAGCCGGGTAACCAGTTGGCTCAGGGTGTCGGCGTGGCGACTGAACTCCTGTTCCAGATCGAGGCCGTGTGCGGCGCCCACCCGGCGAACATCCGTGCGGCTGGTGTCCAGTTGAATCATGGGACAAGTCTCTCCGTTTGACGATTGCCCGGATTATAGCGTAAAGACGCCGGGGAATAACGTCCGGCCTGTGACGCGCCGCGTATCCGCTCTCTTTCTTTACGATTCTTTGCAATATGTCATCAACAGGGCGAACCCCTGTTTTTATGCAACCAAGAAGAGAGGAGGATGTCGCCATTTCTTCTCTTTTGTAGAAAGGAAAAGGAACTCGAACGTTTTTTTCCTTCCTTATTTCTCTACTCAAGATTTCCCTCTGTGTTGCCGGTAAAAACCGCCGGCAGGGCGGAGGGATTTCTGTTGGGGATTTCGGTATAATCGGGGTATGTGTACGGAACCGACCTCCGGCGTTTCTGAAAAACGCGCCCTGCCCGTGGATTTCTGGGAGGGGCGCTATCAGGAATCCCATACGCCGTGGGAGTTGAACGAGCCGGCTCCGCCCTTTGTCCACCTCATGCAAACCCGTGCAGCCGGGTTCCCGCCGGGAAAAATGGCGGTTCTGGGATCGGGCCGGGGACAGGATGCCGGACTCTTTGGCCACCTGGGCTTTGAGGTGACCGGCTTTGACTATGCCCCCAGCGCCGTGCGCATTGCCACCGAACAGTTCGGCGACGTGGCCCGGTTCGAACAGGCCGATATTTTTAAAATTCCCGAAAGCTGCAACGGAACGTTTGACTATGTGCTGGAACACACCTGCTTCTGCGCCCTGCACCCGGATCTGCGCGAGGATTACGTGGGGCTTGCCGCCCGGCTGCTCAGGCCCGGCGGGCGCTTTATCGCCCTGCTCTGGGCGCATAACGAGTGGGGCGGCCCCCCGTACCGGGTCAGCCGGCAGGAGATTTTCAACCTCTTCAGTCCCGCATTCGACTTGACCGAACTGTTACGAACGCCGCACTCTCACCCCAGCCGTCGAAACGAGGAGTATCTGGCTGTTTTTACGCGGAAAAACGGCTGATTCCGCCAGACGGGACGGAGCCTGCCCGCCCCGCCATGTGGCCTATGGGCGCTCACCACGAGGCGGATTCAGAACTTCGTCTGTTTGGCGTATGGGAAACGGTTTGGACTGGCCCTATGATGAAAATTGAGAAGACAAGTCGAGAGCAGTCTCGATAGAGCGTTAGAGTAGATGACGGAAACAGACGGGGTCAGGTTCGGTGGGCCTATCCAAAGCGGTTTTGGCTTTTTATCATCACCTCGTGCATGAGCCGTGCGACCATGCGCGGGCTGGCCTGTCGAAGGGCAAGGCCTTTTGTCCCGATTGCGGCTACCGGGTGAAGCTCCTGTGGATGCAGGTGAAGTGCCGCCAGTGCGATTCCAGGCGGATTCCGCGCAAGATGTTCGACGGCGCCATCGAGCCGTTGCACAAATACTGCCGCCACTGCGGTTCATCCGAGGTGCGGCTGGTGAAAAAACTCAAAATCGATGCCCATGAGGTCAACTACAGCGTTGCCGTAAAAGAAACCGACTACAGCGAGGAACCCCGGCCCCAGGCGCCGGGCAGCTTCCATCCCGATCCGGATTTCTACCCGCAGTTCAAGGGGGTGAACACCCGATCCCGCAACCAAAGGCCCTATTCGGGGCCGTCCCTCGATATCGTCGAGGGCGAGGTCATCCGCAAGCGCTACGTCGGCTGAATCTAGAACACCACGGCGGCTGGGCGGACCAGGGCGTTGAGCACCAGCATCTTCAGAATGTTAAGCAGGAAGAAGAGCAGGATGGGGGAAAGATCCAGTCCGCCGATGGGCGGGATGATGTTGCGAAACGGCGCCATCGCCGGGTCCGTGGCCCCCCGGATAGCCAGCCAGGGCTGGTTGTTCCAGTTGATGGCCGGGAAGAAGGACAAGATGCACCGGGCAATAATGAGATAAATATACAGGTCAATAAAGGTGACCAGGAAAAATCCGAGTTCTGCGGTATTCATAAGGCCCTATCCGATTCTGGCGTGCTCCAGCACCCGCGTGGAGCCGGACTCAACAGTATCTTTCGGGATCATCTCGATCAGCCGGAACAGGAGCTTGCGCAGCTTGTCGTTGTTTTCCGTGAAGACCCGGATGACCTCCTCGTGGGAAACGGGCGGGACGCCTTCCACACCCGTATCATAATCCGTAATCAGGGAAATGTTCAACGGGGCCATTTCCAGCTCGCGCACCAGATGCACTTCGGGGTACTGGGTCATGTTGATGACCTCCCAGCCCTGATCCCGGAACCACTTGGATTCGGCGCGGGTGCTGAAGCGCGGACCCTGGATGACCACCACGGTGCCTTTGTCATGGCAGGGAATGCCGCACTCTTTCGCCGCTTTGGCGGCCAGTTCGCGCAAAGTTTCGTCGAAGGGATCGGCGGCGCTCACATGGGTGGTGATGGGGCCGTCGAAGAAGGTGTCGCGGCGTCCGCTGGTGCGGTCCACGTACTGGTCGCAGATGACGAACTCGCCGGGTTTGATATGCTTTTGCAGGCTGCCTGCGGCACAGGGGCTGATGACCTTGGTGATGCCCAGCGATTTGAACGCCCAGACGTTGGCCCGGTAGTTGATCATATGCGGCGGCAGGGCATGATCCTTGCCGTGGCGAGGGAGAAAGGCCACCCGCTTGCCTGCGATCTCTCCGATGGTGATGGGGCCGCTGGGGCAGCCGTACGGGGTTTCCACCTGGAGGGTCTCGCGGACCTCGATGAAATCGTAGAAGCCTGAGCCGCCAAAGACGCCGATCTCGGCTTTGCGTTCCAGGGAATTGACGAAGTTGAAGGCTGGCATGGGTGGTTCTCTCCTCATAAAGGCCTGTGGGACTGCTTGCAATGAGGGTAGAGGAAAGGGGCTTGGATTTCAAGAAAAAAGCACACCCCGAAAAACGGACGTGTGCTCTGGTAAGTGTGTCTGTATTGGAGGCCTTGGGCCTCGAAATTTGAGGAAGGACTAATTGATAATAATTCTCAACTGCGAGATAGAATACTCTATTTGAGAATGATTTGCAAGTGGCAATTGCAAAGTCTTTTCAAAAAGGAGAAAACCCTGTACCGAGAACCCTTTCGCTGAAGGGTTTACTTTTAAAAAAGCCCTCGCTATACTCTCAATACGAAAACCGCCCCGGCGGATTTCGGCCATTCTATTCCTCAGTAGCTCAATGGTAGAGCATGCGGCTGTTAACCGCAGGGTTGTAGGTTCGAGTCCTACCTGGGGAGTTTTTTCTTTCTTCCCGTCTCCTGCGAAGAAGGCGTCATAGAGCTGGCGATAACCGCTTCCGCGCGGCTTCGGAGGTCGGCGTCCCGGTCCTCGCTGAACTGTTGCCCCGCCCAGTACCGCAGGTGGCTCTGCTCCTCCGGCTTGACTAGGAGGTAATGCAGCTTGGGCGGCAGCGGATCGGGCGGCAGGGTTTCGATTACGTCCATCACGCGTTGCCTGTTCTCCAGCTGGCGATCCTCTTTCAGGGAGGGGATAAAGTGGGAGAGCACGAAGGCTTTGGCCTGATCGTTCCGTAGTCGGCCCAGGAGAATCTCCACGAAGTCCCGGCGAATCGCCGGGTGATCGTGGGTGACAATGGGCCTGAGAACCGTGTACATGGCCGTCTTGTCGAAACCGTCGTCAATCAGCGGGGTGAGGTTTCGGATAATCTCCTGCTTGCGGGGATAGGCGATGAGCTGGCCGTCGTCGTCATAGTATCCGTTGGGCCGGAAGGCATCAAAAGCATGCATTCGCCGGGCCTGGGCCTCGCGTTCGTCCTGCTCGCGTTTATGCTGGTGCGCAAACTTCCATTGCCGCCAGGATTGGCCTAATCTTCCCTGGCCGTAGCGCCAGAGCAGGGACAGAAAACCTGGCTCCTCGCCGGAGGAGTCCGGACGGCTGCCAAACCGGAGTGTCACAGATCCCGAAACGTCGCAAGGCTGGCGGGCTGCGACCGTGGGAGCGGAGAAACGAACGGGGGAAACATTCACGGATTGGGGTCCTTTTCAGGGTCAGCGGTATTTTTCCGGCGGTTCAACGGAGGTTTTCATCACGGTCTGCGCCCGCTGGCGGATCGCTGGGTTGTCGTCCCGGCTGAACAGTTTGGCGGCCCAGTAACGCATATGGCTGTGGGCCGGTGTAAAGAGCAGATAGTGGTACTCGGACGGGATGGGATCGGGGGGCAGGGACTCGATGACATCCATGATTTTCTGCCGGTTCTCCAGGCTGGGGTCCTTGCGCAGGTGCTTCAGGCAATGGGAGAGGACGCAGGCTTTGGCTTCGTCATTTTTCAGGGCACCCAGAAGGTTGAAGACAAAATCGCGGCGAACCATCGGGTGAGAGTGGGTTGCGATGGGGGTCAGGATGTCATCGACGGCTTCTGAGGCGAACCCGGCGTCAACCAGAGGAGTCAGCTCCCGGATGATGTCGCGCTTGCGCTGGAAGGGGACGGGCTTGACCCGATCTTCGAACGTCGGGGGCGGGAAGGCGTCAAACGCGAGGTTGCGGGCCTGTATTTCCCGTTGATGGCGGGCCTCGGCCCACTCGCGTTTTTCCTGCAACTGTCGGCGCGAATAGGCGATTCGGGCCATGATGTATTGTCCCAGCAGCGACAGAATCCCCGGCTCCGGGTGCCGGGACGGCGGTGTTTCCGAGTCATCTTGTCCGAAATGGATAAACGATTCCCTGTTCCCTGTTTTGCCGGCGGGCACAGCCCGTTCCGATGCCGGCAGAACGGCGCCAATGCCGTGATTCATGGTTAAACGCATAACCTTTATTACCCTGTGATAACACCCATATGCCATGAAAAAACCAGGCATGGGAGAAATTGCCCGTTCAGGAAACCAATCAAACTTGAAGGTATTCCCGGTCACCGTTTCGTCATCCGGTGAGACAATGGGGGAGGAAAGCCTGCTTTCCCAAAGGACAGAGAAAGAGTGACAACTTAAGGATAGAGGAGAATGACGATGACCAGACTGGCGACCCTGTTATTGATCGTGGGCGGTGCCGTCCATGCCCTGCCCCAGCTGAACGCCTACCTGATCACCCTGACCGGCGGCACACCCATCATCCAGATTGTTGTGGGGGTTCTGTCCGTGCTGATCGGGATCACCGCCCTGCGGGACGCGGAACCGGCCATCAGCATCTAGCGTCCGGGTTTGATGAAAAACGGGAACCCGTCACGGGTTCCCGTTTAAAAACGTTTCTTTTCGGCAAAGCGGAGTGCTTCAGGATGTCCGGTAGAAGTAGTAGCCGAGGATGAACGAAAGCACGAAGAAGGCCACCACCACCCAGGTGGTGATCCGGTTCAGGGTGCTTTCGGCGCCTTTCTGGCTGGAGAACACCTGGGCTGCGCTGCCGATGGCGCCGATGCCGTCTCCCTTGGGAGAATGAAGCAGGACCAGAACGATCAGTATGACCGCCGAGGCGATCTGGAGTATCTGGAAAATAAGCTTGACGACGTCCATGGGGTAATCTCCGGAGGATCCCTGTTGACTGCAATCGGACGTTCATTTAAACACAAGTGCTGGATTAAAGGAAAGGGTTTCCCATACAATAGGAAAGATTCAGTCCCTCGGCCACTATCGTCAATTCTAGGAGGATGTCCCATGCGAGGTCTCTGGAGTCAGCGTCCGGTCATTGCCGGATTTCTTGCCGCCGGTATCGGTCTGGGTCTGGCCTGTCCCGGTATCCCGGAACAGGCATGGGGCGCCGAGCGCAGCGCCATCCGCCGCAGTGCGGTGGGCCGGATGAATCTGCAGCAGTCCAACATGTACCTGCCCACCCGGCTGATCATCGGCGAGGAAAACCGCTTTGTCTTCAAGGTGCCGCCGGGCAACAAGGTTGTTCTTGTCCTCTCCCCCCAGGATGCGGGGCTTTTGACCCCGGACGGACGCCCGCTTCGGGTTGGCCCGGAAAACCAGCAAGTGGAGGCCACCGCCTCCGAAAAGGGTGTGGCGGTAATTAACGTCCCCATTCCCAACGAGACATCGCTGGTGGGGGGCGTGGTCTATGTGGATGCCTATACTTACGGCTCCGAGGATTACTCTGATCTGGCCATCCTTGAAATGCAGGATGCTACCGGGCATCGGGCCTCTGGAAATCGGATTGCCATTGAGGCCCGCACTGACGGCAGCGGCGCCATGGTTCTCCCCGGCATGCCGGGGATGAGTCCGGATTTTCTGCGCCGGCTCTCCACCATTGGCGATGTCTCCGGGGACGAGCGCAAGAAAAAACTGATGGACGATGGTGAAATCAACCGCAGCATCGAACAGGACGCCAACGTGTTCATCACCCGTCCGGACGGCATCAATATCGGTCCGTAGGTTTCGCCGGACTCCCCGCTAGTAGCCGTAATGGTTTCCGGGATAGGTGTACTGGGCAGGCCATGCCTGCTGCGGGCTGATCGGATAGTAGCTTGCCTGGGGGTAGCCGTAGTAGGAAAACGGCCCGTAATTATAGTTGTAGTAAGGCATCGTATAGACCGGCACGTACTCGATGACCGGACCGGTAGGCTGGGCTTGGTTCGCGGGTGCGGTGACCATGGGTTGCCGGTGGGGAGCGGGTCCCTGGGGAGGCCCGGCGGGTTCCGGCGTTTCGGGGACACCGAAAGCGTCCGGCGGCAGGGGGTCCTGGGTCCGGCTGATGGGATTGAAGTGGGCCTGATCTTCGGGGGATGGTACGAAATAACCCGGCGTCTGCTCAATTTCCGCCTGGATCTTCTGGGCCAGCTTCAGGGGCATGCCTGCGTGGTGGATTCGGGGAATTAGATCCCGTGCGGATCGAACCACCGGTGTGGGGATGTCATCGTCGCTGTCTACCACCATGAACTTGATCTCGCCGTCCCTGGGGTCGGCAAAAGCGCTGGTAATGGTGATTTCGTGGCCACCGATGATGGCGCCGCTCTGGTCGGTGTCCGTAATGCCGATGATGACGAACTCGCCCTGGTTCAGGGCGTCGATGATGTCCTGGGTGGTTTGCTCAAACGTGCGGGTGTAGCCGTAGAGGAAGGGCAGTCCCTGCTCGTGGGCCGCCGGGTTGCCCTTGCCCGCCGCCACCTGGTAGGTGACGGAGCTGACACCCCCGTTGTCCTTGATGATGGTTTCCATGATGGTCTTCTGTTCTTCGGTGAGGCCGGGGCTGCGTTCGTCGCCATATTCCGAGGCCTGGTCGTCGGTGGCCGGATCGTAGGAGCGGGCTGTGGCCATAAACGACAGGGCCGACTGGTAGGCGGACTCGATGCCTGTGCGGGCGCCCCCCTTGCCACCGTTTTGGGCGGCATTGATCATGCGCACCACCCCGGCGGGGGGGAGTTCCACCTTGACGGTCACCTCGTCCGGGCCGGAGCGTTTGTATTTGATTTTGTAGGCGTCCAGGATCTCGTACGCCCGGCTGGGGTCCTGCGGTGAAATTTCCTCAAGCTTGGCTTTCTCCTGGAAGGCCAGCATGGGACTGGTCAGCTCGTTCAGGTGGCGGGTCAGCTCGCTGGGGTTCTTGTCGGCCATATAGTACATGACGCTTGACGATACGCAGGTGGCGCTGTTTTTCACGTCGATATCCTGCCAGCTCAGCGGCTGGACCACCGGCATGACGCCCGCCCGGTTCAGTCCCTGCGCCGTGTCCGTGTTGCGGACCCGCAGCAGTTCCTTGGACGATTTTTCCGAGAGGGGGGCGAATTTCTGGGTGATGAGATACGGCTTGTTCAGCAGCCGGACCGTCTGGGCCAGCACTTTCCGGTTGTCCAGCCCCTGGGCGCGTTGCGTGGTCAGGATGGCGTACAGGTGGTACAGGGTGGAATGGCCGTTCTCTGCGCCGTTTTCAGTGAGCGCTCCCGACTTCAGCAGCCCCTTGAGCTGCTTGTTGCCCTCGCGGTTCAGGGCTTTTTTCAAGGCCCGGTACATGAAGACGCGCTCAAAGACGCCTTCCCCGGAGGCCCTGCTCCCCTTGCCCAGGTGCCGGATCAGACCGATGGTCTGGAACGGATGGAAGAAGATCTGTTTGAAGATATCCCCGCCGCTGACCCGGATATTGGGCTGGGTGCGGATGAGCTGGAAGGTGTCGAAAGCGGACGTCTTGCCCGCAACACCATAATGCCCCGGCCCTTCCCCAAGGGAAGCCGGATAAGCAGGTGCTGGTGAGGATTGTATCCGCTGGACGCCCATGTGACTTCGAACCCAGATTCATGTGTAAGCTTACGGTTGCATAAAAACCGGGGCATTTTATTTGTTGACAGGGGATTTTGGCCTTGTCCCCCAAGGACTTCGGCCATCCCCGCCATGATGGCCAAAAGGGGTTGCTACATTATGTAACAAACAGGCGAAATCAGAGGCGGGTCTCCGCTTCCCGCTTGAGGGTTTCGATGGTGCTCATCAGGATTTCCGTCAGGGTGTCCACATCTTGTCCTTCGTAGGGGATGAGCTTTCCGAAGCGGACATGAATCCTGCGGCCATCGTGGACGATGGCGGCGGGCAGAATGGCGGCACGGGTGCTGCGGGCCATAAACGCCACCCCTTTTTTCGCCTCGCCGGGTTCCCCGTCCTTGACCCGTGTGCCTTCGGGAAAGATCCCAAGACACCAGTGCCTGCTCTGGAGGGCGACTTTCGCCGAACGGATGGTGGAGATTTCCACCTTCTTCCGGTTGACGAGGATGGTCCCCAGCCAGTCCATAATGAGCCGGGTCGGTTGCTTTTCAAAGAGTTCCCGCTTGGCCAGGAAGCAAGTGTTGTGGGGGGTGACGACGCAGCCGACGGCAAAGGGATCGAAATTGGAAACGTGGTTGGAGGCGAGGATAAAGTTGCTGTGATCCGGAATGTTTTCCCGTCCGGTGACCTTCATTCCCCTGAACAGGTTGAAGTAGACCCGGCAGAGCCACTGGATGAATCGGTACAGCCAGATACGCAGCGGGTTCTCAAAATCGGCTGCGTCACGTCTAGAAAATCGGCTGAGATCCATGCGGGGGCGATCCTTGGGTTTCCAGTTCCTTCAGTACGTCATAAAAACCGGGAAAAGATACGGCAGCCCATTCCCGGCCCTGTATGGGCCAGGCGGGGGGACAGTCGTCCCCACCTGCGATCCGGTTGAGGATGGCCAGGGCCATGGCGATGCGGTGATCGTGATGGGCGTCGAGGGCACTGGCAGGCGGTGGAATCTTTCGGTCCGGTTCTCCGGTGATTCGAAAGCCGTCGGCAAACGTTTCGACGGTGGTGCCCAGCTTGGCGAACTCGCTGGCCACCGCGGCGATGCGATCCGATTCTTTATGCCGCAGCTCTTCTGCCCCGCGCACCTCCAAGGTGCCGTCCAGAAAGACCCCGGCCACGGCCAGGACGGGGATCTCGTCAATCAGCGCCGGGATGTCTGCCGCCTCCAGGCGCAGGTCGCCCGATAGCCGTGCGGTCTTCACCCGCAGATCGCCCACCGGTTCGCCGCAGATTTCGGCGGGGTTTTCAACGGCGATATCGGCCCCGATTTTTCTCAGGGCACCAATAATGCCTGTGCGGCATGGATTCAGCCCGACCCGGCGCAGGACCACCTCCGAATCCGGGATGAGGGAGGCTGCCACCAGGAAGAAGGCGGCAGAGGAGATATCGCCCGGAACCTCCCAGGTGACCGGCGCGGCATCCGGCTTCTGGCCGCCGGTGACGACAACCGTGTTGTCCCGGCGCTCCACCGGCAGGCCGAGGAAGCCGAGCATGCGCTCAGTGTGGTCCCGTGTCGGTACCGGTTCGGTGATGCGGGTGACGCCTTCGGCAAACAGCCCGGCCAGTATCAGGCAGGACTTGACCTGGGCCGAGGCGACGGGGAGGGCGTAATCGATGGCCTTGAGGCTACCTGCGGCAGGGCTGATCACCAGCGGCGCGAAGCGGTCGTTGTCGCGGCCCCGGATGCTGGCGCCCATCTGTTGCAGGGGGACGATAATGCGGTTCATGGGACGTTTTTGCAGGGCGGCGTCGCCGGTGATCTCAACCTGAAGGTTTTGCCCGGCCAGCAGCCCTGCCATCAACCGGATGGTGGTGCCGGAATTTCCCGCATCCAGAACGTCCGAAGGGGCTATGAAGGCGCCGTCCGCATGCACCAGCAGATCCCCGTTTTCCGCCGTCTCCATCCGAAGGCCCAGTTTTTCCAGGCACTGGCGGGTGGCCCGAACGTCGTTGCTGTCGGGGAGGTTGAGAATCCGGCTGGTGCCCCGGCACAGGGCGCTGAACATCAAAGCGCGGTGGCCGATGGATTTGTCGCCGGGCAGGTGGCGTTCGCCGTGAAGTCCCATGGGGGGTAATCCTGTCTGTGAAAGGGCTTGTGCTAGAGTAGGGGCATGGCTGATTTTTTCCGAAAGGCGCCGGTTCAGGACACGTTTCAGAAACGGTTCTTCGAGTCCATTTTCCACAAACATAATATTGTGGGAAGTTTTCCGGCTGGCTTGCCGATTCTCTCCCTTTACTCCTTCCCCGCCATGATGACTTCCGGCATGGCGGTGGTGGTGTGCCCGGACCGTTACACGATCCAGCGCAACATCGGCGTGTTGAGACAGTTCGGCTACGAACCACCGGCGCTGGCCGTGCTCGACGGCAGCCAGATGCCCCATGAGGAGCGCCAGATCCAGTCGGACATCAACCACAACCGGGTGCAACTGCTCTACACGGTGCCGGAAAAATTCGCCTCCATCACGTTTATGCAGATCCTCGTCCATGCCCTGGTCAAGTTCCTGGTCATCGAGGACGCCCACTATCTGCTCGAGGGCTTTCCCGGCACCTACCGCTACTGGAAGCTCTGGGAGGGGCTGGAGAACCTGAGGAAACGCCCGCCCATGCTGCTATTCACCCAGCCGTTGGCGCCCTCCCGTCTTCATGAGCTGACCCGGCGGCTGTCGCTGGGGTCCTTCGAAGCCTTCCAGAAGGAACCGGCCTTCCGGCAGACCCGTCTGCGGGTGAAGTTGGCCTGGACCGAGAACGAGAAGTTCCGATACCTGACCGGCGTGCTGACCGGCACCACGGACCGGGACCGCATCGGGCGGGTGCTGAATCCGGGATCGGTCCTCATTCGTACCAACGGGCGAAAGAGCGCCCAGAAGGTGGCGGGGGCGTTGCACCAGGTGGGCTTTGATCCGGTTTTCGTCTACCATCCGGGGCTGGAACCCGACGAGCGGGAGCAGATGGAACGGATGTTCTTCATGCGCCGCAATGCCGTGGCCATTATTTACGGCTATGGGACGAGGTTTCTCAAACCGCCGGTGGGTGAGGTGCTCAAAGTCATCGAATGGGAGGTGCCGCCCAGCTTGGAGTCATTATTCGGCCTGTTTTTCCAGGTTCCGGAAGATGATCCCACCGAGGTGGAGGGTCATCTGATCTACACGAAGGAGGATTACGAGGCGGCGCTGCGGCGGATCAACTACGAGGTCCAGCAGGAACTCGGTACGCGGGAGTCCCCCCGGCAGCAGGTTCGTCTGCTGAAGGAGGTCCGGACCTGGTCGCTGTCTGAGGATTGCCGGTTTCAGACATTAATCGCTCTGTGGCATGGCGGAGACCCTGGGGAAGTCGCCGAGTGTGGCTGGTGTGATCGATGCCTGGCTACATCCAACGGAGGATTTTTACGCCGGATGATCAAACAATGGGTTTATTGATCCCGCGAAGAACCGGGATCAAGCGCTATACTATAATTGTTATGCAGGTGTACAGGAGTTAGAGTTCCGGCTCGTGGATATCGCGTCGATAATCGGTTTGAGTTTGGGCATTTTTGCCGTGGTTGGCGGCGCCATTCTCGAAGGACTGGGCCTGGAAGCCATTGTTCAGCCCACCGCCTTCCTGATCGTCGTGGGCGGCACCATCGGGGCCGTCATGCTCAGCCACCCCGTTCCTGAGCTGATGGACGGCATGAAAAACCTGCCCTCCGTCTTTTTGCCGCCGCGGGAGAACCCCAAGGAAACCATCGAGATGCTCGTCGATATGGCGATGAAGGCCCGAAAAGAGGGAATTCTCGCCTTGCAGGCCGACATCAAGAGCATCGACGACCCCTTTCTGAGGAAAGGGCTGGAGCTGATGACGGACGGGACGGACCCCAACCTGCTGCGCGAACTGCTGGAGACCGAGCTGGGCATGTATGAGGAGGAGATCGGCCACAGCGCCAAGGTCTTCGAGTCCGCCGGCGGCTTTGCTCCGACCATCGGGATTCTAGGCGCCGTGCTGGGTCTGATTCACGTGATGGAGAACCTGGACGACCCCTCGAAGCTGGGGTCAGGCATTGCCGTCGCCTTCGTGGCCACGGTCTATGGCGTGGGCTTTGCCAACCTGGTCTTCCTGCCCATGGGCAACAAGCTGAAGTTCCGGGGCAAGGCCTCCGTGGTAATCCGCGAGATGATGATCGAGGGTATCCTTTCCATCCAGGCCGGGGAAAGCCCCAATTTCATCCGCGAAAAACTCAAGGTGTTCCTCCCGGCCAGCGAAGCCGCCAGCATGACCGAAGCCGAAGCCTAGAGAAATGGCTCATTCGGGCGCCAACGTCGTCAAAAGGCTCTCAATGCTCGTTATTTATTCCCGATAAACGCCTCACATTTCGACCCTTTTTCCTCGTTATCATCCTGCCTGCCCCATTTCTCGCAACTCGCTAGGAGATCCCCGGCACATGGGCAAAAAACACAAGCATCCCGAACATGAAAACCTGGAACGGTGGCTGGTTTCCTACGCCGATTTCATCACCCTGCTGTTTGCCACGTTTACGGCCCTCTTTGCCATTGCCAGCGCCGATCTGGCCAAGATGGAGGACGTTAGCGCCGCCATCCGGCAAGGCTTCCAGGATCAGAGCCTGATTACCGGGATCAAGTCCATCATCCAGGGCAAGTCGCCGCCTGCGGACAACCCCAATCCGCTGAGTTCGGAAAAAGGGGCGGGTGCCGGCGTTATCGGCCAGTTTGAGAGCATGACCTACCTGCCGGGCGAGGTGAAGGCCGCCGAACGAACGGTGAGTGAGCTGATGGGACTGCTTGCGGAAATCAACGAGAACATCGAAAAAAACGCCAAGCAGGGCGGTCCGCCCCAGATCGGCGAGGATGACCAGGGTGCTCCCCGTGGTGTGGAGCTTTCCGTCCAGGCACGGGGTATCAAGGTGAGCTTTGACAGCAGTCTGCTCTTTGAGTCGGGCAGCGCGGCCCTGAAGCCGGAGGCTCGCAAGATGCTGGGAGAAGTTTCCGAGCGGCTCAAACCGTATTCGGGGCGAAATCTCATCCAGGTGGAAGGCCATACGGACAACGTACCCATTGCCAGTGCCGTCTATCCATCCAACTGGGAGCTGTCCACCGCCCGTGCCAGCGCCGTGGTGCGGGAAATGGTGAAGAAACATGGCTTTGATCCGGCATATATGTCTGCGGCGGGTTTTGCCGACAGCCGTCCTATCGCTGACAACAAGACCACTGAGGGCCGTCAGAAAAACCGGCGCATCGATATCATCCTCTACAGCAAAATGGCGGGGAACGAGGCGGACCCCAAGCGCCAATACCAGCGGGAAACATCCGTCATCCGGAGCAAGGGCGGCCTGGCCGATCAACTGCTGGAAACCCATACGAATACCGACGGACCGGTGCGGGTGATCTACCAGAAGATGGACGAGGCAGGCCATGCGCCCAAGGTGATTACGCCCTCGGAGGGCAAGCCCATTGACATTAAGCCCGTCGACGTCCTGAAAGACCAGGACAAATCCTCAGGCCATTAATACCGCCCTCTCCCAAAGGGAAAGGGCTGGGGTGAGGGTTCCTTACCCCTTCTGTGCCGCCTTCTCCAGCCTTTTGTATTTCTTCGAGAACCCTTTGGAGTCCAGCAGGGTGGGGTTGAGTTCCACGGCCTTGTGGTAGGCCCGGTAGGCGCTGGCCTTATCTTTCAGTTGTTCATGGGTGTCGCCGAGGCGCATGTAGGGGGTTTCCCATTCGGGGAAAATCTTCTGGGCCTGCCGGTATGGTTCCAGGGCCTCGCGGTAGTTCTCCTGCCCGAAGAGCTGGTTTCCCTGCGCCACTTTCCGTTCGGCCAGTGAACGCTTGGCGGCGATACGGTCCAGCCCCTGCCTGATCTCCGGCAAGGGTTCGATCTGATAGCCCCGCTGGTACATTGTCGTAGCCGACAGGAGGGCCTGGTCCATCAGCAGGCGGTCGCCGATGGCGAGATATCCCTGGGCCGTCTCCCCGTCCACCGCGTCCAGCCGTTCGGTGGCCCTGGCGTACTCGCCTACCAGAAAAAGGGCTTCTCCGGCGGCCAGGTCGTCGGAAGACTCGGCGATGACGGCCAGCTTGGGCAGGACGCCGCTGGTGCCCCCGTCGGCGGCGATCCGAACCTTAAGACGGTCCAGGGCAATCAGCGGATCATTGGTGTCGCCGTAGGCGCTCATGGCATCCAGAACCTTGGCTGCCAGTGCCTGGTCCGCCCGACCGTAAAAGTGGTCCAGAACCATGGCGCCGCCCAGCCCATGCAGGGCCTGCCTGTGAACCGCCGGGTCGTTGCTCAGGGCCAGAATCCGGATGTACTGCTGGATGGCCCCGGTGGTGTTTTCTTTCCTCAGATGGGCGTTGGCGGCATCGATCATTCCCGTGAGCAGGGCGGGGTCCTGCCGGATGGCGTCGCGGTAGAAGGCAATGCTTTTTTCCTGGTCCCCCTGCTGTTCATGGAGCCGGGCGAGTTTCATCAGGGTGGGGGCATGGCCGGGAGCGCTTTCCAGTACCTTTTCGTAATAATCGATGGCCTGCCGGGCGCTGCCCAGCTTCTCGAACTGTTCCGCCAGAAACAGGGAGCGCCGGGGATCATGGCCAAAGTCCAGCTGTTCGGACTTCAGGGCGTATTCCGTCGCCTTTTCCGGGTGTTCGGCCAGGGCCAGCAACTGGGCCATCTGGAAAAAGCTGTACTGGTTCTGCGGGTCCAGTTCCACGGCGTGCAGGGCCGTTTCCTTGGCCCGGCTGAGATCCGACACCCGGATGTAATAGCGGGTCAGCCCCTGGTAAGCCGGCACGAACCGGGGATTCAGGCGAAGGGCCTTCTGGAAATGCCGTTCGGCGGAAACGAGATCCCCGCTGTCGAGGTGCCATTCTCCCTGGTACGTCAGCAGCAGGGGGTTGTCGGGATCGATGCCCTCCGCGTGCCGAAAGTGTTCTTCCGCGCGGGCGCTGTAGTCTTCGGTGGGGCCGAAGGGGCTGGTGGACCAGAGGTGGTAGAGCCGGGCGGTTTCCGCGACGACTTCCACATCCTCCGGGGCGCTGGCCAGCGCCTGTCCCAGGTAGTCGCGGGCGGCAGGATAGTCAAAGCGCCGTTGGGCGATTCGCGCCAGCCCGACAAGCGCCTCCGTGCTGCCGGGATTTTCGCGCAGGTAAGCCCTGTAAATCGCCTCGGCGCCGTTTCCTTTGCCTTCCCGCAGGATGATCCGGGCCTTGATCAAGATGGGATCGCTTGCATCTCTTTCCAAAGCGGGCGAGAAATCCTGGGAAAAGCCCGGTCCGGCGGATAGCCCGAGAAGGATGCATCCGATCAGCATGGATCGGACTATTGGCATGGCGGGTTGAAGGACCCTGACGTTAACGTTAGAATTGAGGGTGGACGGCATGGCGCACTTTCCTCCACGGACCGGGGACTCGTCCGTTCCGTTCACATTGGGTACACTATGCTCAATGTTAACAGCAATGTTGACTGCGAGAATTTGACCTTCACGGTCCTTTATCCTTTAATGATAATTAATTCTCGTTCCCTATGACTGTTGTTTTTGGAATGAATACGGTGAATGCGGATTGAATACGGCAATCCGACTGAAAGAGGCTAGGACTTCAACATGCACCAAGAACTGCATCTGACCGGGTTTCCCCTCTTGTTCCTGCTGATTCTGTTTTCGGCGTCCATGCCGTTTGTGCTGATGGGCATCGCGCAGGTCGTTATGTTCAAGAACCCCACCGGGCTGAAGTACACCACCTACGAGTCGGGGATGACCCCTTTCGGGGATGCCCGCGTCCAGTTCGACGTGAAGTTCTACCTCTTTGCCCTGCTGTTCATTCTGTTCGACATCGAGACGGTCTTCTTCTTCCCGTGGGCCGTCGTCTATGACCAGTTGGGCCTGTTTGCCCTCATCGAGATGATCGTTTTCATCGGCATCCTCTTCCTGGGCCTGGTGTATGCCTGGACGAAGGGCGCCCTGAGATGGCAGTAGCGGGAACGGACCTTCAGGAGGCCTGATATGGCAGAAGAAAAACGCATCAGCGACAATCAGAACAAAATCCTGACCTCCCTGCAGAACCTGCTGGAGAGCAACGGGATTTTCGTCACCACCATTGACGCCCTCTACAACTGGGCACGCTCCAACTCCGTGTGGCCGATGGTCTTTGCCACGTCCTGCTGCGGCATCGAGATGATGTCCACCACGGCGTCCAAGTTCGATATTTCCCGCTTCGGTTCGGAGGTGTTCCGTGCCACCCCGCGCCAGTCGGATCTCATCATCACGGCGGGCACCATCACCCACCGGATGGCCCCGGCCCTGGTGAAGCTCTACGAGCAGATGCCCGAACCCAAGTACGTGATTGCGATGGGCGCCTGCACGGTGACCGGCGGGATGTACGAGAACGACTCCTATTCCGTCGTTCGCGGCGTGGATCGGCTGATCCCGGTGGATGTTTACGTCCCCGGTTGCCCTCCCCGGCCCGAAGGCTTGATTGACGCGCTGATCCAGTTGCAGAAGAAAATCCGCAAAGAGTCCATCGCCGAACGGCGTAACCGGGCCAGGACCCATCACCCGCGGGTCGCCCTGGGGGATGGCGAGGTCCTGCTGCCGCGCGAGGGCTACGAGGAGTTTGTCCGCTGGGGCGTTCAGCGCGAGGCCTACGACATGGACGAACTGCGTTCGGAAGGTAAGTTGGTAAGAGGTAATATCAAATTCCGTCATGAGCGAAACCCCGCAAAATCCGTCTGATCAGGACCAGGCTTCGGAGCCGAAACAGCCCGAACACCGGAAAGAGCATGCTGAGTCCGCGAAACCGGCCCCGAAGGCCGAAGAGGAAGCCCCTACACCCCCTGAACCCGGCAAGTTCGGCCAGATGCTTCGGGAGGCCGGCCTGCCCTTCACACCCCTGGGTGAGGCGTCCAACGGCATGGAGATGATCGAGGTGCTGTCGGAACACCTGCTGGACGTGGGGCGATTCCTGCGGGACGATCCCCGGTGCCGTTTCGACTTGCTGCTCTCGGTCAGTGGCATCGATATGAAGGACTACCGGATGTCGGTGGTTCACCTGTATTCCCTGTATACCCACGAGACTTTGGTTGTCAAGACGAAGGCGGACGGTGAGGAGAAGGTCCAGACCCTGACTCCCGTATGGCCTGCCGCCGATTGGCATGAGCGCGAGTCCTTCGATCTGATGGGGATTGTCTATGAAGGGCACCCGGACCTGCGGCGGATTCTGATGCCCATCGACTGGATCGGCCATCCGCTGCGCAAGGATTACGTGGAAAACGACCCGCGGCTGGTCTGGAACCGCCGTTAGCAGTTAATCAAGAAGAATAGGCGAGCAATGGATATTCAAGGCGTTACAATCGTGCGGGACCTCGATACCGAGGATATGGTTGTCAATATCGGCCCCCAGCATCCCAGCACCCACGGGGTGCTGAGACTGGTCACCACGCTTAACGGCGAGGTGGTCAAGGACATGGAGCCGGTCATCGGTTACCTTCATCGCAGCAAGGAGAAGATGGCGGAAAGCCGTTCGTATTTCCAGTACCAGCCTACCATTGACCGGGTGGAGTACCTTTCCTCCTTCTACGACCATTATGCCTATGTTGCCTCCATTGAGAAGATTGCCGGCCTGAAGGTGCCCAAGCGGGTCCACTATATCCGCATGATCACCATGGAGCTGAACCGTATCTCCTCGCACCTGCTCTGGTTTGGTACCTTTCTTCTGGATCTTGGCGCCTCCAGCCCGTTTTTCTATGCTTTCCGGGACCGCGAGCGGATTCTCAAGCTGTTTGAGAACATTACCGGCGCCCGGATGATGTACAACTATTACCGCTTTGGCGGTGTGAACCAGGACGCTCCTCCCGGCTGGCTGGATGATGTGCGCACGGTCATCAATGAACTGCCGGATCGCTTCGACGAGTACGAGGCCATTGTCAACAAGAATCCCATCGTGGTGGACCGGACCGTCGGCATCGGGATTCTCGACAGGCAGGCCTGCCTGGACTACGGGGTGACCGGGCCGTCCCTTCGCGCCTGCGGTGTGGATATTGACCTGCGCAAGGCCAATCCCTACTGCTGCTATGACGAGGTGGAATTCGACGTCCCCACGTCGGAAGAGGGCGATGTTTACGCCCGCTACATGGTTCGCATGGAAGAGATGCGCCAGTCCATCCGCATCATCCACCAGGCCCTCGACAATTTCCCCGGCGGCGATACGGCGAAGCTGCTCAAGCTCCAGAAGGAGTACGAGGCGGCGGAGAACGAGATTAAAGAGGCCAAGAAACGGGTGATGCTGGCGGAAAAAGCCGGCAACGAACCGGATGCGGCGGATGTGGCCAAGTCCCAGGAAACGGCCCCGCAGCTGGACGACGACTGGAAGTACCAGGGCCAGAAGGTGAACCTGCTGGTCTACAAACCGCCGGAAGGCGAGGCCATGACCCTGGTGGAATCCCCGCGCGGGATTCTGGGTTGCTACCTCATCAGCGACGGCACCCCCAAGGCTTACCGGGTCAAGTGGCGCGGCGCCTCCTTCTCCAATCTGTCCGTGCTGCCCCCCCTGATGGTGGGCAATCTCTACCCGGATCTCATGGCCATTTTTGGAAGTCTTGACGTTATTCTCCCGGAGGTTGACCGCTAGATGTTCTTTACAGGCGTACTTGCACAATCCCAGATGCCCTACCAGCTTCCGGAGTGGTTTGTTTATCTCCACCACTGGGCCGGTATCGACATTACGGACCCCCTGATGCAGGCACTGATGCTTTTTGCCTGGGGCGCGGTCCTGTTTACCGCCATTGCCGTTGTGGCCCAGGCTGCCGTGGTATTCATGGTGCTGATGGAGCGCAAGGTTCTGGCCTGGCTCACCCAGCGCAAGGGGCCTAACCGGGTCGGTCCGTTCGGCCTGCTCCAGACCCTCGCTGACGGGGTGAAACTGCTCTTTAAAGAGGACATCATGACCACCGGCCAGGACAAGCTTCTTTTCACGCTGGCCCCGGCCATCTTCTTCCTGCCGGTGTTCGTGCTCTACGCCCTGATTCCCTTTACGGACTACCTCTTTGGCGTGGCGCTGCCGGTGGGGGCGCTCTTTATCTTTTCCCTCTCTTCGATCTCCGTTCTGGGGATGGTGCTGGCCGGCTGGGCGAGCAACAACAAGTATTCGCTGATCGGCGGGATGCGCAGCGCCGCCCAGGCCATCAGCTACGAAATTCCGCTGGTGCTGGCGGTACTGCCCGTGGTGCTGTTTGCCGACAGCATGAATCTGGGTGTCATCGTGGAAAGCCAGAAGGGACCGCTGGGCATGTTCTCCTGGTACTGGTTCTACCTGCTGCCCATCTCGTTTCTCATCTTCCTCATTTCCTCCATTGCCGAGGTCAACCGGATTCCCTTCGATCTCCCCGAAGCGGAAAGCGAGCTGGTCAGCGGTTACAACACCGAGTACAGCGGCATGAAGTTCGCCATGTTCTTCCTGGCGGAATATGCCGCCCTGTTCGTGATGAGCGCCCTGACCGTGGTCCTCTTCTTCGGCGGCTACGCCTCGCCGCTGGCCGGGGCCACCTTGGCCGGCATCACCTTTGACACTACCTTCATCCAGACCTTTGGCCTGGGCCAGAGCCTGCTGAATGCCACCGGCATCCCCAGCATCGACGCCCTGCTTGTCCAGTGCGAGATGATTACCTGGTTCCTGCTGAAGACCTACTGCTTCATCTTCTTTGCCATGTGGCTCCGGGGCACCCTGCCCCGTCTGAAGCCCGACCAGTTGATGGGCTTCAGCTGGAAATTCCTGATCCCCCTGGCCCTCATCAATATTTTCCTGGTGGCCGTCCAGCGGCTGTGGGCGCATCCCGATCAGATGACCCTGCTGGCGTCCAACGTGCCCTACATCGTCTTGTGGGCCATCATATTGGTGTTCGGCGTCGGCGGATTCTTCTGGTTTACGAGCCGGTTCTTCACCGAAAAACTTAGAGCGAGGTTAGTCCAGTCATGACAAAAATCGATAAGAGCAAGGTGCAGGTCGGCGTCGGCAGCAGTATTGTGGAAATTGGCCGCGGGCTGGCCACGGTGCTGAAACACTTTGGCCGCGATTCCGTGACCCTGGAGTACCCGGAGGTCATGCCGGATCTCAGCGACCGCTTCCATGGCCGCCTCTGCCTGCTTACCAAGTCCGATGGCACCGATCTGTGCGTCGGCTGCAAGGCCTGCGCCCGCGTCTGTCCCTGCGACGATCTCATTCAGATCGAGATGCACCGCGATGACAACAAGAAGCCGGTCATCGATCTCTTTACTATCGATATGGGTCGGTGTATCTTCTGTGGTAACTGTACAGAGGTTTGTCCGGTGGACTGCATCAAGATGCTGCCGGACTTTGAGTTGGCCGATTACACCCGCGAGGCGCTGGTTCTGGACAAGCACGACCTCACCATTGACGGTGAGGAGTCTGACCAGTGGCGCAAGGGGCATGGTCTGGAGCCGCACGTCGGCTAGAATTCGTTCACGTGATGTCAAGACAGTTGGATAACGGAAACACATGATTGTTGAAAACCTGATTTTCTGGACCTTTGCTACTTTGGCGGTCCTCTCGGCACTGGGGGTGGTGTTTCATCGCAGCATCATCTACGCCGCCCTGTTTCTTATCGTGGTGTTCCTCTCCATTGCCGGCTTCTTCGTACTCAACAACGCGGACTTCCTGGCGGTCGCCCAGTTGATCGTCTATGCCGTCGGCCTGACCATCGTTCTGCTCTTCGGGATCATGTTCACCGGGGATCGCCAGTTCAAGGACGGCACCACCCGCACCCAGGCACTGGCCTGTATGGTGGTGGGCGGCTTGGCTCTGGGGCTGCTGCTGCCTGCGGCGATATACGCCTACCGGGTTGTTCCGACCCCGCCCAGCCTGGCCGCCATTCTCTCCGCCCAGGGCACTACGGAACTTCTGGGTGGGGCCATCTTCACCACCTACCTGCTGCCCTTCGAGATGGTGTCGGTGCTGCTGCTGCTGGCGATGATCGGCGCCATCATTCTGTCCAAGAAGGCTTTTGCCGGCCCCCGGCCCGGCGTCAAGTACGAACTGCGCACGTCGCAATTGTCACCGGAAGCGGAGCAGGCGTTTCACAAGGCTTTTCCTGAGCATGAGGAAGTGCACCGGGACGGCGAATCGCATGATTCTGAGAAAGTAGGAGTTTAACGGGAATGCTGGATGCCATTTTCAACGTCACGCTGGCCCATTATCTGGTTCTGGCCACCATCCTTTTTGTCATCGGCTTTGTGGGGGTGACCACCAGCCGCAACGTCATCCGGGTACTGATGTCCCTGGAGCTGATGCTCAACGCGGTCAACATCAATTTTGTGGCATTCAACAACCATTTGAACCCGGTACTCGATAACGGCAGCTTCCTGCTTTCCGGGCAGGCGTTCGCCATTTTTATCCTCTGTGTTTCCGCCGCGGAGGCTGCCGTGGGGCTGGCCATTGTCATCGCCCTTTACCGCCAGCGTGCGACGGTGGACATGGAGCAGTTCAATCTCCTTCGCGGATAAGTTTCAATTAAGCAGGGCAAGAGGTGTTCACGCAAATGACAACATGGCTGACCGAAAACGTCTGGATGGTTCCGCTCTATCCCTTGGCGGCCTTCTTTCTGATCGTCCTGATCCGTGCCTTCACCTGGAACGCCGAGGACGAATCGGTCCGCAAGGGTACCCGCACGCTGAGCATGCTGCTGACCATCGCAGCCACCCTGGCCGGCCTCATCCACACGGTTCCCCTGGTGGGCGCCCTGCTGGCCGGAACCCTGGAGCGCACCGAGTTCAACTATCCGTGGATACAGGCAGGCGCCTTCCAGCTCTCCATCGGCTACCTCGTCGACTCCATGTCCGTGATGATGCTCCTGGTGGTCACGTTTATCAGCCTCTTCATCCAGATATACACCCACGGCTACATGAAGCATGATCCCGGCTACTGCAAGTTCTACGCCTATCTCGCCCTGTTCAATTTCTCCATGCTGGGCCTCGTGCTGGCCACCAATCTGTTCCAGATGTACATCTTCTGGGAACTGGTGGGGGTCTCAAGCTACCTGCTCATCGGCTTCTGGTTTACCAAGCCATCGGCTGCCGCGGCGGCGGTGAAAGCCTTCCTGATGAACCGGGTCGGCGACTTTGGCCTGCTGATCGGGATTCTGGGGCTGCTGGTCTTCACTTACGGCTGGTGGCAGCAGCACGCCGACCAGTACGTCCTGCTCTCCTTTGAAGGTATCGCGGCGCTTGCGCCGGAGGTCGGCCTCTTCATTCCCGTGGCCACCCTGACCCTCATCTCCATCCTGATCTTCATGGGACCGATGGCCAAAAGTGCCCAGGTGCCCTTGCATACCTGGCTTCCAGACGCGATGGAAGGCCCCACCCCCATCAGTGCCCTGATTCATGCGGCCACCATGGTCGCCGCAGGCGTTTACCTGGTTGGCCGGGTCTTCCCGCTCTTTGAGATGTCCTCAACCGCAATGGCGGTGATTGCCGTTATTGGCACCATTACCGCCGTCATTGCGGCGACCATCGCCATCGTCCAGGTGGATATCAAGAAGGCGCTGGCCTACTCCACCTGTTCCCAACTCGGCTTCATGGTGGCGGCAATGGGTTGCGGCGCCTTTGCCGCCGGTCTGTTCCACCTCTTCACCCACGCCTTCTTCAAGGCGATGCTCTTCCTCTGCTCCGGCAGCGTCATTCATGCCTGTGAGGACGAACAGGACATGCGCAAGATGGGCGGCCTGTTCCGGAAGCTGCCCGTGACGGGCGCCACTTACCTCATCGGCTGCGTGGCCATCTCCGGCCTCTTCTGGACCAGCGGCTTCTGGTCGAAGGAGGAGATTCTCATCGGCGCGGTGGACTTCTCCCCCGCCATCTTCTGGACCCTGGCCGTCACCGCCGGTCTGACCGCCTTCTATATGTTCCGTTCCTTCTTCATGACCTTTGGCGGCCAGTACCGTGGGGAAACCCATGTTCACCGCGAGGACCCGGTGATGTGGGTTCCGCTGGCGGTTCTGGCCGTGCCGTCTCTTGCCATTGGCTACCTGCTCACCGGCACCGACCTGCTGGGCGTCCACATTCCGGCTTTTGGCGACATGATTGTGCCGCCGGGCGTCGAGGGAGGCGCCCATCACGCGGCGGAACACCATGCCGCAGCGGGGGCATTGTCCCACGAGGCGATTGCGCTGATCTCCATGGCGCTGGGCTACGGCGGTGCCGTGCTGGCCTGGCTGATGTACGCCGGTCCGCTGAAGGCTTTGCCGGAGAGGGTTCGCCGGATGGCTTCGCCCCTCTACATCTTCTTTACCCGCAAGTGGTACTTTGACGAACTGTACGGCGCCTTTGTCCGCCGGGTGTATCTCGTCTTTGCCGAAGGGTCCGCCGCCTTTGACAAGGGGATCATCGACGGGCTGGTCAACTTCACCGGCCACAGCGTCATGGGAACCGGGGCCGCCCTGCGGCAGTTGCAGACCGGCAGGGCTCAGACCTACGTTGCCGTCATCTTCTTCGGCGTGGTCGTCCTGTCCCTGTTATTGATTTATTGGCAGCTATAGGAGCATTTGCCCGTGCCTTCCTACTACTTGAGCGTATTAATAGCCCTTCCGGTGATTTTCGCCGTCCTCGTGGCGCTGATCAAGCCCAACGAGGGCGCCAAGAACGTCCATTTCTACGGGGTCGGCGCCTCGGTGATCATTTTCCTCTTTTCGGCGCTGGCCTGGAACATGGGCGCCCTGCCCCCTTACGAGGAATACAACTGGCTGCCGAGCCTGGGCATCAAGTACGCCGTGGGTGCGGACGGACTGTCCCTGACCCTGGTCATCCTCACCACCTTTTTGCTGGTGATGGCCGCCGTGGCCAGCATCACCAACATCACCAAGCGGGTGAAACTCTACTACGGGCTGCTCTTTCTTCTGACCACCGCCATTCTGGGCGTCTTTCTGGCGCGTGACATGTTCCTCTTCTTCCTCTTCTACGAGCTGGAACTGATCCCGATGTACCTGCTCATCGCCATCTGGGGCGGACCGCGCAAGGATTATGCCGCCATCAAGTTCGTGCTGTACACCCTTTTCGGGTCGGTCTTTATGCTGGCGGCCATCCTGGCTCTTTACTTCAACGCCCTCAACAATGGGGCGCCGCTGGAAGGGGCCTTCCTGTTCGAGAACATTCGGGCCTACATCCCGGCGCTCACGATGGGGTCCCAGATTCTGATCTTCCTGGGCCTCTTCGTGGCCTTTGCGGTGAAGCTGCCGGTGGTGCCCGTGCATACCTGGCTGCCGGATGCCCACGTGGAAGCGCCCACCCCGGTGAGCATGCTGCTGGCCGGCATCCTGCTGAAGATGGGGGCCTACGGGATGTTCCGCTTCTGCTGGGAGTTCATGCCGGATGCCGCCTTTACGCTTGCCCCCTGGATCGCCGTGCTGGCCGTGATTAACATTGTCTACACCGCCGGGGTGGCTCTGGTCCAGAAGGATCTCAAGAAACTCATCGCCTACAGCAGCGTCAGCCATATGGGCTTTGTCCTGCTGGGGCTGGCGGCCATGAACCCCGCCGGGTTCAACGGGGCTGTCTTCGTGATGTTTGCCCACGGCATCGTCAGCGCCGCCCTCTTTATGTGCGTGGGAACGCTCTACGTGCGGACCCACACCCGCCAGCTGGCTGACTATGGCGGCTTCGGCTCCCAGGTGCCCACCATCTTCTACTTTTTCATGTTCATGTCCATGGCCAGCCTGGGCCTGCCGCTGCTCATCAGCTTCGCCAGCGAGACCCTGGTGTTCTACGGCGCCTTTACCTCCGAATTCTTCAACCACCTGTTCGTTCTCCCCGGCGGCCTGAACTTCTACTGGAACATGCAGATCGCCACGGTGCTGTCGGCCATCGGCATCATCATCGGCGCGGCCTACCTGCTCTGGATGCTCCAGCGGGTCTTCTTCGGTCCCCTGCCGGAGAAGTGGAACCGGCTGCCGGACGCGAGCCTCAGCGAAGTGTTCGTTCTGGCGTCCCTGGCGGCGCTGGTCATTGTCTACGGTTTTCATCCCCAACTGATTACCCGTCACTTTGAGCCTGACGTGACGCGGGTAGCCCAGCATTATCTGGAAACCTACCCGCAGCAGGGCGTGGCGGAAGTGTCCCCGTCTCAAACGCCGGCCTCGCCCATCGATACGGCAATGATCCGTCCGGCAGCAAAGGAGCTTGTCACCCATGAGTAACGGCATTACCACCATGACCCAGGGCTTTCTGGATGCCATCGCCCAGAGCGGCTTTGGCCAGTTTGCCAACGAGCAGAACCTGCTGATGCTGGCGCCGGAGTTCGTTATCCTGGTGACGCTCATTGTGGGGCTTTTTCAAATCTTTTCCCGCTCCGAGGAATCCCAGCGGGAAGTCTGGCGGACGGCGTTACTCGGCTCCCTGTTCAGCTTCCTGATGATGGTGGGCCTCTTCTGCATTTCCCATATCGACCAGAGCACCGGAATGCTCTACGCCCATCCCGTCAACCTGCCGGTCTTCCATATGGGCGACACCACCTATGCCATGTTCCGGGCCGACCTGTTCTCGACCCTGATTCGCCTTGCCATCCTGCTGGGTACGTTCCTGACGATTCTCTTCTCGCGCCGTTACCTGGAAATGCGTTCGGCCATTCCCGGCGAGTTCTACGTCCTGATGCTTGGTGCCACCCTGGGGGCCCTGCTGATTTCCGGCGCCAACGATCTCATCATGGTCTTTGTCGGCCTTGAAACCCTGGGCATCTCGTCCTTTATCCTGGCGGGCTATCTCCGCGGCGACCTCAAGAGCACCGAGGCGTCCCTGAAGTACCTGATCTTTGGCGGCACGTCCACGGCGGTGCTGCTCTTTGGTTTCTCCCTGCTCTACGGGCTGGCGGGCGGGCATACCAACTTCGAGATGATAGGCACAGCCCTCTCTCAGCTTGATTCGACGGTCTTCAACCCGGTGGTTCCGGTGATGGTCATCATGATTATGGCGGGCCTGGCGTTCAAGATTTCCGCCGTGCCGTTCCATATGTGGACGCCGGATATTTACGAGGGCGCTCCGACCCCGGTGACCGCTTACCTCTCCGTGGTATCCAAGATTGGCGCCTTTGCCCTGCTGATTCGTATCCTGGCCGTGGTGTTCGGCGAGGCCCCCATTTTCCAGGAGGCCGGCCTGTCCGGGTTCTCCATGATCTTTGCGGTAATCGCCGTCCTGTCCATGACGCTCGGCAACGTGGTGGCCCTGCGCCAGGCGAACATCAAGCGGATGCTGGCCTACAGCACCATTGCCCACGTCGGCTATATCCTGCTGGGCCTGGTCATCATGGGCAGCGCCGTGACCCCGATGCTCTTCTACCTGCTGGCCTACCTGTTCATGAATCTGGGCGCCTTCGCGGTGGTGATCCACTTTGCCAATATCACCGGACGCGAGGATATCAACGCCTATGCCGGCCTTGTGCGCAAGCGTCCGTTTATGACCCTTTACTTCAGCTTCTTCCTGCTGTCTCTGGCGGGAATCCCCATTACCGCCGGATTCTTTGCCAAGTTCTTCCTGTTCCAGGCGGTGGCCCTGGCCGGGCCGGAGTTCCTCTGGCTGGTCATCATTGCCCTGATTAACAGCACCATTTCCCTCTACTACTACCTCAACGTGATCCGGCTGATGGTCGTGGCCGAACCGTCGGAAACGGTGACCGCCATGAGTCGGAAAATCGACATCGTGGGGGTCGTTCCCGTGACGGCCTGTGTGCTGGTCTGCTTTCTGGGCACGCTGCTGCTGGGCATCTTCGCCGATCCCGTGATGAGCCTGACCCACCGGGCGGTCACTCAACTGGGAGAAGAGGACCCCTACCGGAACGTTCACCAGATGTCGGCAGCACCTGTTCGGCCTCGATAAAAGCCTTCATAGCTTCTATCGCTCGTTTCGCATGGAAGGCGTTGCGCTCCTGCTTGTTGCGGATACGCTTTGCCGGCGGCGGAAGGATGCCCCAGTTGCTGTTAATAGGCTGGAAAGACTTGCCCACGGCTTCCTCGCGGGTGATATAGCCGAGAAGCGCCCCGATCATGGTTTCCGGCGGCGGGATGACGGGCGGCTTTCCTGAGGCCAGCCGGGCGATGTTGAGTGCGGCCACCAGCCCGGTGGCGATGGATTCGGTGTACCCTTCGGTGCCGGTTAACTGTCCGCCGATAAGCACGTGTTCATGGGCCTTGAGCTGCAGGGTGGGTTGCAGGACCTCCGGGCTGTGGAGGTACGTGTTGCGGTGCATGACCCCGTAGCGGACAACTTCCGCGTTTTCCAGGCCCGGAATCATCCGGATCATCTCGCCCTGCGGCCCCCACCGGATGTTGGTCTGGAAGCCCACGATGTTGTATAGGGTTCCTTCCCGGTTGTCCTGCCGCAGCTGCACGGCGGCCCAAGGTTCCTGGCCGGTTCGCGGGTCAATGAGTCCTACCGGTTTCATGGGGCCGTAACGCAGGGTTTCCCGTCCGCGGGACGCCATGACCTCCACCGGCAGGCAGCTTTCAAAAAATGTCGTCTTCCCGGCGGCCTCCTGTTCGAAGTTTTTCATCTCCGTCTTTTCGGCGGCCAGGATAAAGTCCACCAGCGCCTCATACTCATCCCGGTTCAGGGGGCAGTTGATATAGCTCTGTCCGGCGTTGTCCGAACGCTCGTGGCCATAACGGTCCTGGAGAAAGGCAATGTTGAAATCGATGGAGTCGCGGGTCAGGATGGGGGAGGCGGCGTCAAAAAAGAACAGCTGTTCCCGGTTGACCAGGCCGGCCAGGGTCCGGGCCAGCCCCGGCGAGGTCAGCGGGCCGGTGGCGATCAGGACGTAATCCGCATCGGGCAGGCTGTCCTGCTCGGCGCCTGTAAAGGTAATCAGCGGTTCGGCCATGATCCGGTCGGTAACGGCCTGGGAGAACCGGTCCCGGTCCACGGCCAGGGCCTTGCCCGCCGGAACGCTGATGGACAGCGCAATCTGCAGAAGCTGGCAGTCCAGGGCCTCCAGTTCCAGTTTCAGCAGGCCGCTGGCGGTTTGGGGTCCCTGGGAGCCAAAGCTGTTGCTGCAGACGATTTCGGCCAGATTCTTGCTGTGGTGGGCGGGTGAGGTCTTGTGGGGCTTCATGTCGTAGAGCCGCACGCGAAACCCGCGCTTGGCGAGTTGAAGCGCTGCTTCCGACCCGGCGAGGCCGCCTCCGACAATGGCGATGTCACTCATAGGACAAGGATAACACACCCGTATTATAATGGCCCTATGACGGCTTCTCTGCAACTGGGTTACCTGGGGCCGGAAGGCTCCCATTCCCACCAGGCGGCCCTGCGCCTGGTGAAAACCGGCGTGCTGGACGGCGAGGGCGAACTGGTTCCTTATGGCACCCTCTTTCAGCTGATGGAGGCGGTGGAGGCGGAGGGGCTTTCCCTGGCAGTGCTGCCGGTGGAGAACGCCCTTGAAGGCGCGGTGCTTGAGGTCATGGAGGCCATCGGGCTGGAAAAGCGCCGTCTGCAGGTTCACCTGGAGTACCTGGCCCCGGTGAACCACTGTCTCATCCGAAAGGCCAACGGCAAACCGCCGGGTCCGGTCACCACGGTGATCTCCCATCCCCAGGCCCTGGCCCAATGCCGTGAGACCCTGCGCAGGCTGTTTGGGCCGGATGTGGCGCTGAAGACCGCTCCCTCGACTTCCGAAGCCGTTAGAATGCTCGCTGAGGCCGGTGAGGACTGGGCGGCCATCGGCACCGTGGCTGCCGCCCGGCGCTACGGGATGACCGTGGTCCAGGAGAGCCTCAGTGACGCCTCGGACAACATGACCCGGTTCCTGCTGGTTTCGAAAGCGGGGGAGGCGCCGTCCTTTCACCGGGATCTTTCCGGTTATCCCTGTAAGACCTCCCTGTGCATGGGGCTGAAGGACCGCCCCGGTGTGCTGGTGGATATTCTGCTTGTCTTCAAGGCCTACGGCATCAACATGACCCGCATCGAATCCCGGCCCTCGAAGAGGCGCTTCGGGGATTACCTGTTTTATATCGATATCGACGGCAACCTCTGGGACCCGGAACACGAGAAGATTCGCCTTTATCTGGAAGCGGACACCACCTACCTCAAGGCCGCCGGGCCTTACGCCTGCCTGGGGCTGCTGGAATAATCAATAATCATGGGTGCCCTGGTAATCCACCGCGAGGGGGATGAGGCGAAGCGCCGGGGCTTCCTCCTGCTTGTAGCGGTTCAGTTCGTCCAGCAGGCCGGGACGCACGGCGTCGGGGAAGAAGATGGCGATAGCGGAGCCTGCGCCGCTGATCACTCCCCCAAAGGCGCCTTTCTGGATGGCGATCTGCCGGACCGGTTCGAATTCCGTAATCAGGGGTCCCCGAAAGGGCTGGTGCAGGGCGTCATAGAGGCTCTGGCGAAAGGCGTCCTCGTCGTGCCGAAGGAGGCTGTAGGTCAGGACGCTGGCTTTTCGCAGGTTGTATATGGCATCATGCAGCGGATAGCTTTCCGGCAGGGCTTTACGGGCGTTGTCCGTTCGCATGGGGTAGTCCGGCAGGGCGATGAGGATTTGCCAGTCTTCGGGCCAGGGGAGGGGGTAGGCCCGGCCCTCGTCGCAGAGCATGCAGCCGCCTGAAATGGCTGGGGCCACGTTATCCGGGTGCCCTTCGATCTCTGTGGCAATGGAAATCAGGGCGCTGAGGTCCAGGGCGTCATGGTTGAGCCGGTTGGCGGCCACCACCCCGGCGGCGATAGCCGTGGAACTGCTGCCCAACCCCCGTGCCAGCGGAATGTGGACCTCCAGCCCCACGTCGAGAGAGGGGCGTTTCTCCCCCAACAGGGTGAAATAGCGGTCCATGGCCTGAAATACCAGGTTCTCCCGTGGGTCAAGCGGCAGATCGCTGACCTCCACGCAGGTACCGGGGAGGATATGCAGCCGGTCCGTCTGCGCCGGCGTGAATTCGAACCGGTTGTACAGCTTCAGGGCCAGGCCGAAACTGTCAAAGCCGGGGCCGAGGTTCGCGGTGGTGGCGGGGACTCTGAGGGAGATCACGGTGTTTCGGGCGACTCCTCCGGCTTGATCTCATTGTGGGACGCCCCCTCCTCTTCTCCCGGTGCCACGATGGAGATCACCGTGGGTTGGGTGAAGTATTTCCGGGCCACGTCCATGATTTCCTCCGGGGAGACCTGCTGGATCAGCTCAGGATAGCGGTTGTCGAATTCGTATCCCAGCCCCATCACCTCGTAGAAGCCCAGGTAAAACGCCTGGCTGGCGTTGGTTTCGTGGGCCAGGGCAAAGGCGCCGCTAAGCTTGTTCTTGGCCTCCTGCAACTCCTGGTCCGAGACGGGTTGGGTCCGAAGCTTCTCGATCTCCTTCTGGAAGCCTTCCACCACGCGGGCGCGATTCTTGGGGTCCGTGCCGATGTAGAGGACGAAACGCCCCTTGTCCTGGTAGCTGGGGAAGAAGCTGGTTACGACGTAGGCCAGTCCCTGTTTTTCCCGCAGGTTGGTAAAGAGCCGGGAACTCATTCCCGTGCCCAGCAGGGAGTTAAGGACCTTCATGGGGACGTAGTCCTCGGAAACCGCCGTGGGGCCAAGCCACCCTTGGGCAATCCACGTGGCGGCCTGCTGGGTTTTGCTTTCGGAGACAATCCGGGTCTCTTCCAGCGGGGGCACCTCGGTGATGGTTACCGGCTTTTCGGCTATTGCTGAGCGCCGGTTCACTGATTCGGGGAAGGCGGCGACAAGGTAGCGCTCCAGTACCTGCGGATCAAAATTGCCCACGGCGCTGACCACCATGTTCTCCGGGATGAAATAGGTTTCAAAGTAGCTGGCCAGGTGTTCGGTGGTGATGGCGTCGAGGTGGGCCTCCACCCGCTTGCCGATGTTGCCGTAGGGATGGCTGGGGTAGAGGGAAAGGGACAGGTTCTCCAGCGCGATGGCGGAGGGCTGGTCGCGGGAGGTCTGGAGCGCCTTGCGCAGATGTTCCTTCTCCTTGGCGAATTCCGTCTCGTCAAAGGCGGGCTGGCTCAGAATATCCTGCAGGACAAGGAACAGCTCGCCCATATCCTGGGCGATGGCGTTGCCGGAGACTTCCATGTAGTCTTCGTTGGCGTCCACCGACAGTCCCATGGCCTGCCGCTCCAGCTCGGCATTGATGGCTTCCGGTGTCCGGGCGAGGGTGCCCTTCTTCAGCATCCGGGCCAGCAGCGAGGAAACACCGGGAAGATCCTCCACGGCCCTCCCGCCGCGGACAAACAGCTTCAGAGCCATGGTGTCCGAGGTTTTGCGCGGTTTGAACAGCACCGTCATGCCATTAGGCAGCACCTTGCGGACAACCTCGACGTCCGTTTCGCCGGTCTGCTGTTCCTCAACCCGGCGGACAATCTCACCGTTGAGGCGGCCTTCGGCGGCGGCCATCAGCAGTTCGCGGGTTTCGGCCTCCGCCTGGTCGATGGCAACGGCGCCCTCAGGCACCATCTCCACCCACACGGCCCGGTCAAAGTCGATGTAAGTCTCCAGGGCCTGCTGAACCTCGTCCAGGCCGACGTTCTGGATCTTGCCCACGTAGTCCGTATAGTCTTCCAGATTGCCGATGGTGACGTTGTAGCCCAGGGTGCGGGCAACGCCGTCGGTGCTTTCGTTGAGGAAAATGAAGTCCTTGATGGTCTGGGTCTTGGCTTTCTCAAGCTCTTCAGGGGTAATGCCCGCCTTCATGGTGGTGAGCAGGGTGCGCAGGATCTCGGCTTTGGCCTCGTCGCGTTTCTCCGTGGGCACCTCGGCCATCACATACACCAAGCCGGCGTGCTTCTGGGTCCAGTTGCCCGCGCTGATGGACTGGACAAGGCTCGTCTCCTCCTTCAGGCGGCGAAACAACCGGGAACTCCTGCCGGAGCCGAGGGCCAGCATGCCCACGTCCAGGGCATAGGTTTTTTCACGTTCCTGGATGCTCGGTCCCAGGAAGGCCAGCGCCACGTAGCTCTGGGAAATGTTGGGGTCCTCCAGGATGGAGACCTGCAATGCGTCCGGTCCCTTGGCCAGACCGACGTGGGGCGGGGTGTACCCGTCAAGGGCCTTGCCCCCGCCGGGGAAGTGGTCGGCGGGGAAGGCGGTTTTCACCAGCTCCACGGCCTGAGCCGGGTTCACATCGCCTACGATGATGGTATGCATGTTCTTTGGTTGGTACCAGTGATGGTAATAGTCCAGAATGCGTTTACGCGGCACGCTGCCGATCAGTTCCTTGGGTCCCAGCGTATCCAGGGCGTAGCCGTGATCTCCGAAGAGCTGTTTTGTCAGTGCAATCATCAGCTTGCGCTGGGGTTTGTCCAGCGCCCGGTTGATCTCCTCCTGCACCACCTTGCGCTCGCGCTCCAGTTCTTCGGGCGGGATGGCGGCCTTGAGCAGCATGTTGGCATGGAGGTTGAGGGCCTCCTCGAAAAACGGCGAGGCGATGGTGATGTAGTAGTGGGTGAAGTCGTCGCTGGTGGCGGCGTTGAAGGTGGCCCCCTTGGATTCGATCAGCCGCTCGATCTCGCCGACGCCATACTTGTCCGTTCCCTTGAACAGCAGGTGTTCCAGGAAGTGGGACACCCCGTTGGTGAGTTCGTCCTCGTTGACCGAACCGGTTTCCACCCAGGTGTCGATGGTGACGATGGGCTGATCGTGCATTTCCTTGATATAGAGGGTCTGGCCGGAGGGCAGACGGTATACCTGGATGCCGTCCTTCTCGAAATCGGGGTGAATGGCCGCCTCAGGGGCTTGCGCCGTTTCTGTCGCATGGGTCTGGACCGGCGGGGGAACCTGGGGCGCCGCCAGTGCCGGGAAAGAAAGGGACGAGACACACACCGTAAGGGCTAACGCAAGCCAGGAACGACGATTTGCCAGGAACATAAGCCTACTCCTCTGCCAAAGACAGTGGAATTATAACAGAAAACCCCGATGTCTTTCCGCGGCGGGAAGGCATCAGGGTGAATAAGTCGTAGTAGATGTGTTCGTTATAAAACCGGCGGCATATTTGCCGCTTTTGGAAAAGCTGTTTTTCGGTCTGTCCCGTTTAAATCTTCAGGTACGTCTTGATCCCCTGGAACATGGCATTGAGCAGTCCGATGTTGGAGAGCGGATCAATGCCGCCGGCGGTCAGGTACTGCTGAAGCCGGGCCTGCCAGTATGGATAGATCTCTTCCTTGCGCAGATCCAGCACCGACGTGATGGCGCAAAGCTGGGACCAGTCCAGCGGCAGCGGCAGAGCGCCCCGCCACATGTCCACGATCTCCACCCGCTGGTTGCGGGGGAACCGCTTCAGGAACTGGACGTTGCTCAGCCCCAGCACCTGCTGGCGCTGCTTGAGGAATTCGATACCGGGATCAACGACCCGCGGCTCCTCCGGCAGTTTGTATTCCGGAAAGGATTCCGGTTCAGATCCCAACACCACCGCAATACGCTCCAGCGTGGTCGTACGGGTCGAGAAGGGCACTTCCTTGTCGATTAAACTGTAAACATAGGACAGCGTGACGCCAATCATCTCAGCAAAATCTTTTTTGTGGAGGTTGCATTCCTCCAGGAAATTGATGAGCCGTTCACTACTGTTGGACTCGATGCCAACCGTGGTCGCCATTGGTCTGTTTTCCTCCCCCGGTTACTCGGTTCTTTGTTTCATTCACCCCCGAAGCCGAATCACTCTGCGGACTCCGTTGGATCATTCCCTACTCAAAAGTTACTCTGAAAATCACAACTCCTTTAGAATTGAAGTGTATTCTATCAAAAAAAAATTAAAAAACGAGTCCAAATCAAAAAAAGTTAAGGGAATTCCCCTGAAAACGGATGTTCATGGGGGGGATAGAAAAGTGGAATACCCGGTATATTTTGGATTTGAACCCGGTGCCGCTTTTCACTTGTAATTATAACAAAATGTAAAAATCCCGGCGGGTCCGGGGGGCGGTTTATGGAAATATGGGCTAAACTGACGAAAGATTTCCTGGAAACCGGCAGCCGATATGACTTAAGGAATGGCATTCATGACCCGAATCGCGATTTCCCTGAACGACCTGCGCAAAGAGGTGCCGCACCTGACGGATCGCCTGCAAGGCGCCGAAGCCGATCTGCATATCCTCCGGTGGGGGAGTGCCACGGAACCGGCCTTTGAGATCGCCTTCAAGGGAGGCACGCCCGATCAGCTGAAGGTGGCGGATCAACTCCTGTCCCAGGCTTATGTCCGGGCTGCCGAAACACTGCAATAATCCAGTCAACCGAGAAACCCGGCGGATTGCCAAATCCCTGCCTTTTCGGCATGATTGCGCCCATGAATGGGAATACGGCAATTCGAACCTGTCAGATCCATTCGGGGGCGGAAACGGGCTGCTTTAACATGGCCCTGGATGAAACCCTCCTGGACTGGCTTCGCCTTGAGGAAACGGCGCCGACCCTGATTGTGCGCACCTATCAATGGCGGGTTCCCACCCTTTCCGGCGGGGTTCACCAGTCGGACGAGGAGGTGGAGGAACTGCTGGAACGCTACAGCATGGAAGGCACAGAGATCCTCGACCGGGTCCGGCGCCCTACCGGCGGCAGGGCCATTCTGCATGGCGAGGATATCTCCTTTTCTTTTGTGACCAACGTGCCCGACGTGCTGAAGATGCCCCTGATGGACAGCTATTTCTTCTTTACCGCCTTCCTGAAGACCGCCCTGCGCGATTGCGGTGTGGCGGTCAGCGACAGCGGCGAGCTGCGCCGCCGGGCCTACATGTTGTCCTCCGTCTGCTTCGAGACGAAAACCCCCTCCGACGTGGTGGACGCCCGCGGGCGCAAGATTGCCGGCTGTGCCCAGTTGCGCCGCGACGGCGGCATTCTCCAGCATGGGGCGGCCTTTCTGGACCCCTACGCGGTTTCGGCGCCGGATTTCAGCAACGCCCTCTTCCGGGCAGTGGCCCGGTATTACGGGAAAACGGCCCTGCCGGAGTTTCCGGCACGGGACAACCCGGCATTCGTCCAGATGCTTTTGGAGCGGATGGACGCCTATAACAGGGAGTCGGCGGGAACCTTGACCAGGGCGTCAACCACTGCCGGGTCCCACTTGACGCCCGCTTCCTGCTGAATCAGTTTCAGGGCCTCGTCATGGCTCATCGGTTTGTCGCGGTAAGGGCGATCCGCCGTCATGGCCTGGTAGGCGTCGGCCACGGCGAGAATTCGTGACCCCAGCGGAATGCTGCGGCCCTTGCGTCCTTCCGGCGAGCCGCTGCCGTCCCAGCGCTCGTGCTGAAAGTGCACGTAGGGGACGACTTCGGAAAGGAAGTTAATCTGGGCCAGCAGGGCCACACCCACGTTGGGGTGGTTGCGCAGGTTGTCCCATTCCTCGGTGGTCAGCTTCTCCTTGGCCAGCAGGGAGCCGGGGATGTCCTTCTTGCCCACGGTGCCCAGCAACCCGGCATAGTACACCAGGTCCACGGTTTTTTCGTTGAGGCCCAGTTCTTCGGCAATGGCGCGGGCAATCTGAGCCACATGTTTGGAGTGGCCGCGGCTGAACCGGTTTCTGGCGTCGATGGCGGCGCCTAAATGCTCTACAAAAGCTTGCTGGTGGCTGCCGAGATCGGCGATGCTCTCGGTAATCTGGGCGCGAAGGTTGCGTAACTCGGAAATTTCCGTGTCGTCCTTGCCGATCTCGATCTGGGCCTGGGCCACCAGCCGCTGAAGGCGGGTGGAGGTGACGAACACGCGGGCCGTCGCCTCGGCCAGATCCATCAGTTCAGGAGTAAAGACCTTGCCCTCGGCAGCTTCGAAGAGGATCAGCCCCAGGCGCATGTTCCCTTCCAGTATGGGGGCGGCGATCATGGCGCGGATCTGCTCCTGGCCCAAGGTGCTGATGGGGTGCCAGTTCGGATTCTTGTCGAGTCCGGCCAGCATGCGGGTTTCCTCCTCCAGGTAGACTTGGCCCAGCACATCATTTTCGGAAACCTGGATACCTGTTTTCCAGCGATTTGGGCTGGCAAGAGGTTTGCTGGTGCCGGTCAGGCCCAGGAACTCTTCGGTGGTGTCCGTTTTCGTAGTCTGGAAAATATGGCAGGCGTCCACCTCAAACATGTCCGCCAGTGTCCGGGCAATGGAATCATAGATGATGAAGCCTTCGTCTGAGCTGAAGCCAAGGATGCCCAGCGTCTTGTCGATGGAGTAGATTTGCACCATTTCGTCCAGCTGGTTTTTCAGCTTGTCCGGGTCGTTGGCCAGCCGGTCGCTGATCTTGCCGAGCAGATCGTCGGAAATGAAATCCTCCGCCATGAAATCGCCGATATTCAGGGCGTAAATGGCCTCCATCGGGTCATTGGAATCAAACGATTTGACTTTCCCGGTGGGTTCGTCCAAGGTCTGTCTCCTTCAGCGCAAACGGTGCAACGACTTCAACTCATACTGACGTATCGGCGGTTCGGGGGATCACTTTAACAATTTCCGCCTGCACCGATTTTACCCCGAACCTCGCGGGGGTGTCATTGCGTACGAGGTGCCGCCCATATTGCAACCCTAGCGGTTATTGAAGGGCCACCACCCCGAACGGTTGTCCTCGTGGAGCTTGCGTCCCTTGGCGATGACCGTGTCCATCGAGACGCCGGCCCGCTCCAGGATTTTTTCGAAATCATTCACGCTCAGGGGTTTTTCCACCCCCTCCAGCGGATGAAAACCCGTTTCATCAACGTATCCTTTGAAGCCGCTGGGGGTCTTCAGGTCCTCCAGGACGATGGGCTTGGCTTCACGCACCAGCAGCGCCCATTCCACCTTGTCAGGGATGCTGCCCAGTTCGGCATGCTTGCGGTCCAGGCCCCGTTTGGGGAAGACCAGGGTGAAGGGACTGTTGTGGATCTGGAAGAATCGAAAATCCTGCTCGTCTTCGGACACGCTCATCTTCAGTTCCGGCAGGGTCTTCAGGGCCGTGTTGAAGATTCGCTCCAGTTCCGGGCCGGTGGGTTGCACGTCATGGCCCACGTTTTCCAGGGAGAAGAGCGGGCTGGAAAACAACGGAAAGAACCGGCGTTTCGGAAACACCTGCAGATCGAAGAGGGGGTATTGGGGGATGGTCCGCTCGTCACGGGACAGGCGTACGGGATGGCCGTCCAGACGGGTTTCCAGGTTGCTGGACCAGCGCAGCCACTCGAGTTCGCCTCCTTTTGCGGCAAGGGCCTGGATGAACCGGGTCAGCTGGGGCGGGGTCTGGGTTTCCTGCACGGCCCCCTGAATCACCGGGCGGGGATGCTGCATCTCGAAGACATCGCCTGTATCCCCTTGCAGGCCAGGCTGCATGCCGGAGCGCCGCATCAGCAGTTTGAGCTTGCGGTTGGGGCCGCCGAACGACGGGGCCGAATCAAGTCTGGACCGGGTCAGCATGGTCTGCATCCCGACGGGTATCCCATAAAATCCTTCATTTTTCCCTCAACTCCGCCCACCGGATCAAAACCACCCACCGGGGCAAAGCATCCCCATTATATCAGATCGATTCCCGAAGAAAATAAAAAACCCGGCTAAAGCCAGGTTGAGTATGGTTTTCCCCCTCTAGAATCGTAGAAATCTATAAAGCTTGTTGCTTTTCCCCTCAGCAAACCTTGCTCTGCGGGTACAAGTCCTGAGTTCTGATGACTCGTTCAGCTTGTACGTATGCATAAAACCTGTTTTTTAAAAGTCTGTGATATGAAATATTAAAATGTTTATTTATCAATATGTGTGAAAATTGTTATTCCTTGGTTGTGAATTATTAAGGGAATGTAACTGGGAAGAGGGGAATTTAGGCTAGAATGGTCAGTGTTATCATCTGGGCGTGTATGAAGGGCAGGGCGTGGAACCGGTTGAAATCGCCATCGAGGCCAGCAATCTCCATAAGACTTACGGGTCGGTGGAGGCGCTGCGCGGTGTCGGCTTCAAGGTTCCCGTGGGTTGCATCTACAGCATCCTGGGGCCTAACGGTGCCGGGAAAACCACCCTGCTGAAAATATTGACCACCATCAGCCGCCCGGACGAGGGTTCGGTGAAAATTCTGGGCCTGGATATCCGACAGAATCCCGTTCTGGTCCGGCACAATATCGGCGTGGTATCCCAGGAAAACCATTTTGAGACGTATTTTACCATTTGGGAGAATCTGGCCCTCCATGCCCGGATGCATGGGATGCCCGCCGAGGATTACAGGCCCCGTATCGAGAAACTCCTGCGTGGCGTGGATCTCTGGGAGCGCCGGGATGCCCGGAGTGACGAACTCTCCGGCGGGATGCAGCGCCGGGTGTCACTTGTCCGGGCGCTGATCCATGAGCCGCAGGTGCTGTTTCTCGACGAGCCGACGACGGGTCTTGATCCGCTGGCAAGGCGGCAGATCTGGGAGGCCATCCGCGAATTCAAGAGCAATGATGCCACGGTGGTCCTCACCACCCATTACATGGAAGAGGCGGATCTCCTCAGTGATCGCATCCTGATGATCAACGAGGGGCAGGTGGTGATGGCGGGGACCTCGCGTGAACTCAAGCAGGCCATCACCCCCATCAACCGATACGAGCTGATCTTCCGCACCCCGAAGGCGGCGTGGTACGAGGAGAAGCTCCGGCCTATGGTTCCCTTCCTCCGCCGTCATGACGAGTATGCGCTGGAAATGAACCTGGCCGCCCCGGACGAGATCGTCCGGGTGCTGGACGTGGTGGATGCGGCGGACGTGTTGCGCATCGGGGTGATGGAGCCGGATCTGGAGGAGGTGTTTCTCTCGGTGGCCCGGTCCGAGTCCCGGTCGGACCAGGGGGCGACGGGAAGGGACATGCGGTCATGAGTCTGCATCTGCGCCGGGGCATCTACCCGATCTTTTGCAAGGTCGTCAAGACGGAAACCGACGGCTGGGTGGCGGAGATGCTGTCCACCATTGCCGTCCCCATTTCCTTCTACCTGGCCTTCGGGCTGGGGTTGCGCGGCCATATTGCGGATATCGACGGTTTTTCCTACATGATCTTCATCGCGCCGGGGCTGGTGTCGCTGACCATCATGCTGGAAGCCTACCGCACCGGGGCCTGGGGCCTGTGGCTCAACCGCTGGCACAACAAGATGATCCACGAGTTCCGGATCAAGCCCGTTTCCACGTCGGATATCATCATCGGCAACATCCTGGGCGGATTCATCATGGCCCTGGCCAAGGGGGTGCTGGTGGGGCTGATTCTCTACCTGCTGGCGCCCTTTGAACTGACCTGGCGGAGTCTGGGCATTTACCTCTGCTATATGTTTCCGGGATCGATCCTGTTTACCTGCGTGGGGACTATGGTGGGCACCTCCTTCCGGCGCCCGGATCAGATCGCCCAGTCCCAGACCATCGTGATTACGCCCCTGTTGTACCTGGGGGGGCTGTTCTTTCCCATCACGGCCTTTCCGGAATGGTCCCTGACGGTGGTGCGCTGGCTGCCCACCACGGCGATTTTCGACGGGGGACGCCAGGCTTTTTTGTCCGGGATCTGGAACTGGCCCTACCTGTTTGCGCTGGTTGCCATTGCCCTGATCAGTTTTGTGGGGGCGACCGCGCTGTTCAACCGCAAGCTTTCGGAGTGAGGGCGGCGTCTTTGTATACTCCTGATATCCCGGCTTAACAACTGGACCGGGTGGTTTAATTCGGCTGAATCCCTTGCTGATCAGGGGCTGACGTCGCATGGATTTTTCTGGGCCGAAAGTACTATGCAATTTAAATTTTACATCGTGTTCAGAAGACCCAAAACCTGCCGATAACAGTTATGGACGGAAGGAAGAGAGTTCCTGTCCTGTTTATGGCTAGAGATTAAAGAGTGGTTCAGTTTGGTAACGGGGTTTATCGGCTTTGGAAGTTTCAGGATCATCAGACAGTTCGCTTTTTGATTTGCTGCGCGGGGAGAAATCCGGAGAGCGTGGCAATCGTCTTAACGCCCTGCTTGAAAGTACCGGCAAGGCATTGGATCAGATTCAGAAGTCGGCCCGAAAGCAGGGTGGCGGCAAGGGTCTGGGCATATCCGCCGGGCAAACCCAGAGTTTGCTGCTGGGGTCGTCGGAGGCCTTTTTTGCCATGCAGGGCGGTATTTCCGGCCTGGCCCGGCAGGCGGCGGGCCGGTTCGGCCAGATTCGTTTCGGGGACTATGAGCGTCTTGTCTCCACGGATCGGGCCTTTAGGGCCAAATCCGTGGCCATGGAGAATGCGCCGCCGACAATTCCGCCGGGCCAGAAAAAGCGAATCGAGGCAGAAGAAAAAGATCCCGTCCTTTCCGCACTCAACGCGATGAAACAGGCTGCGAACAATACCGGTGACAATCGGGTTGTCTCGGATAACGGCGGAACCGCCAAAACCGGCGGCGGGTCGGACAACGTGGCCGTCACGGGATCGGACAACCAGGTCAGGACCGGCGGTGGCAATGACAATGTGGCCTTGGGCGGCACCGGCAATACGGTCAATACAGGAACCGGCAACGATAACGTCGCGGTTCTGGGCGACAGTAATACGGTGAAGACGGGTTCCGGTGATGATACTGCGACAATTTCCGGTTCGACGAACCGGGTCAGTATGGGTTCCGGTGATGATACTGCGACAATTTCCGGTTCGACGAACCGGGTCAGTATGGGTTCCGGTGATGATACT
>JBDIVN010000010.1:0-126173 GCA_039794365.1 Candidatus Neutrinobacter sp. | reverse complement strand
CGTGGGCAATATTCTCGACATCGATCCGGGCGCGAACAAATTTGATCTGATTCTGATCCGCGACGTGCTGGAACACATCCCCGACACCCGCGCCGTGCTGGAGAAGGCGAAAGCCTGCCTGAATCCGGGCGGTCACCTGTTCATCTCCTTCCCGCCCTACTACTCGCCCTTCGGCGGACACCAGCAACTGGCGGCCAACGCGGCAAAAATCGTGCCGTACCTGCACTACCTGCCGGAAAGCCTTCTGTTCAAACTGATCCGGCTGGAAGACAACGGCTACATGAGCGCCGAAAGCTCGCGGGAAGACATGCGCTCCGTCCGGGAAACCCGCCTGACCCTTACCCGCAGCGAGCGGGCTTTTCGGGAGGCAGGCTTTGTCATGACCGGTAGCGAGTATTTCCTGCTGCGACCGGAGTTCAAGATCCGCTACGGCGTTCCGGCCTTTCCCTGCCCACCGTTGAAAGTCCTGCCCGTCCTGCGCGAGGCGCTGACCATGGGCGTCTATTACCTGCTGCGGAAACCAGCGGAGGACAACCTCTGATGGCCTCCCAGACACCGCGCCGGCAAAGGCAATCCGTCGCCCTGCTGCGAATCGAGCCGTTGCAATACCAATGCCCCTTCTGCCGGGGATCGCTGATGGTGGAGACGAACCAGAGCTACACCTGCCGCGACTGCCACATCAACTATCCGGTACGCGACGGCCAGCCGGATTTCCGCATTGACGGGGGGGTTCACGGATCGAAGTCCGGGAAGCTGGATCGGACGGAAACTTTTCAGAACCGGATCAAGATGCTGCTGCGGCGCTATCCTGGGTTCTACCGGTTTCTGGTCTATACGATCGGCCCGGCCCTGCTGTTGGGACCCTCCTCCCAGGAGTTCGTCAACCGGCTGATGCCCAGCGACCGCATCCTCAGCGTGGGCGCCGGGGTGATGCGGCTGCAGGGCAATGTGACCCACCTGGACTACGAACCCTACCCGGATCTCGAAGTGGTCGGCGACGCCCACCACCTGCCGTTTCCAGACGGCAGCTTCGACGCCGCCGTCTGTGAAACCTTGCTGGAACACGTCACGGAGCCGGAGCGGGTCATCTCCGAGATGCGCCGGGTGCTGAAACCGGGCGGAAAAATCTACGTCATGATGCCCTTCATCTTCGGTTTCCACGCCGCCCCCAACGACTACACCCGCTTTACCCACCGGGGCCTGGAATACCGGATGCGCGGCTTTTGCACGGAAGAACTGAAAGTCATCGCCGGACCAGCATCCGCCCTGACTTGCGTCCTGATTGAGTTCTGCGCCATGCTGTTCTCCTTCGGACTGCGACCACTGTATCAGGTCCTGAGCCTGGTGTTTCTCGTGGTTTTCGCGCCATTGAAACTGCTGGACTTCGTGATGGCCCGCCACCCCGAAGCCGCCCGGATCGCCAGCGTCCTGCTCTATATCGGGATCAAGCGCTGATGAACGAACTCTTCGAATCCATCACGATGACCCGCTGGCTGCTGCTGCTGTCCATGGCTGCCGTTGCCGGGTTTTCAACGCTTCTGGTGAAAGACCTCTGGCGGGAAAAACACCTGCTGCGCTGGCCGCTGGCAATTCTCATCATTGGCCTGGCGCTTCGCATCGGCTGGATCGGCTTCAGCCAGCCCGAACCCCTGAGCGATTTCCTCATCTACTGGCAGTACGCCAACGCCTTTTTCAGCGGAGACATGACCTACGCCGAACTCAGCCGCCACCCTGGCGTCATCGTGTTCTATTCCTGGTTCTTCGAGATCCTCGGCCCCACCCTGTTCACGGGCTGGATCATGAACCTGCTGTTCGCCGCTCTCCTGATGCTCCTTGTCTACGCGCTGGGCAGGGACATCTTCGGCCATGGCGCGGGCGTCCTTGCAATGGCTCTGACGGCCATTCTTCCCCAGTTTATCACCTACACCGCCCTGTTTGCCTCGGAAACACCTGCCATCGCCTGCTTCCTGCTGATCCTCTGGGCCGTTCTCAGGACCCGGCAGCATCCCGCCGGACTACCCTACTGGGCGGCGCTGGGCGTGCTGCTTTACGGCACGATCCTGCTGCGCTCCAGCTCAATGATCTTTCTGGGCCTCATCCCCATGCTCATCGTCTTTTTCCGCCGGGATCAGCTCAAACCTTCCTTCACCCGTTTTGCCGTGATGGCCCTGACCACTGTTATCCTGCTCTCCACCTGGGTCGCCCACCAGAACGCCATCGGAGGCAGCCCCAAGCTATTCTGGGGAACGGAACTGTGGCTCAGCTGTGCCATCCAGTACGATCGCGGGGGCCGCTACACCCACCCCAAGGACATGGCCTTCTATGACAAGGTGAAACCCTACTACGAGATGGGTACCCAGCAGGGCCTGATCCAGGCCTACGCGGTCATTGGCGGGGAGTCAATGAAAGTTATCCGGCAGGACCCGGCGAAATACCTGCTCTTCGGCTTTACGCGGATGAAAAACATTCTCTGGACCTCCCAGACCGGCATCCGCTGGAGCCAGAAGGGGGCGCAGGGACCGCTGGCGACCCTCGATGAACGCTGGGTGAAGAAGATGGCCAACGTGTCAAATATCTTCTGGCAGATCCTGCTGTGCCTTTCGCCGCTGGGTCTCTTCGCCTTCCGCCGCAAGGGGTCCGACATCCACCAGGAGGGCTGGCTGTTTCTCGCCGCCTTTTCGGTCATCTGGCTGGTGTTTCACTTCCTCGTCGCCGTGGCCAGTGAACGCTACGCCTTCCAGCTCATTCCCTTCGTCATCCTGATGGGGACCGGTGGCCTCTTCTCCCTGTTCGCCCTCCTCCGTGAGCTGGCAGGCGCCCGTGAGGAAAGCACCTCGACAGTTCAAGTCTGACAGCGGCCTTAAACCTTCCGCAAAGCTTGTCCCTGTGAAGACGGGGGCGGGAATCCACTTCCGATCAGTCTGGAGATCCGGAGCCGGACAGACGAAACGGCCCGCCAGAGGCGGATCGGGGTATGTCAACAGACGAAAAGGCCCGCGATAGCGGACCTTTTCAATCTTCCGTTGGAACTTCGTCAGGCGAGCAGATTCAGTTTGCCACCGACCTTGCCTTGCACGAACTGCTTCAGCTGGGCGGGGGCTGAATCCAACGCCGTTTTCACACTTTCGGCCCTACCCTGAAATCTCAGAGTGTCCAAGCCTTGGAAGGCAGGTTCAGCGGCGAAACCGCAACCACCTGCAAATGTGGGCTTGGGAGGCTCGGTGTTGACAGGGCGTCCCTGAAAACGAATTGCATTCAGCATATTGCCAATGTTCCCAACGTTAACCAGAAAGTGAGCGGATTATAGCAGAAACCCGGCAGCTTTGCAAATCATATGTGAAATTATAATAATAAAGAATAATAAAAAACCAATGCCCGCCCGCCCCGGTCATGGGGCAGGCGGCAGGCATCAGGTTTTACGACATAACGAAGAGGAGGCGTTCAGATCAACCTGCAAGCGGGGCGTATACACCCCTCAGGAGATTCGCAGGATGTTCTAGACGTCTTCCTCCTCCTGCTCCGTCTCTTCCGCCGGAGTTTCGGCAGGTTTGCCGGCACGGCTCTTGCCGCCCTTTCGGCCCATCTGGGCATAGCCTTCATGCCCCAGTTCCCGGCTGCGGGCCTCGCCGCCCTTGCGGCCAATTTCCTGATAAAACTCGCGCCCGTGGGTTTCCGCAACCGCCTCGCCGCCCTTGCGGCCCAATTCGGCGTATCCTTCGGGTCCCAGAGCCTGTTTTCGGGCCTCGCCGCCCTTGCGTCCAATCTCGCGGTAAAACTCCCGATCATGGGTCCTCGCCGTCGCCTCGCCGCCCTTGCGGCCGGCTTCGCTGGCGGACATGCCTTTCCGTTGCTTGGCCATAGAAATCCACACCTCCTACTTGCTCTGTACTGGAGGAGACATTTTCGCTCTCCCGGCCCCATAATGGCGTTTTCGCCGGTTAAATCCAATCGCTAAAGTGGATAAGAACCATGCAATAACCCCTGCCTACCCCCTAGCCTAACGGGGAATAGATTGTTCTTTCATCCTCTGCTCAAGCATCAACGCCGCCCCGATAAACAGCTCTCAATCACACTCCAGACAGGTGGGCTGGCCGAAGGCTTCCGGGTTGCGCTCCAGAAGCATGGGTTGATCCAGGCGGCTGTTGTCGCGGTAAACGGTGATGCCCTTGATCACACCGCTGCGGTAGGCCTGCCGGTACGCGTCGGCGATGGCCTCCCTTGGAGCGGACTGCGGAAAGTTGATGGTCTTGGAGACGGCGTTGTCCGTGAACTCCTGAAAGGCTGCCTGCATGCGCACGTGCCATTCGGGGGCGATATCGTGGGAGGTGACGTAGAGGCGCCGGATGTCCTTCGGGACCTCCTCCATGTCCTGAACCGTACCTTTTACGGCGATGGCATCCATCAATTCCTTCGAATAAAAGCCCCGTTCACGGGCAGTTACCTCGAAAAGCGGGTGCACCTCAGTCATTTCCGTACCGTCCATGACGTTGCGCTTGAAGACCACCGAAAACAGCGGCTCAATCCCGCCGGAGCAGCCGGCGATGATGCTGATGGTTCCCGTGGGGGCCACGCAGGTGGTGGTGGCGTTGCGCAGGCCGTGTTCATGAATCAGCCCGTCAAGCTTCCGCCAGTCCTCCAAAGAGATTTTCCGGGTGGCATGTTTTCCTGAAAACTTCCGGGCGGCATGCTTCTCGCTGAGCCAGTCGCCGGTATTGAAACGGCTTTCGGAAAAATTGGGGAAGGCGCCTCGCTCTTTGGCCAGCGCCACGGATTCCAGCTTGGAATGATAGTCGATCCAGGCGGCCACATCGGCGGCCAGCGCGATGGCCTCGTCGGAATCGTAGGAGATGCCCAGCGCCAGCAGCAGGTCCGCCCAGCCCATCATCCCCAGGCCAATCTTGCGGTTGCCCTCCACCTGATCCTTGATCTCCGTCAGGGGATAGCGGTTCTGGGTGATCACGTTGTCGAGAAACCGGGTGGCCAGGCGCACGGTATCTGCCAGCCTGTCCCAGTCGAGTCGGCTGTCATCATCCAGCATCCGGGCCAGGTTGACGGAACCCAGGTTGCAGGCCTCGTAAGGCAACAGCGGCACTTCCCCGCAGGGGTTGGTGGATTCGATCTCCCCCACGGCGGGGGTGGGGTGTTCCCGGTTGACGCGGTCGATGAAGATCAGTCCCGGCTCGCCGTTGCGCCAGGCATTGTCCACGATTTTGTCGAAGAGTTCTCTTGCCCGGACGGTTTTCACCGTTTTCCCCGTGCCGGGATGCACCAGCGGGAAATCGCCGTCCTGCTCGACAGCTTCCATGAAAGCGTCGGTCACCGTCACGGAGATGTTAAAGTTGGTCACGCGGGTCAGGTCGTTCTTGCAGGCGATGAATTCCTCGATGTCCGGGTGATCCACCCGCAGGATGCCCATGTTCGCGCCCCGGCGGGTGCCTCCCTGCTTGATGGCCTCCGTGGCGGCGTTATAGACCTCCATGAACGACACCGGGCCGGAGGAAACGCCCATCGTCGAGCGCACCACGTCGCCCTTGGGCCGCAGCTTCGAGAAGGAAAAACCCGTCCCGCCGCCGCTCTGGTGGATGATCGCCGCGTGTTTCAGGGTCTCGAAGATAGCCTCGATGGAATCGGAAATCGGCAGCACGAAGCAGGCGGAAAGTTGCCCCAGCGGCCGCCCGGCGTTCATCAGAGTCGGGCTGTTGGGCATGAACTCCAGCCGGGCCAGCATGCCGTAGAACTCGCGGGCCAGCTCGGCCACCTCCTGCCCGGAGGTATAGGCCACGTCCCCTTCGGCAATATGCCGCGCCACCCGCCAGAACAGTTCCGCCGGGGTCTCATGCACCTGGCCATGATCGTCGCGCACGAGATAGCGCTTCTCCAGCACCGTCCGGCTGTTCGGCGTGATTTTGGGCTCGATGTCTCTGGGGATATCCTGAATCATGATGAAGACGAAATCCGCTTGTTTACGGCGTTTATCCATCTTCATCATAGCCCGAACCCGGGCTGAATTAAAGCCTGTCCAGAGCCTTCAGGTCAAGGGCTTCCGGCATGAAGAACCGGGATCTCACGCCCCCAGAACCTGCCAGCCGGACGGGATCTCCGCCTGCAGATCATGAGCCAGGTTGGCGATGCCGTTCATCAGGCCCACGTGCCGGTTGCGCTCGCGCAGCAGGCAATCGCGGATGCGGGTGCTGCTCAGCACCTTTTCCAGGTATCGGCGCTGATGCTCTTCGCCGAAGATTCTATCCAGCAACAGCACACCGGCCAGAATGGCGTCCTCGCCGTTGGCCCGGTCGAGATGGCTTTCATCCAGCAGAAAATCCATCAGTTCGTGCTGGGGGGTTCGATCGGGCGCAATGTGCTCCTCGTCCACCAGGCCCTTGAACAGCCGTTCACACAGAATCAGCGCCTGCCGGCTGGCGACGGGGTTCATGAAGGCATGGCGGATGAGATCCGGGCGCCTGTCCATCGGAACATTGTTGATGTTCTGGATGGCATAGTTGAAGGTCCGTTCCAGTTTCTCGACTTTTACGGGCGAAATTTTCTCCGGGGTGTTGGCCGGATCGTCGTCCGAGGCCAGCAGCCGGTGAATCGCCAGGTGGCGTTCATCGGAGGGCAAATTCATGATATCGGCAGCCCGTGCCGCAAGCCGGTCCTCGTTGCGGGCATAACAGGGCAGAGACCATTCGGCGGGAATCTCCACCTCCTCCGTCCCGGCCATCTCCTCGATCTTGCGCAGCAGATCCGGATGATCGGCGACCTCGCGCATCAGGCAGTTGCGGACGGGATGACTGCCCATCACGTGCAACAGCAGCTTTTTGCGCAACGCATCGTCATGCACCCGGTCCAGCAGCATGACCCCGGCAACAATGCTGTCCTCCCCGTTGCTTCGGGCAAGATGCTCCGTTTCATCGGTCAGAAGATACTCTATGAAAGCATCCTGGTAATGCCAGGGGGATTTTTCGCCATCACCTTTCGTTTCCAGGCAGTTGTAAAGGCGTTCAAGAAGGAGAATCGCCTGGTTGCTGGCGGTGACACTGTTGAAAAGATCCTTGATCAGCCCGAATCGGGCTTCCACGCCGGGTACTGCCGGGATGTTCTGGACGGCATAGTTCTGCGCCCGGCGCATGGCGCGAAGCTTGTCCCGCGTCAGTTTGACGGGACGGCCTTCGCCAGCGCCGCCCCCTTTCCGAGGGAGCCTGAGAACCTTTCGGATGGCATCCTCCCGCTCATCGGGGCTGAGATCCGTAATGGAACTGGCGCCCATCGCAATCTCGTGAGGGTCCTGACTGTCGCAAAGGCGCAGCGCCCGTTGCCGAAGCTCCTCATTGCCAAGCCTGGGAGGCGGCGGATTCTCCCTGACGGCCGGGAAATCCAGGGGCTTTTCAAATTCGGGCCGAATGCGGCCCCCGTTCTCCGGCGGCTGGAACATCGGCTTGATTACGTCGGACCAGAATCCGGTCACGTCATCACCTTTTATCCTCGATAGAAAACTCACTGACATTACCAAGACCCCTGAAACCGGATCGTTGCCCCCGGAATCCACGCCGAAAGGAATCGGTTAAAATCAGTATAGGGAAAGCCGAGCGGGAGACTGCCTATACAACCATGACCACCCGGACCTACCTGGACAAATGCATGAAGGACGGCCTGCTGGTGCGCTGGCCCGCCAAGGCCATGCCCATCAAGGTCTACGTGGCGCCCTTTCGCTGGTACGAGAAATCCAAGCAGATGGAATCCACCGCCTACCACCGCATGGTGCTGGAGGCGATGGACAAGTGGTCCCAAATTTCCGGCGGCACCGTGCGGTTCCACCTGGTCGGCAACCTGAACGATTCGCAGATCGACATCAACTGGCGGCGGGTGGATCGCACGTCACTGGGCCACTGCGAGTACATCATCAATAAGCAGTCCATGATCTACTCGGCGGAAATCCGCATCGGCATTTCCGACGGGCTGATCCATGCCAAGTACAACGACTTCGATGAAGTCCGCCACACGGTGCTGCACGAGTTCGGCCATGCACTGGGACTCATCGGGCACAGCGACCATTCGGCGGACATCATGTACGTGCCCCACCAGTACGGCGTCACCAGCATTTCCGAACGGGATATGGAAACCCTGCGCTGGCTCTATAAGCTGCCCGCCGGGTTCGACTATATCGAGGCCGGACGCCACTACAAGCTGCCGGAGCCTTTTACGATCCACGACGTCATCGATCGCATGGCGGGGGTCACCACCAAGCCCAAAAATCGGCCTGACGTACCCGCGCCACCGCCGCGCAAGGAAAACCCCGCCGCCCTCATGGAGCAGCATGACATCCTGTCCGAGATGAACAAGTTTAACCTGGCTACCCAGAACATCCGCTTCGATCCCAAAATCCGCAACACCCTGATCCAAAAACGGCAGCAGACTTCGGACAGACAGAAGCCGGACGGTTCCGAAAATTCCTAGCGGAAATTTTCAGATCGTTCCTTATGCTTGCATGCTGAGGCTTTTGCGTTGCGGAGCCAGCATTTTATCCAGCCGGACAAGAAACACGTTGTTCAGGCCGGTCGTCATCCGGGCCACATGGTTCCAGAAACCCAGGACGGGGAGGGCAAAGCGGTGGGGATTGACGGCATCGCGCAATACGTCGCGCCAGGCCCCCGTCCAAAGATCGAGCGCCTCCTGGGAAGGCCGGGCCAGCATGTTCTCCCAGGTTTTCATCCAGTGCCCGAAGCCGGGGATTTTTCGCGCATATTTTTCAAACAGAACAACTTTCCGTTGCAGCGTCGCATCGGCTACACCGGTTTCAAGCTGTCGGCGCACCGCCGACACAACCTCGCGCTGGGCCGCGTTGATTGCCTGGAGATCCATGCCGGGCTTAGCCCGGTAATGGGGAAACCTGAGAATCTGCACCATTGTTTTTTCCTTCCTGAAAAACGGCCTTCCACCGGCGTCCAACACGCTCCGCAACCACCACCAGGGTCTGGATGGGTCCTTTTTGCCGGGCCTCTTCAAGAATCCTTTCTTTCTCCGTACGCAATGCTCTTCCTTTTTTGGGAACCAGCCGGTATCCCGCAGGCATGGCCCAGCCGCTGCCGCCGACATAGGACGTCGGCACGCTGGCGGATTTCCGGTTGAAATACTCCGAGGCATGCAGCCCCTCCCTGTCGTCCCGCAGGAAATAGTCCTGCCCGTCCAGGCGGAAAACCGCCGCCCTCCTGCCGACTACGGGCCTGCCCGCCTGCCGGACCATGTCACCCAGCACCCGCCGCCGTTGCGAACGACTCAGCGTAACGCCATCTTCCGGAACAAAACGAATTTGCCTGACGGACCCAAAGACAACCATTGGTTGAAAAACCCTTCGAACACTCAACGGAATAAATATACTGCAAAGAAAAAAGATCAGCGGCCGTTTTCAAGATCCAGTCGATCCACCGCCTCTTCCGGCAGGGTCAGAAAACTGTGCCACACCGCCTGAGGATTTTTGCCCGCCTGGCCCGCCGCCTGGAAGACCTGGGCCTTGAAAGCGTTCATGGCTTCAATAACGGGCCTAAACAGTTCCAGAACCTCCGGCGAAGGTTTCGGGAAGAAGCTGTCGTCCCCTTCCCCGTCCCGCGGATTCCTCTGCTGTCGGGTCAGAACATCCTGGCGCAACTGCTCCAGGAAAGCGGTCGTTTTCTCACGGCTGCCCATCAGCTCGCGATAGCTCACCCCGAACTTGTCGAGAATCCGTTTGGTGGCGAAGGCCGCCGCATTGCGGATATCGTGGTGCCACTCCATAATCGAATCAGCCAGAGGCTTTTCACCGATGGATTTTGCCATGGCCTCCAGATCGCGGGCCACCTGGATAATGACGTGAATCGGGAGGTAATCGCCATCGCTGAAGAAGAACCCACGGGATTTTTCCACATGGCCGGTCATGTGATTCTCATTGCGTCTGTCCATCGCCGTAATATGGACCAGCAGGGCTTCTTCCAGCACCCTGTCAGGCAGCTTGTCCAAAATACCCGCATATTCGCGGGTCCGTTGCGCATCTCCAAAGCGTGCGCCTGAATCTTGCAGGGAGATTTTCATAAGTGCCATCCACCTGAATTTTAATGCATGGATTGTAAACCCTTACCCGGCCTCCGTAAATAAAAAAGAAGAAAAAGAAAAAGGAAGGCCGGGTAAAAAGCCTCCCCAGGAACAAGTTTCAACGGTATACAGGTATCTGGGTATAAGGTTACAGGGTTGGTCTGTTGCAAACCGTCGCCGACGGCTCACAGGCGAAAAAATCTGTCCGGCATTTCCGGGCGTATCCCTCCCGGAGATGCATCGGCAATGCACCGATCTCTCTCGATCCGTATATCTCTTCGAACGTCTCTTCCAGCTTTTTTGATGCCTTCCGTTTTGATTTCACGATCTCGCTCTCTCTTGTCTCGATTCAATGTGAACAATAACCGGATAATCGCACGCCGAATTCTCGCCCGGCGGCGAACCTCTTTCATGTGCAGCGGGTAATTGTGCGCGGAAAATTCTCTTCCAATACGTTCAAAACCGGATCAATACTTGGCTATTCGAACGATTCCCCTCAAAACACGTGACTTCGCTCGGCTGCAACGCGGATTCATGACCGTCCCCTAAACGATAACCCTTTTATGTGCGTGCAGCTCTCACAAATGGATAAAAACATGGTGAGGTGCGTTTTGTGTTAGCCATTTAACAATTGTTAAAAAATCATTAACCCGCCCACCCGCCCCTTAGAGGAATATGGGGGCGCAGCCCCCATAGCCCCGCTCTTTTTCTCTCCCTACAGGAGAGTTTTCAGGAAGTTACTCAAGAAGAGTTTCTCTTCCATGGAACAAGCTGCCACTTCACAGAGAACGCGCTCCATTGGAGATTCAAAGGGTGAACATGTAAAGGCGTCTGCTGAAGTCCCAAGCGCCGCAGCCATAGCTCAAGGGTCGAAAACGGCCCTTATTTAAGAAGGTGGCGGGCGATGACCATGCGCTGAATTTCGGAGGTGCCTTCGCCGATTTCGCAGAGCTTGGCGTCGCGCAGGTAGCGCTCCACCGGGAAGTCCTTGGTGTAGCCGTAGCCGCCGTGGATCTGCACCGCCTTGTTGGTGGCGCGCATGGCCACTTCCGAGGCGTAGAGCTTGGCCATCGAAGCCTCTTTCCCGAAGGGCATGCCGGCTATTCTCAGGCGGGCGGCGTTGTAGACCAGATGGCGGGCCGCCTCGATTTCCACGGCCATGTCCGCCAGCATAAACTGGATGGCCTGGAATTCGGAGATGCTCTTGCCGAACTGCCTGCGCTCCTGGGAGTATTGCAGGGCTTTGTCCAGCGCCCCCTGGGCGATGCCGAGGGCCATGGCGCCGATGGAGATACGGCCACTGTCCAGGGTCTTCATGAAATACTTGAAGCCCATGCCTTCCTCACCAAGCAGGTTTTCGGCGGGCACTTCCATGTTGTCGAACTGGAGGGTGCCCCAGTCGGAACCGCGGGTGCCGAGTTTCTCGTCCTTGGAACCCAGGGAGAAGCCGGGGGTGTCTTTTTCAAAAATAAAGGCGCTGATGCCGTTGGTTCCCTCGGACTTGTCCGTGGACGCCGTGGCGATAAAGGTTTCAGCGTAGTTGGCGTTGGTAATGAAAATCTTTGTTCCGTTAAGGACGTACTTGTCGCCCTTGCGCACGGCGGTGGTCTGGGTTCCGCCCGCGTCACTGCCCGCGTTGGGTTCGGTCAGGCCGTAGGCGCCCAGCTTGCGACCGGAGGCAAGGTCCGGCAGATATTTCCGCTTCTGTTCTTCGGAACCGAACATGTAGATGGGCAGGCAGATAAGCGACGTGTGGGCCGCCAGGCTCAGGGCGGTAGAGCCGCAGACCCGCGCAATTTCCTCGACGGTGATGGCGTAGCTGAGGTAATCCGCCCCGCCGCCGTCGTACTCTTCAGGAATCGGCAGACCCATCAGGCCCATTTCGGCCAGTTCCTGGAAGGTTTCCACAGGAAACCGGCTGTTTTTGTCCACCTCGGCGGCACGAGGTTCGACGGTACTGACGGCGTAATCACGCACCATATCCCGGATCATGCGCTGTTCTTCGGTAAGGCCCCATTTGTCCTGGGCGACGTCGATGGTCACAGTCATGCCTACAAACCTCTCCTATAGTCAATTCTGTCCTGATAACGAAGTGAACTTTCAGATACTGTCTGTCTTGACGCTCCCCTTCACCACTACGGTTAGTAGGAAATTTTATTTTACATAACAATCGGTTTTCTGACAAATATCAGGATTAAAATAATCGATATGTGCGGCGGACTGAAATATACCCATGCCCACCCGGAGACGGGCGAAATCATCGAACGCAAGGTGTTTTTCCCAATTCCCCATGCGGAAATTCCGATTTTGGACGAGGGCGCCAGCTCTCCCTCCCTCCGGGAGAGGGCCGGGGTGAGGGGCGTCCTGAAGACCCGGTTGGTCCAATGGGGTCGGCGCAAGGGCGAGGACGAAGAGTACGACGTTCCCCAGACCGGCTGGGCCAGGCTTCAGAGCCTGGCCGAAGGCAGATGGAACCGGTACAGCCCCCGCAGGGTAAAAATTCCGGCTCTCTGCTGGATGGAGAAGGATTCTGCCAGAGAGTCCCACTGGTTCGACATGGCGCCAGACACCTGCCTGCTGGGCGTTGATATCAAGAAGGGCGGCAAAGAGTTCGTCTACATTGTGACGAAACCCGCCCCGCCGGAGTTCGCGCATATTCATGACCGGATTCCGTTGATTGTCGAAACGGCATCATGTGCTTTTCTCCCTCAGGGCAATTAGGATGGGTAAGCAGTTTTTTCTTCTGCGTATGATCATGCATAGGAAGGAACCTATCAAATGCCGGCTATATACTTTGGAGAGGTCTGGAAACTGAATTTCAAACCGGAACATCCTATCACTGAAAAGGATAAACACCGGGTTTCACGTCACATCCAGGAGGAAGCCGCCCGGCAGGACATCCCGGTTCAAGGCTACGGTATATCTTCTCCGGAGGGTGGTTTTATTCATGTGCAAATCCGTGATCCGGAAGAAAACGCCCCCCTGGATCTGCCAGCCTATCTTGCCGGCATTGGTGCTGTACGGAAGAAACTCCTGGAAACAGTAGAGTCAGGCCCTGATGCAGACAACTGGCTCAAGACCCATGTTGATGCACTGGCAGATGGAACTGCTTTGACGGATGCCCCTGCTGATCCCTTGAAAAGAGCCAGCTATTTGCAAGGGATTGAGTATGCTTTTCAAAAACTGGAACAGGTTTCGGAAGAATTGGGAACGCCTGCATCAGCTAGAACGTGGCAATCTATGCTGAATATCTACCCGGAATCCGAGGATCTGTCAGCAATCATGCTCGATTACCCACAGCCTGGAGTCCAAAAAGCACTTGAAACGCTGACCAAACAAACCGGTATTTCCTCTGAGCAAATCATTGCGGCACTGAAAAGTCAGCTTCCTCCGTTTACGGAAATCCGTGAAAAAACGGTAAAAGTGCATAAGTCGGGTGACTCGCTGGAATACGAAATGGTACCGGGCAAACGCATCCGTGTGGAGGGCTGAGCCTTGCAGAGAAAAAACTGCTGACAACAAAGATGTTTCAGCGGTTTTTCATCGTTGGCAACAGATAATAGAAAGGACCCGCTCCATGGAACTTTCCTCCGTCCGCTTCGGTAACTATCTTTCCCCCCGGCAGCAATTCGAGAACGGCATGAGACTGGGCCGCGAAAGCCGGATTGCCGCCGCCAACCACCCGGAAGACTTCCAGCATCATGCACTGAACAGCCTTCAGGGATTCGAAGAGGCGCTTAATATCGTGGGCCACCAACTGAAGCTGAACGCGTGATCCGCCGGCAACCCCTGAGCTAACCGTCTTCCGAAAGGCGCGACAGTCCCTCGAAGTTGTAAAACACCGGCAACTGGGACAGTGAGAAACCGCCCATCGCATGTTCGCTGCCGGGGAGCCGCTCGATGATCAGATCCGTCTGGAACAGCTTCATCAGCTGCTTGACCTTGACAAAGGCCAGCACGAACTCCGCATCGGCAGAAAAGCCGTTTTTCACCAGGAAGCGGGCGAGCCGGATGAATTGCCGGTTGGGAAAGCGGCGGCGGTAATCGGTTTTGGACGGCAGCCGCCCCTCCTGCCAGGCCCTGGAGACATAGCGGTAAACGGCATGCCCCTCCTGCGTGTCCGTATTCCGGCTTCGGACCATCCGGTCGAGAAAGTCGGCGAATTCGGCATGGAGAAACCGGTCTCCCGTCTCCTTGCGCTTGCAGAGATACATCAGCCAGCAGAATTCGAAGAGGGCGGGAAAGTATTCCTGCAACGACTCGTCATAGCCGTGTCCAAAGGTGTCGTGATAGTTGATGTAGGTGGTGTAATACCGTTCGGCTTCGTCAAACCGTCCGTAGAAAAAGGCCAGGCGGGCACGCATCAGGATATTGTGCTGGGCGGCGTAGTAGTCCTCTGCACTCCTGCGGAGCGACTCGGCATCCTCTTCGACCGACGGCAGTTTCGCCATAGCCGATTCGTAGGTCTCCGTTCCGGAAAGCGGTTCCTCTGGAGGCTTTCCGGGCGGACGCAGAAAAGGGCGAACCCTGAGCACCGTAAAATGGGGGTAAATTTCGGTGATGTGCTGGCCCATGCCAATGGGCTGAATCCGTTGAACGGGCTGAACCGGCTGGATCGCATCCACCATGGTCAGCCGATGCTCTCCCTTGCGGCGGCCAGGGTCGCTTCGATGTCCTCACCGGTATGGGCGATGGAGACGAAACCGGCTTCGAACTGGGACGGGGCCAGGTAGACTCCCCGATCCAGCATGCCCCAGAAGTAGCGCTTGAAGCGTTCCGTGTCGCATGACAGGGCGGATTCGTAGTCGGTCACTTTCTTGTCCGTAAAGAACAGGGAGAGCATGGACCCCACCTGGGTGCCGCAGGCCGGAACGTCCCGCTTGCGACAGATTTCCAGCAGCCCTTGAGCCAGGCTTTTCGTCTTCCGCTCCAGCTCGTCGTAAAAACCGTTTTCGTTGAGGCGTTTCAGGGTTTCCAGCCCGGCCACCATGGCCAGCGGATTGCCCGAAAGGGTGCCCGCCTGGTACATGGAGCCTTCCGGCGCGACATGGGCCATGATTTCTTTCTTGCCGCCGTAAGCCCCCACCGGCAGACCGCCGCCGATGATCTTGCCCAGGGTGGTGAGATCCGGCATCACGCCGTAGCGCTCCTGCGCCCCACCCCGCGCCACCCGGAATCCGGTCATTACCTCGTCGAAAATAAGAACGGCGCCGTGCCTGTCGGCCAGTTCCCGCAGGACTTCCAGAAAGCCCGGCTCCGGCGGGATGCAGCCCATGTTTCCGGCCACCGGCTCCACGAGAATGGCGGCGACCTGATCCGGGTTTGCCTCCAGGAGACGCTTTACGGAGTCGGCGTCGTTGAAGTTCGCCGTCAGGGTCTTGGAGGCCGTGTCCCTGGGGACGCCTGGGCTGTCGGGAATCCCCAGGGTCGTCGCCCCGGAGCCGGCCTTGACGAGAAAGTAATCGGCGTGGCCGTGGTAGCAACCCGCAAACTTGATGATGAGTTCCCGCCCCGTGTAGGCCCGCGCCAGGCGAACGGCGCTCATGCACGCCTCCGTGCCGGAGTTCACGAACCGGACTTTCTCGATGGAGGGAACCATGCCGATGACCAGCCGGGCCAGTTCGTTCTCCAGTATGGTCGGTGCCCCGAAGCTGGTGCCGGACTCGGCCACCTGCTGGATACGCCGGATGACGTCCGGCTGGGCATGGCCCAGAATGGCCGGTCCCCAGGAACCGACGTAATCGATGTAACGATTGCCGTCTTCGTCCCAAAGATAGGCCCCTGAAGCTTTCTGGATAAAGACGGGATTGCCGTCGACGGATCGGAACGCCCTCACCGGGCTGTTCACACCGCCAGGCATCAGCTCGCGGGCTTCCTCAAAAGCTTTTTCGGACGAGGGACGTTTCAGACGGGTGGCTTCCATGTGTTGTTCTCCAGCACTCAAACTGCGCCCCCATTATCCGCAAAAACCGCCTCGAAGACAAAAGCCGTTCGGCGCCCCCGGCCAAGATCATAAAATATAACCAGGAATGGCTCCCCACTCCCCGTCTGCACGGGAATAGCAGAACTTACGCCCTATCCTGAAGTCTCACGCCCTATCCCATAACGAAAGAACCGAACGGCTCCGTCTTATGACTGCTCGACACGCATGCCGGTTTCTTCGTCCTCAATGGCTTCCTCGCGGTCATTGCCCGCATTTTTGGGTTTCATGAAGACGTTGCCTTCCTCCTCCTGGATATCGATTTCCAGGGCGTTCATGAATTTCTCCCCGGCCTCGGCCCCCTCGTAGAGAACCTGGGAAATGAGCTTGGTCACTTCCTCGATGCTTTCCGGACGGCTCTGATCCTTGCAGTAGTCGGAATAGATCTTCACGTAAGCCACGGCACGGCCCATTGCGTTTGAAAGCACCGGATCACCGTGCTGCTCCAGGATATAAAGATACTGGTAGACCTTATGCAGCACCCGGTCCTGATCATACCAGCGCCGCCGATTCTGGGATTTCATCAGTCCCACAATCTTGTCATGGCCCAGTTCCTTCAGTCCCCGTTTGTTGCGGCGCTCCCAGTCCCGCTTCTTGTCACGCATGTGTTCGGCAACTTTCAGCATGATCGTGCCGATGATCTGCTGGTATTCAGGTTTGACTTTTTCCAGTTCATTGAAGGCGTTCGTCACACTGGACCGTTGATCCTTGTGCCATCGCCGCCCTTCTGTATTATCTTCACCGCTCACAGCCGTGGGTCCGATTATTACTGACTGCTTTGGTATCGGACGGAATCCGGAAAACTTAAAGGATCTTGCCTCCCTCACCCCGGTCCTCTCTGTCGGGGAGAGGAAGTATCTCAGGCGTTGGCGGTGCCGTTGTTCAGGTATCGCGCCTGGCGGGCGGGCCTGAAAATCTCTTCCGTTACATCCTTAATAAATTTCAGCGCCTCGATCTCCCGGTGGATGGCATTGCGAAGGCTGACAATCTGCGCCTCGCTCATATTCTCAACCTCCGGACCAACGACACCCTTACGGTTCACCATGAACTGGCGGAATTCCTCCTGCTCAACCGCGTTGTAGCCGGGCAGACCCGCCAGGCAGGCCAGCCAGTGATGCAGCTGATGGGCGATATAGCCCACGGTAAACAGCTTTTTCGGCAGGACGAATACGCCCTTGTCAAAGTTGCAGCCGGGACGCTCACCGCAGAAGTGCAGCAACACCTTGCACAGTGATTCGTAACGCCGGACGGAAAACTGGTCGTTGCGCGGAGGGGGAACGAAACCGGGTTCGTAGCCGAAAAAGAAAAGGCACAGCCGGATGCCGAAGCCTCGAAGTCCTCCAGCCAAGGCATACACCGGTGTTCCCTGCTTTTCAATAAAGATCGCCAGGTCGTCCGGGTTGCGGTAAAACGCCTTGACCGCCGCCCTGGCCCGGTTCGTGACGGCCTGGACCTGCCGCTGCGTCTCCGCCACGAGCTTGAACGTATCCATAATAGGATTCGACTGCGAATGATCCCGATAATGCTGCATACTATCCCCTAAGTGTAAAAATCCCTGCGTGAGAACCCTTTCTTATATAAAAACAACAAACAGGTTTTTTGTGCGAGCCGTTCGGCTCCCTGGTCATCGCATTGGACGTAACATCTTCAGATATGGGAATCCATCCATGGAATTTGCCATGGAATCTGGCTGAAGGAGGAACGCCTCAGGCCATAACTGAAGAGCCGAATGGCTCCTATTTTTCCGCGGCTCTTTTGTTCAGCAGGCTGTTGCGTTCGTCGATCTCGAAGATAATGCGCGAGAACTGGTAGGCGCCGTTGAGAACGATGACGGAGACGCCCTTGGAGGGATATACGGACACCTTCTTGCCGTCGCTTTTCAGGGTCTTGAACTCATCCACGCCGGAGGTTTTCTCCATGACTTCCGGTGTGGTCACCGGCTCCTCGCGCTGCTCGAACTCCAGGACGGGCGGAGGGATGCCGTCCTCGGCCAAGACCTCGGCCAGAGCCTTTTCCATATCCTTCAGGTGGGGGCGGGCGGCCTTGTCATGCTCCACCTTGAACATCAACCGGGTCATGTTGACCACCCCGGCGGCGATTTTGAACTTGCCCAGGGTGTTGGTCTCCACGTAGATGACCAGCGTGTAGTTTTCGCCATCCTCTCCTCCGCCTTCGCCGTCGCCTTCCTCGAAGTACATTTCCAGCCGCTGCTGACCCACGAGGGGATACCAGGGAATGTAGAGCAGGATGAGGGTATTCATGGCGTCGGTGGGCGAGGCCGCCACCCGTGCCGCCAGCTGGGTGGTAAACTGGAGCAGTTCCGTCAGCTTCTGGCTGTCGCCGGTAAACGTCGCTGTGCTGTTACTCTGGATGATTTTCAGGAGCTTGTTGGCGGTGTCTTTCGACTGTTTGCCGAGGGCTTCCTGCAACTCCTCCAGTGAAATCTTCAGACCAGGATTCTCCGCCAGGAGCTGCTTCAGCATCTGGGCGTCGGGGCTGGCCTTTCCGCCCTGGGAGGTGGCCAGCAAGGCCAGGATGGTCTGGATCTCTTTTGGCACTTCCATGATGGAGCGCATCAGCATGGCGGTTTCGCGGGGAGACATGTTGCTTTGCAGTTGCATCATCTGCTGGAAGAGCATGCTGGCGGCCATGGTATTCAGACCGCCGCCCATCGGGTTGCCCAACGGACCGGTGGGAGCACCTGCCGCCGGACCTCCAAGGGCGCCGGCGTTGCCCAGTTGCTGAAACTGCTTCAGGAACTGGTTCATATTGAAATTGGGTCCGAGAGATCCCAAAACTGCTTTCCTTCAAGAAGGGGACAACCGGATCTTCGACTATGGAGCGGGAAAACTTGAAAAAGGCGGACGGGCCATCCGGCGTTGCGAGATCCTGAACCACCCACTATTGATTATAGCGGTTTTCAGGAGTTGCGCAGATTGCGGGGCGTCAGGATCACAATCGGCAGGAGGGGTTATAATGGGGCATATCCCTCGGATTTTTACCGTCAAGAGCAGGCAGGAGTCTACTGTGAAACGTATCGGGTCATCCGCACTGATTCTGGCAATTATGCTGGCCGCAGTGGCGATGCTGGCAGCCTGCGGCGGCGGGGCCGGGCCGGCAGTAGACCAGCTGAGTTCCGTCCGCCAGCGCGGCAAAATGGTGGCGGGGGTCAAGTTCGACTCCAAGCCGTTCGGGTATCTCGACACGGACGGCGAGGTGAAAGGGTACGACATCGATCTTATCCGCGAGTTGGCCCGGCGGATTTCCGCCAACCCGGACAAGCCCGTCGATGTGGAATTCCAGCAGGTGCTCTCCTCCACACGGATTATCGGCCTGAACCTGGGCAAGCTGGATCTCGTCGCCGCCACGATGACCATCACGCCGGAGCGCGAAGAGATGATCGATTTCACGGACCCGTATTATATTGCCCACCAGGCGGTGATCGTCCCTGAAAAAAGCTCTGCCAGGTTGCTGGACGATCTGTCGGACGGCACCATTCTGTACGTCATCGGCACGACCAGCGAGAAGAATATCCGAAAAAGACTGCCGAAGGCCAGATTCAAGGGGTTCAAAAGCTCCGTTGAAGCCTTTTCTGCCCTGAAAGCCGGACGCGGGAGCGCCATGACCAGCGACGACACTATCCTCTACGGTTTTATCGGCGATACCTGCACTTTCCGGATGCTGCCCGAACGCCTCTCCGACGAGCCGTACGGCATGGGTATCCGTCAGACCGACGACCGATCCACCGAAAGTTTCCGCAAGGCAATCAACAAGGCTCTGGAGGACATGCGCGGGGATGGCACCCTGAAAGCGCTGGAGGAGAAATGGATGGGGCCGTACCGGGATCTCTCCATCTGCGAGGAGCCGCCTGCCGCCGATGAGCCGGGAGATTCCCCGTAGCGGCTTATGGAGCATGCCCTGGTCACCGCGGCGGATTTTTTCCGGACAGTCGTTCGGGAGGATTTTCTCGCCGCCATCGGCATGACGGTGTTCCTCTCGCTGGTGTCCGGGTTTTTTGCGATTCTGGCCGGTTTTCTCTCGGCCTTTATGGGAATGTCGGCGATCCGTCCCCTGCGCTGGCTGTCTTCCGTTTATATCGAGCTGTTTCGAAACACCCCCCTCCTCATTCAGCTTTACATCTATTATAAGGGGCTGCAAAGCATCGGCATCATTCTGGACCCGGTGATCTGCGGCATTCTGGGCCTGTCCCTCTACACCGGTGCCTACCTTAGCGAGGTGTTCCGCTCCGGGCTGCTCTCCGTTCCAGCCAACCAGCTGGACGCCGGGTTGGCGATGGGCCTGTCGCGCTTCGAGGCTTACGGGCTGATCCTCATTCCCCAAGCCTTCCGGGTGATCCTGCCTCCCCTGTGCAACCAGATGATCAATCTCACCAAGAACTCCTCCCTGGTCGCCTTTATCACCGTGGAGGATATCTTTTACATGGTCTACAAGGGCGCAGTGGATGAATTCCAGCCGATGAAGTACTTCGTCATCGGCGCCATGCTTTACGTGACGCTGACCCTCACCATTGCCGCCGTCACCCAGCTTCTCGACTGGCTTATTGACCGTCGCATCCTCCGCTTTCCGGCCATCGCCAGTGTGCAGGAGGTGGCTGCCTGATGCGCGAGTTCCATTTCGAAGACATCCTGATGGGTTCGGACCTGCTGCTTCACGGTCTGACCATCACCATCGGCATGTCCGTCATCGTTATCGTCCTCAGCCTGCTTTTCGGCACCATTCTGGGGGTACTCCGGCATGAAGGCCCCGTCTGGCTGGCCCGGATCGTGGCGCTTGTCGTTGAGTTCGTGCGCAGTATTCCGCTGATCCTCTTCATGGTATTTGTCCACTACGGCCTGATGTATGCCATCAACTCCATGCTGGGCCGGGATTCCAGTTTTCTTGAATCCGCCATTATTGCCCTGACCCTGTTTGAGGCGGCCTATATTGCGGAGATTTTTCGGGGTGGCCTGAGATCCATCCAGACTACCGAGCGCGAAGCCGCCTCCAGCCTGGGGCTGACCTACATGCAACGCCTCTGGTTCGTCTTTCTGCCGCTGGCCTACAGCCGGACGATTCCCGCCCTTATCGGCCAGTTCATCTCGCTGGTGAAGGATACCTCGCTGGCCTCGATCATCGGTGTGACGGAGCTGACCCGCCAGGGTGAAATCCTCTACCAGAACACCTTCCACGATTTCGAGGTCCTGGTCTTCATTGCCCTGGTCTACTTCATCATCTGCTTCAGCCTGTCCCGCCTCAGCCGCCGCTTCGAATTCGGCTCCCGCCCGGAGCAGACCCTGACGGTCGCCGCGGTTCAGGGGTAGAGCCGTTCGACTCTTCAGTTATAGCATGGGACGTAAAACCTTCAGGATAAGGCGTGAAAACTGTCGCTCGCCCGGAAAGAGAGAGGCGTTCATAGTTATAACCGGGGCCTGAAAGCTTCAAAATGAAAGTAAACCGTCGTTCCCGCAGAAGTGGGAACCCATCTCCCAAAGGCTACCGGATGATGGATTCCCGCTTTCGCGGGAATGACGATATGCCTGCGTTACGACAGGCTGGGCTGTTTTTCGCGGGGGCGGTTGAGCGTGAGGACAAGATTTTGATAGTCCTCGATGTCTTTGCGAATCCGGGCGTCGTCCCATCCGAGTTCTGCGCCAATGAGTGTGGCAGTGGTTTCGACGGCGGTCAGGCCGACGTTTTCCCGCAGGGCAGTGCCGGTGCGGCGCATCAGGATGTCGGCGCTGGTGCGGGCAAACTCGTTGCGCACGGCGTCGATGACCTGGGCCTGGATATCCGGCTGGTCCGGCGCCAACGGCTTTTTCCAGTCCGGGTTCTCACGGGTCAACTCCAGCACACGGGTGTATTGGGAGCCGTAGGTGTCAATGAGATGGTCAACGACCTTGGTGGAAACATCGTATTTCGCCACGGCACGGGCCAGTTCCTGCTGTTTGTAGCCGTTAATGTTGTCATAGCCGTCACCGCCGGGCAGAGGCGTGTTCCGGGTGGTGCAGCCCCGTCTGGCATTGAGATCGAACTGTTTGACCGCGTAGTCCACGGCTTCCTCGGCAAGGTTTCGGAAGGTGGTGATCTTGCCGCCGATGATGGAAACGACGTTCTCGATCCCCTCGTTTCTGCCGTGGTCGAAAATGATGTGCTTGCGGGTAATCTCGCCCGGTTTTTTTCCCTCTTCATTGGGCAAGGGACGGATGCCCGCGTAGGAGAACAGGACCTTCTCCCGGTCCAGCTTTGCGCCGGGCAGCACGTGGTTGGTTTCCTCGATGAGGTATTGAATCTCCTCGTCCGTGGGCACCACCTTGTCCAGATCAGCATCGTAGCGGGTATCCGTGGTGCCGATAAGGTAGTAGTCCTTCTGCCAGGGAATGATAAAGAACGGACGCCCGTCCTTGCGGGCTTCCACGTACAGCGCCCGGTTCGGTCCGTCGTCGAATTTCCTCACGATGATGTGGGTGCCTTTGGTGCCGCCGATTTTATCGGAAACCACGGGTTTTGCCAGCTTCAACACCTCGTCCACCCACGGGCCTGCCGCGTTGATGATAACCTTGCCGTGGACGTCCTGCCGTTTGCCGGTTTCCAGATCCTCCACCCGGATGCCGGTGGCGCGTCGGTTCTCCTGAATGACGTCCACCACTTTCGTGTGGTTGAGGACCACGGCGTCGTGCTTTTGGGCGGCGATGGCGTTTTCCACGCAAATCCGCTCCGGCAGGGTCACCTGGGCGTCGAAGTACATGAATCCGCCCACGAGATTCTGCGGATTCACGCCGTTGAACTTCTTGAGAAAGCCGCTTTTGCCGTACATCCGGTGAAACGGTACCATCGCCTTGCCGCTGAGGCGGGCCAGCACGTCATAGAGAATCATGCCGCACTCCACAAACCAGCGGGGCCGCTTGTTCTCTTTATACACCGGAATCCCCAGCGGCAGCGGACGTACGAGATGAGGCGCGTTCTGCAACAGCCGCTTTCTTTCGGAGAGGGATTCCTGGACGAGATCGAACTCCAAATGTTCAAGATATCGGAGGCCACCGTGGATTAGACGGCTGGAATAGGCCGTGGTCCCGGCGCCGAAATCGTTCTTTTCCACCATCAGGACACTCAGGCCCCGTTCGGCGGCGTCCCGCGCAATGCCGGAGCCGTTGATGCCGCCCCCGATAACGATGACATCAAAGGGTTTCTGGTAGCCGGACAGTGATGGGCGCTGGATCTGCAAACCCGGTTTCCCCCGCGGTTCCTGACTGGTGTGCGTAGCTTATGCCCATTGTAGCAGAAAGCCCCCCGAAAAATCGCCCGATATGTTTACAAAATCTTTGCAGGCCCAGGCTTTTGATTTCAGCGTTTTTCCGGTACAATGCGCGTGAATCGGTTTCCTGAACCGGGCGAATTCGGGGGGATGCCGAATAACGGTTATTATTTCAGCACACAGGGACGGGGCCAATGACTGCAACAACGACGGAAAAGAAGACTTTGCTTGCCGAACGTCTGGCAAACTATGCGTTGAACCTCAAGTACGAGGACATCCCGCAGGAAGCCATCCAGGAGGCCAAGCGCCGTATCATCGATTCGCTGGGCTGCGCGATGGGCGCCATCGACAGTGACCCGGCCCGAATCAGCCGGGAGCTGGCCAAAACGGTGAGTGTCACCGGACACGGATCGACTGTCATCGGCACCGGCCACCGGACCACGCCGGATTTAGCCGCTTTCGCCAACGGCATCCTCTTTCGCTATCTTGATTTCAACGATACGTACCTCTCGCTGGAGCCGGCACACCCCAGCGACAACATTTCCGCCATCCTCGCCGTGGCCGAGGCTCAGAAATCCCAGGCGAAGGATGTTCTGACCGCCATTGTCCTGGCCTATGAAATCCAGTGCCGGATGTGCGATGCCGCCAGCATCCGCGCCCGCGGATGGGACCACGTGACCTACGGCCCGTTCTCCACGGCCCTGGCCGCCGGAAAACTCTTCGGCTTCACGAAAGAGCAGTACGTCCATGCCCTCGGCCTGGCCGGAACCCCCAACAACGCCATGCGCCAGACCCGCGTGGGCGAGTTGTCCCACTGGAAGGGCTGCGCCTTCGCCAATGCGGCCCGGAACGGCGTATTCGCCGCGACCCTGGCCCGCCACGGCATGACCGGCCCTTCGGAGATCTTCGAGGGCGAGATGGGCTTCTTCAAGCAGGTGTCCGGCCCGTTCGAACTGGCCCCCATGGGTGGCGAGAACGGTAGCCGTGATTTCATGATCCTCAAGACCTACGTCAAGCACTTCCCGGCGGAGTACCACTCCCAGAGCGCCATCGAGGCGGCCCTGGAGCTGCGCCCCGAAACCGGCGGCTGGGAAAACATCGAGTCCATCACCATCGAAAGCTTTGACGCCGCCGTGGATATCATCGCCGGGTTCGCCGAGCACTGGCGGCCCAAGAGCCGCGAGACGGCGGATCACAGCATGCCCTACGTGGTTTCCGCCGCCTTTATGGACGGCGACATCACCCTGGACACCTTCACCCAGGAGCGGATCAACGATCCGAAGCTGGTGGAACTGATCCAGACCGTGAAGGTCAACCGCAACGACGAGATGACGGCGGGTTACCCGGATGGCATCCCGAACCTGCTGCGGGTCAAGCTGAAGGATGGCCGGACGCTGGAAAAGAAAATCAGCTACCCGCTGGGCCACGCCAAGAATCCGATGAACGATCAGCAGATCGAGGCCAAGTTCCGCCCGCTGGCCGAGCGGGTCTTCGACAAGGCACGGGTCGACGTCATCCTGGAAAAACTCTGGAACATCGACAAAACCGGCGACATCTCCGGCGTCCTTTCAGCGTTCAACCGGGAAGAAGCCTAGGAGACGTTTTGTGAGCGAGCCTCTGCTGAACCCGGCCAACGACAAGGCAGCCCGACTGAGGCGGCTGCTGTCGGAAGGCCGGGCGCTGCCGGTGCCGGGAGCCTTCAACGCCATCTGCGCCAAGATTGTTGAAAATGCAGGCTTCCCGGCGGTGTATATTTCCGGGGCGGGGCTGAACAACGGGGTGGCAGGCTACCCGGACATCGGGATGATGACGCTGACGGAAATGGCCCGCGAATCCGGCTATATTGCGCGGGCGGTGAACGTCCCTGCCATTGCCGATGTGGACACGGGCTTCGGGGAGGCGGTGAACGTCTACCGGACGGTGCAGGAGTACGAACGCGAAGGCGTGGCCGGAATCCACATTGAGGACCAGGTGTTTCCCAAACGCTGCGGCCACTTGGGCGGCAAACAGGTGATTTCCGAGGAGGACATGGTCCTGAAGATCCGCGCGGCGGTGCAGGCCCGGCAGAACCCGGATTTCCTCATCATCGCCCGCTCTGACGCCAAGGCGGTGAACGGCTACGACGACGCCCTGAGCCGGGCAAAAGCGTACATCAGTGCCGGGGCGGACATGATTTTTCCCGAAGCGATGGAGTCGCCGGAGGAATTCGAGCGCTTTGCCCGTGATTTGCGGGCCTCGCACCCATCGGCGCTGCTGTTGGCCAACATGACCGAGTTCGGCAGGACCCCGCTGATCCCCCTTCAGGACTTTGAGCGCTTTGGGTATAATATCGTCATCTACCCGATGACCGCGTTTCGCATCATGATGCGGGCGGTTGAGGAGGCGATGGCGGCGCTGAGACGGGAAGGGACCCAGGCCAGTCTGCTGGACCGGATGACCCCGCGCAAGGATCTCTACGAGTTGATTCACTACAACGATTACGAGTCGCTGGATAACACGCTCGCAACAGGTTACACCCGCTGAACGCGGAAAACAGACAGTACAGGAAAGAGGTCGAGGATGACTACGCAAGCATACAGTCCCGGATTGGAAGGGGTTATCGCCGGAGAGACCAAGCTCTCGTTCGTGAACCCGGAACGCAACAGCCTGATGTACCGCGGGTACGATATCCGCGATCTGGCGGAACACTCGTCGTTCGAGGAAGTCGCCTACCTGCTGATTTACGGCAAATTGCCCAACCGGAAGGAATTCGAGCAGTTCGACAAAACCCTGAAGCAGGAACGGGAGTTGCCCGGCGAACTGGTCGATCACATGCGGAAATTCCCCGAAAACGGCATCCCCATGGATGAACTGCGAGCCGGTGCCGCTCTCCTGGCCCTCTATGACCCGGAGATCACCGACATTTCCCACGATGCCAACGTGCGCAAGGCCATCCGGCTCATTGCCAAGTTTCCGGCGCTCATCACCTACAGCTACCGCCTGACCCGCGGCAAGGACATTATCAAGCCGGACAACTCCCTGGGCCACGCCGCCAACTTCCTGTACATGCTCAACGGCGAGAAGCCGGATGAGTATACGGCCCGTCTGTTCGACATCACCCTGATCGCATACGTGGATCACGGCTTCAACGCCTCGACCTTTGCCGCCCGCGTGACGACCTCCACCCTGGCCGACCTGCATTCCGGCATTGTGTCGGCCATCGGCACCTTGAAAGGTCCGCTCCACGGCGGCGCCAATGAAGAAGCCATGAAGATGCTCCAGGAGATCGGCAGTGTCGAGAATGCCGAGAAGTTCGTTCTGGACGCCCTCGCCAAGAAAAAGAAGATCATGGGCTTCGGCCATCGGGCCTACAAGACCGGCGATCCCCGCGCCTTCCTGCTGACGGAGATGGGCAAGGAACTGTGCGAGCGCACCGGCAACATGAAGTGGCATGAAATGGCCACCATCGTGAAGGATACGATGATCCGCGAGAAGAACATCCATCCCAACGTGGACTTCCCGACGGCCTATATCTATTACGTGATGGGCCTGCCCATCGAGATCTACACGCCGATCTTCGCCCTCGCCCGCGTGGCAGGGTGGTCGGCGCATGTCATCGAGCAGCAGGACGCCAACCGCCTGATCCGGCCCAAAGCCAACTATGAAGGCCCCCGGCACGAAGTCTACGTGCCGATCGATCAGCGTAGCTAGCGGCGGCGCCCCTCACCTCCCTCACCCCGGCCCTCTCCCAGAGGGAGAGGGAAGAGTCAACCTCTTAAGCGTCCAACTCCCTCCGGGAGAGGGCCGGGGTGAGGGAAATCAGGCTGCCCTGCTTTCCTCGGTTTGCCCCTCCGCAGCCTGATCCCAGACGGCCTTGAGATCCTGCAGCCGCTGCCAGCGTGCCCATGCTTCGGGGCCGTCCACCACGGCCGCCTGCATGGCCGCCATCCACTTGGTGATGGCGTAGGCAAAGGGGGTGTCGTGGCCGTTGCCGATGTTGTGGACAATCTCGTGCAGATAAGTCGCCACGGCATCGTTAAAGTCTTCGCGCCGTAAATGATTGCGCTCGATCCAGACGTGGGTGTCGGCATATTCACCCAGCGTGTTTTCCTCGTGCTTTTCATGCTCCTTGTCCGTGCCGTCAAACAGGAAGAGGGGCTTGTCGATCTGGGCCTCCAGTCGCGCACGGTCCATGGGCAGGTTCTTTTCCGAGCTTTCCGCATACAGGCGGGCCACTTCCTTCAGGACGTTCATGCGGATGATGTCGTTTTTCGAAGGTTCCACCGGCTTGTGGGCGGAGCGCTTTTTCCAGTAGTCGCGGGCGGAGGTGAAGCCGATCTCCCTGAAACGGGAAGGAACCAGGATAAATCCATTGCGTCGCAGGATCTGGCGGACTTCGTCGGAATCGCTTAGATCGTCTGCCAAATAGTGTTCCCTTTCCTCTTTGGTGAGATCCAACCCGATTCCCCGATAGGAGGCCAGGTTGACCAGTTTCGACAGCATCAGCCGCCCGGCGGATTGGTCGATATCATCCTTTGAAAGCCCCAGGGTTCTTTGGACTTCCGCGTTGTTCCAAAGGGGCTTCAGGGTGAAGATCAGGTTGACGAGATCCTGGTCCGAGAGGGTCCCGAAAAGTCTGGGGTGGGAGAAAATCTCCGAGTCCAGTTCCCAGTAGTCAATCTCGCTGCGATCCCGGCCCTCCGCCGTCTTTTTTGAATCCAGCTTGGCTTTTGTCCAGAAGGTGACCTGTTCGCAGGCGTTTTCCAGGGATTTTTTGCCCGTGCAGGATTTGTAATCGTTGCGCTGATTGACGATGTAGAGGTTGCCCGTCTCTTTCAGGCCGTGGAATTTAAAGCCGAAGGTATCGTTTTCAAAGGTCGGATTCATGAAATCCGGATTGCCGGGGTGGTAAAAATAATCCACGGCACGAATCAGCGCCTTGAGGACTTCGGGATCTTTCGTGGTGAATTCTACGGTATTCCCCTCAATCTGTTGCTCGTGGGTCAGCTTTCGGACGAGTTCGGAACTGACATCATCGTCAATATTCACGTCCTCGATTGCAAATTCGTAGCGCCAGTCGCTGGAACGAAACGCGATGGATTCCGCCAGCTTGTCCCGCAGCATGATCATGGCTGCCATTTTGGTGCCCTCGCCGAATTTACCGACTTTTCGCTCGTCATCCTGCTTGTCTGTGCGGCTAATGCCTTCCAGCATCTTGTGGCTGTACTCGCCCTTGCCGGAAATCCGGACGGTGTAGATCCCGTTTTCCTTTGGACCAATGTCGATTTTCACCCCCTCCAGGGTTCCGCCATGTCCATCCGCAAAGTTTTTCAGGATATCACGCATGGTTTTCTCCCTGGACCAGCCGATGCCGTCATGGATGGAAATCTGGGCCTCGCGCTGTTTGTTGTCCAGTTTGTCCCGAATCGCCTCATCCTGGAGATTCAGCGGGGCATAAGGGGACTTCTTGAACTTGATGTCGGACTCGACGGGAATCTCCAGTGAGAAATTGCCCCTGGCCGCTTTTGAAAGCAACTTTTTCGTAATCAGCGGCGACCGATCGGCAGTGGTTCGGGATTTCATGGAATCATCGGCCTTCATGGGGATCAGTCCCTTCATCCGGTCGGGCAGGGTGATGGCCGGCGGGGCAGCCTCGTTCTGATGCAAAACGGCAAGCTTCTCTAGCAGGGCAACCCGGCGCCGATGGGCCAGTTCCCGGAAAGATCCGTTTGCCTTCAGGACCTCTTCCGGAACGACTTTCAACTGTTCCGTGGCTTCGGCCAGCTTGTCGCGCTCGGCGTCCAGTTCCCGTGCGAGTCGTTCCGCCCGCTCCCTGACTTTTTTATAGGTGTCCTCACCGATATTGAAGATGTTTTTGAACGCGAAAACAATGCCATCAAGAACCCATTTGAACGAGATGATGTAGAGAATTTTTCGGAGCAGACCCCGTTCAGCAGGATTGTTGTCTTCAGCGGCGCCGAAATGAAGCTGGTCCGTAACCGGGACCGTTCCCGCAAAGCTGATGGGAATGACTTTTCCCCGGCTGCCAGGGCCTTCCGGCTGCCGGGAAGAAATGGCGTTTGGAGCGGGAATGGAAAGTTCATTCATCGGGAGGTCTCTGTCCTCTGGTCTTTCAGGCCTGGCGCGTGTTGCTCGCTGGAAAGGAAATTATTGCGTGATCGACCGGATAAAAGGCCCTCAAGGCGATCCGTTGCTGCAATATTAATATTTATGAAGTCTCCGCAGGCCATTTATTCCTGTTGATTCCAGGCCGCCTGGCTGGCTTCAAGTTGGGACAGCTTCTCAAAAAACCAGCGGATCTGGGTGTCCGTATCGATAAACGTTTCTCTCTGGACAATGCTGTACAGCCTGGCAACGGCCTCCGGAAAACTGTCGCCGTCCAGCACGCGCTGGTCCACCAGAAGACGGTGTTCGTCATGGCTCAGTTTGATGAACGGTTCTTTTTTCTCGCCTTCCGGCAGGCTGACGATCTGTACGGGCAGCTGGGCCAGTTCCGTGATACGTCCGGCTTTCCTTGCCAGATACTCTCTTTTAAAGCTGCCTGATTCGGCATTCGCCTTCGACATCATAATGTCCGACAGAGACTCTAGCGTATCCCGCAATACCTTCGTCTGCCGGATTTGCCGGGGAGTGGGTTCGACCTTGGCAGACTTTTCTTCCAGAAGGAGTTCCTCGGAAGCGAGCAACGCTTCCCCATCCGGGACACCGAGATCGGTCAGGGCCGGTTTCACGGGAATATAACCATCGGAATACAGCTTTTTCAGCCGCTCAAGTCCTTCCTGATTTTGGAACTGGTAAGAGGGAACGGCCACCAGGCCTTCGGGTAGAAAGTCCGGTTTTTCCCCTTTCAGCTGGGGGTTATTCCGGGCCAGGTCGGCATAATGCTTGCAGAAAGCTTCCAGCAGCATCTCGGCCCCTTTCTTGTCGTCACCCTTGAAGTTCTCATTCACCAGGTCTTCCGGTTTTTGGTAGAACCAGTGGCTTCTCAGGAAACGGATACCCTGAACCGTCTCCTCAAGAGACATGCCGCTGACGACCCGGTTAAGAATCCTGCTTACCTCGGAGGGCTGCAACGGGGGCCGATCCCGGTTGTCGTTCTCCGGTTCAATCACCCGTTCATTGCTCCAGAGAACCAGACCGGGGATGGCGTCGAAATGTCCGCTGTTTCCGAATTCCCGGAGCTGGCCGGCTTCATAGACCCGACCGGAGGCTTCGGCTTCCGGCAGCAGCTTGAAGCCGCCATGTTCGTTCTCGTAGGTCGGATTGGTGAAAATCGGGTTTTTGGGATTATAAAACATGCTCCGACCGTACTTTTTAAAATATTTTGCCAGTTCGGCGTCCTTGATCGTAAAGCTTACATCGTTTCCTTCAAAAGGCGGGTCCAGGTGGGTGAGTTTCAACATTACACCCTTGTCATCCTTGTTTCTGGCGTCCGCTTGGCCGGGATAGTCCAGCTTGAATTCTCCCTGCCACTCACGGGAGCGGTAAGTCACCCGGTCGGCACCGTAGTCCCGCAACAGAACCAGCGCCACCACCTTCAGGCCTTCACCATTTTTACCGGCATTACGCTTGTTGCCGCTCTTGGTTCCGGCGCCAAATCCCAGCAGGTTATAGGCGTCATAATTTGCGGATGCCTTGATACGGACCTGGTATTCGCCGCCGGGCAGATCCTTGACCTCGATGTCCACGCCGTCCAGCGTTTGTCCCTGTCCGTCGAAGAAGTTCTGCAAGGTATCGCGTGCCGTCCTGAACGGATTCCAGTTAACCCCATAGTCCTTGTACACGTTTGTGAAAGTCCAGTCCTGATACTTTTTCATTGTCGGATGCTGGGGACCAAACACTTCCTTCGCCTTGGCAACGCCGGTAGAAGGATAGGCGAATTCCCGGTAGTCAATCTTGTCCAGTGGAGGTTCGGCCATAACTTCCCGGATCTTCTCAGGCGTCAGTGCGGCCAGATCCTTTAATACCGTATTCGCCTTTCTTTTTTGGAAGTAGCCGATAATCCGCTTCAGGGCATACTCAGGATTCAGCCATTTGAACAGGTTTCGGAACCACTGTTTTATCCCGTCCATGAAGGATTTTTCCCCTGGGGTTTCGGGCGGGTTTCCGCTGAACCGGACGCTGTCAGACGGCGTGGCAATTCCTCGGAACATCGGAACCGTGGCGGCAGCTTGAATGCCGGATGCCGGGGAATGTGGATGAATCGGGTTCAGGTTGCTCATTGGCGTGTTGTTCTCCTGTGCCTGATATGCCTGACAGGAAAGTCATCGGGTTTCCCGCATGTGTCCAGGAAAGGGAAAACCGTACTCGTCCTTACAACTCACGTCAAACTCGCGTTGTGACCATTTATTTCAATTTGTAAATGCGGGAACGACGTGGTATTTACGAACGCTATCCATCCGAATTGAAAGGATCAAACGTCAAGGAGCCTGTCTGGTTTTAATTGCGGCCAACCGTTCCCTGGCGTCCGGAATTTTTCCGGGAACGGTGGTGTGATGTGGCTCCTTTCGTGCTTCCTCCAGGGGTGGCACTTTCAGGGGGGAATAGTCCGCCTCCATAAGGACGTACAGGAAATCCCCGGTGGCCAGTGGACGGGACTCAACATAGGGCGGTGAAAAGACTTCAAGGGATATTTCCACCAGCATGGACCGGTTGCCCGTGGCGGCCACATGGGCATGGCAGACGACCAGATCGTTGATCCGGGCCTGATCCGTGAATTTAAAGGAGGAAACCGCCCCGGTGCTGGCCCGCCTGCACAGGGCATGGCGCATGGCGGCGATGTAGGCGGCATCATCCGCCAGGTGCAGCAACTGTCCCTCGTCGCAAAAGCCGGTGTGGGGGTTCAGCTGGGGATGCAGGACGATGAGGGTGAGAGAAGTTCTGGATTCCCGGAGCAGCCGGGCGGGGGGAGGATTTGTCACGGCAGCTTGGCGGGGTTGACGAACGGGGTGAGGAAGAGGAGGATGACACCCGCAACAAGCTCCATCTTGGCCAGCTTTTCGGAGAGCTTGTGGGCCTCGTTGAATTCGGTGCGAAGCTCCAGGTCTGTGCGAAAGTCGGGGTCGTCATACATGGCGGCGATTTTGGTGTCCAGCACCTGGGTGGTGTAGAGGGTCATTCCGGCCAGCGCGACAAGAACAACGTAGCGGGCCACCACGAGGAAGTTGAACGTTGGCATGCCGTGGGGAATGGTCCGCAGGATTTCTCCCAGGATAACCAGGCCCACGGCGATCATCAGGACCGTGTCGTAGCGGCGGAAGATGATGGTCATCGCCTCGCCCGCCTCGGGCCGGGTGAAGCTCTTGAACAGCACCGGCGCGGTGAAGGCGCCCAGCGACAGCAGGCCGCCGATGATCAGGGCCAGGCCCAGGTAGAAAACGCCGGTTCCCAGCGGGGTCAGCAGAGACAGGTTCATGGGTTACCTCTTGTCTTGATCAGGACGTGACGGGACTGGCCTGTTTTTCGAAGAGTTTTTCGACAAGTTTGTAATCGTGTTCCGGCCACTGGTGCAGGTTACCCTGGAAGCCCAGCGTCCAGTTCTTCTCCGGCCATTTCTTCAGGTATTCCAGATCGCCGTGAATGGGGGCGACCTTGATAAAGCCCGATTCGTCCGCCGGAATCAGGTACGGCTCTATTTTGAACCGGTATGGATACACCTCCGGCTTGCCGTTGCGGGAGGAAGAACACGTCCAGATTTCCGTGTAGTCCTCCACCATGGTGGATTTCACGGTGACGATGCCGGCGAGCACCATCAGGCCGGTGAGATAGTAAATCATACGATCCCCCGGCCTGATAAGCTCGGCTTTTTTGCGCTGACGGGACTTGATCCCCTGGAGGGTAAAACCGCGCTCCCTGGAGATGTCGTAGTTCTCCCTGGAGCCGACAACGACCCAGTAGTTGCGATCAGCGTCCGTCATTTACGCTCTCCTAGAAATTCCGGATGGCTTCGGCGAGTTCCTCGTCCGTCGGCATGCCCTGTTGGGCGAAACGGATCACGCCTTCACCATCGATGATGTAGACGGTGCGCTGGATGCCCTTGCCATCCTCTTTCAGGGCGTGATACTGGCGGGCCATCTCGCGGTCGGCATCCACGAGAATCGGGAACTCGTAGCCCTCTTTATCGGCGAAGCGCTGGTGGCTCTCCTTGCTGTCCGGGTTGGAGCCGATGATCTCCGTGTTCAGCTCGGCGAACAGCTTGCGATCGCCCTGGAGGGCGCACAGTTGCTTCGTGCAGCCGGGGGTCTGGTCCTTCGGATAGAAGACGATAATCAGGTTCTTGCCTTCAAAGTCCGATAGTTTGACGTTCCGATCCGTATTGCACGCGGGCAGATCGAAGTCCGGGGCTTTCGTGCCGACGGGCAGGGTGCTGGTAGCTGTGGTCATGTCGTTTCTCCTCTCTCTTCTCTACGTTTACACGCTGGCGAGATTCTGTTCTTTCAACACCTGGGTCAGGACGGGCACCACCTCGAAGACGTCGCCCACGATGCCGAAGTCGGCGATCTTGAAGATGGGCGCCTCGGCATCCCTGTTGATGGCGATGATGGTCCGGCTGGTGCGCATCCCCACCTGGTGCTGGATGGCGCCGGAAATGCCCAGGGCGAAGTAGACGGTCGGGGTGACGGTCTTGCCGGTCTGGCCCACCTGCTCCGCATGCGGACGCCACCCGGCATCCACCACGGCACGCGAGGCACCCACGGCAGCGCCCAAAGTCGAGGCCAGCTCTTCCACCAGCTTGAAGTTTTCGGGGCCTTGCAGGCCGCGTCCGCCGGAGACGATGACTTCCGCATCCTCCAGCTTCTTTTTGCCGGTGTCCGTCTGCTGCACCTCCAGCAGCTTCGATTTGGCGAGATCCGGTGTCAGGTCCGGCGTGACAGTTTCAACATTGGCCGAACCGCCGGATTCTGACGGTTTCTCATACGTCCGTCCGCGAACCAGGGCCATCTGGGGCCGGGTATTGGCAACGCTGACGTCGGCCAGCAGGGATTCGGCGAGAACCCCCTTAATGGCTTTCAGGATGCCGTTCTCAAGCTTCAGCTCGCCTGCGTTGGTGATGAGACCGCCTCCCGTGCGAATAGCCACGCGGGGGGCGTAGTCCCTGGCCACGGAGGTGGCGCCGAAGAGGACGACGTTCGGCTTCTGCTGCTGAATCAGGTCGCCCAAAGCTTTTGTATAGAGCTGGGGCTGATACTGGCCCAGCAGGTCGTGCTTCACCGTGTAAATTTTTTCCGCGCCCAGGCGACCGAAGGCGGCCTCGGCGGACGACGTGTCGTCGCCGCTTCCAGCGAGAATCACGGCGCAGACCGGCTGGCCCAGTTCCCCGGCCAGTTGCCGGGCGGGGGTCATCAGTTCCTCGCTGGTCTGGGTGGAACGGCCTTCGGAGACCTCAGCCACAACCCAGACGCCTTTGTATTCCTCGATATTCCCGTTGAAACTCATGTCCGGGCTCCTCTCTACAAAACTTTCTGCTCTTTCAGGAAGGCGATCAGCTGGTCCACCGCCGCTTTCGGGTCGGACCCGTCCACGGTGACCCCCGCCTCCTTTGGTGGCCGCTGGCTGAGACCGTTCACCGTGGTGGACGATCCGGTTTTGCCGGTTTTCGAGGCGTCCACGCCGATTTCCGCCGGGGTCTTGGCTGGAATCTGGGCCTTGTTCGCCTTCATCACGCCCTTGATGTTGGAGGTGCGCAGTTCGTAATCGCACTTCATGACGCTCACCACGCCGGGCAGGGTCATCTCGTGGAACTCGACGCCCCGCTCGGTTTCCCGCATCACTTTCAGGGAAGCGGGATTGAGCAGCTCAACGCCCTTGGCGGCGGTCAGACTGGGATGGCCGAGCAATTCCGCGACCTTCGGGCCGGTTTGTGAGGCGGCATCATCCAGGGACATCTGGCCGAAAAACAGCACCTGGTGATCCGGAACGAGGCTCTTGGCTGCCGCTGCCAGGGCGTGGGCCGTGGCGGTGCTGTCGCCGTCGAGAAAAGCCGGGTCGGAGAGCAGGAAGGCGTCATCGGCGCCGGCGGCAATGGCTTTTTTCACGATGTCCTTGGCCGAGGCGCTGCCCAGGCTGATGACCGTCACCTTCGACTCGCCCCCGGCGGCTTCTTTCAGCCGTAGGGCCGTTTCCAGGGCGTATTCGTCGTACGGGTTGATCATCATGTCCACGCCCTCGCGGGGAATTCCGCCGCCGCCAAGCTGACTAATCTGATCGATGCGCAGCTTCGTATTGTCGGGCACCTGTTTGACAAAGACGATAATGTTCATGGGTCTTTCTCTCTCTGGTTAACGCTGTCATGCGGGTACAGCCATACCCCGGTCCGCTCCCCAATCTACGCCAAACACGCCTAAATCGCAACTTCCCCCCGCTCAGGGTGTCGCCGGGGTGTTCCCGCGGCTGTCCGTCCGGTAGAATCATTGCCATGTTCGAACGCAACGACTATCGAATCCGCGAGGAATGGCGCCCCCTGATGCCGGTGCGCTACGAGGCGCTCGATCCGGAGACGGGCGAATTGCTGTTTCGCGGACGCGAGGAGGAACCGGGCTGCCTGGCGGGGTGCCTGATGTTTTTCGTGCGCCTCGGCGTGCGGCTGGTGCACCGGGTGTTTCCGGTGGTTCTTTATCGCATGCGCTTTTCGCTGGTGACGCCGGAGCAAGAGATTCTCTACAGCATCCGCATTCCCTTTCCCCTGTTTATCTTCGTCAAGCCCATCCGGGTGTTCGATGCCGAAAACAACCTGGTGGGATATTTCCGGCTGCGCAACTTCCGGGAGTTCGCCCTGTTCCAGGTGCGAAAGATCCGGGATCTCCCCGGCAAGTTCATCAAAGCCGTCATGCGGGACCGGGTGGCCGTGGATGCGGAGGCGATCGAGGCGGCGGTTGGGGAATCGGGCGGCAACAATCCGGCGCTGGCCCCCGTTGCCCATGTGCTGAACCAGGAACTGGCCGAGATCTACGACGCCCAGGACAATTTGCTGGCCGTGTTTCATTTCCGCGATTTCCAGTCCGTGCTGGCGCCGCCGGATCAGCCGGACCGTCCCCTGGTCAAGGTTACCTGGCGGTATCCGGGGGTCATCCGGTTCCTGCTGACCCGGATGGAGTACGATATGCATTTCTCCGACGACCTGCCAGCGGATCACATCCTGCGTCCCCTCGCTTTTGCGTTGATTTTCTGGTTCGATACCCTGATGGACCGGTTTATTCTCAAGCGCTTTATCTGAAGGAATAATGCCCAAACGGTGAATTGACAGCAGCCACAGCGTTCCGTATGCTGTTTGAAAGCGGTTTTTTAAAGGAGATGGGTCCAATGAAAGTACTGATTCCCGTCGATGGGTCCGAGTGCTCGAGAAACACTCTGGAATGGGCTTGCCAGACACTGGACAAGGGAAATACCGAATTCTACATCCTGCATGTGATTCCGCGGGGCATCCCGGAGTTGGTTACCGAGGAATTTCAGGTGGAGGACGCCCTGAAGATCATTAACGCGGCGGAAACCTTCATGCGCGAGCACGGCGCAAAGGTTGCCCGGTACGAATACATGGAAGGCGACCCGGTAAAATCCATCTGTGAATACGCGGAAGCCCAGGATGTTGATCAGGTGCTGATGGGTTCCCACGGGCGTACCGGCCTCAGCAAGATCCTGCTGGGCAGCACCAGCACCGGTGTGATGGAAACCTGCCACAAGCCGGTCTTCATCTACAAGAACATCGGTTGCCGGAAAGGCGCAAAAGTCTAGGCAGAATTGACATTTAATCCTTGTGAGAAACGCTCTGTCATTCCGGACGTCGACAGCCGTAAGCGAGGCCAAAGCCGAGCTGTACGGTCTTCAGCGCTTCGCGAGGAACGAGCGTTAGCGATGAGGATCCTTGAACAAGGGATAGGGGTGAGCCGGAATCCATTGACCGGAAAAACCCGAAATAAATTTCAACGGGAATGACGGCAAAAGGTTTAAATGTCGATTCTACCTAAGACAACCCGGCCATTTCCTTCTGTGGGGGAATGGGGGTCTTCGGTTCCGGTTCCGAAGTCAGGACGTCAAGGCCCATCACTGGTGAGGCGGACGCCTCCTGTGTACAATAAGACCATGGCGTTTTTGATCCGATATACTGCGGCATTACTCATTCCGGTTTTCTGCCTGATGGCCGGAACCGCCGCCGCACAACCGGCCCCGGTGGATCAGGGCCAGGCCTGGCAGGCGACGTCTGCCGGAGACATGCAGCAGGGGCGGGTGGAACTGGCGCCCCTGAACCCGGATCTCAACGCCCTGCCACCGACCTCGCCGGATGCGGCGGTGAACCGGCAGCCGGATACCGCCGATTTCCGCCCCTGGAACACGGGCAACGTGGAGCTGGACCTGTGGCAGATGGAGAACCGAAAGTTCATCCGCAGCGACGTGGTGGTGTCGCCGGATCGCAATATCATGGCCTACACGGAGGTCACGTACCTGCCCATCTGGCGCCAGACGTTCTCGAAGCTGTTCGTGGTGCCGTTCAGTGAGGAGGGGCCGCCGCCGCAGTCGCAGATGCTGCCGGAGGATCTCTACCGCTGGGAGCAGGAACAGGAGCGGCTGCGCGAGGAGGAGGAACGCCTGCGAAAGCAAGGCAAACCGACGTCCTCGGAAATCCGGGATGCCTCGCGCTACAACCCGGACATGCACATCCAGGACCGCAATGAACTTCTCGCCGTGGGAAAGGAGCGCACCAGCCCGTGGTTCTTTGAAACCCTCACCGTGGTGGACTGGTCCGCCACGGGCAAGCGCCTGCTTTTCAAGCGCCGCAGCGGCATGCTGTACCTCGGCCTGAAGACCTCGGACATCCTCGTCTATGACAAGGAGCGGGGCACCGTCACCATTTATCCTGAACTTCACCGGATTATCAGCCACTTTTGGGACAAGCAGGGCACCCTCGCCCCGCTGAAGGATCTGGCCTGGGACATCTACCCGATGGGTTGGGAATCCGGGAGTGATTCGGTGATCTACTTCCGGGTGTGGGCATACGACAAGCGTGAAAGAAAGTTTCTGGGACTCTGGAAATATGACGTGGACGCCCAACGGACCGAGCTGGTCAACCTGAAGGATGTGCCGGTACCGGTTGCGGCCAACGGCATGGTCCCATCGTCCCAGGTGGTCTATGATGCCAAAAGTGGCCAGTGGTACCGGAAAGGCGAAGGCCGGTAGTGTCGGAGCATTATGTTTACGGCAGGAACAGCGTGCTGGCCCTCCTGAAGGCCGACCCGGACCGGGTGCATAAAGTGCTGGTTGCCGAAGGGCTGAAGCCGGATCGCCGCATCGATGCCATCTATAGGGAGGCGAAGGAATCAGGCGTCGTCATCCAGAAGGTCCCCCGCCAGAAAATCGACAGCCTTTCTGACAACGCTGACGCCGTACACCAGGGGGTTCTTGCCGCCGTGGCCCCGAAAAGGCTTATGGACATCGAGGAGATGATCCGCAAGGTGAAGCCCCGTATCGAGGCCGGCGGGTTTCCACGCCTGCTGATGCTCGACGAGGTGACGGACCCCCGGAATTTCGGCGCCATCCTGCGGACTATCGATGCTGCCGGCTGGGACGGCGTGGTCACGGCAAAGCATAATACCGCCGGATTCGGTCCGGCAGTGGCCAAGGCGGCCTCCGGGGCGGAGGGGACGGTGGATGTTGCCGTGGTTTCCAACCTGGCCCAGGGGCTAAGCAAGCTCAAGGATGCAGGATTCTGGATCGTAGGATCGGCCAACGACGAAAAGGCGGTGGATTACTTCCGGCAGGATTACAAAATGCCCACAGTGCTGGTGATGGGCAGCGAGGGGCAGGGGCTTGGCCGCCTGGTCAAAAAGAACTGCGATTTTCTGGTCCGGATTCCCATGCGCGGGACGGTGGATTCCCTGAACGTGGCCGCCGCAACCGCCGTCCTGGTCTTCCATGTAAACAGTGTTGACTGATCGCCGGAAAACCGGCTGCCACCTGAAATAGACCGATCGGATTAGAGAGATTGATCTTTCGGTCGCTGACATATGTTAATTACATATCGTAATATATACTTAAGTTATAACAGATGGCCCGGTTTTGGTCGAAATCCGACTTACCTCCATCTTCTCTTTTACGCAACGTGGAGAAATCGCGCATGGGGTTCTTCCCTCCTACCGTGAAAAAAGGAATACTGGCTGCTGTGATGATGACCTTCATCGGGATTCCGGCATTTGCCGACGAAGGTGCCAGCGGCCGGATCTACATGCTGATCAGCACTCACAAGGACAACGAAATCGCCCAGGTTCCGCTGCCTTTTGAGGGGGATGTTCTCAAGGATCAGCACAGCTACGTCCGTCATCCTTCGGCGATTCATCCGGCAAGCACGGCTGCCTCGCCGTTACCGGCACGCACCGTCAACTTTGACGGAGAAACGCTGGCGTTCCAGGGCAATGTAATGAAGGACGACGATCTGCCGGCATCGTTACCTGTGGCAAAAACCAACTCGGACACCCTGGCTTTCCAGGAAGACGTGGTGAAACCGGTCAACAGCTACGACCGCAAATTCTCCATCCCCCACGTCGTGGTGAGCATGAGATAACTATCCGCTCTGACAATGCGTCAGACCGAAGCGGCTGCCTATGGGTGGCCGCTTCGGGTTTTCACGGACAGCCGTGCAGGGTTTGACCGAGCCGGTTGCGAAGCTCCAGCGACTCGAACGCCAGATCGTAATAGCGCACCCTTTCCGGCACGGGCGCGTCGGGTACGGCGTCCGTCGCCAGCTTGAGCTGTTGGAGCCTGGCATCCATGCTTTCCTGAAGCGATTGCAACTCGGCTTTTTTCAGACAGGGTGACGGCTCATATTCCTGAATCCGCCGGATGTCCGCCATCAACGCGTTCAGATCCGCCCTGATCGTTTCGAGATCCGGCAAATCCTCCGACCCGGACGAAACCGCCGGCGGTTTGAAGGCGTCATCGCAGAAATTGCCGTAATCGGCCCGAAGCCGGTGGTAACCGTTCAGGCTATCAATAAACAGGCGGTCCCAGGTGCCGGACATGCCCTGGTTTTCCAGCCTGAGCCGTTCCGAACGGATCTTGCCGATAATCTCCCAGAGATCCCGGCGAACCAAAGCGAATTCCTCCACGTTGCAACCCGCCACCGCCTCATTCCCCGCCGCCCGGCGCTCCGAAAATTCCGCGGAAACCCGGTGCCAACTGGCGCCATCCGCTGCCGGAAGGAAAATCACCAGGAAGATCAAAAGAACGGGCAGGAGTTTTTGCATCAGAACACCCGTAAAAGCGTCTTGTAGACCATGTCGTTGAACTTGCCGGAGCGGGGGCCATGGTTCTGGGCGGCCAGCTCATGGTAGAGGCCCTCCATCCGGGCCAGTTGCTCCTCGAAGATGCCGTAGCGGCTCAGGACATCCCCGGCATTTTCGATGATGCGCTCCCGCAGGGCCTTATCCTCATGAAGCCGGATGACAGCGGCGGTCAGGGCTTTGGGGGTGGTTTCGGGGAGCCGCAGGCCGGTCTGCTCGTGGATGATGATATCGTCGTAGGAGGGGAGATCACCGCTGATGACCGGCGTGCCGCAGGCCATCGCATCGAAAACGCTGACGGGAAGCCCGTCTTTTGCGGGGATGGAGACGACCGCATCCGCCAGATGGTAGTACAGAGGCAGTTCGCCATAGGGCACCTCGCCCACCCAGCGGACGAAGGGGTCCGCCAATTCGGACGTTACCAGCGCGGCCAAGTCGTTGACGTACTTCGTACGCTCCGGCGTGTGGGCAAAGGCGTCTTTCAGGATGAAAACCGCGTTGGGAATCCGCTGGCGAATATCGTTAACCGCCCTGATGATGACGTCAATGTTGTAAATCGGCGTAATCTGCCGGGGGCTGAGGATGACAAAGGCGTCTTCGGGAATGTTCAGGGTTTTCCTCAGTTTTAACAGGGCGTGCCTGTCAATATTGCGGTTGAAAAGCCGGGTATTCGTGCCGATGGGAACCAGCTCGATCCGCTGATCCTTTCGGCAGAGCTTCCGGGCCTCTCCGGCCAGGGTGGCGTTAACGGCAGTGATGAGTTCCGCCTGTTGCAGGGCACCCTGGTTCAGGGCCACGTCACGCAGCATGTGCAGTTTGTTGCGGTAATTGTCCGGCGGCAGGAGGATATCCGACCCCAGCAGGGTGATGACCAGCGGATGCACGTTGGCCAGCGCCGCGGACCACCCCCGATGGTACAGGAAGATGGCGTGCAGCACGTCCGGCTCCAGGGATTCGGCAATGTGCTGGACGACCCTGGCGCGGGCCTTGATCACCTGGGTCTTGTTGGCCTTCTCGCCCCGCGCAATCAGGGTGTCCCGGTTCGGCACCTCCACGATGCGCACGCCCTCGATTTCGCCGCCCTTGTCCGAGAGGCAGGTCACATCGTGTCCGCGCTGGACAAAATACTCCAGCCAGCGCCGGACGTGGATGCTGGTGGCATCGGCTACGTAGCAGAGTCGGAGGGATCGGGTCACGGAATTATCTTTCTTCTTGTCGGCCTGCCCCATTTTAACTCCAACCCAGGCTTGTTAAAATGGGGAGCCGTTCGGCTCTTTAATTATGGGATCGGGCGTTATTCCCTGAAATGAGAGGTAAGCGCTTATGCAGCACTGGCTGATGAAAACCGAACCGGGCGAGTATTCCTGGGAGGACCTGGTCCGCCAGGGCAACACCCACTGGGACGGCGTTCGAAACCACCAGGCCCAGAACAACATGAAACAGATGGCCGTGGGCGACCGGGTCCTCATCTATCACAGCGTCGGCCCAAAGGAAGTGGTGGGCATTGCAGAGGTGAGCAAAACCGCCTACCCCGATCCCACGGCAAAGCCGGGCGAAAAGTGGATCGTGGTGGACGTCAAACCACTCGAACCCCTGAAAACCCCCGTAAAACTTGCCACCATCAAGGAAAGCCCGGACCTCCGGGACATCCCCCTCATCCGCCAGTCCCGTCTTTCCGTCATGCCCCTCTCCAAAGCCGAATATGACCGGATTCTCGAATTATCGCGCTAAATCCTGCCGGATCAATACATACATGGTTGGCCCATTGGTGGATTAAACGCAGTCCTTCTTGCAAGATGATGTCGCAAGATCCGAATACTGGTTTATAAAACCTGTTTCAGGCTTGTCTGAACGCTCTTGATGACGTAATCCACCTCGTCGTCACTCATGGTGGAATAAATGGGCAGCATAATCGTCCGGCGGGAGACGCTGTCCGTCACCGGCAGATTCTCACGACTGCTGTAGGCGGGTTCGCGGTGGGCGGCGGGGATGCCCCGGCGGGTGCTGATGCCCTGCTCGCTGAGGACCTCCATCAACCGGTTGCGTTTGGCTTCCAGTTCGGCTTCATCGGTCTTTCTGTCGCTTTTCAGGCGAATGGGATAGGACTGGATGTTCCAGCGGGTGACGTAATCCGGCAGGCGCGGCAGCTCGATTTCCCGCATCGGGAAAAAGGCGTCGTTGTAGCGGTTGGCGATGTCGATGCGGCAGGCGACCATGCCTTCCAGCCGGTCCAGCTGACACAGGCCGAGGGCCGCCTGGAGATCCGTCATCTTGTAGTTGTAGCCCACTTCATCATAGGACTCGTAAACCGTGCTTTTCATCGAATGGCGCTTGAGGTCCGAAATGGACATCCCGTGGGTGCGCAGAATACGCGCCCGTTCCGCCAGCCCCTCGTCATTGAGGAGCAACGCGCCGCCCTCGCCGGTGGTGATGACCTTGCGCGGGTGGAAGCTGTAGGCGCCGGGAAAACCGGAGCCGCCGATGCGGGTGTTCTTGTAGGTGGAGCCGATGGCGCAGGCGGAATCCTCGAAGAGAACGGCGCCGTATTTTTCCGCCAGCGCCGCGAAGGCGTCGATGTCCGCCGGGATGCCGATCTGGTGGACAATCTGGATGCCCTTAAGGACATGGCCGCTGAGAATATGCCGCCACTCGCCCTCGACGGTTTCAAAATAATTCGTCTCGACGAACGCGCGGGTTTTTTCCGGGTCCATGTTCAGGGTATCGGGGTCGATGTCGACAAACTGCGGCGTGGCGCCGACGTAGCGGATGACGTTGGCGGTGGCGATAAAACTGAAAGACGGACAGAGAACGTCATGGCCCTTGCCCACGCCGTAAACCAGAAGCCCCAGGTGCATGGCGGTGGTCCAGGAGGTGGCGGCCACGGCGTGTTTCGCGCCGGAATACTCGCACAGGGCCTGCTCGAACTCCTGCACCGTCGGCCCCTGGGACACCCAGCCGGACTCCAGGACCTTCTTCAGGGCCTTGTCCTCGTCACCGGCAAAGTCCGGTTTGGCTATGGGGATGCGGAAACGGACGCCTGTTTCCATGTCTCGATGTCCTCCCTGATTGACCGGACTATACGGCCCGGCACGCCAACCACCAGCGAATACGGGGGGACTTCGGTCTCTTCCAGCACCACCGTCCCCGCGCCGATAACACTATGATGCCCGATTTTGCATCCCATGAGAACCGTCGCGTTTTCGCCGATGAAGACGTAGTCCTCGATGACCGTGGGTTTGCGGTCCACCATGTCGTAAGCCCGTTCCGTCACGCAGCGCTTGACGGTGGAATGGGTCAGAATTGCCGCCCCCGTGCTGACGTTCACCCCTTTGCCGATGATCAGCCCCCCCTGACCGTCGATGAGGGTGAATGCGCCAATCCAAGTGCCCTCGCCAATCTCCGGATCGCCGGTAATCCAGCAGTGGGGGTTCCAGGGATTCGCCGGAATCCCATCCACCGGTTCCTGGGGGATGTAACGAGGCATGCTATATCCTTCCGACGGCTTGTCCAGCCTTTCCAGCCGGTTGCGCCAGCTCCCAGTTACGGGTCTGGCACTCGGCCAGCAGCCGCTCCGGATCGGGATACGTCTTGCGGAACCAGTCGATATACAGGGCCAGCCCCTGGTTAATGTCGATCATGGGCTTCAGGCCGGTGACGGTCTGAAGCTTCGTCACGTCGGCATAGTGGCGATAGACGTCGCCGGGGCGTTCGGGCTGGTACTGGATTTCCAGATCCTCGCGGCCCAGCAGCTTCAGCAGCCGTTCGCCGATGTCGCGGATGGAGACTTCCTGCCCGAAGGCGATGTTGACCGCCTGCCCGATGAACTGCTCCTCGGAAGCGGCGCGGATAATGTTGTCCGCCGTGTCCGTCACGAAGGTGAAATCACGGGTCTGGGTCCCATCACCGAAGACGATGGGCGGTTTGCCGTTGAGGATGTTGACCACGAAGCGCGGAATCACCTCGCCGCTGGCGCCCTCGTAATGCTCGCGGTAGCCGTACGTGTTGAAGGGCCGCAGGATCATGGCGGGCATGTCGTAGGTATTGAAATAGGCGCGGGTATAGAGTTCGCCCGCCAGCTTGCTGGCTCCATAGACGGTGGTAGGCTCCAGCGGATGGGATTCGGTCATGGGCACCTGCCGGGCGGTCCCATAGACCTCGGAGGAGGAAACGTAGACAAAGCGCTGGATCTTCGGGTTCAGGCGGTGGACAGCTTCCAGCAGGTTGAGTGTCCCGGTGGCGTTCACCTCGTGGACGTAGTGGGGCCGGTCAAAGCAGACCCGAAGGCACTGGACGGCCAGGTGCAGGATGACGTCCACGTCGGCCACCAGCCCGTTCACCAGGTTCTGATCGAGAATGGAGCCGGATTTCACCGTCAGGCGGCCCGATTTTCTGGCCTCGTCCAGGTTCTCGTGCTTGCCGGTGGAGAAGTCATCGAGAACGACGACCTCATTGTTCAGCTTCAGCAGGGCATCCACCAGATTGCTGCCGATAAACCCGGCCCCGCCGGTGACGAGAATGCGCTTGTTGGATAGAAAATCGTGGTTCATCCTGTCCATTTCCTTTGAAGGTTTATACTTGCTGTAGCGAACGTTTGAGGACCCGTGCCGGGTTGCCGGCGACGACCGCCCCGGCGGGCACGTCTTTGGTGACGACGGCGCCCGCACCGACGAGGGCACCTTCGCCGATGGTGACATCACACAGTATCACGGCCCCGGAGCCGATGGAAGCGCCCTTTTTCACCACCGTGGGGTGAACCTGCCAGTCCGCCTCGGTCTGCAGGCTGCCATCCGGGTTCGCCGCACGGGGCGTCGGGTCATTGATGAACACCACCCCGTGACCCACGAAGACGTTGTCCTCGATGGTCACACCCTCGCAGATGAACGTATGGCTGGAGATCTTGCAGTTGTCGCCGATGCTGGCCTTTTTCTGGACCTCGACAAAGGTGCCGATCTTCGAGTTTTTGCCGATGCGGCAGCCGTAGAGGTTGACGAAATCGAAGATTTTCGTACCTTCCCCGACTTCGACGTCCGGGCTGATCTTCTGGAGAGGACCGGGTTGATACATGCTGAAGCTCCAATCGCTTTGCTCCCTTCGATCTAAAACCGAAAACCGCCGGAGGTCAATGCCTGGGTCAATATCAAGGTGGCTGTAGGGCAATACCCCGGAACCGGACAAGGGGTTCCCGCCCGCATGGGAATGGCACAAAAAAATGGCACGAATAAAAGAACCCCCGCCAATGGCAGGGGTTCAATGCTTTTCGGGGATGCCTCAAGCCGTTTCGGTCTTGGGTTTCTTGTCCGGCATCGGGATGATTTCGGCGAGGGGCTTTTTCTTTTCCACCATCTCGCTTGTAATCGTGATTTCCTTGATGTCATCCCGCGAGGGCACTTCGTACATGATTTCCAGCATCATCTCCTCGACGATGGAGCGCAGGGCGCGAGCGCCGGTCTTGCGCTTGATAGCCTCCTTGGCAATGGCCCCGGCGGCGTCCGGCGCGAAGATAAGCTTCACGTCGTCCATCTGGAGCAGTTCCTGGTACTGTTTGAAGATGGCGTTCCTGGGTTCCTGGAGGATGCGAACGAGGGCCTCCTCATCCAGCGGGTCCAGCACGGCGGTAACCGGAATCCGGCCCACGAATTCGGGAATCATCCCGAATTTCAGCAGGTCGTCGGGCTGCATCTCCTTCAGGCGGCGGGCGGCCAGGATCTCGCGCTCCAGCGCGGACTTGGGCATCTCGTTGCCGAAACCGACGGACTTGCCGGAAACCACGCGCATTTCCACGATCTTGTCGAGGCCCACGAAGGCGCCGCCGCAGACAAACAGGATGTTCGACGTGTTGATCTGGATGAATTCCTGGTGCGGGTGCTTGCGTCCGCCCTGGGGCGGCACGTTGGCCACGGTGCCTTCAATCATCTTGAGCAGGGCCTGCTGCACACCCTCGCCGGAAACGTCCCGCGTAATGCTGGGGTTTTCCGACTTGCGGGCGATCTTGTCGATTTCGTCGATGTAGACGATGCCGCGCTCGGCCTTGGCGGCGTCGTAGTCAGCGGCCTGGTAGAGACGAAGCAGAATGTTCTCCACGTCGTCGCCCACGTAGCCCGCTTCGGTCAGCGTGGTGGCGTCGGCCACGGCGAAGGGCACGTCCAGCAGGTTGGCCAGCGTCTGGGCCAGAAGAGTCTTGCCGCTGCCGGTCGGACCGATCAGCAGGATGTTGCTCTTCTGGATCTCCACGTTGCCCTTCTCGCCGGCATGGGCGATGTTGTGATTGATCCGCTTGTAATGGTTGTAAACGGCCACGGAAAGAATCTTCTTGGCATCGTCCTGGCCCACGATGTGCTCATCAAGATAGCCTTTGATCTCGTGCGGTTTCGGGACGTTGGTCAGTTCCGGGGGCGCCGAGGTTTTTTCGCCCTCTTCACCCTCGAAAAATTCCTCGTCGAGGATCTCGTTGCAAAGCTCCACGCACTCGTCGCAAATGTAAACCTCCGGACCGGCAATCAGTTTCTTCACCTGGTCCTGGCTTTTTCCGCAGAATGAGCACCGCAGTCGGCTGTCTTCTTGTTTGGCCATTTGGTTTCAGCCCTCCGGGGTTGATGCCAGACGGAGGATCACTTTCATCCCCCGCATAATTATTATATTACTCGTCTTTTTTCGCCTCTTCAACTTTTGTGATGACTTTATCCACCATGCCGTAGGCGACGGCCTCTTCTGCGGACATGATGTAGTCGCGATCCGTGTCTTTCTCGATTTTCTTGAGGGACTGACCGGTGTTGTCGGCAAGAATCTCGTTCAGAACCTTCTTCATGCGGTTGATTTCGGCGGCCTGGATCTCGATATCCGTGGCCTGGCCTTGCGCACCGCCAAGCGGCTGGTGAATCAGCACGCGGGAGTGGGGCAGGGCCATCCGTTTGCCCTTGGTGCCCGATGAGAGCAGGAACGCCCCCATGCTGGCGGCCTGACCCAGGCAGATGGTGACGACGTCGGAACGAATGTGCTGCATCGTGTCGTAGATGGCAAATCCTGCCGTCACGCTGCCACCGGGGCTGTTGATGTAGAGCATGATGTCCTTTTCGGGGTTCTCCGAGTCCAGCAGCAGCAGCTGGGCCACAATGGAGTTGGCAACCCCGTCATCAATGGGCGTGCCCAGAAAGATGATGCGTTCGCGAAGCAGGCGGGAAAAGATGTCAAAGGCCCGTTCACCCCGGCTGGACTGCTCGATAACGGTCGGCACGTAGTAGGAATACGGCTGTATGGTGTTCTGTTCGTTGCTCATGACTGTCCTCTCCAACGCTCTGATGCTTGCTGTAGTGGTTTTCTATTTACTCTTCTTCCTCGATCACTTCGAATTCTTCACCTTCCAGGGACTGGGCCACGGCAGCCAGCTCCGGTCCTGAGGCGGGAACCTCGGCCTTCCTGGGTTTTTCAGTCTTTTTGGCCTCTTCCTCGGTCACGAACTCGAAGTCGGCGCGTTCGCTCAGGTAGTCCACGATCTTCTGGCTCAGGATCTGGTCATTCATGGACTGGGCGGCGCTGACGTTGTTCGCCAGCTGGCGCATGACCTGCTTTTCGTCCTGATTGGTCATGGCGGCCAGTTCCCGCACCTGGTTGCTGAACTCGTCCTCGGTAACGGTGATGCCTTCCTGACGGGCGATGGCGCCGAAGACCAGGCTGGTCTTGATACGCTGGCGGGCTTCCTGCCGCAGGTTCTCCCACATCGTCTCATGGCCCTGCGAGTCCAGGAACTGTTCCCAGGAGTGCCCCTGGCTTCTGAGGCGTTGTTTGACCTCTTCCATCAGCAGCTTAGCCTCGCGGTTCACCATGTTGTCCGGAATTTCCACGTCGGCTTCCTGCACGATCGCTTCAATCAGGGCTTTCTGCTTGCGAAACTCGTTCTCGCGGTCCTCGTTTTCCTTAAGCAGCTTGCCTACTTCCTTTTTCAGCTGATCCACGCTGTCGTAGGGGCCTATTTTGGCGGCCAGATCGTCGGTCAGTTCGGGGACGATCTTTTCCTTGATTTCGTTGATCTTGACCTTGAACTCGGCCTCCTTGCCGGCCAGTTCTTTATCGTGGTAGTCCTGCGGGAAGGTCACGCTGATGGAGAAGTCTTCGCCGATCTTATGTCCCACGAGCTGGTCGGCGAAGCCCTCGATGAAATTGTTGTTGGCGAGATCCAGCCGGTAGTTCCTGGCGGAGCCGCCGCGGATGGGGTTGCCACCCATCGTGCCCGAAAAATCGATGTTAACGATGTCTGTTTCCTTCGTCGGGCGGTCAATGACGGTTTCCAGGGTCGTCATGCGCTCAACAAGGTTCTGCAGTTCTTTTTCCTCGGCATCTTCCGGAATTTCAAACCGGGGAACCTTCACCTTCAGCCTGGAGAAATCCGGCAGCTCGGTTTCAGGGCGCAACTCCACCTGGGCCTTGACGGTGACACCCTGGTTCAGGTCGAAGTTGAACTGTTCGATCTGCGGCGGGGCCACGATATCAAGCTGGTGTTCGCTGATGACGTCCGCGAAGGCGGGTGGTAGCAACCGGTCCAGCGCCTCCTGCTTGATCCGTTCGATGCCCACGGCTTTTTCAACGACGCCCCGCGGCGCCTTGCCCCGGCGGAACCCCGGAATGTTGACCCGCTGGCCGAGTCGGCGGCAGGCCTTGTTGTACTCCTGGGTGGCTTGATCGGCGGGGATTTCGAGGTTGATGAGGGCGAGGAACTTGTCCTGTTTTTCGACTTCAGCTTTGACCGTCACGACTGTCTGGATTCCTTCTTCAAAACGACTGGATGGACTGCGATTGTAACCCACGCATGGTCCGATGGGAATAGCCCCGAATCGTTTCGGGGACACGTGCGGGTTAACCGTACCAGAAAAGCACCCCCGTTACAACGCTATTCCCGGATACGGCGGCGGTTGGCGTCCTCCGAAACCGGAAGAAATAAAAATGGAGCGGGAGACGAGATTCGAACTCGCGACATCTTCCTTGGCAAGGAAGCATTCTACCACTGAATTACTCCCGCATCCGCGTAGTCAATAATAATATATGTCAAACAGATCAAAAAGCAAGCCGTCCGCGGGGAGGATTTTATCGGGCCTTTTTAAGGCTCCCTGTGCAGGAGTGTTCTCGGTTGGCGCCGTCGGGTCCTTGCTGTTTTTGGGGAAACCGTCCAACGCGCCTTCGGCGGCTGCCAATACGCCGCCGCGTATAATGCCGGGCTTTAGCCGGCCAGGACCTTGGTCGGCAAGCGTTTAGACCGTTTTTTCCTGAGATGCCGTTTCGGATGCCTGTTTATCAAGGAAGGCAATGACACCCATACTTGCGACACCGCCCAGGAATACGCTAAAAGCAACGATGGAGGCAATCATGGCGAGTCCCAGAAGCTCACGCTGTCTTTCATAAAGTTCCTGGTTTTCAAAGAACTGCCGGGCTTCCGCCTTTGCAGTTGCCACAAGAGGGGCGGGGACATGGTTGGCAAGCACGTTGTCGGCCCAATCCGAAAACAGTGTCTCATTGTTTGCGATGCCAGCGGGACCAGCCTTGGCCTTCCTGGCCAGTTCCAGGGTGTAATCGATTTCATCGGGTGTTAGTGGTTCAAACGCCATATTCATCCGGCTCGTATCGAGGTCGATCTTTTCCAGATAGCCGGCCCCTGTATGGAGAGCATTGCTGAGATCGGTATTCTCCCTGGATTCATAAGCAATTTGGGTCAGGGTGTTCCGGAAAAACTTCCTGAAGCTTTCTTTCAATATCATCTCCTGGGCATAGACGGAGATTTCTCTCGCTTCCCCAGGAACGTTTGCCATATTTTCCTGGAGCGTCTCAAATGTCCGGACAGGAATGGCCATCTCACGGGAGGCTTTCGCCTGTTCAAAATGGGAATGGCTACGGACGTAATTGGCGTCCTGGAGTTTTGGAACCCCAAAAATACCGGAAATACCCACAACACCCATAATTGGAAGGCCGATTCGATACCATGGCGATGTTTTTTTCCGACTGCCAAAGTAGGGGGTTGAGGGAGCGGACTGGTTCTGGGGAATTAATTCACTGTTGAAGGAGATGGTGGCCGGTGTCCGTGCGACAAGCCTTGACGTAAAACGGGGGACGGGGGATGCGACTTTCAATGCGTTTTCTCCTGTTCAGGCTATATCCGGTAAAACAAAGAAAGACCCTGCGAATTGCCCGGTAATTCAGAACTTTTTTTAAAAATACAGGTCAGTTATCTATCAAAATTCCAAAAATCCCTCAACAACCGCCAGCTCGCCGCCGCCTATCACGCGGGGCTTTAGTCCGGAGGTTGTTGCGTTAGCCTGAAATCGTCATTCCCACGAAAGCGGGAATCCACTCAATAATGTCCTTCTAAAAACTGATTTTGATATACTTGACAGATTTAGATTGGGTTAAGGTGTCTTTGGATGCTGTCGTTGTCACAAAAATTGTCAGTTATCATTCTCGCGATATCTTTATGCTTTGGTGCTTATAGCTTCGGAGAACCAAATGACCTTACTACGCTTAGAAAAATAGCTGAACAGGGAAATAAAGACGCACAGTATAAGCTTGGGCAAGTGTATGTTCAGAAAAAAAATGACCAACAGGCAGTGCGGTGGTGGCGTAGAGCAGCGGAGCAAGGTCATCCTACTGCTCAAGCGGCATTAGGAGCTTCTTATTTAAGAGGCGAGGGCACGATAAAAGACCCGGTACAAGCTCATATGTGGTTAAACTTGGCGTCCGTTCAAGAACCAGCTTGGGCTGTATTACGAGATTTAGTAGCAGACGATTTGACTCCCGCGCAAATCCAGGAAGCCCAACGCCTCGCTCGTGAGTGGAAACCGAAGCCAGAATGAAGGATGGATTCCTGCCTTCGCAGGAATGACAGGAAAAAGGGGAATGACAGAAGAAGGGCCTAGCTCACCGGGACCTCGTCGAGCATCTTCTCGGCGAGTTCGAGGATCTTGACGACGTTGTAGCCGTTGAAGCCGTCGGTTTTGGGCATCTTGTGCAGGCGGATGCAGTTGATGAAGTGCTGACATTCGAGCTTCAGGGGTTCAATGGTGAGGTATTCCGGGAATTCTTTGATGGGGACCGTCTCGTCCTCTTTTCTGAAAATCTGCAGCTTGCCCTGCTCCAGGGTATCGTCCAGGATCGCCGTACGTTCGGAGCCGCGGACAATGAGCTTGACCTGTTTGGTCGGGTGAATCCAGCTGTTGTGAATGTGTCCGGCGGTGCCTCCGGGGAAGGCCAGTTCGATGTGGGTGACGTCCACCAGCCCGTCGGTGCTGGTACGGTGACCATTGACGCTGATGATGGCCTCCGGCTCCAGGTTCAGCAGGTAGCACATCATGGAGAGATCGTGGGGCGCCAGGTCCCAGATAACGCTCTTGTCCTGCCGGAAGGGGTTGAAGTTCAGCCGGTCGCTCTGGATGTACTTGATATGGCCGAGGTAACCCTCCTCGATCAGCTGTTTGAGCCGGTTCACGGCAGGGTGGTACAACAGCAGGTGGCCCACCATCAGTACCCGATCCAGCTCCTGGGACATCATGAACAGCTCCTGCGTCTCCACGCAGCTGGTGGCCATCGGTTTTTCCACGTAAACGTGCTTGCCCGCCTGCATGGCCATTTTCGCCAGGGGATAATGGGTCTTGCTGGGGGTGGAGATGACCACGGCGTCGATGTCCGGGTTGTCCAGCACTTTCTGGTAGTCGGTGGTGACCTCCACGCCCTTGTAGGTTTTCCGGGCCTCTTCCAGTTGCTCCCGGCGCAGATCGCAGATCGTGTGCAGGTGTTCAAGGTTATAGAAGTTGCGGGCCAGATTCTTGCCCCACTTGCCGCATCCGATGACGGCAACCTGTTCGTTGGCAGGTCTGTCGGGGGAATTGCCGTTTTGGGGGAACTTGTCCGAGAGGGTCATGCGGAATCGAACCTTTGCCCGACGCGGGCACTTTTATGGCAAAATGAAAATCCTCAGCAAGCCTACCATAAAATAAATGAAATTTTTACGAACCCTGCCGGCCCAGACCCGGCGAGACGCCTGGGTGGAAATCAATCTTGGGGCCATCGAGCATAATACCCGCAGCATCCGGGCCATGCTGCCCCATGATGTGGCCATGATGGCCATCGTCAAGGCAGATGCGTATGGTCATGGCGCGGTCATGGCCATTCCCACCCTGGAGGCATCCGGTGTTTCCATGGTCGGCGTGGCGGCGATGGATGAGGCGATCCAGATCCGCAAGTCCGGCATCGAGATCCCCGTGCTGGTCATTGGCGCTATCCCGGACTGGGCAGTTCAGGTGGCGGCGGATCATGACGTCAGCCTGACCATATTTGACGATCACCACCTCGAAGCCCTGCGCAAAAGCTACAGCCAGATGGGCAGGCGCGTCAAGGTCCACGTGAAGGTGGATACCGGCATGCACCGTATCGGCATCCACTGGGAGGATGCGGCGGCGTTTATTCAGAAGTGCCGGCAGGCCGACTACATGGAACTTGAGGGTGTTTTCAGCCACCTGGCCTGCGTGGAGGACCCGGAGTTCACCCGTCGGCAGCACGACCGTTTCCAGTCTGTGCTGGATCAGCTGGAAACCCCGCCCCGGTATGTTCATCTCGCCAATTCCGCCGCCGCCCTGCTCTACCCGGAATGCCGCTATAACCTCGTCCGTCCCGGTATTGCCCTGTTCGGCTACCTGGGGGCGGAGATTGGCGCCGCCAATCTGCAGCCATCCGGCAAACCGATGCAGCTGGTTCCGGTGATGAGCCTCAAGGCCCGGATAGTCCATCTTCAGGATGTGCCGCCGGCGTCCGGGGTCAGCTACGGCCATACGTTCAAAGCTCCCCAGGGAAGCTCCCTGAGGATTGCCACCCTGCCGCTGGGCTATGCCGACGGCATTCCCCGTTTGCTCTCCAACCGGATGGAGGGGTTGCTGCGGGGGCATCGCGTCCGGCAGGTGGGCAACGTCACCATGGACCAGCTGATGTTTGACGTGACCGGCGTACCGGATGTGGACGTGGGAGAGGCCATCACCCTCATCGGTGAGGAGGACGGCCACCGCATCACCTTCACCGACTGGGCAAAAACCCTGGGAACCATCGAGTACGAACTCATGTGCTCCCTCCGCGTCCGCCTGCCCAAAACCTACACCCGCGATTAGATTCCCCCTGCCCATCCTCAGAGCCATGTGGGGGCTTCGCCCCCATGTCTCCCAGACGGTTTGAGCTGGCGGCTTGCTGAACCGGAAGAGAGCGGTTTTGCCGCGAGTGAGTGCAAAACCCGCCAGGGAGGGGACCAGGGGGGGATTGCAACCGTTGGCGGGAAACGAGTCTGGAGGATGTTATCCCAATCGGCTGGAAACTTTCCCTGGAAAGGGTTTTCAGGGATCACCCGGATCTCTATCAATTTTTATTCTTCATAACCGTTTATTGGGCAGAACGATCGTTTTATTTGGGGCCGCTGAAGCAGCGATTATGAATCCTTATTCCCTCAACTCCGGAAGTCATGCCGGTAATCTCCGGTTCGGCGGGTATGCCATGACCCCCCGTGGCACGGCGCGGCTGTTTCTTCCGGGGTACATGGAGTCGGATCAGCCTGGCCGCTACAGAGTCCGGGGAGAGATGATCTCGCGGGAGACCCCGCGCCCAATTCGCATGGAGCATAATGGCGACTACTGGGTCAGTTCCGGAGAGGACGAATTGCCGCCGGGAACGGCCTACCGGATTCTGGTGGACGATACGGCAACCGGCGAGCGTTACGTGGTGCTGGACAACGTTCAGACCGTCACCATCAAGGACACGACCTACAATATCGTCTCGCCGTTCGAACAGAGCATGCCCCGCCGTTCGGGGCCTATTGCCGGGGTTTTTCTGGATCGGCTTGAATCCTTCCGCCGCCTGCTCAGGCGGAACACGGAAGCCGGAAAAGAACCGGGGCCTCCCGTATCGGAGATCATGAGCGGTCTGAAGGAATCCGGATTCACCGGGGCCTACTTCTCGCCCTTTCATGGCGGTGACAACCTCTCTGACAGCCGATATGCGGTTGAGGACCCCTACATGCTCAACGACAAGTTCGGGTCTCCGGAAGCGTTCCGAAAGCTGCTGCTTTCGGGAATGAAGGACGGCAGCCGGATTTTTGCCTACGGTGCGTTCTTCAACCAGGATATCAGTGGGGTTCAGTATCAGGCCAACATCAGCCATCCCTTCCGCTCGCCGTTCTGGACATGGTTTCATTACGGCGATCCGCCGAACGATGAGGGTGAGCTGGTTTACCCGGAAGCGGCCCGAAAAAAGCAGTCCATAGGTATTCTGCCCCACCAGGACGAACCGGACTACAGCCAGCTGGACTTCCGTATCCTCAACGATCCGGCGGACAAGGACAAATACCGCCCCGGCAGGCCCATATACATCGAATTCTTCAATCCCCTGGCGGAACAGGGAGCGTCGTCCGCCGATTCCCGGAAAATCCACCGGTTTCGGCGCCGTTTCAGGGTCACGCCGGAGGAGCTTGGGGACAAACGTCACCTGATTCGCCACCTGGAACGTTCCACGGGCAAGCCCGTGTCGGATATCGATCGCAAACGGATTTTCAGCGAGGGGGATCACTTCCGTCTCACCGTTCCCCAGCTGGATGATTCAGGGGAAAAATGGAACAATCACGTTCCGGCGGCGCGGCTGGATCTGGACAACCCGGATGTCCGAAAATTCCTGGTGGAAAGCTTTGTCTTCTGGACCCGCCTGGCCCGCAATACCTACGTAGAAGAAATTGCCGGCCAGCTGACCCGGCGGATGCAGGACGGGAAAGCCGACTGGGCGGAGATGATTGAGGATCTCGGTCTGAATGGCCCTGGAGAAAGCGGAAAACAGATTCTGGAAGGTTATTTATCCGGTTCTTCCCGTCCCCGTGGGGGCCAGCGGCCTGGAAATCCAGGATTGACCCTGGCATGCCAGGTTATCGACGAGTTTCCGCCCGCGTCGCTGCCTTTCCCGGCAAACGTCAAAGCCATCCTGACCCATCCCGGTTTCCGCAAACGGCTGCATCAGGAGCCGATGCGGTTCCTGGCGGAATCGGCCAAGTGGTTCCTTGATCCCCTGCTCAACATCTTGCGGAAGATTCCGGCTGTGGGCCGCTTTATCGGATGGCTGGAGGATTCCAGCCTGTTTCGACCCCGATCGTTCGAATCCCTGCTCTCCGATCGCCTGGATGAGGCCGTTGATCTCCTTTCGGAACAGGAGCGAAAGAAGCTGGCCGATCCGGTCATCCGCAACCTGTTGACGGATCGCCTGGGCGCCAGGGTTTATCTCAAACTGCTGACCAGCCAGACCGCACAGACGCCGGAGGCAATCGGCAGGGGCCTGGAGGAAACCGTGTACGATCATATTCTCGGCGGCGACCCGGTGATCGGGATGCAGGATATGATCCGTTTCATGAAGGACCGGCTGGATCAGCTTGAGCCGGAGGAGCTGGCCGGTGTGATCCGGCAGATCGTTTCCCACCTGGACGTGGAAAGTGTGGCTCTTGCCGACTACCTCGTGGATCATCGGGAACTGGGCCTGAACTGGCGCATGGGTTCCGTGCTGGGAGTGATCGACCTGGAAGCTGTCCGTGAAAAGGATGGCGAGGAAAAGAACGAGCTGTTCCTGCAGGAGGTGCGCAAGGCCGTCCTCCGGGGCGAAGAGTTGCCGCCCTTCTGGCGCGAGGTTACCGAGGCGATTCGGAAGGTTTCACCCAAGAGCACCCTCGTTGCCGATCTGGATTTCGATCCGACCCTGTGCGACTGGCAGACCTTTATCAAGACGGTCGAGGAGATTACCGCCTCCGATACGTTTACGGCCATTGCCACGGGCGCCAATCTGAAGAGTAATCCCCTGGCCCTGGTTCATGCCATCGCGGCGCCCGACGGCAGCGGCTACCAGCAGGTGACGCCCTATGAGTACTACACGGGCGTCCTGCGCCCGATGACCAAGGAGCTGCCTTTTCCCATCCTGCGGCAGCATCAGAGCACCATGCGGACGGACCTGGAAAAGAGCGTTCCCCATTCGCTGCTGCTGAACCCGGCCATCGCGGGGGTGGACACGTCGCCGGACCGGGCCATCGAAAACTACTTCCAGGCATCCGTTTCCGAGTTGCTGACAAGGATCTGCTTTGACTATGAACGCCGAATTGCCCAACGGCGGGGCATTGAAAACCTGCCCGAAGTACTGGAGCGTCTTTCCAAACTGGCATTCTCGGCCCAGGTAGTCCAGGGGCTTTCGCCCGACGTACGGACATACCTGACCTCCCAGAGCCGGTCCGCCAACCGGGTCGAGGGACCCACCCCCATTCAGGTGCGCAAGCAGTTCGTGACAGAGCTGTTCAATATCCTGAAACCTGCCGATCTGGGTCTGATCAGCCCGGACGAATCCGATGCGGACCGGATTGAACGGGCAAGACGGCAGATGAACTCCCTTCGGCGGCTGTTGCTTCAGCGGATGGGTGAGCCTGGTGAGGCCAGGGCGATGCGGGCGGTCATCGTCAACCAGATGCTGGCCATGGACTGGAGCGCCCTGTGGAAGGATGCGGCGGCTTTGCTGGGCGATCGGCCCGAACTGCTGAAGCCGGTTTCCCGGCAGAAACTTCAGAAAATAGTGGAAGACACCACGTTCCTGGCCCTCAACCATGCCGTCCTGAAGAATCCTCAGGAGTTCGGCCATGAGCCGCTTGAAAATGTCATTGACGGGATCTTCACGGACGGGCGTTTCGACCTGTATTTGTCGCGGCTGCTGGGAAGGGAGATGCCCAAGGAAGACGCCGGGTTGCTGACGGGCGCCATTCAGGGCGCATTGAAGGAACGCCTGTACCGCGGAGCGATGGACAAGGTGCTGGACAAGCTTCTGCGGGCACTGGCCATCCAGGTGGCGGTGCCGGGCAATCCTTCGCTGGATCTCCCCGAACTCTTCGGTCAGACAGGCAGCAGCTGGCTGTCGTCGCTGGCGGACGATTCGGGTAATATTCCCGCCGGAGAGGAACCCATGCAGAATCCGCTGGCCCCCGTGTTCCTGCGGGAGGTGTCCTCCCTGCTGAAGCTTCGAAGCCGCTTCCCGGTCCTGAATGACGGGCAGATTCTCGATGTGCAGATTCGCAGGGACGAGACGGTTCTCCCCATTATCCGCGACAATGGCCGCGATCAGGCGATCATGCTCATCAACACCGGCGGTCCGCCCAAACCGGAGGAGAGCCTGGAGGAATCCGGCGGAGGTTACCCTGATCTGGCCCTGAAAAAGCCGGTTCGGCGGGATTACAAGCTGAACCTGTCCAACCTTCGGATCTCTCCGGGCACCGTTTACCGGGATGTGGAGAACGGTGAACAGTTCAAGGTTTCCAAGGATCACCGCCTGCTGCGTATTGACGGAGACAAGGCTTACGGGGTCGATATTCCCGTGTACCGTCTGCTGATCCGTGAGAACCGGAGCAATTCGGCTTCCTAGGGTCAATCCACACTTAATCCGAGTGAGAAGCGTCCTGTCATTCCGGACGCCGATAGCCCTTGAACAAGGGATAGGGGTGAGCCGGAATCCATTGACCGGAAAAACCCAATATAAATTCCAACGGGAATGACGGCAAATGTTTCAGGTTTAAATGTCAATTCAATCCAGTACGGAATGGCGCGGGATTTCTTCAATGTCCGGCACGCTTCCGGGAATTCGCTGTCACAAAAACCGCTTTTCCGGTTTTCATGAAAGTGATCCGATAGATTGAATACGCACATCGATTTTATTTACGCACATACAAAATTCAAAGGGGAACCGTGAAGAAACAACCGGCCTGGAGCCGGCGGCAATGTTTTGCCTACCCTGACCTCAGCTGCCCTGTCTGAGGACTTGATACCGTCCGGGAGACGGCGATATTTCGCGCTGACTTGCGCCCGATGTCTACGTGATGTCTTCCCGGACGGTTTTTCTTTCCTGATTATCTGGAATAAAACACAACGCATATGTCATTCGCAGGGGTATCCGCTCCCACCCATGTGTCATTCCCGCGAAGGCGGGAATCCATTGATAGAACTAACGTACAGGGACCGTTTCAGCATTTCGGCGAGTCGGCACGATGGATTCCCGCCTTCGCGGGAATGACACAGGCGGGAATAGCAAACAGGCATGGCTACATTGCCTTATTCCCGATAATCAGGTTTTCTTTTGGATGCCTTATGATTGGGGTATGACGGATTTGATCCTGCGACGGCTTGCGGTGGGGCTGGCGACCCTGGTGATCGTCATCAGCCTGACGTTTGTATTGATCCGCGCACTCCCCGGCGGGCCGTTTGATCGTGAACGCCGCCTGCCGCCTGAGATCCAGGCCAACATCGAAGCCCGTTACCACCTGGACAGGCCGGTTGCCGAGCAGTACCTGATCTACATGGGCGATATCCTCCGCGGGGATCTGGGGCCTTCCTACAAGTACCAGTCCCGCCGGGTCAACGATATCGTGGCCGAATCCTTCGGGTATTCCTTCCAGTTGGGGATGCTGGCCCTGCTGCTGGGCACGATTCTGGGCGTTGCTGCCGGCACCTGGGCCGGGATCACCCAAAGCCGTTTTGTGGACGGTGCATTGTCCTTCCTGGGCGTTTCCAGCATTTCCATGCCCTCGTTTATTTTCGGCAGGTTTCTCGTCCTGCTGTTTGCGCTGGAGCTGAACTGGCTGCCCGCCGCCCGGCTGGCCTCACCCGTCCATTACGTTCTGCCGGTGCTGTCGCTCTCCCTGGTGCCGTTCGCCTATGCTTTCCTGCTGGTCCGAAACAGCGTGCGCGAAAACCGGACCACCCCCTTCGTCCTCATCAAGCGCAGTTTCGGTATGGGAGAGAGGGACATCACCCTGCGCCACGTCCTGCGTAATTCGCTGCTGCCCCTGCTCTCCATTCTGGGGCCACTGGCGGCGGCCATTATCACCGGGTCCTTCGCCATCGAGTACATCTTTGCGGTTCCGGGACTGGGCAAGCACTTCATCAACGCCGTGGCCAACCGTGACTACACCCTGGTCATGGGTATCACCATCGTCTACAGTGTGGTCCTGATCCTCTTCAATACCCTGACGGATATTCTCTACGGGATGCTGGACCCCAGGCTGCGGGAATCGGCAAGGGGAGATAGCTGATGGACTGGAAAGCCAGCCCCAAAATCAGGTACAGCAGCGCGTTTCTCATCGCCGTGGCGCTGATGGCGCTGCTGGGACCGGTTCTGGGGCCGGACCCCAATTATATCCATCCGGATCTGCCCACGATGGTTCCCGGAACCGCCGGACACTGGTTTGGCACAGACGATCTGGGCCGGGATCTTTTCGCCCGGCTTGCCGTGGGCGCCCGAATCTCCCTTCTTATCGGTCTGGCCACGGCCCTTGTGGCCGTGGTGATCGGGACAATCTACGGTACGGTTTCCGCCTGGTTCGAGGGACGGGTGGACACGGTGATGATGCGGATCATCGACGTCATCTACAGCCTGCCGGGGCTGATGATCGTCATTCTTTTCAGCGTTTTCTGGGGCCGGGGGGTGTTCAGCCTCGTGATGGCGCTGGCCCTCTTCAGTTGGCCGGATACTGCCCGGATCATCCGGGGGCAGGTGTTGTCGCTCAAGCGCGAGGAATTCGTGGAAGCCTTTCACAGCCTGGGAGGTGGGCCGTTTCGTCTGGCCTGGACCCACTTCCTGCCCAACCTCATGGGGCTGGTGATCCTGACAACCACCATCACCGTTCCCCGCGCCATCCTCACCGAGTCCACCCTAAGCTTTATCGGCCTGGGGGTGGAGCCGCCCCTGAGCAGCTGGGGAACCCTGGCCAGCGAAGGCTGGCAACTGGTGCGGGTGGCGCCCCACATGATCTTCTTCCCCGCCCTGATGATCTTCGCCACCATGGTTGCCCTGAATCTCCTGGGCGACAGCCTGCGCGAGAAGTTCGATCCCCGGAATGCTTAAGACCTCCTCACCCCAACCCTCTCCTGAAGGGAGAGGGCGTGAACGCAGGGAAATAAAAGGCCCCCGGTTGTGCACGGGGGCGGGAGCGAACTGTTATTATAAGATAGAGAGCAAAAAGTTTTATGGGAGCTGTTTTTTCTGGACCGGCGCGGGGGTGGCGTTGTTCGCATCGCGAAATGCCTTGAGCATGCAGGCCAGTCTCGAAAGGGTGTCCTGGGAAGACCCCGAACGATCCGTCATCCCCTGGCAATACTTCTGTAAAATCTCGTCGTTAATCTTGATATTCTCCAATTGAAACGGTGTGATTCCTTTTCTGAACATGGGGGACATCCTTTCTTTCCTACGATGCTCTTTCCCGTGAACCTTCCGAATTACTTTCGTAGTACTTCCGTACTAGTCATGTTCCCTGGCAAGCCATGTCCCAACCTCGTCCGATGGGTGGATATTGACAGTCTGCATATTGATCCATCGGCTGAGACAAACGTCGTAATCAGGCATGCTGTGACAATTCCGGCGGATTGCTTAATGTTCGATTGCCGGAAGCCGAGCCGGATTTCATAATGAAGAGTCATGACACCGTTCGAACGCGAATATGCCCAGGTCCTCATGGAGACGGAGGTCCGCTCACTGGACCGGCGGACGTTTACCTACCGTGTACCGGAGGCCCTGCGCAACGACCTTGAAATCGGCATGCCCGTGATGGTTCCCTTTGGCCGTCAGCCTGCCATGACCGGTTATGTCGTGGGCTTTTCGGAGAAGGCCGGTGACGGGTTCAAGGTCCGGGAAATTTCCGACGTGCTGGATGACGCCCCCCTCTTCTCGCTGGACTACCTGAACTTTCTCGACTGGGTGGCCCGGTACTATGCCGCGCCGCTTCACCAGGTGCTGGGCTGCGCCCTGCCCGCCAACATGCTCAAAAAAATCCGCCGGGAGGTCGCCCTCTCCGAAACGGCGCCGGACCCCGCCCGGATCGATCCCGGCGCCGATCTCAGTCCGGACGCCCGGCGGCTGCTGGCGTACCTGGGCAAACGGCGGCGGGCCTTCACCCCCCGCTATCTGGCGCAGCAGCTTCGCCTGTCCCTGAAAAATATCAATGCCGTCCTGCGGGATCTCCGGTCCCGCGGCTTCGTGAGCCTTCAGACACGGATTGCCAACGCCCCTGCGCCGCGCACAGTCAAGCATGTCAGGCTTTTAGGGGGCGAAGCCGATACGGCCCGGCAGCGGGAAGTGCTGGACTTCCTGAAATCCCGCCCCGGACCGGTGCCGAAAAAGGACGTGGAGACGGAACTGGGTGTCTCGGCCTCCACCCTGAAAAAGCTGGCGGAGAAGGGCGCTGTGGCCATCGAGGACGTCGAGGTTGTCCGTGACCCCCTGGAGTACTACCGGGAGCGATCAGGCCAGCGGGAATGGACCCTGACGGACGAACAGCGGGCCGTGGTGGAGCGGGTTACCGGCAGCACCGAAACAGCGCCTTTCCTGCTTTTTGGTGTCACCGGGTCGGGCAAGACGGAGGTCTATATGAGCCTGGCGGAGCAGACGCTGGCCCAGGGACGAGCCGTGCTGGTGCTGGTCCCGGAGATTGCCCTGACCTCTCAAATCGCCCGGCGCTTCGTGGATCATTTCGGTGCGGAGAATATTGCCCTGTGGCACAGCAACCTGTCCGAGGGTGAGCGTGCCGATACGTGGCGGCGGCTGATGGCGGGCGGGCTGCGCATTGTCATCGGGGCGCGCTCCGCCATCTTTGCGCCGCTGCAAAACCTGGGGCTTATCGTTATCGACGAGGAGCATGACGGCAGCTACAAGCAGGAATCCCCCGCCCCGCGCTACCATGCCCGGACGCTGGCCGAAGAGCTGGCCCGGCGTCACGATGCCCGCCTCGTTCTGGGCAGCGCCACGCCGGATATCGGTTCATTCCGCGATGCCCTCGAATCGGGCCGCCTGCTGCGGCTGCGCCAGCGGTTCGGCGGGCGATCGCTGGCCACCGTGTCGGTGGTGGACATGCGCAACGAGCGCCGCCGGGGACAGCGGGGCGTTCTTTCCTCCGACCTGAAGGAAGCGCTCCAGGCCAATCTGGATGCCGGAGAGCAGTCCCTCGTACTCATCAACCGGCGGGGTTTCCATACGCTCATCCAATGCACCGAGTGTGGCCACGTCGTACGGTGCCCCAAATGTGACGTCTCGCTGACCTATCATCGAGCCGAGAACCAGGCCCGCTGCCATCATTGCGGCTACAACGAGCCTTTGCCCCAGTTCTGCACCCAGTGCGCCAGCAGCAGCATCGTTCAGGCCGGAACCGGCAGCCAGCGGGTGGAGGAGGAGATCCGGGGGATCTTCCCCGACGCCCGGATTGCCCGCCTTGACAGTGACGTAATGCAGCGAAAGGACGCCTACCGTGAGGTTATCGACCGCTTTGCCGCCGGAGAGGCCGATATCCTTGTGGGCACCCAGATGGTGGCGAAAGGGCTGGATATTCCCAACGTCACGCTGGTGGGGGTGATCAACGCCGACAGCAGCTTTTACCTGCCGGATTACCGGTCCGCCGAGCGGGGGTTCCAGCTGCTGACCCAGGTGGCGGGACGCTCCGGGCGGGGCGAGAAGCCGGGCCGGGTGATTCTCCAGACCATGGACCCCAACCATGCCGTTATCCAGTATTCGGGCGAACAGGACTACGAGGCCTTCTTCGCCCATGAGATCATGGCCCGCGAGAACCTGCTGTTTCCGCCGTTCAGCCGGTTGTTCCGCTTCATCGCCAGCGGCACGGACGAGGATCAGACCCGACGGTTCGCCGACGCCCTGGTTGCCCACCTGAAGAATCTTATCGCCGCCCGTCTGCCGGAGGGGTTTGTCCAGGTGCTGGGTCCTGCGCCGTGCATCATTTCCCGGCTTCAGGGCAAGTACCGGTACCACTGCCTGGCAAAGAATCTCGCCGGGGAAGAGGGGCATAAGCTGGTTACGGCCTTTTTCCGGGAAGTAACGCCGCCGGAAACCGTTTCCCTGATTCTCGATGTGGACTCCCAATCCCTGTTGTAACATAAGTTTCTTTACATTTGGCGATTTTTCCTCAAGTTTCCGTGGGCCGGTTCCGATACCCTTCATGAACCGATATGAAAGGGTTATGAGACACAAACGATAGAGAGTGCAAGCAACAAGAGGGTCAGTAAACGGAAACTTCTTTTTTGTTGTCAGTTAATTTGTGATTTATCAGGAAAAAAAGAGAATCTGAAACGCAAAATTCGGTCCAGGAGCGGCGGTTGTGATTCAGTTCGTTTGTCCGCCGTGTTCGGGAATGGATAATCGTTTCGAAAAGGGCGTATCTAGGTAATCTAGTAAAGCAGTCACTTCGGTGTGGTTTTTGGGTTGGCTGCATGAGATTGACGGCCCGGTTTTCGGAACTTCCGTTTCCTTTCCCGCCTGGGTCGAATTTTTTGTTGGGTGTTCTCTTGTAGTATGCTGGGAGCATGGCAAGACTACTGACGTTGCTGGGAGAAAGCTTCGCCCTGCTGGGGCGCAATCTGGTCCTGTTCTACCCGGTGCTTATCTACCTGATTTTCTTTGACGTCATTCGTCCCCGCGGCATGATGGTGTCGGCGGACGCGAAATGGCTGGCCTTTGCCGGGCTGCTGATGCTCCTGCTGTCCGCCTTTTCCGCCGGGTGGTTCAACATGGTCTACATGGCGGTGTTGCAGCACCGAAAGCCGGCATCGCCCGCCCTCACCGGAGAGGACGTCCCCGACGAGGCGGCCATGACCCGGCTGACCGAAACGTTTGCCGTTTTCAAGGCGTTTTTTCCGGGGGTGGGCGAGTACTTTTTCCGTTTTGCGCTGGGCTGGCTGGTATTCTTCGGCGTTCTGGCCATCATGCTCTGGGTTGCCCACGGACAGGTGATGGCCGGGGGCGGTTATCCCGCCGTCTTTGAGGAAATGATCACCCTGATCCAGCGGGGACCTGAGGCTCAGAGAGAGCTTGAAGCCCTGACCCGGAACCTTTCGCCGGAGGTAATGGCGCAGATGGGTGCCGTCTTTTCCATCTTTGGCGGCACCATGACCGCCTTCTCCCTGTTCGCCCTGGTAACCATCTTCTGGGCGCCCCTGGTCATCATGCGGCAGCTCGGCGCTTTCCGGGCCTATCTTGAAAGCCTGCGCCTGTTCTTCCGCAATCCATTCAAGCTGATGGCGCTCGGCATCTTCTACTTTGCGGCGTTCATGCTGGTGGGCATCGTGGGCGGCCTCAACCCGATCCTGGGGATTATCGGCTGGTTCCTGTGGCTGTTCGTGGATATCGCCTTCGTCGTCTTTCTCTTCCTGTACCTGACCGACGAGTACGGCCTGCAGCACGTCCTTCCCCCGGCGGGAAGCCCGGCAGGGTCTTCGGCGGAGAATCCCGGCGACGATTCGCATTCCGGTTCCCGTCCGCTCTGATCCGGCCTATGACTTCTCCCGATGCTTCCCGGCGTGTGATCGCAGTTGTCGGCCCCACGGCCACCGGCAAGACGGCCATCGGCATCGACCTGGCCGAACGGCTGAATACCGGCGTCATTTCTGCCGACTCGCGGGTCATCTACCGTGAACTGGACATTGGCACCGCCAAGCCCACACCGGAAGAAATTCGGGGCGTTCCCCATCACATGATCGACGTCGCGGACCCGCCGGAGGTTTACAGCGTGGCCCGCTACGCCCAGGAAGCGGGCGCCGTCCTGGAAGACATGTTCAGCCGGGGGCGGGTGCCGGTAGTGGTGGGTGGCACGGGATTCTACATCCGGGCATTGCTGGAAACGGATTTCCTTCCCGACGTACCGCCGGACGAGGATTTTCGCGCCCGCATGACTACGCTGGCCGAAGCCCACGGTTCGCCGCACCTTCATGAACTGTTGAGGGAAAAAGATCCGGTCCGTGCGGCGGCGCTGCATCCCAACGACCGTTTCCGGGTGATCCGGGCGCTGGAGATCGTCGAGCGCACCGGTCGGCCCGTGCCGTCTCCGCCAGCGGAAGGCCTGCCGTTTGGGATCACGTGGATCGGCCTGGCCTATGCGGATCGCCGGAAACTCTGGCAGCGGATCAACGATCGCATTGATGCCATGCTGACCGCCGGCTGGCTGGACGAGGTGGAGGGCCTGCTGGCGAAGTACGGGCCGGATGCCGAGGCCCTGCGGGTAACCCACGGCTACCCGGAACTGGTTCAGGTGGCGCAGGGGCGGCGATCGCTGGAAGACGCCGTGGAACAGATCCGGATCAATATCCGCCAGTACTCCAGGCGGCAGATGACCTGGTTTCGTAAAAATTCCGCAATCCAATGGTTTGCCGTGGACGAGCTTTCTTCCGATGACCTGCGCCGGGCCTGCATGGCGCTGGCCGTGTCATCTGCCTGACAACCCGCGACATCCGGAACGGGTAGTCTGGAGATCATGCCACGGTTGCGTCACATAAATTTGCTTGGCAAGAGACCCTAGGTTGTGATATCCGTAGTAGCTGAAACCCGCTCAGGGACCTTATTTTACTAGTATTGTAGTATTGTCTGTTCAAGTATCACGTAGAAGTTAGAGAGAGAAACCCCCCTGATGAAATCCAACGTTCTTACCGTCGTCATTGATGAACGTGCGCAACTGGAACGGATTGAAGAAGCCGCCTTCCTGGAGATGATGAACAGCCGCACCCGCAACCTCAACACCACCAGCCGCGTTTTCAAGGACTACATTCTGTCCTCGGAGATTTACGAGATTCCGGCTTACAAGGGTTAGCTTGCCAGCCCGGTGACGGTTCCGTAGAGGCCCTGCACCACCTGGGTCATGCGGTCGAAGTCCAGGGTTTCGGGGGTGTCCGTGGGCTGGTGGTAGTGTGGGTTGCGATAGAACGACGTGTCCGTGATGAGGGCTGCCGGGATGCCGAGGTTGATGTAGTTCAGGTGATCGGAGAAGTCCACACCCTGCACTATTTTGCGTGGAACGCTGAGGCTCCGGGTTCCGATCTCCGAGTGGGCTGCCATCCCCTGGCGGACTTTCCGGATGAAGCCAAAGCCGGAGGCGTCGCCCACCACCGAAATGAAATCCGCCTTCGTGGGATACAGCAGCTTGATGGGCGCCAGCAGCACCTTCAACACAAGGGGCACGGGGTACTTTTCGCGGATCTCCGGCCAGAGCTTGCCCAGGTTGGTCGGAAAATATTGGGAGTTCTTTTCGTCGGAGAAGTAGCCGATCATGTCCAGGGCGATCATGCCCTTGACCGGGACGTTTTCCGCCTTAATCCGCCGTGCGTGGCGGGCGCTGCCCATGTTTTCCGTGCGGAAATAGGGCGGTTCCTCCAGGGTGAAGGCGACAAGATCGATACGGTTTTTCAGGGCGGGGCGCCGTTGGGCCAGCAGACGGGAAAGCTCCAGCAGTCCCGCCACGCCGCTGGCATTGTCGTCGGCGCCGGGGGTGTTGATCACGGCGTCGTAATGGGCGCCCACGATGAGCCGGGAAGCGTCTTCCGGGCCAAATGAGACGATCAGGTTCCGATAGGTCCTGCCATCCGCTTCAAAGGTCTGCTCCTCGACGGCCAGCCCTTGTTTCTCCCACTGGCCGCGGATATAGTCCGCCGCCTGGTCCAGTTCGCCGTTGATGTTGCGATAATCACGGCTGAGTGCGGTAAGGGCCTGAACATGGCCCTGAAGGGCCGCCTTGCTGACCGGGACGACCGGACGGTCCGCACGGGCAAAGAAGACGTCCCGCGCCGGTGCCTGTTGGAACCGCCTGCGCTGTTCCAGTGATTGTGGTGCCTGGCCTTGCAAGCTGGCCGGTATGGGAGGCGCTCCCGGCATGATCATCCCCTTCGTCCCTTTCGTTGGCTGTCGTAATTTTTTTACCCTGAAATCACCGGCAGCGCAAATGGCGATGGCAAAATCACCGACACAGGCCGAAACCATAGTTTTTACCCCGATTTTGAAGCCTTTACGCCCTATCCCATAGCCAAGAGCCGAACGGCTCCGGCTTTAATGGACGTACATGGTGGAGTCGACGGTTTCGGGGCTTTGAATTTCTTCGGGCTGGATCTGGATGTCCTCGATCTCGAAGTTCAGGTCGTTCGGGTCGCGGCCCAACTGGATGCGGCCTCCGGAGAGCCGTTCCGCATGCAGCTTGAAAACGGCGGTGTAGAGCTTGTCCACCTCGCCGTCCCGCAGCATGAAATACCGGTGGGTGGTGATGCCGGTCATTACGTCGCCATCCACGCTGACGGTGGGCTGCTCGATAAGCACCTGGCGGGTGTGGGGCAGTCCGAAAGGCAGCCTGCGGTTGCTGATCTCCACCTTGTGATGAAACGTGGCCGAGTTGCCCACCACTTCGTCCACGCTGATGCTGGCATGGGCACCGGAGGCCGGGTTGGAGATGGAGACAGTGTTGCCGGAGTTTTCCAGCACCCAGATGTCGTTGACCACTGACGGGAGTCCGCCCGGCACGTCGGTCCGGATCAGCCTGGCGGTAACGTTCCACTGGCCGTACATTTCCGGAGGCAGGTAGCGGCTTTCGGTAACGGTGACCTCAAACGGCTTGACGCCGGAAGAGCCGGAGGGAGCGGAAGACCCGGACCGGGTTGAGGACGAAACGTACGGATTTTCGAGGGGGAAAGGAGGATCTTCGCTGGGCAGGACGGATCGCTGGGGACCGGCCAGGGGGTCCACTTCCAGCGCCTGGGACCATGCGGTTCCCGTTGCAAGGAGAACCGCCGACAGGGCGAAAGACAGCCATCGTGACGCCATCAGCAGGACCTCGCCGGGGTGGGCAGGATCTCGAAGTCGGGGAATTTCTCTTCCGTCTGCGCATCCCGGATTTCCACGTGTTCCACCTGGGCGCTGACCGGGCCTTCATGGCACCAGTGGGCTACCACGTCCACGGCGTCCTCGTCCCCTTGCAGCAGGGCTTCCAGCCTTCCGTCCGGCAGGTTTCGGCACCAGCCGGTCAGGCCGCTGGCCGTGGCCCGGTGCTGCAGGTTGTAACGAAAACCCACGCCGTGAACTTTACCGGAAATCAACAGATGTTTGCTGGTCATATCCCTACCTCGAAAAAATTTCAGGATTTCAATTAAAGAATCGGTGGCTGCATGCCGAAAGAAAATAACAGGCGGAGTACGATACAGTATACCAGGAGATGGTGTCGTACCTCCGGCGAAATGTTGCGGGATCGGAAAATCCCGGCATTATTGTAATACAGATAGAGAGTAAAAGAGGCATTCATGTTGTTGAAGCAAGTATTCACTGCCGGATTGGGAGGCCTGGCTCTTTGCCTGGTCCTGGTGAACGCGCCTGTTGGCGCCGAGGGCATGGTCCTGACGGGAAATGTTGAAACGACCGTCAGCCAGGAAATCATCCAGGATTCGAAAGCGCCCGGCATTGTCGGCCTGGACATGGTGATCCGTCCCGGCATGTATGCCGTAGTCCGGGATGTCTTCCGGCATTCCCCCGCACACCAGGCGGGTATGCGTCCCGGCGACAGGATTATTGCCGTTGACGGCAAAACGACAATGGGCATGGACACGGTTCAGCTTGATATAGCCATCTCTGATATTCCTGGAACCCCCGTGATCCTGACCATCCAGCGGGCAGACAGCGTGAAAAACATCGAGCTTCGCGTGGCGTCGCTGGCAGAGGTGCATCCCAGCCTGCGTGCCCTCTTTCTCAGTTCAAGCTATTAAAAGACCAGGGCAAATATGACCTTTTTACGCCCCCCACCGCATTGCGGCCTGGGGGCTTCGCCCTTTTCAGGGGGATTTCGGCTTCCGGTCACAAAACCGGCTTGAGGGGTTTTTATTGGGAATACAGTGAGGTCAGGTTCAAGAGATCCCCCGATGACCGTCTATTTCCAAGGCCATAAGCCCATACCCATGCGGCCTGCTCCCATGTTCGGCGAGCGGGTGAAGATCATCGAACCCCTTTCCGGCCTGCTGGAACCCTCGCCCACACCTGAGGAGATTCGCAACCCGGACGGGGGAAAAATCGCCCGATGGAGCAAGCGGATGAGCCGTCTCTTTGCCGCCGGGTGGGGAATGCTCGTCTCCCTGGTAGCCAATTTCTGGTCCTTTACCGGGGGCGATTACCTCTTCCTGCGCAAGAAGATGAAGAAATTCCAGGTGGAGGACCCATCATGATCCCCGCCATCTCTCCCTTCCCGTCTGCCCCGGTTTTGACCGGACCCGCGAAGTCCGCTCCACGGGTTGCGTTTGGTGCGGAACCCGCGGATGCAGGACCGGCCAAGACTCCTGAAGAACAAGGGAAAACACCTCCAAATCCGGATAAAAACCAGATCGACAACCTGCTTCGGGCTGGTGAACGACTCCTGCGCAACATCGAATTTGCCTTCCGAAAACTGGGAGGCATGCTGTTCTACGCGGGATACCGCAAGACCGTCAACGAGGCCTGGAAAACCGTGGACGGCCTGGACCCGAAGTCGGCGGACTACCTCAAGGCGGTCATCAAAACCTCGCGCATGGTGGCCAGCAACAAGGAAACGGAGATCAACCGGGACGACGGCATTATCCGGGGCCTGGCCGAGTCGGACGAGGCCTGCATCTTCGTCATCAACCACGATTACCAGCTGAAGGATTCCGGCATGCTGGCCCTGTTCAACGCCCTGCTGTACGAAGCTTATCTGGATGCGGACCGGGGAGAAACCGCGCCACGCCCCAAGGTCATCCTGAACGAGGACATCATCCTGAGCCAGCACCCGACGGTACAGAAGATTCTCACGAAGATGGGCTTTGTCGGGGTGGACGCCAGCCTGTACACGTCCGCCGAAGGCAGCCAGCGGAATCGGGGGGCCGTATTCTCGCTGCTGAAGGAATTCATCCGGGATGAGAGCAACGTGTTCATCTTTCCCGAAGGCAAGATGACCTCGTTCCGCAACCTGACCCTGCGGGAAAAATTCCAGCCCGGCGTGGCGGACATGATCCAGGTGGCGGCCCGGTCCAAGAAGCGGGTCAAGGTGGTTCCGCTGGGCTTTGCCTGCAAAAAGGGGCTTTACAGCATCGAGGTCGGTGAACCGGTCTACTTCAAACGGGACGGCAAGGGACTGAAAACCTCCACGGGCAGCGTGACGCCGGAGAACTCCGGCGAAGATTACAGGCGATTCTTCTGGCCGGAGGACCGGAAGGCCGAGACGGAGGATGACGGCCTGATCTGGCGGACCCTGACCCGCGAAGGCGAGCCGCTGGGCGGGCGCGATCTCAACCGGGTGATTTCCGGCGTCCTGTGCCGGAACATGGAAATTGCCCGCGAGAAGGCCCGGAAAAAGCTGCCGAAAAAGTCGCTGGGCGATGACGTCAACCTACTGCCCTTCAGGTATTCGCTTGTTGCCGGGCGTTAGACGGGCATTATCCCGCCCTCACCCCAACCCTCTCCAAAGGGAGAGGAGTATATAATGAAACCGCCCACCCCGGAGGATGAGCGGTTTAAGACGGGATTAGTGCGCCACGAGTTCGGCTAGAGGGGAGTCGTCGGCTCCTTGCTGTCCTCTTTCGAAAAGATCGTGGCGCTCAGGTCCTTTCCCAGGCGGCGGGCCTGCCGGGTTTCGACGATGCGCTCAACGGCCATCCGGCGGGCGGCGTCCCAGGGCTGAAGGTTGTTCTTCCTCGCGTATTCAAACACCTTCAGGGTGCGTCCGTAGATGCCCTCGGTCCGTTTTTTCGCCTGCTCGAAGCTCTGGTGCTCAATCTCGCAGGCGACCATGATCAGGCCGCCGGCATTGATGACGAAATCCGGCGCATAAAGAATGCCGCGTTCATGAAGAATCCCGGCGACCTTCTCGTTGCTCAGCGGGTTGTTGGCCCCGCCGGCCAGGATTGAACCCGTCATCTTCTTCGCCATGTCCTCGGTAACGAGGCCGCCGATGGCGTTGGGCGACATGATATCCACATCTTCCAGCAGGATGGTGTCGGGATTACCGATCCTCACCTGCGGGTAGTGTTCCCGAACACGGGCGATGGCGTCCGGATTGGGATCGGAAATCACCACCTCGCAGCCGTGACCGGTCAGATGTTCCAGCAACAGGAAGCCGACTTTTCCGGCACCCTGCACGGCCACTTTCAGGCCGGTCATGTCGTCGCGTCCCAGTTTTTCCTTGACGGCGGCGCGGATGCCCATGAAGACGCCGAGAGACGTCAGGATGGCGGAATCGCCCAGGCCCCCGTCCTCTTTATCGAGGCCGACAATCCATTGGCAGTGCTGCTTCATGATGTGGAGATCCCTCGTGTCGGAGCCGACGTCTCCGGCGCCGATGTAGGTTCCTCGAAGCAGCGCAATGCGTTCGGCAAATGTCTTGAGAAGCTCAGGGGTTTTCTGCTGCCCTTCCTTCAGGATGATGACGCTCTTGCCACCTCCCAGGTTCAGGCCCGCGGAAGAAGCCTTATAGGTCATCGCCCGCGACAGGCGCAGGACATCCTGAAGCGCCTCTTCCTCGGACTTGTAGTGCTTGATTCGGCAGCCCCCCAGGGCGGGACCGAGCGTTGTGTCATGGATGGCGATTATCGCCCGCAGACCGGTCTCCACGTCGGAGCAGAAAAAGACTCCTTCATGATTCCGGTGCTGGATCAAGTCAAAGTTTTTCATACTATAACCCTGCCCTAATAACTGAATATGAAAGACTGGTGGGGCGACGCCAGGAAAATGTCCGTCAACGAGAGGACCAGACTGAGATTGGGGTCGTCCCGGTCTCTATCATCTCCATTATGATCGCTGAAGACCGCGTCGTCAATGGTTTCCAGTCCACCCTTTCCTTCGCGCAGGGCTGTCAGTTCGGCTTTTAATTCCTCCAGATGAGAGACCTTCTCCCTCATCTCGAAATATTTTTTCTTGCAGGCCTTGGCCCACGGAATATAGGCGCACTCCGGGGCCATGACAACGAACGGCGTGTCGGGATAATCCCGGCAGAACTGGGGGCGATCCTCGTGGACCCCGCAGCGGTTGTCTTCCTGAAGGTAGCGGCAGCGGTAGAAGACGACGTCATACTCGTCGTTCTCGAATTCCGGCAGCTTGCGGGCGGCCTCCACGGTTTTGGCCACGATGCCGGGCACTACCTGCCGGGCTTCCGCGTGGCTGGCGTAGGGAATCATGATGGAGAAGAAATTCCGGGCGAATTCGTCGCCTTCGGCGGCGCGTTTCAGCAGCTTGTAAAACGGCGTGCTGGGAGATACCCCCTTGCAGCAGTCTCCCGTGCTGCAACAGCGGGGCTTGGGAATTCCGAGCTCGCGTTCGAATGCGTTGACCATCACAGACTATGATGGCGCATCAGGCGGTTTCAGACAACATCCAGCGGGAGGGTGTTGTAGCGCTCCACGTTCTGGCCGTTGATCTTCTGAAGCAGCTCAAACCGGCTGTCCTCCAGAACCCGGATGCGTTCGAGGTAGCGCTTTTCCGTCTCGGACCCCGTCTCGCATTCACGGACCATCCTGTAGCACTTTTCAATATCCTCGTTCAGGTTCGCAAGGCTGTCCATAAAGGCCTGGCGGTTGTCCTCCGTAATGCTGGAACGGTACAGCATCAGGCCCAGTCTGTTTTTTAGCTCTACATCCTTTTCCGTCTGGGTTCCCAGAAACCGGATGACTTTTTTGTTTTCGGGCATACTCCACTTCCTCCGTTTCCGGTGGAATTCACTCACATCCTCTACTATTGTAATAAAAACAGAAAAAAGAGCCGGATTGCCCCCCGATCAGGATCTAAGACTTTATTTATAATCTTAATGGCAGCTTGAAGTGCATTTATAAAACTTTACGGAAGTTTTTCGCGGTATTCATGGGTTTGCGGTTTATGCGGCGGTAAAAGCTCCTTATCCGGCCATATCTTCGGCGAATCGGGGGATTCGGCTGCTCTGGCTGACGGAGAGCCAGCCGTCGCGGGTCGGCAACCGGCCCGTGGGCAGACCTGTTTTTCAGCCCGGACACTCCTTCTTTCAGACTATTTTGTCAATTTCTTCTGTTCATAAACGCCGCATCCCTTTATAATAGCTATCAGATCCAATTCAGGGGGAAATCTTCCGGAAATATGGAAGAATGCGTCAGTATATTTATAATATTGAATATGCACCATGAAACACGTTGTTATTAAAGGATTCAGGAAATCTGCCGTTACTCTTACTGGAAGATGAACTTGGAGTAATGAGGGAGAGGAAACCACTATGGACAACATCAACAACAAGTTTAACCGATACGGCCTTAACCAGGGCAACGTCAGCCGTCCTGGAGAGGGCGGCGGTCGCAAGGGCGGCGAGGAGAACGCCAGCAGCGAGGCCGAGACGGCTTCTGCTCCGAACACCAACTTTTTGCCCGCCGACGAAATCTTCGGCAACCTGAACGCGCTTGCCGCCGGGCAGAAAGGCAGCTTGCTGACCGGACGCATTGCCGGGTCCCTGGAGCCTCTCTTCAGCAACAAGAACGCGCAGGCCGACCTTGATCGCATCGAAAAAGCCATCCGCGACGAACTGCCGGGCTACTCCAACGAGGAATATGCCCTGCTGGCCAGCGAAATTTTCACCAACGATCAACTGGGCGTCCCGTCAATCTCCCTGGCGTAACGCGCAAGTTCATCAACCAGTCTTCGAAGGCACCCGAATGCGGGTGTCTTCGCTATTTGCAACGGAGTTTTGTGCGGGCAGAACCTCTTAAACCCTTCAACCCTCTGCGGATGACAATGAATATCAGTCTTTACGCAGTGTCCTGAAGGTTTCACGGCAAAGCCCATATCTAGAGAGGCGAACGCCTCCGAACGCCCCTAGGTTTTATGGCGGATGTCTTCTATGGTGATGCAGGATATAATAACTAGCAAGATGAATTCTTTACGGAATCCCGCGTCTTTAGTATGATGAGTTCTCAACCTGCCGTCAGTGAAGTGATCGGGCCAAGGGGCGTACCACTGTAGCGCGGAAGTGTCAGTATGATTACTGTTTTGTTTTAGGAATGGTTTTAGAAGAGGGTTAAGGGCATTGACTCCGAAAACAGAAGCGCGCGAAATGGAGCAGGCCACCGGCCAGCAAAGCAAATCCAGCGGTCGGGGTGAAAAAATCCTGATTGTTGACGACGAGGCGAGTATCCGCCGCATTCTCGAAACCCGTTTCAAGATGCTGGGTTACGATATTGCGACAGCCGCCGACGGTGAAGAGGCGCTGGATATTTTCAGCAAGTTCAGTCCCGATATCGTGGTTCTTGACATCATGATGCCGAAGATGGACGGCTACGGTGTGACGAAAGAGATCCGCAAGCAGAACGACACCCCCATCATCATCCTGACCGCCCTGGGCGACGTGGCCGAACGCATTACCGGCCTGGAACTGGGCGCCGACGATTACGTCGTCAAGCCGTTCAGCCCGAAGGAGTTGGAGGCCCGCGTCAAGGCCATCCTGCGCCGAACCTACAGCAAGAACGGCGCCGGTCCTGGCGGCAAGGAAAACAACAACATCGTCATGGTGGGCAGCATCAAGATTGACAAGAGCAAGCGCCAGGTCTTCAAGAAGAACGAGCGTGTGCGCCTGACAGGCATGGAGTTCAGCCTGCTGGAGCTGCTGGTCAGCAATTCGGGCCGACCATACTCCCGCAGCGAGATTTTGCAGCACGTCTGGTCCTATCCGCCGGATCACCGCATCGATACCCGCGTGGTCGACGTCCACATCAGCCGTCTGCGCGCCAAGCTGGAAAACGACATCAGCAATCCGGAGCTGATCCTGACGGCCCGTGGCATCGGCTACATGTTCCAGAAAATCGACTAGGCTGTCCGTGGCGGGTCAGGGTTTTCCGGTTGTCCATGAATCGTTCCGGTTCGTGGCGATGCTGGCGATCCTGTTTTTTGCGGCTTGCGGCCAACCGGCAGGCAACTTTGACGGCTCCCCCGACAGCGGATACGGCGAGGAGGAAATCGGCCTGCTTCGGCTGACGGCCCGTCAGATCGTGCAACTGGAAAAGAACAGGGACTATAAAACCCTTTACAGGGAATACGCCAGCAAGGACTTCAAGCAGCGGGTCGACCTGCGAAAATTCCTGAAGCTGGCAAACTGCACCGAGACCCATCTGGGGGGAGTCCAGAGCTACGATCGCTCCTCCCTGAAGTTTGTCCGAAAGCGGGAGGGAGATCGGACGGTGGAACTGCTGGACCTGGCGGTGGACCGCGCCAATGGCCGCATTACGGAACGGTTCGTTTTCGTCCGCGAGGGCCTGGGGTTCAAGGTTCAGTCTTTCCGCTGGCTTTCGACGAATACCGCTTTCCTGGGCTGCCTGGAGTCCGTCAGCCGCGGCAAGACCCCTGCCGGGGTGCCGCATGTGGAGGTTAAAGTTGCACCGGGAACCCCGACGGAGTAAGGCTCTCCAGGCCCTCACCCCAGCCCTCTCCCTGGAGAGGGGGCAGTTCACTCCCCAATACGAAACTTTTCTGCCCGCCGGGAGAAACGAGGGGACTCCTTCAAACTCCCTCTCCCTCTGAGAGAGGGCTGGGGTGAGGGTCTCCCTGGTCGTCCTCTTTGATCCAGCCCAGGTTGGAGATGAACAGGCCCCGGCCATCGGGGCTGACAAGTCCCTTGCGGACCAGGTAGTTGGTGCGCGAGGAGATGTCCGTCAGTTCCACGTTCTCGAACCCTTCGCCCGTCGTGGGCTGGGTGATGCCGTTTTCCACGAGGTAAGCCTTGATCTGTTCAGTGGTGGCCTTTCCGCCATTGAACACGATGGCCCGGAAGATTTCGTAGTTCATGGAGGTTTTCTTGCGCAGGATGCGATCCACTTCACTGAAGGCGAGATCCGGCAGGAATATTTTTGACGCGTTTTCTGTCGACTGTGACGTACTTAGGCGCACACTTGACTCCCGCCCAGCCATCAGATTACGTAACTCCGGACTGCCGGAGAGCAGGATGGACGGTTCCACTTTATTTTTACTAAAGTTTTCCAGAATGGATTTGAGGCTGAGTTTCAACGTGATCAGTTTCTGTTTCGCCAGTTTCAACTGGCGCAATTTATCCGCCTGTTTTTCCAGTTTCTCGATCTGGGGCTGGATCTTTTCGAGTTCGGCTTCCGCCTCTTCCAGCATCTCTTCCAGCCTTTTTTCGCTGGTAATGCTCTTGGCCAGATTCAATGACATGTCGTATGTTTCCTCTCTTCTTAAAGTGTTCCTCTATCCGTCAAGTATCATTATACGTAATTTAACGTAAAGTGGAAGTCTTACTATAATTGAAAGAAATTAAGTATATTGTTTCAGATTTAAGTCATTTTTAAAGGCGTGATAATTACGTCAATAAGTGATTACGCGTGTAGTAATCAGATCGGCTTCAGATCGCCCTGTTGGATCTGACAATCCCAGGAAATACAAAGCCTGAACCGGGGCCGAAATGTTCACGAGGCGCTGCGGGGCAAAAAATCCGGAATGCAGTACGAATGTTTCGCCTTTGTAACGCCATTAATACCTGCGTGACAAAGGCTTAACATTATAACTTGCACTTAACATAGTTAAGTTAATACTTAACAACGTTAAAGCTGCGTTATTTTTTGTATGGGCCGGATTTGTCGAATTTTCTATTGGATTCTTTCCAGGGCATCCAGGGCATATTCGTAATCCGGCGACGATTCGTAGGCCAGGCTTCGGGCCTGCTCGTAGTGGGCGACGGCCTTGTCGTTGATGCCCATCTGCTCGTAGGCATAGCCGATCTGGTTCTGGATGTTGGCGACGAGATCGCTCTCGTTGGCGGCAATAGCATCGTGGCTCAACGCCAGGGCGCGGCTATAGTGGGCGATAGCACTGGCATAATTTTTCCGGTCGATTTCCACGTCGCCCATGGTCAGCCACGGTGAGATGTAGCCGGGGTTGAGTTCCGCGGCCTTGCGGGCGTTGGCCATGGCCTCGTCGTAGCGCTTCATCTCATGGTTGACGATGCCGAGCTGGCTGTAGGCCCACTCAAAAGAAGGATCTTCCGCAATGGCTTTCTCGTAGAACATTGCCGCCATGGCCGGGTTGCTGTAGACGGTTTCATGGGTGGCTCCGGCCAGCGTGTAGTAACGGGTGAGGGGAGACAAGGGTTTGGCCTGTTGGGGCAGCTTGATTCGCAGCCAGCTGCCGGCCTTGGTCTTCAGGGCCGGGTCCGTGGCGCTGTCGTATGCGAGGGCGATTTCCTGCCGGGCGCGATCCAGCCGGAGAATCCGGCGAAGCTCCACCCCCAGCTCAAAATGGAATTCCCCGCGCTGGGGTTCCTCCAGTACGTTCTGAAGGGCTGTTAGCAGTTCCTGGCTCTGGTAGTAGCCGATACGATCCACCTCCCGGAGTTCTGCCAGGGCCTGCTCCTTGTTATTCGTATAGTAGTACAGGAGAGCCAGTTCGGCATGGGCATCTCCGGAAAAGTGTCCGTAGAGAACCTTGTGGAATCCGGTGGCCTCCGTTTTCCGCAGGGCTTCTTTATAGGCCCGGATAGCGTCTTCATTGCGATCCATGGTTTCATACAACGCTCCCAGCAGGTAACAGGGGATGGGATCGTCCGGGCTCCTGGAAATCCGTTGCTGCAACGTTTTCTCGGTCCGGCTGAAATCATCCGGGTCGTCAAACTCCATCCGGTGCACGTTAAGCGGTTTCCATTGGCCCTCATGGACCGAATCGTAGATATCCTGCGGCAGGGTGACGCTGAGCAGCATGATGCCGAATCCGAATATCACAAAGGTAGTAACCAGGGAGATGCTGCCAATGCCGATGAGCAGAGTCCATAAGAGTTTTTTCGATGACCCCATTGTCATGGTTTCCAATCCGCTTTCTTACTGTACCGTTGCCCGCGCAACACGCTCTGCCCGTTGTATCGGCTGCTCAGGCCGAAAACTTGAAAAAAATGCGTAATTGCCGATACCTGTATCAGGGGCCGGAATTGCCGTTTTTCGGATTCTCCATCAGAATAGGAGAATACTTTTACCCCGGAGGACTGGAAAAAACCTGCTTATGGCTGTATATGACGTTCTTCCAACGGACGATGGTTCGGTCACCTGTTACCATGAGGAGACCGGAGAGCTTTACCATAACCGCGCCGGCGCCTACACAGAGGCCCTGGTGAATTATGTGGAGCCGTCTCACGCCCTGGAACGGATGGAAAATTCCGGGAAGATAAGACTTCTTGATGTCTGCTTCGGATTGGGATACAACACCTGGGTCCTGCTGGAAAAACTCATCGAGCATGCCAACGGACCCTTCGCCGTTACGGTCCTGGCCATCGAAAACGACCCCCAAATCCTCCGGCTGATGCCCCAGGTTCTCGCCGATCCCAGGTTCTACAACCTGAAAAAACATTTCGACCCCTTGGAACATAATACATATTATCAGACCCGGCTGGGGAAGGTTGACATTGCTATTAAAGTAGCAGATATGGGCCGGATTACGATCCGGATCATTTTGGATGATCTGCGCCGAGCGGTCCCGAAAATCCAGGACCCCTTCGACCTGGTTTTTCATGACCCGTTTGCGCCTATTAAGGTTCCCGAACTCTGGAGCGTCGATCTCTTTCGGGAATACCACCGGTTGCTGACCCCTTCCAACGGAAGGCTCCTGACGTACAGTTCCGCCGGGGCGGTACGCGGCGCTCTGCGCGAGGCGGGCTTCCATCTCTACCGGACGGCCAGCCTGGGCCGGAAACTCGGTGGGACCCTGGCCAGCGTGAACGAGCTGGACTTTTTTATTCCCCAGTTCCAGAACCAGCAGAGCGTCTTCAATTTGTCCGCCGAGGAGGAGGCATTCCTCCAGACCCGATCCTCCATTCCATACCGGGACCCCCGCTTCAACGCCACCTATGAAGAGATCACCTCGACCCGCAGCCGGGAGCAGCAGGCGTCCGACCTACCCTCCGCTGGCCAGGAGCGGTTGCGGTTCATTCCTTAGTCTACTACATCTGTAACTAAGGTGGCAGTCAACCAACCAGGTCCAAGCGTTGTTCTGCTGATAAATAATGCACTCAACAGGAAGAATTGCGTGGGTCATAATAAGGGTATGTATCTTTACGTTCACGTTCCCTTTTGCCAGTCCCGCTGCATTTACTGCGATTTCTACGTCGTGCTGGACAAGTACGGGGGGCGCGAGGGCTTCGTGGACGGCCTGATCCGGGAGATGGCCCTGCGGTTTCAGCCCGGCATGGGAACCCTGGAAGGCATTTACGTCGGCGGCGGCACGCCGTCCCTTCTCTCCGCCGATGACTACACCCGGTTTTTTGACGCGCTTCGGCAGTACTGGCGGGTTGCGGACCATGCTGAAATCACCCTGGAAGCCAACCCGCGAGGCATGACCGATCACCCGGAGGCATACCTTGCGGCGGGTTTCAACCGGGTGAGCGTGGGGGTCCAGAGCCTGAACGACAGCGAACTGAAGAAGCTCAGCCGCATCCACAAGGCCGTTGAGGCTGCCGTTTTTGTCCGAAGACTGGAGGACGCCGGTTTTGACAATATCTCCGTGGACTTGATGTATGGCATCCCGGAGCAGACCCCGGAGAGCTGGCGCCGGACCCTGGCCTGGACGGCGGACCTGGGGGTTCAGCATGTGTCCATGTACGGCCTCAAGGTGGAAAAGGGTACCCCCCTGGAAACCCTGACGACGGCCAAAGCCTACACGCTGCCCGATGAGGACGCCCATGTGGAAATGTTTTTCGAGGGGATCGACTTCCTGGAAAGGGTGGGGTTCCGGCACTACGAGGTCAGCAACCTGGCCCTGCCCGGCTACGAGAGCCGCCATAACCTGAACTACTGGGACACCGGCGAGTTCTGGGCGCTGGGGCCTGCGGCTCACGGCTATATTAATGCCCGCCGTTACGAGAACGTCCGGGATCTGGCGAAATGGTTGGACAATCCGCTGGATGGCCACGTTCATGAATGTTCCGACCAGGAACGGCTGGAAAACGCCATTATCTTCGGGCTTCGAAAGACGGACGGCATTGATGTGAAGGCCCTCGGCAAGCGTCATGGCTTCGAGTTCATGGAGCGTTACGGATGGATTCTGGCCAAGTATCCGGACCACCTTCTGATGGATCGGGGCCGCTTGCGGCTGGACAGGCGGGCTATCCCTGTCAGCAACGCCATCCTCGCCGAATTTATCGAGTGCTGACACGTTAAGAACGGTGAACAAGAGTCTCCTGAAATTCAAGGAGGCCTGCCTCCCGACCGATAGCCGTTAAGTGGAAAGTTACGGGAAGGTCACGATGGGAAAGTCGCGAGGAAACCTGATTGCCGAGTACGGCCTGATTATGGCGCTGGTCGCGCTGGCGGCCATTACGTCGCTGGCGTATCTGGGCGGTGTTCTGGACCAGTCTTATGCGAAGAATGGTGATTTCAGCCAGGCCAATGAACTGTTCGGCCTGCTGGGTGGTTCTCCCCCCGGAGGCGGGAATGGTGGGGGCACGGATGGAGCCGGACCGGCTTCAGCCGTTTCGGCGCTGCCGCCGGAGGCCATGCAGGCGTATGCCAATGCCGGTATCACCGGCAGTTTCGAGGTTCCCATCGGTTCCGCCAATATGGCCAGCAGTGCCGAAGGAATTGAAAAGCTGGCGAGAATGCTGGGGGTGATGGCCGATACCGGCACACTCCCCGATGGCACACAGATGGATACCGATGATCCCCGGTGGCAGATTGTCAGCGGCTTTCTGAACGAACTCAGTGCCGAGGGAACGAACATCAGCACCGAGGAGTTCATCGCCCTGAAAAGGGACGGTACCGAAGAAGGACCGGCAAGCAATCTCAGTACCATCCAGTTGAGCATGGGAAACTACGCCCATGTCCATGAACGGCTCGAAGGCTACGTAGCCGACAACTATACGCCTGCCGAGACGCAGAAGCTGATGGGTTTCGTGAACCAGGCCTCCGGTGTGATCAGCAACGGGGCGGATAATTTTGTCCGGATCGGCATGGAGACCTTCGATTTCGGGGAAGGCGCCTTTTCCATCAATCCGGACGATAACTATGGCCGGGCCATGCGGACCGTGGGCAACGCCTACACCCCCGGCAGCATTGTAGAAATTCCGGTGAAAACCGAAGTTTCCGCAGATGAACTCCGCCATGCGGCCGGTGCTGAGAGGGCAACGGATATTCCGGCAGGTATTCAGGAAGGAACAGGAGCCAACTGATGGGAAAGAGCCAGGGAAACTTCATTGCCGAGTACGGCCTGATCATGGCGCTGGTGGTGCTGGTGGCCGTGGTGTCGCTGGGATACCTGGGCAGCGTTCTGGATCAATCCTACGCAAAGAACGGCAACCTCAGCCAGGCCAATGAACTTTTCGGCCTGCTGGGAGCATCTGCCGGTACTGGAGGCGCCAATGACTCAACGACAGGGACGGCTCCCGGCTCCGCGGGTTCAGCTCTGCCTCCGGAAGCCGTGCAGACTTATGCGAATGCCGGGATTACGGGAACGTTCGAGGTTCCCATCGGCTCGGCCAACCTGGCCAGCAGCGCCGAGGGCAGCGAGCGGGTGGCGGAAACCATCAGAGCCATTGCCTCCAGCGGCTTTTTACCCGATGGCACGAATCTTGAGCAGGCTTTCGGTCCCAAGTGGGTGGACGTCAAGGTATATTTGGAGCAGATGGCCCATTATGGCAGTGTCATCAGTAAGGAGGAGTTCAATACGCTGGCAACCCTGGGTGAACCCCTGACGGCTCGCGAAAACCTGCATGACATCCAGAACAATATGCACCTTTATTCCGACTACCATGAGCAGTTGGAAGAATACGTCAACAGCATGTTTCCGGAAGACTCCCCGGCGGCCAACAGCCTCAAGAACTTCATCAACACTGCCTCCGGTGTGATTACCTATGGCGCATCGGAGTTCATCAGCATAGCGGACACGGATCACAACCTGGGCTTCAGCACCAGTCCGCAGAACGCTCCTGCCCTTATGAAGCTCAGCGGCTATTCTGCTACTGCGGGGGATATCGTCGTTATCCCGGTCAACACAAACCAGTCCGCCAATGAACTTCAGCAGGCCGCCGATGACATGGCCACCGGGAACCCGGCAGGCTAAGCGACTCCGGCATTGGAACAACAAAAACGGGATGGCCGCAAGCCATCCCGTCTTCGGTTCTTGCCGGCATGCTGCCTAGACCTTGGCGACCGCTTTGAGGTTGTTGACGATCTCCTGGCCGAAACTGGAGCATGAAACCAGCGTGGCGCCGGGCATCTGGCGTTCAAGGTCGTAGGTCACCTTCTTGCTGTCGATGGTTTTCTCGAAGGCTTCCACGATCATCTCGGCGGCTTCCATCCAGCCCAGGTGCTTGAGCATCATGACGCCGGAGAGAATCAGCGAGCCGGGGTTCACCTTGTCCTGGCCGGCGTACTTGGGCGCCGTGCCGTGGGTGGCCTCGAACAGGGCGGCCTGATCGCCGATGTTACCGCCGGGAGCGATGCCCAGGCCACCGACCTGCGCCGCGCAGGCGTCGGAGAGATAGTCGCCGTTGAGGTTCATCGTGGCGATGACGCTGTACTCATCGGGCCGCAGTAACAGCTGCTGGAACATGGCGTCGGCGATGCGGTCCTTGATGAGCAGCTTGCCCGCGGGCTGTTTGCCGTCATACTTTTCCCACAGTTCGTCCTCGGTGATTATGACGTCGCCGAATTCACGCTTGGCCAGGGCGTAGCCCCACTCTTTAAAGGCGCCCTCGGTGTACTTCATGATGTTGCCCTTGTGGACCAGGGTCACGCTGGGCTGCCGGTTGTCCAGGGCATACCGGATGGCCCGGCGAACCAGGCGCTCGGTCTTTTTGATGCTGATGGGCTTTACGCCGATGCCGCTGTCTTCGGGCAGGTCCACGTTGAAGTTCTCTTTCAGGAGCCTCAGGAATTTTTTCGCGTCATCCGTGCCTTCGGCCCATTCGATCCCGGCGTAGACGTCCTCGGTGTTCTCGCGGAAGATGGTGACGTTCAGCTTCTGCGGCTCTTTCATCGGGGAGGGGACGCCGTTGAAGTAGCGCACCGGGCGGACGCAGGCGTAGAGATCCAGCACCTTGCGCAGGGTCACGTTGAGGCTGCGGATGCCGCCGCCCACAGGAGTCGTCAGAGGCCCTTTGATGGCGACCTTGTATTCCTGGATGGCCTGGACGGTTTCGTCGGGGAGCCAGGAACCGGTCCGGTTGTTGGCCTTTTCCCCGGCCAGGATCTCTTTCCAGACAATCTTTCGCTTGCCGCCGTAGGCCGTCTCGACGGCGGAATCGATGACGTTCTGGGTGGCGGGCCAGATGTCCACGCCAATGCCGTCACCCTCGATGTAGGGGATGATGGGCTGATCAGGGACGTTCAGGGCCAAATCCGGGCCGATGGTGATTTTTTCGCCTGTGCCGCTCATGGGGTTGCTCTCCTTTTCGATGTTGTCTCTCCGGGATTCTGTCCGAGGAATTGTCGCCGCCACTATAACACAAACCATGGTAAGCCTTGAACCGTCCCGCTCACATTGCCCGGTTATGGTACAACGGCGAAAGCCGTGATATCTTCAGGTTTTCTTAAGGTTTCAGGGGGCAATTCCAGGCCCTGACGTGTTTTTATTAGTAAGTGGACCGGCTTGTCCGGTTCCGACAGATGGGAGTGGCTGATACAGGACATAGCGACTTAGGCAGGGAAGAAAGGAGTAGCCCATGTTCCACCAGATTGCGGCGAACGTCTTTTCGGGCAACGCGTTGGCGAAAAAGACCCAACCCAGACCGATGGATCAGAAGCGGGAAGAAAACGGGGATACCGGAAAACCGGTGGCGAAGCCCGGCAACGTGGGCGGAATGACCGTGGGGAGTTTCGTGGATCTGATCCGCGCCAGCGAACAACCGCAGAAAACCCCGGTTTTCCAGCAGCAGGCCGCCAAAAGCGCGTGGTCTTCCCTCGATTTGAACTCATAGTGCCTTCTGGGCCAGGGCGTAATGGATTCCTGCCTTCGCAGGAATGACAGTTCATATGTTCCGAAGCCCGATCGTCTAAGCCCATAACTATAGGGCCGAATGGCCCCGCCTGCGTGGGGATAACAGGTTTGCCTGAGAATCTACGCCCGGTTTCAAAGCTCTTACGACCAAATGCCATAAATAAAGGAGGCTTCGCCTCCCTTGAATGGGGAATATGCTCCCGGTAGAATAGACGGCGGAGAACGTCTGTATTGAATACGGGGAGAGCATATTATGGCTGACATCGAGGATATGGTCCGCAAGGTTTACCAGGGGCTGGAAGAACGCCACGGCAAGCTCCGCAGGATTCTGGGGCGCGACGCGCTGACCATGGCCGAGAAAGCCTTTTACTCCCACCTGGTGCCCGACCGCATGCCTGACAAAATCGTGCGGGGCGAAACCATGGTGGCGCTCCAGCCGGACCGCGTCGCCATGCAGGACGCGACGGCCCAGATGGCCATTCTCCAGTTCATGCAGGCCAACCGCCCCGACGTGGCCGTACCCTCCACCGTTCATTGCGATCACCTGATCCGGGCGCAGGATGGGGCTGACCCCGACAACGAGCGGGCCATGCGCGACAACAAGGAGGTTTACGACTTTCTCCGCAGCGCCGCCGCCAAGTACGGCATGGGCTTCTGGAAGCCCGGCAGCGGCATCATCCACCAGGTCGTGCTGGAAAAATACGCCTTCCCCGGCGGCCTGATGATCGGTACCGACAGCCACACCCCCAACGCGGGCGGTCTGGGCATGGTGGCCATCGGCGTCGGCGGGGCCGATGCGGCGGACGTGATGGCGGGACTGCCCTGGGTGGTCCGTGCGCCGAAGCTCATCGGGGTGCATCTCAAGGGCAAGCTCAACGGCTGGACCACGCCGAAGGATGTCATCCTCAAACTCTGCGGCCTGCTGACCACCAAGGGCGGCACCAACAAGATCGTCGAATACTTCGGTGAGGGCGCCGAAAGCATCAGCGCCACCGGCAAGGGAACGATTACCAACATGGGCGCCGAACTGGGTGCGACGACCTCCATCTTCCCGTTTGACGACCGTATTGCCCGTTACCTGAGAGCCACCGAGCGGGCCGCCGTGGCGGATCTCGCCGAGCAGTACCGGGAGTTCCTCATGGCCGACCCGGACGTGCTGGCCAACCCGCAGAAATACTACGACGAAGTCGTCGAAATCGATCTCACCACGCTGGAACCCCATGTGGTCGGTCCCCACTCGCCGGACAAGGCCCGCAGCCTGAGCGAGTTCGCCGCCGAAGTAAAAAAAGAGGGCTGGCCGGAGCGCCTCAGCGCCGCCCTCATCGGCAGCTGCACGAACTCTTCCTATGAGGATCTCGAACGCGCCGCCAATATTGCCCGGCAGGCGATGAAGCATGGTCTCAAGAGCAAGAGCTACCTGCTGATCACCCCCGGCTCGGAACAGGTCCGCCAGACCATCGAGCGTGACGGCCAGTTGAGCGACTTCCAGGAAGTGGGCGCCACGGTGCTGGCCAACGCCTGCGGTCCGTGCATCGGCAACTGGGACCGCAAGGACATCCGCCCCGGCGAGACCAACGCCATCGTCACGTCGTTCAACCGGAACTTCCCCAAGCGTAACGACGGCAACCCGGCAACCCTCTCCTTCATCACCAGCCCGGATATCGTCATGGCCCTGGGCTTGGCGGGCACCACCACTTTCAACCCGCTGAAAGACACCATTGACGGGGTGAAACTGGAGCCGCCGACGGCGCCGGAGCTTCCGGAAAAAGGCTTCGCCATCAGTTACGACGGCTACCTTGAGCCTCCGGCCAACCGCTCCAGCCTGACGGTGGAGGTGGACCCCAACAGCCAGCGTCTGGAACTGCTCGATCCGTTCCCGGCCTGGGACGGGAAAGACTTCGTGGATGTGCCCGTTCTGGTGAAAACCCAGGGCCAGACCACCACGGACCACATCTCCCCTGCTGGAAAAGACTGGCTGCCCCTGCGCGGGCATCTTTCCGGCATCAGCCACAACATGCTGCTGGGCGCCGTGGACGCCGAAACCGGCAAGACCGGTGACGCGGTTCCGATGAAGGTCTGCGGCGTGGAGCGCGGCGTTTCTCCCTGGGCCTTGAAGGCCATGAAACTCAAGGAGGAGGGCAACGGCTTCATCATCGTTGGCGACGAGAACTACGGTGAGGGCAGCAGCCGCGAGCATGCCGCCATGACACCCCGCTTCCTGGGCTGCAAGGCGGTCATCGCCCGCAGCTTTGCCCGGATTCACGAAACCAACCTGAAGAAGCAGGGCGTGCTGCCGCTGATGTTCAAGAACCCGGCGGACTACGACAAAATCCGCAAGGACGATCTCGTCACGATCACCGGCCTGACCATGCTGAAACCTGGCCAGCCCGTCGCCGTCACGGTGAAAAACGGCGATAGCTCACAGGAAACCTTCGAGTGCGTTCACACCCTGAGCGACGAGCAGATCCAGTGGTTCTACGCGGGTTCCGCCATGAACGCGGTCAACAAACCCGCCAACGTCTAGGGTGAGAAATCCAGTGCCGTTAAGCGAGCCGGGGGTGTGATCCCCCGGCGAGTAGGCACGTGCCTATATACGGGGTTCTTAGGGGGTGTTACCCCCTAAGCCGGGGTGCAGGGGGGCGGGTCCCCCTGCATGAGAGGTCAAATCTTGTTCCGCCCCTCAACGCCGCGTTGTTGGCGGTTGGCGGTGCGGGCGTCGAGCCAGGCGAGGCCCTCTTTGATCTTTGCCAGCGCCTTGGCGGTTTCGGGGCCGGCGTAGGGGGTCTGCTGCAGTCCTTCCAGGCGTTCGATGACCATGGCCAGGACGTCCTCGTTCTGGACGCCGTTGCGGCCCACCTCTTTCACCGGGCCTTCCTGGAAATGGACCTCCGAGATCACATCGCCGGTCGTGTTGTCGATGACCTGAAAATGATGCGGGGCGCCGTATTTCATGTCCGTTTCATGAATCAGGGTCGTCGGGCGTTCAATGGGCGGATGGGTGGGCGGCTTTTCCGCAAAGCGATCCAGCCAGCCCCGGAAGATTCCGGTCAGGCTAAACCTCTTGCCGGTGGGAGAGCTGGCTTGCTGTTTTTCATTGCCCGAAAAAACGGGCGTTCTGGCCTGGTGGAGCGCCAAGACCCCTGCAGGACGTTGAAATGACCCGGTTGCTGATCCGATCTGCATTCCCCTGAATCCCCTTCCATTGGAACCGGATCTATCCTCTCATCCGCAGGCGGCGGGTTCAAGCGGAAGTATCGGCGGGGGTTATTCCCCTTTCAGGAAGCTGGCGAACGCCTTCTTCGTGAGGTAAAGATCGCCGGTGGAGGCGACCTCCTCGGCGGAGTGCATGGAGAGGATGGCTGCGCCGACGTCCACGGTAAGCGCCGAGGTGTTGGCGGCGATCATGGGGCCGATGGTGGTGCCGCAGGGGATGTCCTGCCGCGCGTTGGCGACCTGGTACGGGATGCCGGCCCGTTTGAAGATATCCTCCGCCATCGCCAACCCCTTGCCGGTGGTGGCGTAATGGCCGTTGGTATCCGCTTTTATGGCGGGTCCCCGGCCCAGATAAACGGCGTTGTTGTCGTCATGAAACTTGCCGTGGTTGGGTTCCCAGGCGTGGGCCACGTCGGCGGAGAAGATGAAGCTGTTGGCCAGCGCCTTCTCCCGTGCCTGACCCAGATTGACGTATCTGGCCTTGGGATGGGCCTGCACGATGCGCCCGGCCACGGACTCTACCCAGCGGCTGGTGGCCCCGCCCCGATCCTGGCTGCCGTTCTCCTCATTATCGAAGAAGTAGGTTACGGCGGTGGTCTTCGGCGGATTCTTGCCTCTCCCGGCCTCGATAATGGCTTCGGCGGCGGCATAGCACATGGAACGATCATCATGCCCCTGTCCCAGGATCATGCTGCCGTCCACGCCCACGTCTTTCGGCCCGTCCGCCGGGAAAAGAAACAGCTCGGCCCGTGTCGCCTTCTCCAGATCGATACCCGCCTTTTCCTTCAGAATTCTAATCACGTTCTCCGAGACGCTATCCTCGGTCCCCTTGGAGATGCCGGTCAGGGGGTTCATATCGTTCTCTTTGTTGATTCCCCGGCCATCGTTCTGGGTACGGTTCAGGTGGATGGCTTCCAGGGGGATGACAACCCCGGCGTTCTCCAGCCGGACGAATTTTTCCTCGGACATGGGCCGCCCGGTTTCGGGGTCCGTCTTCTGTTTGCCGCCGGCGTCCAGCACCGGCACCCAGACCCGCCCGGCGATGCCGAGATAGCGGTTCATCCAGGTGGACCACAGACCGCCGCCGTGGGGTTTCGTCTGAAGCTTGAGCATACCCTTCTTCTCAAGCACCGGGTTGGGCTTGAGTTCGAGCTGGGGGCTGTCCATGTGGGCGCCCACCACGTTAAAGCCGCTCTTTACCGGGTCGTTTTCGCCGATGACGATGAGCGCCACCGACTGGTGATCCTGGTTGACGTAAAACTTGTCGCCGGGCTTCACTTTTATCGTATCGTCTTCGGGAAACGGCCTGAACCCGTTTTTTTCGGCCATTTCGATAATGTTTTTCGCCGTCCACGGAGCGCAGACGGATTGGGCGATGAAATCCTTGTAGCGCTCGCCATAGGCGGCCACCTGCTTGCGCTCGGCGGCGGAAAGGGTATCGATAGCGTTGGGCGGAATCTCCTTTGCCCCGAAATAAACTTTCAGCAGCCCGGCCTGCGGCATGGCGGTTTTCTCCGGCAAAGCCGGTGCAGTGGCGTTTGTCTGCGGAGCCAACCCCGGATTCCCTTGGAACTGCACATTCGTATGAGCCATGTGCGGCGTCAGAATCTTCATCGACTTTCCACCCTTATCCCAACTTCGATTGAATGCTCTTTTCGAAACAAAACCATATTATAAAAACAACTCAACATCAATTGATGCTGCCGGGCTTGGGATCTGTTGCGGCGTCTAGCCCGGTGTGGGATCGCCGTTGGCCATGCCGCCGCCGTAGCTGCCGTCGCCGGGGGTACTGCCACCGCCGCCGCCGTCGCCACCGCCGCCATAGGGGCTGTGATAGCCGCCGAAGGCAGAAAGGTCATGGATATTTCCATAATCGGCGATATTGGTGCTGAAACTCCGTCCGGATGAGGAATTTCGTCCACCGTTCCCGTCATGATTAAAGGCGGAGGTGTCCATCAGGTCGCCGAATCCCCAACCCTCTTTTTCCATCCGGCTGCTCAGTTCACGGGCCTGGGAAATCTCAATACCGGAAAGCTTGTTGCCATTACTGGCCTTGGATAAGGCATCCAGTGCAGCGTTACGTTGCTCCTGGGTTTCAAAGCCGAGGGCCGCACCGATAGCGCCTGTCGGCAGGGATCTGCCCTTGTGCTCCCCGGAGATGACCTGGTTCAGCCCTCTCAGGCCCCGTTCAAGGTTGTATATTTCTCTTGATTTGGTGTTCAGTTGATCCATGGCATAGTTGCGATCCATTTCATTGCCCATATACGCCTGCCGGCTCAGGCTTTTGGCCTCTTCCCGGAGAGTTTCGAGGTGTTGTTGTGCCTGGTTGCTTTCGTTTTTCAGGCTAGCCGCCGGATCTTTTTCTTCGGGACGAGGGCTTGCAGGTTTAGGCGCCGGTTTGGCTTGTGGCTTTGCATCGGTGACGACGGTTTCCGCGCTGGCAACCTTGGTGCCCACTTCCGTCTTTCCAGCGGCGATACCGGCCTGGGTCGCGGTCTCACCGGCAATTTCGCGTGTGGTGACGCGCCCGAAGGTCTGGGACAAAGTTCGCCCAACGAGGCCGGGCCGTCCGCCAAGAATATTCTGAAGACCGGCCAGATGACCGCTGGCAAGGCCGCCGCTGATTCCACCGACCACGCCCCGGCCCGGCTCCTCGGTTTCAAGGCCGCTGTTGACGCCTGCGTCGATGCTGGTGGAAACGCTGGCGCTGACCACGTTCTCCGTTCCCACGGCAAGACCTTTTCCTGCGCCGCTGACCGCGCCGGCTGCCCGGCTGCCCACGACACCACCGGTCAGTCCGGCGCCGAACGCGATGCCCGTGGAGGCAAGATCCTCACCAAAACGCCCCATATCGTAGCTTCCGGTGCTGATCAGGTCGTTCCCGGCGCGAATTCCCATTCCGATGGCGGCGGCACCTGCCGCAATGCCGGGATTGCGGGTGGCGGCGCCAACACTGGTAATGGCATCAGCGATGGTGTCCACGGTCTCCGAAACCTGGCCTTTTTCGGCAGAGGCATCCTTGCTTTGGGGAGTGCCGGGAGAAGTTGTTTCCGGCTGCTCATCAGTCTTGCCGGGGGTTTTACCGGCGTTTTCGATTTGAGCGCGTGCTTCGGCGGCCCGCTGGGTTTGTCCTGTCTGATTCTCCAAGGCGGCTTTGGTTTCAACCTGCTCAGGCTCCGTTTTGGCGCCGCCTGTTCCAGAAGCACCCTGGGCGCCTGAAACACCCTGTGCTCCTTTTTCGGATTCCTTTGCGGCGGAATCCTTTTCAGCTTTTCCCGTGCCGTTTTTTCCGCCACCGGTGGAACGGCTGACGTCAGGACCCTTGGGTCCGTTTTGGATACTGGCTGGCATACTCTCTTTCCTCTACACAACGGCCTTCCGCCCTGTGGGCGGATACGCAAGCCTTTTCTCTCTCGCTAACTCCGACTCTCTCAGCAAATAACCATCTAAAAATATAAAAACAATATTAATAAAGAAATTGCCTTTTTATTTCATAAAGATATACAAAAGGCTTTCCTACACCTGGGCGTCAAAGGCCAGCTTTTCGGATACGGTCTCCACATCAGGCTGAATCTGCCGGATCGTCTCCCGGACTTCCGGATTGCCCGTGAGCTGATAGGTGTTCAAAAGGTACGCGAAAGCCTCGTCTTCGGGCATGTTTTTCAGGCGGGCGAGGGCTTTTTCCTGCTCCACCGGGTTATCCGAAAGCAGCTGGCTCATCAGTTCATTAAAAGCCCGGCTTTGCTCGCGCCCGGTTTCCTGCCCCTTCAGGAAAGCATCCTGAACGGATTCATACGGCTGGGGTTCCTCGGTTGGCTGATCGAAAAACGGACCGTATTTACCTAAAGCACCCCCGCCGATTGCCAGGGCCGCAATAAGTAGCGTTATCAGATCCCGGCGGTTGCTGCCGGCTGTGCCGTTGATGCTTTTTCCGAAGACGGGGCGGTCGATCCGGGGAAAGCCATCGACTCCTGAAGACAGCGGAATCATGGAGGTCTGTGACACGGGAGAAACCTGGGGCATGATAGGCACACCTTCTATTGCTTCCAGAAAGATAAAAGTCTCTGAAGCGAATTTGTTGATGCCCCTTCCCATTGAAGAAAAAGAAAAAGAAAAAGGGGCTTGCGCCCCGGTGTGTGGAAAGTGTAAACGGTGTGTGAGTGTGTGATGTGTGTGGAATAAACCCCCAATGCATTCTCATCGACTGTTCAGCTCTGTGCGGCAATGCCGCAAAAGCCGGTTGGCTGCGTTTACTTGTGGATCACCTCGTAAATTGACCCCTGTGTGATTTTTGATGAACCGTGAATCGGTACGTTATGCCTGGATGACGATAACCTGTCCGCCGCCACCGCCCTGGCCCGTAACCTGTGCGGCAATAGCCAGCGCATCGGCCACGATCCGGTCCATGTCCTGCGGCGTTCCCCTGGAATTACCCGGAAAACCGGGATCTGCGTGATGCCCCAGGTTGATGCTGAACGGATCAGCGAAGTTCTGGTTCCTGTAGCCGCCGAAATAGGCGTTTTGAAGCGGATCGACGCCAGGCCCGAAATACAGGCCGTGTCCGTCCGCATTCGGCACGTAGTTTGGCAGCAGGCCCGCCAGATTGCCGTACCCGCCGCCTGTCAGGTTGTCGCCCAGACGGTTGACGAGATGGCTGATGGGACCCGGCACCATGTTGCCGCCAAAGGCGGCGGTCAGGGCGTTGCCCACCCGTGCGTTGAAATTGGCCTCGCTCTGCATCATTGCCAGGCCGCGAGCGGCGTCGGAACCGCCGGTAAGACCCCCGAACGAGTTGAAATTCAGACCACCCATGTGTGTCATGAATCGAATACCCCCGTTATCACCCACATCACTGTGGAATGCGTTACATCGCCGATGCGATGGTCACCCCTTGATTTGATATACACCCCGTTTCACTTTTGATATTTGCATAAAAACAACCAATATTATTTTTGTGCTAGTGAATCGGTTTTCTTTCGAATTTTTTTACGAAAGGTTCTTGAGCATTGGAAAACCCGGCAGTGGACTTTAGGCCGAATGATACGGGACCTGTCACTTGCCGGGTTTTAAGGCTCGCCATCCCCCGATCAGGAGAAGAGCGAAGTAATGTCGTTTCCGCCGCCGCCGATACCGAAGCTGCCAAGCCCTTCTGCCGGATTCTGGCCTCCACCTCCGGTGATCTGCGAAAGAAGTTCGAGTCCCGGCGGTCCGCCCTGGCCGCCACCGGCTCCTCCGGCAATGGACTTCACGAGTCCCATCACCATCTCAAGCGGGTTGCCGCCGCCGCCTCCTCCTAATATTTTGCCCAGAAGGCCGCCGCCGCCGCCAATACCTAACATAAATCTATCCTCCCAAATACCCATTGTCCGTGGAATCACTCTGCCGGAGAACACGCTCTTGCCGATACCGCTCTTTGTATCTCCGAACCCCTGTCTATATGCATGAAAACATGCGTGAGGCTCATGATGCGTGAAATCAGTGCATCTTAAGCTTATCTTCCGATTTGTATGCGTGGGCTGTGTCCCCACGTCCTCCTGATTCAGGGATGTTTTTATGCTATTCTCCAGACCAGTGGTGAATCTGATGGAGCGGAGTATCATGACGAAGATTTCGATGGATTCCTTCGGGAAAGGCATCCGGGGAATTTTAGTGCTGGTTTGTCTGACCCTGGCGCTGGCTGTCCCGACGGCCTTTTCCGAGCCGACGGATATTGCAGCCTTAAGACAGAAGGCTGAGCAGGGGGATGCAATTTCCCAGTTCGACCTTGGCATCAGGTATACCCATGGTCGAGGGATAGCGCAAAACGATGAGGAAGCGGTCCGGTGGTTTCGGAAAGCGGCGGAACAGGGGCTCCCTGAAGCACAGTACAATCTTGCCCGCCGTTATTCCGATGGCTTGGGTGTGGCCAGGGACGATAAGGAGGCGTTTCGCTGGTATCGTGCAGCTGCGGAACAGGGACTTCCTGAAGCACAGGTCAACCTTGGAAGGATGTATGGCGAAGGGCAGGGGACGGTGAAAAACGATGAAGAAGCCTTCCGGTGGCTTCGGAAAGCGGCGGAACAGGGCGTGTCCACAGCGCAGTACAACTTGGGCGTGATGTATGCCAATGGTCGGAGCGTGGCTGAGGATAATGCAGAGGCTGCCCGGTGGTTTCGGAAGGCGGCGGAACAGGGGTATGCCGAGGCACAGTATAATCTTGGAGTGATTTACAAGAATGGCCGAGGCGTAGCAAAGAATGATCAGGAATCCATCAAATGGTATCGCGAGGCTGCGGAACAGGGATATATGGATGCCCAATTCTGGCTTGGGCATGCGTATACCCAGGGCTTGGGTGTGACCCAGGATTATGAAGAGGCTGTCCGATGGTTTCGCAAAGCATCGGACCAGGGACATCCAGAGGCACAGTCCAAACTTGGAATGCTGTATGCGCAAGGACTGGGGGTACCTAAGAACATTCCTGAGGCAACACGGCTACTTCAGGAGGCGGCTGAAAAAGGATGGGAGGGGAAAGTGAGCTTGTCCGGCTTGTATGCCTTGATCAACGATCCCGTTAAAGCCATGATGTGGATTAATCTGGCGGTGGAGGAAGCTTCCTCGAACCAGATTCCAAGACTTGCCGAACTCAGAAATATTCAGAGTGAGATGCGAGGCAAGATCACTGCCGAACAGATCGCCGAAGCAGAGCGGCTGGCCAAGGAATGGCGGCCCGCCCGCCCGTAGGTTCTGAAATCAGACGATCAGCCCCGGCAGGTTCGGGTAGGTGGGTTGCTGCCGGGTCTGGGAGTTCAGCAGGATGTCGTAGTATTTCAAAGCCTGGTTCGTGTCCAGGTCGTCGAGGCTCTGGCCTGCGCTGTCATAGCCGCCGCGCATGCTGCCGAGATACATATCCGCCAGAACGGCCCCGGCAAACAGGATACCGGCGGGAATGCCGAACAGAAGCGCCAGCCGGCTGAGCCGGTGAAACTTGCTGACGTACTTGATACTGGCCGATGCGATGCGCAGGCCCGTTTTGACAACCGAACGAACCGCCTTTTTAACGAATCCGAACATGGCAAATGCCCCCTTAAACTCTCTCTATAGCCCTGTATGCGTCTAATGTGCGAATTTAACCGTGATCAAACTTCTCTATATACATGCAGAAAAACAAAAATCCGTCTTTTTGTGCGCCTAAAGACACAGGAAAGGACCGGTTGAGGTGCCGGTCCTTGAAACATCGAGCTGTTCTTCCTGTTAAGTTTGCGTTGATACCAGAGACCATCAGGCCATGGCGTTAAGCCGCCCGAAGCCGGGTTGCTGACCGCCGTTAAAGCCGCCCCCCTGGTTGTTGTTCTGGGCAAACTGGTTCTGGCCGTCGCCACCCTTGTCGTTTTTCTTGTCCTGCTGCTGCTGGAACATGGCCTCGGCGAGTTTCAGCAGATCCGAAAGGGTCAGCTTGTTTCCGCCTCCGTCACCGGCGCCTTCCGCCGGCTGGGCTTCGCCGCCGCCGCCACCGCCGGATGGCGGCGCCGCCTGGGCAGTCTGCTGCGGACCGTTGCTTCCGCCCTGCTTGCCAAGCAGTTCCTCAAGAATTTTCTGAATCTGTTTGTCGCGATCCTGTTGCTGCTGTTGATCGTTGTTGGCCCGTTGCTGATTCTGGCCGAACGACGCCTGCTGCGAACCGGAATTGACCTGTGGTTTCCTCGGTGGAATACCTTGAACCATTGATCAGCCTCCTTTACCCATCCGGAGATCTCACTACCCCGACTTACTGTTGCCTGCTCTGTCCTTCTTGTTCCTGTAATCGTTGATCCTGTTATGCACCCTGGGAAAAACTGAAATATTGAACCTACCTCAAATCTTTCCGTCTGCATGCATAAACGATTTTTTCCGATGCTTTGTGATAGCTGAAAGCCTGATTTAATGTTGTTTTAAGAATCGCAGCCAGCCCCGCCATAAGAAAAAACGGGAGGCGGGTTTTTATACCTGCCTCCCGACCCGGTTAAGGGTTGGGTGATTCGACGATTCTACAGGGATGAGGGTTCATCTCTGCCGATGGGTGTTATAGGGGAGATTGAAACTCTCGTGCCGATGAAATGACGACTTGGACCCGCGTCAGCTGAGCAGGTTGATGCCGCCCAGTTTCTGGGCGCCTTCCGCCGTTGACTGTCCACCACCGGGGCAGTTCTGACAACCGCCGCCCTGACCCTGCTGCGGGCCTTGCGCTCCCTTCTGCTGCTGCTGTTCCAGCAACTTCTTGATGAGTTCCATCAGTTGTTGCGGATCGGCCTGCTGCTGTTGCTGCTGTCCCTGGGCCTTCTTTTCTTTTCCGCCGCCGCCGGCGCCTTTAAGAGCACCCGCGATTGACGTGGCGGCTTTGATGCCGCCAGCGATTGCACCTATCATTTTGTATCCTCCGTTCCCACTTGCTGCATTCGGATATACCCCAGCCGCATGCAAGCCGACTCTCCACTTGCCGCATACCGCTGTTCGAAGGAAACGTCCGGAGCCGCCACCAGGCCATGCCTGCGACAGGCCCCGGTGTTTCCAGCGAATTTTATAAAGCTTTCTTCAGTCCGGTTAGCCTAGCCGAGCAGGCTGATGCCCGCCATTGCCTTGATGCCACCGAGAGGGGAGCCACCGCCGAACGATCCGGCCATCATGGTCGAACCGAGAGGCCCGGAACTCATGGCCGCGAACTGTCCGCCGCCACCGCCAAGAGATCCCATGGGACCACCCCCGCTGAGCATCTGGGCTATTTTCAGCAGTTTGAACAGACCGCCAGGACCTTTTTTTTGCCTGCCCTGTTGACCGTTACGGCATTCGTTCTGCTTGTTCGGGCAGCATCCGTTCTGGTTATCCTGCCGCTGGCAATTTCCCGTCTTCTCGTTGCTGTTGTTATTAATATTAATGTTGTACGTGATATTCGTACTCTTGACTTTCGTCACCTGCTCTATCCTCCTTACTCAACGCCAGCCGAGCAAAGACGCCCTGCAACGCGCTCCCACAACGTTTTCTCTATCCACCCGGTACACTCTCTGGATGCATGAAAACATCCCCCGGAAATTTGATGACGGATTTCGGGTTAAATTAAGCTTGTCTTTAGATTCAGGGGCACCGTCCATCCACCTCTTGGAAGCAGCGGGGGATTCGTTCCTCCGTTATTTAATTCAGGCTTCGGGGATGTTTTCGGCGGGTTCTTTTTTAGTGTCCGAATCACCGTAGGCGGGTTCTTCGTCTTCAGGGGCGGCATGGATGAAGCCAAGGGTCCACCAGACCGGGACGAGGGCGCAACCCAGCAGAATCAACCCGACGATCCACGGACCCTGCCACGGGAAATACGTGGGGGCGGGGCTGCCGCTAATCCAGGAACCGATGCCGGTGAGCAGACAGAAAACGGAAAAGGCGGAGACGAACATGGCCATGACGGCCTGCCGGAAACGCCGGGCGTCATCCTGCGGATTTTCGTTGAGTCCTTCGGCAACGGGTTTCCAGAATCCGGGGGGCCGGGCACGCAGGTAGAATTCGTTGAGGGTGTGTTCGGCTTCGGGGCCGGTGATGTAGGCCGCGGCAATGCCTGCCGTGGTGGTGACGATCACCATGATGATCATGCGCCAGGCGTCGGTTTCCAGATCCGTTCCAGGCATGGACCCCATCAGGAAAATGGCCATGAACAGGGAAACAACGATGCAGGTGATTTCCGACCAGGCGTTGATGCGCCACCACAGCCAGCGCAACACGAGCATGACGCCCAGCCCGGCGCCGAGCAGGAGGCTCGTCTGCCAGGCTTCCTGGATGGATGAAAGCCGGGTCATGATGAACAGGGCGACGAAGAGGATCAGGAGGTTGGCGCCGCGGGCAACCCAGACCAGCTCCCGCCCGCCTGGCTCGCGCTTCAGGAACGACTGGCACAGGAAGCGCTTGTAGAGATCGTTGGTCCAGTAGGACGATCCCCAGTTCAGGTGGGTGTCCACGGTGGAGGCCAGCGCCGCCAGCATGCCGGTGAGCATCAGGCCCATTGCCCCCGGCGGCAGCACTTCCGCAATGCCGAGAACAAAAGTGTACTCCCGCTCGGCCTTGACCAGCTCCGCCGGCAGAGCGGGATCAGGTGGAAAGAGCAGCAGCAGCCCCAGCCCAATGGGTAGCCACATCAGGCTGCGCAATAGCACCTGCGCCACGGTGAAGATGACGGCGGCCAGCTTGGCGTCCTTGTCCGTCCGGCAGGCCATCGAACGCTGGGCGAGATACCCCGTACCGTCGGCGTTGATTTGCGCAATCCACTGGAAGGCGAACACGGCCAGCAGGGCCAGCGATACGTCCCTGGCCCGCGACGGCTCGAAAGCCAGAAGCTGGTCCGGGGTGATGTTCATCGGGTTGGAACCCGAAAAGGTCTCGCGCACCAGTTCCGGAATGTTGAACAGTCCGCCGGGCAGGTTTTCCACGATGAACCAGACATACACGGCGGTGCCGAGAAGCATCAGGAAAAATTGCACCACATCCGTGTTGACCACGCTGCGCAGGCCGCCCGTCGTTGAATAGAACGCGGTGACCAGCACAATCATCAGGATGGAGATCAGGTTGTTGGCGGTGAGAATCCACATCTGCTGCGGATCGATATTTACCGTCAGCGGGACGTGAACCCAGGTGACCAGATCCACCACGGGATTGAACAGGGCCGGCGGCAGCCACTGGTTCCACAGCAGGAAGGGTTCGGCGATGCGGGTGGCGGCCAGCATGACCATTGCCAGAACCGTGCAGTTGAACAGGGTACCCAGGTAGAACGCCTTGACCCCGCGCAGGACGGCGGCAGGTTTTTTGCCGTAACGCAGTTCGGTCAGCTCGGCATCGGTGATAACCCTTGCCCGACGCCAGCTTGCGGCCAGAAGAAAGCCCATCATCAGGAAAGCCAGGGCGTAAATCCACAACCGCCAGAGGGAAAAGATGCCTGCCGTGGCAATCAATCCCGTAACCAGCAGGGGGGTGTCGGCGGCAAACTGGGTGGCGGCCATACTGATTCCGGCCCGCCAGCCTTGCAGGGACCGCCCGGCCAGGAAGTACTCCTCCAGGTTGCGGGAGGCAACTTCGCGGGAACTCAGTCCCGAATAGATGGCATAAAGAATAAACGCGCCCAGGATGAGAACATCGATAAGGTGCATAGCCTTGCGGAAACCCTGAAAAACTCCTACGACTCAGGAGGATACCCGAAACACGGACCCGGCGAAAGACCGCACCGGAAAAATCATCCGTTCACGGAAGGAACCCCTTGCCTGAACCCGCCGTTGCAACCAGATAGTAGACAGTCCGGTATTTTACTTGCCGCCGCATTTGTGGTAAATTAGACCGTCTCACTGGAGGAAAAACTGAATATAGGTGATAGGAATGGGATCGACGGTTACCAAGAAAAATAACCTCAGGCCGTTGCCCTCTCGGCGTACGTTGTTTTTGCAGAATCTGCTCAAACTGCTCGAAGAGAAAGGTGCGACGGCGGACCAGATCGCACGGGAAACCGGGCTGGATCGGGTTCTCCTGCGCCGCCTGTTTCGAGGGGAAATCAAGCCTTCACGCTCGATTCTCCAGAGACTGGCAACGGCCAGGTCGGTTGGGACCAGCTACAAGACACTCGTCACGTGGTGCATGCTGGACGACTGTCTTAAATATACGGAAAGCCGCGTCGGTTTCTAGTTCGGACTTCAGCTCTTGCGTCGGATGGCGTAAATCATCAGGCCGCCCAGCAGAATCCATCCGCAATAGCTGCACACGAAGACCGAACTGGCAACGGAAGCGACCAGGCCGAGACATGCCCACCAGGGATGTTCGCGGGCCACGGCCATGGTTTTGGTCATGGCGCTCTTCAACCCCCACATCATGTGGCATGCCGGGTTGCTGTGGGTGACGGCGGCAGTGCCGTCGGATGCCGGCATGGCGTCCCCGGACCCGGCGGTCTGCTCCCCGCGCACCTGTGCCAGTGTCTCCTGGATATCCGGGTCGATCTCGTGGTCTGGATGGTCGTGTGTCATAAGTCTCATCCTCAGGTTCTCTCACCATCAAGATGTATCGGCATTCCTTCCCGGATCTTGAAACCGTTCGGTTTTTAATATGGAGCGCCAGGCGTGAATTCCCGGAAACAGGGTATAAAATAGAAGGAAAGAGAAGGCCGCAGGATGAACGGAGAGATGAGCGGATGAGCGATCCGGACCCGTTGAACAACCCGCAAGGGCAGGCACCGCAGGGTCAGCCGCCCGGCAATCAGCCCGCCGGCCCGCCGCCGGATCAGGAGGGGCCACCGCCGTTGCCCGTATCCATCTTCTGGGTCCAGATGGGCTTCTTCGTCACCTTCTGGCTCATCATGATGGGGATTACGTTTATAACCTACGATTTTTCCCGGTTTTTTTTCGAGCCGATCCTCGCCCTCATCTTCCCCATCGCCGGGGGCAATTCCCTGGTGAAGTCGCTCATCGTCATGTCGGTGTTTTACTGGGCGGGAGCGATCTTCGGCATGGTAACCAACCGTCCGAAGCAGAACTGATTCAGGATCAGACCCCGTACCGGCGGCTGATCCGCCGGGCATCCTCCTCGCGGTTCAAAAACGCATAGAGGCTGGCCAGTTTCAGGGCCGTATCCGTCACGTCCGGGTGGTTGGCGGGCAGTTTTTCCGAGAGGGCGGCCAGGCTCTTTTCCAGGTGCCGCCGGGCCTCGTCGTACTCCTCGGTGCCGATGCAGGCCATTCCCAGATTGCTCTGGGCCAGGGCCACGTCCGGATGGCCTTCTCCCAGAACCTGCCTGCGCAGATCCAGGGCTTTCGCCAGCAGGGGGACGGCTTCGTCGTAGCGATTATCGTCGCAGTAGACCAGGGCCAGGTTGATCATCGTGGTGCTTTTGCCCAGGCGGTCCTCATTGCTGCCGGACCCGTACTGGACCAGAGCTTTTCTGTAGAAGTCCGCGGCTTTTTCGTATTGCCGCATGCGGTAATGCAGCAGGCCCAGGTTGTTAAGATCAGCCCCGATGGCGGTGTGGGGTTCATTATAGAGATTTCTGTCCGTTGCGAGCGCCTGGCTGAAATGTGCTTCGGCCTCGTCGTATTCCTCCAGCCCCAGGGCGGCGAAACCGAGCTTGTTCAGGGCGGAGGACAGGCGATCCCGGCGCAGTGGATTGCCTTCGGCCAGCCGGAGGGCCTCCTCGTAATACTCGGAGGCCTGAACGTAATTTCCGGCCTGGTAAGCCCGGTCGCCGGAGGCTATGGTATCCTCCCAGGAATTTTTCCCCTCGAAGGAGACAAGATTGAACCCGCCGCACCCGCTGGAAAAGATCAGACAGGCGAACAGAACGCAGCTTGAAACAATACGGATGCGGATGCCGTTGCCTGTCATGCCATTTCCTCTATCCTCACAAGGTATCATTATAGATTTCCGCAAGGCTTTCCGTAAGTGTTCAGGCATCTTTTAGCGTGTTTTTAGGCCAAACAGCCGAGATCGATCAAAAGTGAATCAATCGGCTCCCGGCATGGATTGTACGGTGGGGTTGTTGCAGCGGGTGCCGCTGCCCGATCCGCCGCCGGTCCAGCAGATGGTGGAGCCGTGGCCGTGGGTCAGGGTGGAGGCGGTCATGTCCGTCAGCGTCTGATCACCCTCCAGGCCCAGATGCATGGTGAGACTGGCTTCATGAAAAGCTTTGGCGGTATCACCGATTTGTCCGACCAGATCGGTGACCAGCGCCTCCACCTCGGGGTTGTTGAGCGCCCCTGATCCTTTCGCCATCTTGTACTGCTCCATCAGATCATGAAGCTCAACCGCCTTGTTGGAATTGCTGCCCCAATGGTGTTCATGATTGAAGACATCCACATCGGGGTTTGTCCCGACACGTTCGGCCCAGTAGTATGGGTTCAGGCTTTCGCCTTCAAACGTAATCCTATCGTTCATGAAATCGAAGTTGGGATCTTGGGCCGCCGCTTCCACCAGACCTTCAATCTTTGCCATACGGTGGGCCTGGTTAGCCAGATTGATCAGATGATTGATCTGGGTCTCACCCAGTTCGCCGCTCTCTTTCAGTTTTTTCGCCAGCTCTTCCAGCTTGCTGGCCAGAATCCGGGTTGTTCCGTTGGCGCCGTTGGTCTCTACCAGCGTAGGCAACTGGCTGGGATTCACGCTTAGATCCAGTATGGTACCGTCATTCAGGACGATTTGGGTGGGAGGATTCAGGGTGCCGGTAACCGGATTCAATGGCGAGGCCGAACCTCCGCTTCCGCCACCGCCCCCTGTGGGTCCTGCGGTCGGGCCATCTCCGAAGATTCGATCCAGCAGATCCGGCAGGCTGCTCCGAAGGGAGTCGGAAAGCATGCCGAGCGCCCCAATTGCGACAAAAGCCACGAGGCAGGCTGCCAGAATATATTCGGCAAGCGTTTGACCCGTTTGTCCTTTCATACCCGATTCCGTCCGATCCCGCATGTGTCTGCACTATTAATTTTCGGCCTGATTGACCGAAACTTCAGAACCTTCCGGTGTCTGTTTACAATTTGCAATGCACGGGTGAAATTTCCTGGGCCAGGAGCAAAAATTGACCTTCACGTTTTTTGTACAGAGTGTCAAGAACATTTACGGAGTTCTCATGCACCCGTTGAGTTTTCCGGCCTCTCATACAGGAATCGGAATGCCGGCATCCCGTTTTTCCGGTGGGGCTTTCGTGCAGCCGTCCCCGCGGAAACCCGGAACGGACAGCGTACGTTTTGCCGGGCAGGACGAACCGGATGCCGGGCGGCATGGCAAGCTGTTCAATGTTGGCAGGCGTGTGGCCCAGGGGTTGGGGATGGGTCTGGCCTCGGCTCTCAGCCTCAAGTCGCTCCTGTGGGGCGGCGCAATGGGCGCCCTGTTCGGTGGAATCGTTTCCCTCATTCCCGGCGGCCTGTTCTTTTCACCGGTCATGATCCCCATCGGCATGGCGGCCTGGGCCGGCTTTAAATTCATTCTGGGGTTTGCCGCCGGGGTTTCGGTTCACCCGGACGCCCTGCGCGAAGTGGCGCAAAAATATCGGGGCGACCCGGACAATATCGATCCCGCCAAGCTGATCGAAGACCTGGTGATTGCCACGAAGCAGCACAACAAAAAGAAATAGCGGATTCATATGAAAATACGGTTTCAGCAGAAGCCGCCGCGTTGTTGAAGACCCCTTTATAAGGCGGAGTGGTGGGCGTTGGCGGACTCGAACCACCGGCCACCTGCTTGTAAGGCAGGCGCTCTACCAACTGAGCTAAACGCCCGTAACCCTCTTTCGTGCCTGTCAACGAGTTTATCCTGCCGATCGGCCCAAGTCAAGGGAAAGCCGGATGGGGATCAGGTCGGAATGCACAGAATCCGCTCCTCCGTGATGATCCAGTCCACCGGCTCATCCCACGGGTCGGTGGGCAGCGTTTCGGTCAGCAGGACGTCCGGCAATGCCGCGATGGCCGTTATCGACTTGCACTCCTGCCTGAGAACCCCCAGAAAACGGTCGTAGAAAGACTGGCCGTATCCCAGGCGAAAACCCCGCTTGTCCGCCATCAGCGCCGGGGTGACGACAAGGATGTTTTCCGCCTCCGGCGCCAGAGCGGGCGAGGAGGCCAGGGGTTCCGGCATACCATAGCGGTGGATCTCCAGTTCATCGCCGGGGCGGTAGCGATGGAAGTCCAGCCGGTTGTCCGGCGTGATGCGGGGCAGGTAGAACGTTTTTTCCGTAAACCCTGCCATTAGGCCCAACAGGTTGATTTCATCGGTGAGGGGCGCATAGAGCAGGACGTGATCCGCCCCGGCCATGGCGGGATGTTCGGACAGGCGGCGGATCATGATGTCATCCAGCCCGTTGAGGAGGAGGGTTTTCCGGGTTTCGCGGGCCTGCCGGCGCAGTTCGGATTTGGATTGCATGAAAGTTTTCCGGGAAACAGACGACAATACTACAAGTAAAGGATTGAGCAGGATTTATGATAAACGATCGGCGGACATTTTGCGCGAGGCTGAGAAAAGCCCGCCAGGAAGCGAAAATGAAGCAGGAGCAGGTGGCCCGGCTTCTGCGGATTCCCGTTTCCGCCGTTTCGGCCATGGAAAGCGGCAAGCGCAAGGTGGACGCCCTGGAACTGTTTGCCCTCTCCCAGATTTACCGGAAACCGATGGAGTGGTTTTTCTCCTGGCACCCGGAGATGACCATGTTCTCGGAAAAGGGGATCGAAGGAGCGGATTCGGTGATGGTGGAATGCCTGGAACTTCTGCGCAACGCGCCCGTGGATGTACGTAGAACCGCCGCCTCCGGGCTTCGTGGATTTCTGGGGAAACAGCAGGGCAATTCCCGCTCATAATGCCCTGTTGTTGATTTCTCCAATGGAAATACTACAAAGTATTACAGCCTTCGGGGATTTTTAATACCTCCGAACACACATGCTGTGGTATATTTGGTGTATTGGGGAATTAGAGTTTGCTATTGCTGGAAATTTTGAATGGCGCGAAAAAAGAGAAAAGGGCCGAACATAGGGTTATCCGTCAGTCAGGATTGCCTTGAGATTGTTGTCTTTGACCCCAAGGGGTTTGCCATCCAGCGATCCCACCGAATTCCCATCCCGGAAGGGGTTATCACCCATCACGGAGACTGGATTGCCGACCTGAACCAACTGGTCAGCATTATCAAGAATTCCGTGGGGAGCATGAAGCCGCGTCCCAAGGAAGTCAACCTGTCCATGACCGGGACGCTCCTTCGGATGCTGGAAATGCCCAAAATGGAGTCCCGTGAGCTGTATATCTCCCTGTCCAGCGAGGCCGAGCGGTATAAGCCCTTCGATGACACCGAGGCCATCGTGGATTTCCACCTCCTGCCCCAGCTGCCCGGTTCCCAGGGCGGGATGCAGCGGGTCGTTTTCGGCGCGGTGCGCAAGGATACTTTTGATACCCTCCGTCGCGCCCTGCAGATTGCCAAGATCAAAGTCGCCTCGGTGGATATCGAACCACTGAACATCCTGCGGGCCATGGCGGGAACCGGGGTGCTCGACAGCCTGGTGCAGCAGATCGGGGATGATTCCTACTGGGGAACGGTCTTTGTGGAGGCGGAGCGGGTACGTTTTTCCCTCTGGCAGGCGAACGAGCTGATCGAGCTTCGGGAAGTCAGCATGGATACTACGGATTTCGCCAACGCCGATCCGGATTCGCCCTATATCTTTGACTTGGTGGACGAGATCCGCCGGACCAGCAAGTCCACGATTCCGGCCCTCTGGCTGACCCACAACATGCCTGACGCCATTTCAGAAGGGCTGGCCCAGCAGTTGGGGGTGCCGGTGCGTCCCTGTCTCACCGGGCCGGGGCTGGCCCTGGACCGGTCAGATGTCCGCCTGGACGCCATCGGTGCGGCCATGGTGCCCCAGGTGGAGTTTCCCTTCGACTTCAACTTCCTGACCGGCGCGGCTGAATCCGCCGTGATGGGCAAAGGAGCTGCCGAAGTTGTCTCCCACGAGGACGAGGGGGCCGGACCGACCCTGTTGATTGCCGGTGGCGTGCTGGCCACCATTTTTGCCCTGATTGTCTGGGGTGGCATGGTGCTGTTCGAACACCTGTTTCTCGGCAGCCAGCTGGCGGAACTGCAGCAGAAGCAGACCCAGCTGACCGCCCAGGTGGCTGTTCTCAACAACGAGATGCAGAGCCTGAAGACGAAGTACGACATGCGTGCCCGTATCGTTGATATCGTGGAGAAGGCCGAGGTCCGCAACGCGGTTTACCTTAACCTGGTGCGGGATCTGCAGCGGATCACGCCGGAAAACATCTGGCTGTACAATATCGAGGTGGGCGACAGCCTGAAGCTGGAAGGAAAATCCCTGACCCACCAGGCGGTAATCCACTTTGCCAAGCGTTTTGACAGCCTGCTGTATGCGAAGGCGGTTCTGATCGATTCCATCCGTGAGGAACTGGCCGACTCCCAGAAGGTTTTCAGGTTCAGAATCACCGGCAATACCCGCTTTGATCCCGTCATCATCCGTCAGGGCAAAGGGACTCTTGAAGGCAAACCTGTTTCATCCGCCGATGGATCGGGTTCGCCACCGGCACAGTCCCCCCTGAACGAGCTTGAGGAACTCGAATAATGGCAACCAAGCGTGAAAAATATCTGATCGGCGGGCTTCTTGTCGCCCTCGGCGTTGGCGGTGTCGGCCTCGGATTAATCATGCCGACTTTTGAGGCCATCATGACCAAAATGGGCCAGGTGCAGCAGGCGGAAGATCTCGTGGTGACCCAGGAAGCACAGGTTCATCAGCTGAACCAGCAGATCAGGGATCTCAAGCGACTCAAGGAACTGCCGGAAGGACTTGTGGTGCGGGAATACAGCCCGGATACCCTCCAGGAAAACATCAAAATCATGATCGATCAGATCGTCAGGCTGTCCACAACCAGCGGCAATGAGCTGATTGCATTGGAACCCTGGGCCGCTCCGCCCCTTGTGCAGCCGTCCGACCCGGAACCGGAAGGAAAAGGGAAAACCGGTGCCGGGGAGCAGCAGGTTCCGGAAAAACCCCCGGCACCCAGTCTGCAGTCTTTCGGCTATGCCCTGACGGTTCGCGGCAATTACGACAATATCGTCAACTTTCTGGGAGCGCTGGACTCCCACAGCGAGTTGATCGAGGTGAACTCCATCGACATCGAGAACGAGTCCGGCGAGGATCGTTCCACGGCGCCCGCGGGGCCCACCAACCCGTTCAAGCCTATCAGGCTGCGGGCCAACATGATTCTCTTCCTCCAACCAAAGCTTTAAGGACCGTTGGTGGACAAATTTCGCCGCCGGGTTTCGGGGTCAGGGCACCTAAACCCATAATATTGAGCCGAACGGTTCTTTCTGTGATATAAATAGGGGATGGGAACCGGTCCCTTCCGGGCGGTTTCCGGATAGTGTTGTTAGGGATAGTCTGCGTTGATCAGCCGTATTCAAACGGTGTCGCCTGCCGCGGGCATGTCTGCGGGCAAGGTGCAGGGATTCCGCGGTGAAGCCATCCGGGTTTCTCCGCCGGGGGCCGTGCTGGCCGTCAAACCGGTTGAGCAGCCTGTTGCCGCTGAGAAGGACCAGTTCTATTTTTCGTCCGTATCCACCCGTGCCAGGATTGACCGGTTTTTCAATGAGGCTGCGCCCGCGGCACTGGTCTTCGATTTTGTTTCGGACGGCCCCCTGCTCCGCCGGGCTTCCAGCGTGGCCCTCCAGACAGAGCACCGCCAGGTGCCGGACCGGGTAAGTTTTGGGCCGGACACCCCTGGAAAGAATACGGGAAAGCAGAATCCTGAGAAAATTCCCTATCGGTCGGATATCGATATCCAGCGGATTTTCTACGAGCCAATCGTGGACGGCAGGGTCCTGATGGAGGCCCTCAAGATTGATTTTGACCGGTTGGCGGAGCAGAATGTTTCCGGGAAAGCGGATCTGGCGCCCAACGTCATGCTTCGCCCCGACGGGCAATTCATCCTGCGGCCCTTTTTCAGGGAGATGGGGGTCACCGAGATGACCCGCCCCCGTCTGGCGGCTTTTCTTCAGATCCTCCGGAACCGGTTGCCGGAAAGACTTTTCAGCAGCCTGATCCGGATCGGGGATGACGGCACGGTGATCCTGCTGAACCGGTGGAAGACGAACCCTACCCGGTTCTGGGTCGACAAGGATAACCGGCGGCTGAAACCCTTTCATCTGGAAAAGCTGGCCAACGGCGTGATTGCTGATGTCCGGAGCAAGGAGCCGGTGGGGATTTTCATGGGGTCCGAAGCCGGTCTGGCGGATAAATCCCTGCGCAGGATCGTGAAAGAAAAACTGTTGGAAACCGTTGATACCATTGAACGCGATGGTTACGTTCTCAAGCTGGAACCCCTGGCCCCACCCCCGGCACCCATTGATCCGGTGGGCTTTGCACTTGCCCTGGGCGGAAAGAATAATCCGTTTGCCGCAAAACTCCCCGAAGAAAAAGAAAAGCCTGTAACGCTTTAGTTACAGGGTGGGACATAGGCTGGGTTGAAAGCTAAGTCCTGGAATCTCTAGGGGGGGACATATCACCTAACTCTCAGTATATAAACTAATAAAAACAAACATTGATTGTGAATTGATCGCCACCCCCGTAACGTAAAGGAATCGTTACATTTTTCATCGCCAGCTGTTATAATGATCAGCACGCCAAAAAAAAACCACTAGACCTTGCTGCTAGTGGTATAAGGTGTGTCCAGTGGAGATAAATAGGTTGATTCTTACGGGGTGCCTGTCGCCCCGTTTATAATTTTGAGCGAAAGTTTCCGGGCCTTGTCATCCACGTTGCCGCGGTGACGGAACCCGCGATCGAGTAACGGACGATAGCAGGAGGACAGGAAATTGTAGTCTTCCGGGTTCAGAAGCTCCGTGGCACTGTTGAGCAGATGCTGGGCCTCGCGGTATTTTTTCAGCCGCACCAGCAATACCAGCTTCTGGTCAATCAGGGTGGGTAACAGATAGTCATTCTGGCGGGTGATGAATTCCATGGCCCGGTTGCAGCATTGCAGGGCCTCGCGGGGTTTGCCCAGCACGTCCAACACCCCGGCCTTGGAGATATAGCCCTCGGCGCATTTCTCGTCCAGGGCGATGGCCTTGTTCAGTACGGTCAGGGCCTCAAGATCCTGGTTCAGGCAGAAGAGGATGTCTCCCTTCAGCACCAGGGCGCGAGTGTTGTCCGGCTCAAGCTCCAGGGTCTTGTTGATCATATCCAGCGCCATTTCATAGTCGCCTTCATAGATGAACAGATCCCCGGCGGTCTTGAAGTACCGTTCTGCGGAAAAGTTGAGAACCTTGTTAAAGAGTTTGAAGTGTTTCACCACAACCCATTCCTCTTTCGGTCGCATTTCCTTGTTCGACATACTAACAGACCACAGGGAGGTGTTTGTAAGCGGCATGCTGACATGTTTTCCGCGATCGGCGGCGCTGTAAGCCGATCCTGATGAACATCCCCCATAATCATCTGTTTGTTTAGTCTCCAAACCAATGACCCCACAGAATCGTTGCATACTCACCCTGCAATCCATTGTTACATTTCTTAACATCATGCGAACGATATGCCGGATATATGTCGTAGCGGCGAGCAACTGATATAACTATGTCAGTACAAGGCGATCGGATTCGATATATCGCCAAAGCATGTCGGGGTCACGGTTTCCGGTTTTCGGCATGCAAAGGAAAAAACTCAGGCATCCGGAGGAAGTACAGGCAGGTATAAATCCGTCAAAATGCATGCATCGAAACGCCAAACGAAGGGGCGTTAAGAGGGGAGTTGACAGGGATTCGGCCACACCGCCGAATCCCTCTTAAGTTTGCGGGGCGCCGGTCGATATTTATATAGCCGCCGGAGAGGCGTGAGGAAGACCGGTAATCCGAGGATGGATGTGTGCCTATGAGAATGTGCGTGAATTGTGCCTTGAGCCTGCTGATTGCTCCCATGCTGTTGTGGCATGCCGGGTTCCAGAACCTTGCGGCGGCGGAGGAACTGCCGGAGGTCCTTCGCGGCAGCATCAGCCGCCAGGATTGGTATGAAGGCCACGGGTATGACGGCAGCGGAGGGCCGCGGGCCGGGGGCAAGCCCTGGACTCCGAAGAACGGGCATGTGCGCCAGGGCGATTCGCTGGCCGCTGACTACAAGCTCGGCGCCGCCGAGGACCATTACCGCAAGGCTCTCCAGAACGATCCGAAAGAGGCGGGGGGGTATAACGGTCTGGGGAAAATCCACTACCTGAAAACCACCTCCTCCAACCAGAACGTTCGACAGGCCCGGCAGCAGTATCTTGATCGGGCCATCCAGGAATTCATGACCGCCATTAGGCTACAGCCGGGCTATACGGAGGCCCATCTCAACCTGGCCCGCGTGTATCTGGATCAGGGACGCATTGAAGAAGCCAAGGAGCATCTGGCCACCGCCATGACCCTGGACCCGGACAACAGCGACGCCAACATGATGGTAGGCCGCATCCTGCTTGAAAATCAGAACGGCCAGGAGCAGGACGTCAACCGGGCCGTCAGCTTCCTGAAAAAGGCCGTCATCATCAACAGCGGCAACTCCAGCGCCCACTACCATCTGGGGGTGGCGTACGGCAAGCGGGGCCAGTATGACGAAGCCCTGACCGAGCTGCAAACCGCTCTCTACCAGTTTCGCAACAACGCCCCGGTCCATTTCCGGATGGGAGAAATCTACGAAATGCAGGGCAACGGCGCGGCGGCGGTCAATTCGTACAAGCAGGCGCTGGAGATCAAGCCGGAACTGGCCGAGGCGGCCCTGAGACTTTCCGAGCACTATGAACGCCGGGGAGATCTGGCCCTTGCGCTGGAGCAGCTCAAGAACACCCATGAGGCCGTTCCCCACTGGCGCGATCCCCACTTCCGTTCGCTCAGCCTGCGCATCGGGGATCTTTCCCTGAAGAACCGCCAGCCCGACGTGGCCATGGACTACTACAAACGTCTTCTTCGTTTCTGGCCTCAGGATCAGGAGGCGGCCAAGGGTCTTTCCGAGGCCCAGCTGATGCAGGCCCAGGTGGATCAGATGATGGCGATGGGCTATGGGGGCGATCTGCTGACCGAGGCGCAGTCCCGTAACCGGCTGGAACAGTCGCTGGCTTACGACCCGTCCAACGTCCGGGCCAAGATGGTCCAGGTCAAGCTGAACGGCGGCAACCGAAACCTCTCCGAACTGGAGCCTGCCGTAATGGAGCAGGCCATGAACTCGCCCATTTATCTTGCCAACCAGGGCATCGCCAAGGGCGAGGTTTACACTGCCCGGTTCGACTACCAGCGGGCCAACGAGTCCTTTGAGGCCGCCATGCGGGCCGTCTCCGATCCGGCGGATGTGGTGATGGTGGGCGAGATGCTTTTGGAGATGGGACAGCCGGATCTGGCGATCCAGACCTTCAAGCGGGCCGCCTCAGGGGGTTCCATTACCGGCGAGGCGGCGAAACTGGGCATGAAAAAGGCCAGGGAGGCCCGCAGGGATTCCCAGGGCAAGGTGCTGGAGGCCCGGATTTTCCGCAAGAAATCCAACTGGACCGAGGCCCGGCGCCTGCTGAACGAGGCCATCGCGCTGGATCGCAAAAATGCGGAGGCGCACCAGGAACTCGCGGACCTGCTGGCCGCCCGCAAGCACTACCGCCAGGCCATCCGCCATTATCATGTCTATCTCACGCTCAATCCGAGCAACGAAGAGGCCGATCGCACCCGCAAGAAAATCATGCGCCTGACGAAAAAGTTGCCGGAGGCGTAGTTTCGGCATTTTTCCCGGCCTTTGCAACGTTTGTATACTCCCGGCTTGTGTCGTGGGGTTGTATACCCTATTATGTCAGAATGTCTATGGAATTGGAGTTGATGCGATGAAACGTTCCCTACGGTTCCTCAGTATTGCGTTACTGGCCGTAATGTCCCTGCTTCATCTAGGCGAAACGCCGGTCAGCGACCAGCAGGAATCGGTGAAATCAATGGCCCCTGCCGCCCTGGGTACAGGACTTCTGATTGCCTGCAATCCCGATAGGCCAGGTTGCAAACCTCCTATCCATAAGCCTAACTGCGGGGTAAGAGGATAAGCCTGCCGCAAGAAACGGAGAATTCTGATGACACGCATTTTACAATCCCTCAGTATTGGTTTAGTGGCCGTGATGTCCCTGCTTCATCTAGGCGAAACGCCGGTCAACGACCAGCAGGAGCAGGTGAAGCCAACGGTTCCCGCAGCCCTGGGTACCGGATTTCTACTTGCTGATAACTGTTCGGACTATGGTAATTGCGGTCCTCCTAACAACTGTGGAGTCCGGGGATAAGCGGAAAGGAAATATCTGATGACGCGTATTTTGCAATCCCTCAGTGTTGCGTTATTGGCCGTGATGTCCCTGTTTCATATCGGTCAGCGACCAGCAGGAGTCGGTGAAGTCAACGGCCCCTGCTGCCTTGGGTACCGGACATCTGCTTGCTGAAGAAGGCAGAAGCTGTTCGGAAAGGGGGGATTGCAGACCTGACGGTGGTCCTTGTGGCATTCGGGGATAAGTTGCTTTTAAAATAAGGAGTATCTGATGACCCATGTTCTGCAATTCCTCAGTGTTGTTTTACTGGCCGTGATGTCCCTGCTTCATCTTGGTGAGGCGCCGGTCAATGCCCGGCAGGGATTGATACCATCTCCTTCCTCAACATTGGGTATGGGGCATCTGCAAATTGCAGATGCTGTATGCTGCAATGAGAGGGGAAAATGCCGTCCCTGCAGTGGTACCACTGGAATCCGGGGATAGAAACCCGCCGTGGAAGCTGTTCTGATAACGCCTCCCGGCAAGTTTCCCACCTTACAGAGTGATCCCAACGTTCTGTGGTCCGCCATAACCCAGTTGGATGGCGTCAATGCCAGCCTGCTGAACCTGAACTATCACTGGTGGCGGATGCTTTGCAGTCCTCTGGCCATTGAGGCCCTGCTGGCGCCATACAGCTTCACCCAGAAGACGCGCAAGCGGCTGGAGTGGACGGCACAAGGGATCGACCTGAACGGTCTGAGCACCGGGGCGAGCAAGGCATTGGCGGCGTTTCAGCAGGAAGAAACCTTCCGTCGGGCCGAGGGTTATTTCGAGGCGGCGGGGAATTTCTCACGCTACCTGTCGGCTTTCAACGAGGCCCAGGCCGAGATTGACATTGCCCTGTTCCACGGCCCACGGGTCAACGGGCTGGACTATGCGGACAGCCGGAGCCTCGTGGACTATGCCCGGCAAGATTCGCTGCTGTCAAGGCTGATCGGCCATACCCTGGAACAGTGCTCCATAACACCGGACGTCATCCTGTTTTCGGTGACATTCCCGGAAGACTTGCTGACGGCGCTGATTACGGCGCAACACTTCAGAACCCGTCCGGGCAAAACCCCGTACCTCTGCCTGGCGGATCACGGCTATGAAAACTTTACGCTCCAGCCGCATATGGAAAGGCTCCAGGCCTCCGGGCAACTGACCCGGATTTTCGACAGCGTGATTGTCGCCAAGGACGAGCGGCATGCCGTTCTGTCCAGGATGCTTCCGGCCCTTCAGGCAGGAGAGCGCCCGGTGGGCTTTCTTCGGGCCGAGGCCGAGACACAGACCGTGTTCCTGCCGCCGCCGCCGTCACCCGTCTTCTCACCCGTGCCCGTCCTGTGGACACGCCTCAGCGAGCGGCGCTGCTACTGGAGCCGCTGCACGTTCTGCGTTCAGAACGCCAAGTACGACAATCCCCAGCCCGTTTCCCTCTCAGAACTCAGCCTGTCCCTGGACAAGCTGGCATCCTACACGGCATCGGGTTACCGGCATTTTATCTTTTCGGACGAGGCCCTGTCGCCGTCGTTCCTGAAAAACTTTGCCCGTGGCGTCATCGAGCGGGGCATTTCCTGCCAATGGTCCTGCCGCTGCCGGATTGAATCCGGCTTTACACCGGAGATATTCCAGGCGATGAAACAGGCCGGGTGTTACGAGATCCTGTTCGGGCTGGAGTCCTCATCCACCCGGATGCTCCGGTTGATGGACAAGCATGAGAATGGTCTGGATCTGCCCGCCGTGCGCCGGATGTTCCGGGAGATAGCCGATCAGGGCATCGGGCTGCACATCACCATGATATCGGGGTTTCCGGGGGATACCCCGGAGGAATCCGAGGAGACGGTCCGGTTTGTCATCGACGCCCTGAAAGATCTCCCCAACGCGACGTTCAAACTCAACCTGTTCGAACTGTTTCCTGAGACGCCGGTGTTAAAAGACCCACAGGCATTCGGCATCCAGGTCGTGGAGCCTACGGGAGACATGCCGTCGGGCTTTCACTATTCATATACGTCGCCCGAACAAATGGAAACCGCCATCGCCGTTTATCAGGCTTTGCCGGAACTGACCGAAAGGCTGTACGGGGAACTGGGATGGACCAATTTGAAGAAACGCCATGCGGACGATGAATTGGACAACCCGGCATTGTATCTGTATTTCCATACCGGCCACGGCACGGTGTTCAAGACGGACCCGTCCAATGTTTTCCGTAACCCGCTGATTCCGGAAAACAGTGTGCGGTAGCATCCCTGCAAAAAGCTGCCGGAGGCCTGATAATTAAAAACGGACGTCCGGATCGTCGAGGTGTTTAAGACCGATGTGGCCCAGGACGGTGAACAGGACCGGGATGCAGATAATCAGGACAAGGATGCCCAGGAATTCAGGTTGTTGGGCAACCTGTTCGGCCAGCCGGGGCAGCTTTGTTGCAAGGGCCAGGATGATCAAAACGGTTCCAAGAATTCCTGGCTTGAACAATGCGAAGACACAACTGGCGATCCAGTAGGCCCATTCCTGTTTCAGACGAAGTCCCAAGGCTGAAACCCAGATCAGAAAGTTCATGGCAAGGGTGGCCAGGAAGAGAACGCCGATACTGGCAATTCTCATCGTTGGTATGGATGGTTCACGGAGGAATGCCTGGATCTGTGGATCGTGAGAGAACCACCAGCAGAAGAATAGAACCAGCAGAAAATAGGGAATGCCGCCAATCAGCAGACAGAGGCTTGCCTGCCGAATCTTCCGTTCGGCTCGTGCTGTGCGCTTGGACATGGTATTCCCTGTTTTCGGCTGGCCGTACCCAAACTTGAGTTGAGCCGCCCTTGTGCCGCTGTTATAATCCGGTAGACGTCAGCAACTGGCCAGAGCGGACACGTGATGCGTTCATCCCCTTCGGACATTCGGAAAAAAGGCCGTCCCATCGACTCGGCCCTTCTTGAGGACACCCTGCTGCCGCAGGTGTTCAAGCCGGGGCGGTATCTGGGGCTGGAGGAAGGCGCCTACCGCAAGCCGTTCCACAAGTCCGAGGTGACCATGGCCTTCGGTTTCCCGGATCTGTACGAGATCGGCATCTCCAACTACGGCATCAAACTGCTCTACAGCGTGGTGAACCAGCACCCGAAGTACATGTGCGACCGGGTCTACGCCTTTGCCCCCGACATGCGCGAAAAGGCGGCGGAACACGGCGTGCCCCTCTTCGGCGTGGAAAGCCGGGTGCCGCTGGCGGACTTCGACCTGCTGGCCTTCTCCCTCCAGTACGAGCTGAACTACACGACGATTCTGGGCATGATGGAATCCGCCGGCATTCCCCTGCGGGCTTCCGACCGGGAGCGTGAAGATGGCTTGGGGGACTGGCCGCTCCTGATGGCGGGCGGTCCCGGATCGGGCAACCCCATGTCCCTGGCCCCGTTTTTCGATGCCTTCATCATCGGCGACGGGGAACATGTCATTATCGAGATTCTGGATGCCATCGCGGCGGGCAAGAAGGAGAAGCTCTCGAAACCCGACCTGATGGAACGGCTGGGGAAAATCGAGGGCGTGTTCATTCCCGGCAGGACGGAGCGGGCCTACAAGCGCATCGTGGATATCGCCGAGACCCAGGTGGACATGCCGACCCTCATCCCCTCCGTGGCCGCCGTGCACGACCGGGTGGTCATCGAGGCCCGGCGCGGCTGCGACCGCATGTGCCGGTTCTGCCAGCCCTGCTTCATCAACCTGCCGGTACGCGAGCAGAGTATCGAGAACATCAAGAACAGTGCCCTTCGTGAACTGGAAAAAACCGGTTACGAGGAATGCTCCCTGCTGTCCCTGTCCATTGCGGATTACTCCTACTTCAAGCCCCTGATTCTTGAAGTCACGGACGCCCTGAAGGAGCATAACGCGTCGCTGTCGCTCTCCAGCCAGCGGGCGGACCGCTTCAGTCTGGACGTCGCCGAAGCCGTCCAGACCGTCCGCAAGAGCACGCTCACCTTCGCACCGGAAGCCGGGACCGACCGGATGCGAGACGTCGTCAACAAAAACCTCTCCGACGCCGAGATCCTCAACGCCGTGACCTCCGCCTACCGGGCGGGCTGGAACAAGGTGAAGCTGTACTTCATGATCGGCCTGCCCACGGAGACCCAGGCGGACCTCGACGGCATCGCCGATCTGGTCCGCCGGATGAAGCGGGCCTGCGCCGAGATCCGGCGGGACCCGGACCTGTCCATTCGCAACGTGCTGGAGGTCAACGTCACCCTCTCCAACTTCGTGCCCAAGCCCCACACGCCGTTCCAGTGGTTCCCCCAGGACTCCATCGAGACGCTCAACGAGAAGCGGGAATACCTGAAGCAGGCTTTCAAAGGCATCAAGGGCGTGAAGCTGAACTTTACGGACCCGGAACTGAGCAAGCTGGAGGCGGTGATCTCCAAGGGCGGCCCGGAACTGGCGGACGTGCTGGAGCTGGCCTACCGCAAGGGCGCCTATCTCGACGCCTGGGACGACATCATGAACTTCCAGAAGTGGTATGATGCGCTTGCCGAACGGGGCATCGACTACGAGGCCTATACCCGTGAACGGCTGGTGGACCCGGACGAGCCGCTGCCGTGGGACCCCATCGACATGGGCCTCGACAAAAAATGGCTGAAGGAGGAATTCGAACGGGCCACGGCGGAAACCAGCACCACCCCGTGTTTCGAGGCGTGCAGCACCTGCGGCGTCTGTGCCACGTACAGCACCTGGCCCAAATTCATTGAAACCCCCAAGGCCAAGCCGAAACTGAAAGTCCAGAAACAGGCCGGCGCCGATGAGATCCCTGAAAAGCCGCCACTCAAGCGCGAGCCGGTCTGCAAGGCCCGGATTCGAATCGAGAAGAAAGGCCGTCTGCGGTTTATCTCCCACCTGGACTGGCTTCGGATGGTCCACCGGGCTATTATTCGGGCCAAGCTGCCCCTGGCATGGAGCCAGGGATTCAACCCGAAGCCGAAGACGGCCTTCGGACCCGCCCTGCCCCTCTTCACCGAGGGCCTGGGCGAGTATCTCGACATCGACCTGACGGATGAAATCCGCGATCCGGCGACGGAGATCATCGAGCCTCTGAACGGCTTCCTGCCCGAAGGGGGTCGGGCGCTGGACGCCACCATGCTGCCGCCCCATTCTCCGAGCATCGACAAGCGGATACGACGGATGAAGTACATTGCCCGGTGGTCTTGCCATGAGGACCCAAAAGGGTATATGATGAAGGAACGAGTAAGGGTTTTGGCCGAGCAGGAATCACTGCCCGTCGAATACCAGACCCGAACCGCGACAAAAGTCTTTGATATAGCGCCATACCTGACAGAGCTCCGCTTGGAGTCTCCGCTTGACAGATCTGACGGCCAGGGTGAACTTCATTTCACCTTCACGCTGCCCGAAGAGCGTAAGGATGGTCCGGTCGCCGTCAAGCCGGAATGGCTGCTATCCAGGATTGCTTCCGACGTTCAATGGCGTGTCATCCGTACCGAAATCGAACTTGAACGGGAGCCTGTCGCAGGGTAAGCGGCCTCTTTGCCAACCCGGCCTCAAAAGGTTTTTTCAATCGAATACAGATTTTTCTAAAGGATTCGACAACTGTCAAAGTCTGACCACTGTATGGACGCGCATCGCGTAGCCGCCGGGAAAGTTCCGGGGGCGAATGCGGGCTGTTGTGCAGGCTTTAAAAGATTTACTTCAAGTTTTAAAAGGATTGACCCATGGGAAAAAAGAAAATCATCGTCTCGGAGCGCGATAACATCGCCGCTCTGCTTGAGGACGATCGCGCCATCGAGTTCATCATCCACCGGGGTGACATGCTCCTGGGCGACGTCTACCTCGCAACCGTCGAAAATATCCTGCCCAGTATCGATGCCGCGTTCGTCAACGTCGGCGGCGACAAGATGGGCTTTCTCCACTCCAGCGACGTCAAGGGTCGCGGAGATCTCCAGGAGCGCATAAAGCCCAAGCAGAAGATTGTCGTCCAGGTGATGAAGGAACCCACCGGCCACAAGGGGCCGCGGGTGACCACCAACATCAGCCTGCCGGGCCGCTTTCTTGTTCTGATGCCGGAATCCAAGGGCATCAGCATCAGCCGCCGTATCGAGGAGCAAAAAGAGCGCTCCCGCCTCAAAGCCGTCACCAGCATGGTGAAGCCCGCCGGGGTGGGCCTGATTATCCGCACCGAGGCCAATCACCAGAAGGACGCCGACATCCAGGAAGACTTCGAGACCCTGCTCGATCGCTGGCAGAACATCGTGGCCTCTGCCGACACGGCCCAGCCGCCTTCGCTGCTTCACCGCGACCAGGATCTGCTCTACCGGGTCATCCGCGAAATCGTGACCGAGGACGTGGTGGAAATCATGGTGGACACGGCCTTCGGTCAGCAGCGTGCCCAGCAGCTCCTCCAGAACTGGAACATGGACAAGGGCGTGAAGGTGACGCTGCACAACGGCAACAACTCCATCCTGATCGGCCAGGGTGTGGACCGCGAGATCAAGCTGGCGCTGCAGACGAAAGTTCCCCTGCCCAGCGGCGGCTACCTCTACATCCAGCCCACCGAGGCCCTGACCGTCGTTGACGTCAACAGCGGCAAGTTCACCAGTCTCAAGTCCCAGGCGGAAACCATCCGCCGCACCAACCTGGAGGCCTGCAAGGAGATCGCCCGGCAGCTCCGGCTGCGCAATATCGGCGGGATGATCATCGTGGACTTCATCGATATGGAGTCCCGCGCCGATCAGCTCTCCGTACTGGAAAGCTTCGAGAACGAACTGGCCCCCGACAAGGCCAAGCCCCAGATGGGTCAGCTGACCGACCTGGGCCTGGTCGAAATGACCCGGCACCGCCAGGGTCAGTCCCTCAGCGAAATCTTCACCCGCTCCTGCGGGGCCTGCGACGGCACCGGCCACGCCATCGAGGACTTCAACTGGGCGCCGCCCAACATCGACGGCGAGATCCGCAACGTCCGGCCCGGACGCGGCAACCTGCCCATCCGCCATTCCCACCGGGGACGCGATCGCAACGAACGCGGAGACCGCGGGGATCGGGGTGGCCGGGGTGGCCGGGACCGGGATCGCGATCGGGGCGATCGCGGAGACCGTCAGCAGCGCGAACCCATTACGCCGGGCAGCATTCTCATCCGGCAGAGCGAAAGCGGGAACGGGGATCGTCCCAAACGCCTGCATCAGCCCCTGGATGAGTTCTTTAAGGAAAAGGCGTTCAACGAGTTCGGCGTCCGGTTTGCGGACGCCGTGAAAATCTCCCGCAACCCCATTAACGCCAACAGCATCCTGGCCCGGATCAATCCCAAGGCCAACGACATTCTGACGCTGGTCCAGTCCATCGAGTCCGGGGAGTCTCCGGCGCCTTACGAAAGCCGCCGTCACCAGGGACGCCGCCGTTTTGAAGAGGACCGGCGCGGCGCCCGCGATGACGATGACAATGAGGATGACGAGGACGACGAGGAACTCCGGGATCGTTCGCGTGAAGAGCGCGATGACCTGGAGGACGCGGAAGCCTTCGACGATTCCGATGACGACGAGGATTCGGATGACGAAACCCGCGGAGATTCCGACGAGGAGCGCAAGCCCAGCCGGGGTCGCCGTGGCCGTCCGCCGAAACCGGTCCGTTCGCGTGATGAATCGCCCAATGGCTCGCCGTCGGCATCTGATGATGACGACGATTCGGATACCCCGGATGACGATTCCGATGATGATGGCGGCAAGGAGAACGAATCCGCATCCTCCGGCAAGCCCAAGCGCCGCCGCGGTCGCCCGCCCAAACGCACCCGCGTCTCCGCCAAAACCGACTAGCATTCAAACCCCGGAAGCTTGAGTTTCCGGGGTTTTGCTTCCCTCACCCCAACCCTCTGGGAGAGGGTTGGGGTGAGGGAAGAGAACTACCGGACAGGGAGCCGGTACCCCAGCAGCCGTTTCACCGGGCGGTTGTTGAGGAGGTGATCGTCTACGATTTGGGGAACGTCCGCCGGTTTGACGCCATAGTACCAGGTGCCGTCGGGGTAGATCAGCACGGCGGGGCCGATGCCGCAGAAACCGATGGAGCCGCAGGTGGTGACCATAACGGAGCCTTCGAATGATCCCCGCTTGCCATAGAGCAGCCCGCGATCCCGCAGGACCTCCCAGAAGGCCTCCAGGGTCTGCTGGCTCTCGTTGACGGCGCAGGAGGCCCCCGTGCAGACGAACACATGCCGGGTCAGCCGCGCCTGGGTCACCGGCGCCATTCGGGCCAGATCCTCCGGGGAGAGGGTCCGGGGGCTGTCTTTCCAGTTTTCGGGGGTCTGGGTCATGTCGCTGACATTATAGCGGGGTCTGAAAAACGAATCCATTGACCTTGCACTGCCCGTCATTCCCGCGAAAGCGGGAGCCGTTCGGCTCCTTAGTTGATTGGGCGTAACACTCAGAAATGAGTGCGTCATTCCCGCCTTCGCGGGAATGACGGTGGGTAGTTGAGTGGATCGGCCTGTTTGGTTACACTGGTGACAAAGTGGATGCGGAAGGAGAGGTTGTCATGACCATGACGGAAGAGATAAGCGGCAAGAGGACCATCGGTGAGGCCATGGGCCGCATTACCAGTGGGGTTTACATCGTAACCGCCGAGGGTGAGGGCGAGAAGGCAGGCATGCTGGCCTCCTGGATTCAGCAGGCTGGCTTCGAACCGCCGACGCTGACGGTGGCCATCCACCCGGATCGGGAACTGCACAAGCTGATTCGCAGGACCGGACGGTTCACCATCAACGTCATCAGCAAGGACAACACGGAGCTGATGCGGGCCTTCAGCAAGTACCAGCCGGACCAGTTCGAGAAGGTGTCCTACCGGTCCACCTATTGCGGACTGATCCTCAACGATGCCGTGGCCAGCATGGACTGCGTAGTGAAAAATACGGTCAGCGGCGGCGATCATGACGTCTTTGTAGCCGAAGTGGTTGGCGGCGGCCTGCTGAACAACGATCTGCAGCCCATGAGCCACCTGCGCAAGTCCGGCTTTACTTATTAACAGTTCCTTGATCGTCATTCGACGGGAAAATGATCGCCTGCTGCTGCCGGTCCGGGTGACGCCCAAAGGCAGCGTGAACGCCGTGATGCCCTGGAAAGAGGGTGACGACCGGGTGCAGGTGAAGGTCAGCGTACCCCCCGAAGGCGGCAAGGCCAACCGGGCGGTGATTGAGGTGCTGGCCAAGACGCTGGATTTGCCGAAACGCGACGTGACCCTCGTCAGCGGCGAAACTTCCCGGCTGAAAACCGTGGCCCTGGCCTGCGATGACTGGGAATCCCTGCTTCAACGCCTGGCAGGAGTGATGAAGGCTTCGAGTCCCGACACAGCCTTCAGGGTTGATTCTCCGGGCTAGCCGTTTCCTCCTTCTCCAGCAGAGGCTGAAGCGCCGGGTGAGGCTGGAAGTCCGGGTAATGCGCCTGCAGAATCCGGCAGGTTGCCCTGAGGGTGCGGGGCAGATAGCGGGTAAAGTTTTCATAGTTGAATCTGGATTCCGGCCCCCGCAGCAGGATGTCGAACGCCTCGGCAAACGTTTCCTGCCGGGCCTTCTCCAGGGGATTGCCGTCCTTGATGCGCGGGGTGGTGAAGTAGGCGAACTTGATGTCGAGGGCACGCATTTCTTCGGTTAGGGCATCGTAATCCGCCAGGTAGGCGTTTCGGAAGTCGGCCCCTTCGGTGACTCCCCAGAGGTTCAGGCTGTTTTTCTCCCGGAGCCGGGCAAGGTTCTCCGGATCGGCAGGGTTCGGAAGAATCCCTTTCGCCCGTGTCCGACCCAGATGAAACGCGACCCGGTGACCGATCTCATGGAGCAGGGCGTTGCCCCAGTAGAGAGTCTCAATCGGCTCTCCCGTGGCCCTGCCGATAATGTTCTGCGCGATCAGGATAGCCCGTTCGCCCTCCAGATGCAGACCTCCGGTGTAATTGAAATCCGGATGGAGATCCGGGCGGTTCCGGGTGATCCGCTCCTTGAGGACAATGCTGTAGCCTTCGTCCAGAAGGTTCTGAATGACGGCGTCGGGAACTTTCTCCAGAAATAATCTGTATGCTTTTCTCAGGAACGGCATGGATACCCCGTCCGTCCAGATCAGTTGGCGGACCGGGTTGGCATGCCTGGGCGCAGGCTTTTTAACTTTCGGGGGGTCCAGAGCGGTAGTGGCCTGGAACGAGTCCGAATCGTGAAGAGACAGGGCATCGGCTTCCCCGGCCTGGCTCACCGTCTGGCCGAAAACCGGTCCGGACGGGGATCTTCCTTGAAACTGCACCGGCAGCCCATGAACCCGCATAAAACAGGTACCCCTGTAACCCCTTACTCGATAGTTTATATATAACAGAAGATATCCCCTGTCAATGTCAGGGTTTTGACTGGTGGATAAGCTGGAAGTATTGCCAGATGAAGTATTTGTCCTGGCGATTCAACGGCCTGGGAAACTGAAGGAAGGAATAGCCGTCACGATCTACCAGGATGTAACCGGGGGGTTGCTTGATGTGGGTTTTCTTCATGGCCTCGCGGACGGCGGCATCCTTGTGGTTCAGCTCAATCACGGCCAGGTCGTTTTTGAAACGGCTTTCCAGGTAGTCGCCGAAGGCCTTGCCCTCCATGCAGGAACCGCAGTTGTCCTTGTGGAACTGGACCAGTGTGTAAGGCTTCATGCTTTCGCCGGCTCCGGGAAGACTGGCCGGCACGAGCACCGGCTTGCTGGTGCCGGCGGTTTTGTAGGCCTGGATCTTCAGCAGCTCGCTGTTGATCCGGCTTTCCATTTTATAGAGGGGCTTGCCCTCCCGATCGTACAGAAAATAGGTAGGGGTGCCGTTGACCTGATAGCGCTCCACCAGGGCCTCGTTCTTTTCATCATCGGTGTCAAGGCGGATGATGTGCAGGTGCCCCTCGGTCTGCGACTGGATTTCATGGAGGATAGGCAGCATCTTGCGGCAGGTGCCGCACCATTCGGCGTAGAATTCCAGCAGGGTGGGCAAGGGTTTTTCCTGTCGCAGTTCCGGCGGCAGGTCCGGCGTGCCGGAAGCCGCCGTGGCCCAACCGGCCAGCAGGACGGCGATCGCGAAAATCCCGGTGAGCAGGAGAATGGGAATCCGTCGGGTCATCGTGTCCCCTTTAAAAAACTTGAGCCGATGCCTGAGGCTTGGGTATTATAGAAGAGATGGTGCCATCCTTATCATATTAGCAGCAGTTGCGCTAAAGAAGCTACTCAGGGTGCCACCTGTCAGGTTTGGACGATCACGGGTCAGGCAGGTTCCCATGTCAGAAACGAACAAGCGGATGAAACGACCGGAAAACCAGGTCTTCATATTTGATACGACGCTGCGTGACGGGGAGCAGTCTGCCGGGGCCGCGCTCAAGCAGCATGAAAAGCTGACCATCGCAAAACAGCTCGCCAAGCTCAATGTGGACGTCATCGAGGCCGGGTTCCCTTTCAGCAGCCCCGGCGATTTCGAATCGGTACGCCAGATCGCCGCCGAGGTGGAAGGCCCTGCCGTGGCCGGGCTGGCCCGCGCCACTCCGCAGGACATCGAGGCCGTGTGGGACGCCGTAAAAGTGGCGAAAAAGCCCCGAATCCACACGTTCATTGGCACCAGCGACATCCACATCCAGGCCAAGTTCAAGAAGAGCCGCGACGAGATCCTGAAGATCGCCACGGACATGGTGGCCCTGGCCGCTTCCAAATGCCGCGACGTGGAATTTTCCGCCGAGGACGCGGGCCGCACCGAGCCGTTCTTCCTCTACAGGATTGTCGAAGCCGTGATCGATGCGGGCGCGACCGTGGTCAATATCCCGGATACGGTGGGCTACACCATTCCCGATGAGTTTGGCCGCCTGATCCACGGCATCATGACCAACGTGCCCAACGTGGACAAGGCCATCATTTCGGTTCACTGCCACAACGATCTGGGCCTGGCTACCGCCAACAGCATCGCGGGCATCCAGAACGGCGCCCGGCAGGTGGAGTGCACCGTCAACGGCATCGGCGAGCGGGCCGGAAACGCCGCCATGGAAGAGGTGGTGATGGCCCTCAAGGTTCGTCCTGCCTACTTTGAAGGGCTTTATACCAACATCAACAGCGAACATCTCTGGGAAACCAGCCAGCTGGTTTCGGAGCTCACCAGCATGGCCGTCCAGCCCAACAAGGCCGTCGTCGGCGGCAACGCTTTCGCCCACGAATCGGGCATTCACCAGGACGGGTTCCTGAAAGGCCGGGATACCTACGAGATCATGCGGCCCGAATGGATCGGCCTTTCCGGCAGCAAACTGCCCCTGGGTCCCCGCTCCGGGCGGGCAGCCGTCAAGGCCCGGCTCAGTCAGATTGGCATCGAACCCAGTGACGATCAGCTGATCGCCCTGTTCGAGTCCTTCAAACGGCTGGCGGACGAGAAAAAGCGCATCGAGGACGACGATCTGCGCCGTCTGTGGGAACAGATGCTCCAGAGAGCGTAGGGGTTTCCGTCATGACAAAGCTGCTCAATCTCCTGAAGTCGTTGAAATCCCGTTGGCTGGCCTCATGGGATATTGCCTTGACCGGGGTTCTCTTTCTGGCCATTTTCGCCATGCTGTTTTACACCCTCAGCCCCCATCCGCTGGTGACGCTGGAGCTGGATGAAATCCCGGCTTCGGCCTATGTGCCGGCCATCGACCCGGTGGCGGTGGAAACTTCCGTTCCGGCACCACCCCGGACCGGACGCAAGGCTCCCGAAGTTGTGGCGGCGATTCCGCTGACCGTGAACATCAACAAGGCGACCCCTTCGGAACTGGAGCGTCTGCCCGGAATCGGCCCCAAGCTGGCGGCGCGGATCATCGCCTTTCGGGAACAGCACGGACGCCTCAACGCGCCGGAGGATCTGCTTGGCGTCAGCGGTATCGGCCCGAAGAGCCTGGAAAAGCTTCGGCCTTACCTGACGGTGGATTAATCCGATGCCGGGGAGCCGCCTGCTGATCATTCTGCTTGCGTTTTCGTCCGTCTGGTACGGTCCGGGTTCTGTTGCCCATGCGGAATGGCCCCTGGCGGAACTTTCGCGGCGCAGGTGCCTGGGAAACGGTTGGGAGTGGTACGAACGCGCCGACGGCAAGACGTTCTGCACGATTCCACTGAAGGTGCAGGACCGTGTTGAACAGGCCGTCCGCGACGGCGACCGGGCGTATGTCGAGGATCAGCTCAGCCGGGGCCTGCCGGTGGATCTGCCCATGAACATGTACTACGGCTCCCCCATCCTGCTGGTGGCGCTGGAACATGGTCAGTGCGACATCGCTGCCCTGCTGCTGGCAAAGGGCGCCGACGTGAAACTGCTGCCAGGGTTTGTCAGGGAACCCCAGGCGCCCTGCTCCCACTTGCTTGACGGCAGGTAGATTCAGACGTTCAGTGAAAATTCGCCGCCCCGGTAGAGATCCAGCAGGGCCTGAATGTCCCCGGTGGTCAGGTGGGCGTTTTTCCAGCCCCGGTGGTGCATTACCGCGTGTTCATCCGTGGAATGCTCCAGTCCCAGCGCATGGCCGAACTCGTGCAGAACGGTGGCCCGAAGACGCCTCAGCCGTTTCGATTCGTCCAGTTCGCCGTCAATGGCCGGGTTGTTGAGCAGGGTGATTTCGGCATAGGTAATCCAGCCTTTGCCCTGAACCTTGCGGTTGGTGTGTCCCACTTCGTTCTCGCGGCCTGGGATGGCTTCGTCCGTCCAGCGGAACCGGATGGTTTCCACGCCACTGTCGGAATGCACGTGCATCAGGCGGATGAGTCCGCCGCTGGAGGCCTCCCAGTCCCGGATCACGCTGAAAACATACTTGGCTACGTTTTCCGGCCCGTCGATCATGATCCTCAGGGGGAAGGCGTCCCCATGCCAGCGGACGGTTTGCCGGATTCCCGGCTCGTTTTCCTGCCAGGCGGCCAATGCGCCGAACGGATCGATCGGCTCCCCGGTTCCTGCGGATGGCAGGGTCTCAAACACCGACGCCGTTCCTGAAGCGGAACGGGACAGCCGTCTGACATGCTTGTCAGGTTCAATTTTCATGCGGTAGACAGCCCCATAGGTTTTGGATTACCGATTGTTTTCCCCAGGAGGTTCCAGGTAACGCAATTCGCCGGAAATCACTTCGGTAAATTCGTCCAGGAACTCCATCAGGGATCTCTGGAATGCCAGGTTTCCCGGATTGAATTCATTGGGGTTGCCGTTCACTACGTTGTTCGCCTTGAATTCAGCCGTAAATCTACGGGCCGTCAGGTTCAGGTCTTTCTCGCCATTGTTCATGCTTGGAACTCCTGTAGGGATGAACCATCTCGTCTTCTACAGGTGTTATCGGGCCACGACGGGCCGATCTTGAAAGTTTTTCCGAAAATATTTACAAATGATATATAAACCCTCACCCCAACCCTCTCCCAGAGAAAGAGGGGGCTTCCTTTTGCTCCCTCTCCCTCTGGAAGAGGGCTGGGGTGAGGGGTCTAAGGTTCAGGCGGGCTGCCGATGGCGTCGGGGGATACCCAGTCGAATCCGCGGATGGCATCGGGGTCTTCAAGGCTGCCATTGATAACGACCTGGAAATGGCTGGTGTCGGAAACCCGCCCGCCGAAACCGGGCACATAGCCCACACCCGGAATATAGGACACCAGGCCGCCGCTGCTTGTGCCGGGAATATAGCCCACACCCGGCACATAGCGTAAAATCCTGCTGACGCTGATCTTCCCCAGTTCGCCCAGCATCCCGTGGACGTCCTGGCTCATGGAGCCGTTGACCACCAGGTCCGCATACCCGTCAGACAGTCGCATGGACCCCTGGATCAGCAGGTCCAGGTTTTCGCCGTCGGACAGGATGTCGTCGGTATAGGCCACCCCGTCGCGGATCTGCAGGTTGCCGGAGAGTTCGGCGAAGTAATTGGTGTCAAAGGGTTGAAGGGCACGGATGATGTTGTTCAGGTTCAGTCC
>JBDIVN010000009.1:0-135663 GCA_039794365.1 Candidatus Neutrinobacter sp. | reverse complement strand
ACTGGCGGGAAAAAGTGTTTCTCGGCATGATGGCGCCCAGAGGGATCGTTGCCGCGGCGGTTGCCTCCATTACCGCCCTGTTGCTGATGGAATCGGGATACCCCAGCGCGGAACAGCTGATTCCGATCAGCTTTTCGGTTATTTTCGGCACCATCCTGTTTTATGGTCTGCTGGCGCCGCCGGTGGCCCGGCTTCTGAAACTCAGCCGCCCCTCCGACAGCGGCCTGCTCATCGTGGGCGCCCATACCTGGACCCTCAGGCTGGCGGAACTTCTGATGAAACTCAACCGGAAGGTGCTGCTGACGGACATCAACCGCAACAACCTGTACCGGGCATTGCAAAGCGGGCTGCCCTGCGTATTCACCAGCATTTTTTCGGACAGGCTATTCAACGAAGAGGAGGAGATCGCCGGAATTGGCCGGTTGCTGGCGGCAACACCCAATGACGAGGTGAACTCGCTGGCCACGTTCCGGTTCTCGGAAATTTTCGGACCGCAGAACGTGTTCCAGGTCATGCCGGAAGCCACCATCCAGTCTCCCCTTCGAATCTCGCCCAGGGAAATCCGGGGCCGGATCGCCTTCAGCAACCGGATCTCCTGCTATGGCATCTCGGATCGGTTCACCAAGGGGAGCGAAATCAAGGCGTTCCGGGTGACAAAACCCGTGAGTCTTCGAATGCTGCACGATCGTCATGAGGGCAAGGTCCTGCCCATGTTGCTGTTACCGGACAATGATGATCAGGCCGGGGAGGATCTTCATGTGGTTACCCCCGGTACTCCGGCTGTTGCCGAACCGGGGCAGATTGTCGTCATGATGCTGGACCCGTCACTGCTGCCACCGGCCTTTGAGGAATTGTCCGAAATCCAACCGGAAGAGGAAACTCACGAGGAGAACAATGAGCAAACCATTCTGCCTTAAACGCAAAATTATTCCGCCAGCAGGGCTTCTGGCGCCCGGTGTCTTTCTTATGGCAGCCCTGATGGCCATGATCGCCTGCGATATCCGGCCCAATCATGCTACGCCCTGGGAGCAGTACATGAAGGCCGGCGAAAAGGCGCTTCAGGAAGACAGCCTGCAAAAGGCAAGAGATGCCTTCCAACTGGCGCTCATGGAGGCGGAAAAACCGGACCGCCCACCGGTTCTTCTGGCTGGCCCCCTGACCGGCCTGGGGCGGATCGAAGCCCTTAAAGGCAATTATATGCACGCCCAAAGCGCCTTCCTGAAAGCGCTCACCCTCTATGAGCGCGAGGGGAATCATGAAGCGGAAGCCGCCAGGCTCCTGGATCTTCTGGGCGACCTGCATCGGGCGGACGGACAGTACGAAAAAGCCATTCCCCTGTATAAACGCGCCATTCGCCTGAAGGAAACCCGGCTGGGGAAAAACAGCATGGAGCGAATGGAAAGCCTGCACCGGCTGGCATGCCTGTATATCGATCTGGCGCGGGACGAGGAGGCCATTCCGCTGCTGAAGGAAGCCCTCCGGATCTCCGAGCGAAAAAACGGCCTGACAAGCCTGCATACCCTTCCCGTGATCCGAACGCTCGCCGATGTCCACCGACGCCGGGGGAACTTTTCCGAAGCCGAGCCTCTGCTTCAAAGATCCATCCAGGCCCAGGAAAAGAACATCAGCGAGCACTACGAGACGCTTTCCGGCGATCTCAGGCACCTGGGACAGCTGATGGTTCACCAGGGCCGGCTGGCGGCAGCGGAACCCGTTTTTCAGCAGGCGATGAGCATTGACGAAAAATACATCGGCGGAGAAAACCTCCCAATGGCCCAGGATCTGAAACTGCTGGGAGATCTTTACATCAGGCAGGGACGGGAACACCGGGCCTTGCCGCTATTGGAGCGCTCGCTGGCCATCCGCGAGGATCTCCTCGGAAAGGGCCATCCCGACGTTGCCGAGATCACCCTGCTGCTGGCCCGGCTTCACCACGTCCGCCAGGATCACGATGCCGCCCGCCCCTACTACTTCCGAACCCTCTCTATTATGGACAGCACGATGGGGACAGGTCATCCGGATTTCGAGCATGTCGTCCAGAGCCTGGCGGAGCTTCACCGGGAACAGGGAGCCTATGACGATGCCATCCTTTTGTATATGCGGCTCCTGGCATTCCAGGAAAACCAGAAGATTCCGGACCCCATCCGGCTGGGGGCGGCACATAGCGGGCTGGGAAAAGTCTACGCCGTCCAGGAGCTGGACGCCCAGGCCGAACGGCACTACAAGCAGGCCCTGATGATATACGGGGACCCCTCGGAAGAGGATGAGCATCCCATGACTGCCGAAATACTGGAGGATCTGGCCAACATATACGAACGCACAAGCCGTATCGACGAGGCCTCCCGGTTTCGGCTTCGGGCACGCGAAATCCGCCTGAAAAGCTTTAACTAGACCTGTTCACAAAAACGTCAAGGAGTTGTCATAGCCTGGAGTTATCCACCACAGGAGGAAACACGGGCTTATGGAAACATCCCTGCCGCTGAATTCGCTTGCGATCTATAACATCCGTCCACGATTCGGATATATTGAGAAACCGGGTCCCGTCACCGCCACGGAAATCCGGCTGGTGTCTCCCAAGGGAGAGGTCCAGGGAATCCTGGCGGCAGATGAATCAGGCGTACAGCTGAAATCCGCCGACGGTCAGACCCGCTACAGTTTCGATGGGGACTCCTTCACCATGACCCGCCGTGAAAAACCGGTTTTCGCCCTGACCACCCATGATGAGGGAGAGCACAACGGCAGCAACCTCAGCCTGTTTTCCTCCGACGGCACGCCCAACGCCATCCTGGGCATCAGCGCCGCCCGGCGTGAAGGATTCGTTCAAATCGGGCGGACGGTGCTATCGCCGCAGGAACATCACCGGTATGTCCAGCTTCGCCGCTTTACGCCGGAGCCAGGCGTTTCCCCCCTGCACGCCATACGAAAAAATGGCCGGCCTGAACGGGAATATACCCTTGGAGAAAGCCTGAACGCCATCGGTAACATTTTTTCCGCCGCGGGCTTCAGACTCCCGCTGCCCGTCAAGTTCTAATTTCGCATTTCCGGTTTTCATATTCGGCTTAATATTCAACCGGAACAGGACAATTCATGCCTGTTTCTTTTTTTGTTACAATGACTGCCTCAAGTGGAATTTTTGGGTTCGAAGGGTTCATGAACGTTTTGCCTCTCCAGGGCGCAGGGTTGTTTCCTGCTTGCCACCAGCCTGACCGGCCATTGCCAGCCGGAATCGTCCCGGCATTCGGACGCGAAGGCGCCTGTGGCGATACGTTCACGCCGGGCCAATCCCGGATGCCCCTGCTGAAAAAGCACTTTCTCATCCGGCTTTTTGCCCTGCTGCCCGCACTGTTTCCATTTGCGGAAAAGGTCGCTTCCGCGGAGGTTTCTCTGAATCCACCGGCAATGACCGCTTTCTCTCCCGCCATTCCAGGCCAGACGGATATGCCGGTACCCTTGAGGTATACCCCCGTCATCATCAGAGATAGCCAGGAGACAGAGGAAGATGCCTTTATTCCGCCATCGGGAACCGATGACGAACGGGCGCGGGTCAAGGCCTACAAGAAAAAGATTGAATCTCCCGATGAACTGGCCCGGCTCAAGGCAGACAGCGCCGTGGAGCATCTCAGGCGGCAATTCCGGCAATGGGGTCTTTCGGAAATTCCGCTGAACAATATCATCCAGTTGGATACCTATATGTTCAGCCATGACGACATGGTTCAGGCGGTAATCAACAGCGAGCAAGACGGCCTGCTTCCCCAGGCGGAGGTTCGCTACTGGCCTGCGCGAAACCGGGAAGCTCCGGAAACCGAATTTTTCAAGGCGGAAACCCGTGCGATTCCCCGCGACAACCACGTAGTCCGGGGCATTACGGAAGATCTTTACAAGTACACGGACTGGCTGAAATTCCTGATGGCCCTGAAGACGCATGAAGACATCCGGCAACCGCTGGTCGTCAACATGTCCATTGGTGTCATCCTTGCCGAACATTACAACAGGGGTTCTGACAGGCGCCGGCAGGAGCGGGTGGATTTCGTGGACGAGCAGGTTCGCCGTCCCGAAGTCCAGCAGGCCCTCGCCGAATGGGTGGAAACAACCCGACAGGCCGTTGAAGCCGGAATTTTCCCCGTCATAGCCATCGGCAACGAGCATTGCGCCCTGCCGCAGGATATTCGTCCCTCCACACCGGACTGGCAAGTGAACATGCTGGGCTGGAGTCCCCACGTCATCCGTGTGGGCGCCGCCAGCGAAAACGGCACGCCCGGCGTCTACGACGATGATACGCCAACGCCCTATTCCTCCCGTGGAAGCCGATGGAAACCCACCATGACCCTCAGCGGCGAAAGCATCCCCCTGGCCTCCCTGAACCGGCTGGCCACGGGCACCAGCTACGTCAATCCGGTAGCGGCTGTTCTGATTGCACTCCAGCTTCACCACAACCCGGTTTTGACTCTTCCGGAACTGGAGACCCTTTCCCAGGAAGCCAGCCTTCAGGTGGAAGCTCCCGAAGGTGCGGTAGGTTCGGGGATTCTGGTTCCGGAACGCTTCCTGGCAAACCTTCTGCCGGACCGATCCCCCTGAGGTATAATTTCACGCATTGAAATTCAGGGTCTTGTTGGTATCCTTGAACCGTTATCAGGCGACGCGATCAGGAGACGCCCGCAACCATGTCCCCCCTTTCACCGGCATCGGACCCCCTCTGGTACAAGGATGCCATCATCTACGAGGTCCACGTCAAGTCGTTCTTCGACAGCAACGACGACGGCTATGGCGATTTTCCCGGCTTGACGGCCAAACTGGACTATATCCAGGAACTGGGGGTCAACACCATCTGGCTGCTGCCCTTTTACCCCTCGCCCCTGAAGGACGACGGCTACGACATCGCCGACTACCACGGCTTCAACCCGGTGTACGGCAACCGGCGGGATTTCAAGCACTTCATCCGAGAAGCCCACCGGCGGGGCCTGCGGGTTATCACCGAACTGGTCGTCAATCACACGTCGGATCAGCATCCCTGGTTCCAGGCCGCCCGCAAGGCGCCGCCGGGTTCCTCCAAGCGGGATTTCTACGTGTGGAGCGACACTACGGAGAAGTACAAGGACACCCGCATCATCTTCACGGACACGGAAACCTCCAACTGGACCTGGGACCCGGAAGCCAAGGCCTATTACTGGCACCGGTTCTTCCACCACCAGCCGGACCTCAACTTCGACAACCCCAAGGTCCGCAAGGCCATCGAGAAGATCATGCGCTACTGGCTGGACATGGGCGTGGACGGTTTCCGGCTCGACGCCATCCCGTATCTCATCGAGCGCGATGGCACCAATTGCGAGAACCTGCCCGAAACCCATGACCTCATCAAGGAGTGGCGGCGGGTTATGGATGAGCATTACGAGGGCCGGATCTTCCTGGCGGAGGCCAACCAGTGGCCTTCGGACGTCCGGGCCTATTTTGGCGACGGGGACGAATGCCACATGGCCTATCATTTCCCCATCATGCCCCGGATCTTCATGGCCCTGCACCAGGAGGACCGCTATCCCGTTACGGAAATCATGCGCCAGACGCCGGACATCCCCTACAGCTGCCAGTGGGCCATCTTTCTGAGAAACCATGACGAACTGACCCTGGAGATGGTCACCGACGAAGAGCGGGACTACATGTACAAGGCCTACGCCTACGACCCCATGATGAAAATCAACGTGGGCATCCGGCGGCGCCTGGCTCCCCTGCTGGAACACAACCGCCGGGGTATCGAGCTGCTCAACAACCTGCTGCTCTCGCTGCCGGGGTCGCCCATCATCTATTACGGCGACGAGATCGGCATGGGCGACAACATCTTCCTGGGCGACCGCAACGGGGTCCGCACACCCATGCAGTGGAACAACGACCGCAACGGCGGCTTCTCCCGCGCCGACTTCGCCAAGCTCTACTGCGCCCCCAACATGGACCCCATCCACGGGTACCAGGCCGTCAACGTGGAGGCCCAGCTGCGCGATCAGTCCTCCCTGCTCAACTGGATGCGCCGAATCATCGCCATCCGCAAGAAATACAAGGTTTTTGGCCGGGGAACCATCGAATTCCTCCACCCGGAAAATCGTAAAATCCTGGCCTTTATCCGCCGGTACAACGATGAAACCGTCCTTGTGGTCTCCAACCTGTCACGATTCTCGCAGCCGGTCACGCTGGACCTCTCCACGTTCAAGGGCAGCACGCCGGTGGAGATGTTCGGGTTGGTGGAGTTTCCTCAGATCGTGGATGACAAGTACCAGTTGACGCTGGGGCCTCATTCCTTCTACTGGTTCCTGCTATGCGAGACGCCGATGCCCATCCCGGTGCAGTCCATCAGCAAGCCCGCCCCGGAAGTGGCCGGAGAGGAGATGGAAGCGCCGCCGCAGATCGTCCTGGAAAACGGCTGGGATAGCCTGTTTGTCGGCAAGCCTTTGGAAACCCTGAAGGGGGACATTATTCCGGTTTTCCTGGAAAAACAGCCCTGGGCAAAATTTGAGGACGCCACTCTCCTCAGGACGGAAATCCTGGACTGGTTCAGCATCAACACCAACAACCGTCCGGGCTATGTTGTCATCGTCGAGGCCGGATACTCCCACGGCGAAACCCGGATCTACCTGGTTCCCATCAGCATCGCCACCGGCGAGGACGCCGAACAGATCCTCGACGAGGCGCCCGAAACCGTCATGGGCCACGTCCAAACCTCACTCAAAGACAACAGGACGACTGAAAACGTGGTGCTTTATGATGGGCTGACCAACGACAACTTCTGCGCCTCCCTGATGACGGACATCCTGGCGGGCAAACCCGTCAAAACCCAGAAGGGCACGGTCCGCATCGAACAGACCGACGCCTTCCGCAAACTGGACCCGGACAGCAAGGCGGTGGAGCCGGTCGCCCGGCTCGGCACCATCCATACCCACTCTTCCCTGCGCTTCGGCAAGGATCTGCTGCTGAAACTCTTCCATTGCCTGGAATACGGCATTAACCCGGATTACGAACTGGGGCGCCATCTGACGGAGAAAACCGGCTTTACCCAGACGCCGAAAGTCTACGGCGCCATTGAATACGAAGACAAGTCAGGCCGGAAGATGGTGCTGGGCATCCTGCGCGAAATGATCTACCACCAGGGCGACGGCTGGGGATACACCGTGGACGAGCTGCGCCGGTTCTACGAACGGGCTTCGGGACGGATGTACATGCTGGAGGACATCACGCTGGTACGAGACACCCTGCGGCTGACTCTGCCGGAACTGGCCACCCGCGAGGACGTGCCGGAGGATGTGCAGATGCTTCTGGGCTTCCACCTGCGCGAAGCCGCCACGCTGGGCAAACGGACCGGCGAGATGCACCTGGCGCTGGCCGCCGATACGACCGATCCCGCTTTCGCTCCCGAAACAATCGCCCCGGCGGATCTCCGGGAACTTGCCCGAAACATGAAAGACTACGGAGCGCGGGTGCTGGATCACGCCGCGGAAATGCGGGACGGCCTGTCGGACGACCTCGGCCAGGCACTCAGCACCCTGCTGAACCACCGGGAAGTTCTCTTCCAGCGGTTCGACCGGATGGCCGAAGATCCGCCGGAAATCACCCGTATCCGGGTCCAGGGCAACTTCCACCTGGAGCACGTCTTCAACTATCGTGGGGATTTCCTGATCCGCGACTTTGAAGGCGAACTCTACAAACCGGTTGAGGAAAGGCGGACCAAGCAGACCCCCATCAAGGACATGGCCGTAATGCTGCAGTCACTGAATTATGCAACCTACGGCAGCCTGTTTACCTTTACCCACAACCGGCCCGAAGATTTCACCCGTTTCCTGCCCTGGGCCAAATTCTGCCAGAACTGGACGGACGCCATTTTCATCCAGAGCTACTCGCAGGCCGTCAACGGCGCATCCTTCATGCCCGCCAGGGTGGAGGACTTCTACAAGATCCTGGACGGCTTCGTCCTGGAAAAAGCCCTCCACGAACTGGAGCATGATTTGCGCCATCGCCCCGAGTGGAGCCGGATTCCGGTCATGAGTCTGCTTGGCTACCTGAACATGGAATTCTGACCCGCTTTCTTCACGGTTCTCAGGATTCCAGCAGGCTTCCCGGTTTGCCTTGGGGGCGACCATACCGGGCCAGTTGCATGAGAAAGTTCCCGATACCGCGCCACCGGTTTTCCACGAAACGGCGCATGTGATAAACCGGTGGGGGCGCCGTCTTGACCCGGATGGGTTTGTAAAAGTCCCGCACATCGCATTCATACCCTTGCCTTTTAAGGGTTTCGATGACATCGAGAATGTCGAATTCGTGGCAGTGAAAATACATTGACAAATCCAGAATCGAGGGAATCACAAAAGTGGGCGCCTCGTCGGATGGCGTACTCTTTCTGAAAAAATCTCTCAGGTACTGGGCAATATGAACGTCAACGTTATGATCAAAACCGCTGAAGCGTACGGGAGGGAACTCCTCCAGCCCGATGAACCGATCTTCATGATACAGTGAACTCGTTGCCATAAAATGGACCTCCTGTTACGTCCCGCACTACGGCGAAACAGCATCATCGGTTTTTTTGATGGCGCACTTTCAGTCAACGCTCGCTCCAGTCGCCATCCGCCGGTTGCCGGAAACGGGTATTACGCCCGAACCATCTTGCCCAACTCCTCGTCGGCATATTCGGGCTGGGGAAACAGGTAATCAAATTCCTGGTAGTCGGGGATATGAAATTCGCCACGCTCCTCGAAAGCGTTAATATAAAAGCTGCGTTTGCGGGTCCGTGACGCTTTTTTCTTGGCTGCCTCATACTTGGCATTGGAATATTTCATCGCCTATAATCCTCCTTAAGCAGGCCGGTTTTTCCCAGCCTGTACTCCAACTTTCGTCGATTTCCATGGTTATTTCAGGGTGAGGGGTTTCGGAACAAACAGGGATAAGGGTTCTCTGGCCAGGGATTGTGCCTTGGGACCAACCGTCCCTGGTTTCCCGTTTTAAACGGGATTTCTCGGTGGCAATGAAAACCTGACCAGAGAATGAATGTTTGCTTCCACTTGGTTATACAGTGAATCTCAGAGCGTAAGTCATTTTCCGACTTACAATTTGATTTTAGGGTATTTCTCCAGGGAGACAATCAGACGCCTTTCTAGTCTTTTCATAGAAGATCGGGCGAGTCTGCCGCATAGCCCCCGGCGCTAACGGATGAGGCGGGTATAAACCCGGAAATATATTTTATACAGAGTGGTACAAGCGCCAAGAAGCCTTTCCTGAAAGACTTTATGGGACCTAACACAGCATTCGCCGTTTTTCAATAGCCGGTTGGGTGGACACCCAGCCGGGGGCATGATATCTTCATGGGGCTTTCGATCCAATCGTTGGGACAAAAAACTCAGGAAAAACTCAAGGAGGGATTTTCCGTGCGTCTAACCGGCTCCTCGAACGCAGCTGTTCTTCGCATGTCACCGGCTTTCAGCGGAAACCGGACCGGTCATCCCATGCGGGCCGTACCCGGACAGCCGCCGGATCGGGTCAGTTTCAGCGGAAAAACCGGCGCCCTCACACCCGCCGAACGAAGCGATCTGAACCGCATGCTGGATACCATCGAACGGAAAGGCATCCGGTATTTCCTGGATTACCGCACCCCGTCGGGCCTGATCCCGGATCGGGTCAAGTATACGGAAAATGGCCCGAAACCGGGTAACATTGCCAGTATCGCCGCCACCGGTTTTGGCCTGGCTATCCTTCCGCTGGCCGTGGAAAAGGGCATGATCTCGCGGAAAGAAGCCCGGCAACAGGCAGAAAAAATGCTGGAAACGGCGATGAAAGGCACCGGCCCGCAACATCGGGGCTGGCTCGCCCACTTCCTGGACGGCGATACGGGTCAACCCCTGCCGACGTCAGAGTTTTCATCCATCGACACCACGCTTTTCATGCTGGGCGCCATCGTCGCCGGAGAGTATTTCGGGGGCAATCTGCGCAAGCAGGTGAACACCCTGTTCAACGGGATTGACTTCGGGGCCATGCTGACCCAGGAGGGTAATGATCGGGACTCGAAGGCCTTCAGCCTGGGATTCCACCAGCGGGATGGACATCGGGAATATATCCGATACCGCTGGGACGAATACTCCGAAGGGGTTCTCGTTCCGCTAATTGCCCTGGCCTCCGGAAAAACACCGGATGCCGTCTGGGAATCCGGCTGGGATCGCAGCCGCCAGTGGCAGGAAGATAGTGACAAAACCTTCGTCCGGCTGCCCCTGTTCACCTATTTCTATCCCCATGCGTTTCTCAACCTCAAGGACAAAAAGGATGCCGCCGGGGATGACTTCTGGGAGGCCTCGAAAGCTGCCGTCCGCATGCACCGCCGGTTTTGCCGGGAGAAAGGCTATCCGGAACACATCTTCGGCCTGACGGCCTGCGACGGCCCGGCAGGCTACCGTGTCTACTGGCCTTCAGAGGAGTTTCAAGACGGTACTATCGGCCCGCCCGCCGTGGTGGCCTGCCTGCCTTTTGATGAACGGGGCGTCTACGACAGCCTGAAGGCGATGGAAAGGCAGGGTCTGCTCAACGACCCCTTCGGCATTGCCTGCGCCTGGAACATTCACTCCGGTTGGCGGCCCGATGACGCCCTGGGCATCGATATGGGCAGCATGATCCTGATGATCGATGCCGCACGGGAGGGACAGGTTCACCGGCTTTCCGGCAAAAGCCCGCTGATAAAAAAAGCCCTGAAGCGGGCAGGCTTTGAGAACGGGGACGCTCCAAGCACACCGACCCGGAGTCATCAAAACTCCGGGTCGGTGAAATCAGCCGGCTGACAGGCGTCAACAAATTCTAGTGGTGATGATGGCCGTCGGGTCCGTGGGGATGGCCGTGGGTCAGCTCTTCGCTGGTGGCCTCGCGAACCTCGGTGACTTCCACCTCAAAATGCAGGGTCTGGCCGGCCAGCGGGTGGTTGGCGTCCAGTTGGACCTGCTGCTCGCTGACGTTCTCAATGCGGGCGATAATCTGACCCTGGGGCGACTGGAGCTGAACCATCATACCCGCCTGGGGAGCCTGGCCGCCAAACTGTTCACGGGGCAGAGCGAATTTCAGCTCAGGATCGTACTGGCCGTAGGCATCGTCGGGCTGAATCGTAACCTGCTTCTTATCGCCGGTCTTCATACCGTTCAGTTCCTTCTCCAGGCCGGGAATAATATTGTTGTGGCCGTGCAGATAGACAAGCGCGTTGCCGTTGGAGGCGTCAAGCACGTTGCCACTATCATCGCGCAGGGTGTACTGCAACGATACGACCTGATCCTTGGTAATCATAAAAAACTCCTTCCGACTGACTCCGGCTGTCTTTAGATACTAGGGTAGCACAGACTTTTTGAACATAAAACCGCCTGCCATCCATCTCATTTATAATGGACCCTATGAACACCGCAAGCCCATCCCTCCACAAAGCCTGGCTGATTGCCGCCATACTGGCCGTCCTGGCGATTGCCATGCTGTTGACACTGGCCTGGCCCCTTTCCAGAATGACCCAAAACCCCGGTGAAACAGTGGATGCCTTTGTTGAAGCCATTCGCCGGCAGGATGCGGCGGCGTTCACCCGCCTGATGGAAAGCGCCGAGTTCCGGCATATACCCGAAGCGGGAGACCGGGTGTATTTCAATCCCTTTTCAGGGCAGGAACCCAACCTGGCCTTCCTGGGGGAAACCCCGTTCACCGCCACACTCGTCCGCCGGACGGAACCCCGGACGGGAGGCGTCTGTTTCGTGCCCCTCGCCTGTCCGGAATGGGCATTTTTCGAGTACCGGCTGACGTTTTCCGACGATCCGCCCGTGTACTTCCTGCCGGAGTGGCTTGCCCTGCGAAACGATCGCCCTATGCCGAAGGAGCGTTACGAGGATTTTCTTGCCGCCCCCGGCAAACTGCCCAACCACTTTACCTACCGCGTTCGCAGCCTGTCAAACCTTCAAATACCTTCTCCCGCCGGTCCGGCCTCCTCCGTCTCCTTCCCATCCGGTCCACCAGGGTCCGCGCCGGTGGTTTCCCGGCCCATGTCATACAGCCTGCTGATGCCCTCTCCCAAACCCGGCGGGCGGGTCGAGGGACTGACGGAAAAAGATCTCGCCGAAACCCTGCCCCGGCTGGAAAATGTCCTGCTTCAAATTCAGGTTTCCCGTCATTCCAAACTGGACCCGTGGAAAATCGCCGGGTTTGATTTTGGCCAGGCCACGGTCATCGTCAACGGGAAGACAACCACGTTCGACATCCTCTCCACCTTTTCCGGTATCCGTTTTGAATAACGCTTACGCTTTAACCGGTGGCCACCGCCATTTGCCGGACGTAACGGGAAAGCCCGGCAATATCCCCTGCCCGGTGAATAATTGCCGACCCGGTAATAGCGCCGTCAGCGCCCAGGGCGATCATTTTTTGCACATGCTCCGGCTTTGAGATGCCAAAGCCCACCAACACGGGCAGATCGCTTTTCGTCTTCAGCCGGGCGATGAGTTCGGCCAGGGCGGTATCGTAGCGTTCCTCCACCCCGGTGATTCCCAGCCGGGAAACAACGTAGTGAAAACCGCCGGCATACTTCAAAATCAGCTTGAGACGCTCATCGGACGTCAGAGGCGAAACGATGAAAATCAACTGAAGCCCGTACTTCCGGGCAAACGGCGCCACCTCCTCCGCCTGCTCCGGTGGGAGATCCGCAATCAGCACCCCATCAACCCCGGCATCGGCCATGTCGGCGAAAAACCGCTCGATACCGCGGGCCAGCACCAGATTATAGTATACCAGCAGGCCGATGGGAATCTCTGAATCCAGGGCGCGGATCTGTTTCAGCAGTTCAATCCCCTGATCCACCGTAAAGCCGTTATCCAACGCCTCTTTCGCAGCCGCCTGGATGATGGGGCCGTCCGCCACCGGATCGCTGAAGGGAATGCCCAGTTCCAGCGCCGTGGCGCCGGACTCAATCAAGGTCCGGACGATTCCCAGCGACGCGTCCGCGTTCGGCCAGCCCAGCAGTGTGAAGGGCATGAACGCTTTTTTCCCGTCGGCAAAGCGAGCGGCATAGCGGTTGATGGAGCGAGCGGTTTCCTGCATCAGTCCGGTTCTCCAAAATAATCCATCACCTGCTCCAGGTCCTTATCGCCCCGGCCTGAGAGATTCACCAGGATCACGGCATCATCGGAAACCTCCGCCGCCAGCTTTTTGGTGTAGGCCAGCGCGTGGGCGCTTTCCAGCGCGGGAATAATCCCCTCGGCCTCGGAAAGTTCGCGGAAGGCGTTCATGGCCTCCTCATCGGTTGCGGATTCGTACCGGGCCGCGCCGGTATCACGAAGATGGGCATGCTCCGGCCCCACCAGCGGGTAATCCAGTCCGGCGGCAATGCTGTAAGTCTCGTGAACCTGTCCATCCAGGCTTTGCAGGGCCAGGCTCTTCATGCCATGCAGCACCCCGACGGTGCCTTTGGCCAGGACCGCCCCGTGTTCGCCGGAATCCAGCCCCTTGCCGGCGGGTTCGACACCGATGAGTTCCACACTATCCGATCGGAAGGCGTTGAAAATACCGATGGCGTTGGAACCGCCGCCCACGCAGGCGACCACGCAATCCGGCAGGCAACCGGCCTGCTTCCGGATCTGGGCGCGGGCCTCCTCGCCAATCACCTTCTGGAAGAACTTGACCAGTTCCGGGTAGGGATGCGGCCCCGCCGCCGTACCCAGCAGGTAATACGTCGTATCGAGGTTGCTCACCCAATCCCGCAGGGCGTCGTTAATGGCGTCCTTCAGGGTTCGCGAACCGGTGGTGGACGGATGCACCTTCGCCCCCAGCAGCTTCATCCGGAAAACGTTGGGTTTCTGGCGGGCCATGTCCACCTCGCCCATGTAGATCTCGGTTTTCATATTGAGCAGCGCTCCGGCCATTGCGGTGGCCACGCCATGCTGGCCGGCACCGGTTTCAGCAATAATCCGGGTCTTGCCCATCGCCTGGGCCAGCAGCGCCTGACCGAGTGCGTTGTTCGTCTTGTGGGCGCCGCCGTGGAGGAGATCCTCGCGCTTCAGAAAGATTCTCGCGCCCCATTTTCGGGAGAGATTTTTCGCCTCGTAGAGCGGCGTCGGACGTCCGGCGTAATGGGTCAGCAGATGCCCAAGCCGGGCCAGAAAATCCTTGTCCCGGCTGAATCCGAGAAAGGCCTCCTCCAGTTCCTCCAATGCTGGAATCAGCGATTCCGATACGTAAACGCCGCCATAGCGGCCATAAAAGCCCAGGGATTTCATGCGGGCACCTCGTGGCCGGATCGCACCGCATCGCAGAAGGCATGCAATTTATCCCGGTCCTTCACGCCCGGCCCTTTCTCGACCCCGGAGGCCACATCCACCCCGTTGGGACGAAACCGCTGAACGAAGTCACCCACCGTTTTCGGCGTCAGGCCCCCGGCGAGAAAATGGGGAACATCCTTGAGAATTTTATCATAGAGGGGTTGCAGAAACTTTTGCTGATCCTCAACGGAAAACTTTTCGCCCTTGGGCAGATCCAGCAGAACAAAGCGGATCATCGGGTTGACCGCCGGGTGATAGGCCCGCAGGGTCTGGATCAGATCGGCAGGGTCCATGCCCGGCCGATACGTCACCGTCTTGATCGTGGGAACGGTCAAGCCATTGCAGACGGAGGGCGACTCGGTGCCATGCAACTGGGCGCAATCGATGCGGGCCGCCTTGAGAATCTCAAGGATTTTGTCCGGGGATTCATCCTGGAATACGCCGATGGTCCAGGGTTTGGCCCCTTTCATCGTGCGCAGGACCCGGACAATATCCGCCGCCCGTTCCGGCGTCACCCTGCGTGGAGAAGATTCGGCAAAAATCAGGCCCACGAAGTCGGCACCCAGATTCGCCGCCAAAAGGGCGTCTTCCGCCGAAGTAATGCCGCAGACTTTAATCAGGGTTTTCATACGCCCGCCAGTTCCTCCAGTTTTTTCGTCATTTCTCCCGGTGACAGTTTCATCAGGACCGACCCGATGAGAAAGCCGTCGCAAAAAGGTTGAAGAGTTTCGATCTCCTGCCGCGAGCTGATGCCGCTGGCGGAGATTTTCAGCAGATCCGCCGGGATGTTAGGCGCCAGCCGTTTCGTGGTTTCCAGATCGATTTCAAATGTCGAAAGATTCCGGTTGTTAATAAGCAGCACGGACGGCTCCACCCCCAGCGCCCGCTCCAGTTCTTCGTCATTCTGAATCTCAATCACCGGTGTCAGCCCCAGTTTTCGGGCGGTTTCGGCCAGCGTTTCCAGCAAGTCATCATCCAGAATCTTGACAATGAGCAGGACGGCGGATGCCCCGGCCTGCCGCGCCTCGGCAATCTGGCAGGCATCCAGAATGAAATCCTTGCGCAGCACCGGATGAGAGGTCCGGTCCGCCACGGTTTTCAGCAGGTCCAGACTGCCGTTGAAATACTTCTCGTCCGTCAGCACGGAGATCGCTGAGCCAAATCGATTATAGGCGGAGAGAATGGCATCCAGGTCCGGTTTCTCGGAAATCACGCCGGCAGACGGCGACGCGGGCTTGATTTCCAGCATCATTCGGGGAAAGCCGCCCTGACGAAACGCCGCCTCGAAGCGTCCCGCCTCGGCAGGCTCCAGATCATGAACCGGCTCACCCCGGCGTTCGGCCAGTTCCCGGCGCTTGTGTTCGACAATCTCGTCCAGAATGGTGCCCATCTCAGGCGGATTCCTTCCCCAAATAACTTTTACGGCATTTGTCCAGGGTTTCGCGGACGGCACCGCCTGCCAGCAGGTCGGCGGCCAGCGTCATGCCTTCCTCCAGTGTACCGGCTTTTCCGGCAATGGAAAACCCGGCGCCAGCGTTGAGGCAAACCATGCGATGAAACCCGGAGCTGACGTCCGCCCCACTGACCAGCGCCTCGAAAATCGCGGCATTTTCGGCAGGGGTATGATCCAACGTCTGGGGCGGACCCGGAAACACCTGAACCAGGCGTCTTTTCGCAACGCTTCCCTGCCGGACGGCCAACACGTCCGTCTTGCCATCGGTGGTGATTTCATCCAGGCCGTTCCCATAAACCACCCATGCCTGCCGAGTCTTGCCGTCTCCGGCCAACACATCCGCCGCCAGCCGCTGCATCTTCGAATCGGAAACACCGAGCAGCCGATAAGCCGGGTACACTGGGTTGAGCAGCGGTCCCATGAAGTTAAAAATCGTTCGGATGCCCATCTCGCGCCGCAACTGGCCGAAGCGGCCCAGCGCCGGGTAGCACTGGGGAGCGTAGAGAAAAACGAGATTGCAGGCGTCCAGAATCTCAGGCAGGCGCTGAAGGTCCCATTGGGCGGGGATGCCCAGGTATTCCAGAATGTCAAAGCTACCGCTCTTGCTGCTCATGGCCCGGTTGCCGAATTTCACCACCGGCACCCCGCCCGCCGCCAGAATAAAAGCCACCGTGGTGGAGGTGTTGTAGTGGGGCCTGCCACTGCCGCCGGTGCCGCAGCAGTCCATCACGGAAGTTTCCGGTACGGGAACCGCCTCACCGCAGGCCCGCATGGCCTCCAGAAAGGCGGCAAAAATCTCCGCATCCACCCGGTCCGGCGTCAGTTCCGTCAGTTGCCGCCGCGCCTCGGTTTCGGGCAGGCGTAGGTGAATGAGATCCTCAATACGCTCGCGGGTCAGCATTTGTTTTTTAGCATTTTTCAAGGAAATTCCTCAACAGTTGTGACCCTTCCGGCGTTCCGATGGATTCCGGATGGAACTGCACCCCGTACAACGGCTGGCTTTCGTGCTGCAACGCCATTGGCAGGTTGTTCTTCTCCTCGCGGGCCGTCACCCGAAGCACTGACGGCAGGTCATCGTCGCCAATCACCAGCGAGTGGTAGCGCATGGCGATGAAGGGGTTGGAGAGGCCGTCGAACAGGGACGAATCTTCCAGCACCCGGACGTTGCTGGTCTTGCCGTGGACGATCTCCGGGGCGCGGGTGACGCTGCCGCCCAGGTGATGCACGATCCCCTGGTGGCCCAGGCAAACCCCCAGCACGGGACAGCCCAGTTCGGCCTGCCTGAGAATCACGTTTTTACAGACGCCAAAATCCCGTTCCACGCCCGGATGGCCGGGGCCGGGGGAAAGAATGATTCGTGAGGGAGAAAGGGCCGCCAGCCCATCGAGGCCGATGCCGTCGTTGCGATAGACGACCACGGGTTCTTCGGTCAGCGCCTGCACCATCTGGTAGAGGTTGTACGTAAACGAATCGTAATTATCGATGATTACGACCGGCATGGCGTCGTCCTCTCATTTTCCCGACTCATTTTTTCGGCGATCTTCACGGCTTTCAGGATGCTCTTGGCCTTGTTCCGGGTTTCCTCGTATTCGTTTTCGGGTACGGAATCATATACGATCCCTGCCCCGGCGTTCACATGGACCATTCCGTCCTTGACCAGCGCCGAGCGAATGGCGATGGCGCTGTCCTGGTTGCCGCAGAGATCAAAATAGCCCACCGCCCCGGAATAGATGCCCCGGCGCTCCGGTTCCAGTTGGGCAAGCAGTTCCATTGCCCGGATCTTCGGCGCCCCGCTGACAGTGCCACGGGGAAAGCAGCTTTTGAACACATCGTAGGCCGTTTTGTCCGAACGAAGCTGGCCGGTAATTTCCGTCGCCAGATGCATTACGTGGGTGTAGCGGGTCAGTCGGGCGATTTCGCCTACGGTCACCGTGCCGACCTCGCAGACCCGGCCCATGTCGTTACGGCCCAGATCCACCAGCATCCGATGTTCCGCCAGTTCCTTGGGATCGTTGCGCAATTCCTCGGCCAGTCGCCCGTCCTCGGCGTCGGTCTGTCCCCGGTGGCGAGTGCCCGCCAGCGCCCGCAGGCTGGCCCGGCCGTTCTGGCAGGTGACGAACGTTTCCGGCGAGGAGCCGAGGTAGGTGAAACCGGGGAACGTCAGGAAATACGAGTAGGGTGAGGGGTTGATGGCCTGAACGGAACGGTAGATGTCCAGCGCCGGACAGTCCGCCGGGACGGAGAACCGCTGGGAGAGCACCAACTGGAACACCTGGCCTTCGCTGATGTATTCCTTCACCTGGCGCACGGTGTCACAGAAGCCCGCTTTCGTAAACGAGGCGCTCACGTCGTCAAAAATCACGTCGTCGGACACGTCGTCCTGGTAGAACAGGGGCGGCAGGCAGTCGGACTGATCGGCAATCTTCGTGCGCACCGTCTCCCATAAGGCCCTGGCTCCCGCCTCTTCCCGGTAGGAGACGAAATAAATCCGCCGGAACAGGTGGTCGAAAACGATAACCGTATCGTACAGTCCGTAGCAACCGTCCGGCACGGCCAGCGGATCGGCGTCCTGCCGGGGAATGCCGTCGAAGTAATGGGTCGCGCCGTAGCCCATGTAACCGACCCAGCCGCCGATGAAAGGAAAGGTCTTGAGAATGCCCGGTACTTCCGGCGTCACCGGCAGCCGCTTTTTCTGCTGTTCCTGCATCACGGCGATGGGATTGGCGCAGGGCAGCGTCTCAAGCTTGCCGGTTTCCAGGTCGGTCACTTGCGCCTGACCGTCCCGAAAGGACAGCACCGCCAACGGAGACAGGCCCATGAACGAGAACCGGGCCACCCGCTTGTCGCCGTCGGAACTTTCGAAGAGGAACGCTGTATCCGCCTCCCGGTTCAGCTTGTAGAACAGGGAAACCGGCGTTTCCACGTCGGAGAGCAGGGCGATTACGGTGGGTTGCGTGGCCATCAGGCGGTTTTCCTGTAGGAGGGGACTTCGGCAACCGTCCGCCCGATGGCGGCGGTCACCGCATCCAATTGTGGAACAAGGGCCGCCAGCTCGGCAAGGGAAAGGGCCTGATCCGCGTCGGACACGGATTTTTCCGGTTGGGGATGGGCCTCGATGATCAGCCCGTCCGCCCCGATGGCCGCCGCCGCCAGCGACGCCGGACCGACAAGGGAACGCCGCCCGGTGGCGTGGCTGGGGTCCACGATGACCGGAAGGTGGGTTTTTTCCTTTAAAAGCGCTACGGCAGCCAGATCCAGCACGTTGCGCGTGGCCGGATCGAAGCTGCGGATACCCCGCTCGCAGAGAATCACCTGCGTGTTGCCTTCGGCCATAATATATTCCGCCGCCATCAGGAACTCATCGAGGGTAGCGCTGAGACCCCGCTTCAGCAGCACCGGCTTGTTGGTTCGCCCCAGCGCCTTGAGCAGCTCAAAATTCTGCATATTGCGCGACCCCACCTGGAAGCAATCGACGTAGGGTTCGGCAATGGCGATCTGCTCAACGCTCATCACCTCAGAGACAACGGCCAGCCCGTATCTGGAACGGATTTGATCCAGCAGCTTCAGGCCCTCTTCGCCCATGCCCTGGAAGGCATAGGGCGACGTGCGGGGCTTAAAGGCCCCGGCACGGATGCAGGCGATGCCCGCCTTCTTCAGGGCCTTCGCCGTTTCCTCCAACTGTTCCAAGGATTCCACGGCGCAAGGTCCGGCAATTACCGGCACAGTCCGTCCACCGAAAGCGGCATTGCCCACTTGAACAGTGGTCCGGTGGGCGGAGTTTTCTTTCTGGTAGCGATAGGTCGTCATGGTCTGGATTCCTTCTGTTTGAAAAGTCTGCAAATGAAAAACCGCAGGTGTCTTGTGACAGACCTGCGGTTTTGAAACTTACGGTAGTTGAATCCCGAACGTTTTACGCGCCCAAACAGCGCCCACCGGCAGGTCGGTCAGAATGCCACCAGGCCCGCCAGTTGTTGTTGATTGCGTTCGGGAAGTACGTCATTTGAAATACAGATTCTCGTTTTGATAATGTTCAAATCTACTTGATCTATTAAAACACCGTCAAGCAAAAAATTGCATTTGCTTATATATTTGCCCGAACACTGGCGGCAGCGGCGTGGGCGGTGAGACCCTCGAGTTCGGCGAACTTCCGGGTGGCGTCCGGCAGGGTGCGGTCGCCGGGTTTCACCTCGATCCAGCTTTGGGGGCGCAGGAACGTGAGCGGCGTGAGGCTGCCGGAAAAGCGTGCCGTGCGTCCCGTCGGCAGGGTATGGTTCGGCCCGGCCATATAGTCGCCATGGGGCACCGTGGTTTCGTAACCCATGAACAGGGCACCGTAATGATGCAGCCTAAGCTTGAGGGGCATCGGGTCCGCAACCTGAAGCTCCAAGTGCTCCGGGGCCAGGTAGTTACAAGCTTCCACGCATTCGTTCAGGGAGGATAGAACGAAAATTCCACTGGCCTCCAGGGACCGGCGCATGAAGTCCGGCAGACTGAGTTTGGTCAGGGCGGTTTCGACCTCGGCGGCCACCCGTCCAGCCAAAACATCGCTATCGGTAAAAAGATAGGCGCGGGCATCGGGATCATGTTCCGCCTGGGCCAGCAGATCCAGCGCCACCCACTTCGGGTTGGCGCCCTCGTCGGCAATGATCCCGACTTCGCTGGGCCCCGCCAGCATATCGATGCCGATAATGCCCTGCAACTGGCGTTTGGCTTCGGTAACATAGGCGTTGCCGGGGCCGACGATCATATCGACTTTCCCAACGGATTCCGTTCCTGTCGCCAGTGCCGCCACCGCCTGGGCACCGCCAAGGCGGTAGAATTTTTTCACACCAGCCAGGGTTCCGGCATAAACAATCTCATCCCGCAGCGAGGGGGAGGCGATGCAGATATCCTGCACCCCCGCTACCTGGGCAGTGATGGCCGTCATCAGGGCCGTTGAAGGGAGGGGATAACGTCCGCCGGGGACATAACAGGCCACCCGCTCCACCGGACGAAAGTCCAGCCCGGTGAGAAAGCCGCCGCGATCCAGATAGACCGGTGAAATCCCATCCTTGACGGACTGGGCGAAGAATCGAATATTTTCCGCCGCCTGGTTCAAGACCTTCCGGGTTTCTTCGGGAACACGGCGAACAGCCTCTTCAATCTCAAGCGCGGACATCAGGAAGTTGTCCGGCACCGGATCGCCGAAGCGCCGGGCCAGTTCGCGCAGGGCGCCGTCGCCGCCGTCACGGACGTTGGAAATAATTTGGCGGACGGCCTGCTCGACGGTGTGATCCGCCGAGGGAGTGAATTCGGCGAGGGTCATCAGCAGTTCGCGGGCTTTTTTGCCGGTGTAGACGGGAATCATTTGTGACGGCCTCCCAGTTCGGCTTCGATATCCGTCCACCGCACCCCCTGGCTGACGGCCAGCGCGCTAAGGAAGTAGATGGCGTCGGAGATTTCCCACACCACGTCGTCGAATCTCTCCGCCTCGATGGCTTCCTGCGCCTCTTCCATCACCTTGCTGTTGAGCAGAGCACGGTCTTTGAAGAGCTTGGCCGAGTAGGAGCCTTCGGGCAGATTCCGGCGGCGTTCGTCCAGAATATCAAAGAGGACCGGCAACGAGAAGCGGCGGGTACGCAGGCCGCTGCCGAAACAGCTGTAGGCTTCCGTATGACAGGCAGGTCCCGACTGGCTGACCGTGAATAAAATCGTGTCCCGGTCGCAATCCACCCGGCACGAAAGCAGCTCCTGCATGTTGCCGGAGGTCTTGCCCTTCTCCCACAATTCGTTGCGGGATCGGCTGAAATAGATGCCTTTTCCGGTTTTCAGGGCCTGCTGAAGGGATTCCTTCGAGCTGTAGGCCAGCATCAGCACCTGGTCCGCCTCGTCCTGCACGATGGTGGGAATCAACCCGCCCTGCTTGTCAAAGTCCAGGCTGCCGACCACGGCGTCCACCGGATCGAGATTGCCGGTATAGAGGGCCATACCGACCTGAACGTCGAGGCCGTGCTTCGACAGCTCGATGACCTCCTCCGTCCGGGCAATGCCGCCCGCCACGGTGAGAGGCTTGTCGATCTGCTTTTGGATCGCCAGAACTTCGGGGATATTCATGCCCTTCATCGTGCCTTCCTCGGCCACGAAGGTGCAGAGGAAGGAGCCGCAGTAGTCTTTCAGCGCGTTGGCCCGGTCCAGAAACGTCTCGCCGGTGCCGCGGGTCCAGCCCTGATCGACGACTTCGCCCTGCATGTGGTCGATGGCCACCATGACCCGCTCTTTTGGAAGCTGCGAAAGAAATTCCGGCGTGGCGGACGTGCCGATGATGATGCGCTCCGCCCCGGCGCGAAGCAGCTCGCTCGCTCGCTCCTTGGTGCGAATCCCGCCCCCGGCCCGGACGCTGGCCACCCGGCAGATGCGCTTGACGAGTTCCAGGTTGTCGCCCTTGCCCATCGCCGCGTCGAGATCGATGACACCGATCTCACCGTAACGGTTGAATTCGCGGGCCAGTTCCACCGGGTCCGTGTCGTGGGTCAGCACGTGCTCCTTGCCCTGGCGCAACTGCACCGCCTTGCCGTCTATCAGGTCGATACTGGGGATAATCATAGTCGAACCGGGATTCCTTCCTGCTTAATGACTTCTTTCAGACCCTCAACGGTCCACTCGCCGTCGTGGAAAATACTCGCCGCCAGCGCCGCATCGGCATGGCCCTGCTGAAATACATCCACAAAACTTCCTGCTCCGCTGGCCCCGCCGGAGGCGATCACCGGCACAGGGAGAGCATCGGCAAAGGCGCGGGTGAGTTCGAGATCGAAGCCCTCATGGGTGCCGTCGCGATCCCAGGAGGTCAGCAAGATTTCACCAGCACCCAATTCAACGGCCTCTTTCGCCCAGGCCAGCGCGTCTTCCCTGGCAATTTTCCGTCCGCCGTGGGTCAATACCTCCCAGCCGTTTCCGTCCGAACGACGCCGGGCATCGATGGCCAGCACACAACACTGTGAGCCGCATTCGTCGGCGATCTCTTTGATCAGTTGCGGGTTATACACGGCGGCGGTGTTGACTGAAACCTTGTCTGCGCCGCAATTCAGCAGCTTTTTCACATGGGCGAGCGTAGAGACCCCGCCACCCACGGTAAAGGGAATCATCAGGCTTTCCGCCACCTGCTCGACGACGTGGAACATGGTTTCGCGTCCCTCGTGGGAGGCGGAGATGTCCAGAAACAGCAATTCATCGGCCCCCTGCTCCTGGTAGACCACGGCCAGGGCGACGGGATCGCCGATATCGCGCAGGTTCTGAAATTTAATGCCCTTCACCGTCCGGCCACCGGCCACGTCGAGGCAGGGGATGATCCGTCTACACAGCATCGAACCACCTCCGAAACAGTTCATGGCCGAAGTGGCCGCTTTTTTCCGGGTGAAACTGGAAGGCGGTGATGTTGTCCTTCTGGATGGCGGCACAGAAAGGACCGTTGTAATTCGCTTCATAGAGAACCACGGAAGGGTCCGCCGGGGCGGCATAGTATGAGTTCACGAAATAGACATACCCGTCGGGAGCCTGTTTTCCATTGGGGGCGTGAATAGAATTCCAGCCAATCTGGGGGATCTTGCCGCCGGTGAACTTGACGACCTTGCCGGGGATCAGCCCCAGCCCCGGCACGCCGGGATTCTCGGTACTTTCATCAAGCAGCACCTGCAAGCCGACGCAAATGCCCAGGTAGGGCGTCCCTTCGGCGACAAGTGCCTTGATGCGATCGGCCAGACCACCCTTGGAAAGCTCGCGCCCCTCAGAAAGTCTTCGCATAACTGAGCCAAAAGCGCCGACGCCGGGGAGGATCATGGGGCGATCACCCGACGGCAAACTGTCGGGACCGGCCATGCGAAAGGGAATCTCCAGCCGGTGCAGGCAGCGGATGACGCTGCCGACGTTGCCGCCGCCGTAGTCGATCAACTCGATCATGTGTCGAGCATGCCTTTGGTGCTGAGCACCGCCGCATCGACGGGTTCCGCCGCCTGGCGCAGGGATCGGGCGAAGGCCTTGAAGATGGATTCCACCACGTGGTGATCGTTGTCCTGCACCGGCACATGGACGTGCAGGGTGCCCTTCATGCCATCGACGAGACCCTTGTAAAACTCCCGGAAGAGATTCGGGTCCAGGCTGCCCACGGTGAACGGGCCGAACTTGACCTTCCAGACCAGGTTCGCCCGGCCACAGAGATCCACGGCGGTGACGGAGAGGGTGCCATCCATGGGAAAGGCGAAGCACCCCGCACGGGCAATGCCCTTGTAGCCGTCCAGGGCCTTGGCGATAGCCTGGCCGAGGACGATGCCGGTGTCCTCAATCAGGTGGTGCGGGTCCACCTCCACGTCGCCCTTGGCATCAATCACCAGCCCGAAGCGGCCGTGGACGGCGAAGGCTTCGAGCATGTGGTTGAAGAAGGGCAGCCCGGTTTCGATGGACAGCTCGGACGAGTCATCGATATTGATGGACACCCGGATCTGCGTTTCCTTCGATTCCCGTTCCACGGTTGCCTTGCGGCTCTGGCGGTTGTTCACGGACGTCGCGCTCATAGCATCAGCACCTTTCGTAAGTCGTTCATGGACTCGATAATCGTATCCGCCCCGGCCTCGGAGAGCAATTGGGCTTCGTGGGTGGAGGTCACGCCGATGGCCTTGAGGCCCGCACCCTTTGCGGCGCGCATATCATCCACGGAATTGCCGACGTAGATGCCGCCGGTGATGCCCGTCTCCCGCATGGTGCGTTTCAGCACATCCGGGGCCGGTTTTCGGGGCAGGCCGTCGTAGTCGTCCTGGCACACGCAGCACTCCACCAGCGGATCGAGCCGCGACTGCCAGACGGGACCGTACTCATCGCGGGGACGGCCCGTCACCACCATCAGCCGGTAGCGGTGTTTCAGCTTCTCGAAGAGAGCCGCCGGCATCAGCCAGTCTTCCGTATCCAGGGCGATGCCCAGATAAATTCGTTTGCCCTCGGCCTCCACCTGCTCACGGGTCATCTCGATCCCATGGCGGCGGAGCAATTCACGGGTGGCGTCCCAGTCGTCGTTGAATCCGCCCTCGGCCCGCAGGGCCTTGAGTTCCTTGCGGGGAACGTCCTTGCCGGTGTGATCCTTCAGCAACTGGAGAATCGTGGCGTCGTAGCTTTGGGATGTATCCACCAGGGTGTCATCGAGGTCGAAAATCAGCGCCCGGCTCTGACGGAACTCGTCAAGGCATTCAAGGAAGCGCTCGATCTCGTCATCCGTCCCGGCATTCACCCGGATGGTCCCCCACATGTGGGGCAGGCCGGAACGATCCCGCAATAACACGCCACGCTCGTAGCAGAACTGGCTGAGAGTCTTGGAATCGAACCCCGCCTTGAGCAGGAAGAAGTTGCCCGCGCCTTCCACCACGTCATAACCACGCTTTCGGACCTCCTCGATCATCCGCTGCTTGCGGGCCATGATGGCCTGCGCCTGCGCTTGAACCTCGTCATGGCGATCCAGCAGGTTTGAGGCCAGCTTCACGGCGACGGCGTTGACACTGTAGGGCGATTTTGCCCGGCCAATGTATTTCATCAACTCCTCCGGGCCGATAATCACCCCCAGGCGCAGTGACGCCAGCGACCACGCCTTGGAGAAGCTGCGGGTCACCAGCAGGTTATGGCGTTTGGTCACCTCCGGCAGCACCGTGCGACCGTCAAACTCGTAGTAGGCCTCGTCAATGACGAAGAGCGTGTCAGGAAACCGGTCGCACCAGCGCAGGATGACGTCGGCATCCAGTACAGCGCCGGTAGGGTTGTCCGGCGTGGCGATGATGCAGAGCTTGGCGCCTTCGGCTAGGGCCTGTTCCAGTCCGTCCACGTTATAGGTGAGATCCGGGTTGGCGGTGACTTCCCGCAGTTTTGCCTGAACGAGGCGCAGGCTGTGGGGGATGATGGGGAACGTGGGCGTGGAGACGACGGCGACATCCTCGTCCGGCTCGATGAAGGTGAACGGGATGAGGAACAGGGCCTCGGCGCTGCCGTTGGTCAGCATCAGGTTTTCCGGCTTCACGCCGAAGTGCTTCGCCAGTTTCTCCAGAAAGGCGTCGTACTCCGGGTAAGCGTTGATGAGTTCCGCCGGAAGTCCTTCGTAGGCGTCAGGGAAGCCGGTGGTATTCTCGTTGAAATCCAGCCGTATTTTATTGCGGCGGCCCTCCAGCGGCGCGGAGTAGGCTTCCATGTTCTGGATCGCCTTTTTGGGCAGGATTTTTCCGGTCATGACGGTCTCCAAACTCATGGAACAATCTTCTCCAGCTTGTATTCAAGAATATCCGTTGCGCCCAATTTTACCAGTTCCGGTATGAGCAGCGGCACCTCGGAGGACGGCACGGCCACCTTGACGGCATAGCCTTTCTCCTGGTAGAGGGGCGAGACGGTGGGGGAGCGCATGCTGGGCAGGTGGCTGACCAGTTGCTCGAACTTGTCCGCCGCCACATTCATCTCCAGCAGGACCTTTTTATCCGCCATGCGGACGCTTTCCATCAGCATCCGGATCTTCCGCAGTTTGTCGCCCTTTTTGGCATCATCCATGGCCTGGCGGCTGCTGATGAAACGGGTGGTGGAGGCCAGCAGCTCGTCCACGATGACCAGGCGGTTCATCACCAGCGTGGAGCCGGTGGAGGTGTTGTCGATGATCATGTCCGCGTCTTCCGGCGGCAGGGCTTCCGTGGCACCGTAGGTCTTGATGAGGATGGCGTCCAGGCCCTGCTTTTTCACGTAGTCCGCCGCCAGCTTGTGATACTCGGAGGCGATGACCAGCTTCTTGCGGGTTTTATAAGCGTCGTTCTCAGCCAGATCTTCCGGTACGGCGGCAACGATGCGGACCTTGTTGTAGCCGAGATCCACCAACTCCACCAGGTTTGGGTCGTCGGCAAAGTCCTGCTCGATGATCCAGTCCAGGCCGGTAAAGCCGCAGTCGTGACGGCCCAGACTGATGAGGGCGGGGATGTTCTGGGGTTTGACCAGCTTGACCTCCACGTCCGGGTCGGAGCAAACCGGCCGGTAGCTGCGCGTGCTGAACATCAGTTCGATGCCCACGCGGGCCAGCAGGGCCTCGACCTTCTCCTGCAGACGGCCTTTGGGGATCACCATTTTCAACTTGTCGGACATTGGCAAACTCCTGATTACAAAAACGAACCGCCGGGGCTTTCAGGGCTGGCGGTTCGTCGGTTGAAGCGTTAAAAATCAAAAATTACAGGATTCATCAAGCCAAGCGATTACCAGCACCGAAAACGGTGGTGATGAGGATGATGGACGCTGGCGTGGATGAATGAGGTCATGGAAGGGGACTTTCAAAACGGTTATCACACTGAAAAAATCAAAACCGGATGAAGAATTGCCCGGTCCCCTAAAAATGCCACGAACCGTCCGATTGTGCAACCGGCAAGTCCTGAAAAAAACTGTCACAAAACCCGCTTCAGCGGTTTTAAAGAGGACAGTGATCAGAGAGAGATCCGCCAGCATGGCCGGATCAAACCACACCACCAGGGGACAACCGTTTTGGGCATTTCCGACACCACTCCGAGATTCGGCTGGGACAGCCGCGGACATGGCGCCATTCGCGAAGGCGCCTTCAACCGCCTGCCCCAGACGCCCCTGAAACCGTTTCTACAGGAAAGCCGCCCGTTCATCGCCGCCTCCGACGACAGCCAGGACATCTATCACAAAGGCCCGCACCACTTCATCAACCTTGAGCTTCCGGTCAACCGATTTTCCGGCAACGGCCCCCTGCCCCTGGACTTCATTTTCCGGCACTTCAACCCCAACGCCCGGCAGTGGCTGGCCGGCCTGTGGCAGAACCCGCCGGGCAACGGCCCTGCTCTTCCCCAGGGAGAAACAGTCGTCACCGCCACTCTGACGGCCTATCGCGATACCCGGCGCCTGATGCGGCAGGTCATCGAAACCCAGGACGCAGGCCAGAAAGAAACGCTCCAACTGGCCCTCAGCGATGCCATCGGACGGCTCTCCCACTATGTGGGCGATCTGTTCATGCCCCTGCACAGCACGACTTATCATGACTGGCCCATTCATCCCGCATTTCCCCAATCCGGCATCCATGCCTTCCTGGAACAGGCCGTGCTTACGCCCAACGACCTGGCACAACTGGCAAACCCTCCAAAGACAAGCCCTCTGCCCGAATTGACCGCCGAAACCCTGGAGCCGTTCCTGAAACGGCAGGTTCTGGAAAGCCACCTGGCCGTGTACGATATCGTGCAGGCCCAGCAGACATGCCTTGCCAATCCCTGGGCAGCCGCCAATCCCTATGCCTGCAGCACGGCCCTGCGAACGGCGTTCCGACCTATCTTGCTGTCCCGGATGACCAGGGCGCAGGAAACCCTCTCGGCCCTGCTCAACCTTGCATGGCAGCAAGCCAACCAACAGCCCCAGCCACAACAGAAGACCCCACGGAAATAACGTTAACCCGATGTACCCAGGCCAATGGCGATGCCCTCAATGCTGGAGACGATGGCACGCTGGTAGTTTTCCAGGGTGATCTGCTCGTCGGCGGTGCGCTCGCGTTCCAACAGATCCCGGTAATCTTCCAGCAGGTAGAGCTGAATGAAGTTCAGGGGGTCGAGATACGGGGATTTAAGGAAAATAGAATGGGCCAGCGGTTCGTCTTCCGGCTTGCTGAGCAGGGGAGCGCCGGTGATTTTCCGGACCATCCGTACGGTCAGGTCAAACTCAGCCTCAATATCCGCCAGAATGGCCGAGGCAGACGCCTGGTCCTCCGCCAGCCCCATATAATGGCGGGCGATGCCGAGATCCGTCTGGGAGAGGGTAATTTCGCAGTTGTTGATGAGGCTGCCGAAAAACGGCCAGCGCCCGAACATGTCCTTAAGCAGCGCCTCGTTGCCAGGGTTCTCATCCAGAAAACGCTCCAGCGCCGTACCCATACCGTACCAGCCGGGAACAATCTGCCGGGATTGGAACCAGCGGAAAACCCACGGAATGGCCCGCAGATCCCGAATCGACGACGCCTGCCGCCGCTTGGAGGGACGCGAGCCGATTTTTACCAACTCCACCTCGTGGGGCGTCACGTTCTCAAAGTATTCGATAAAATGCTCATGCTCAATGAAGGCCCGATATTTCCGGAACGAATGGGCGGACAGCCATTCCGCCGCCTCAACCCAGGCGTCCCGTGCCGGGGTCTCCGGGCAGACGTTCTTCTTGAGGAGGGCGGAATAGATGTTTTCCAGGTGAGCCTGGGCGATTTCCGCAATGTTGTAATAGCGCGAAAGGACCTCGCCTTGCTCGGTAAGATCCTGCCCGAACCGGGCACTACCCGGTGGCAGGGCCTGTACCGCCCGGTGGGTGGGCGCACCCCCACGGCCAATGTTACCGCCCCGGCCATGAAAGAACCGGACGGCGACGCCATGCTTTTCACCCACGGCCATCAGCTCCTGCTGGCACTTGTACAGCAACCAGTTGCTGGTGAAATAGCCGCCGTCTTTATTGCTGTCACTGTATCCCAGCAGAATAAGCTGCTGATTGCCACGGCATTGCAGGTGAAGACGGTAGGCTTCGTTGGAAAACGCCTCGTCCATGATGGCCGCCGCCCGGTCCAGCGCATCGATGGTCTCGAACAGGGGCACAATGTCCATGTCGCTGACGCAGGCCTCATCCACGTCCTGGAAAAACAGACCCCGCGTTTTCAGCAGCAGCAGGGCGGAAAGCATGTCCTGCAGGGAGGAGGTCATGGAAATAATCAGGTTTTTCGAGGACTCCGGACCCAGAAATTCGTGGGCCTGGCGCACCACCATCAACATATCGAGCAGACGCTGGGTACACCAGCCTTTCTGCTCTCCAAAGAGCTTCAGGGCCTTGTCTTTCATGAAATCCAGCTTTCTCGGCTGGACGACGGTGGGCGACAGGATGGCCGCCGTCAGGGCGGATACCGAATCCGCCTCGTCCATGTCCTCATCCCGGCCATGGGAAACGGCCAGGATAATGTCCGCGGCGGCGCTGATGTTTTCGGCATCCTCGCGCAGGTCCATCGCCGCCAGGTGGAAGCCGAAGATCCGGACTTTCCGGGCAAAGGTTTCCAGCCACAGGTGAACGGAACGCTCGTACCCCGCACCGGTCAGGGAATCGATCATGAGCTGCACATCCGCCAGAAGCTCTTTCGGGCTATGGTAGACAAACAGCGGTTCCGGCGTTACATGGGTCAGAGGCGGATAGGCAAGGGTGTGCTGAAGCCGCTCAGCCATCAGCAGAAGCTTGACGCGGATGGGTTCCCTCCGGCTTCCGGCCCTGAAGTCCCTGAGAGGCAGACCGGCCTCCACCATTTCGTCAAGATCCTGGGTTAGAGAAGCTTTTAACACATCGCTCGGCTCGAAGCGATAGACGGAATGGGTAATCTTGGGCGCCATTTCCACCAGCTCATCGGCATAGAGTTGCAGGATGGTCTGGAATTGCAGGCCCAGGATCTCGCTGAACGAGTCGGCATTGACGTTCGGGTTCCCGTCCATGTCGCTGCCAACCCAGCTTCCGAAGGTAATCAGGGGTTTTTCAGAGATGCGCGACAGCGGGCATTCGCCGTAACCCGACTGCAGCGAACGGTGCAGGCGACTGTCCAGCCGGACCACCGTATGGTAAAGGGTATGACGAAAATAGCTGAGAACGTGGCGGGCCTCGTCGATGACGGTGGGGGTCTGCCAACGGCTGAATTCGGACGCCCACAGCATTTCGATCTTCTCCATCAGCTCATCGAGAATTTCCTGCTGGGATGCCTCGGACAGCCCGCAACGGTGAAGCTGGCTCAACAGGTGGAAAATCCCCCGATGATGCCGCAGAATGATGTGCCGCAGAATTTTTGTCGGGTGGGCCGTGGCCACCAGCCGCACCTGCATCCGGTTGATTACCTCGGTCAGGTCATCCAGAGGTTCCCCTCCCGCCTGGAGTTCCCGCACGGCGGAATAGACCCCCTTCTCGTCCTGGATGAACTGCAGGCTTTGATGGTAGCCTTCGGCAATGCCGGTCAGGGTCAGGAAAAGCTGGAAGGCAACGGCGGCGTCATCCAGCCACTGGATACGCTCCTCAGGGGACAGATGGTCCAGGGATTCACGGACGATGGCCCCGAACGCCTGCCGGTTGACGGAGCCGTCCTTTTCACGGGTGCGTTTCGCGGTGAACCTCAGGTTCTCGATAAACCGGAAAAAGGCCTCGCCCTTGTGATCATAGATGACCCGGCCCAGCATGGCCCCCAGAAGCCGGACATCCACAGCCAGCGCAGAGTCCTTTCGGACGGTTTTCGTGGCGACGGCGCCATTGCCCTCGCGTTTCACCGCCGGGAGCGTTTCCAGGGTCACCGGAATATCCTGCTCCCGCACACGCGGCAACTGATCACGGATTTGTCTGAAAATATCCTGGTGGGTCAACACGGTCGCCTGATTCTCATTATGCTGGTTACAAGCCTTCGCAGCCTCCATTCTAACGCATCCGGCCCAATGGAATACACCTTTTTCGGTTTCGCTGTTTAACGCTGCCCAAAATCGGGAAATCAACAGCTAGAGTTTTCAAGCAGGGGGTATCAAAAATGTTTTCCAGAAAGGAGACCTCGAAAACCGCGGTGCAACTGAAATGCCCCGCCTGCAGCGGGACCATGGAACCCTTCGAGTGGCGGGGCATCGAGACGGATATCTGCGGCTCATGCAAGGGCATCTGGTTCGACTATGGCGAGATGAAAGCCATCGAGGAGGCGGATGACCTCCCCAATATCGATCCGGTCTTTGAAGGCGAATACGAGGAGCGCTGCGTGAAAGAAGCCATGGCGGACCCGGACAGGCACTGCCCGCTGCATGGCCTGACCCTGGAGCGTTACGAGTGGTACTTCGACTCGAAAATCGTGATGGACAGCTGCCCGGAATGTCACGGAATCTTTCTGGACGCCGGGGAACTGGAGGGGTACGTCTGGCACCTCGAGGATGTCCAGCGGAATCCGGGCACCCTGACCCCGGCCATGAAAGCGGAACTGGAGTTAAAACACGACCTGCGGAAGGCGGAAGTCGATGCGTTCATCAGCGGCGTGGACTGGGGCCTTCTTGAAGGCGTCATGACCTTCGTGGAAAAGCATTTCATGGGGGTCGGCAAGGATACGAACGTTCCTTTCAAGAAAAACTGACCTCACAAAAGGGGGGAACCCTAAAAACCACGCAGAGAAGGACTTCTCTGCCAGCGGATTTACACTTCTTCATCTGAACACTCTAAATAGCGTCCATCTCCTTCAGGGATAGGGTTAACTGCCGAAAATATACATGAGGGTTTAATGGCAGCAAAGCTCCTATCACCGAGGCGATGGACAGACAAGACAGCTTGATTATTCGTGGCAGGAAAAACTGCCACCGGATTTTTACCTTATCCGGCGGCAAATTTCGGCTGTTCACCACCCACGAGGATGACTTCCTCCCGAATCTGTCAGCCCTGTTCAGTAATCTGAACGCCCGCACGGTCATCCGGCAGGGAGCGCAGTCGGCGCTGGCCTTCGTTCTGGTGCTGCTGATGCTGGTCCAGCAGGCCCTCGCGTTGCCAGCTGGATGGGAGGTCGTGTCGGGGGATGTCACGTTCCAGGTGGACGGCAGTACGCTGAACGTCCACTCCAGTTCCAGCCAGGCCATCGTCAACTACCAGTCCTTCAACATCGCCGGGGGAGAAACGGTCAACTTCTTCCTGCTCAACAGCACCGCCAGCATCCTGAACCGCGTCATCGGCGGCGGACCCTCCAGCATCATGGGGAACCTCAACAGCAACGGAACGGTCCTGCTGTCCAACAACGCCGGAATCAACATCGGCGCCACCGCCAATATCAACACGGGGAGTTTCATCGCCTCCAGCCTTAACATCGCCGACCAGGACTACCTGAGCGGCAACTGGGCCTTCAGCCGCAACGGCGACAACCCCGCCGCCGTCATCAACGAGGGGAGCATCTCGGCGATGCCCGGCGGCTACGTGGTGCTGGCCGGTTCCGCCGTGGAGAACAGCGGCAACATCTTCGTGCCGGACGGCACGGTGCACCTGGCCGCCGGAGACAAGATCCGGGTCAATGTCTCGGACACCCAGGCTGTCGAGGTTATCATCGACGAGGCCCTGCTGGCCAAGGTGGACGAGGTTCAGCACGCCATCTCCAACAGCGGCACCATTGAATCCAAAACCATCGAGCTGCAGACCGAGCTGGCCGAGAACCTCTACAGCCGCGTGGTCAACAACGACGGCGTCATCCGCGCCGTCACCGCCACGGAGGAAGGCGGCGTCATCCGCCTTCGCGGCCATTCCGCCGATCAGCAGGCCATCGTCGAAAACAGCGGGACGCTGGACGCCAGCGGTTCAGAACTCAATCCGGACGGCGGACTGGTCTCCCTCCACGCCGACTGGCTCATCCAGTCGGGAAACATTCTCTCCGAAGGCTACGAGGGCGGCACCGGCGGCTACGTGGAACTGAGTTCCACCCAGGGGACCGCGCTCACCAGCGACAGCTACACCTCCGTCAAAGGCGCGGGCGAAAACAGCAATGCGGGCGAGATGCTGATCTGGTCCGACAAGAACACCTACTTCCGCAACGGCGCGGTGATTGACGTCAGCGGCGGCTCCGTTTCGGGTAATGCAGGCTTCGTCGAGGTGAGCGGCCTGGAAACCGTGTATTTTCAAGGACAGGCACGGGGCCATGCGACCGAAGGCTACGAGAGAGGACGCATCCTCATTGACCCGGTGGATATCATCATCGACAACGCCGGAGGCTCACCGGACCCTGCTGACTGTGTGGGCTGCGTGGACGTTGCCTTTGCCGACGGCGGTGCCCTGGAGACTTATGACCCGCAAGCCGGCGGCTCGTTTGACGGCTTCGGCGACATCTGGCTCCAGGCCACGAACGACATCATCGTCAACAGCGCCTTCGATACCTCCGTTGCCACCGGCAACGCCAACGTCTCCCTGACCCTTGAGGCCAACAACGACATCACCATCAACGCCCCGCTCACCACCAACAACGCCGCCATCCGCCTCTGGGCCGACGCCGACGGTAACAACAGCGGCACCCTCACCATCAACGATACCGTGTCTTCCAACGGTGGCGAAATCCAGCTCATGGGTTCCCAGATCGACATCAACGCCACCGTGGATATCGGCGATCCGGGCGTGCAGACGTGGCTTTACATTGGCTCCTTCGCCAGCAAGGACATCCATGTCGGCGGTTCTGTCGATAATGCCGATTCCGCCGCCGTGCTCGACATCTCCCAGGCGGAAATCAACCGCATTAACAGCGGGGCGAACGTATCCGTCAACATCGGAGCGGTCAACGTTGGCGGAAGCGGAGCCATTACGGTCAACGAGGACTTTACCATCGGTCCCAACATCGGCGGATGGTTCGATCTGGCCAGCGACATCTCCGTCACCATCGACGGCGCCATCACCAGCAACGCCAATGTCTATCTTGATTCCCTCGCTATTGACATTAACAACACAATTGATGTCGGTCCGGCAAGGAGCATCTGGCTGACAGGATGGGGAAACGACATCACGGTAGGAGGGTCGGTGGATAATGCCGATGGACCGGGGGTCATGGATATTTCCAAGGCGGAACTGGACCGGCTGAATGCGGGCGATGTGATCATCGGAGCCTACTGGGCTGTGGGCGATGTTTCGGTCAACGAGAATCTGACCCTTAACGGCGTTTATGATCTGAAACTGGAGTCGGCGAACAACATCCTTATCAACGGCTCGCTGGATACCGCAGGCCGGAACCTCATCCTGAATGCCGACGGAGACCTGGATGCCAGCGGCGATGTCGGTATTAACGCCTCCATCGCAACCGGCGGCGGCAGCCTCCTGATCGAGGGCGAATATCTCAATATCAACAGCGGCACCATTACCACCTCAGGAGGCTCACTCACCCTGAACTCCCGCGAAATCAGCGGCGTCTCGGATGTAACCATCGCAAACGGAAGCATTGTGGATACTGGCGGTGGCAACATCACCATGAGCGGTGATGACCTGTTTCTCAACGGAACTATCCAGAACGCCGGACTGATTCAGGCGGATTTCTCCGATGAAATCATTATGTCCAGCACGGGGAGCATCACCAACAGCAACGGAACCACACTGAACGCAAGGCGTCATGCCGTCATTGGCGGCAGCATCAGCCTCAACAACGCCACCCTGACCCTGGACGGTGATTTCAACGACGACGGCAACGGCAACCTCACCATCGGTTCGACTGGAACAGTCAACACCGGGGGCGGTGCCCTGTTCATGTCCGGCAACAACATCTTCATGAACGGCGCCATCAATACCAACGGCGGCGCAATAACCTCCGTCACCGATACCAACAGCAGCGGGACCGGACGGTTTGACACCGGCGCAGGGTCCAGCATCCTTACCAACGGCGGCAGCTGGACCGCCACAGGGGACGCTATCCACATTGACGGCAACGGTGGCGGCAACTCATTCAGCACCATCAATTTAGGCGGCGGAACGTTTACGGCCAATATGACCGACTATATCCAGATTGGCTACACGACTACCGAATTTGCCGACATCGACGCCGGAGCCATCGACTGGACCGCCACAAACTATATCGAGATCAACCACACCAACACGACCATCAACACCAGCGGCCCCGGTGGCATCAGCATGGCCACCGACGGTAACTTCACCACGAACGGCACGATTACGACAAATGGTCCCAACATGACTCTGATTGCCGACAATAATGGCAGTAATGCCGGCAACCTCGTCATCAACAACGTGCTGACATCCAATGGGGGCAACATCCACCTGGAAGGCTCCCAGATGGATATCAACCAGTCCGTTAACGCCGGGACAGGCAATGTGACGCTGCGCCGCGCCAGCAACAAAACGACACAGATTGGCGGCGCCGTTGACAACGCCGATACGGCAGGCATTCTCGACATCTCCTCGCAGGAACTCGCCCGGATTACCGCCGATACCCTCCTGATCCGGGGTGGGGGAGATATCGACATCATCGGGAACCTGGACGTTTCCGGCGCCGGGGCCGGAGCCTACAACCTGGACTTCGGCAACAGTGGTCGTTTTGATGCTGCCGGACAAACCCTCACCCTCGGCGACAAGACCATGACCGTGAATATGACCTGGATTGACGATACCGGCAGCATCGTCGGCGGCGCCGGAGACATCACCCTGAATTCCCTGGCCTGGATCAAGGTGAACGGGGATATTTCTTCCACCACCGGCAATATTACCCTGCTTTCCAACGCGGATGCCGATGGAACCATCAACCCCGCCGATTGGGAGTCCATTGACCTCAACGCCAATATCACCTCCACCGGTGGCATTATTGACCTGACCGCCATGCGCGAAGGGGAAATCACCTGGCAGTCCGGACGGATCACCGGACCGACGGTGAACCTGACCACGGATCTCTCCGGCAACATGGGTACCGTCGCCAACCCCATCCAGACGGACGCCGGGGTGCTCACCGTCACCAACACGGGGACGGGTGACGTCAATATCATCGAACTCAACGACGTGGATCTCGCCGCCTCCGTCTCCGGCGGCGGATTCGATCTGCTGGCCGGGGGTAGTATCGATATCCTGGGAGATCTGACCGTCACCGGAACGGCTTCCATTATTACCAATGGCCTTAACGACAGCTTTATCAGCCAGGCGGACGGCACCACCATCACCGCTGATATCCTGACGGTCCAGACCACCGGCGCCGGAACCAACAACGGCATCACCCTCGACGACCTGACCGTGGGCACCACGCTGAATCCCATCACCACGGTTGCCGATAACAGCAATATTACCTTTACGGGCACCGTCAGCACTCCCAGCAGCTTCGTGGTCAATACCGCCGGAGATAACAGCAGCATCCTCTTCAATGCCGGGGCGTTTGCCCACATCGACAACCTGGTGGACTGGGACACCAGCGGCGCAGGCAGCAACATAATCATCGACGGATTCCTTCAGGCGGATCGTTTCGGCACGGCAATGGATCTCACCACCCAGGATGGAAACATCACCGTCAACGGCACCGTTCGAACCGACGCTCCCGGCGGCAACATGCTGATGACCACCAACGGGGTGGATAATGACATCACCATCAATGGGACAGTCTTCTCCGCCCGCGATCTGAACCTGACCACCAACGCTAACGACAGCGATATCATCTTTACCGCCGCAGCAGACGTGACCCTGGGCGATGATCTGAGACTGCGAACCTTCGGCGATAATGCCGGCATCAGCATTACCGACTCAGCCATCACCGTCACCGATGCCATTCTCATCACAACGGACGGGTTGGGCAGCAATATTACCATCAGTACCGCCAATCCGCTGATTTTCGGCGACCAGGTGGATCGCGGCGGCGGCGTGGACGGCGGCGGTGAAGGCTTTACCATTTCCACGGCGGGCGTAGACAGCGACATCTCCATCACCGCCGACATCACCACCAACATCAATTCCCCCACCATCTCCACGACGGGCAACCAGAGCAGCATCACCTACGCCGGCAATTTCACCAGCCAGAAAGCCGGGCAAAATGTCACCATCACCACCGCCGGGCTGACCGACAGCGCCATTACCCACAGCGCCGGAACCATCAGCGTCAACGGAGCCACCTTGAACATTTCTACCGCCGGAACCTTCAGCGGCATCACCGTGGACAGTATCACCGCCAGTTCCCTCAACGGGACCGGTACCCTCTCCACCGGACAGGATAACAGCGCTATCACCATTACCGGCACGGTTAATATTGGGGATCAGGATTTCACCGTCTCAACCACCGGCCTGAACAGCGGCATTACCCTGGCGGCGGGCAGCGATATTGCTCCCGCCCGTGACCTGAGTTTGACGACAACCGGTGATAATAGCGGGATTACGCTTGCCGGTAGGGTTGATGTGGGCCGAAACTACGCAATCAATACAGCAGGCGCCGACAGCGACATTACCTTTGCCAATACCTCGGATTACACGGCCAGCGGTATTACGGCCCTCTCGCTGACCAGCACCGACGGCCCGAACAGTCATATCTTCGTGGATGGAAACTTCACGGGCAGCAGTGCAAACTTCACGCAGTTTGAAACCCAGGACGGCCGCATCGATATTACGGGCACGGTAACCAACCCCGACCTCGGAAACCTGTTCTTCACTACCAACGGAATTGACAACGACATCACCGTCACGGGAACGGTTGTTTCAGACCGCGATCTGAGCCTGACCACCAACGGCAACAACAGCGACATCATCTTTACCGCCACGGCGGATGTGACCCTGGGCGATGATCTGAGACTGCGAACCTTCGGCGATAATGCCGGCATCAGCATTACCGGCTCGGCCATCACCGTCACCGATGCCATTCTCATCACAACGGACGGGTTGGGCAGCAATATTACCATCAGTACCGCCAATCCGCTGATTTTCGGCGACCAGGTGGATCGCGGCGGCGGCGTGGACGGCGGCGGTGAAGGCTTTACCATTTCCACGGCGGGCGCGGACAGCGACATTTCCATCACCGCCGACATCACCACCAACATCAATTCCCCCACTATTTCCACGGCAGGCAACCAGAGCAGCATCACCTACGCCGGCAATTTCACCAGCCAAAAGGCCGGGCAAAATGTCACCATCACCACCGCCGGGCTGACCGACAGCGCCATTACCCACAGCGCCGGAACCATCACCGCCAACGGGTCTACCCTGAACATTTCTACCGCCGGAACCTTCAGCGGCATCACCGTGGACAGCATCACCGCCAACTCCCTCAACGGCACCGGCACCCTCTCCACCGCACAAAACGACAGCCCCATCACCATTACCGGCGACCTGAACATCAACGACGCCGATCTCACCGTATCAACCACCGGAGCCAACAGCGGTATTACCTTCACCAACACGTCCAGCGCCAACATTACGGACAACATCACCATCAGTACCGGTGGCGCCACCAGCGATATTACCCTTGACGGCAACCTGACATCCAACGCGTTTGGCACCTCCATGGACATTGATACGGTCGACGGGAATATCTCCATCGGCGGTTCCCTGACGGCGATAACCGGTCAGGTGGATATTACCGCCCTGGATGGCAGTATCACCCTGAGCGGTTCAGCGAGTTCGGGAAGTGCGAATGTCTTTTTTACTACCAGTGGCGTTGACAACGACATTTCCATTACGGGCACCGTCACTGCCAGCAGGGATATCCGCGCAATCACGAACAATGCGGACAGTGACATCGATCTCAATGGGGCAACCATTACCGCGGGCGATGATCTGCGCCTGGTCACGAACGGAAACAATGCCAACATTACAATCACCGACGGCAACATCGCCTATACGGACGCCACGGAAATTACCACGGCGGGTGACGGCAGCAACATCACCATCAGCAGTGTGAATCCCTATACCATGGGTGACCAGGTGGATCGCGGCGGCGGCGTGGACGGCGGCGGTGAAGGCTTTACCATCTCCACGGCGGGCATTGACAGCGACATCTCCATCACCGCAGACATCACCACCAACGTGGACTCCCCCACTATTTCCACGGCAGGCAACCAGAGCAGCATCACCTACGCCGGCAATTTCACCAGTCAGAGAGCCGGCAGGGTGCCTCCATCACCACCGCCGGGCTGGACAGTGACATTATCCACAACAGCGGCCTGATTACTGCCGATACGCTGAATCTCATCGCTACTCAGTCAAACATTGGTTCGGCTCCGCTGCCGGTGACCATCGACGCAAACAACCTGCAAGTCAACGCCGGGCTGGACGCCTATGTCACAGACATTGACGGCGTGAACCTCGTAACCACCGTTTCGGCAGGAGGCGTGCTGCAACTGCTGGCGGGTGGTGACATTACTGACGAGGCCGGACTGGCAGCCATTACGGCGGGAGACACCCTCTGGATCGAAGCCAACGGGGGCAACGGCAGCATCAATCTCGACAACGACGGCATGGCCATGAGCGGCGCCAACGGCATCACCCTGCGGGCGCAGAACAACATCTTCCTCGGCCAGGACGGCGGCGCGGGTTCCACCTATTCAACGGCGGGCGGCGATATCGGCATTTTTGCCGACACGGACGCCAACAACACGGGCCGGTTCTCCATGCAGGAGAACTCGGCCATAAATTCCAACGGCGGCAACATCATGTTCAACGTCTCCCAGTTCGATCTGGAGCCGGGAAGCACGGTCAATGCCGGGGCGGGCACCGTCACCATCACCGCCACCACAGCCAAGAAAATTGATCTGAACAATGTCGGCGACAACGATTCCGCCCTGGTGTTGGATATCGAGAACGTGGAACTGGATCGCATCACGGCGAATACGCTGGTTATCGGCGATACCGCGATGGGCGGGGATCTGGAAATCGTCAACGCCATGGATACTTCCGCCGGCGGCTTCGATTACCACCTTGACCTGCGAAATGCCGGTGCCATCACCTCCACCGTGGCCGGAGACGTTATCACGGCGGGCGCCAACAACATCACCCTCAATGGCGGCACCATCAATTTCTCCAACGGCGGCATGAGCGGCAACGTCATCAACCTGACCACCAATGCCGCAAACCTGGGCACCATGAACGTCGCCGGAAACATCACCGCCACCGACAACTTCACCGCCAGCACCACCGGCTTCGACAGTGACATGCTCCTCGGCGGAACCATCGCCGCCGACAACGCCATCATGACCACCACCGGCGATGAAAGCCGGATCTCCACAGGCGCCATTACCGCCACCAACGATATTGACATCGACACCACAGGCGTGAACGGCGATGTCACCACGGGCGTTCTCAGTGGCGTCAACGCAACCCTTGACGCAACCAATGACCTGAGCAGCATTGCCATCAGCGGCGCCAACCTGACCGGGGATCTCAACATCGCCACCACCGGTGCCACCTTCGGCGCCATCACCATCAACGGGGCGACCAATGCCAATGACATCACCTTCAGCACCACCGGAGCCAACAGCAATATCAACATGTACGGCGGCAACGTGACGGCTGGCGGCAACCTGGACGCAACCGCCGCCAACAGCGACATCGTGCTGGACCTGCTGGCCAACCGGACCCATCAGGCCCAAAACATCAGCCTCACCGCCAACAGCATCACCATCTCCCGTGCGGGAACGCTTGTCGAGGCGACCGGAACGGGTGTGGGGCAGAACCTGACCTTTGACGACAACGGCGGCACCCCTGACCCCGCCATCAATCCCGGTGATACCATCAACGCCGGTGGCGGCGGACTGGTCCTGATCGACGGGGATTTTGCCAGCGCCGGAACGGTTCGCGCCGCGGGCGGCGATAACGGGTCCGTCACCATCAACTATGATGCCAGCGATCTGGATCTGACCGACGTTACCATCATGGCCGAAGGCGGGGGCGTGATCCGCATCGTCAACGACGCCTCCGGCCCCGGAAACAACGGCACCCTGGATGAGCAGGCCGGCACCGGCGCAGGCGGCACCGGCATCATCAGCATCAACACAACCAACATGTTCGACGTCGTCGGCACGGGTGCCAATCTGACAGGCTCCAACATTATTTTCAACGTGGACGACCAGGTCAACCTCTCCGGCGTCTTCAACGCTTCCCTTATCAACGCCACCACGATGAATGGCGATTTCACCCTGACGGATACCCTGACCGACCTCGAACTGGGCAACCTGAGCGCGGGCGGCAACATCGACATCATCGCCAATCTCGGCAGCATTAACCAGAACGGCACGATTGACGCCGCGGACGCTTCGCTGGCCGCCCTGGGCGACACGTCCACCCTCACCACCAACGGCGACATCACCCTTACCGGCGATTTGTCCATGACCACCACGGGCGCGACGGACAGCGGCATCTCCCAGACCGGCGACATCACCGCCGCCAACGCCATATTCAACACCGCGGGCACGAACAGCGGCATCACGATGCAGGACGCCGGCGGCGGCTATACCATTGCCAACACGCTGGATATCGAAACCCTGCAGGCGGATTCGGCTATCTCTCTGACCGGTAATGTTTCCGCCGCCACGCTGAGCGTCGAAACCCAGCAGGTCAACAGCGCCGTCTCTGTCACCGGCAATGTCACCACCACCGGCAACACCTGGCTGAGAACCAACCGGGATGATTCCGACATCACGATGAGCGGCGACATCAGCGCCAACCGGTTCGACATGACCACCAGCGGCGACAATTCAACCATCACGGCAGGCGGCGGAACCCACACGGCGACCAGCCTGGCCATCATCAACACCACGGGCACGGGCAGCACCATTACCCTCAACGGCGACATCAACGTCACCAACGGAACCGGTGATCTTGACATCGGCACGATGGGCGCCAACGCCGAAATCTTCGTCAATGCCGACATCTCGGCGGGCGACCAGGTTGACGTGTCCACCCTGACGGATGGCAGCCACATCAACCTGAACGGCAACGTCACCGGCAACACGGTGAACCTCTCGGCCACCGGCAACGGCGCCAACATCCACCAGGGAGCGGCCAACATCGTCAACGCCACGGATTTGAACTTCAACCTCGGCACCGGTTTCGCGGGAACCGGAATCCAGCGGTTCAACACCAACACCGTCAACCTGACGGCCAACGCCAACGGCGGCGATGCCTACATCAACGAGACGGATGACATTGCCATCGGCGCGTCGGATATGAACGGCGGCATCCTGGATGTCGTTGCCAACGGCAGCTTTACCACCACCGGCGATATCAGCGGCGACGTCATCAGCCTGGACACCACCGCCGCCAACGGCAGCCTGACCCTGAACGGCAACGTCACCGGCGCTACCTCCGTCACCCTGGAGGCCACCGGCGCGGGAACAGTCACCCAGAACGCCGGACGGGTGGGCGGCGGCCTCGTGACCGTCACGGCGGCCACGGATATCGGCTCCGCCGGGAACCGGTTCGACACGGATGCCGCCACCCTGGACATCAGCGGCAATAACGTCTATATCGACGAACTCAACGGCGTGACGCTGGGCGCCGGCAACAGCGCCGTGATGGCCTACGACCTGACGGCGGGCGGCGATATCGACGTCACCGGGGCTGTCACCGGCAACACGGTAAATCTGAACACCACCGGCGTCAACGGCACCATCAACATCAACGGCGGCAGCGTCAACGGCGCCACCGCCGTGACCCTCACCACGCCGGGCAACGGGGCCGTGAACCTCATGGCGGGCGGCAATCTTATCTCCATCAACGGCACGGTCAGCGTCATCGCCGACAATATGGATCTCTCCGGCGGGACGATTGATGCGGGCAACGGTGATGTCACCCTGGCCGCATCCACCGCCAGCCGCTCCATCGGCCTGGGCGGCGGCGCGGGGCTGCTGAGCCTGACCAACGCCGAACTCAACAACCTTTCCGCCGGCAACCTGACCATCGGCAACAACGCCACCACCGGGGACATGAGCATTGACGCCATCGATCTCACCGCCGTGGACGCCTCGCTTCACCTGCGCACGGCGGGCACCATCACCGATGCCGACCCCACCGACGATTCCATACCGAACATCATCCTGGCCAACAACCGCGACATCACGTTTGATGGGGCTGGCGGCCTGGGAACGGGACAGATTGGCAACCCCGGCCTCGGCGATCTTGACGTGCAGATCGGCGGCACGGGCATGATCAGCGTGAAAACCAACAACGCCGCCGCCTACATCAACCTGACGGACGGCGGTTACGTCGGCACGTTCGACGTGGGCACCGCCGGGTTTGAACTCAGCGCCGAAAACGGCAGCATTCTCGACGGCAACGGCGCGGCCAACAACTTCACCGCCGGAGCCGACTCCTATCTCACCGCATCGGGCACCATCGGCACCGATACTGATCCGCTGGATGTCAACATCGTGGGCGGCGACCTGTTTGTCAGCGCGGGCGGCGCCGTCAACGGCGTTTCCGTGAATATTGACGGCACCGTCATGCCCACCAACGACCTGAGCGTCGTCGGCGGACCACCGGGACTGGTCATCTTCAACGGAGGCACGACCTTTGCCCCGCCACCACCGTCTTCCAGCAGCAGCGGCGGCACAACTTTCGATCCCGGCCCCTCGCTGCAGGTCGTGGACGCCATCGCCTCCCTCGATCCGTCGCTGCTGACCCAGCCGGTAACGGTGGTTATCAGCACCGATTCGACCGCTTCGGATGACGGTTCAGGGACCGCCTCGCCGGTAAGGACCGAGGACATGCTCAACGCGACCGTGGCTTTTGGCAGCGGCTCCTTCACATACGAGGACAAGGACCTCGGCCAGCTGGACTACGTGGCCAACGCCTCAACGGACAAGGTCTACGTCATCGTTCCTCTCGGCGACCAGATTATCAAGATCATTCCGGTCGGCAGCAACCCCAACGCCATTATCGTGAACCGGGCCATGAAAACCGCCTACGTCGCCAATTCCGGCAGCAACACCGTTTCCGTCATCAGCACTTCCAACCTCGAAGTGATGACCGACATCCCCGTTGGGGAGCATCCCGAAGGTCTCGCCCTCAGCCCGGACGGTGAAAACCTGTATGTTGCCAACAGTGCGGCCAACAGCATCTCCGTCATTGACACCCGGAACAACCGGGTGGTTCGGACTATTGAAGGCAACCTGAGCCAGCCTTCGGGCATTGACATCAGCCCGGATGGCCGGACGATCTACGTCGCCAACTCAGGCAGCAACACCATTGCCGTTATCGATGCCGGAACCGGCAGGATCAGCGGGGAAATCACGGTCGGAAACAACCCGCAGGCGCTCGCCGTCAATCCCAACGGCAAGGCCCTTTACGTCCTGAACACTTTTGACGGCACCATGACCATCATCGATACGGACACCGGCAGTGTAAGCCGGACGGTGGCGGTCGGACCGACCCCCTACGGCATTTCCGTCAGCCGCGACGGCGAGAAGGTGTACGTCGCCGATATGTCCGAAACCAGCATCACCATCTTTGACAGCACCAATTTCAGCGTCCAGAACACCATCAGCGGCAACAACATTCCCCTGCGGTTCAATATCGAATCCCTGAGCCAGAAGACCACGGCAAAGCCGTTGCAGGTGGGAACGCGGCTGACCCCCTGAAACCGCTGGAAAAGCAGGCTGGGAAGCGCTACTCCTCGATTCCCAGAAGCTCGACCTCGAAGCGCAGCGTTGCCTTCGGAGGAATGACGCCGGGATAGCCCATTTCACCGTAGCCAAGCTTGTAGGGAATCACCAGGGTGCGCTTACCACCGACCTTCATGCCCTTGACGCCTTCGTCCCAGCCCTTGATAACCTGGCCGCTGCCAAGACGGAAGCTGAACGGCTCGCCCCGATCGAGAGAGCTGTCGAACTTTTTGCCGGAATCCTCAAAGGTGCCGACATAATGGACCTTGACCCGGTCGCCGCGGCTTGCCTCGTCCCCATCGCCAACCACGGCATCGTTATATTTCAGGCCGGATTTCGTGGTCACGAAGGCCTGGGCCAGAGCCTCATCCGCGGGACGGTTTTTCTCTTTTTTGGCCAGCGCCACCGCCCCGGCGATCATCATGGTCAGCGCCAGCACCGACGCCATTACCCTGCGAAATCTCATCATCTGCCATCCTTCCGAATCAAAACGAATCCTATCAAGAGTACCTTCCTGATTCTAGGACGCATGGACCGCCGGAGTCAAAAGCCGGTTTTTGCCGGACAAACGCAACGGGTTCCCTGAAGCCCGTTCAGGAAGCCGCCGACTCCCTGGGGTCCTGGCGGAAGAAGTCGGCCATCAGCTCGAACAGCACCGGGTTGCTGTCGGCCAGTTGGTGGGACCGGGTAAAAAAGACCTCGGCCAGCACCGCGAGAAACTCCACGTTGTTGGTCAGGGCGTAGCCCACCAGGGGCGATGTCCCTTCACGAATCCGCTCTTTCTCGATTTCGCGGGCCTCTTTATAGCGGGCAATGTCATTCTTTGACCAGCCGGGCAGCAGGCCGTCCATATCATCCAGCAGATCGATCACATGGATCAGCTCGTGGGCCACCACGTCCATCACCTCGTGATCCTCGCGTCCGCCGTAGAGGATCTCATCCACGGCAAATTCAAGGACAACCTCGTCCCCGTGAACTGTCGCCCGGCCATAGAAATACAGCTCATTCTCGAAATCCTTGAACCCGTCCCCCTGGTATAGATGGATTTCCAGGCCATTCTCCAGGCAGGCCAACTGGGCCATCAGGTCCGGACGGTTTTTGAGGATCAGCCCCACCCGCTTGAGAATCCGTTCCTCCGCCGCCTGCGCGGATGCGTCCGGGCGGGTGGAGCGGCGGCGGCCCCCTTTGTCCGCCCGGAAGAAGCGGAAGTGGAAACCTTCACAATAGTCGGGAATATTGCTCAACAGGCGTGATCCTTCGGGAAACCTATACTCCTATTCTATACCCTTGATCGCACGGACACATCCCCTTGTATGCGGACAACACGGGGACAGGCGTTTGATCCCCCGGCCCGCAGGGCTTTATAATAGGGACAAACGGCACCAGAACCGGCCAGGGAAACAACCACGGGGAAAATCCCAGGAGGCAGCCAGGATGGACCAGACACAAAAAAGCGACGAGGAATGGCGGCGGGAACTGACGCCCGAACAGTACCGCATCACCCGGCAGAAAGGGACTGAGCCTGCTTTCAGCGGCAGGTACAACAACTTCAAGGGCCAGGGGATCTTCCGGTGCGTCTGTTGTGGGGCGGCCCTCTTTGACTCGGACACCAAATACAATTCCGGCTCCGGCTGGCCCAGCTTCTGGAAACCCCTGGACGATGGCGCCCTCCGGGAAGAATCAGACAACAGCCACGGTATGCTACGGACGGAAGTGCTGTGCAGCCGGTGCAACGCCCACCTGGGCCATGTGTTCGAGGACGGCCCGGAACCCACCGGCCTGCGCTACTGCATCAATTCTGTATCGCTGGATTTTGAGGAACACGGACCATAAAATGCCCCGATACTGTGTCACCATCGAAGGACGGGACTTCCTGTCAGCCAGTCTTCCGCGAAAAAGCGCCGGGGGCCGGGTGGGATTCTGCGTCATCCGATACGTCAAGGCGGAAAGCCCGGAGGAAGCCGCCAGCTATGTGCTGGAACGGTTTGAGCGCGAGATCCGGGAAAAGCTGGAGGCGTTGCCCGAATCCCGGATGAAGATCACACGGGTCAGGCCGGTGGAATCCCTGGAAGGCACGAAAACCTTCGAAGGCGGGATCACCGGTACCGAACTCATCACCTTCCCGGAGCCGGAAAAGGGCGGTTTTCTCCGGCGCTGGATAACGCGACTGAAAAAAGCCTTTCCTGCCCCTAGGTAGAATCGACATTTAATCCGAGTGAGAAGCGCCCTGTCATTCCGGACGCCGATAGCCCTTGAACAAGGGATATGGGTGAGCCGGAATCCATTGACCGGAAAAACCGGAATGGATTCCCCTTTGGAATTTATTCCTGCGAAGGCAGGGATATGGATGACGGCAAATGTTTCAGGTTCAAATGTCGATTCTACCTAGTCAAACACCCGCCCCTAAAGGCGGGTGTTTTTCATACGGACAGCGTGACACGAAGCCGGGCTTAATGCCCCGGCGTGCCGCCGCCCTGCTCCTCGATTTTCTCGGTCACGCGCTGCTGGAGGGCCTTGTCCTGCTGGGCGGCCTGAAGAATCCGCTGGTACTTTTCCAGGGTCAGGCCGTTATTCTGCACGGCCTGATGAACCTCCTGGGCATATTCCTGATTCAGGGCCTGGACTTCCTTTGCATCCGCATCGGGCGTGATTCGCCTCTGGAAGTCCGCCCGGATCTGCTCTACCGAGATCAGGGCTTTGGCAAAGGAGTCGATTTCCTGGCTGTTCAGTGTTATATCCGTCTGTTGGTTTGCCGGGGGCGGATATCCCGGATTCGTCTGCTGGGCGTCCACACTCAGGCCAACACCCCCTATCACAAGGGAAATTCCAACAACCAACGCAAGTTTCCGGTTTATAGAAAAATTCATCATGCCTCCTGTTCTTGATTAATAGCATCTTCCCCCGTCCAATACGAATCGGGAAAAGCTCATGACCACCCTAACATTTTTAAAATTCGGGATCTATTATACTTTTGACTGATCCAAAGGGTGTATCCCAGTTCCAGAAAGGGTTTCAGAAAGATGCAAAACACCCGCCCCGAAAGGCGGGTGTTTTGCATGAATATCCGGAGACGGAACGGCCCCTAACCGGCAGCCTTTTTCTGCTCCTCTTCAATATGTTTGTTGACCCGCTCCTTGAAGGCTTCGTCCTGGCGGGCGGCCTGGAGGATCAACTGGTATTTCTCGATGGAAAGCCCGAACCCCTCTACGGTCTGAACCATCCGCCGGGTGGCTTCCTGGTTCAGTGTCTCGAGCTGGGCCTGATCATCCTTGATATCGGCCACCTTGGGACGGTACTCCGCCTTGATTTTTTCCACGGCGATTATCGCCTTGGCAAAGTTTTTCAGATCCTCGTCGTTGACCGTAACCTGAACCTGCTGTCCCGTCTGGGCCTGCTGTCCTGTCTGGGGCTGGGCAACGTTATTTTGCTGGGGTTTCGGCCTGGCCTGGGCGTCAACGCCGACGAAACCGAACATCGCAGCCAGAACCAGCGCTGCTGCGACTTTCTGAAGCGCCTGTGATTTCATAAAGCCTCCTATCCGTGATTCACGGTTTCAAAACACGACCATCATGCCTGTCTCTCAACCTGCACTCAAGTGGTCCATTCTAGCACATGAGAGCTGCCGGTTAAAGCTGCTCCCCATCATCTGCCTGGAATCGATTCCATCCGAACGTCTTTTATCATGAGGGACTTCCTGGAAAAGACCCCCTGATTTTTCCGGGACGGACCGTCCCAAAATCCTCCGCCTGGGGGAGGGGCTATCCCTGCCGAAAATCCTCCCGCGCATCGGAAGCGTAATGGATGACCCGCTGGGGATACGGAATGTCGATGCCCGCCTCGTCAAAGGCGTACTTGAGCTTCGTCGCCACGAGATCCACCATCTGGATCTCCGTGGTCTTCCATGGTTCCGCCCAGAAGTAAATAGTAAACACCACCGCATCCGGCGCCAGATCCGTCACCAGAACCTCCGGCGGCGGATCTTTCAGCACGTTGTCGCTCAGAATCCGGTGAATAATCCCGCGGGCCTCCTCGATGTCGTCTTTGTAACCAATGCCAACCTTAAGGTGGATACGACGAAAATCATATGTGGTGTAGACCAGGATGGGGCTGGTGTAGATATCGCCATTGGGAATGACCACCAGTTCGCCGTTGTAAGTCTTGAGCCGACTGGAACGGATATTGATGCCGATGATGGTGCCTTCGTAGCCCAGGGTCTTGATCTGATCCCCCACGACGAACGGCTTGCGCCACAGAATGAAAATTCCCGCCAGAAAGTTCTGGAGAATGTCCTTGGCCGCAAAGCCCAGGGCAACGGTGGTGATCCCCAGACCCGTCAGCAGGTTGGCAGGCTTGAAACCGGGAAACACGATGACTGCCGCAATCAGCAAGCCAAGCAAAACGATCAGGAAGGATGAGATACCGCCCAGAATTTGCGCCAGCGAGGGGTCCAGGGCGGTTTTATGCCCCAGATGGACGGTCAGTCCGCGGGCCAGCCGGGCGATAATCATGAAAAGGATGATGACGATAATACCGATGACAATATAGGGAAGAACGGCGTAAAATCCGTCCACCAGTTCCTGAAGCGTCTGCATGGTCTGACTTACCGGCACCTTGACGTTGTCAGGAACGTCCGGCGTGGCTTGCAGCAGTATCGGGAAACGCGTCATCAGGATCTCCCGGAATCGTCCCCTGGCATAGTATGACTCCTTTTAAAACCATACGGATACCCTGTGGAACAGATTCCCGCCTTCGGGGAATGACAGCCGGGCATGCCGGGGGATGATCCCAAAATCACACAGGACAGGCCACCCCGCATTGTTCCAGCTTTGCTGCCCTCCCGGCAATCAGCCAGTTGTCCGGAGGCCTCACCATTTTTTAAAAACGAAGAAGACGGTGCCGATGAGAAATGCGAAACCCACCAGGTCATTCCATTTCAGGGGTTCCCTCAGGTAAAGGACGGAGAAGCCTCAGAACACCGCCAGGGTGATCACTTCCTGCATGGTCTTGAGCTGGGCGGTGGTAAAGACGCCATGCCCCATCCGGTTGGCGGGCACCTGGAAACAGTACTTGAAAAAGGCGATGCCCCAACTGGCCAGGATGACGATCCACAACGGCGACGTCTTGTACTTTTGGAAATGATCAGAAGCAACACCGTCGGCATGCATGTAAAATCCCTGTATTTCCCGTATGACCCGCAATACCCGGATTATGACATTGGAAACCGCAAAAGGGAACAGAAATTTTCAGGCGCCGGAAAACCTGGCTTGGGGCTACCGACTGCCCTCAGCCAGGCTTTGTTCTCCGGGGCTCCTTCCAGCCGCTTTTGAATGAATATTCCGTTTACATGAGATACGCTCCCGAATGGCAGGCGCTGACGATCATATGGACCCCCACGTTGTCCAGCCCGCCCAGGTAGCGATTCACCAGGTTTTTCAGGGTTCGCTCGTCCACCTGTCCGGTAAACCCGTGACCGGAGCCTTCGGCCCGGTTGCCGCCGGAGGTGCCGCCGTGGGTATCCAGCATGAATGCCACGGACACCGGCTGATCGGGGTTTTTCAGGGCGTACTCCCGAATCTTGCCGAACGCGCTTGCAATCTGCTGGTCCGCCCGCGCAGTCCCCCGGTGGTAGATGAAGTTGGTGGTGTTGAACTCCTCCTTCATCACCTTGCCGATATCCTGGATGCTCCGGGAAAAGGCGCCTTCCGGACCGCCCGAAACACCGACGAAGACGTTTTTCGTGGGGTTCGGGCCGCTCTGGGTGTTTTTCGAAAACCGCAGCGGGCTTTGGAAATAGCCATCCCCGCCAACCTTGTCCGCATGCCAGTACTTGGCGATGGCATTACGCGGAAAACCCGGATAGGGCCGTCCGGAGAACTTGTTCATGGCATCCACCAGCGAGGGCGAATCCCGCAGGGATCTGGAGAGGGCGTAGCCCATCGCCGTCTTGCCATGAGGGTTCATCCAGCCCACCGTGTGCTGGCTGTTGGACGCCCCGGAAAAAATCACGTTGGATGCCCAGCCGTTGTTACGGTCCATCTGGTTTCTGAAGGGACCGGCAATGCCGTTTCGAATCGAGCTGAGTAGCCCCTTCAGTTTGTCCTTGACGTAGTTGACCCATTCCTTGCCCGTCTTGGGCAGGTTGGCGTTGCGGATCTTCTCCATCCAGCCCCTGCCGCTTTTGGGAGTGTCATCCGTCTCCCGCGTGTCCTTGGAGGACTTGCCTTCAGAAGACCTGCCCTCCGGTTTTTCCGGAGATTTCGCATCATCGGATGCCGTCGAGCGCTCTTTCCCGGAAGGCTCCTGCTCTCCGGTCCGACGGGTCTGTGTTGACCGGGCCGCCTCCATGCCATTGCCGGACCTGCCGCCCTCACCCGGCTGATCGTGCCGGGTGGCCCGGACTGTCTGCCCTGTCCCGCCTGTCTGATTATTGCGGCCACCGCCGTCGTCCGCCTGCGGTAGTGACCGGCTCGGCCCTGCCGGTGCCCGGTCTGCCTCCCGTCGGTCCTCCGGCTGATAGGGATAGGAGTCCACCTCCAGACCGGCCAGCCGGGCAAAATCCGTCCGGAAATCCGTCGGCTGAAACGGGGCCTGCCGGACACCGGACATCGGTGAATAGCCCCGGCCCTGACCCGGCGACGTCGGCTGCTGTCCACCGGTTCCGCCAGTTTGCCGCCCAATGGGGCGTGAATTGGCATGTGACTGCCCGGAAGCCTGCCTTTGGGGCTGCTGCCAAGCGGTCTGCCGTTGCTGTCCGCTTCCCACACGCATATTGCTCATAGAGGGTCTTCCTTCTGTGAGGGTTTTTCGCTACCAATCCCAGGGCATTGCGCCCCGTCATTTCCCGAAGGGAATGATCCTTATGCTCAGTCCGGAAACACAAGCTTCAATCAGGCGATGCGCCTGGGAGCCTGTATCCCGTTTCCGCTCTCTCCCGCAGTCGGCTTCGCCGTTTCCTTCACTTTGCCGGCATCGCCGTCGCTGCCCGGCTTGTCCTTGTTCGCCGGGTCTTCCGGTTTCTTTTCATCCTTCTTGTCTTCGGACTTCTTGTCCTCCGGTTTTTCCGCCTCCTTCTCCTTGATGGCCTCGTCAATCTTTTCCATCTGTTTGCCCAACTCCAGCATTTCGTTGCCGATCTTGCGCTTCTCGTCATTGGGCGTATCCGGATCGTCAAACTTGCGCTTCTTGTCCTCCAGCTGGTTCTGGAGGTCCTGTTTCATCCGGCGCAACTCATCCAGATCGGCGCCATTGACCTTTTCCACGAATTTCGGGTCAAGCTGCCCGCCGTCGGGACTGTTCGGCCTGTCCAGGTTTTCCTCGTTGCCCGGCGGGGCGTTGTTGAAGGGGTCCTCCCCACCGCCGCCCGGAGGAGCGCCGCCACCGCCCGGAGGGGCACCACCACCCGGAGGAGCCTCGCCGCCTGGGGGCGCACCGCCACCACCCGGCGGTTCTCCACCGCCCGGAGGAGCACCGCCGTTTTCGCCGTCAAGACCCGGCGGAGAACCGCCTTCGTTTCCACCTTCGGGAGGTGTTCCACCTTCCGGCGGGCTGCCGCCGCCATTATCCAGATTGCCACCGTCCGGCTGGCTGCCATTTTCCGGAGGAGCGCCCGGCTCACCCGGTGATTCGGGCGAGTCCGGGTTTTCCTGTTCCGGTAACGAGCGACCCAGGTTATCCACCTGCTGCTGCAATTCGGACAGTTCCTGGTTGAGCCGGTTCAGCTTCTCAAGCTTCTCGCCGGGCTTCAACCTGTCATTGCCGTTGAGTTCATCGAGTTGCTTCTTAAGCTCTTCCGCCCGTTTTTTCTGTTCCTCAATCTTTTGCTTCGTCTGTTCGTCAGTTGCCTTCTTACCTTGCCCGTCCAGTTTTTCCAGGGTTTTGTCCAGGTTTTCACCGGTTTTGCGGCTGCCGTTTTCATAATCCTTCGCCGGGTCCTTCGACTTTTCTCCTTCCGGCTTCGTGCCGTCCGCCGACGAACCGGCCTTGTCCCCGGACGACTCGTCAGCCGATTCGCCGGCTGAGTCGCCCGACGGCTTGCCGTCATCCGGAGCGGCTCCCTGGGGACCACCGGTATCGGAAGCAAGCCGGAACGGGTTCTGACCCGCAGCATTCCCGGCCTCTGCCATCGCGTCCGTGTTCCGGGCGAGTGCCGGCTCCTGCCGCTGCCCCATCGCCATGAAATTCGGCGTGAACTGGGGAATATCGCTGCCGCGCTCGCCTGGGCGGATTTCGGTCTGCGGTCGCGGCGCCTCTCTGTTTGTCGCCACTTCCGGACCCGCCTTCGGTCCGCCCACTCTCTCCATACCTGCACTGCCACCCAGGGCCTGCTGGCCCTGAGGAATTCTTCCCACTGTCATATCCCACACGTTCCTTCTAAACGCTTACACTACCCACTCTCCGTTTGCATGAAAACAACCGCCGGATTCCTTGTGACAGGGTTAAGAAAGAGTTAATAAATCCGGCGTCTATCCAATGGATTGCCTGAAGCGTCCGGTTGGCGACAAGCCGGATTTCAACCAAGAAGAATCCTGAACTTTTGTAAAATGTCTTTCAGTATACACTCAATATTCTCTGTATACTGACGATAAGAATATGTATACCAAAGACGACTACACTACCCCTCTTTTTCTCTCATTCGGGTTCTCCTCACTCCCTCCCTTGCGCTTTCCTGGAGGGATTTTTTATGGGCGCCGCCAACAAAAACCTTTTCGTCAGGCTTGACAGAACGATTACTACAGTAGTATACCATGTATACCAATAGGCACTCCCATGACCAAACTGCTCGGTATATTTGTAACAGGGCTGGCAGCCTGGGCTTTTACGGGACTGAGGTACGATGATCCTGAGTTCGTCTACCATTTCTATGTCCTCTGTCTGGTAATTGTCGCCATTCTCTTCCATTATGCCCTGCGCCCCCTGAGGCTTTGAGGCGATTTTTCGGCCTGCCCCGGCCATGCAGCTTATGGACATTGGAAGATCGGCTACGGAAAACCGGGCAATAGTCGGGCGAAAGGGAAAAACCTACAATGAAATCATCAGCCGAAAGCGTTGGTGTTCCCAGGAGGATTTCTCTTTCAGAATCTTTCGGGATTCATGAAAAAATCTTCACGGAACAGCCCCGATCCGCCTTCGGGCGGCTTGGAGTCCAAATCCGGCGCGATTCCGGAACAGGGTTGCTTCCCGCAACGGTGGACACGACACCCACCCGGAAGGAAGACCCTTCGGGAAAAAGTCCCGAAAACCAGCCTTTCGGTTGATTTCTCCTGTTACCGGGCAGGCAGCGTGACCCTCAGCACCAGGGCGCCGAGAACCCCGGACATCAGGGAGGCCGCCAGGATACCGATCTTCGCATAGTCGATCAGCATGGGATCGGTAAAGGCCAGCATGGAAATGAAGATGGACATCGTAAAGCCGATGCCGCTGAGAATTCCGGCGCCATAGATGGCCGGCCAGTGGACACCGGCAGGCAGATTGGCAAGCCCGATTTTGACTGCCAGCCAGGCAAAAAGCGTGACCCCGATCTGTTTTCCGAAAAACAGACCCAGGATAATGCTGAAAGTCACCGGGTGAAGCAGGGCGTCGCCCAGCGCGGCAAACTCCACATGAACACCGGCATTCGCCAGCGCAAACAGCGGCAGCACAAAGAAGCTCGACCACGGCACCAGGGCATGCTCGACCTCCTGCAGGGGAGGCTGGACCTCCTCGCACAGGCTTTCCAGCATATGCACGCTGGCCCGGTGTTCCTGGTTGGTCAGGATAATGCTCTTGTCCGGCGGAATGCCCGCTTTATAAAAGCGCTCCAGCGCCATCTGGCCGTATTCGTGAAAACGCGCCGGATCAATTTTGCCATGGGCTGGAATCAGCAGGGCCAGCAGCACCCCGGCCACGGTGGCGTGGAAACCGGTCTGAAGCGTGACGACCCAGAGGATGAAACCCAATATGAGGTAGGGAGACGTCTTGTCCACCCCCGCCCGGTTCAGGATGAGAAGACCCAGCAGCACGACCAGCGCCAGCAGAATCCAGGACATCTGCAAGCCGGTGGAGTAAAAGAGGGCAATCATGACAATGGCCGCCAGGTCGTCCACAATAGCCAGGGCAATCAGAAACACCTTGAGACCGAGAGGCACCCGGTTTCCAAGTGCCGTCAGAACCCCGATGGCAAAGGCGATATCCGTCACCACCGGGATTCCCCAGCCCTGACTGAATTCGGACCCTGGCGGATTGAACAGGAAATATATCAGGGCGGGGACCATAAGGCCGCCAATGGCGGCAAAAATCGGTAACGCCGCCTGTCGTGGCGAGGACAGGTCACCCACGATCAGCTCACGCTTGATCTCCAACCCCACCACAAGGAAGAAGATCGCCATCAGGCCCTCGTTAATCCAGAAGTGAAGGGATTCCTGGACGACAAAAGGACCTATACCCAGGGTAACCGGAGCATGCCAGAAGTCATGATACGTGTCATGCCAGGGGGAGTTTGCCCATACCAGGGCAATAACCGTCGCGGCCAGCAGAAGGATGCTACTGGAGGCCAGAAGACGGAGGAACTTCTGGATGGGCCGGATAAGGTGGTCCTGAAGCGGAGACATTTTCGGCTCTTTCCTTTGTACCTGGTATCTGAAAACATTTATTCAACCCGAAACATGGCTCATGAATCAAGTTCCCCTCATTCTATTGTTTAATAAACAGAATGAGGGGGTATCTCATAACTTCCTGCGATACCTGCCTCCCTCCGCATACGCCAAAACAGCCTGACCTCCTTATCAAGGCACAGGCTGTTTTGATGGATTTTTCCAGTCTTTTACTTTCAGGCTGTCATCGATGGGCTGTCTCGTAAGTCCGGTAATCGGTGAGAACGACAACAGCAAGCCAGGCGATGGCCACAATGAACGCCAGGTTCCGGGCGCCCTCGAACTGCGCAAACCCGAATACCCAAGGCGAGATCAGCAGCGCAATGGCGCCGATGGTTTCGATTATTCCATGGACCGGGAAGGGCACCATCTTGATAAGACCCAGGGGATAGTTGGTCAGCAGGCTCAGGGCAAGGGCCACGAAACCAATGACAACCATCGTGTACGTCGCAGCCATCGATACGTCATTGAACCCGAAAAGCCAGGGAGAAATCAGCAAAAGTAAGCCGACAACATAATCCAGCACGCCGTGCGGTTTTGCGGAAAGGAGCTTCATAAATCCGTCCTCCTCGTTGTCTCTCCTTTAAATATAGGGTATTCAGACCCTGACGCCATCCCACTCCGGAGTATCCCGGCCTACGCCACTTTTCCGAGCAGCCCAGCCGCCCGGTTATCTTACGCAAGCCGTTGAAGAATGCGCCGGTCCTGTCAGGGCCGGTCTTCCTCCGGTACCACGAGTGACGTAACCTTAGGCTGTGAAAACAGACGGCGAGCCACTTCCTGTACCTGCTCCCCGGTCACGCCCCGGATAGCTTCCGGGAAGCGCTCCATATAGCCGCGCCCCTGGCCCATCACTTCCAAATCGCCAATCAAACCGGCAACGGCATCGTTGGAGTTCTGGCCAAGGTACCAGCTGCTGAGAATCTGGTTTTTGGCCCGCTCCAAATCCTCCTCGGCCAGCGGCGCCTGCTGCATCCGATCCGTGATCTCAGCCAGCGCGGCCAGCACCCTGTCCTGATTCTGCGGACGCGTGATAGTGCTGAAGGAAAACATGCCCGTACCGGGCTGACTCATATAACTTGAAGAAGCGCCATAGACGAGTCCTTCCTCCCCTCCCCGCAACTCGCGGGAAAGAATGGAATCGAATCCGCTGCTGAGCACGGCATCGAGAACCGTCAGGGCAAAGTGATCCGCCTCGCTGCCCATCGGAACCTGCCAGCCCTGAACGATGGCCACCTGCGGGAGCGGCGTTTTCATTGCCGTCACCACGGTTTTATCCTCGGTCAGCGGTGCAACGCCGTCAATGGCTTCCAGTGGATTGCCCGCCAGCGCCGAACGGTCATTCAGCCAGCCGGGCAGAATGGTTTCCAGCCGGTTGGCCAGTTCGCCGGCATCCACATTTCCGGCTGCCGTGATCAGCATGTTTTCCGGGACGAAGTGATCCCGATGGTACTGTCTTAGCGTCTCCGCATTGATCTGGGCAATGCCGTCGTACAGCTGTTCCTTGGTGCGCCCGTAGCGATGCTCCGCAAAGAGTGCCTCGCGCATATTCTGGAAGGCCACCGTCATGGGCTGCGTGGCATCCTGCTGCCGGATTCCGCGTTCGAAACGGCTGCGGGTCGCTTCGATCTTCTGCGGATCAAGATCCGGGTTGGCCAGCACGTCCTGCACCAGCAGCAGCAGCTCGCCGAGATCTTCTTTCAGGGCGCTGGCATTGAGGGTCAGATAATTCGAATTGGCATCCACGGACAGTGACATCCGGTTTCGGCTGAGTTCCTGTTTCAGTTCGGCCTCGGAGCGATTGGCCGTGCCCTGCCCCATCACCCGGCGCAGAATCGCCGCCGTCGCCGGCACCTCTTCCGTATTGACGCTGCCCCGGATAATGATCTTCAGGCTGACAGTCTCAGCAGCCGGGTCCACGTATGCAAAAAGCCTTGAGCCGTTATTTAGCGGCATATCGATGATCTGCTTTCCGTTCGCCGTCGGCGCCTGCCGCGGAACTTCCTCCAAGGGTTGCGCCGCAGTCTTTTCAATCGCCGCCAGCGTCTCGGCGTTTACCGCCGCCACATCCAGTGTTTCCGGCGGCACCATGGCCATCAGCGTCAGCTCGTTATAATTCAGATACTGTCTGGCAACCCGCTGCACATCCTCGACCGTCATGCTGTCAACACGCTCAAGGAAATTCACCCACAGGTCGTTGGGACCGCCTTCGGTCCGGTATTGGCCAAGACTTTGCGCAAAGGAGAGCAGGTCTTCGTTGCCCAGTCGTTCGCCTTTGGCAAAATACGTTTTAATGGCATCGAGTTCGGCTTCAGAGACATCCCCGGCACGCAGACGCTGGAGTTGTTGCAGGATGCCGTCGCGGACCGCGTCGAAGTTCTTCGGGTCGAACTCGGCACTGATCACCGATTCGCCGCCGTAACGCTGCGGGTTCAAATATGCGCCGACGGAATCCACCACCTGCTGGTCGAATTTAAGCTCCCGGTCCAGCCAGGAATCAGCCACGCCGCCAAGCATCATCATGGCTATGCGCATGGCGACGACATCCTCCGGGTTATCCCACGTGGGGCCGTTGAAACCCATTTTCAGGGTCGCCGTTCCGGCCCCTGCCAGCAGGGGCTGTTCAAAAATATCAACCTGCGTGGCCTGCGGCACCGGTGCCTTGCCCGGCTTCACCGGCTCGTACCTCGCCGGAATCTCCGGAAACTTCTCCGGCGCATAATACCTCTGCACCTTGTTCACAACATCGGCCACGTCCACATTCCCGGCCACAATGGTGACGAAGTTCTCCGGCTGGTACCAGTAATGGTTGTGATCCATCAGGAAATCCCGGCTCAGGCGCTCCACGTTCCACAGCGGGCCGCCCACACCGTCTGAATAAGGATGCTCCGTCCCATAACGCAGCCTGTTGTAGCGGTTCATGAATTCCAGCCCCACCCCCGCACGCTGGGAAATTTCCTGCTGAATGGCCCCCATTTCCGAGAGGTAGGCTTCTTCTGGGTATGTGGAATCCGTCAGCATGCCCGCATGCATGGCAAACACCTCGTCAAAGACTTCGGGGAGCATCCGCATGAAGTAGCCGGTCTGATCGTAGCTGGTAAAGGCATTGTGCTTGACGCCGAGATAATCGAGACGGCTGGTGATCTGCCCCGGCAACGGCATGTCATCGGTGCCTTCGAAGATCATATGCTCGGCATAGTGCGACGCGCCGCGAGTGCAGGCTTTGGCCGGATCATGGCACGGTGTTTCGTTGGCCGCCCCGACGGTGACATAGGTATGCAGGTTCACCTCGTTCATATCAGGCCTTGAGAGAATGTAGAGCTGGTAGCCGTCATCGCGCCTGATATAAATCTCGCCGCTTTTGAGCTTCTGGAACGTCAGTTCCGGATACTGCGCATCCAACGCCATCAATTCCGGCGAAAGCGGTACCGTCACGTCATTCGTTACCGGCGCCTCAGTGGCCTGCGCAGTGCCGGGCAGGTTGAATGCATTACCTTTGCCATTGAGCGCGTCGGGGGCGAACAAGGCTGCCATCATCGCCACGACCGGCACTCCCAACCGGGTGGCCATGCTCTTTTGTCTTTGCCGGGTCCCGGAAAAATGCACCGTATCCGCTGCCGGCAACATTGCCGCAAACCGGTTCCCCCTGCTGGCATCCTGTTTAAACGTGTTTTGTCCTGCCTGCGAGCGCAGCCCGTAGCGTCCCGCAACACCCTGATTCCCTGTAATCATCAGATGCTCCTTGTTACACCCCAAACGACCTGTTATTTACCCGAAGACTGAAAAAACAAATAAAATGCTACAGTCGTCGTGAAAGCTATTCACCCACAACCCGAAGACAGGGTCAAGCCCATGCGTACAACCCGATGCAACGCATTCTCCATACCCACCCTGCCACGAAACTTCCGGCAAAAAGAACCCGATTATCGGGTATAAAACAATGTAACCTTGCCTGTTTGCTATTCCCGCATGCGTCATTCCCGCGAAGGCGGGAATCCACTGCCATGTTTGGCCCGTTCATGAAGATTTGTAAAAACAAATTTATCGTTGAAATAATTTAGGTCAAAGCGTTTCAGCGATCATAAAAGTTGTTCTCTATGGTTTTTTGAAAACCGATGTCATAGTGAATAAGCCCTTAATTGGAGGACATTCACGACAATGGTGTTCACCCCAATCCATCCGGGATGCGGCATTTTACAACGATCCCATCGAAGGCCGTATCGACCTGTTTCAGGAAATCGAACAGGGAAGGCGCCTTCCGGAAAAAGGCCTAAAACAACTGGACCATGCCTTCGATCTGGCCAAGTTCCAGACGAGCGATCCGGCAGAGCGTGACAGCGTCGATACGGCCCGCAGCCAGCTTCGCGACGTTTTGGGTCAGAACGACTTCGCCCGCCATCTTGCCGAAACCGCCCAGGATCCAGTCGGCGAAACTTTCGAGTACAAGGGAACGGCCTTTCCCAAGGCTCAAGGCCCTGTTCTCATGCGAAAAGAGCACGACTTTTTCGCAGACAGGGACCGCTTTATGACGCCGCCGGAAATCAAGCAACTGGATAAAAAGTTGCAGGAAGAATCCCCGCCGCTTCAAATTGCCCAGGCTGACAATGGCCCTCCCAACCCCACCAACACCCCCATCGGCAGCCGCCCTCGCGGTGAAAGCGGGGCTGGGTATCAGTTTATTGGGGGAGCAGCCGAGCGTCATGCAAGGCATAAAACCGCTAGACAAGAGGCATTAGAAAAACAGCGCAGGGAAGAAGAATACAGGAGAGAAAAGTTAAAGAAATACTACGGCAATGAAGCCCCTGATCCGGAAGACTCATGGGACGCTAGAAACCGGGTTCCTGTTTCAAATGAAAAATGGCACCAACAAAGGATCAGGGATATTGAAAAGCAGCATCAGGATCCTGTTCATGCAGGTTATCTTAATGGTTTGACCGGACAGCCCTACTTTGCTCCACCAAAAACAGAAGAGGAAGAAGAACTTCGGCGCAAAGGTGAACTTGAAGGCCAAAAGCATAAAATAATTTGGAATTTATTTACTGATGACCAGCCTCTATGGAGTCCATTCCGGACACCGCCTGGAGGTGGAAACCATTCTGGAGGTTTCAGAAGAAGAGGGGCTTCTCCATCTCCCCGAAAAAGGTAGCCTCAATTAAACCATTGATAAAGCTGATCATCCGTTAACTCCGGGTGGAGCTGCTTGATGATTTGGAAGGCCTGTTCCTGATCACCGGAATGGTACTTCACGAAGGCAAGCGACTCCTGCAATGCGTTCATAACAGATTGATCGCCATCACAATGACACTTGTTGATGACTTCAATGGCCTGCTTTACATGGCTTTCGGCTTGCGGGTAATCGGAGTGGTCCTTGGACCACTCCGCCATGAGCCGATGGACAGCCATCAGATCCTGGTATGCAATAAGATTACTGTCCGGGTATCTGGTGAAAATCTCATGGGCTTTCTGAGCCAATTGATAAGCGGACTCAAGCTTTTTCATCCGGTAATCCGCTTCCGCAGAAGCGACCAAAAGCTTTGCCCGAAGCAAATCGATAAGTTGCTGCTGGTATTGAACTGTATTCGTTTTACCTTGGGACTTTTGAAAATTCTCATTGGCTAAAAAGCCTTCCAGGTAACCGGTTTCATATGGTGTCAGATTCTTCAGTCCGTCAACTTCGGAAAGTGCATCCAGAAAATACTGTCTGCTCTTGTCTGTTTCCTGAAAACTGCTTGAAGCCTGCCCCAGCATCCCTAAAATCGTGATATGCTCCAGACGTTTTTCAGGCTGTCCCTTCAAGCGCTCCTGATGTACCTGTAGAATTTTATAAGCCTCCCGGTAATCCTGTCGGCCGACAGCCTCTTTGGTTTCCTCCGGCCAGAAGTTTTCCAGGGTTTGCGAGGAAGCACCCGCCCCATCGTTATTTGGAGAAGCGGCAAAAGTGCATCCGGCCAGACACCAACTCAAAAAGACAGCAATAACCAGTGTTTTTTTCATTGTAATCTCCCTGCTTTTAAATCCCCTAGGTTTTTCTGGATTGTCCGGGTGCGTTCATGGTTTTCGCCATGAACCTCCCGGCTCAGTTTCAGGCCTTTCTCAAATGAATCTCTCGATTCCTCAAACCGGGATTCGCCGGCGTATGCCGTACCCAGATCGTTATAGATCGCTACCAGTTTTTTAGGATGCGTATGTGAAAACTGTTCCGCCTCCTTGAGAACTTCAAGAGCCTTATCAAACTCGCCTCTTTCGATATACAGGGTCCCGGACTGAGCCAGCATTTCAACATTAGGCTCGCTGGTTTTCCTGTAAGCGCGGTCTGCTACGGAAAGCCCCTCTTGGCAGGTTTTCAAGGCTTCATCATACTTTTCCAGTTTCATTTGGGTATCGCAGAGCAATAAGAGGTTATAAAAGTAAACATCTATGAAAGCTTCCTGATCCTTTGTTCTGGAAGCACCTTCTTTGAGAAAAATCTCGGCTTGCTTATAATCGCCTTTTTTCCATGCCTCATGGCCTCGATGGTAACTTTCCCGATGGTAACCCCACCAGTGGCTGAAGGATAACATCGTCAAGATCAAAATAATTCCAAGAAAAAACAACCCGGTCTTTTTCATGGGTTCCATCCAGAATACGTCATAATCTATTTCATAACACAAACCAGACTTACTTAGCGGGCCATATATTCAGTTTTGAGCCGAAAATCTGCATAAACAACAAACCCTCTTCGAAAACGGAGAGGGATTGTTGAATTCGGTTGAATATGGCCTAGAAGCCGATGCAGTGGTAGCCGGAGTCGACGTGGATGACTTCGCCGGTAATGCCGCGCGACAGGGGGCTGGCCAAAAACAGGGCCGTATCGCCCACTTCGGCGGCGGTGACGTTGCGCTTCAACGGGGTGCGTTGTTCCATTTCCTCCAGAATCTTCGAGAACCCGGAGATGCCGCGAGCCGCCAGCGTCTTGATGGGTCCGGCGGAAATGGCGTTGACCCGGACGTTTTTGGGTCCGAGATCTTTGGCGAGATAGCGCACGCTCATTTCGAGGGCCGCTTTCGCCACGCCCATCACGTTGTAGTTTTCCACCACGCGCTCACCGCCTAAATAGGTCAGGGTGATGATGCTGCCGCCACCGGATTTCTCGAACAGGGGCACGGCACGTCGGGCCATCGCCGTCAGCGAGTAGGCGCTGATGTCCTGGGAGAGCAGGTAGCCCTCGCGGGAGGTATCGACAAAATCACCAGCCAGGTCGTCCTTGTTGGCGAAGGCCACGCTATGGACCAGCGTGTCGAGGCGGCCAAACTCTTTTCCCACCGCCGCAAACACGGCGTCCAGCTGGGCGTCGTCGGTGACGTCGCAGGGCAGGATAAGGGAGCCTTCCAGCGGTTCGGCCAGTTCGCGGACGTTCTTTTCGAGGCGTTCGCCCTGGTACGTGAAGGCAAGGCGCATCCCGGCGTTGCTCAGGGCCTGCGCGATGGCCCATGCGATGCTGGACTTGTGGGCCACGCCGAAGATGATGCCGGTTTGTCCGGCCAGTAATCCTTTAAGTGCGTTCTGTGTCATTTCATCGGTTCCCGGCTTGTTCAGGGTCTCTGTCGTCATGGATGAAATCCTCGCTAGCTGACGCGTATCATCCTAGCCGGAACGCACCCCGTTTTCAATGAGCCGTTCAGCTTCCCGAACCTCGGCTTCAAGCGACAATCCTAGGTAAAATCGACATTTAAACCTGAAACATTTGCCGTCATTCCCGTTGGAATTTATTTCGAGTTTTTCCGGTCAATGGATTCCGGCTCACCCATATCCCTTGTTCAAGGGCTATCGGCGTCCGGAATGACAGGGCGCTTCTCACTCGGATTAAATGTCGATTCTACCTAGGGATCGGGCGTCAATTACATGACGCTGGGACTGGAGGCGGCGGCTCCAACAACGGCCATCACGATCAGGAGGAGAAGGAGGAAGCCCAATCCCCAGTAAAACAGGTGGACCATGATGAAAATCACTTTGCGTCGCTTTTCCCAGTCGGACTTGATGGCGAAGAATAGGGGCACCAACGGAACGAACAGGGTCATGAGCGCCAGGAAGACAAAACTGGTAAAGATGGGGGGCAGACCGCCCCTGGCCTTGGCGGGCGGTGGAGCGTCATCACCGGGTTCATCCGCATCGGGTCCGCCGTAAGTCACTATCGGCTCTCCCGGATCAGGAGGCGGTGATGGAACGTCGGACATATCCGTGGGAGGCAGGTCCATCAAATCTTCTTCCGGTGGAGGCAATTGGGTTTCCGGCACGGATGACCCCTGAAGGTGGGCCTGCAATTGTCCTTTTAATTGATCTTCCAGTGAAGGTGGGGGGCTTTCGGTTGGCGTCGCCTCATCTTCCGGCAAAGACTCTCCCGACACCCTGCGAACGGGCGACGATCGCTTTCGCGGCATCCCTTCCTGAGCTTCCATCTGCTGCCGGTAGCGCTCGTCCATCAGCAGAATGCCGCAGTTATCACAGATAAGCTGCGCCTTGCCGACCTCAACCGCGCATACGGGACAACGCATGGGACTCTCTTCCAGCCTGAAAGGCATTTTGCGATCGCTTCACTTCATTCAATTATAAGGGTGGCTCGCCAATAACGATCGGACGTGCTGGGAAAAATCAACCATTCTAAGGATCGGGCGTCGGACCCGGAGGTCCGACCGGCAGCTTGATCATCCGGCCAATGATGTCCAGCACCGCCTTTTTGCCGGTGCCTTCCGTTGCCGAGAAGGCGATGACGCTGGCCGGATCGACGGCCAGTTCCCTGGCGCAGCGGGCCACTTGCCGGGAAAGTTCGTTGCGCGAGATTTTGTCCGCCTTGGTCAGCACCACAATCTGGGGCAATTCATGGAATGCCAGCCATTCGAACATTTGCCGGTCCGACTCCTGGGGGCCGTGGCGGGCGTCGATGAGCTGGATGACCAGCCGGATCGGCTTGTGGCTTTTCAGGAACTCCTCGAAGTTTTTCTGCCACGTCCGCTGCTCGGTCTTGGAAACCTTGGCGTAGCCATAGCCGGGCAGATCCACGAACACCCAGTTGTTATCGATGAGGTAATAGTTCAGCAGCCGGGTCTTTCCGGGGGTGTTAGAGGTTTTGGCCAGGTTCTTTCGACCCAGAACCGTGTTGATGAACGAGGATTTACCCACGTTGGAGCGCCCGACGAGGACGAACTCCGGCAACCCGCCCAGGCTTGGCACGTCCCGGAGGGACGGGGCGCTCTTGACGAATTCGGCGTTGTGAACTTTCAGGGTCATAATCCCTCTCATTATACTGAATTTCCGATGACTCCCCAAAAGTAGCGAGAGCCTCCATTCCAGACTTGCCTGGGTCAGAAGTGGGGAGTACCCTGTCTTCGGTAATCTCTTCCAAAACTTCCGGCAGCATGTCGCAGCAGGTCGCCGGGTTTTAGCAACATACCTTGTCCTAACCACTTGGCGGCTTGTGGTGAAAATGGCGAATGACTAAAATCACCTCTTAATATGATCCAAGCAAACTCTGGAGGTGAATGGTGAGACGAGGATTGAAAAAAGAACTGTCGGTGCTGGCGGGCGTGGGGGCGCTGGGGATGTTGCTGTCGGGCAGGCGGACCGGGGCGATGGCCCTGGGGCTGGCCGCTATCGGCATGCGGCTGACGCCGCCGGAAACATACACGTTCAAAAACAAATCGGTCTTCATCACCGGCGGCTCGCGGGGGCTGGGGTTCACCCTGGCCGAGGCCCTGATGCGAGAAGGTGCCCGCGTCACCATCATCGCTCGCGACGCCGCCGAACTGAAACGCGCCGGTGAAAAGCTGGAGCCGATCACCACTGGCGAGATCCTCGTTATCCGTGGTGACGTCACCCGGCCCGATGTTATCGGCAACGCCCTCGGCCAGGCCGTGGACCGGTTCGGCGGGCTGGACGTGCTCATCAATAACGCCGGCACCATCTCCGTCGGCCCGTTCGAGGCGATGGACCAGCCAGACTTCGACGCCCAAACGAACCTGCAAATCGACGCCGTGTTCAACGCCGTGCAGGAGGCCATTCCCTACTTCCGGCAGGGCGGTGGCGGGCGCATCATCAATATCAGCTCCATCGGCGGCCTGCTGCCCGTGCCTCACATGGCCGCCTACTGCACCAGCAAGTTCGCTCTCACCGGCCTGTCGGAATCGCTGGCCATCGAGCTGGTCCGTGAGAACATTGTTGTCACCACCGTCTGCCCCGGCCTGATGCGCACCGGCTCGCCCATTCAGGCCGTCTTCAAGGGCGAACACGAGAAGGAGTACGCCTGGTTCGTCATCGGCGACGTCTCACCGGTGATCTCCGTGCCGGTGGAAAACGCCGTGCGCAAAATCCTGGACGCCGCCCGCCACGGCGACAGCCGGGTGGTTTTCCCCGCCGTGTCGCGGTTCGGAAGCCTCGCTCACGCTGTGCTGCCTGAAACATTCATCTTCGTCATGCAGCAAATTAACCGGCTGCTGCCCAAGGGCACCTCCCACATCCGCAAGACCGGCGCCGAAAGCCAGGGCTGGCTGGAGAGCCGCAACTGGTACAAGTCCATCCGCCCACGGGTGGAGGCCGCCGAGGTGCGCGGCAACCAGACGGAAAAGTTCGACGCCGAGTTCAACCTGGGGCTTGCCACATCCGGAGCGGATGGCGGCAGAGGCGCCGACTAGGGCCAATCGGCATTTAATCCCAGTAAGAAGCGTCCTGTCATTCCGGACGCCGATAGCCCTTGAACAAGGGATATGGGTGAGCCGGAATCCATTGACCGGAAAAACCGGAATGGATTCCCGTTGGAATTTATCCCTGCGCAGGCAGGGGCGGGAATGAAGCAGAAAGCATGTTTCAGGTTTAAATGTCGATTCTACCTAGCGCGGGTTCTTCGGGTAGCCGCCGCCCTTTTTGGCGGGGAGCTTGCCCTTGCCTTTCGTCCGATTCTTCGGCGAGGTGCGCCTGGGTTTCGGCGTGTCGAAGGAAGAGACCCCCTCCGTATGGGCAGGGCCTGCCGATCCGCTGCGGGGGAATCGAGGCGGCTGCCCGGCGGACATGCCGCTCAGAGTCTTGTTTAGCTGCTTCAGCTCGGCCTGAATCCCCCGAAGAACATCAACAATCGTCTCGTTCCGGAGCGTGTCTTCGGATTTCTCCGGGGTCTGGGGTTCAAGGGTATCGTTTGTCATCACGCGAATCTGATCCTTCCATCTTCCCGGCATCCGGGAAAGTACTGTCATGAGGCTCTTTTTTGTACCCCGAAAGCGGGGGGAAGACAAGAAATATCACGCCAGACCGCCGGTGCAAGCCAGAGGTTGACAACGGACAGCCGGAAGCCTACTGTAAAAGGGCAGGTTCCAACGCCCCATGAGCATCCAGCTGAACGAAATCGCCAAACACTTCGCCGCCCACACGCTGTTCGAGGGGCTGTCTCTTCAGGTTGGGGAGAAAAGCCGCATCGGGCTGATTGGTCGCAACGGCTGTGGCAAGTCCACAGTCCTCAAACTCATCATGGGCCAGCTTGAGCCGGACGCCGGTAATATTTTCCGCTCGCCGGGCATCCGGGTGAACTACCTCTCGCAGGAGCCTCGAATCACCCCGCACCTGACCCTGGAAGAGGAGATGCACGGGGTGTTCACGGAAATCAATGCCCTGCGGGCCAAAGAGCATGAACTCATCCGAAAACTGGAACTCCCGGATCAGCCGGAAGACAAGCATATGGCCCTGGCCCACCAGTTGGACACCCTCCACCGGGAACTCGAACGCCTGGACGCACAGGATATCAGCGCCCGTATAGGCCGCACCCTCAAGGGCCTGGGCTTCAGCCTGGCGGAACACCGGCAGAAAACCGGCGATTTCAGCGGCGGCTGGCAGATGCGCATCAGCCTGGCAAAGGTCCTGCTTACCGGAGCGGATATTCTGCTGCTTGACGAGCCGACCAACCACCTGGATCTCGACGCCTGCGAGTGGCTGGAAGGTTTTCTGCGCGAATACCCCGGCGGGCTGGTCATCGTCTCCCACGACCGCCGCTTCCTGGACCAGGTGACCACGGAAACCGCCGAACTGGAAAACGGTCGCCTGAAGGTCTGGCCCGGCAACTACACCGCCCATTTATCCCTGAAAACGGCGGAACTGGAACAGCAATCCAGCGCCTACGAACGCCAGCAGAAGGAGCTGACGAAGCAGATGGCTTTCGTGGAACGGTTCCGGGCCAGCGCCACCCGTAGCACCCAGGCCAAAAGCCGCGAGAAGCAGTTGGAGAAAATCGAACGCCTGGAAGCTCCCACCCAGGAGACCCGGCGCATGGCCATGCGGTTCCCGCCCCCGCAGCCCAGCGGACGGCAGGTGCTGACCCTGCGGGGAATCAGCAAGGCTTACGGCGACAAGACGATCTTCAGCAAACTGGACGCCAGTCTGGAGCGCCGCCAGCGGGTCTTTCTGCTGGGCGCCAACGGAACCGGCAAGACCACCCTCCTGCGGCTGATCCTCGGCCTGGAACCCGCCGCCGACGGGTCCGTCGAAATGGGGCACAACGTCATCACCGGCTATTTCTCCCAGAACCAGCTGGATACGCTGGACCCCGATCTCTCGCCGTTCGACACCATGGAGCGGGCCTGCCCCCGGCTCACCAACACCGAACTGCGCAGCCTGCTGGGGCGCTTCCTGTTTACGGGCGACGAAGTGTTCAAACCCGTCTCCGTCCTGAGTGGCGGCGAAAAAAGCAAGCTGGCCCTGGCGCGGCTGATGATGTCCGGCCCCAACCTGCTGCTGCTTGACGAGCCGACCAACCACATGGATATTCCCTCCAAGGACGTGCTGACCGAGGCTCTGCATGAGTATGAGGGCAGCATCCTCTGCATCTCCCACGACCGCTATTTCATCCAGGACCTGGCCACCCATATCTGGGAGATTCATAATGGCCATCTGCTTACATACGCGGGCGATTACGACTACTACCTCGCCAAGCGGGACGAGCTTCGGGCGCAGGCAGCGGACGATACCGCGCCACGAGTCGGCAGAAAAGCGGAGACACCGGCCCGGCCCTCCAAACCGGCCAGCCCGCTGAAAGCCCGCAAGGAACTGGAAAAACAACTGAAAAAAGTGGAACGGGATATTCTGGCACTGGAAAGCGAGATTGGGGACCTGGGCGAAAAAATGAACGACCCCGCCTTGCAGCAGGATTACCCGCAGTTGCAGGCAATCTCCGAAACGGCGGCCCGCAAGCAGAAGCAACTGGCCACCCTGAACGCGGAATGGACCGAACTGGCCGAAAGCCTGAGTGAGTAAGATGAGCACGATTGCCCGGCAGATTGCAGAGGAACTGAAGATCCGCGAACAGCAGGTGGATGTGACCCTGAAGCTGCTCAGCGAAGGCGCAACGGTGCCGTTTATCGCCCGGTACCGGAAAGAGGCCACCGGCGGGCTGGACGACATCCAACTGCGCACTCTGGAGGAACGGCTGCTTTACCTGAAGGATCTGGAAAAACGGCGCGAGGCGGTTTTGCACAGCATTGACGAGCAGGGCAAGCTGACCCCACCCCTGAAAGCCGCTATTCTGACTGCCGCCACGAAGACCGCCCTGGAGGATCTTTACCTTCCCTACCGCCCGAAACGGCGAACGAAAGCACAGATTGCCAAGGAGGCCGGCCTGGAGCCGCTGGCCCGAATCCTGCTCAACAACCCGAACCAGTCGCCGGAACATGCGGCAAAAAGCCATGTCAGGCCGGACAAGGGCGTCCCCGACGTGGAGGCGGCCCTGGACGGTGCCCGCCAGATTCTGATGGAGGAATTTGCCGAAACCCCGGAAGTGATCGGCCCCCTGCGCCGGTTTCTCTGGAACAGCGGCTTTCTTGTCTCCACGGTTGTCAAAACCAAAAAGGACGAGGCGGCCAAGTTCTCGGACTACTTCGACTACCACGAAGCCATCAGGACCATCCCTTCCCACCGGGCGCTGGCCCTGTTTCGCGGACGAAAAGAAGGATTCCTTCGGGTCAGCCTTAAGCCGGCCATCGGCCAGGAGGAGCTGGCACAGGCCACCCGGACCCTTGAAGGCCGTATCACACGACACTTCAAGATTCAGAACCAGGGCCGCCCTGCGGATAGATGGCTGGCCGCCTGTGTCAGCGAAGCCTGGTCCGGCAAAATCCTGCCCCGGCTTGAAACGGAACTGATGGGCCAGCTCCGGGAGAACGCCGAGGAGGAGGCCATCCGGGTCTTCGCAAGGAACCTGCGGGACCTCCTGCTTGCCGCCCCCGCCGGGCCACGGGTCACGATGGGACTCGATCCCGGCCTGCGCACCGGCGTCAAGACCGTCGTCATCGATGGAACAGGGAAAGTCCTCCAGACGGCGGTAATCTACCCCCACGCTCCGCAGAACGAATGGAGCAAAAGCATTGCCACGCTAACGGAACTGATCCGAAGGCATAACGTTGAACTGGTCAGCATCGGCAATGGCACCGCCTCACGGGAAACGGACCGGTTGATTCAGGACCTGATGAAACAGCAGCCGGATCTGGGAATCAGCCGAATCATCGTCTCCGAAGCAGGCGCTTCAGTCTATTCGGCATCGGAACTCGCCTCAAAGGAGCTTCCGGGAATGGACGTGACGCTTCGCGGCGCGGTGTCCATCGCCCGACGGCTACAGGACCCCCTCGCCGAGCTGGTGAAGATCGAGCCGAAGGCCATTGGCGTCGGCCAGTACCAGCATGACGTGGACCAGCGCAAGCTGGAACGCATGCTGGAGGCGGTGGTGCAGGATTGCGTCAACGCGGTCGGCGTGGACGTCAACACGGCCTCTCCCGCGCTGTTGAGCCATGTGTCCGGCCTGTCAGCCGCCCTGGCGCAAAACATCGTGGCCATGCGGAACGAGAAGGGGGCCTTCAAAAACCGGGACGCCCTGAGAAAGGTTCCCAAGCTGGGACCCAAGACCTACGAGCAGGCGGCGGGTTTTCTGCGCATCATGAACGGCGACAACCCGCTGGACGCCTCCGCCGTCCACCCGGAAGCCTACCCGGTGGTCAAACGGATTCTGTCCGCCAGCGGACGGAATATTCGCGAGGTCATCGGAGATTCGCAGTTCCTGCGCTCCCTGAATCCGGAGGATTATATGGATAGCGCCTTCGGGCTGCCCACGGTTTGCGATATCCTTGCCGAACTGGAAAAACCGGGGCGCGATCCCCGCCCGGAATTCAGGACCGCCCGCTTTAAAGAGGGCGTGGAGGAGCTGAAGGACCTGGAACCCGGCATGCTGCTGGAAGGCGTCGTCACCAACATCACCAACTTCGGGGCCTTTGTGGACGTGGGTGTCCACCAGGACGGGCTGGTCCATATCTCCATGATGACGGACCGCTTTGTAAAGGACCCCCACACCGTTGTAAAAACCGGCGACGTGGTCAAAGTCCGGGTTATGGAAGTCGATATACCGCGAAGGCGCATCTCGCTGAGCATGCGCCTGTAAGCGGTTATTCGGTTTCAGAAAGAAGGGATCTCTACGACGAGAACCGGCCCTTTGAACGCTTGTTATCGGTCTTTTTCCGGAACTTGCGAGCGTTCTGCTGGTTGCGTGCAGCTTTTTCCTTCTTCTGGTTATTCTTGGCCATCAACAACAGCCCTAGTAAGAAGAGTTGTTTCTGAAGCACTCCCGGCAATAGACGGGGCGATCGCCGCTGGGCCGGAAAGGCACCTGGGTGCTGACACCACAGGCGGCGCACACGGCATCGTAGAGCTGGCGCTCGGAACGGCCATAGCCGCCGCCACCACCACCGCCACCGCCATAGCCACCGCGGCTGCCACCGCGGCTTGCCTTGGCTTCGTCGCGGCAGGGCTTGCATTTTTTGGGCGGCTGGAAGCCCTTGGACTGGTAGAACTCCTGCTCTTCCTCGGTGAAAGTGAACTCCGTATTGCAGGAAGCGCAAATAATTTCGGTTGCGGACATGTTTTATCGAACCTCAGTTAATCGTTAAAAACCAGATTTCCTGTCCGGTCCGTTATTCTGCCGAAAAACAAGTCCGAAACCAAAAAATCCTTTTTAAGTATTACTTGGTCAGCCCCGAAAAGCAATACATTTATTTACCTTTCGTCTCAGGAAAACCCACACCCAAACCACCTTCAGCCATCCGTCCCATGTGCTGGAACCGGCAAGGGTCTGGCCTTGCCCCCGCATTTTGTCCGCCGCAGCCCAAAGCTTCTGGTTCAAAGCCCAGCATGCCCTCTTCTCCTGCTTTTTCCCCTGGCCATGTCTTTCTCGTCTTTCTTATCCCTGTATGCTTGCTGTTCGAGATGTATATTCTACTTGCAACACAGGCGGAGGAAAGGTTTCGTCACTAAAGCCGAAGATATACAAAAGAAAAACCAAGCCCTGGGAACGATACTTGGAACGCGGACTTCAGAAATTCAGAAAGATATCCCCAAAATGCTTGCCCCTGGTCAGACTTGAACTGACACGACCTTGCGGCCAACGGATTTTAAGTTCGATGCTTGACCAAAAGCCTTGCCTGGTATGAGCTTGGGCTGTTTTGTTAGCTTTCTCGACCATTTTTATGTCGTTTTTTGGCCGTTTTATGTCGCAAACCTAAGCACATACCAGCCTGAGATCATTATACCAGAGCGCATTTGTCCCCTATTCTACAATCTGTTGCCGACATAAAGCCGTCATAAAATGCCAGAAATTACCTCATTTTGAACTCATGAATGTCAAAAAATGTTAAAAACTGACCATTTATGACACTAAAAAACCCATTCAGTGTCATTAGTCCCTGGCATATGTCATAAAATGACGGAAAATAGCCAGCATTCATGAGGAACGACGGCCCAGTTCATTGCATGGGGCCGTCGAAAAACCGAGATAAGCCTTTGGAACGATTACTGTTCTGGATCCAGTCTCTTATGGCGGCTTTTAATCGGAAGGACCCCCTTACATCCTCCAGCAGTTCCTCACGCTGTACAAACTAACCGAGACTCTTAACCAGGTTCCGACTTCCTACCTATTAGCCTTCAGGTCCAAGGTAAAAAAATGTAAAGAAACTCATCGGACGGGCAATCAAGTTTCTGGAGGGATCTTTTTATTCTTGGTAATGGGTTGAGGGTAAAACCAAATGGCAATTACCTACCGTTTCTCAGCGTTCCGTCATTAGCAAGGAAGGAAAGTCGGTATGCCAGGGGCGATTTCACCCGGCGAACTCCGCTATCTCCAGTGGGGAAAGAAACCGGCAAGGGACAAGAACGTCCCGGCCCATTCACCTCACCGCGAAACCGGGCTGTGGCAGGGCAGAGTGTATTTCGGAAACAAAGGGCTTACACCGGCCGCCTTCAAGGTGCTGCAGACATGGGCGCAGGAAAAACGGGAGTCGATGCCCCTTCTGACCCAGGCCTTGTACCCCCTCAACGGCGAGCGGGCGGGCATTGAGCAGATGACGGAGATTGCGGGCGCGGTTTCGCAGGACCCCCGGCTGAAAGAGTTTCCTCTGACCCGGAAAACGGAAGAGGCCCTGTTGGCCCCCCTATTGCTCTATGAACAGTTCCTGGGCGACGCCAGCAACGGCGTGCGGTTTCAAACGCTGTTCATGACCGACCGGATCGAAAACCCCCAGGCCCAGGACTATCTCATTCACCGGCTCTATGGCCATCCGGATTATACGCTCCGAAACTACCTGTTCTACCTGGAAGCGCTAAAAAAGGAAGACAAAAGGCCGGAGAGGTCCGCCGATCTGCTGGAGATGGTCCATGATTTTCACCCCTGGGTCCGGCAACAGCTGGCAAAAATGCTGCCGAGCTTTCCTGACGACGAGCGGCGTGAAGAGATCCAGCGGATTCTGCTGAGTGACGAGATCGGCTTCGTGCGCGCCACCGCTGCCGCCAATCCCCACCTGCTGAAGGATACCAAAGAGGGGCGCCGGCTTCTACTGGAAGCCCTGGACAGCACCGAAGCCGTGATCCGCGATCATGCCATGCCGGGACTCAAACACCTGGACGATCCGGCTTTACTCGAAGCGCAGATCCGAAAGCTTCTCAAGACGGACCCCGGCACGGCAAAATCCATGACCGACCTGCGCCAACAGATCAAAAACCCCCAGCTCTGGCAAACGATCGTGGAAACCCTTGCCGACAGCCCCGACCCTGAATCCCGTATCGCCGCCATCCCGCTGGTGGAAGACGAGGCTGTCCGGGATCGGCTGGTAATGGAACTGACGGCGATGACCGAAGGCTACCATGCGAATTCGGCGGCCTTCAAACTGAAAGAGCTGCCCCCAAAAATCAAAAATGACTACTTTGAGCGGCTGGCCTCGGACGAAAATCCGCAACGGCGAAAATCCGCGCTGGTGATGTCCTGGGGCATCGAATCCAAGGCCCTAAAAGCCCGGGTATTGAAAAAACTGCTGCGCGACCCGGATGAAGAGGTGCTCGCCGATGCCCTGAGCAGGATTCCCGATTTCCTGAAACCTTCCAAAAAGCTGGACAAAATTATTCTGAAAGCCCTGCATTCGGACAATCCAAAGGTCCGCAAATCGGCGGCCTGGTCGATAAAAATGCTGACCCTCCCGGATCAACGGTTAACGGAATTCCTGAAAGCAATCCGCGACCCCGAGGCGAAGGTCCGGCAATGGGCCGTCCGAAGCCTGGATGCCGTCGAAATTCCGAAAATCCGGGAAGGGTTGCTGCGTGAAGCCATGAAGGATTCCGATCCCGATGTGCGCATGCAGGCCATGTTCAACGACACCTGGAAGGATTGGGAGCCGGAGTCCTTTAAGGAAGCCCTCCAGGCGTTTGCTTCCGACCCCTCTCACCGGGTCAGGGAGTATCTGCCCTATTCCATCGGCAAATTCATGACGGGGGAAATGACGAAGTTTTTCGAAAGCCCCTACGCCAGGCTGATGGATGAAAGCCTGAAGCGGCTGGACCCGGGCGCTGCAATCACCTGGCCCGAGGTGATGCCCGCCTGGCTCCTGCTTCTCAGGAGCGGGGCCGACGGCTCGCGGATGCGCCGGATTCTGAAAGGACACGGAGAGGTCGCCGATCACGCCCGCAAGCAGTGCGACGCCTTTACCCAGGAAGGCCAGAAACCCCTGACTGAAGAGAGGATGACGCGCTGGCTCGAACGGACGGCCGGCTATATTCTGATGGCCATTACCCTGCTGGGCCCCGAAGCGGTAAAAGCCAAGTTTGATGAAAAAGCCGCCAAATTCCAGCAGTACCTGCTCATGGCCCATGTCCTCGGAACCAATCCGGTTCTGGGGCCCGAGGCGTACAAGACGTTTCAGGGCCGCACCTCTTACCCTGCATGGCAATCGAACCGCACCCTCGAAATTCTCTATGGCCTGACCCTGCTGGGTAAACCTGAAGAGGCCAAGGCCATCCTGCAGGAGATCCGCAAAAGCCGCACGATTGATTTGGACGACATCCAGGACCGCTTCCTGAAAAGCTTCGGGGAAGTCGCCGGTCTCAAACCCGAAGAACTGGCCGGGGAAGACATTCGGGAACGCCTGAAACGGTGGGACGATCCGTACATCTACACCCTTGGCTCCGCCCTGAACAACCTGCAGGAGGAACCCCGCCAAATCCTGATGGAAATCCTGGAGGCCGATCTGAAAAACCGGGTTCCCGAATTTCTGGAAGACCCCACCAAGCCCTGGGGAGAAGCCAACACGAAAACCCGCGAAGCCTTCGGCAAGCATGGCCTGGATTACGGCCAGTGGCTGGGATACGACGAGCCCATGACCGCCACGATCGGGGACAGGACCCTTGAAATAGAGCTCTGGAATCGCGACCCCGCCGAGGATCTTTTTATCGGCAGCCATGTGAAAACCTGCCTGGCCCTGGATACCCGGTCCGAAGAGATGGTGGATGCCTTTTTGCACACGTTTGCCCAGTACGCCATGATTCGCGACAAGGCCAGCGGGGATCGAATCGGATACATCCGCATGTTCTGGATGCTGCCGGAAGGCAAGAACGCCCCACCCCAACTGGTGGTGGACAACGTGGCCTACGCCTTCGAGAAAGAGGACCCCAACACGCCTCAGCTCATCGACATCGCCGACCAGTACGCCCGCCAGTTCTCGAAGGCGGTAACCCAGGGCCGGGAAGTGTCGCCCTGGTTCTCAAAGTTCATTCACTTCATTCCGAACAATAACAGCGAGCGCGTTCCCATCCAGGTTCTGGGCAGCGTCCGAAACAACAGCTACTACCTTTTTGCCGTGGACCAGTACATACGCAGCAGCCTTGACAAACCCCTGACCGCCCAGGTCATCCGTCCGGGGTGACAAGACACTTGGCACGAGGAAAGAGAAACGACAGCCCAGTTCATTGGGCCCTCGAAGAGCCGAGTAGGTCTTTAAAAATAAATAGGGAATGGAAAACTCAGACCTTTCTGAGAGGCCACCTTATCACTTGCCCATAAAGCCAAACCCTAAGATCTGAAGCATCGAGGCCATAACAACCAAAACTACTACAAACCGGGTTAGAAAGCCCACTTTTCCGCACTGGGCACATGAAAGACTGTCATTGCTCCTCTTTTGCCCGCATTCGACACAATCAACCAATGCCATTCAAAGCCTCACTTTCTGTTTGAACCTATCCCTTATTATAAGTCTCAGTCGTCGAGAGGGGATGGCACTGCATTTATCTGGTTGTATCCAAGACCGGCCACATTCTTTAAGTCCTTCAGCCCTACATCATATTAACAGCACTTTATGTTCGGTTTTTAAATCCAAATGAGAACTTGAGCGCCCTGGAATCCCCTCCATCGCTGCGACGGTCTTCCGCTCCACGGCGGAATTGACCGAGGCGATGAAAGATCCCCGGTACAAGAACGACCCCGCTTACCGCCAAGATGTCATCGACAAGCTGGGCCGGTCGAGTATTTTTTAATGCCTCTTCCCGTATTTCTCCATCGTGGCCTGATCAAGACGGGCTTGTAACTGGCGAATGTTATAAATATTCTTGCTCATGGCGAATGCAGCATGGGCAAACTTCCAGCCAATAAAAAGCTGGTTACCAGAAGTCTCTTCTAAACTTTTCCAATAGGCTGGGGAATCTACAAATTCATACCGTCGTGGATCAGAATGAAAATTCACCAGGCTGTAGTAATTTACATCAGAATATTCAGGAAGAGTACGAACATAATCATCCATATCATCCACCAAGCTTTTTGCGCGTTCCCGCTTTTCTGGGGAAAGGCGGGGAACTAGCCATTGAAGGTCTTTCCTGTTACCCGTTTCGGCAAGCGCCGAGGGTAAATCCATGCTCAAAGAATTATACTGATCAACATTCCATACCTTGATCAGGCTCCACCATGCCTCCCGATCCCAATCGCCCAGGTATATTCTGGCGGAGGCAAGGAAATTAAGACCTACGGCCACGTTATCCAAATCCGCGCCGGAAAACCAGTGTTCACTCTTGTCGTAGGATTTCTGCCGTCCGCGAAAGACTTCCTCGGCATTATTGGCCAGCTTCCTGGCCAGGGCTTCGCTGGCATCCAGGAGCTCGTCAATGCGCTGCCGGATGGCGGCGGCATTGGGTGCGTCCGGTTCCATGCCCCTGTATGCCCGGTGGTATAGGAAGGCGGCATAGAGATCTCCACCTTCGATGTTATCAAAGGTTAAAGCCAGTTTTAAAAGAGTATCCGTATCCGCATAAACCCGCTGGTGACTTTTATCTGCCAAAAAATGCGCCGCCGCCTCTTCCCACTGCTCTTGTTCAGCAGCGGCCAATCCTTTCTCAAAGGCCGTCATCTCCCCGGATGTTGATTCGGTATACCCCTTGGCGGTGAGCCCGAAAACCAGAAAGGCTGCTAGCAGGAGGATATTCACAATCTTGCGGGGCATGTTGATGTTCCTTTTTCTATTCCTTGTTTACGAATTTTTCCATCATTTCTTGTCGGTATGTTTCCAGTTGGCGAAGCTTATAGACAGCCTCACTGAGAGTCTCGGCGGCTTGAGGAAACTTTATAGATAAGTAATAATAAAGTTCTTCTTCATCATATTTGGATTTATAGCTAATCCAGTACGTGGAAGAGTCTATGAAGTCATGTGAAGATTGGGAATATGAAGCAAAATTCAATGGGAACCAATATAGAAAATGATCAATGATATGCCGTTGTTCTGGCTTAGCAAGCAATTTTTCAGCATAGGTCATTCTGTTCCATTTTTCAGGATAGGTATCCAGAGTGTTGAAGTAACTTCTCTCTATCCTGGTACGGTTGTCACTGCCCGGTGGAAAACTGCTGGCTAACCATCTGAGTCCATCCTTATTACCGGTATTGGCAAGTGCTCTGGCCAAATTGTGTGCACTCTGCGGATGAGGCCCTTGGTTAAGATCTCCCGCCCTGACCATGTTCCAGCACTTCTCCCGATCCCAGTCATCCAGATAGACTTTAGCAACGGCCAGTTGTTGAAGATTCATGCTTATGACATCTCTTAGGGCATTTTTGGTGAAGTGATCATAACCGTCTAAGTGACGTTGGTAGATTTCCTCGGCGTTAACGGCCAGCTTGCGGGCCAATGCCTCGCCTTCGTCTAATATGTCGTCAATACGCTGCTTGAGGGTCTGCGCATTAGGCGCATCCGGCAATAAGGTTAAATAAGTCTGATAATAAAAAGCCGCTACCAGATTACCACCTTCGATGCGGTCATAAGTGGTTGCCAGCGTTAAATAAAGGGCCGGATCATAATTATATTGATGCTTGATATAGTTAAAAGACCAATGGATAGGGTATTTATCGGCCTTTAAAAAATGCTCTGCCGCTTGCTCCCACTCCTGCCGATCTGCTGCCGCCAGCCCGGCCTCAAAGGCGGCCACGGCTTCCGGCGAAGGTTCGAACGCATGCACCTTGGCTGTAAATCCTAACACCAGAAAAACCGTCAGCAGGAAGATGTTCAGAATCTTTCGGGGCATGTTGATGTTCCTTTTTCTATTGCTCACCTCTAGCATTCTCTAACAAGGCTTGGCGGTAGGGCTCCAACCGGCGAATGAGGTAAACGCGTTCGCTAAGCACTTCTGCGGCTTCGGCAAATTTATCGGGCAGACTGATCTTGCGGGTCTTATTTCTTTCCCAATAGGACGGAGAATCGACAAAGCGTTTTGTGTCATAATCATCAAAATATTCGTTCAGTGAAGCATTATTACGGATGTACTGGTATGCCACTGCCTTTTCCGGTTCACTGGGCGGTTTATCCGGGATAGAAGGCCCCATAATCCAGGAGATATTTTGAGAAATAAAATCGTTTGTTTCTTGCCTCATGTCTGGAGAAAGGCGAGCGTTTAGCCATGCCATGCCTTTTTTGTCGCCGGTTCTGGTTAGCGCAATAACCAGAGCCAATCTACGCACGTAAAAATCCTGATCCAGCTTCCACGTCCTGGCCAGATCCCACCATGTATCTCGGTTCCAATCACCTTGATAGACTTTCGCAGTTGCAATTGAGTCCAAGGAAGAGGCAGCGCGATGAAGGGTTTGACTGTGTATGAAATCACCAATTTTTCTCCCATAGAAATACGAATCCTTTTCATCATAGGATTTGGCCTGCCCCCGAAGCGCTTCCTCGGCATTGATGGTCAGCTTCCTGGCCAGTGCTTCGCTGGCATCCAGAATTTCATTAATACGCTGCCGGATAGCGGCAGCATTGGGTGCACCCGGTTCCATCGCCAGATAGGCCTGATAATAGTTGGCGGCAAAAAGATTTCCACCTTCGGCGTTGTCAAAGGTCAAAGCCAGTTTCAGCAAGGTGTCCGGTTCATACAAGCGTTTATTGGAAAGAGGGCTGTCTAACAGACGAATGCCGTCTTTGCCGCAGGCCAAAAAATGCGCCGCCGCTTCTTCCCATTGCTCTTGATCAGCGGCGATCAGACCCTTCTCGAAGCTCTCAAGCCGGGCCGCCTTGTCACACGGGTCGGGGTCGGCATACGCCATCCCGGTGAATCCCAGAACTAGAAAAGCCGTTAGCAGCAGGAGAATATTCACAATCTTTCGGGGCATGTTTATTGCTCCCTGTTGTGAGTTTGTTCAAAATTCAGGCGTCCGTAAAACCCGTTGAGATACGCATGCGCCTCGCGGGCCGGGACATCATCCGGGTTAGCCTGGATCCGCTTTTCCAGGTAATCCAGGCTGGCTTGCCCATCGCCCTTGCCTGCGGTGACCGCTTCGATCACCAGATCCCTGCGTTGGGTCCTGGGGTCAAGCGGGTTGGGCGGCACCGTGCCGGGGTCCGGGTTTTCATCCCCAGGCCAGCGGCGTGTCCCCTTCCCGGAAACCGCTTCCAATAGCCACCGGGAATCATTCCGTGCCTGGGTCTTGGCATCTTCCCCCAGGGCTTCGGCATCCCCCACGATCATCGCAAAATCGCGCATCCCCTCCACATAGCCCAAGGCTTCCCTGACCTTGGGGTTATCCGGGTTTTGGGTGGCCAGGTAGTTTTCCAGGTATTCGACACTTTTGTTCCAGTTCTTGTTGCCGTGCTGGACGGCATCCAGGATGATATCCGCCCGGGATGTTGCATAGTAGGGATCGTTTTTGGGGATGACCTCTTGGGGTGGTGGTACGTCCTTGATCTTGAGCCCTTTCTCGGGGTGGGGCCTCTGCTGGATTTTGGAGGGATCCACCGCCGCCGAAACATCATCGATGGGAACCGCTTCCGGCCCCATTGGCGCGGACGCCATGCGTCCCGACGGCAGACCGGCATTCGTCGCGGACACCGGTGGGGCCGATGTCTTGCTGTTCTGGTTTAACGCCCCCAATAGATCATCCATCATGGCATCGATTTTCTGGCTGGTTTCCTTGTAGTACACCTGGCGTTTGTTGTAGTCCCGGTCTTCCCGGGCGGATTTCAGGTTATTAGCTGCCGCCTTGTCGTCCGGGTTGATTTTCAGCGCTTTCTCATACTGGGCAATGGCCGCATCGAGATTGTCTTGCTTGTCATATTCCAGGCCTAGTTGGTTTTCCCGGGCCGATTTGGCATCCAGCAGGTTTTGGCGAACTCTTTCGTGTTGTTGGAACCTCAGCGCCTTTTCAAAATAGGGAATTGCCTTGTCATAATCGCCCTGGCGGTAATACTTTAAGCCCAGTTCGTTTTCCCGGAACATCTGGGCCTTTTTCAAGTTTTTTGCTATTTGCTTGTCTCTCGGATTGAGTTTCAGTGCTCTTTGATACTCGGCGATGGCCGCATCGTAATTGCCCTGCTCGAAATACTTGTTTCCCTGGCCATTAACTTCTATCGCTTCAATCGCCCTCATTTCCCGTAAGACTTGTGCGGGAGAGGGTCCAGAGGGAGTGGAAGGTGTCGTGCTTGGGGCAGGGGAACGCAACCAGATATCCCAGTCGGAAGGGGGAGAAGAACTATCGCCTCCACCCTGGCAATGGTTATTCCAGTACCCGCAGATGCCGCTCTTCCCCTGCGGACTCCAGGCTTCCGCGGAAGGAATGTTCGCTAAAACCAGAACCAACGTCCATACGAGTAATGCCAACCTGAAATTCAAGCCCATTTGTCCACGCCTTATTGCCATGAATACCTTTTAAGATTAGCAAAAAAAGACTCCCCTATAAAGAAATCCCCTCTTAAAGGGTTTTAACACACCACACCACCCGCCACGAGAAGGCCCTGTGAGCAAACCTCCAACGGCTCCGGCGATCCGGTTCTCTTAAGCGCCAAGGTGGAGGGTAATTCCTTCAGTATCGTCGTTTTCGGCACTTTCGACAGTGGCACCGTCACGATTGAAGTAGCGCTGGACGGCGAAAACTATGCACTCGTTTGTATGTCTTTGGGGACACCTTCTCGGCGGCGGGTTTCAAGACCTACACCGTGCATGTGGACAACGGGACGAAACTCCGGGCGACGCTGGCCTGTGCCACCGCGCCCGATATCACCGCGTTGATGAGCGGGGCCTTTATGGGCTCAGATCAATAGACTCCTAGGCCTGGCGTTAAGATAATCCCTTGGACTCGGCACTCTGCAACATTATAACCAGCTACAGACAAACTCATTAACTACTCTCCTGTATTTGGCTGTTTAGGTTCGAAAACCAGCTTCCATTCCGTTCTTTTTTCTTGAGCTGGTCGAACGGGGATCTGCATTTGGAGATTCTCCTGATAGCGTCTTTCGCAGAAAGCCTGGAATATCTTTTTAGCCCGGCTTTTATCCGGCCCGCAGCGGTCAAGGGCCGTTCTAAAGTTCATTTTCAGCCTGCGCCATGTCGCCCAGCAGCAATGAACTTCGTGATTGCTAGCGTTTGAACCAGACGGGCAGTTCTCCAAATGGCAGAAACGTAGCCCTTTATGTCCAAAGACGTTACCCCGTGGGTCTTTATCCAAGCGGCCACAGAAATGACACTGTCTCTGAGGCAGCGCATGCTCCGGCGAAACGAACATATAGGTAATAATGTCTTTCTGATGCGCTGACTCCTGGGCCAGAACCTCTTCATAATCGGGACGAAAGAGTTCTAGGCCGGAGATATTTAACTCGACCACATTGACTAAAGTCCATTGCAGGGCCAAGTGTTCATTAATCGGCATCGCCCCCAGCAAGACCTTTTTCCGCCCACTGAAAATAAAATTCCAGTATTTTATTACCTCTTGAACTTGTTCAGCCGTCAAATCCTTCCAGGGACTGAGAAATCTCACTTCAAATTCTTCTTCTGTCAAGCCCAGTGATTGAAGGAACTGTCTGTAAGGTGATCTTTCTTCCCCTTGACGGCGAAACAAATAATCCCTCATCCCTTCCGCATGCGCATGTTCTGCCTGAATAGAACTTGTAGTCTCGATCAGGAACTTTTCAAAAGTGTTACGCAGAAAGGAATAATGACTCAACATATTGTTGCTGTCGTTATTTCTTAAATCTTCGCATAAAGTCAATTCTAGCGTCTATTCTCAAAATGGGTGTGGGAAAGGAGTGAGTTCATGCCACACCCATTACAACACACCCTGCGGGCGTTACCCACGTACTTTGGCGGGAAACGCCGACTTTTAGGATGGCTTGGCGGCGTTCTGGATAAGGCGGTTCCGATGGCTGAATGGCCCGAGAAGCGCTTTATTGACCTGTTCATGGGCGGAGGCGCAGTCTCCATGTATGCCAAAGCCCAAGGTTTCAAGGAGGTTATCGCCAATGATATCTCTCTGCGCTCGAACATCCTTGCAGCGGCCTTCCTGACCAATAACCGCGTCACCATCGCCACAGATGACGCCCTGTGGGTTACACAGGCCCTGCCGGAAGAAGAAAGCCCTGGATTCATCGAAAAGACGTATTGTCCCTCCGTCTTCTCGACTCGACATGCCCGTGCTCTCGACGGCGGGTTCTATTGGGCACGACGGCATCCCGATTGCGTAAAACAGGCCCTCCTTACGGTCTTGCTATGGCACATGACGAATGAGTTCGTGGCATTTCCCACTTCCCTGGGCACCAGCAATAGGCCGTTCGCCGAAACCCTTGATGGTCTTCGAGACTGGCAGCAGTTGAACCCTAAACGCTTTACGGATGGCAGCCTGGAGAGCTTGTTGGCCCCAACCTGGTCTCGCCTCGAAACAAAACGCAAGGTGATCAACCAGGGCGTCTTCGGCGGTGCCCCTTGCCGGTTCCACCAGGCGGACGCACTTTCACTTCTACCGCAGCTCACCGGGGACATCCTCTACCTTACCAGTTCTACCTCTTTTTTGTCCTCAAAAAGCAGAAACCGGTACTTGTCCGGGAGGGGTATCCCTACTTCCAGGTGCTTATTAATGTCTCGAATCTCGTTATCAGAAAGCTTCATTTGTTTTGTTAGAGTGGCCATATGACAAACCCTTACATTTAAAATGTGTATACTCCGCTCACCTTCTTCCAGTGCAAAAATCCCTTGCGAAAAACCACCATTGTCACAAAAATGCACGTAGGCATATATACTTCTTCTTTAAGGTCTCCATCAAGCGTAAAAAGAAAGGTGAATTTGTGTAAGATGTGCCCCTGGTCAGACTTGAACTGACACGACCTTGCGGCCAACGGATTTTAAGTCCGCAGCGTCTACCGATTCCGCCACAGGGGCTTACCGCGCTCTCGACCGATTATACATCGGGGACGGTTCAGGCTCTAGTCCCCGGGCATCTGCTCGGCCACGAGGGACATGCGGTAGGTGTTTTTCAGCTGTTTCCACTGGTTGTAGCTGATGTCGAAGAATTCCAGCGAACGGTCCGTATGCTTCGCCTGCTTCACGGCATCGGGCGCATGCGCGGCCAGCGTCTTGTAGAGTTCGCCGATAGCGGCGGCGTTGTCGGCGATCAGGGGCAGGAACCCGGTCTGCTTGATCCTCGGCCACTGGTTCTGCAAAAGCGTTCCGGCTTCCTTCAACTGGCCCGCCGCCAGCTGGATTCTCGCCTTGGCCAGGCCCAGACGGAAGGTTTCCAGCCCATTGCGAACCTCGTCCTTGGCGGCAATCTCGTAAGCCTTGGACACCACGTCCAGCGCCTGATCGAGATCCCCCTCCGCATGGTAGATCTCCGTCAGGAAACGCCAGCAGAGCAGGGCGCAAGCGGCAAGCCGCCGTTCGGAGCTTTCCGTGGCCATTGCCTCCACAATATGGCGGGCATCCCGCGGACGGCCATCCATCAGGGCCAGGTAACCGGCATAGGTGTTGATCATAATCCAGGTGCCGAAGTCGCGGGCTTTTTCCGACTGGTATATGCTGTGCAGGATCAGCTCGTTGGCATTCTTCCAGTCACCCATCTCGACGTGGTGACAGATGGCGAGCAGGCCCCAGCGGCCCATGAACAGTTCGTTGTGCGGGTAGGATTCAATCTGCTCCAGTACGTTGTACAGATTGCGCTCGCCGCTCTCGTAGTTGCCCTTCAGGAAAAACCCGCGGGTCCGCGCCATCTTCAGGCCAATGATCAGCTCGTCCAGTTGATGCTCCTGCGCCTCAGTCAGGGCCTGGTTGATAATGTCAAAGGCTTCAATGCGGCACTGGCTCAGCAGCATATCCGCCTTCAGCCTCCGGGCGTTCAGCCAGGCGCCAACGAAGACCGGATCGTGGGAGTTTCCGGCAAAGACCGGTTCAATCTCCGATTCCATGAGATCCAGCGCCTTCTGGTAACGGCCCAGCTTATAAAGATACTCCAGCTTGTTCACCTGCATCAGGGCGTATTCCTGGGGATACTGGGTACGGGAGATCAGTTGCAGACTCTGATCCAGGTTCTCCAGCGCTTTCTGGAGACTGCCCAGTTCCTCGTAGCCGGAGGCGAGATAACCCAACCCCTCGATCATCCGGGCGGAATTCTGCCGTTCGCGGTAGAAGGCCACCGCCTCCTCCAGCAGGGTCACAGAAAATTCGGGGTCGTCATCGATGTTGAGGACGCCCAGATTCTCCCGCAGGCGTGCCCGAAGCTCGGCGGCCTCGTCGTCATCGCGGCCCTCAATCAGGCCCAGGGCATGGGAAAGGGCCATGTTCATCCCCACCGGCGCCCCCAGCTGAGCCGCCCAGACCCCGGCCATGTTCCAGTACTGGAAGGCCCGGTTGGGCATGCCGCCCAGTTCGGCGTGGTAGGCAATGAGTCCGGGATTAACGGTGATTTGCTTGCGGGAAAGGTCCTCCAGGTACTCGCTGGCCAGCTTGTGGAGGTCCTCGCGCACTGCCGGGTCCATCCGGTGATAGACAAGATCCCAGATGACGCGGTGGCGGAACTGCCCTGTCAGGGCAAAATCGCTCACGATGAACTGCTGGACGGTGAGGTATTCGAGAATCTCCTTGATCGTGTCCGTTTCGTACTGGCACAGGTCCACCAGCACCCGCAGAGTAAAGCGCTCGCCCAGAACGCTGGCTACCTGCAACACGTAGCGTTGGTCGTCAGTGAGGAGGTCCAGCCGGTAGGCGATCATCTCCTGTAGCGACGCCGGAAGCATCAGCGCCCCCTGGTCGACTTCGGGATTGGGGTACAGCCGCCCGGTTTCCTGGTCCACCAGGAACACGCCCTTGACCTGCAGGTAGGCCACCGCCTCCATCAGGTATATCGTGCGGCCCTTGGAATACGTCAGCAGGTTCTCGATATGGGCGGCGGAAAGGGTGTCCAGGGTTCCGGCGAACGGGCCGGAACTGAGGAACCGCTCAATCTCCTCGCGGGTCAAATCCGCCAGGACAAACTCCTTGTGGGGGTTCATCGAAAGGATCTGGGCCAGCCTGCCCTCCGGGTGGAAATCGCGGGCATAGGTCAGCATCAGGCAGATCCGGTGTTTCAGAAGACCCTTCTCGATCAGTCGCACCAGCAGGTCCAGCGTCGCCACGTCAGCCTGATCGAGGTCCTCGATGACCATCAGCATAGGCATCCGCCGGGCCATCCTGCCGATAAAATCGACGAAATACTCTTCGACGTTGCCCATCCGGTCCAGTGTCTGAACCGAAACCGGCTCTAACGGGTTCACCGAAAGGAAATCGCAGAAGAAGTCGATCAGCGCCTCGGAGGCCGACCCTTCGTACACCTGGTTCATGGTCTGGCTGACCCAGTTCCGGATCTCCTTGGCGTCCGCGCCCTCCAGCATAATCGGCAGGGAGTTGTGGAACATCTCGTAGAACAGGAACAGGGGCAGCTGTTTCGACCCGTAGCAATGATAGTTATGTCCGGCAAACCAGATGACACCGGGATTCCTGGGATCAGGAATCAGTTCCTTCAGCAGCAGGTTGTTGGTGATGTAGGACTTGCCCATCCCGTCAGTGGCGCAAAGGCTGACAATACAGCCTCCGGCACCCTCATCCCCGATGAATCCCTTCAATTCCGCAGCCAGCGCATGCACGGCCTTTTCATAGGTCGTGTTCGGGCTGCGGGGGGTGCGGACGGTTTTGTAAAGGGGCGGACAATACCCGGATGGGGTGCGCAGGGTGTCGTCCCGACGAGGCGTCTCCGGCTGCCCTGCCTCCGGAATCTCCGGCACCGGCATCCGGGGTGCTCCCGGCACCTGCGGCATCATGCCGCCCGCCACGTTGACGCGGGACAAATCCGGAACATCCACCAGCAGGGCCGGATCGATGCCGATAGACTGCATCAGTTCCGGGTCCACACCGGGAACTACCGGGGAAATCGGCGGAGCGGGGGCAGCCGTGCCGCCCCATTGCGTTTCGTCCGAACCCTCCTGGGACGCCGCGTCCCATTCTTCGTCAGATGCTTCAGGAGGCGCTTCAGGGCCAAAATAGTCCGGCATAACCTCAACCGGGGTTCCCAGCGAAGATTCTTCCGGCAGTGGGCCGCCTGCAACCGCCTCATGATCGTCCGAGAGGATGTCGAGCTGGGGCACCACGGCCTTTTTAGGCTTGAGGAGCCGGTAATAGGTCACCATCCGCTCGCCCACCCGAAGGGGGCCAATCGGCTCCACGTTGTAGCGCTTCTCGATAAACTGGTAGATGCGTTCGCTGACCACCGCCGATCCGGGGGTTGCCACGGAGCGCTCGGTGGCCGAGGTCATCGGCTTGCGCTCGTGGGCGTTCTCAATGTCAATGCCGATACGGATTTTCACCGGCATGCCGTTGAAGTGGACCGGCTTCTCAAGCAGTTCCAGGGACAGGCGGATGGCCTCATCCACGGAGTTGCGCAGGGATTTCTCCCGCGGAAAGGAGAGAAAAAGGATGTTGTTGCGGACGGACTCTACCACGCCGTTGGCCACGGTGACCCGCTCCTCGATGCCGCTGATGCAGTCATCCAGAAAGGCCCGCGCCATGGCCGGATCGTCCACGGCAGAGGCCAACTGGACGTAGTTCATCAGCTCCACGGAGATGAGCGCGAACTCGTCGAGGGTACTCAGGGACTCGAATTCGCCCTCCGGCTCGGCAGGCCCCGATGGCTCAGGGTGCGTCAGCGGACCTGCCGACTCCGCACTGGCCGGTTCCTGCGCCGCGGACTCCTGCATGGAGGGGAGATCCGGCCCCACGGGCGCAGCGGCTGCGGGCAGCTGCTTGCCGCAGTTGCCGCAGAAGTTCTGCTCCCGCAGGTTATGGAAGCCACAAGCGGGGCAAGGCACCAGCCTTTCCGTGCTTGATTCGGCGCCCGATGGGCCTCCTTCCCCTAAAGGCATGTCCGGTGACTCTCTCATTATCCTTGATACGTACGTTCAAAAAGGGATATCCGGTTTTCCCGCCCCGAAGACGTTCCTTTCCGAGGCGGTCTTCCGGATCGGTTCCCTCCAACCCGTAGGGTTTTCAGGGCTTTCACGACAATTGGCCAATTGCCGCAGGATGGTTTCAGTATATCCCATCCCATGATATTCCGGGAGAACGAAGGACAAGGCGGTTACAAAAATTCACCCATCCGTTCATTTGAGGATTCTTACCGGATCAGGTTATAATTTTTTCATCCCAAGCGTTACACAGAGGTTTCAGTAAAATGATCACCGCGAGAAACGTGAGCGACGCTGTGATTCTCGACCTTCCCAGTATGTTTGAGAGCGACAAGCTGCAGGGTGAACTTCAGAACAGTTTCAAAGACAGTCGCAAAATCGCCATCAATATGACAAATATCAACTTCATCGAATCCAGTGGCCTCGGTGCGCTGGTTTCCGCCTACAAATTCTGCGATTCCAACGGGGGGAAATTGGTTTTCTACGGGATTCAGCCCTACGTCCAGCAGCTTCTTGAACTCACCAAACTCAATCGCGTCCTGAAAATCTACCCGAACGAGCAGGAAGCCATCCAGGCGTTGCAGTAGGCTTCCCTTCCCGCCTTCCTCACCCCAGCCCTCTCCCAGAGGGAGAGGGGGTAATTAGTATGAAGCACAAAAACAGGAAACAGTCCCCTCTCCCTTCGGGAGAGGGTTAGGGTGAGGGTGTCACGCCATCTTCTTGCGCATTTTGGCTTCGCGGATCTGGTTCTCCAGGTAGAGTTTCGGGCCACCTTTTTCCATCTGGCGCTGGATGGCCAGCTTCTGGTCATGCTGAAGGTGCCGCAGAACCAGCACTTTTTCCTGGAAGAAGCCGATGGTGCGAATCAGCATGTGCTGCTTCAGCCAGACATTGCCAAAGAACCGGGCCAGCACGCCAGTAGGCTGCTGCAGGAAGGCCGGATCGAGAATGGAGAACATCCCCAGGCGACCCATCACGTTGGTCAGGCTCAGCATCGGGATGAAATACAGGCCCGTGAACCACGGGTTGTACTTGTCCTGGTTTGTAATGCGTTTGCCCCATTGCTTCAGGATGAGCGGCATATTCTTGACCGTATTGGTGGCGTCATGGCCGGCCACCTCCATGCGTGCCGCCAGCCAGCCCAGGGTATCGCCGTTCATCTCGGCCCGCCGCAGGCGCATCTCCAGTTCCAGCGGAATGGGGTATCGTTCCTGGGCGGCCAGTTCCTCCAACTCCTTCAGGGCCGCCGGCTTATCCTTGGCCTCCAGAAAGAAGAGATCCCGCTTGAAACCCTTGTTCAGCTGCTTGAGAACCTTGCTGTAACGGGTGCGCAACGCCTTCGGCATCTGCTGGAAGCCTTCGGTTTCCATTTCTCCGGACAACCGTTCCACCTCCGCCAGCGCCGACTCGAAAAGGCCCTTCATTTCGCCGTAGTGCTTGTTTGACTCCATCATCAACGGCTCGGCCCGCAGTTCGCCGTACGGATACTTCTGAACCAGCTGATTCAGGAAGTCCACGGCTTTCGTATGGGTTTCCCGGAATGCCTTGCGCAGTTCCTCCGGCACATGCTTCTCGAAGATCTCTGCGGATCGCGTGTACTGGGCGTTCACCAGGTCCAGTTCGAACTTGGCCTGACCGATGGAAGCATAGGAAACACGGTCCATGGTTTTTCGCATGGATTTCATGACCCGGCGAAACTTTCGGCGGGCGCTGCTTTCATCCCAACCGGAGGCTTCGGAATAACTGGCTTCGGCCTTTTTCACCCATTCGTCGAAATGCTTCGTCTCCGCCATGGAAAAGGCCAGCTTTTCCTCGCGGGTCAGCTTCTTCTGGGTGACGGCCTGATCCGCCTCGGTACCGATAAGCGGCAGGGCCACCCGCTCGTAGAACTTCTCCAGCATGTCTCCCAGGCGCCGGGCCTCCGGATCTTCCGCGGCTTTCAACTCCTCCATCGCGCCCTTCAGGTTAAAGAGGATCTCCCGCGTCTTCTCGGCCATCAGCTGGTCTTTCTCCCCAAGCTGGTACAACCGCTTGCGATCCTGGGTCGTATGGATCACCCCTTTGTAGAGGATGTTGCTGAACACGCCGAGGGTGGTGAACAGCGCAAGAAGCTGCATCATCTCCATCGAGAAAAATCCCAGCGACATATCGGACCCGGCCTGGTTGTTGAAAAAGAAGTACTCATAGCTCAGGGTCAGGGGCAGACTGATCCCCGTCATCAGGAGCGTGTCGTTGAGGACCTTCGGCGGCTTCTTGCGTAGACGCTCAAAGAAACCCATCGGCTTGAGTCCGGCCATTTTCGCCAATTCCAGCTTGTAGCCGTTCACCTCATCGACCACTTTCTTGACCTGAGCGCCCAGAGGACGCATGTCCTCCTCCAGCGCATGCAGTTTCCGTTCGACTTCGCGCTTCTCGGCGGCTTTCGACGGATCATCCTTCACCTTGTCCAACTGTTCGGTCAGCTCCCGGAACCGCACATGGAACGGCTCCAACTGTTCCTTGAGCTTCGCATGATCCGCGCCCAGTTCCAGAACCCGTTTTTCCCACCGGGCACGCTGCTTGTCCGGCTTCTCCTCCTTCCAGCGCACAAGCAGCAGCTGGAGCTTGGCGATGAAGTAGCCGATGCCCTCATAGAAGCCGTCCAACTCCACCATCTGCTTGAAGACGTTGCCCCATTCGAAGTCCTTGTGGATTTTCGAGGTTTCGGGCGCCGTCGCCAGCACCAGCTGGCCATAGGTGGCGCCGATGAAGGAGAAGGGCGGCAGGAACTGCAGGTCGCTGACCTGGTTTTTCTGTGCCCAGCGGCTCATCTTGCGCCAGGATTCATATTCGTTCAGGTGATCGCTCAGCTTGCCGAGGACGCCCCTTTCGGGTTCCGCCGGGGTATCCGCGGCGCCAACCCGGTAGAGGCTGTCCTGAACGTACAGTTCGGCATCCTGCGCAAACCGGTCAAAGAGGAAGGGAATCCGCCGCTGGATCTGCTGCCGGAAGGTATCGAAATCCTTGCGCGTCAGTTCGCCAGGATTGTCCGCCAGTTGCGCCATGGCCGGAAAGACGGCCTCCAGCATCCTGAGGGCTTCCAAATCGCCGGGTTCGGCCTGCTCCTTTCCGGCCTGGATGGCTTCCACCTTCGTGCAAACCATCTCCTGGGTCACGGTGGGATTCTCGCCGAAGGTTTTGAAAGCCTGGTTCATCTGGGCGAAGAAGGGGCTTTCGGCGATGGCCTGCTCCACGTAGGCCGGGTCCACATGGCTCTTGGCCCATTTGACAATGCGCTGGACGCTATTGGCCGATTCGCCGGAGCCGAGTTTTGCGAAAGGTTTCATCAGCCCCCCGATGATGTGGTCCATCTGGTTTTTCCAGAACCACCAGTGTTTCACCCGCAAGTCGGGGTAAACCCGCTCACCGAGGGCATCGGGTTCTATTTTCAGCAGCTCCTCGGTCAGTCGCGCTTCTTCCAGAAACTGGCGCCGCGATGCTTCAATCTCCTCCGCCGTCCGTGTTTTGTCCCCAATCTCGACGGTATCCTTCTGAAGCGGCTGACCCGCAAAATGCGGAATGACCCGCCGTTCGGCCACGGCAAAAGGATTGTGCGGACGAACTGCAATCCCACCGGGAATGGACCCCATGAGTCTCCCCTTTTATCTCAACTGTTGCCTTCCTGAAATGAGTGGTTCCTGAAAGTTGAAAATTGAACGATTACCCTACACGTTTGTTTTCATGTATATAACAAACACGCAAAAGCAACGATCTCCGCCTCGGACTCCGGGGCATCACGCGGTTCCAGGCTACAGTCATCCGGGTTTTGGCGGGTTACACTTGTTAACATTGTTTATTTGTCCCCCTTCTTTTCCGGGCGTCTTTGGCGCATAATACGGCCAGACAAGTTGCAACAGGGGTATGGAGCGCGTTTATGAACGAGCATGACACCGAGAACTATAAGGAAATTCCAGGCGGAAAAAAGCACACCTACTATCCTATCGATTTCCCCATCGGCGAAGGAAAGACCGACTACGAAAAGTACCTGCGCGTCCCCGAACTGCTGTCGTTGCAGAAAACACCGGAAAACTTCACCAGCCAGGAGGAGTTGCTCTTCCAGATCGTTCACCAGACCTCGGAACTCTGGATGAAGCAGATGCTTTATGATCTGGAGCGGGCCATCAAGTATATGGACGCCGGCAAATACGCCATGGCCGTGCGCTGCCTGCGCCTGGTTTCGGATATCCAGATTATCCTGACCATGCAGGTGGACATGCTGGGCCGCAATCTCAGCATCGTGGAATACGAGCACATCCGCGAGGGACTTGGCCGGGGCAGCGGCATGGAATCCCCCGGTTTCAACCGCCTGCTGGATATCGCCCCCAAACTGCGCGAGGCGTTTCTGCGGGTCATGGATCGTTGCGGAATCCCCTTGAAAGACATCTACCGCAACTACGAAGATCACATCGAGCTGCACAACCTGTGCGAGTATCTCGTGGACTTCGACGATCAGTTCCACAAGTGGCGCACCCATCACATGGATCTCGTCCGCCGCACCATCGGCCTGGAATCCAATTCCCTCAAGGGCATCCCCAGCAAGGTGCTTCAGCGCGGCGTCATCGAGCGCTTCTTCCCCGAACTCTTCGACATCCGCAACACCCTCACCAACGAAAGCACCCTCGCCTACGGCGGCCAGCCTTTAGAGAAGTAATCTTTTGAAAGCTTTATTCCGTGTCTATGGCGTGGAGAGTTCAGAAGAATTAAAAGATCGCCCGAACGAGGGGCAACAGCCCCGAGTGAGGGCAGAAAAATACTCAGGGAGGGGTCCAGGGGAGGTCCGTTCCGTTGGCGACGCAGGAGCCTTACGGAGGCGGATGACCTTTGGTTAGAACGGCCCCTGGGCAGGATCCTGTGGTTTCACGGCCAACCCAGGCCAAGAACCTTCTGAATTTTAAGCTTTTTTTAATCTTTCTTCATATTAAGGCAATCCGCCCTATATATTTGTTTTTATTTGTTTAGGAAATCATTTGTGTTTCCTATGCATGGTTAAGATGTAAGCAACGGAGAGATAGAGAGAGTACGCAATGGTCGCAGGATTACCACAAGGCATTACGCAGACAGACTTGTTCCTGTTACAGTTGGCCCAGGACCCTTCAGGGCGTGGGCAACGGCTGTTAAGGCTTGCATTTCCGGGCGCCAACGATCCGCTTGGCAACATCACCAGCAACCCGCTGATCACTGGAACGCGTACCACCGGTGTTCAGGACAAACAGATTTTCAACGCCCAGCTTTCGCAGTTTGATGCCCAGTACGGCTCGCTGTTCCAGTTGGGCGCGTCCATGTCGCCCGTGGCCCAGCAGTTGGGTCAGCAGGCCACCCTTGGGATACTGCAGGAGCAGCTGACAGGTCAGGCCATAACGGCTGGCGGCGGTCTTGGCGCCCTGGGTGTGCTGAACGGCTTCGGCGGTGGCGGTGGCATTCCCGGCCTGGGTGGCGGTGGCGCCGGCCTCGGTCCCGGATTCGGCGCCGGAGGCGCTGGCGGTGTCGGTTCCGTCGGTCAGCTTGCAGGATTGGGCGTTAACGTTTTCGGCTCCAACAATGCCCCGCCGGGCTTGGGTATCCCCGGAGCATTGAACCCCGGCATGAACCCGGCGCTGGCCGGGATCGGCGGACTGCCCGGCATTGGCCTTTCCGGCCTGGGTGCCGGCGGTGGCATCCCCGGCGCAGGTGGCAATCCGCTTGCCATGCTCGGCCAGATGTTCCAGATGCTGATGGGTCTGATGCAGGCATTAGGCCAGCAACCGCCCCGTTAAGCCCAAGACTTTACAGAATTTCAACCAGCTTTGACGCCACCGCCTCGGTGGCGTTTTTGCTGCCCAGGGTCTTGCGAATCTGCTCGAACCCGGCCATGGCCCGGCGGTATTGGGAGGAATCCGGATCGAAAAACGGCATGAGGGCATCCGAGATTTTTTCCGGCGTGGCGTCTTCCTGCAACATTTCCGGCACGATGGGATGCTCCATGTCCGTCAGGATGTTGGGCAGGCCCAGACAGGACACGTAAGCCAGCCGTCGGGCAATCATGGCCACGAACCAGTGTCCCCGGTAGGTGAGGACCATCGGCGTCCCGTAGAGCGCTGTTTCCAGCGTTGCCGTACCCGACGCCACGATGGCCGCGTCGGCGACGGACTGGACGGCATGGTTCCGGTGCTTCACAACGGTCACCGCTGGACGCGTGCCATTCATTGAACCCAGCACACCGGACAGGGCGGCATTGAAAAAACCGTCATCCAGCGCATCCGCCTGGGCCAGTACAAACTGGGGATGATCGCCGAGCCTGCGGCTGATCAGAGAAGCGGCCTCCAGAATCGGCTTCAGCAGATAACGGATCTCCATCTTGCGGGACCCCGGAAGCAGGCCGATGATCCGGCGGGACGGGTCCAGTCCATGCGCCGTGCAAAACGCCTGGCGGTCCGCCGGCTCCGGCAACGCACCGGCCAACGGATGACCCACGTAGGTTACCGGCACGCCATGCTCGCGGTACAGGGGTTCCTCGAAAGGAAAAATACAGAAGACGTGATCGATATGTCTGCGGATTTTTTTGATGCGCCCGCGACGCGACGCCCAGACCTGGGGCGGAATGAAATAGAACGTCCTGTAACCCCGCTTCTTGAGCCGTCCCGCCATCCAGAGATTAAAGACACCGTAATCGATGAGCAGCACACCGTCCGGCCTGAACTCCTCAAGGAATCTGAGAATCTTCTGTCCCAGAAAAAAGTGGTAGGGTGCGCCGAAGACGGCCCCTGCGCCCACCTGCCCCATCTCAGACTGATCGCTCAGGAGCCGGACACCTTCACGTTCGAGGGCATGACCACCCACGGCGGCAACCTCGATGCGGGCGTCTTTCTCACGCAGGTGCCGAACCACCCCGGCGGCGTGAACATCGCCGGAAGGGTCGCCGGTGATAATGAACAGGCGCTTCATGAGGAGGCCGATCCCTGGGAAGTGAGTCTCTGGGACGCCATCGTCAGTTTTTCAGGCACTTTTACCGAGGTGATCACCATGTCATGCCGGTCGGCATAAGCGGTCATCTCATCCGGGTCCAGGAAGAGGGTCTCGTTGGCCTCCGCCGCCAGCACCCGAAGCCCCGCCCTGCGCATGGCCTTGAGGGTCCTGAGGCCCACCACGGGAACGTCGAAACGCTGATCCTGTCCGGGCTTCGCCACTTTGACGACGACGCCGCCCTTCTTGCGGGACCACTTGCCCGCCCGCTTCAAGCACTCATCGGTGCCCTCGATGGCCTCCACGGCCAGGATCATGCCCTTGCCCACCACGATGGTCTGCCCGACGTCCAGGCGGCCCATCTCCTTGGCAATCTGGAGGCCGTAGCGGATGTCCTCCTGCTCCCGCGCCGTGGGACCGTTGCGGGTTAGCAAGCCCTCGGGCAGGAAGTGATCCTGGAGGAACCGGGTCTGGGCAACCACTTCAAACCCCTCATCGCTGAGGATGCTGATAATGCCCAGCATGACGCCGTCATCGCTTCGCCGGGTCAGCTCCGTCAGCGCTCGCATGGCGCGGGCGTCCATGCGCGGATCGCGAAAAAGGAGCCATTTGTTGACCTTGCCGGCAAACACGATATGGCGGATGTCCTCGGAGCGCAGCAGGTTCATGTTCTTCTCGAACAGTCCCGGCGTAATCTTGTGGAGCCGCCCTTCGGAGAGTTCCTTCAGTTCCCGGCGGTTATCCCGGCTGATGGACAGGGTAACGACCTCAATTCCCTCGTTCGCCGCGTTGCGGGCAACATGGACCGGCAGGAGGCCTTCTCCCGCAACGAGTCCGATTTTCGCGATGTTTTTAACGCCGGGCTTTTCCATCTTTTGAATCACAATAGGGACCAGACCAGCCAGAATACCAGAAAACCGAGGGTGATGCCGATAAACAACATGCGCATTCGCCGCCGATCGACCTTCATCCGGGTTTCCCCTAGACAGCGGCCAGTGACAGCAGCCCGGCCTTCAGGGAATCGAACATGATCCGTCCTTCACCGGTCCAGGCTTCGTTTTTCCAGAGATTGCGCTCTGGATGGGGCATCATGCCCAGCACGTTGCCTTTTTCGTTGCAGATGCCCGCGATGCGGTTGACGGAGCCGTTGATGTCGTCGCGGTAGCGAAACACCACCTGGCCGTTGTCCTCCAGACGCTTCACCACGTCTTCGGGCGCCTGGAAGTTGCCGTCACCGTGGGCCACGGGCAGCATAATCTCCTGGCCTTTGCCGTAGCGGCTGGTGAACAGGCTGGTGTTGTTCTCCACCGTCATTTTCACCTGTTCGCAGATGAAGTGGAGGGTCTTGTTCCGCGTCAGGGCGCCGGGAAGCAGACCGGTTTCGGTCAGTACCTGGAAACCGTTGCAGATGCCCAGCACCGGGCGTCCCTGGTCCGCAAAGGCGCGGACGCTTTCGAGAATCGGCGAGAACCGGGCCAGGGCGCCGGATCGCAGATAGTCGCCGTAGCTGAAGCCGCCGGGCAGGATCACCGCGTCCACCCCCTGCAGGTCCGTATCTCCATGCCAGAGGTAGACGGCCTCGTTGCCGAGGTAATGGACCACGGCGTCATAGCAGTCCTGTTCGCAGTTGGAACCGGGGAAAACGACGATGCCGACTTTCAGGTCTTTTGACATCAATTCACCTCCGGCAGGGTCAGGGAGAACGTAAAGTCCTCGATGACCGGGTTGGAGAGAACGTCCTCGGCAATCTTCAGCACCTGGGCCTCAGCTTCCACCATCGTGGGGGCCTCAATGCGGATTTCAAAGCGCCTGCCCGCCCGAAGTTCCGTGACGTTCCCAAACCCCAGCGTGTGCAGGGAGTTGAGGATGGCCTTGCTCTCCGGGTTCAGGATGTTTTTGCGGCTTTTCACAAACACCTCGGCCCGGTAAGTCTTCCGCTCCTGAATTTTCAGTGTTTTCGCCCCGTTCATGCGGGAGAGCAGCGTCTCGTAGGTTTCCACGAGATCGCCAAGATCCTGGCGGAACACGTCCTTGTCCAGCACCTGACCGGTCTTGAGATCCCGCAGGCGGAAGTTGTCCGGGCTTAACTCATCGCCCAGGTACAGCCTGCCATCGGTGCCCACACCAAACTCCAGTTTGAAGTCGGCGCAGAGGATGCCCAGCGACTCGAAGTAGGCGATGAAAATCTCGTTAATCTGATACGTCCGGCGCTTGATTTCCTCAAGACAGGCTCCTTCGGGCAGGATGCCCAGCTCAAGAATCAGGGCTTCGGTAATCTGCGGGTCATTGGCTTGGTCGTCCTTCAAAAAGAACTCCAGCAGGGGTGTTTGCAGACGGCGGCCCTGCTCAAAGCCGAAGCGCTTGCACAGGCTGCCAAAAGCGGCGTTGCGGATCACCACTTCCAGCGGGACCATTTTGAGCCTGCGGTAGACCAGTTCGTTCTCGGCGTCGCCCGGCTTCACGAAGCAGGTGGGAATGCCGAAGGATTCCAGCAGACTGAAGAGTCTGGAGGAGATAATGGCATTGAGCCGGCCCTTGCCTGGAATCTCAGCGAACTTCTGGCCGTTGAACGCGGTGGCCGCATCCTTGAAGGAGACGCTCAACTCCTCAGGATTCGTGCCGGGACGCACAATCTTCGCCTTGCCTTCTACCAGAACCTCGCGGGACTGGTCTTGCGCCGTGGTGGTCATGGGTGAAAACCTCGATTGTCATAATGAGGGAACACCCGGATCGTACAACAGACAGGAGAAAATGCCTACTCTGAACCCGCCGGAATTTCGCCCTCCGGCGGCAGGGAGATCCATTCATCCTCCCGCACGATCACCGTGGAGGGTCCCACCCGTTTCGCGTCAAGGGTCGTAACATCCAGCAATCCGAGATAATCCAGGCGTGTTTCCGAGGGGGAGGCCGCCTCAAATTCTTTCGCCACTTCGGGCGGAACGTTGTCCAGGATAAAATAGGCCTGCCAGTGGGCGGGCAAAGGCTTTTTACCGGGCAGACCAGTGCCGTTGTCCGTATTAACGATGGTTTCCGCATCAAACGCCGTGGCATCGGCGTTGAACTCCGGCATGGACGCCGCCCGGTAGACGTACTCCGGGTCATCCGCCAGCCCGAACTGCTCCTTCACCAGGGCAATATCCTGCGGCTCAAAGGTGCGGGCGCCAAAGCGGATGGGTGACAAACCGGCCATTCGCGTATCCTGTTTCCTTTCCACGTATCTTTTCCGTCCCTTTAATCAACGCGCAGGAAAGCGGAATTTGCCCGGATTGTCCGGATTTCTAAAAATTTTTCCTTTTTTTCAAAATGTTCCTAAAGTTTTTTCAAAACCTGCCGATAATACCCTCATAAGCAAATTTCAGGGTGCAATAAAGTTTCTTTCAAATCCGGCCCCAAGACAGGACCGGATTTTCTGTTTTTGCACCATGAACTCCCCTGAAATCGCGTTCTACTGGATGGCCTGGCAGATGCGGTTGTAATTCAACTGGCACTCATAGAGGGCCTTTTTCCACCGCATGGCTTCGTCCTCAAACATGCCGCCCGCCATTTTCGATTCGTAGTAGCTGCGGGAAACCGCCGACAGCCGGTATCCGGCAAAGGCCAGCAGCAGATCGTCGAGGTTGCCGCCGTCGGCCACCACCCGGATCTCCTCGTTCAGGAACGCAACCGCCAGATCCAGCAGCTCGTTGTGGAACTGGTGGAGACGGATAAAGCTTTCCACGTTGTCGTCACAAAGTTCGTCCGCCTGGGAGGAGTATTTTAGAAACGAAGAGGCCAGGACCCTCGCCAGTTCTCCACGACGGCCCGATGGGACCCCCCGCGCCTCGAAGGCGGCTGGAAATCTTTTTGCGTCCTCACGGCGCAGCGTGACTGTTTTTGACCGGGTGGATGACGTCGTCGCCACAATAAAGTCCTCTTGGCTCTTTAACCCTAAGTTTACTCTATTCTTCTAAAAACAGGAAGATTTTAAAAATTGCCCGGATTGCATCACCTGAAAGATATTTTCAGCTTTGTTTCCGGCAATCCTATTGTGTCAGAATGCATACAGATGGCAAGTTCTGGCAAAACCCTCGCCCGTTTGTTATTAAATGATTAAGAGCCGGTATCCAGCAACTCCAATACCCGCTTTATACCCACCCAGCCGCCCGCCAGACGGCCCAGACCGGGTTCAGCATACCTGCCCCCTCCATGGCAATCGGCGCTGCCGTATTGGTCGCCGTGGACTGTAGGATATGTTTTGCCTGCTGAAAATCAAGGGCCGGATTCACCTGGAGCATCATGGCCAGCGTTGAGGCGACAACCGGTGTGGCACAGGAGGTACCGGCAAAATCGCCGTTGTTGCCCCGATCGCTGTATATGTCCAGCCAGACCCGTTCGCCCGTGGCGGTCACAGCCGGATTCCACCGGGTGCCGTTTCCGTGGGAGGAGAATGGCGTCACCCGGTCGTCGCGGGTATCGCCCGGTGTGGCGTTGTTGTCCGCCGCCGCCACGGGAATGACCCAGTCGCTCTGGGCGAGGAAGTTGTACCCGAAACCTGGCGGCTTCCGGATGTCCGGCGGAAACCGGTCCTGGTTGTTCCCCGCCGCCACCACAACAAAGGTGCCCTGCTCCGCCAACTGCCGTGTCACGTTCCGGTACTCCTCAAAAAGCTGTTGAAATTCCGGCTCCTGAAGCATTTGATCCAGGAAGGCGAGGACGCGCTCCAACCGTTGCTTGGGCGAATACTTTTTAGCATCCGGCCCCAGGATGGCCCGCCGGAGTTCCGGGTAGGCGTAGACCCCGGGTTCGTTCTTTTCGGCCAGGCTGCTGTCCAGCATCTCGGCAATTTCAGTTATGCTGGTGCCGTTGGAAATGTTGATAATTCGAGGAGCCTGGGGATTACCCGTAAATTGGACCAGATGATCCAGATACATGAAATCCCGGATTTTCTCCAGAGATTGCTGCTTGAAACCCGGCAGGGAATCCCGGATTTTTTTCGGTTCATCCGGTTTGCTCAGTAGAATCCGGGTGTCCGCACCAGGCGCATAGCCCCAGCGGGGATTCTTGATAACCGCCCTGACTAGCTTTGCATGATCTTTTATCACGACAGTCTCCTCGTCCGAAGGTCCTTCTTTACCTCCCCGCTCCAGTACGGCAACGGAAACCCCCCGGCCATCAATGCCATGCATGGTCAGGTGGTGACGGATGAAGGGTATTTCCGAACTCTGGATGGCCCATTGCCGCTCCAGGCTCCGGAACCATTCGCCCATCGGGCCTCGAATCTTCTTGGCGGGCAGATCGAAGACCGTATCGTTAAAGATGTTGCCGTGATGGATGGAGCGCCCCATCCCCAGTCGGAAACTGCCGTCGGCCTCCAGTTGGCCTACGGGCCAGTAGTGGCCGGTGATCTTCTGAAACAGTACGCCCGCCTTGTCAACGAAAATATCCACGGCCTTGCCGGAGGTTCTTAATTTGCCGGAACCCACGAACGTATCTTCCACGGGGGCGTAGTCACCCGGAAACAGTTGGCCGGCATCGCCACCCGCCTGAACTGGCTGACCGCCGGAAATATTCTGCTGACGAAAATTCGTCCGCCCGACATGATCCATACAGCGACTCCCTGCATGCACTTCCCAAGCTCAAACCTGATTTAACAAAACCGCGGCACGGAGCTGATTTAACCTGATTCTGCCAATTTTAGGATTGATTTAAGAAAAGGATATCACCCGAAAATATTCCAGGTATCTTATGGAGATTCGGCCCTCGTCCGGCCTGAAGGCAAGGTAAATTCTGCAATTTCCGGTTTTATAGCGATACTGCCACTGCTGTTGGCAATGTCTGGCAGAACGCCGCAATTTCCTTTGCCGTTCTGTTTTTAGTGGAGTAACGGCATTGGAGCCGCAAGTTGGGACAAACCAAAAGCAAGTGGAAATCCAGAATTGCCAACTGTCGTCGACATAGGCGTAAGCAGAACGCCTCTACCTGCCAGGCACGTCGGCCCGACCGGCCTGTATCAGCGCTGTCCCCAGGCAAAGGCGGACAGCATTCATTTCGGCCAGTTGTCCACTGGACGCCCGTCATTCTGGAAGCAACGCATCGTGCTGCCTGTGGCGGCTTTTTGCTTCGCCGTTGCGGGTAGCCTGGGGATGGCCGCTCCTGCGCTGGCCGACACTCCGCCGAATGAGCCGGTTCCTTTCGAGGAAAAAATCCCCGAATCGCCGGGTGAAATCAGCATTCATGCCATCGACCGGGAGAAGGGGATTATTATTCTTGAACTTGGCGATCAACTGATCTCCCTGGAAGATCCGGCCCTGGTGCAGAGTCTGCCGAAAGAGGGCGCAAGCGGGATTCCGTTGGTGTCCATCATCCTGCAAGGCATTATCGCAGCCATGTTTACCGGTTCGCTGGTTGTGGCGGGGCACCATCTGCGCACCTACAAAAAGGCCAGCACCACGGAGTCCCTGCGTGCCATCCTGGACGATTACAATGAGATGGTCCAAGAGGGTGTGTTTGACAGCTACGACAAGGATCTGGAAACCTGGAAGGAAAAGCTTGCCGCCTCGGAAAAGGCGCCGGTAAACTTTTACCTGCATCATCTGAAAAGCATTTCCCGCATTGGGCAATTCTATGAGCGTGTGGGCCTGCTGGTTCGCCAGGATCTGGTCAATTTCGATCTGCTCTTTGAGATGCTGCCCTTTCCCGACAAGTTCTGGAATGAAACCCAGGAATTCCGCAAAACCATGTCGGAAATCACTTATGTGGACTTCTGGAACCATTTTGAAAGCCTGCACCGGCGCTATGAAAACGCCCGAAAAAACAAGGACGAACCCAAGGATGTAAGCTCCGTTCTGCCCGCAGTCCGAAAGAGATACCGGAAAAAATACAACTGACGAGTCCGGCTCAGGACCCCAGCGGGATGCGCGAAACCGTGTTGCTTTCCTGCTCGGAGACGAACAGGGAGTTGGTGTCGAGATCCAGCATCAGGTAGTAGGGTTTTTTCAGGCCGGAGGCCATCAGGGAGATCTTGCCGTCCGCCGTAACCCGCGAAATACTGTTGCCCAGATAATTGGCAACGTAAAGCTCTTTCTTGCGGGGATTGTAAACCAGACCCACCGGCCCCATCAGGCCGTCACCCTCGATCCAGACTTCTTTATTCCCCTGCTTCCCAACCTTGTAGATGGCGTTCTTCGTATAGTTGGCCACGTAAAGTAAGCCACCCGGCCCCACAGCCATGCCAGTTGGTCCCGCAAAGCCGGAAGCAAAGGTTTCCACCGGGAGTTTTCCGGCGCTGGCACCTGCCACTCCTGAAGATGCCGCCGTGGTTGCCGCGATTTCCGGCTGACGGTTAGCCTGTTGCTGCTGCTGATTGAACGGATTGGCCTGGTAGGTGGGTTTCTGAGCTGTCCGGCCAGGCTGGTAAGCAGCTCCACCGCCCAACAGACGAAGCTTGTCCTGGGCCGCGCTGTGTTTGCGATCGTTGGATGGCACCCGGCTGTAGGCGTCGCGGGCTTCGGTGAATTTGCCCTGCTTTTCCAGCGCCAGCCCCAGGTTGTACCAAGCCTGGCCGTCATTGGGGCTGAGGCGGAGCACCTGCCGGAAGCCCTCTTCCGAACGGGCATAGTCCTGGGCCTGGTAATACAGGGTGGCCAGGTTGAACCAGGCATCGGGATAGTTCGGGTCCGAGCGGGTGGCATCCTCGAACAGCTGGGTCGCCATGGTGGTGTTTCCCTTGGAATAGTAGTCGATGGCCCGGTTATAGAGCCGGGCGGCTTCCACGTTCTGGGCCTGGGCCACCTGCCCGGTCAGCAGGAAGAGGCAACAGGTCCCTGTCGTCAAAAGTATGAAGAACTGCTTCGGAATGATACGCATGGTCCTGACCCTTTTCCTTCCTCTCTCCGCGCCCGTTGTTCCGGTCGCCGGTCAAGGTTTCCGGCTGCTTGCGCCGGTGACCCTATTATATAATGATTCTGGCGATTCGAGCCAGAAGGGTTCGCCGTGCGAGCCGCCAAAAAGCTTGAGAGGAGGCTTTCGGCCATTGATTCCCGTTGAAGAGGCCAGGCTTAAGATCGAGGATATCCGGCAGGCTATCGCGTACGAGAAGAAATTCCAGTACATCGATGTGCAGGGCCGGAAGAAGCCGTTCTCGCGCTTTGTCAGCGAAACTCTCAACAAGCTGGCCCAGTGGCAGTTGCCCGGCGAGAGCGAGGACCGCCAGTTAGGCCAGCTGATTCAGCGGTTCAACAACTATGCCTATGCCGACGTGGGCACCCGGATGAACACCCTGGACGCCCTGGAGCGTTATCTTGAGACGCTGACTGTACCCGGCGGACAACCCCGGCGCAAGACCGTCCGCCAGGACAAGCCGGTGGAGATCAATGGGGAACCGGCGGCCCCACGAGGAAGGGGCGTCCATGACACGGACGTCCAGTACCTGAAGGGAGTGGGTCCCCGGCTGGCACGGCTGCTCAATTCCGTTGGCGTCCACACCGTTGAGGATCTGCTGTATTACTTTCCCCGCCGGTACCTCGATTATCACAACCGGGTCAAGATCAAGGACCTGGAAGAAGGGCAGGATGTGACGATCCTGGGAACCATTACCGGCTCCAGCGCGTACAATGCCAAGAGCGGCAAAGTCTCCGTCCTGAACCTGACCGTGGCCGATGAAACAGGCCGGATCAGCGCCACCTGGTTCTACGCCAAGGCCAACCGGGCGCTTCTGGAGAGCTACAAGAGCCGCTGGAGCAAGGGGGCGGAGGTCATGCTCTCCGGACGCGTGAAGGTGGACCGGTTCAAAAACCGCTTTTCCATCGACAGGCCCCAGATCGAGGTCCTGAGCTATGCCGATGCCGCCGAGGACGCCTCCTCGCTGAACGTGGGCCGGATTGTCCCCGTCTACCCCCTGACCGAAGGGCTGAACCTGCGCTTTCTGCGCCGGGCCATCCACCAGGCCATGGAAGATCATCTCGATACCATCGCCGATCCCCTGCCGGATGAGCTGAAGCGCAAATACGGGCTTATCGGCCTGCGGGACGCCCTGCGCAACATCCATTTTCCCGATACCCTGGAACACTATGAGGAAGCCCGAAAGCGGTTGGTGTTCGACGAGCTGTTTTACGTGCAGGTGCGTCTGGCGTTGATTCGGGCCAACTACAAGCGCAGCGTCAAGGGGCTTTCCCTTGATAAGCACGATGGCGGCCTGTGTGATCGCTTTGCGGCCAGCCTGCCCTTTGAATTGACCAACGCCCAGCAAAAGGTTTTTCAGGAGATTCTTCAGGATCTCAAATCACCGGAACCGATGTACCGGCTGTTGCAGGGGGATGTGGGCAGCGGGAAAACCGTGGTGGCCGTCATGACCCTGCTGATGGCGGTGGAGAACGGCTACCAGGGGGCGCTGATGGCGCCGACAGAAATCCTCGCCGAACAGCACTACCGCAAGCTCATCGAATGGCTGACGCCGCTGGGCCTCCGGGCCGGATTGTTCGTGGGCAAGTCCACCGTTCGTCAGCGCCGGGAACTGAAGCAGGGCCTGCTCAACGGGCAGATTCACATTGCCGTGGGCACCCACGCGCTCATCCAGCACGATGTGGAGTTCGGCAACCTGGGCGTGGTGGTGGTGGACGAGCAGCACCGCTTCGGGGTCCGCCAGCGGACCCTTCTCAAGGACAAGGGTGATCACCCGGAAATGCTCACCATGACGGCGACCCCCATCCCCCGAACCCTGGCCATGACGGTCCACGGCGATCTCGATGTGTCGCTCCTCGACGAGCTGCCGCCGGGCCGGACCCCCATTCTGACCTCCCTCCTCTATGGAAAGCAGGCCAAGAAGGCCCACGATCTCATCCGCATGGAAGTGGCCAAGGGGCGGCAGGCTTACGTCGTCCTGCCGCTGATTGAGGAATCCGAGACCCTTTCCGCCAAGGCGGCAACCACCGAGGCCGAACGGCTGCAGGGCGAGGTTTTTCCGGAATTCCGGGTTGGCCTGCTCCACGGCAAGATGCGCCCGGAAGAGAAGGACGCCGTGATGAGCGCCTTCGCCCACGGGCAGATCGACGTACTGGTGAGCACCACCGTGGTGGAGGTCGGGGTGGACGTACCCAACGCCACGGTGATGGTCATCGAGAACGCCGACCGGTTCGGTCTGGCGCAACTTCACCAGCTTCGGGGTCGGGTGGGCCGGGGATGCCACCAGTCCCACTGCATCCTGCTGACCGACACCCGCGGTGAGGACACCCGCCAGCGGCTGCAGATTCTGACCGATTCCGAGAACGGCTTCGATATTGCCGAAAAGGACATGGCACTGCGCGGCCCCGGCGAATTCCTCGGCACCCGCCAGAGCGGTCTGCCGGACTTTGTTCTGGCCGACCTCATCCACGACAAGGCCATTCTTGAGATGGCCCGCGAAGCGGCCTTCGCCGTGGTGGACAACCCCGAAGTCTTTGAGAACTACCCTGAGCTGCGCGATATCGTCTTCCAGAAGACGGAAGACACTTTCAATGTTCTGGGTTCGGGATAGAATCCCGGTCACCCGCCCGCATAAGAATTGTGGGGGATTCTGGGCGGGTGAACGGGCATCAGCTCATCAGGGCGCGGGGCGCCGGGGGGCTGTTGTAGAGTTGCTCTAGTTCCCAGGCGATGGCGTTCCATTTGTCTCCGTGGATGACCAGGCACTCGCCGTCCTCGGTAAACCGGAACATGCCCAGGGACTTCTCTTCCGGCTTTTTGCCGCAGGTACCCAGGTATTGCTCATCCAGGCAGTCATAAACGGTTTTTTCCCGCCGCGCCCGGCTGATGGGGCGATCATCGTCAGGCAGCAGGGGTTCCCAGTTTTTCTCTTCAAGAAAGGCGTAGATGGCATCTTCCGGCGGCAGGATCAGATCCTCATCGGGAACCTCGTCTTCTTCGGCATCGGGAGGCAGGTTTTCCTCCAGCCGGAAGCTGGCCTCAAAGCGGTCCTCCTGCTGCCGGATTCGGATTTCCTCATACAGACTCCAGAAGACATGGGCCAGCCGGTCCATTTTCTGCTGCATTTCCGGCAGGGTCCAGAACCGTTCCAGGACCCGGATGACATCGCCGTAGAATTTTCCGTCCAACAGATGGTTTGCTTGTCTCATTCTCGTTGCCTCCTCCACTCTCACTGGCTTTTTGCCGCTTCCGGCGCGGGCAGCTTCAGCATTTCGTTCAACTCAAAGGCCACCACGGCCAACCGGTCGCCTTCCAGCAGGATGCAATCGCCGGTCTCGGAGAACTTGAACCGCCGCTTCCAGTCATTACCGGATTTCAGACTGCTACATTCCCGAAAATAGTGATCCAGGTGATCATAGATACTCGGTTCCCGAATGGGTTCCCCCACCCGGCGAGGGCTGTCGGCCTCCCACTCCTGCCAGTTCTTCCTGTCCAGCAGGCGGGTCACCGCCTCGTCGGGGTCCTGCATCTCGTAGGCATCGGTTTTTTTCGGTGGCTGTTTGCCGTAGGCCAGCCGGATGACAGACCAGACCAGGGCATGGCGAATCCACTGGCCGAATGTGTCCAAAGCGATCATCGTTGCACCCCTGTTGTTTAACCTGACTTCTTCTGTTGAGAGTGTAATGACCTTAGCCCGGTTTTCAACGGCCCCATTCAATTTTCGGGAGCACCTGCCGACACTTATGTAAACAGAGCCTGTGGAACGTTGAGGGGACCAATTCTCAAGTGATCATGGCAAGCATTTCAAGGAAACTTTCTGCCGCGCTGGCGATACTGACCCTGGCGGCCCTGCTGAACGCGGGTCCGGTATTTTCAAGCGATACCGGCGAATTTGAGACGGGCGTCCGGCTGTACCAGCAGCATGAATATGAAAAAGCGCTGGCCTATTTCGAAAAGGCCGGTGCCGCAACTGCCGCAGCCGGTCAGGAAAACCCCGCCATCCTGTACTACCAAGCCAACGCCCTGGCAAAACTTCGGCGGCTGCCGGAAGCCGGGGAGATCTACCATCACATCACGCAGATTGCGCCGGAAACCCGTGCCGGGCGGCTGTCGAAGATCGCCCTAAACCGTCTGAACAGCCAGCTCAAGGGAAATACCGTCCGCTACGATACCAGCACCACCTATGACCCCAATACGCAGCTGGTGGCCCTCCAGGAGAAGATGACGGAGAAAATGATTGCCGCCGGGCAGAGTGAACGGGGCCACTACCTGGAACATATCGCCATGGGCCAGTTCGTGGCACACTGGTACCCGGAAGACATGCCCATCCGGGTCCACGTGCAGAAAAGCAGCCGGGCAACCCGCTATTACGATCTGGTGCCGAGGGCGCTGGACCAGTGGGTGAATGCCGCAGGCGGCGGCCTGTCCTACGTGATGGTGGAATCATCGGAGGAGGCGCACATCCGCATCGAATGGGTCAATGCGCTGGGGCCGGCCATGCAACCCTACCAGCAGGGACATACCGTGGGCCTGACGTACGTTCAGGGAATCGGTGACCGCCTGGTTCCCCACCGGATGGAGATGGCCACGTTCGACCGACTGACCCAGCGTCCCTATCCCCCGGAAGTCATCTACGCCACGCTGATCCACGAGTTCGGCCATGCCCTGGGCATGGTGGGGCACAGCCCGTCACCCTACGACATCATGTATCCCTACACCAACAACCTCACCACTCTCTCCGTCCGCGACCGCACCACCATCCGCGCCATCTACGGACGCCGGAACCAGGCACAGAAGTAAAAGCCGACGGCCTTGCTTTCAGGCTGTCAAGCCAACGTTTCCGTAAGACCCGGAAGCTGAGGAATCCTTCCTGGGAACAAATTGCCCCAAAGCTGCGGAAGCCTCCCCAGGCTGGCGGTAGCAATGCCGTAACAGGGGAAGAATCTCACGACCGGTTTTCAAGGGGTTCGTGCCCGCAATCTTCACCAGGCCCCGGAAAATATCCGACAGGGAGTCCTGGATCGGGTTTGGCTGGATTCCTGCGGCCTCGGCTATTGCCTTGTATGTATTCTGAGCCTGAATGGAAGCCTTGAATTTTATAGCATGGCCGGGTGACAGTTCCAGTCCGTAATTCCTCAGGATAGTACAAATCAGTTCGAAGTTTTGTTTTGCATCCAGCAGGCTGGACCCCGAACGGAACAGTTCCTTTCTCAGATGGTAGGCAATTGCCGGAATTGCCTCCTCTTTATCAATTGCCGGAATGACGGGTTCGGAAAGATTCGCCAGTTTTTCAGCCAGGGCCTCGGCATTTCCGGTCATGAAGCTGAGGGTAAGACCCAGTTCATCCAGAATGTCATTCTGGGTTTTCCAATAGGTCAAGCCGGTATCGATAAAGGTAATTAGGGGTTTGCCGTTCTGGACGTCAACAAACATGTTCCCGCCATGAGGATCACCATGAACCCGCCGCCCTTTTCGGGAAGGAATCATGATCTGTTCGTTATAAGCCTGTATGAACGCCTTTGGCAGCTTGTCCATCCATTCGGACGGGTTTTTCAGCCAGGGATAACGGGATCTCAGACTTAGAACCTTTTGGGATGCGGCATATTCCCGAGGACTCTTTTTGTAAAGCTGGATCAGTTCGATCAATTTTGCCATTTCTATTCCCTGGGCCATATCATAGACGACGGAAATGACCTGGCCATCAGGCGCAACCCCTTCCGCCACCGGCTGCGCAACCCGGAATCTTCGGGCCTTGCAGGACAAATCACGGGCGGCTTGGGCCTCATGGCTGAAATCGAGTTCTTCCTGCCATCCTTCATATAAGCGGTCAATGGAACGCAACACCATCTCCTTGCGCATCGGATCGGCAAATGCACTGATCAATGCCTTGACCAATTGGCGTTCCGCCTCTAGGGATTCGCTGTTCACCCCGTCTTTCAGAATCTTCAGGGCTTTACCGTCCTGCGACTGGGAAAAGGCCCGGTAGCTCTCGGCAATGGTTCCAACTCCCAGCAGGGACTCCAATTCGTACTGTCCGTTGCCATACAGCTGATCCACCAGTCTCTGGGTTTGTCCCAACGTCCGGGTTGGGGTGCCGTTGCTTTTGAAATTTTTGAAAAAGCTGCGCAATTCCGGTGAGATCGACTCGTTATCGGCCAGAATCTGGGCAATCTTTCCAATGCCGATGGCCGTGGCTTCCAGAATCATTTGCACCTGTTTCTGATCATCGGCTTCCTGATATTCCGGACTCCCGACAACCCGATCGATTTGATCCTGCCGGAGTTCAAAAAAATGATGGAGCTTTTCCGCAACATCCGGATTTGATACGCAAAGCTTCAGGAAGTTTTCCGGGGTCATGACTTCAGGATTGATAAATCCCTGGGTTGAAAAGAAATCCTTGGATGGCATTCTGTGGAGTTTTTTATGCCTTTTGCCGTTGGCAAAACCTTCCTGGACCCGGGTCCACAGGTTACCCGCCATATAAATGGGTGGTGAGGACTGAACCGTCATGCTCTAAATTGCTCCTGCCAGTGTTGCTGTGTTGTTCAGGAGAAAAACGGCTCAAATGTATAACGTGTTACCTCACCCGGTTCAGGTTACGGAATTTTAACAGTCCGTTTCCTAAACCACCCAGCTTTTGCGCAGTTCGGGGCGGCTGTTGAGGCAGGAGGTGCAGCGGGCGAAGCAGCAGGTATCCACCAGCCGCGGCAGAAGGCTGATGTTCTCCCCGTGCAGGTTCAGGGCTTTCGCAAAGAGAGCCGTCAGGGCATCGCGGTTTTCATCCAGCCAGTGGGAGAGTTCGGCGGAAAATTCCTTCTGGCGGTCGTTGACGAACCAGTCAATCGCCTTGCGGTTCAGGCGAATCCATCGGTGAACGGAGCGGCTGTCTCCCGTTTCTTCGCTTTGCTTGCGGGCAGCCTCAAAATCGTCCTGCAACGCCGGTTTCTTTTCAGCCAGCCAGTCTTTCAGCAGTTCCAGCTTTTCGGGGGATTCGGCAATGCGCTTCAGGGTGTCGTTGTTGCGCCGGTCCAGGGTCAGGTAATAGACCTCGCGCCCGCCCCGCGCCGTATGACGCAGAATGTGCCACAGGGTGGCGTCGAACTTTTCGGCCAGGATCGCGGGAACATTTTTGGATTCCAGCAAAGCCGCCGTTTCATCGCGGGCCATGTCGCGCCGGGTGACGAACTCTCCGTTGGCGCAACTCCTGCCCGAAAAGCCTACCGGCGACATGGCGGCAAAGGCGGACGTATTGGGGTTCAGGGCAGGTTGTAACACTCACTCGTTCCCGTCGGACTTTTTCCCACATTCACACTTCAACAGAAACAAAAACCGGGGGCAAATTGCCCGAATGCTACTCAGCCTTTTCTTCGGCTTTCCGGCCAACGTTCGGACTTTCTTCCGGCTTGAGCTTCGCGTTCGGGGCGCAAACCACGTCAAAAACCGCCTCTCCGCCCGGCAATTCGTAGATGCTCCTGCTGGTCTTCAGCACCTTGTCCAGTTGCTGGTCCTGCGCCTTGAGCAGTTTTCCGTTGCCATTGAGAACCTGGACCTTAAGATACGGATAGATGCTGCGGGTGGAGCAATCGACGGGATGCTTGATGAAGGCCACCTTGCGGCGATCGGCCTCCTTTTTCATCTCAGGGCGAAGCATAATGCTCTGAAGGATGAAAAACCGCAGGCCGTCTTTCTCGGTGATGTTATCCTGATCGACGAAGAGGGTTGGGGAGCCGTCCTTGCTTTTTTTCACCTGAACCCACTTCTCGGCGTAAGCCAGCGACGCCACGGAAACAGTGGTGAGCATGACGATCGATGCGGCGGCGAACAGCTTTTTCATTCTCAAATCCTCTCCTGCGGTTCTCTCTATATGAAGTGCCTGCTGAATATTATGGATCAAATCCCGACGGTTTCCAAAAACCCGCCCGTTAACCGATCAGGCGACGGTTTTCCGGGCGGGAATCCGGGCGATGATGGCGCGGGCGAAGCGGTCCAGGCCGGTTTCGCTTTCGCGCAGGTGCATGGAAGGCTCCACCAGTTCCAGCTCGCTGAGGCACAGGGCACCGTCATCGGTTCGCATCAGGTCAACACGGGCGTACAGGACATCCCCGTCCACCCGGTCCATGATCCGTCCGGCCAGTTCCAGCATGGCCGGGTCCGCATCGATGGGCACCGTCGAGCCGCCCAGTTCCTCCTGCACCCGGAAGTCTCCCTTGCCGGGACGTTTCCGGATGGCATGGGTGAATTCCCGCTCCACGAACATCAACGAATACTCGCCGTCCGTCTCGATGCTTTTCAGGAAGGGCTGGATCATCACCGCTTGCTCCGCCAGCAGGGCGTCGAGTTGCCGCTGCCCGGCACCGGCCTCGTCCAGGCTGACCCGGTGGGTTCCCTTGGCGGAGGCGGAAACACGGGGTTTAATCACCGCCTCGCTCCAGCCGCGTTCGGCCAGAATATCATGCAGGGAGGCGGCTGATCCCGGTTCCAGCCAGAAGGTGGGAACCACGGGAATCCCGGCGGCCTCGAACCGTTGAAGATACCCCTTGTCCGTGTTCCACCCGATAACGGCGGACGGGTTGAGCAGGCAGGTCTGCGCCGCGATGCGGCGGGTCCAGTCCAGGTACTCCTGGCGCCGGTTCTGGTAATCCCATGTGGAGCGAATGACGCACAGCGGGATATCGGTCCAGGTCACCGCCGGATCATTCCAGATGACGGGCCGGGCATCCACGCCCAACTGGACCAGGCGACGATGAAGCAGCTGATCGTCCCGATCAAGATCCGGCAGTTCTTTGCTGGTGGCGAGAGCGACTTCCAAGGGGGATTCTCCAGGATCAGGCTTGGTACCCCCAGAGTTATATCACACGGCAAGGCGGTTTTTAAGCATGGGTCAACCTGCGCCCGGACCCTCCCCGCGCAGGAGGCTCCGGGCGAAAAGGCCGCTGTCCACGTTACCGCCGGAACCGATGGCAATCACGGTTTTCCCGCGCACGTCAATCCTGCCGGAAAGGGCCGCCGCCAGCGCCGCCGCGCCGCCCGGCTCCAACACGACCTTGAACTCGTCTAAAGCCACGGTCATGGCTTCTTTCACCTCATCGTCACTGACCACCAGGCTGCCTGCCAGGCGGTCTTTGTTGATGGCAAAGGTCAGCCCGCCGGGTTCGGGCAACAGCAGGGCATCGCAGATGGAAGGCTTGTCCGGCACAATAGCAACCCGGCGTCCGGCTTCCAGCGAAAGCCGGGTATCGTCGTAGCCTTCAGGCTCCACGGCGTAGACGGCAGTGCCGGTTTCCTCCGCCGCAATGGCGCATCCCGCCACCAGCCCGCCCCCGCTGCACGGAGCCAGCAGCATGTCGGGCCGAAAACCCAGCGCGTCGCATTGCTCGAAAACTTCCAGCGCCACGGTGCCTTGCCCGGCAATAATCAAGGGGTGATCCGACGGCGGCACCAGGGTCATCCCGTGTTCCTTGGCCAGGACCTCGGCTTTTTCCCGCCGGTTTTCCCGGTTGCGCTCGTAGAAGACAACCCTGGCCCCGTATGCGCGGGTGCGTTCGATCTTCACCACCGGCGCATCGGCGGGCATGACAATGATGGCCGGAATACCCAAGGACTGCGCCACACAGGCCACGGCCTGCGCGTGGTTGCCGGAGGAATACGTGACCACCCCCCGGCGACGCCGGGACTCCTCCAGTGTGGAAATGAAGCTAAGCGCACCACGCAGCTTGAACGATCCGCCAACCTGCAGGCATTCGGCCTTCAGCAGGACCCGCCCGCCCAGGCGTTCGTCCAGCAGAGGCGAAAAAAGCAGCGGTGTCTGCCGGACCCGTGTCGCAATACGTTGCCGGGCCTGCCGGATATCGTCAAGGTTGGGGAGCGGGTCGGTCTGAAGCACGACATTCACCTGTTTGGCCTTGCTACTTTCTTTATTTTATAATGAGCGCAATGTTGTCAGGGATCGAAGGGGTTGGTCTTCATGAACCTGTCCGTCAGGACTGCCGCAAAAACGCATTCTTCTCCAGCCTTTGCCGGTGGATTATCGGCGAGCCGATCCGGTACGCCCCGGTGCGGCAGCCTGACCGAGCTGCGTTTCAGCGGTGACGGGTTCAAAAGTTCCGGACGGCCCAGGATTATCCCCGCCGATCTGATTTCGGAAGAGCCGGAACCGATGCACCAGGTCCACAAGGCGTTGAACTGGATACGCCATGCCGGCTCGTTTCTCTCCCTGCTGTCCACCCGGCGGGCAAAGGAAAAATCCTCGGTCCGGCTGCTGGATCAGGCACGGGTTGCCCTGGGCGACGGCCAGCTCAACACGGGGCTTCTACGGCTTCAGGAAGCCGTTGACGCTCTTCCCCAAGGAAAAGACCTGTTTCGGGGATACGAAAACCTGGGCCGCTTCCTGACCATCATTGCCAGGGATCAGCATTTTCTGGCCACGGCGGCGGAGGATGAGCGGCTTGTCCGGCAGGCCCGCGCCGTGAATGTGTTCGATCGCCCCAACAAGGACGGAACCCAGCCGTTCCGTACACCGGACTATTACCGGGCGCTGGAGAAGACCTCACTTGATATCGAGGCCATGGCCCGCCAGGCTTTTGCGGCGGCAGCCAGCCTGTTTGCGCTTCAGGCGAAACCGGACAGCGCCGAAGACCAGTCTCGCCTGGGCGGTTTTTACGAGCGTGCGGGCAACGTGCCGCAGACGCTTGCCGCGTATGAGAAGGCGGCCAGCCTGGACTCCCGCCATAAGATCGCTTTGCAGGAAGCCAGGGAACGGCTGAAGTAAAATAGCAGAGAGAGCTGTTTGATTTTGATCCTGAAAGCAGGGTGACATGGACCAGGACCAGGAAATCTGGAATGCCAGGGAAAAGCCGGATGCAAATCATCTTGTCCTGCTCATCGGGCTGAGTCTTCTGCCGTGGATGTGGGTCAGCCTGGGCCGTTTTGCCTGGCCCCATTTCGGAATGATCCTGGCGCTCTATCACGGCATGGCCTGCTCGCTGCCGGTCCTTCTGCTGGCCCGCCCGTTTCCCCGGCTGCTTCCGAGGAAAGAGAACTGGGAACTGATCATGGCAGTGATCGTTTCCGTTATCGTAGGCAACGTTTTCATCGTGGGCGGCTGGAGCCTCATTGCCCACGAGTCCTTCCAGAGCCAGGCGTTCGCCGACTTCCTGGACCGGCTGAACTTTGCCCCTTCCCGCGACTTTCTGTTCTTTACCCTGTTTTTCATTTTCGTGAACCCCGTTATTGAGGAATATTTCTGGCGCGGACTGATCTACCCCGGTTTTCGTCGGCATATGGGACCGGTTCCGGCCATATTGCTGAACGCCTTCCTCTTTTCCATATGGCACTGGCTGATCATTCAACCGTTTCTCAATGTCGAGGGCGAAATCTTCCTGTTGCTGGCCATTTTTCTGGGGGGTATTTTCTTCTGCTTCTTCCGGGAGAAAACCGGCGGCCTGCTCCCGGCCATCATCGTCCACGGGTTTGGTGCCGACGTCCCCCTCATGATCCTGTTCTACGGCATTTGGCAAAATCGTCTGGAAATGCTACTTTTAGGTAGCCACTGTATACCTTAATACAGACTGGTTCTATCCAGTCCTGAAACGGAGACGCCATGCCGAAAGCAGTCTGGAACGGCGAAGTGCTGGCGGAAAGTGACCGGTGTGAAGTGGTTGAGGACACCTGTTACTTTCCACCGGAAGCTTTGAACCGGCAGTTTTTTCAGCGAAGCCACACCAAAAGCCACTGTCCCTGGAAGGGGGATGCCTACTATTACGATATTACCGTCCGGGGAGAAACAAACCGGGACGCAGCCTGGTATTACCCGGACCCGAAAGAGGAGGCAAGCCGCATCCGCGGATATGTCGCCTTCTGGCACGGGGTCGAGATAGAATACTAGCGCTTGCCGACATCAGCGGGGAAAACACTTTGCGCATCACGTTCCTCTCCTTCCTGTCCGTCATTGCATGCATTCTGTTAATACGCTTTCCCCAGGCGGTTTTTCCGGAGGGAAAGGGGCATCATGAGATGCAGCTTTCCGCCATTCCCTGGGAATCCATCCGGGAAGAACTGGAAACGAACGGCCTGAAGGGAATCGTCCACGGCATCAACCCCGAAACCCGCGTTTATGTCTTCACCTGGCGCCACCCGGATGACTTCTTCCGCCAGTACTTTTTTCCGATGGTTCCCGACAACCCGGAGGCCGAGGCGCAAATCCGGTCCCTCAAGCGGCATCAGTCGGTGACCGTCCGGGGATACCTGATGGACCCCCACCCGGATCAGCGCCACATCGTGGTGGAATCCCTGGACCCCGGCCCGCCCTGGGAACCGGGATCGCCCAACCCTGGCCGGGAAACCCCTGAAGGGTTCTCCGGTCATCACAAGGCCCCGGAAAAGACCGTCACCGTCACCGGCCTGGTCCATGCGCTGGCGGGCGAGGGCGGCCTGTTCGTCATGGAACTGGCCGATGCCGTCTTTCCGGTTATCGTTCCCGAAGCAATGCGGCCCGTAACACTCTGGCGCGGGGATGTCATCCAGGCGAGGCTGGTCTTCCGGGAGTGGCCCCCGCATCCGAGGCACATGACCCTGGCCGGCGAGCCGGATGCCCTCACCGTTCTGGACGCCATCCGGGATCTGCACGGACGCGAGATGACCCTGGAAGGGCCGCTGGTGCTGTTTCCGGACAGCCCGGTCCTGAACCGGGATATCTGGGCTGTCAAACAGGTGGATGAAAATGGCCTGAGCCGGTATTTCACCCTGTTCAACTTCGAAGACGCGGCGGATCAGGCCCGGATCGACGCCATGCTTGCAGGCTGGTGGGAGGCTGCCGCCGATCAGCGGCAGGCCGGGCGCAACCTGCACATCAATCCGGCCATCAGAATCCGGGTGACCGGAAAAGTCAACCAGGTGGCCGTCAACCAGGCCAACCCCACCCTCATGATCGAATCATCGAATATTTATAGGGTTACAATGGAACAATGAGCACATCGTCTTCATCCTGTTTCGCCCACACCTGCCTGACCCTGGCAGCCTGCCTTTCGCTGGTGTTTCTCAGTGGATGCGGCGACGAAAACCGGTTGGTTCGAGGAAGCGGTACGCTGAACGAACAGGCGCCGCGAAGCGGCCAGGAGCGCGGATCGGATCGGCATGAGCAGGCCCCTGGCCAAACCACCCCTGCTCCTCAGGCCGGAACTCCTGCACAGGAGCCGGACGGTGGAAGCTATCGGGTGCTGCTGACCGACGGCGGCCCCAATAAAATTGCCCTGATCAAGGTTATCCGGGAATTCACGGGGCTGGGGCTGGCCGACGCCAAGGATCTTACCGAACATGCACCGATACCGGTGGTTTCTGGCATTTCGCTCCCGGAAGCACAAGCTCTGCTGGGAGAGATCGAGGCCACCGGCGCCCGCGGAGAAATCCAGCCGATGACCGGAGGGGCCAAGGTGGGCATCCCGGAAACGGGTCAGTTCGAAGTGGTTTTGGTTGACCCGGGCAGAAACCACATCATGGTGATCAAGGCCGTCCGGGAAATCACCGGATACGGCCTGAAGGACGCCAAGGATCTGATCGACGCCACCCCCGCCACCGTCCGCCTCTGCTGGACCCGTGAACAGGCCGAGGAAACCGCCGCCCTCCTCAACAAGGCCGGCGCCCGCACGGAAATCCGATCCTAGATTGTAAAGCAGGGGGCTGCGGTACGGGACAAAATCGTGTAAACTGATCTTATGGATGACGACGGGTCCGGCATGCCGTCGCGAAGGGAAACCAGGGTTAGAGAAGGCGAAATGAGCAGTTCCGTCAAAGTCTGGATTGTTCTTGCCGTAATGGCAACGGCAGTCGGCATGCTTTTCTGGGTTTACGGCAAGTCCGACACCCCGGAAAAATACCAGCGAACCTTCGAGAAGAAATACGTTCACGGGGATACGGCAAAACGGGGACAGGGGGATCACTACCATGGCTCGCGGGAATCGGAAATCCGGAAATATCGGGGCAACCGGTATTCAACCTATTAGAACCGGAACCCGAAAGACTTGCCTGCCCCGAAGAAACCCCGAACGGGGCTGATGCGTATACAGGAATGCTCTATAATGGAAGTGGCGTGACACGGAGCGGGTTTAGCCGATGAGAGAACTCTCCACAATCTTTTTTGTCCTGTTTTCACTGGCCATCATGACCGGCATTATGTTCTGGGCCTATGAAACATGGAACAACACGCCGAAGTACGAAAGCACTTTTCGCCAGAGCCAAGGCGTAGCCGTCCGGCGCCAGCACAAGGAGCAGCAGAAAAAGAAAAGCCAGGATGTCTACCACCGCACCCGTGAGGCGGACATCGAAAAATACCACGGCGATCGCTACGCAACCTACTAGGTAGAATCGACATTTAATCCGAGTGAGAAGCGCCCTGTCATTCCGGACGCCGATAGCCCTTGAACAAGGGATATGGGTGAGCCGGAATCCATTGACCGGAAGAACCCAAAATAAATTCCAGCGGGGATGACGGCAAATGTTTCAGGTTTAAATGTCGATTCTACCTAGTTCAGGTCAGTGAGGAACAATGCCCACCGGCAATCAATAGACCGAAGCCTTAACCCCCGCCTCGCACGGATCGAGATCCATGTTGTCAATCAGGCGGACGCTCCCCACCCGGCCCGCAATGAGTATTTTTGCGCGGCCCGGCTCAAGGGTTGTCATCGGCTCAAAGGTTTCCCGATCCACCGCTTCCAGGTATTCGAGGGTGAATTTCTCCGGATTGCAAGGAATGCTGTCTCTTGCCGCGGCGATGGCGGACTTGAAAACATGGGCCTTGTCGCGGTTTCCGTCAAGGGCCATTTGACAGATGTGCCGCAGCAGCAGGGACGGAAAGAGCGCGGCCTCGCGGTCTTCTCCCGAAGCAAGGTAACTGTTGCGCGAGCTGATGGCCAGGCCGCTTTCCTCGCGTACCGTGGGATGACCGATGGTTTCCACCGGGACGTTCAGGTCCTGCACCATCCGCCGGAGAATGGCAAACTGCTGGGCGTCTTTCTCCCCGAAAACGGCGGCATCCGGCTGAACGATATTGAAAAGCTTCAGCACCACCGTGGCCACCCCCGTAAAGTGACCGGGCCGGGCCAGCCCGCAGAGGGATTCGGTCAGATCCGACGGCGGGACGACGCGGGTCAGGCGCTCCTGTCCGCCGGGGTACATCGTTTCCACGCCGGGGGCAAACACGGCGTCCACACCGGTTTCCTCGCATATTGCCAGATCCGCCTCCAACGGACGCGGGTAGCGCTGGTAATCCTCGTGGGGGCCAAACTGGAGCGGGTTGACAAAAATGCTGACCACCACGATATCCGCATGGCGGCGAGCCAGCCGGACCAGCGCCATGTGAGCGTCATGAAGCGCACCCATCGTTGGGACCAGCGCCAAACGCTTTCCAGCCATCTCTCGCCGGAAGCTGCGGCAGTCATCAATCGTTTTGAGCAGTTTCATGAGAGGCTCCGATAAATGTCGGGGTTAAATCACCCGCAGGAAAGCCCGCTCCTGGCCATCAACGGCGGGGGGCCTGTTGCCGAGGCTGGCTTTCAGCTCGCCCAGCAGGTCGGCGGGGAAGTGAAAGGCCTCGTCCGTGTTGTTGGGGAAGCCACCGGACTGGATGTCCTGCCGGTACCGCTGCACGGCATCGCGGATCAGTTCGTCGGACTCCATGTACCTGCGCACGAACTTGGGAGAAAGATCCGGGTAGCGGCCCAGCATGTCGTCCACCACAAGAATCTGGCCGTCGCAGACGTTGCCGGAGCCGATGCCGATGGTGGGAATGTCGAGTTCCTTCGTGATCAGTTCGGCCACTTCCACCGGGACCATTTCCAGGACCACGGCAAAAGCGCCCGCCTCTTCAAGGCGCCGGGCATCCTCAAAAATCTGCCGGGCGTCCGACAGGGTCTTGCCCTGGACCTTGAACCCGCCCATCGTGTTGACGGACTGGGGCGTGAAGCCGAGATGGCCCATCACCGGGATGCCGACCCGGGTCAGGTGCTCAACGAGGGAGATAATCTGGGGATGAGCGCCTTCCAGCTTGACGGCGGCGCACTGGCCCTCCTGTAGGAACCGGCCCGCGTTGCGGACGGCTTCGGCATGATCCGTCGTGTAACTCATAAAAGGCATGTCCGCCACCACCAGCGCCCGCTTGGTGCCGCGAACAACGGCTTTAACGTGGTGCAGCATCTCGTCCACGGTGACGCTGAGGGTGTTGGGATGACCCAGCATCGTCATGGCCAGCGAATCGCCGACCAGAAGGAAATCCACCCCGGCGTCATCCAGCAGACGGGCGGTGGTGTAGTCATACGCCGTCAGCGAGATGATTTTCTCGCCTTTGCGCTTCTTCTTCTGAAACGTCTGGATGGTAACGGGCTTGTTCTTGACGACGACCGACATTCTGCACCCCCGATGCTGTGAAAAGCGGATTCAATGCAAGGTTCCCTAAGCATTGTATGTGGCGGGAAGGGAAATTTCAATCGGGAAACAGACTGGCCGAATGGGGTGGTTTCTGTCGATGGGCCCTAGGTTGAATCGACATTTAAACCTGAAACATTTGCCATCATTCCCGTCCCCCCTGCCTTCGCAGGAATAAGCTCCAACGGGGAATCCATTCCGGTTTTTCCGATCAATGGATTCCGGCTCACCTATATCCCTTGTTCAAGGGCTATCGGCGTCCGGAATGACAGGGCGTTTCTCACTCGGATTAAATGTCGATTGGCCCTAGCCCTTGGCGGCGCCGTGGGTGGATATCTCACGCGCTTCGCCGACGGACTCCTCGTCGCCTTCGAAAGACACCACGTTTTTCTGCTCCCCGTCCCGCTGCTTCAGATCGGTTTTTTGACGGGACCGGCGCTTGAACCACTTGACAATGGCGCGGGCCAGCCGTTTGGGGTTATGGCGGATGGACTTCTGCTCATGCTCGTCCACCAGCAGTTTCTGGACGACCTCCACCCCGATTTCGCGGCATTGCTCCGTATCCAGCGGAACAGGACGATAATTGGACTCCATGTACTTGCGTACAAGCACGTCCGGCAGCCAGCTGTTGACGAATACGGCGTCCACCACGTCATCGCGCCGGGCATGGGTCTGGATGGCCCGGACGTGATCGGCCACGGAAAAATCATCCGTCTCGCCCGGCTGGGTCATGATGTTGGCGATGTAGGCCTTGGGCGCCTTGCTCTTGGCCACAGCCTCCGCGATTTCCTCGATGAGCAGGTTGGGAATGACGCTGGTATAGAGGCTACCCGGCCCCAGGATGATCAACTCCGCTTCCGCAATGGCCTTCAGCACGTCGTCCAGCGGAAGAGGGCGCTCCGGCGTGCAGAAAAGCCGCTTGATGCGTCCGTGCGCCCTGGGAATCTCCGATTCGCCGTGGACGATGGTGCCGTCCTCCATCTCGGCGGCCAGGGCCACGTTGTCCAGGGTGGAGGGCAGCACCCGGCCCCGGATGTTGAGGACCTTGGAGGATTCTTTAATGGCGGACATCATGTCGCCGGTAATCCGGCACAGGGCCGTGAGAAACAGGTTGCCGAAACTGTGGCCCTCCAGCCCCTGCCCCATGGAAAAACGGTATTGGAACAGTTCGGTGATGAGCTGTTCCTCGTCCGCCAGGGCGGCAATGCAGTTGCGGATATCGCCGGGCGGGATGATACCCTGCTCCTTGCGCAGGCGCCCGGAACTGCCACCGTCGTCGCCCACGGTGACCACGGCGGTAATGTTGCTGGTGTAATGCTTGATGCCCCGAAGCAGGGTAGACAGGCCGGTACCGCCGCCAATAGCCACGATTCGTGGACCGTGGGCCAGCTTGTGCCGGCGGTAGAGGGCTTCCAGCAGCGAGACGTCGCCGGTGCCCATGGCCATCTGGAAGGTGTTATACGTATGCTTGGTGCCGAAGTAGAGCATCAGCATCCCCACAAGCAGGACAACGGGGCCGCTGTAGTTGGAGGGAATCACCAGGGCCAGGGACTGAAGAGAGCGAATCAGCAGGGTAACCGGCTGCAGATTGAACACCAGGGCCAGTCCCAGGCCCGTCAGAAACAGGCCGATGATGGCAATGCCGATCCAGCGCTTGATGGACAGGCCGGGAAGCAGCCACGTGGCGTTACGCGTATATTTCTTCAATTGCATGGGGCGTTGCTTGTCTTTCTCCACGTCTTCATGACAGGTTTCAGGTGTATTGACGCTTTCCGGCCTCTTTTGGGGAACCGGCAACCGGCCAATGCTCTTTTTCACGATGCACGATATTGACATTATAACCGGGATACTGTTCCCTCAGGTAATCCGCCAGTAGTTGAGCCATGCATACCGACCGGTGCTGGCCGCCCGTGCAGCCAACCGCGATGGACAGGCGGAGCTTGCCGCTTCTGTGGTAAAGAGGGGCCAGCATGCCGACCAGGGCGGTCCATTGGGAGACGAAATTTTCGGTGTCCGGCTCAGAGAACAGATAGTCCCGCACCGGCTGGTCCATCCCCGTCTGCGGACGCAACTCGTCCACGTAATAGGGATTTTTCAGGAACCGCATGTCGAACACCAGTTCGGCATCCCGCGGAACCCCGTACTTGAAACCGAATGAGGTGATGGTAACGGTCATGGGGCTGAGCTGGACATCAATACCCAGAATCTTTGCGATCTTGGCCCGAAGCTCTTCCGCCGAATGGGTGCTGGTATCGATGGAATAGTAGCCGTTGGGAAAGCCTGCCTTGAGGTCCCTGGCCCTGGCCGCCAGTCTTTTTTGGGTGGCAATGCCGGCTTCCAGTCCCTGGGGGCCTGAGAAGGGATGCGGTTTGCCCGTATGCAGGTAGCGCTGGATCAGCACGTCCTCCGGCGCATCCAGCACCAGTACGTTGAGGCCGGGATGCTCCTCCTTGAGGCGGGGCAGGGCCTCCACCAGGGATTCGAAGGCGTCCGCCTCGTCCGGGGTCAGTTGAAGCGTAAAGGCAATGCGGGGGTTTTTCGGGCCGAGGGTGCTGAAAATATCCTGCCACTGGGAGGGAGGCACGTCACCCACCTGCATGAAGCCCAGGTCGCTGAAGTTGTCCAGCGCCGTAGTCATTCCGGCGCCGGAAGGGCCGATAATCAGAAAATGGCACACATCCTGGGCTACAGCCATCCGGAAGCCCCCACCGCAGCCACCGGCAGGGAAACCGGCTGACCAATCAGCTTGTAGAGTTCATCGGCGGTGTTGGTTACCCCGTCAAGCCGGGGACTGAGGTGCAGCGTTCGAAACTTCATGTCCACCGTCTTGCCGTCGATAGAGGTCAGCGACGAATCGTTAATGAGCTGCTTGGCCTGATCCAGTACACCCTGCGGGTTCAGGTTCTCGTGGAAATTCTCCTTGAGCAGCAGCCCCTCGGCACTGTACCGTTTACCCAGGTATATCTCCGGCGCCGTGGAGATGCCGGTTTCCTCGCTCACCCGGTCCAGAATGGGACCGGCGGGAGCCACGAGGATGGTCCACTTGTTGAAGTCGAAGAGAGTCTCCGCCACGACTTTGGCCCGCTCGAAATCATTGAGAAAAAGGCCGTAGAGGGCGCCATGAGGCCGAACATGCTCGATTTCCAGGCTTCGGGACTTCACCAGGGCCTGAAAAGCGCCCATTTGCACCTGAATCCAGGCAGCCAGCTCGTCATTGTCGAGATCCAACAGGGAATAGCCATAGTTTACAGGGTCCGGAAATGCGATGTGCGACCCCACCGCACAGTGATAGGACCGGGCGATATCAATGAACTCCTTGATTTCCTTGGGGTTGCCGTCATGGACACAGCAGGGGATGTTGACGGAACTGACGTAATTCAGCAGCCGGTAGTCCTCCCGCGCAAAAAACTCCTTGTCCTGGGTCTGGCCGAAGTCCGTGTTCAGGTCGATATAATGCTTCAGCTTGCCGGTCAGCAGGATCTTCCGGGATGTATCCACTGTTTTTGCCATCGGGCACCTCTAAATCAGAACGAATACGAGTGAGAAACCAGGGAGAAAAGTCCGCTGGACAAGTCCAGTTTATCAATAAAGCACCAGCCAGAGCAAATACCGGACGGGTCGAACCAGTATCAGCAGGGCCGTTGCAAGGGCCAAATCGTAAAGGATCGGCACGGCGCCCAGAAGAATGCTCCAGTGGCCCAGGGCTTCCAGGTTGATCTGCCCGGTCAGCAGCAGGATGCCCAAGCCCAGGATGCCAACGCCGTGGACAATCAGCACGGCGGCCACCGCCATGCCAATCAGCTTGAAAAATGTCAGGAAGATATTGCGATCCTGATCATAGGCCCAGGGCATCAGACGTCCACAGAAGAATGCTCCGGCCAGCATGCCGATGAAATAAGGGAAGCCGGGTTCCGTCAGGTACATCAGCCCGCCGCCGTTGGTGAACAGGGGCAGAAAGAGCAGCCCGGTGGCCAGGAAGATCAGGATGGCCCCGGAGCCGAGTATGCTGCCAAGAACGGCGCCCAGGAACAGGGCAAAGGGAACCTGGGCCGTATAGGGAAACAGAGCCTGGGTTTCCACCGGCGTCCCGGTCCGGATGGCCTCATACACATCCGGCACCGGCACGGACAGGAAACCAAGAAAGGCCAGCGCCATCGCGCACAGAACGATCAGCAGCAGGCTGACGAGATTGAGCCGGGGCGCCCGCAGGGTATCCCGGTGGATGGACACGAAATCCCCGCTGTCCACATCGGACAGGGCCTCGATATCCGGCTCCTTGATCTGCTTGGTTGATGGCGCCTTGACCGTCAACGTCCCGTCCTTCCCGTTAGCGATTGCCGAAAGGGCCGTCTTCCAGCCCTTCGGGAAACTGTCCCGCTTTTTCCAGCAACGCCTGCTTGTTACGCTTGTACAGCGCCCGGAACTCCTTCGAGGAGATGTCGGGCGTGGTCATGATGAGGGCGTCCTCGTTGTTGTCCTGGTAATACTTGTGACGCAGGCCTGCGGACTGGAAGCCGTATTTGTAATAGAGGTTCTGCGCACTATAGTTGGACACCCGGACCTCCAGCGTGACCCACTTGATGGATTGTCCCAGGCAGCGTTCCAGCATCTGGATCAGCTGGATCTCTCCCAGCGAGTTGCCCCGGTACTGGGGATGAACGGCGATGGTGGTAATGTGCGCCTCGTCAAGAATCATCCAGAAGCCGCAGTAGCCGATAAGCCTGTCGGTTTGCCGGTCAATCAGGGAGAAGTACCGCCCCAGCTGGTTCTTCATCTCATTGAGGAACGATTCCTCCGCCCAGTGGTGGCGCCCGAAGGAAATCGACTCGATTTCCATGATGTCCCGCACGTCGGATGGCCGCATCCGCCGGATCAGCAACTGATCCGAGCGCACTTCGATCCGAGGGTTTTCAGAGGGTGAAATCATGACTCCATTAGACCATAAAGCCCGCTCTCAGGCTATCCCCCGACGCCTGAGCATTCGCCCGGAGCCGTCTCTCTGGTAAAATTTCTTTAGCAGTCGGCTTTATCTGCCAGTTCCGTATCAGTTAAAGGGTGACCCAATCCATTTCTACGCCTGATTTCAAGTCCGCGGGCAGGCCGGACGCCCTTGTCCCGGTTTCCCTTCCGGAAAACATGAGTCCAGGAATCCGCCGCCTCTTCCATGAGGTGGCGGATGAGGCCGCTTTGTTCAGGCCGCCCGCCCTGGAAGATCTGGCTGTCCATGCCAACCGCCTGCTGAAGTTCCGGTTTCCGGTCCAGCGCAACCGGCTGGCGCTGGAGCAGCTTGTCAGCCGCCAACTGCACCATCCCCGGTTTTCCAAGACGGTGATCGGCACTCTGCCCGTGGCCCTGATGGAGATGATGGGAACGACCCTCTGGGAAACCACCCTTGGCAGCCGGGCGGACATGCGTGACGTATTCCTGACCCTTTACCTGCTCGCCGAAGAGCTGATCCAATTCCGGGCGGATGAATGGGTCCGGCAGGACGTTGAGCTGCTGACCACGACCGACTCCTCCGAAATCCACGGCGCCCATTACGAGAATGGCAGCCCGCCGCCGGAATCCCTGCGGGCCATTCTGGCCGCCCATGGCTTCCGGACGGATCTACTGCGGGGCGATTCTCCCTTGCGGGAGTACCTGGCCTGCCGCCACCTCACCCAGGTGCCGCCCTGGACCGCCCTGCTCGAGGCGATTGCCGAACCGGACGCCAGCCGGCTGCCCCTGCTCGTCCGGCTGAGGAAGGCTCATGAATACCTGTCCGCCACCGGAAAATACCGGTCCATCCAGCCGGATGAGGATATTACCGCCCTGCTGGACGAGCTGACCGCACTGGTGGACGAGATAGCGCCCCGCCTGCCGGACACGGGCCGTATCCGCCCGGTGCGCAAACTGATGATCGTGGAAGGCGTCACGGAACAGCTTCTGATCCCCTGCTTCGCCGGGATCATGAACTACGATTTCCCCGCATTGGGCATTCTCGTGCTGCCCGCCGGAGGCAAGAACCAGGTGATCCAGCTTTATGGCGATTACGCCCGCGTTCTCAACATCCCCGTCACGGTTGTCCTGGACAGCGATGCCCGCCGCGCCGGAGAAATCATCCGGGACGAACTCCGCCCGCAGGACCGGCTTTACGTCATCGAAGAGGGCGAGTTCGAGGATGCCTACGATCCGGCATTGGTTCTGAAAACCATTAATGACCACTATGAGCCGGTATCACCTATCACCGAGGCGGATTTTAATCGGGTGAGAATGACTTTCCGGGCGGAGGAGGCCCCCAGCCGGGTGACGGTGCTTAAAGCCCTGTGGAATCTTTACGAGCTGAAGGGCGGTGGATTTGATAAAATCCACTTCGCCGAACGGATCGCCGAGTCCCTGCACAGCCCGCAGCAGGTTCCGGCGCCAATCAGGGCGATGATCGAGGAGGTCGCGCGTCATGGAAAGAACGGAAGAAACCCGCAAGACTGACATTCCTGTGGCCATGTATTACGGTTATACGGTTTTTACCACCCTGTGCTGGCCTTTAAGCGACGCGCTTCTGGCTCTTCATCTCCAGAGGCTGCGCCATGACGCAGGCTTTCTGGGGATTCCCTTTCCCTTTGGGGATGCCCAAATCCGGTCCTTGCTGGCCGAACGGTTTTCCCAGCCGGTGGTGGCCAGAATCACCGTGATTCCCGAAATCTCAGGCTTTGCGGACTTGACCCGCACACTGGAAACCAGCCGCCTTGAAATCTCCGGGCGTCCGGTTCCCGATGCCGCCCAGGCGCCGTTGACGGTGAAAAGCGTGGATTACGAGAAACGCTTTCCTGCGGTAAAACACGGAGCGCTGGCGGAACCGTTGCTGCTCAAGCGTCAAGCCTTACAGCAGGGGGCGGATGAGGTGGTCTGGGTGAACCGATACGGACGAATCACCGAGGCCACCACGGCCAACGTGTTTTTCATCCGGGAGGGCATTCTTTATACGCCGGACCCGGAAAATGACGGCTGTCTGCCCGGCATTACCCGGCATGAAATTCTGGCCTGGGCGAAGCGCAAGGGGGTGGACGTAAAGATTGCGGCCTTTTCCCGAAACGAGGCGGCTGGAATGGACGGCATGTTCCTGACCAACGCCGTGTTCGGCCTGTGCGAAGTGGCCCGGCTGGATGACATACGCTTCCCCTGGCCTGACTCCGCCCGGAACCTCGCCGGCTGGGCCGCCCAGGGCGTGGCTTACACCCACGCCGGGCATTAGGAGCGATTAACACCTGTGCGAAATATGAAATGATTCCCACCTGCGCGGGAATGACGGTGGCGGCTCCAAGAGAGCCGGGAACAGCTCATTCCGTATCCGGGCTGTGATAGTAGAGGCGGATACCGGTGGAGCTGATGCCAGTGAGGGCGTTGACCTTGCGGGAAATCTCGTTGACGTCGATTTTCTGGCCTTCCACGTCGATAATGTAGGTCAGGGTGGACTGGTCTTCTCCGCTTGAGGTGTTCTTGAACTCGATGACCCGCTCCTCGAAGTGGCGATCTATCCAGGATTGCAGGGCATTGGTATGGATCGGATTGATGGTAGCCAGCATACGAAGCCGGTTGTAGGCTTTCTGATGCTTCTGGGTCAGGTTTCTCCCCACTTTCCCCAGCAGGAACAGGACGGCGAACGAAATCAGGGTTGAAATTCCGGCCAGCAGGTAGTAGCCCGCACCGGCCAGCATGCCGACGCTGGCAATCATCCAGAGGCTGGCCGCCGTGGTCAGCCCGCGAACGGTGGCTCCATGGCGCAATACCGCCCCGCCACCGATAAAACCAATTCCGGTGACGATCTGCGCCGCGATCCGGCCCGGATCACGCACGATTCGGTAATCCACCCCGGTGGGAAGGGCGTCACCGGTTTCCAGGCCCAGACTCAGACCGGAAACCGAAAGGATGGTGAAAACCGCCGCCCCGATGCACACCAGGATGTGGGTCCGCAGACCCGCCGGATGCATGCTCAGTTCGCGTTCCAGGCCCACGATCCCTCCGCAGACCAGAGCGGCCAGAATGCGGATAATGGCTTCAAGGGTGCTTAGTTCCATGAAATGAAGACGGGTCCTTCTCTCAGACGTTCAGTTCGCGCAGTTTTTCCGTGCAAAGGCCGGATTAGATACCGGGAATCCAGGAACCTTCCTCATCCGGCTTTTTCCTGCTGAAGTAGGAATCCGCAAGCCGGTTGATGTTGTTGGACAGGCTCTTGTTATTCTTCAGCAGCAACTGGAACTTCTTTTCATTGATCCGATCCAGACGGCGTTCATCGAGCAGGGCATTGCCGATACGGCGGCGCGGCGGGGCCGGTTTGCCGCCCTTCCCGACGGAAAGCTCCTGGTCCATCACCCGCTTGAGTTCCGTAACGAGGGGACTGGCCTTTTTTTCTTCCGTTGCGGCGGCAGGTCTGGTCAGGCGTTGAAAGGCTGCGCGGATACGCTCAAGAGATTCGTCGCCTCCCCGGCTGACCGGTTTTTCCATCTCGGCCAGGACGGGGTCCTCCTCGATATTCTCAAGCCCCGGACTTTCTTCACCCAGACTTTCTTCACCCAGGTTTTCGAGCCGGTCTTCCGGTTCGGGGGCATCCGGGAAAAAGCTGGTGATGCGGTTGGGAAAAAGGGCTGCCAGGGCATCATCATGGCTGAGAAAAGTTCCGTCCCGGCGAAGCGGAGCCTCGGCCTGAACTTCCTCATCCTGCCGGGGCGGCACTGTTCGAATCTGCTGAATCTCCGCCAGCCATTGCCGATGAAGGGAGCCGACCTTTGAAAGCGCTTTCCGGAACCTGTTTCGTACGTCGTCAAGCAAGTCCGGTTGTTGCGCCCGGTTATTCTTCAAATACTCTCGGTATCCCAAAAATCCAGACCCTCGCGAATCCACCGCGTCTTCCTGCTATCCGGAACCAGCTTCTCGTCTACCCTTTGCTTGGTAACCAACACTTACTATGATACCACCAAAGGCAAAGCCGGTCATCATGAATATTGTAGGGGCATGAACCTGCCCAGGCATCCCCCATGTACATGAGGGATGCGGCTCGGTTTTTCGGTGAATCGGCTCCGAAATAGTGGATGCATGTAAACAATGTTTAATGAGGGGCAGTATTTATTAAATAAAAAAGATATCCTAACGATAACCAATACAAATTCGGAAAAACTGGTGTATCGCCGGAAAGAAGAAGGATGGTCTGATGCCCAAAAGGTTGCCCTATAGAGGAAATGCGACCTATGAATATGTTGTGCCGCTTGTTGTCTTTTTTATTGCCACGAGCGTATTGTTGAGTGTCGGAAATCTGAATCAGGCCATTCCACAGTTTATGGCCGGTACAATGAATGCCGAAATTTCCGGAAACGGCGAAATGGCCATCCATCCCCTGGGCCTGGAGGCCGGTGCCGAGGGTTCCGGACAATATTGCTTCAGCAACGGCCAGTGCGTCCAGGTTTCAGTGGACAGCGGCAGCGGCAGTTCCCGGAACAGCAATGGCATGGTGGACACCACCGGCGCAAACGGTGCGGAACAATGGCGGCTCGCCCTGGCAAGTGACGCTTTCCTCCGGGCCATGCGAGGCTTGAGTGCCGCCGAACGCCGGCAGTTGATGCAAATGGTGTTTGATCTGGCCGAAGAAGGGCACGTCGTCGCGGATTATATCGGACTGATGCAAAGTACGCGGGGTACGCAGAGAGAAAACGCACGCCGACAGGTACGGCAGGGACAACGACGCTTTGAGGCGCTCAGAGCGGCGATTGAGACCGAACTCCGGCAACGGGGGCTTGATGAGGTGGAACAGGTGATTGAACAGGAATCCCAGGTCGTCAACCAAAACGCGCAGCAGGCTGTCCAGGGCGGAAGCACTTCCCAGGATGAGGTCCGCGGCAGTTCCAACAATATCTGCGATATCAGCAACAACCCCGATTGCCGCCGACAGGACGACAGGGCAAGAAATGACGATGACGACGACGATGATGATGATGATGATGATTAGGTTCGCCGGCTAGACCAGGGCCACGTTTTTCTGTTCGTACACCTGCCTCCCCCGAACGAAGGTCCGGGCAATGAGCCGGTCGTCGCCCAGAAACACCAGGCTGGAGAGGATGGTGTCGATGTCCCGGTCGGCCAGATCGTCCGGAATACCGGTTTTGCAGAGCAGGTTCAGCACGATGAAGTCCGCCTCTTTGCCCGGCAGGAAGTTTCCGATGAGATCATCCAGCATCAGGGCCTTTGCTCCGCCCAGCGTACCGTGGTAGATCAGGTTATGGCAGTTGATGATCCGTCCCTTGAGTTCGGTGGACTGCATGTACTGGGCGTCTTTCATTACCTTGAAAAGGCTTAGCTCCGGCCCCGCCCCCACGTCAGAACCCAGGCCCACCCGGATGTCCTTGTCCTGCACGTCAAACCAGCGGAAGCGTCCGCTGTGGAGGAAGAAGTTGGCACTGGGGCAGTGGGCCAGGCTGGCTCCGGCGTGTCTGATCCGGTTCAGCTCGCTGTCATCCAGATAAATGCCGTGGGCCAGGATCGTCCGGGGACCGATGAGGCCGAACCGGCCGTAGGCGTCCGTGTAGGAATCCGCCTGGGGGAACATTTCCAGCACCGCCGCCACTTCGTCCGCCTGCTCCGAGATGTGGGTGTGCATGTAGGCATCGGGGTATTTTTCGCGGAGTTTGCCAATCCCTGCCAGCAGCTCATCGCTGCAACTGATGGCAAAGCGGGGGAGCCATGCGTAGAGCAGCCGGTTGCCGTCACGGCCATGCCATTCGTCGTAAAGCGCCTCCGTGTCCGCCAGCAGCTTATCCCTGGGACGGATCAGGAAATCGGGGGCGTTTCGGTCCATCAGGTTCAGGCCCATGATGACCCGGTTTCCCAGCTCCCCGGCAGTCTCGAAGGCAATGCGGGTGGCCTCCGTATGGACGGTGGTAAAGACGCTGGCGGTGGTGGTGCCGTTCTTCAGCAGTTCGTGGAAAAACCAGCGGCTGACCTGCCTGGCGTGGGGCGGTTCGGCGAACCGGGTTTCCGCCGGAAAGATATGCTCATCCAGCCAGTCCATCAGGCTGGGTTTTTGGCGGCCCGTTACCTTGATCTGCGGCAGGTGGACGTGCATATCCACCAGACCGGGCATGATGAGATGTCCCCTGGGAAAGACGGTCAGGCTGTAATCGGCGTCGCGATAACGCGGCTCGATTTCCGTCCACGGGCCGCAGGCTTCGATGCAGCCGGCATCATCCACCACCAGGGCGCCGTCGGGCCAGTACTCCCCCTGCGAATCCGAAAGGGCGTGATAAACCGCGCTGCGATAAATTGCCGTCATTGATCCCTGTTTCCTCAATACCGTCCGGGTTTTTCCAAGGTCTTAATATTACTTGATACATACGGGGTTTCCAATGGGGACCGGCAACGGAAAGTTTATTTTTAAAATCTTGGCTCGGTTTGTCTCTGGTTCTCGCAGGAAAAACGGCATCCGCCTCCATGCCCCGCCCCCTGAGAAAGCTGCGCGGCGAGCGGCTTTATTCCGGGGACGGACAACTGAAAAATCCACACTTGCAATCAAAAATTTTCTGTTAGAATGCAATTTCGTTTTTCACGAAAAAACGACCCGTGGCAAGCATCCATAACCTGCGAGAGTTGAAAAGAATTGACCAAGAACAGCGAATCCACCGTTTTCAACCTTGGGCGCCACCTCCTCGTAGAGTTCTACGACTGCGATCCCAACGTCCTGAACAATCCCTCCCTGATTGAAGAAGTGATGACCGATGCCGCCGTCAGGTGCGGCGCGACCGTCGTCCAGAAGAACTTCCACATGTTCAGCCCGTACGGGGTCAGCGGCGTGGTGATCATCGCCGAATCCCACCTGGCCATCCACACCTGGCCGGAATTCGGCTACGCCGCCGTGGATCTGTTCACTTGCGGCGACACCTGCAACCCGGAAGTGGCCTACGAATACCTGCGCGAGAAGTTTCACTCCCGTTCCGCCTTTTACTCCGAACTCACCCGCGGCATGATGAACCGTGAGACGATGGAAATGCTCAGGCAGCCCTTCGAGGTGCGCCTCGAAAAGTCAATAGAAGAAAAAACAGCCGGGAACATTCCGCAACCCGTGGGAGGGCAGTGCTGATGTCCCCTGTTATTCGTTCCGAGTTCGGCCCTCACCTGATGCTCGATTGCCGCGGGTGCGACGCGGAAAAGATCAGCGATCTGCGCTACGTGTTCGACTTTCTCAACACCCTGCCGGAACGTATCGGCATGACGAAGATCGTCCAGCCTTATGTTTTCCCCTATGAAGGGCTGGTGCCGGAGGACAAGGGCATTACCGGCGTGGTGATCATCGCCGAATCCCACATCACCTTCCATTCCTTCACGGAAAAAGACTACTTCTTTTTCGATATCTTCAGTTGCAAGCCCTTTGACGTGGAAACCACCCAGGCACTGGTGCTGGAAGCCTTTGGCGTCCAGCATTTCGAAGTCCACCACGCCAGTCGGGGCCGCCACTTCCCCCGCACCGTCGGAGAGCGGCTTCCGCTGATGACGGGGGCTGCCCGCTGACGCATTGTCTGGCCGGGCCGACTGTCCTATAATCGCAGCGGCGTTTGCCGGGCTGTAGACACAAGGATTTTGCACATGGAACTCTGGGTTACGGAAGAACATCTCAAAGCCGTTCGGCTCAGCTACAAGATTACGGAAACGCTGTATCACGGCGAGTCGTCCTTCCAGACAATTGACGTGGTGGACACGGTGGCCTACGGGCGGATGCTCCTGCTGGACGGGCTGGTAATGACCACCGAGAAGGACGAGTTCGTCTACCACGAAATGATCAGCCATATTCCCATGCTGGCTCATCCCAACCCGAAAAAGGTTCTGGTCATCGGCGGGGGCGACGGCGGCACCGTCCGCGAGGTGCTGAAGCACCCGTCGGTTGAAGAAGTGGTCCTCTGCGAGATTGACGGCGACGTTATCGACGTGAGCCGCCGGTTCCTGCCCTCCATCGCCGGCAAGCTGGATGAGCCCCGCGTGGACATCCAGGTGCGTGACGGCGTAGCTTATATCGCCGAGCAGAAAAACCGCTTCGACGTTATTCTGATTGATTCCACGGACCCCATCGGCCCCGGTGAAGGACTGTTTACCGAGGAGTTCTACCGCAATGTGAAGGCAGCCCTCACGGAAAACGGCATCATGGCGAACCAGAGCGAATCGCCGGTGGCCAATCCCCGTGAAATCCGCCTTGTCTACACCCTGCTGGGCAAGGTCTTCCCCGCGGTGGTTCCCTACGTAGCCACCATTCCCACGTATCCGGGGCATTACTGGTCCTGGGCCTTCTGCTCGGAGAGCCGCAAGCCTTCCGACGGCTTTGACAACCCCGTGGCCGCCGAACTGGAAAAAGACTGCCGGTTCTTCAACCGCGATGTGCATAAAGCTGTCTTCGCCCTGCCGAATTTCGTGCGTGAACGCATCTACGGCGAAGCGGGGGTGGCCGCGTCTTGCTGAGCGGACCGTTTATCCCCCGAAGCTGGATGGGCGCCTGCGAATCTTTCGACGCCGCGGACTGGGTGCTTGTGGGCATCCCCTACGACGGCACCTGTAGCTACCGCCCCGGCACCCGTTTCGGCCCCGAAGCCATCCGCCATGCCTCCTGGGGGTTGGAGACATACTCCCCCGCCTACGACCGGGATCTGGAGAATGTCGCCTATTTTGACGCCGGGGAACTGGAGCTGCCCTTCGGCAACCGGGATGAAGTGCTGGCCCGGATTAACAAAACCGCCCGCGAGGTCCTTTCCGCAGGCAAGCGGTGGATGGGCATCGGTGGCGAGCATCTGGTGACCTACCCGGTCATCCAGGCCTATGTGGCAAAGTACCCGGACCTGGGCATCCTGCATTTTGATGCCCACGCCGACCTGCGGGACAACTACATGGGCGAGCAGCTCTCCCACGCCACGGTTATGAGGCGCAACGTCGATCTCATCGGCCCGGAACGGTTGGTGCAGGTCGGCATCCGGTCGGGGCCGAAATCGGAATTCGACTGGATGGAAAAACACGGCACCCTGCTGAAAAGTGTCGAGGACTTTGATCGCGGATTTGCCCGACTGAAAGATCGGCCGGTCTTTATCACCGTGGATCTCGACGTGCTGGACCCTTCCATCATGAGCGGCACCGGCACCCCGGAGCCGGGCGGCCTGACCTTCAGGGAACTGACCGGCTGGTTTTACCGGTTTGCCGGACTGAACGTGGTGGGGGCCGACGTGGTGGAACTGGCGCCCCATTACGACCCCTCCGGCGTCTCCACCGTCGTGGCCGCCAAGGCGATCCGCGAACTGCTGATGATGTAACCCCCCGCCCGAAACCCTAACGCCGGTTTGACCCGCCCCTGATCACGTGCCGGACAGTCATGGATACCGGCTGATCAAAAAGACTGTCATCAAAACCCAATCAATTGTTTTTATATAAATACAAGGTGGGTTATGGAACAACATCTTTATATGTAGGGTATAGGGGGTAACACGGTTATGGCATCAGAAATCGGCGCTATCGGCAGCCAGGCAGTTAACGCAGCCGTTCAGAACGGGAACGGCGAAAAGAAACCGAACGGTCTTTTCCAGGCCCTGGGGCTGACCGAGCAGCAAGGGGAAAAACTGTTGCAGGGACTGGTGATGACCGCAGCGGGCGGCGCCATCGGCGGCAAGCAAGGCGCAGGCATCGGGGCGGTGTTTGCCCTGTTGAACGCCATGGCAGGCCAGGACGGGGGACAGGCTAAAAATCAGCAGAATCCGGCGGGTCAAAAGGCTGATGAGAATCCGCAGGGTCCTGGGCAGGAGAATCTCAGCATTCTCGTCTGACCGTTCAAACATCAAAACGCTTCATTTTCAGAATCCCGGTCCACAGGGCCGGGATTTTTCACGCGGACTGTAAACATTTCTTAATTGATATATCAAATATGTCAATTCATTTCTTAAGATTGTTTTTATTTTTTTATAGGTTTATCTCGTCTCAAAAGAGCGTTTAACGGAAGAGCAGTTCACAACACCGAAAGAGAGCAAAGGCAGCTTAAAGCGTAAATACAAGAAGGAGTCCTCTAATGAGCGTAGGATTTGGGCAGCAGCAGAACCAGCTTCAGCAGCAGTACCTGATGATCGTCCAGGCGGATTTGCAGGATAACGGGGTCATTGATGGCAGCCCCTTGATGCAGTTGGGCGGCGCTCCCCAGATGGGTGTGCCGCAACAGGCGTTTGTTCCGCAACAGCAAGGTTTCGTGCCCCAAGGCATGATCCAACAGCCCGGCCTGATGCAGCCCGGATTTGCCCAGCCTTCTTTCGCTCAACCCAGCTTTGCCCAGCCCGCCGGATTCGGAATGCCCCAGACCGGCGTTCCCGGTGTCGGCTTCGGTGGTGCCGGTGTCCCCGGCATGATGGGCGCCCAGTCCTTCGGCATGGCCCAGCCTTCTTTTATGCAGCCCCAATATCCCAACTACAGCCCCATTTACAACCCGCAGCCCCAGGGTCCTGAAAACCTGCTCATGATGCTGTTCCAGATGCTCCAGAGCCTGCTGGCCCTTCTGACGAACTATATGCAGGGTTCCGCGGCCTACCCGAACGGCCAGGCTGGTCAGGCAGGCAATGCCGGTAACGCAGGCAACGCGGGCAATGCCGGTAACGCAGGCGACGCAGGTAATGCCGGTAACGCGGGCAACGCAGGCAATGCCGGTAACGCAGGCGACGCAGGCAATGCCGGAGGCTATCCTTCTTACCCTGCCAATCCTCCGGCTGATCCGGTTCCCACCTACCCGACCAACCCGACTTATCCGGGTCCCGGCCCCATTGGCGGCGGCGTCATTCCCAACACGCCCCAGGACCCCAACCGCAATCCCGGCGATCCCCTTATTATTGACGGCGTAAACACCGTTGTCACCGGCATCGGCGAGCAGGGGGTCGATGAATCCCTCGACGTGATCGGCGCCGGAAACCGGATAACCGTCATCGGCAATACCCAGGATCAGAACAAGGACACCATCAACGTCAACGGCGTCGCCAACGTGGTTCAGGGCAACACCGGCAATGGCGATGACACGGTGAACATCGGCGGGAACCGCAACTATACGGATCTTGAAACCCTGGGTGGCAACGATACCGTCAACATCGGCGGCAACCGCAACGAAACCCATGTTGGAACCGGCGAGGGCAACGATACCGTCAACGCCGGCGGCAACAACAACAAGACCGACATCTACACCGGCAACGGCGATGACAAGGTGAACGTGTCCGGCAAGGACAACACGGTTTATGTCGCCACCGGCCAGGGTAATGACGAAGTGCTGATCGGCTATCCGAACAACGATGCCGACAACAACCTGGTCCATGTGGATACCGGCGCCGGCGACGACAAACTGGTCGTCAGCGGCAAGAACAACGTGGTGGTTGCCAACACCGGCGACGGCGCGGATCATGTCGTCTCCAACGGCGACAGCAACACGTTGCAGGTTGATACCGGACGCGGCGCCGACAGCGTGGTGATTGACGGACGCACCAACCAGTCCGACATCCGGACCGGTGAAGGCGCCGACCGGGTAGAAATCCACGGCGAAGGCCAGATCTCGACGATTAATACCGGCGAAGGTGATGATGTGGTCCTCGTCAACGGTCGCACGGCGGATCTGACCGACGGCAACGGCAACGTGACCGAACAGATCAAGACCAAGACCAGCGTGACGACGGGTGAGGGCGCTGACCGGATCATCGTGAAAGGCGAGGGTCAGCAGACCGAAATTTACGCCGGTGAAGGCAATGACCACATCGACATTGGCGGTGTGAACAACCAGACCGTGGCTGAAGGCGGCGAGGGCAACGACCGGATCATCGTCCGCGGCCAGGGCCAGGATGCCACCATCTATGGCGGCGAAGGCGACGACGAAATCTGGGTGGCGACCAACCCCACGATTTCCGAGAACGTCGC
>JBDIVN010000008.1:0-158096 GCA_039794365.1 Candidatus Neutrinobacter sp. | reverse complement strand
GATCGTTTTGCCGGCCAGGGGTCGGAGGAAGGTGTCGATGTCATACTGAAACGGGCTGGGAACCTGGGGGATGGCGACGATATCCGCCGGGTCTTTCAGGCCCAGGTCCGCCGCGATGCGAGCCAGGTCGCTGCTGTTAACCGTGAGGCTGCTGCGGCCTGCCAGGGCAAAGGGGTTGTTGTCTGCATCAATGCCGATGTAGATGTTTCCGCCTCGAAGCCAGGTGCTGAGGTTTTCAGAGCGGATGGACACGCTTTCGGGCCGACGGAAACGAACTATTTTTTCGGCAATAGAGCTGTCCGGCGAAGGGTCGGCGCCGTTGGACACGTTTTTGACAAGCAGCGGGCGCCCTGGCCGTCTGAAAATCCAGTATTGATCCTGTTTGAACAGATCGAGGGGGCTGACGTCGGAGGGGTCCGCCGCATGATCGGCAAACAGGGGCAAATCGGGCGGCATGTGTTCGGACATCTCTTCCAGAATCCCGGAATTCCGGATGCCCAACTGGCGGGTATAGAGTCCCTGGGTCAAGGACGGGCCGGCGCCGCGAAAATGGATGGACATAAAGTAAGTCCTCTCAGTTGGAATGGATACCGTTGCCTTATCCGTATTAAGGAAAAACATGAGACTTGTTGCCATTTGGCGGGGCGGGAACCTTTGGGTATAATGGCCTCGTTTCACCGCTGGTTACGGTATGATTGTCAGCAGGAGCAGCAGGATGGCTACGACAGTAAAGGACCCCGCCCCCATGGAAAATCTTCCCTACGGCACGGAACTGCCGGAAAAATCCATTACCGAGATCATGCAATACCTGCCGCACCGGTACCCCTTTCTGCTGGTGGACCGGGTGACCCGCCACGTGCACGGCCAGTTTATCGAAGGCTACAAGAACGTCACCATGAACGAGCCGTATTTCCAGGGACACTTTCCCGGACGTCCCATCATGCCCGGTGTGCTCCAGTTGGAAGCCATGGCCCAGCTTGGCGGGGTGCTGCTCAAGCACCTGCCCGAAGCCGAGGGCAAGCTGGCGGTGTTCGCGGGCATCGACAGCGCCCGGTTCCGGCGGATGGTGGTGCCCGGCGACAAGCTGGAGATGCACTGCGAGCTGACCAAGTTCCGTCCGCCCATTGGCAAGTCGCGCTGCAAAGCCACCGTCAACGGAGAGACCGTGGTGGAAGCCGAGATGATGTTCTCCCTCGTGGACAATGCCGACTAATTCTGGAAGGAGCGCCCTGTATGGCCACCATTCATCCCACCGCCGTCATCGATCCCGAAGCCCGGATCGGCGAGAACGTCGAAATCGGCCCCTTTTGTGTGATTGGTCCGAAGACGGCCATCGGCGACGGGACGGTGCTGGCGCCCCACGTGGTGATTGAGGGTTTCACGACTCTGGGCAGAAACTGCCGGGTGTCGCCGGGGGCGGTGCTGGGCGGCCTGCCCCAGGATCTCGGCTTCAAGGGCGAGGACACGTTTGTCGAAATCGGTGACAACGTGGTCATCCGCGAATGTGTCACCATCAACCGGGCTACCGGCGAGGGCAAGGCCACGCAGGTGGGTGACGGCGCCTTCATCATGGCCTACAGTCACCTGGCCCATAACTGCATCCTGGGCCGCGAAGTGATTCTCGCCAACAACGTGCAGATGGCTGGCTACGTCGAAATCGGCGACTACAGCTTTATCAGCGGCACCACCGTCATCCACCAGTTCGTGAAAATCGGGCGGATGACGATTATGGCGGGTTTCAGCGGTACCCGCCAGGACCTGCCGCCCTTTGCCATGTGTAACGGGCGACCGGCCACCGTGGTGGGCATCAACAAGATCGGCCTGCGCCGCCGGGGCTTCTCCTCGGAAGACCGCATGGTCCTGCGCAAGGCCTTCAACCTCATCTGGTTCTCCAACCACAATACGTCCCAGGGCGTTGAGCAGGTCCGGCGGGAAATCGGCCCCCATCCCCTGGTGGATGAGCTGATTGCCTTTATTGAGAGTTCCAAACGTGGCATCCGCCGTCCGGACGAGGCAGGGGATACGATTGAGACAATGGCAGGCGAGCCGGAACCGGTAGCCTAGCGAGGGGATATGCTGATGGACGCCGATTCACGAAAACCGCTGGACGTAATTATCCTGGCGGCGGGCAAGGGGACCCGCCTGAAAAGCGATCTGCCCAAGGTGCTTCATCCCCTGTTCGGCAAACCGCTTCTGGAGCGGGTTCTGGAAACCCTGCGTCCCCTGCACCGGGATTTGGGCATCGGTACGGTCTATGTCATCGTGGGCCATGGCCGCGAGGCGGTGACGGATCATTTGAACCGGCTGACGTTTCCCTTCCCGATCCGGGCGGTTGTTCAGGAACCCCAACTGGGTACCGGTCATGCGGTGATGCAGGCCCGTCCCTGTCTTGGGGAAAATGGTGCAACCGGACGGGAGGTGCTGGTGCTTTCAGGTGACGCACCCCTGCTGCGTGCCGAAACCTTGGAGGCCCTGGTAGCCCGACACCGCGGGAAGCAGGCCCATGTTACCCTGTTGGGGGCTGAGCTGGACAACCCCGCCGGGTATGGTCGTCTCGTGATCGAGGGCGACCGGCTGGCTGCCATCATCGAGGACAAGGACACCTCGGAGGCCCAACGGATGATCCGGGTGGTGAATGCGGGCATCTATTGCCTGGACTGGTCAGCCGTGTTGCCGCTTTTTGACCGGATATCTTCCGATAATGCCCAGGGCGAGTTCTATCTGACGGATCTGATTGCGCTGGGCAGCGAGGCCGGGCTGACCCTGCGCCATACCCTGCTCGACGATCCCGACGAGATGCAGGGCGTCAATGACCGCGCCGATCTGGCCCGCTGCCATGCGGTGCTCAATGCCCGCCTTCAGGCTCACTGGATGGCGGAAGGGGTGACGATTCTTTCGCCGGGGACAACGCTGATCGGGCCGGATGTGACGATTGGCCGGGACACGGTGATTATGCCGGGGACCAACCTGCTGGGCGAGATTACCGTGGGTGAGCGTTGCGAGATTGGTCCCTATGCCACCATGACCGGGACGGTGCGGGTGGCCAACGGGGCAAAGGTGATCCATTCAGTGGTCCGGGATTCCGAAATCGGCGAGGAGAGTACGGTGGGGCCTTTTGCCCAGTTGCGTGACCGTGCGGTGCTCTCCCATCACGTGCGGGTGGGGAACTTCGTCGAGGTGAAGAATACCCGGATTGACCACCATACCAACGCGGCCCATCTGGCCTACCTGGGGGATTCGGTGCTGGGCAGCGAGGTGAACATCGGGGCGTGCGCCGTGACGGCCAACTACGATGCCTATACCGGCCTGAAACACCAGACGGTCATCGAGGACGGCGTGAAGGTCGGGTGCAATTCGGCCATGATTGCGCCCATCACCCTGAAGAAAAACTGCTCGATCGCCGCCGGATCGATTATCACCCATGACGTGGAATCCTGGGATCTCGCCATCGCCCGGCCCCGGCAAACCGAGGTGCGCCAGTGGGTGACCCGGAAGATTCAGAAAAGCCAGCCGGATGCGGTGGCGCCGCCGAAGCCGCCCGTGTAGCGTTGTCTTGTTCCCAGCCCCAAGCCCCCGTCAAAAAGAAAAGTCAAAAGAAAAGTCAGTTGAGGGAGGTCAGGTCTTTCAGTTGACGGTTGCCCTGCCGAAAGAGCCGTTCCGTCACGGCATGGGCCAGCACGGCAAAGCAGGGCCGGTTGGCAAAGGACGGTCCGAACTCGTTCATCAGCGAGAAGACGACCAGCTCGTTCAGCTCCAGCCGGTTGAGCACTTGGAAGCAGGTTTCGAAATCCAGGAACTGGACATCATCAAGTACCTGCTGTAGCCGTTTCGAGCGGGTTTCCACCGTCTCGCCGCCGCTGCAGTACCAGAGCATCAGTTGCTCGAGCCGGTCGTCGGGCAGCTGTTCCAGCACCTGTTCAAAGGGTGAATCAAGTTTCATGGGTCAACGCGCTTTCTTTCGTGTTCCATCACTTGCTGAATTACAATGGGAATGTTTCCCAGTCATAAAAACCCCGGTTCGGACGAAAATTGATCCGCCGCGGGCAAATGTTACGGCGAAACCCGGAGACCTTTACAATGACGGGCGTCACACGCAATACGGGAGTCCGGCTCCTGGCCCTGCTGCTTCTCCTGGGCGGCATCCTTTCCGGTTGTGGCTTGCCCTTCCAGGGTCCGGTCACGGATAAGACCCGCATCCGTTTCTCCACCTGGGGCAGCGCTCAGGAAGTCGCCGTGCTGAACGATCTGATCGTCGAATTCGAGGGGGCGAACCCGGACATTGACGTGGAACTGATGCACATTCCCGAAAACTATTTCCAGAAGATCCATATTCTGGTTGCCGGAGGCATGATGCCCGACGTGGTTTTCACCAACAGCATCAACTTTCCGGTTTACGCCGCCCATGGCCTGTTTGCGGATCTCACCCCCTGGCTGGAGCAAAGCGAAACCCTTTCCCCGGCACACTTCTACCGCCCCGCCCTGGAAACCTTCGACCTGCGGACAGGTGATCCCGGTGTCCGGGTGGGGGCGATTCCCCGTGACCTCTCCAACCTGGTCCTTTATTACAACAAGGATCTGTTCCGGGAAGGCGGGGTCGCTTTGCCGCAAGCCGGATGGACCTGGGACGACTTCCTGGCGGCGGCCAAAGCGCTGACCCGTGATACGGACGGCGATGGCCGCCTCGATCAGTTCGGCGTCTCCTTCTACCGGACCCCGCCCCTGTACTGGATGCCCTTCGTCTGGAGCGCCGGGGGGCGGCTCTTCGATGAAACCCGCCGGGACTTTCTCCTGAACGAACCGGCGGCCATTGCCGGGCTGCGGTTTTACGCGGATTTGCCCAACAGGCACCGGGTGGCGCCCCGCAAGACCGAAAGCGGGGCGGCCAGCATGAGCCAGTGGTTCCTGCAACAGAAGCTCGCCATGATGGTGAGCGGGCGCTGGAGCGTTCCGGTGCTTCGGGAGCAGGCGGCCTTTGACTGGGACGTGGCTCCCCTCCCCGCCGGCCCCGCCGGATCAAGAACCGGAATTGACGCCTCCGGTTACGCCATGGCCGCCGGTACGGAACACCCGCAGGCGGCCTGGGCGCTCATCGAGTTTCTTTCGTCCCCTGAGGCGGTGGGCCGGTTCACTGAAAGCGGGCTGATCATCCCGGCCCGCCTGGATGTGGCCCATTCGGACGTGTTTCTCGATCCGCGCAAGACGCCGCAGAACGGCCAGGTGTTTCTCGATGCCATCGAAACGGGGGTGCCGACCCGGTCCCATCCGCGCTGGAATGAAATTGCCGAAACCCTGATGCTTGCCCTGGACCCGGTTTGGGACGGAAAAACGTCCCCGGAGGCTGCCGTTGCCGACGTGACCCCCCGGATCGAAAAGATGTTGGAGGTGGCCCCTTGAGCCGGTCTGACGCATGGTGGGCCTGGGTGTTTATTCTTCCCTGCCTGCTAGGGCTGGTGGTGTTCACCTATCTGCCCACCGCCGCTTCCATTGCCTTGAGCTTCACCTATTGGAACCTGCTGGGAACCCCGCAATGGGTGGGGTTGGACAACTACGAGGCGGTGCTCGCGGACCCTCTGTTCTGGAAGACCGTGACCAATACCGGGTTTTTCGTCATCGTCTCCGGCGTGCTGGAGGTAACCCTCGGCCTGCTGCTCGCCGTGATGCTCAACGGCGCCATCCGGGGCCGGACAGTCTTTCGCACCGCCTTCTTCCTGCCTTTTGTCACGCCGCTCATCGGGGTGGCCATCGTCTGGGGCTGGATCTACGACCCGGAATACGGTCTGCTCAACTGGATTCTGGGTCTCCAGATCCCATGGCTCTACGACCCCCGAACTGCCATGATGGCCATCATCATTCTGCGGGTCTGGAAGAACGTGGGTTACAACATGGTCATCTTCCTGGCCGGGCTGCAGTCCATCCCCGTGTCCCTGTACGAATCCGCTACGCTGGACGGTTCCGGGGCCTGGAACACCTTCTGGCGCATTACCCTGCCCATGGTTACCCCCACCCTGTTCTTCGTGGTGATGGTCACCATCATCAACGCCTTCCAGGCCTTTGACACCATCTACCTCCTCACCCAGGGCGGACCGGAACACAGCACCGAGGTGATGGTCTACTGGATGTTCAAGAATGCGTTCATGTTCTATAAAGTGGGTCCGGCGTCCGCCATCGCCTACATTCTCTTTATGATCATCCTGGCGCTCACCCTCGTCCAGTGGCAGTTGCGCAGGCGCTGGGTTCTGAACGAGGAGGACCGTGCATGAACGGGGAACGGACGAACATCTGGCTTCTTGGCGCACTTTCCATTGGTGCCGTCGTGATGCTGCTGCCCTTCTGGGTGATGCTGGTCACGTCGCTCATCCACCCCACCCAGACGTACCAGTACCCGCCGGTGCTGTTCCCCTGGCCCCTTCACTGGGAGAACTACGGACGCCTCTTCGAGCAGGTGCCCATATGGCGCTATTTTCTCAACAGCGTCATCGTCTCCGGAGTCACAACCGGGGTTCACGTGATCCTCTGCGCCATGGCCGCCTACGGTTTCTCCCGGCTCCACTTTCCCCACCGGAACAAGATCTTCTTCCTCTTTCTCATCACCCTGATGATCCCGCCCTACGTCAACATCGTGCCCCTGTTCTTCCTGATGAGGACGTTTCACTGGATCGACACCTTCTGGGCGCTCATCGTTCCCGGCCTCTTCGGGGCCTTCGGGGTGTTCCTGCTGCGTCAGTGGTTCCAGGGGCTGCCCAGGGAACTCGAAGACGCCGCCCGCATCGACGGCTGCAACCCGTGGCAGATCTTCTGGCGCATCGCCCTGCCGCTGGCCGTCCCGGCCCTCTCGGCCCTGGCCATCTTCGTCTTCATCACCAGCTGGAACAGCTTCATGTGGCCCCTGATTGTCACCAACTCCGACACCATGCGCACCCTGCCCGTGGGCATCGCGGCCCTGAAAAGCAGCTTCCGCGACACCACCGATTGGACCGTGCTGATGGCCGCCAGTACCCTGGCCATTCTCCCCGTGGTGGTGGTGTTTCTTATCGGCCAGAAACAGTTCATGCGCGGCATTTTAACGGGGGGAGTCAAGGAATAGATTCCCTGCGCCCCTGTGTTCCCCTTCAGCGGCTATTTCAGCACCAGTTCGATGCGGGTCTTGCCCTTGGGGCGGTATTCGGCGAGACGCTGGTTGACGGTGAGCACCGCTTCCGTCAGCGCGTTGAAGATCTCCGGCTGGCGGGCGCGGAAGGTGTCGGCGTCTTCCACTTCGAGCACAAGACAGTCCCCCGGCTCGATGGTCAGCGTGGTCATCTTCGTGCGGGGGTCGGGAATGAAGGACATGCAGTCGATCCAGTCGCGCATCGAGTGCCGGTAGAACGGCGGGAACCCGAAGGTTTCGCGAAAGAACCCGTGGAAGCTGTCCCAGTCTTCAATCTGCGCAGCCTGAAGGCGGACGGTCTTCATGCCTTCCATTTTAGCAATACGGGGCATGGGCCGGGGCGGATGAGGCCCATAAATTCCTCTTTCCAGAGGAGGAGCCGTCCGGCTCGTTTTTTCCTTGAAGCCTAATCCCTCAGGCAGTGAAGCAGGGGATAACGCCGTGCCAGGCCCTGGACCACCTCGTAGGGAATGCCCGTCTCGGTGAGTTCCTCGCCGTGGATCTGGAAGAGATCGATGAGGGCGCGGGCCATGGGATGGGCCGGATGTTTGCCCAGGTACCGGCAGATGAGGACCAGGGCCTCTTCGCGGCGCAGGCAGGCGAAATCCATGACCGACGGGGCCTTCCGGCCCGCTGTGCCGGTGGCAGTCTGCCGGATGCGCACCCGGCGCGGTGCTGCGTCATTGTTGTCGCGCATTCCCATAAAGGTCTTCACCATGTCCTGTCAATCCACCCTAATCTCTGCATTCGATTCTAGGCAAGGACGGTACGGATCTCAAGGGCGCCGCCTACTACAACGGCCTGTGAAAAACCCGGTCCGGCTTGGGCTGCCGGGCAGTCAAGGGGGCAAGGGATGTTTTTACATTATGAATTACGATAAGATACAGGCGATTATGGCGAAAGCAATCAATTGGCCCGCGGAATTCCGCGACGAGATTCTGGCCGAGGATACGGAATCGATCTTCTGTGCCTTCCGGCTGGGCACCCTCTATTACGAGGGCGGCTACTGGACGCCGGGGGAGGAGGTGGACATCCGCTGCAACCACCTGAAGATTCGCCGGGCCGTCGTCGAGGGCGATCTGCAACGCTGCCGCGTCGGGGACCTGTCCCCTGACCTGCTGGCGCGGCAGAAGGGACGGTTGCAGAGCATTCCGGCGGTTATCGCCTTTCTGACCGAAACGTATGATCGCCCGGTGGACGAGAACACCGAACTCACGGTCGTCTGCTACCGCAACCTGCCGGTGGTGCCGGAGAACGTGGAATCGGAACCGGACCCCACCGGGCGGCACTTCTAGAACGAAGGATAAGGCAGGCACCGGTCGAAGGGGACTTCGACCGGTGCTCTGCGGGGGACCCGTTTTATCCGGCGCTGTAACCCATGCCGCGCAGGAGTTCGATGGCGCTGTCGACAGTTCGCAGTGAGGTTTCGACACTGGCCCGGTTGCTCCGGGCAATGTCCCCGTGGCTGCCCGCCTCTTCGTGGGGCGGAGGCATGGCCATGGGCTGCGCGAACTCGTCGTCGCCGCCGATCTGCCGGATGATTCTCAAGGCGTTGTTCTGACTCATCACAATGGATACTCCTTACCAGTCTTCACGCTACTTCCCTGTGCCAGACTGTTGCTACTGCAACAGCCTCAGGGCGATAGCGGGCGCCTGGTTGGCCTGCGCAAGCGCCAGGGCACTGGCCTGCTGCAAGACCTGGAGTTGTGTGAGCCGGGACGTCTCTGCCGCCACGTCCACGTTGCGGACGACCCCTTCGGAGGCGGCGTAGTTTTCCTTGGAGATCTGGACGAATTCCAGACGGTTGGACAGTTGGTTCATCATCCCGCCGAGCGTGGCCTGGTTTTCCGCCAGCTGGGCCAGGGCGCCGTCCACTTCGCCCAGCAGGGTCTGGGCGTTGGCCTGGTTGTTGGGAGAGGTGAAGGCGGCGCCGTTGAGGCCGGTCACCGTGTTGTTGGTCAACGAGGCTCCAATGTTGATGACGTTGGTGCCGCCCGATTCGGCCCCGGCCTGGATGTTGATGGCCCCCGCGCCGCCGGCGAGCAACACGGTGCTACCGTACGTCGTGCCGTTGGCGATGGCGTCGATGTTGGCGCTGATCTGGGCGGCTTCCTCCTCGTAGGCCGAAAAATCCGTTACCGTTCCGTTTGAGGCTTCCAGCGCCAGCTCGCGCAACCGTTGCAGGTCGTCCTGGATGCTCATCATGGCGCCGTCAGCGATTTTTAGAAGATTCTGGCCTTGCAGGATATTGCTCTCGGCCACGGCAAATCCCCGATGCCGCGACTGAAGGTGATTGGCCAGCAGCAGTGAGCCGGGGTTGTCCGCGGCGCTGTTGATCTTGAAGCCGGTGGAGAGGCGCTCGATACTCTTGTTCAATGCTGCCGTCACACCGTAAAAGTTCCGCTGCGCGTTAAGCGAGGCGACGTTCGTGTTCAGAAATAATCCCATCGTCCGTGTCTCCTGTTGTTTCCTTACAAACCACCAGTCATCCGTCATCCATTCCCGCCGAAACCGCTTCCGTCGTCCGTGAAAATCCGTTGGAAAGCGTGTTCCCGGCAGTTTGTTGCCGTCACGACACGGTTATTTTCGAGAGTTTGCTCTCTGTCCCTGTGTTGTCTCGTTTGTTCTCTCTTTATGCCTGATCAACAAAAATGGATGAGGATATCAATTGGATCTACAAGAATATATTCGGTCGGCGTCCGTGCGACTAAAGAGTAGTGCAATAAAACGTTACAAAGGCGGCATAAAAAAACCCCCTCCCGCGGGTATTGGGGAGGGGGTTTTCGTGGTGATCCGTAAATCGGGGGGCGGTTAGAGCCGCAGGTGGGCGAGCAGCCGGCTGGTTTTGGAGACCAGCGCCTTTTCCGGGGCCTCTTCAAAAATTCGGCTGATGGCCTGTTTGGACGGGTGGTTTCGCAACAGTTGCAGGATCTCTTCAGTGGCGTTCAGGTTGCGGATGGGGGGGCGCGAGGCGGTGAAGTTTTCCTGGGCCACGGACAGGCTGGAGCGCGTCAGGGGCAGGCTGCCAAAGAGGTCGAGTTCGAGGTTGTTCACGGTCATGATCAATACTCCTATTCAAAAATCTTTCACGCGAAGGTCGGGGCGGATCAGTTCTGCAGCAGTTGCAGGGTCAGCTGGGGAATGTTGTTGGCCTGGGCCAGCACACTGACCGAAGCCTGCTGCAGGATCTGGTTCTGCACCAGGATCGAGCTTTCCGCCGCCACGTCGAGATCCCGAATCCGGGAGTTGGAGGCCGAGAAGTTCTCGATGGCGATGGAGAGGTTGGTGGTGACACTTTCCAACTGGTTTTGCAGCGATCCGATGGTGGACAGGCGGGTAGTCACGTTGTTAATGGCCGTGTCCAGGTTGTCCAGGAAAGCCCTGGCGTTGTTGCCGCTGATGAGATCCGGCGACGTGCCGGCCACCGGGTCGTAGATGTCATCCAGCGAGGTGAACAGGGCGCCGGCGCTGTCGATGACCCCGATCCCCGGCGGGACGGAGCTGGCGTCGATACCGGCATTGGACAGGGCCGGGGTGATATCCACCGTGTTGGTCACCACGTTGGAGTCGGCCCCGATTTGCAGCAGGGCGTTGGTGGCGGAACCGTCAAGGAGCTGGATGCCGTTGAATTGCGTTGCGTCCGCAATCCGCTGGATGTCCTCGGCGCGGGAGCGAAGTTCCCGTGCGATGGCGTCGCGCTGCCCCTGGGAGTTGGTATCGTTGGCGGCCTGGACGGTCAGCTCGCGCATGCGCTGCAGGTTGTCGTTGATGACGGTCAGGGCGCCTTCGGCGATCTGAAGAATGCTGATCCCGTCCTGGGTGTTTTGCAGGGCCTTTTTCATCCCCCGGATCTGCCCGGTCAGGTTCTCGGAAATTGTCAGACCGGCGGCGTCATCGGCGGCACGGTTGATGCGATGGCCTGAAGCCAGTCGCTCCAGGGAACGCTGGACCGCCGTCGCGTTTTCGCCCAGACGGCGGTGCGCCGTCAGCGACGTGACGTTTGTGTTGACCACTAAAGCCATTGTCGTGTTCTCCTTAACATGTGGCTAATTACATCCGTGTAATTAGGCTACCGCCTGCCCGTCGAGACGCTCTTTGAGAGCCTTTCGTCGAACAAGTGGCAACCCCACTCGGAGAAAGCACTGCTTTTGATGAATTTTCCAACCTTGTGCCTGCATCCCGCAGGGAATGAGAGTGCTTTCTCTGTCCGGTGTATCGTCGGGTAGGGCAAAAGTCTTTAGGAAAACCTGAAGCCAGATCCTCCCGATGGAGGAGACGAAGCAATCATGAAAAAGGCCGGAATTTCTTGAGGGAACCGGCTTCCGAATGGACAGGGTTGGTGATACACTATAAAGCCTGTAGGAGGCAAGTCAAAGGACAGAAGAGCAATGCGGATGGCAGTGATCGGTTCCGGGTATGTCGGCACAGTAACCGGGGCCTGTATGGCGGAACTGGGCCATGACGTCACCTGTGCGGACCTGGATGTTCCCCATATCGAACGGCTGCAGCAGGGGGTGGTGAATTTCTACGAGGAGGGCCTGGAGTCGCTTATCCGCTCCAACCTCAACGAAAAGCGGCTGCGTTTCACCACGGAGATCCGCGAGGCCGTGGCGGGGGCGGAGATCATCTTCCTGTGCATGGGTACCAAGGGCGGCCCCTCCGACAAGCCGGACCCCCGGCCTCTGCAGCAGGCAGTGAAAGACATTGCCGCCTCGATGGACGGAACCGGCTACAAGCTGATCGTGGAAAAAAGCACCCTGCCCATCAAGACTGGAGAATACCTCAAGGATCTGCTCAACGCCGAGCTGCCCGCCGACAACGAGCATGAGTTTGAAATTGCCGCCGTTCCCCAGTTCATGCGAGAGGGCAACGCCATCTATGACTTTATGCACCCGGACCGGATCGTCATCGGCGCCGAAAGCCAGCGGGCCATTGATACCCTGGTGCGCATCTACCGCCCCCTCAACGCGCCCATGCTCATTACCGACGTCAACAGCGCCGAACTCATCAAGCATGCCACCAACGCGTTTCTGGCCATGAAGATCTCGTTCATCAACTCCATCGCCCAGGTCTGCGAGAAAACCGGGGCGGACGTGACCAAGGTAGCCAAGGGCCTGGGGATGGACAAGCGCATTGCCCCCGATTATCTCAACGCCGGCATCGGCTACGGCGGCATTTTCTTCCCCAAGGATATCCACTCCCTGCTCAACATCGCCGACGAATACCACATCAACCTGGACCTCCTCAAGATCACCGAGGTCATCAATCGCTACCAGCGCATCAGTTTCATGGAGCGTCTCGACAAGGCGCTGGGCGGGCTGGAGGGCAAGACCATCGCCCTGTGGGGGCTGGCTTTTCGTCCCAATACCGATGACATGCGCGATGCTCCCAGCATCACCATCATCCGGGGCTTGCAGAAGCGCGGTGCCATTATTCGGGCCTACGATCCCCTGGCCGTGGAGAAGACCCGCGAGATCGTGCCGGAAATTACCTACTGCGGCGATCCCTACGAGGCCGCTGCCGGGGCGGACGCCATCGCCATCCTCACCGAATGGCAGGAGTTTTCCTAAATCGATTTCCAGAAGCTCAAGGAAACCAGCGAGTGCCGGGTCATTGTTGATGGCCGCAATCTCTTCCCGCCCAAGCGGATGAAGCTCCTGGGGTACCGTTACGTCAGCATTGGACGCAAGCCGGTGGAACCTGCCCTGACGGAGGACACCCTGTCCATTCCCTGATAGAATAGAAAGCGTTGGCACCCGAAATCAGGAATCCCTCAACCCGCAGGAGCGATGATGGATAGAGAACGTGAGGAAATTGTCTCCTTCATGGACGACGTCAGCCGTCTGAAGGCCTCGCTGAACCAGTCCCGCATGGCCTTCGATCACTGGGAGGAGCCTCAGCAGCCGGTAAAAACCGTGCAGGACCGGGTCAACCTGCTGGCTTCCCATATGACCCGCCAGTGGCGCGAACATGAGCAGGCCATGCGCAACACGGCCCAGATCTTTGACCGGCTTTTGGCGGACATGGAAATCGTCTGCGCCCATTTCCAGCAGTCCTTTGACGGGCGCAACGTACCCCAAAGCCGGATATATTCCCGTGTGGACGCGGATCGTTCCGTGGGGATCATCAACTTGCTGTGGCACACGGTCAGCTTTACGGCCCGTGGCAACACCAAGCCGATGGCCATGTTCCGGTTTGGCCGCGAACCGGTGTTTACCGGGCGCATCGTGGCCCTGATGGGGGACTTTCAGGAACTGGCCGCCAACCCGTGGAGTTCGGAGTTTTCCGAGTTGCTGGTCCATGAGGTGGCCTCCCTCTATGTGCCCGCCGAACCGGACACCCCCGCCGTGATGAGCATCAAGCACCTCGGCGATGACGAGCATTACCTCAGCCAGTCGGAAGCCCCGCGGCAGTTTCTGCTCAAGACCATCGAGATGGTCTGCGCCGGCGGCTATTTCCATGAGAAAGAATATTACTAGCCAGAGACAGGATACGCCGAAGGCCAGGTATTAACGCCCAATATTTTGCCTGGGGAGCCGAATGGCTCTTAGGCGGCGAAGAAGCCCTGGTTGAAGTTGAAGCTGGAATAGAAGGGGTTGGCGTAATCCACGATCATCCCCGGATTCAGCGGATGCAGGACGAGGGCGGATGCCTGTCCGGCAGCCTGGGCGCCGAGGAATCCGGCGTTGGCGTTACCCCCCATCGGGCCGATGGTGGTGATGAACGTGCCGAAGGGGCTGACCAGACGGCCACCGGCGCCGGGGGTCATCCCCTGGGCTGCGGCCTGCTGCTGGAACGGGTTTACCGGTCCGAAGCTGGGCATCTGGACGCCGGGTACGCCGGTAATGCTTCCGGGGACAGCGCCGGGGAAGGCGCTTCCGGGGACGGCGCCAAAACTGGGGGCCGCCATTGCGGGCTGGCTGATCTGGCTCATCAGGAATGAACCGCCGCCGGTTTGCAGAAAAGCCATAAAGCTGCTGGTGTTGGGCATTTGCGGAGCCGGCGCAAACTGCATCGGGGCCGCGAACTGCTGCCCGCCGAATTGCGGAGCGACAGGCTGTTGGAACGCCTGAAATCCTGGATTGAAACCGACTGGATTAAACGAAGCCATCTGCTCTTCTCCTTAGAATAAGCCCCGGAAGGGTGATTGGGTAATCTGGTTCATGAGGGCCGAAACGCCGCCGCCCTGGAGGAAGGAAATAAAACTGCCTCCGGCGAAGCCTTGGGGACCCATGCTGCCAAAGCCGGCGAAGCCCTGGCTCATGCTCACCGGGTTGACCGGCGACATGCTGAAGCTGCCGCCCTGCTGCCAGCTCAGGGGACTCAGCGGGTTCTGGTTGGGGCCGAACGAGCCGAACGGTGCCCCGTTGAAGCCGTCGTAGGGGGTCACCCAGTTGGGATCGAACGGGTTGACGACCCCGAAGGAGTTGGGTTGAATCGGGTTAAACGTTCCAAACGGCTGTGCAAAGGGAGACGCCACACCCAGCCGGTTGACCGTGTTGGCTGCCGTGATGGGCATCGGACCGGCCAGCGAAGTGGATACCCCCATCGGGCCAATGCCAACCGTGCCAGATCCTGAAATCGACGCGCTCGCCATGCCGAACGGTGTCATGGAGAATCCCTGGGCATTAGACATTATCGGGAACGGAAAGGACATACGTCAGGTTACTCCTTCATCTCCTCCGGATTTCAGGCGGGTCACGCTCTTCTCTTCTTTAACCTTCCTGAAAACGGTCCAAGCAAAAATGTTTGCTAACAAAATAAAAACAATATATGGGTCAGAATTGTTTGACGGCGTTTATATATGAAGAAATATTTACAAGCCCCCAGCCCCCAGCCCCCCGGACCGGGCATGCCATAGCCGGGTCTGGCGCTTTGATTCTGCGCTTTTTATCTGCGGATGGGGGGTGATGTTCTTCTTATTGATATTAATGTTTTAATAATGTTCTTCCAGGGTCTGTTCGATCATCCGGGTAATGCTGGGAATGACGGTTTGCTGCAGATCGTCCGGGCAGTCGCGCAATAACTGCATGGCCGAGTGGAGGGTGGCGTTGACGTCGTACCAGCGTCGGCGCTGGTGAGGATGATCGCGGGGAGCGTCGTCCGGCTCGTCGGCGTCCTCTGCGGCCTGGTGCTCCACGATGATTTTGATGATATTGAGGGCAACCTGGGCCTGGTAGGCGTCGGATGCCTGCCTCAGATGGTCTAATGCCCGGCTCAGCGCGGGATCGCGATCATACCAGCGCTGATAATGGCCCTCGTTTTCCCGATCCATGGACGCCTGTTTCCTCTATCCCGGTCTCTGCTTGCGGTGGCTCCATTATAACAAGGGCCAAGTTGACAAACACCATCCATAAAGACCATAATACTCTGGCTTGGCATAGTAGCTCAGTTGGTTAGAGCACACGGTTCATACCCGTGGCGTCGGTGGTTCGAATCCACCCTATGCCATTTTTTTGTGGAGAGTTGTTCGTGAAAGAGGCTGTTGATGGGCATGTCCGCTTCCAACCTGAAAACCGCCGTGCTGCTCCTGTTCAAGTCCTCGACGCCGGTGGTGGTCTATCCGGATAACCCGGAAAGCTTTTACGACGAGGTCAAGAAGGTTATCAAGGCGGCCAACGGCGCTTCTCCCCGGTTGATCGAGAAAACCGGCGGCGGGCCGATCAAGAAGGTGGCTTTCCTCGATACCGAACTGGCCGGGGTGTCCCTTCAGGTGGGCGTGATGCCTGCCATGCCGGTATAAACCACCCTACTTTTTGACGTCCAGGCGCTTCTTCTCCAGCAGTTCGATGTGCTGGCGGATCTCCTCGGTTTCCTTGGGATTCTTGGAGAGGGTCAGGTACTTGCGGAAGGTATCAATGGCCTCGCCGAACTTCTCCAGTTTCTCGAAGGCATAGCCCAGGTTATTGTAGGCGGTGGCATAGCCGGGGTCCAGCTCGATGGCTTTCTGATACTCGGCAATGGCATTCTGAGGCTCGTTCTTGCAGTAGAAGGCCAGGCCCAACTGGTTATAGGCCTTGGCGTAATTGGGGTCGATTTCCAGGGTTTTGCGGCAGAACTCGATGGTGCCGTCCCAGTCGCCGGTTTTGGCCAGCGAAATGGAGAGTTCGTAGTTGCCCTCCAGGTTGTTGGGGTCGATCGCGATAATGCGCCGGTAGGCCTCCACCGCCATCTCGTACTGCTGGGCCTTGTCGTACAGCTTGCCCAGGAACAGCCAGGCGTTCATGTTGCCGGGGTCCGCGTTGACCGCCTGCCGGTAGGACTCCATGGCCGCCTCGATCTCGCCCAGGCTTTCGTGGATGAGGGCATTGAGGTAGTGGGTGTCCCCGTCGGCAGGCTCGATGGCGAGGGCCTGGTCAAAAAGCATCTTGGCTTCGGCGTACTCCTCGTCGTTGTAGTGCAGCCGCCCCCGGTTATAAAGGGTGTAGAGGTCGTCCGGGTCCAGTTCCAGCGCCTTGTCAAAGTAGCGCTTGGCCTCTTCCATCTCCTCCCACCGCTCGGCGATCAGTCCCAGGGTATAGTAGGCGTTGGCATAGTCCGGGTCCATGGCCAGGGTCTTGTGGAGATCCTTCCAGGCCTTGTCCAGCCGGCCCGCCTGGTAGTGATCCAGCGCCCGGTTGTAGTACCAGATCGGGGTGCGGGAATTGACGGTGAAATAGAAATACAGCCCGCCGCCGATAAGGCACAGGAAAAGCAATGCGCCGATAATGATGGGGATGGTGATGGAAGTGATCCTCCGCGAAGGGTTGTTTATATCCCGATCATATCCTCGTTTGGAGGGTCCATCTTCATTGTAATGGATGATTTCGGTTGAAGGGGAACGCGTGGGGTCTTGCCGATCCCTTAAAAATCGATTTCCGAGCGGGCGCGGCCAAAGAGGGACACCCTGGAAAAGTCGAGGGCAAACTGGCAGCGCTCCGCATGGGCCTTGGCGTACCCGCCCATGTTCATCTCTACGCCGCCGGAGGCGGTGATCTCGTCCGAGCGGGCGGACCAGGTCATGGACGGGGCGCTGAGGCGTCCGCCGTCCTCGCTGGTGGACTCGACCACCACCCCCTGGGTCAGGGTGACCTTCTTGTCCTCGTCGAAGTATTCGCCCATCGGGGCCTCAAACGTGGCCACCGGCTGCCCGGCGTCGTCAAAGAAGTCTCCGGTGACGCCTTCGAGCTGGGCGCCGGAACGATCCTTGAAATAGATGGCCTTTTTGACCCGAAGCTCCCATTTCTTGTGGTCCGCCTCGGTGATGGTGATGGTGACGTTGTTGCCGATCACCTCGTCGGTGATGGGGAAATCGGCTTCAATGCCACGGGAACCGGCGGTTTCACCGTCGATGATCTTTCCGGCGATAATCAACGACGCTACCCCGGCGGCGATGATCAGCCCAAGCGCAAGAAAAATCAGAACTTTCTGTTTGTTCATGTGATGGCCCTACGAGGATGCGGGGGATTGTTCGGGAGCGAGAACCGTATCATACCAGAATTTCTTGTCCCGTTGACCCAGATCGTCCACGTGGATGTGCTTGAGTTCGGTGTATTCCTTCAGGCCTTCCAGGCCCAGCTCCCGGCCCAGGCCGGACTGCTTGAAGCCGCCGAAGGGCGCCTTCTCGCTGGTAAGATGATATTCGTTGATCCAGACGGTGCCTGCCCGAAGCTGACGGGCCAGGTTCATGGCCCGCTTTTCGTCGCGGCTCCAGACGGCCCCGGCCAGGCCGTAAATGGTGTCGTTAGCGATTTGAACCGCCTCCTGAGGGGTCTTGAAAGGGATGACGCAAACCACCGGGCCGAAGATCTCCTCCTGGGCAATGGTCATGGCGTTGTCCACATCCACGAAAACCGTCGGCTCCACGAAAAACCCCTTTGCCAGCGTCGGCTCTTCGGGGATGCCGCCACCGACGGCGCAGCGGGCGCCCTCTTTCTTGCCAGCCTCAATATAGCCCAGGACGCGCTCCTGCTGCTTGCGTGAGATAAGTGGTCCCATATCCGTCGCCTTGTCCGCCGGATCGCCCAGGCGGATGGCGCTGGCCTTGGCGAGAAAGGCTTCCAGGAATTTGTCCTGAACGCTTTCCTGCACCAGAATGCGCGACCCCGCCGTGCAGCACTGGCCCGCGTGGTAAAAGGCGCCGTACAGGGCGCCGTCCACGGCCATGGCCAGATCCGCGTCTTCGAGAATGATGTTGGCGGACTTGCCGCCGCACTCCAGCGTCACCTTTTTCATGGTGTCCGCCGCCGAGCGCATGATGAGTTTTCCGATCTCGGTCGATCCCGTGAAGGCCACCTTGTCCACGCCGGGATGCGTGGCCAGCGGTTCGCCCGCCTCCTCGCCAAAGCCGGTGACGATGTTCACCACGCCGGGGGGCAGATCCGTCTCCTGAAGCAGCCTCGCCAGGGCCATGGCCGTGTCGGGAGTTTCCTCGGCGGGCTTGAGCACCACCGTGTTACCGGCGGCCAGTGCCAGACCGATTTTCCAGACGGCCATCATGAGCGGGAAGTTCCAGGGAATGATCTGGGCGCAGACGCCGATGGGTTCGCGCACCAGCCAGTTGCGGCTGAAGCCGGGGCGCTCCAGTTCCGCCAGCGGCGCGTCCAGATCCCTGAGGGCCAGTTGGGCGAAATAGCCCATCTGTTTGCCGCAGAGCCAGATGTCCGTCTTGATCTTGCGGATGGTGCCCCCGGCGTCGGTCAGTTCCAGGGCGGTCAGCTCCTTGGCGTGGACCTCGATCCGTTCGGCGATCTGGCCGAGAACCCGGCTGCGTTCCTCGCGGGATAGTCGGGGCCAGGGGCCTTCGTCAAAAGCCTTTCGCGCCGCAGACACCGCTTTCTCCACGTCCGGTCTGCCCGCACGGGCATAGCGGCCAATGGATTCACCGCTAAAGGGGTTGATGCTCTCAAAGGACTCGCCGCTTTCGGCGGGAACGAATGCTCCATTGATAAACAGGCCGTGGTTTTCCATCGATAAGCTTCCCTTCGTCAGCGATTCTGAAGACGCCCTATTATACCCGCGTCAATCTTCAGAAACGAGGGGGCGCTGCATTGCGTGCCGGTTCCCCCGCCATCAGGCGGATGCGCCAGAACCCGCCGGAGATGAGATGGCGGAAGCGGCGGTAGGAGGCTTCATACTCCGGTCGCATCAGGCGGGTGATGACCCGGCCCAGGCGTTCGTATTCGAAATGAACCTGTTCAATCAGCGTATGGATGCGGTGCTTTTCCTGGCGGCTGGCGATGATGAACTCCTGCACCAGGGCTTTCAGGCAATGGATGAGCAGGATCTTCTGATCCAGGCGGTGGATTTTCATTACGTCCAGGGTGGGCCAGTTGTCGTGGCCGAGATCCCGACCCAGCAGGGAGAGAAACGGCTCACGCAAAACCGGCCAGGCGGCGGGTACCATCTTGAGGGTCCGCAACAGGTGTTCGGCCCGAAGCTCGCGCTGCTCCAAGGGGATGCCGTAGTCGGTCACCGGCTCCAGAAAGGCGTCCGGCGTCTGAAAAACCCTGGCGTCACCCTCAAGCAGGCGCCGAAAATGGCCTGCCAGCGGCGAAAGGGGGGTGTCCTTGCAGACGTAGCGACGCTGGCCGTTGATGCAAAGTACCCAGTGGCGCTGCTTCAGCCAGGAGGTTTTTTCCCAGAGGACGAGGTACAGGGAGGCGTCCGCCGGGTCCCAGCCCATCGTCCATTCGGTGGCAGGGCGGTCGTAGAGCATGTTCAGCGGATCGTCGTATTCGGGGGACAGCCGCTGCCAGCCCGATTTCAGCAATCGCTGCAACAGCCGGGCGGCTTCCCGATCCGGGAGGAGGGGGGCCGGTGGCGGCGGGGTCTGGGACAAAGCCGGGCGGACAGGTCCGTTTCCGGAAATCTCGCCCACGGGCGGGGTGAACGACTTGGTGGCCATGGTCAATAGTGTAATCCGAACGGGGCGGTTTGCCACGACTGTATGAACAATTATCTCTAAGGGGATTCAGACAGGCATCCGATTAAAAACCCCTCAATAGCTCGAATTGCGCCAAAATTTCAGGCTGCAGGCGGGAAAATCAACATCTGACGCAGCAAGATCTCTTGCAGCAAGGTCACCACATGCCAGCCGCCCATCGTGAACATAAAGACAGCAACTGGCGAAACAACTCCCAAAGCCCGGACCCAGGAGGTGTGGGTGTAAGCCTGCACCCCCAGCACCATAACGGTCAGGCTCCACAGGATAGCGAGAAGAATAATGGCGGCCATGACGGCCATTCGGGCAGTTTCACCGGGGACCCCCAGCAGGACCAGCGGCTGAATCAGGTTCATGCCGACGAGGGCCGGCAGCGTAAAGAAAAGACAGAGGATCAACGTCTGTAGCCCGGTGAGCGGGGCCTTCACCACCCGGCTGGTCAGCCAGAGAAACCCGAACACCACGAGCAGGGGCGGAAAGGTCATCAGCAGGGCCTGGCCCAGGGAGGCCGGCATGACGGATAACACGGTGGTGATCGTCTCTCCCAGAGGTGGAGGGTGGATCTGGGGGTCGCCCTGGAGCTTGAGCACCTGGCTGGCGGCGTCCAGAGCAAGGCTGACGAGCAGTCCCAGGCCCAGGACCCAGGCCAGGGTCGCTTTGCTGTGTTCGCCCTGGAATTCCCGGATGAAGAACCGGGTGGGCGAGATCATCAGATCCCGTGCCGCTTGGCCGACCCGTCGGGGGCTGGTGCACATGCCTCGTCTCTCCCTCTGTGCTGCTGACACCTATACACTAGTGTATCAGAGCTTTTCCCTGCGAAAACCCTAAATCTTTTCAATAATCGTGGCAATGCCCTGTCCAACGCCGATGCACATGGTGGCCAGCCCGTAGCGGGCCGCCGGTCGCCGGTGCATCTCGTACAGCAGGGTGGTTACGATCCGGGCGCCGCTGGCGCCCAGCGGATGCCCCAGCGCAATAGCTCCGCCGTTGACGTTGATCCTCGACGGGTCCGCCCCCAGTTCCCGGATGCAGGCCAAAGACTGGGCGGCAAAGGCCTCGTTGAGTTCAATGAGATCGATCTGATCCAGGGACAGGCCGGCTCGTTTCAGCGCCTTTTTCGTGGCGGGAACCGGTCCGATGCCCATGCAGGCGGGATCAATGCCTGCCACGGCGGTGCTCACGATGCGGGCCTTCGGCGTCAGGCCGGCGGCTCTGGCCTTCTCTTCGGACATCACCAGCAGCGCCGCCGCCCCGTCGTTGACCCCGGAGCTGTTGCCCGCCGTCACCGTGCCGCCTTCACGAAACACCGCCTTCAGGGACGAGAGGGTCTCCAGGGTGGTGCCCGGGCGCGGGTGCTCGTCGGTGTCCACGACCAAGGGGTCCTCCTTGCGCCGGGGGATGCTCACCGGAACGATTTCTTCCCTGAAGCGCCCCTCGGCCATGGCACGGCCCGCTTTCTGCTGGCTGTCCAGGGCAAAGCGGTCCTGGTCTTCTCTTGAGATGCCGTATTTTTCCGCCACGTTCTCGGCGGTTTCCCCCATGCTATAGGGGTGGTGGAGCTTGGCCAACTTCGGGTTGGTGAACCGCCAGCCGATGGTGGTGTCGTAAATCTCGGCGTTTCGGGAAAAAGCGGTGTCCGCCTTGGGCATGACAAAGGGCGCCCGCGTCATGCTCTCCACCCCGCCGGCGATATAGCAGTCCGCCTCACCGGCGATGATGGCGTGGGCGCTTTGATTGAGGGCCATCAGTCCGGAGCCGCAGAGCCGGTTCACCGTGGCGCCCCCCACACTTTCGGGGAGCTGTGCCAGCAGGAGCGCCATGCGGGCCACGTTGCGGTTATCCTCCCCGGCCTGGTTCGCGCAGCCCAGGATCACATCCTCAATGTCTGCCGGGTCCAGGGACGGGTTGCGTTTGATGAGTTCCTGGATCACCAGGGCGGCGAGATCATCGGGGCGAACGTCCTTGAGTGTGCCGGCGTAACGGCCAACCGGGGTTCGAATGGCGTCTACAATCACGGGGGTCGGGGTCATGGTGGGTTTCTTTCTCTCTCAGACTGCTTTTCTCAGGATTATACGGTTTGTTCGGGGGCGGTGTTTTTGGCGGAGACTTCGGGGATCTCCTCCGGGTATTTGTAGAAGCCTTCCCCGGTCTTGACGCCCAGTTTATCGAGCCGGACCAGCTTGCTGAGCAGGGGCATGGGTCGGTAGCGGTCCTCGCCGTACTCGCTGAAAAGATGGTACAGGACCTGTCTCAGCACGTCGATGCCGACTTGATCCGCCCAGGCCAGGGGGCCGACGGGGTAGTTGGTGCCCAGCCGCATGGCCGTATCGATGTCTTCCGGCGAGGCAACATCCTCCATCAGGGCGGAAGCCGCTTCGTTCACCAGCATGGCCAGGGTCCTGGGCAGGATGAGGCCGGGGGTGTCCCCGACGAGAATCGTCTTCAGGCCCAGGCTTTCGAAATACCGCCGGGCGCTGCGCAGGGCCGCATCGGATGTGGCGTCGGACACTGCCAGTTCCACGGTGGTCTGGCCCGTATAGAGGCCCATGGCACTGTAGCCCACGATGCGGGAGGCGTATTCCGGGTTCTGGGAGGCGGCCAGCGTGACGGTCATGGCGTAGCAGGGCAGCAGGATCACTCCGTCGAAACCCAGTTTGGTCTTTCGCAGCAGGTAGTCCCGGAAGGTGTGGGAAACTTCCTCGTAGGGGTCCATCTCGTAGGCCATCACCACGTCGTAGTAGGACTTTTCCGGCTTGAAGGGTTCGGGGAGGTACTTGCGCGAAAAGCTGAGATCCAGCTCCCCTTCCAGTTCCTCCAGGTTCTGCATGATGTCTTCCACGTACTCGCTGGTGTCGAAGGGGGCGAATTCCTGCCGCTTGGGATGGATGTAGAAACTGACATGATGACCGGCATCCTCGCATCGCCGGACGAGCAGATCGTGGAGGGGGTCCGCCGGATCGCCGCAGAGAAGAATATTGCTCATGGAATATTACTCATATTTGTAAAAGCCCTCGCCGGTCTTGCGCCCCAGCAGGCCCGCCTCCACCATGCGCCGCTGGATGGGGTGGGGCCGGTAGCGGGGTTCGTGGAAATAGGCCTCGTACACCGAGCATGTGACGGCGTAGTTGACGTCGATTCCGATGAGATCCATCAGTTCGAAGGGTCCCATGCGAAACCCCCCGGCCTCTTTCAGCACCGTGTCGATGGTGGCGGCATCGTTCGCGTTTTCGCCGAGCAGCCGCAGGGCCTCGCCGTAAAAGGGCCGGGCCACCCGGTTGACGATGAAGCCGGGGGTGTCCTTGGCGATGACCGGGGTTTTCCCCAGGCTTTCGGCAAACGCTTTGAGGGTCTGCAACGTTTCCGGACTGGTGCGCTGGCCTTGGATCACCTCCACCAGCTTCATCAGGGGGACCGGGTTAAAGAAGTGCAGCCCCGCCACCCGCTGGGGTGTTTTCGTGGCGCCGCCGATGGCGGTGATGCTCAGCGACGACGTGTTGGAGGCGAGAATTGTTTCGGCTCGGACGAGACGTTCGAGCTTTATGAACAGCTCCCGCTTGAGATCCATGTTTTCGGGCGCGGCTTCAATCACCAGCTCCGCCTCAGCCAGGCCCTCGAGATCCACCGTGGTGGACAGGTTGTCCCGGACCCGGTCGATATCGGCGTCACTCACCTTGCCCTTGGCCTTGCCTTTTTCGAGGAAATCCAGGATGCGGGTCTCCCCCCGGTCCACGAACGCCTGCTCGATATCGTAAAGCACCACGCGGCAGCCGGACTGGGCGCAGACCTGGGCAATACCGGCGCCCATCGTGCCCGCGCCGACGATTCCGACGGTCTGGATAGCCGGGCTATTTTTCGGCTTGCTGCTCATAGTAGGGAATCCATTGGGGCACTTCCAGCCCGAACTGGGCGCACTTCTCCGCCACGTCCTGGGCGAAGGTCAGCCGGACCTCGTGGTTATCCCGTTTTTTGAGGCCAAGTTTCACGTAGGTCTGGCATCCGCGGGCGTTGGGGCGGCCAAAGATGTTCATGACCCTGGGATACCATTTGTTGAGGCATTCCTGCACTTCGTCATGGGTGTCCGGGTGCTCGGCCAGGCGCTTGATCCACACGTCGCCGTGGTTGACGTGCATCATCTCTTCCTTGAAGATGGTCTTGATGGTTCGCAGCCAGGGGGCGTAGCTGGAATCGAGGGTGTCTTCCAGCTGGTGGCCCGCCCCGCGGTCCATCAGGAAGTTGAACATGACGAAATCGGTCCAGGTCTCGATGGGGTAGTAGAAGATGTTGACCCGCTTGTCCTCGGTCAGCCGCTCCTTGGTGACTTCCTGGCCCGGCGGCATGCGGAAGGTGTAGTCGTGTTTGGCGATGTAGCTTTCCACGTCGATGCCCAACTCTGCGAGTAAGTTGAACATGGCGTAGGCGTGGCGGATCTCGTCCTTGACGATCTGGGCGACCAGCAGCTTCTCATGGATGTTGGGGGCCTTCTGAATCCATGGGATGTAGCCGTAGGCCCCGGCCAGTTCGGAATCGGCCTGCTGGATCATCAGGTTCAGCACCGCCGTGCGGTACTCGTCACTCATTTCATCGGTCGCTTCCACCTTGCGACCCGCCTGGATCTCTTCCAGAAATTTTTCCGCGGTAACCATATCGTCCACCTCCTGTAGGGAATATCGTTGTCAGTCTATTTGCCGATGAACCGGGCCGGGCGTTTTTCCAGGAAGGCGCTGACGCCCTCTCTGTAATCATCGGTCCGTCCGGCGATTTCTTGAAGATGCGCCTCGTAGTCGAGGTACTCATCAAGATCCATGGCCATGCCCCGGTTCATGGCCCGCTTCAGCAGCCCGATGGCCGCCGTGGGACCCTGGGCCAGCTGTGCGGCCAGGGCCTGGGTTTCGGCCTCAAGCTGATCCGCAGCGACCACCCGGTTGACCAGGCCCATCGACAGGGCCGTTGAGGCGTCAATCTTCTCGCCAAGCATGGCCATCTCCATGGCCCGCCCCCAGCCCACCAGCCGGGGCAGCAGCCAGCAGGCGCCGGAATCGGGGATCAGGCCCACCTTCACGAAAGCCTGGATGAAGCTCGCCTTCTCCGAGGCGATACGCAGGTCGCAGGCAAAGGCGATGCTGGCTCCCGCCCCCGCTGCCACGCCGTTGACCATGGCGATGACCGGTTTTTCCATGGTGCGAAGTTTTTGAATGATCGGCGTGTAGCGCCTGCGAATGGAGTCGCCGAGTTTGGGGGCGTCCCCGTTGTCGGATGCGATGCTGCGGCTCTGCAGGTCCTGCCCGGCGGAAAATCCCCGCCCGGCCCCGGTGAGTATGATACAGCGCACCGCCCTGTCCCGCTCAGCCTCTTTCAACGCTTTCTGCAACTCGTAACTCATTTCGTCGTTGAAGGCGTTGAGGCAGTCGGGGCGGTTCAGGGTCAGGGTCAGCACCCCATCCTTGATATCATAAAGCAGAAACTCGTAGCCCATCACGTGAACTCCTTACTGGTGGGAGAAGGCGGGGGGCCGCTTCTCCAGGAATGCCTTCATGCCCTCTTTCTGGTCCTGGGACGCGAAGAGGAGATAGAAGAGCTTCCGTTCATAGTCTAACCCACCCTCGATGGTGGTATCAAAAGACTTCAGGATGGCATCCTTGGCCAGGCGCACGGCGATGGCGGGCTTGGCGGCAATCTCCTTCGCCAGATTCTTCGCCTGCTCCAAGACGATTTCCGCGGGGACGACTTTCGTCACCAGCCCCATCTCGAAAGCTTCCTGGGCCGAAAACATTCGACCGGTGAGGATCAGCTCCATGGCCTTCGCCTTGCCGACGGCGCGGGTCAGGCGTTGGGTGCCGCCGGCTCCCGGCATCACGCCGATGTTGATCTCCGGTTGCCCGAACTTGGCCGTCTCTCCGGCAATGATCATATCGCACATCATGGCCAGCTCGCAGCCGCCGCCGAGCGCGAAGCCGTTAACGGCGGCGATGACCGGCTTCTTCAGTTTCCGGATCTTGTCCCAGCGGGCCAGCTGATCGATGAGGAGCATCTCAACGGCGGAACGCTCGGCCATCTTGCCGATATCGGCCCCGGCGGCAAAGGCTTTATCATTGCCGGTGACAATGAGACAACCGGTGGCGTCGTCGTTGTCGAAAGCTTCCAGGGCGTCCACCAGTTCGCCCATCAGCTCCGGGCTGAGGGCGTTGAGCACATCGGGGCGGTTAAGCTGGACGATGCCCACCCGGTTTTCCTGGGCGATCTTGATGAATTGATAATCGGTTTTGGTTGCGGTGGTCATAGGGGAAGCCTCCTCACAAAACGGTTATTTCAGGAGTTCCTCACGCAGCATGGCGTAGTCCGGGCGGCGTTTTTCCACGAAGGCGCGGGTGCCTTCGTGCACCTCGAAGCTGCCCGAATGGACAGTGAGCCAGTCACGGGCATGGCCGATGGTCATGGACCAGGAAAAATCCCGCCAGAAGTTCAGCTGCTGCTTGGTATAGCGGGTGCATTCGGGCAGTTTGTCCAGCAACTTGTCCGCCATCTTCTCCACTTCGTCGTCCAGCCGGTCCCTGGGAACGACCTTATTGACCAGGCCCCATTCGAAGGCGGTCTGGACGGGGATCTCTTCGCACAACAGCAGGATCTCCCGTGCCCGGCGGTCGCCCACGATGATGGGCAGCCATTGGGTGGCGCCGCCTGCGGCCACCGAGCCGTGGGCCGAGCCGACCTGCCGGATGTAGATGTCATCGGCGGCGATGGCCAGATCGCAGGCCATGTTCAGTTCGTTGCCGCCCCCCACCACGATGCCGTTGAGGCGGGCGATGGTGGGCTTGCCGATGTTGCGCAGCTTGTCGTGCATCTCGATGAAGCCGCCCATCCACTTCCAGTAGTCGCGGGGCCGGTCCATGAAGTAGCTGTGCTGCTCTTTCAGGTCTGCGCCGGTGCAGAAGGCCTTGTCCCCCGCGCCGGTGATGATGACGACGCCCACGGCGTCATCCCAGGAGGCGTCTTCCGCCGCCCGGATGATTTCCCGGAACGTCTGGAAGTCGAAGGCGTTGTATCGCTCCGGACGGTTGAGGGTGATCTTTGCCCGTCCGTTGTACTTCTCGTAGAGAATGCGCTCGAAACAAAACGCCTCCGGCGATTCGGGCTGGAGCTGGGGGTGTCTTTCGGCGGTCTGCATCAGGAGACTCCCGCCCCTTCTACGACCTGGACCTCGGAGGTCAGCAGGGTCAGGTACTTGCCCGCAAAGGCCATCACGTCCGCTCCGGCGGCCTGGCCCTCCGGCGACTTCAGGGCCGCCTTCACGGCGTCCATGTCGTCGAAGAACATTTCCGTGATCAGATAATAGGGCACCTCGCCCCCCATCACGTTGCCCGCGATTTTGGATACCTCGATGCGGGCCAGTCCCGGCATCTTCTTGGCCAGGGGCAGGTGGGTCTCATAATAATGCTGGTCGAACGCTGCCGGATCGTCCGGTTTCGTAAACAGCGCAATTAACTTGGCGGCCATCTCTCTCGCCCTCCTTCAACAATTTGCGGCCCTATTTTGGCACAAACAGGGCGTCTTCACAAGAAAAGGACAGGCGGGGGGACTCAGGAGCGATAGGCCGCGGCCAGCAGCTCCACGGGGTGTTTTACGGTGATGCCCGCCTGTCCGGCATCCTGGAGGCCCTTTTGGATCTGTAGCAGGCAGCCGGGGTTGCCGGTAACCACCGTATCCGCCCCGGTAGCGAGCAGGTGCCGGGTTTTTTCGGCGAGGATCTCTCGGCTCAGGTCCGGATGCTCCAGGTTGTAGATGCCGGCGCTGCCACAGCACATGCTGGCGTCCGTCAGGGGAATCAGCGTCAATCCGGGAATCTGCGACAGCACCTGCTCCGGTTCGGTGCGCACCCGCTGGGCGTGGTGCAAGTGGCAGGCGGCGTGGTAGGTGACGGTCTGCCCCAGTTCCCGGCGAAAGGGCTTGAGTTTGGTCTGGGCCAGCAGGGCCATGATGTCGATGGTGATCTGGGAGAATACCTGGGCCTTCTGGGCGAGAATCGGGTCGTTCTTCAGAATCTCGGTGTATTCCTTCATCGTGGAGCCGCATCCGGCGGAGTTCACCACGATCCAGTCCGGGTTGCTTGCGAGCATGGCCTTGACGTTGCGCCGGGCCAGATCCGTGGCGATATCCGCCTCGCCGTCATGGTGGGCCAGTGCCCCGCAGCAGGTCTGCTCCGGGATGAGGATGTAGTAGTCATTGGCCGCCAGAACCTCAATCGTGGCCCAATGAACCGGGTTGTAGAAGACGTCCATGACGCAGCCCGTCATCAGGGCCACCCGTTCCCCGTCGGGGTTGCCGAAGGACAGGCCGGCAGTGAGCGGTCGGTGCTTGGGGATGCAGGGGAGAAGAGATTCCTGGTAGGCAAGACCCGGAAACAGTTTGAACATGCCGGATTTTCGGATCACCGCCTGCAGGCCGCTCTGCTGGTAGAGCCGCAGCCAGAAGCCCAGAAACAGGAGCAGGCTGTGATCCGGGAGGATATGCCTGAAGACGAGGCGTTTGAGCCACCGGGCCATGCCCCCCCGCTTCCGGTTCAGGGTTTCACGGGTCAGGGTCAGCAGATGGCCGTATTCCACGCCGGAGGGACAGGCCGTCTGGCAGGCCATGCACCCCAGGCACTGATCCAGGTGCGGGATGACCTGCTCGTGGGAGAGCCGCTTTTCTTTGGGGAGGGTGTCGTCGAGCAGGCCCTTCATCAGATAGAGCCGCCCGCGGGGGGATTCCGCCTCGGAGCCGGTGATGCGGTAGGTGGGGCAGACCGGCAGGCAGAAGCCGCAGTGGATGCAGGCCTTGAGCTTGTCCAGCTGCTCGCCCGAATGGTCATTTGGCGGCGTCATGATGCTCCCCTTCAGGCAAAATCATGGGCAGTTTTCGGCTGAACAGGACCCCGGCAGGGTCATAGCGTTTCCGGATGGCCTCGGTCAGGCGGCGCAGATGGGGGTCGGCGGGCAGGTTCAGCCGTTGGGCGAGCTTCACATAGGCGGGGGGGAATTCCGCCAGCTGCACGTGCCCCCCCGCCTGGACCAGTTCGCTGGAGAACCGGGAGATGGCCGAGTCCACGATATCCGGATGGGGGACGTCGGTGGGCTGCCAGACCAGCCACAGAAGGCCCGCCAGCGGTCGAATCTGCAGGCCATGCCTGTGTTCCACCACGGGGAAATACTGGAGCAGTCTTTCGGCCCAATGCGCCACCTGGCCATGGGGAACCGCAAACTCAATGGCCAGGGGCAGCGGCTTGCCCGGTTCGCCGAAGCGCAGCAGCTGCCGGTCATGTTGGGGCCGGATCTTTTCCTTTTCATAGGGGGCGAAGCGTTTTTTAAGCTGCGGGGCCATCTGCCGCAGGTGCGGGTCGTAGCCGGCCATCTCGATGAGCAGCACCCAGGCGGTTTCGCTGGTCGAGGCGAACATGCCCCGGCCCCGGAACCGGTTGCGGTGAACCAACTCGCACCGGACCAGGGGGTAGCCCTCGTCACGCAACTGGCGGATCAGATCCAGGGCTTCCGGCAGGTGATCCACGTCCAGTATCCATTGCTGCCGCCGTTCGGGCCGGGCATTGACCTTCAGGGTGGCGGCGGTGATCACTCCCAGGGTGTGGTGGCTGCCTGTGTACAGCTTGTTCAGGTCGTAGCCCGTCACGTTTTTCACCACCTCGCCGCCGCATTTGGTGATCTGCCCATCCGGGGCGGCGATCTCCAGACCCAGAACATAATCGCGCGGGTAGCCGCAGCGGCCCGTCTCCAGGGCGGGGGTGTCCTCGGCCAGCACGTCAGAGAGCAGCATCTCGTCCGGGTAGGAGAGGGGAAACCACAGGCTGTCCTGCATCAGCAGTTCGTTGAGGGTCCCCATGCTGATGCCGGTTTCCACGGTCAGGGTCAGATCCGCCGGGCGGTATTTTCGCACGGCCCGCATCCTGGACAAATTCAGCCAGACGGGTTTCGGCAGTCTCCGGGCATCGTCCGGGTCCAACGCCAGGCACGAGCCATGGGTCTGGGCCAGATGCAGCAGTTGGGCTACCTGATCCGGGGTTTCCGGGGTCAGGATGAACCCGCCGTCCACCCCCGGCATGGGCTGCAGCACCTCTGGCCCTTGCAGGGCCGCCAGATCCGTCTCGCTGATGACCGCCTTCAAGTCCATCCTAGATCCATGCGCCTCCTGAAGCCAGCAACGGATGATCCACCGCCATTTTCGTCTCGCCGCAGCCTTTTCGCACCGGAAAGATTTTCAGGGGGTTGGCCAGCTTCCGGGGATCGAAGACCTCCTTGATGGCCATCATCCGCGCCAGATCCGCCTCGGAAAAGATGAGGGGCATGTACTCGGACTTTTCGATGCCGATGCCATGCTCACCGCTCAGGGTGCCGCCCGCATCCAGGCAGGCCTTCAGAATCTCCGCGCCCCCCTTGAGGATGCGCTCCACCATGTCCGGGTCCGCCGGGTCGAAGAGAATGTTGGGATGGAGGTTCCCGTCCCCGGCATGAAAGACGTTGCCCACGGTGATGTCGTATTTTCGGGCAATGGCCTGGATCTGGCGAAGGACGGCGGTCAGTTCGCTTCTTGGAATGACGGTGTCGTGCAGGTAAAAAGCGGGCAGGTACCGGCCATAGGCGGCCACGGCTCCCTTGCGGGCCGCCCAGAGTTGCTGGCGCTCCTCGGCGGTTTCCGCACTGCGGATCTGACAGGCCCGGTTTGATTCCAGGAAGCCCATCAGGACTTTTTCCGCAAGGGGAACCTCAACGCCGTCGCCGTCGATTTCGATGAGCAGGACGGCCTCGCTGGTTTCGGGGAATCCCACGTTGTAGGCCGCGTTCACCGCCTTGACCGTGAAGGTGTCCATGAACTCCAGTGCCGCCGGAACGAGGCCGCTGGCGATGATCGCCGAGACCGTGCTGCCCGCGTCCTCCACGGTTTCGAACGCGGCGAGGTAGGCGCGGATTTCCGCCGGTTTGGGAACGATGCGCACCACGGCCCGCGTGACGATGCCCAGCGTGCCTTCGGAGCCTACCATCAGGCCGACCAGATTGAGGCCGTGGCTTCGGCGGTTCCGGCTGCCCAGCCAGGTGACTGTCCCGTCGGGGAGCACTACCTCCAGTGCCAGCACGTGATCCGTGGTGACCCCGTACTTGATGCAGTGGATGCCGCCGGCATTCTCGGCGATGTTGCCGCCCAGGGTGCAGGCGGACTGGCTTGACGGGTCCGGGGCGTAGAAGTATGCGGTGTCCTGAAGGGCCTGGTTCAGCCAGCCGTTGATGACCCCCACCTCCACGGTGGCAATCTCGTTCTGGGTGTCGATCTCCAGGATGGTGTCCATCCGGTTGAGGCTGATGAGGACCCCGCCCTCCAGCGGCAGGGCGCCGCCGGACAGGCCGGTGCCCGATCCCCTGGCCGTGTAGGGAATCCCCTGTTCAATGCAGAGCCGGACGATGGCCGCCACCTCGTCGGTGGTCCGGGGAAGAACCACCGCCTCCGGGGGGGATTTTACGAGAAGGCAGCCGTCACACTCATAGACGGCCAGCTCTTCGGGGCGGGTAAGGACGTAGCGCTTGCCCACAATCGCATGGAGCCGAGGGAGGAGTCTCCGGATGTCGTATTCGGACATGGGCGGGGTCCTGTTCGAAACTGCCTGCATGTGTTGCCTGAAAAATTCGGGATGATTGCAGGATCAGGACTTGAAATAGACGGTATCGTGGGGGTCGTCCGCCGCCACGTCCGGTGGCATGGTGCGATCCGACCCGAAGGGGCTTTTCAGTCCCAGGGTGTGCCGTCCGTCCATAAACCCGAAGAACCAGGCAAAACCGACCACCATCAACCAGCCGAAGCGGTCAAAGGGCGCCTCGGCGGCAAACAAGGCCCAAAGAATGAAACAGAGCAACAGAAAAAACATGGTAATTTTCATTGTAGTGTAAAATGCCCCGTATTATAAGATCACACGTGGCGTTGTGTTGAAACGGGAGAATCGTGATGGAACTGAAAGGCAAGAGAGTGCTCATTTTTGCCGGGCCCGACTTCGAAGACTCGGAGTTGATGTATCCGCTTATCCGCTTTCGAGAGGCCGAGGCCGAGGTGAAGGTCGCGGGCCTGGGCGAGAAAAGCTACAAGGGCAAGAAGGGCCTCACCGTGGACGTGGACGGCAACACCGAGGACTTCGTGGTGGGCCACTGGGATCTGGTGGTCATTCCCGGCGGCTGGGCGCCGGACAAGATTCGCATGAATGATGCCGCCCTGCAGATTGTGCGCAAGGCGATGCAGGCGGGCAACGTGGTGGCCGCCATCTGTCATGCGGGCTGGGTCCTGGCTTCGGCGGACGTGATCCAGGGCCGGAAGCTTACCAGCTACAAGGCGATCAAGGACGATATGGTCCATGCCGGCGCCGACTGGGTGGACCAGGAGGTGGTGGTGGACGGCAATCTGGTGACCTCCCGGACACCAGCGGATCTCCCCGCCTTCTGCCGCGAAATCATGCGGGTGATGGCCCACGCCCCCGTGACGGCCTAGGCGCTCAATCGAAAAATGACGACGCCGGTCCACTGACGGACCGGCGTCGTTGCGCAAGGAGGGAAGAAAAAGAAAAAAGGAGCTTTGTGGGCTCCTGCGTGTGGTTCATCAGGGAAAGAGAGAGAGGTGGGATTATGTGGGTTTCAAGAGAGAATCAGAAACTTGTTTGATGCGGGTCAGTTCTTGCTGACATAAGGGGTATCGGCGGGGGGATACAAATCTTCATACATCGTTTGGAGGAGATTTGAAAAAACGCCTTTTCCCCGGTCCGGCTGTCACAAAAATCGGCCAACCGGTTTTTATATATACAGATGCAGTATCGGGATACATATTCTATTCCGGCTAGGGAGTTCACATTCAGGCAGACTTGAGGGGGATATCACGATGGAAACCGGACCTGTTTCGTCCAGCAAGGCACTCGTTCCCGTTAACGGGGTGAATCACCAGTTGCCGGGGAAAATCGGCCAGTGGGCGATGCGCCTGGACAACAAGATCGTGGATACCATTTCCCTCACCAGCGGGAAAAACATTGGCCGCTGGGCGAAATTCTCCCGCAAGCATCCCAAGATCGCCTCGATCCTCAAGCCTGTCGGGCAGCCCATTCTCAAGGGCCTGAACTTTATCCACGACAAGGGAATCGGCCAGGTCTTCAAGAGCGCGGGCAGCAAGATTCCGGGGGCCTCGAAAGTGGGCGGGTTCTTCAGCAAGATTCCGGGGGCCGCCAAGATCGGTCCTCTCTTCAACAAGGTTCCGCTGCGCGGGCCGATGTTTCTGGCGGTGGTGACCGATGCTGTCTTCAAGACGGCAGGCGCCGTGAAGGACGCAGTGACCGTCGGCAAGGAAAAAGGTCTGCTCGCCGGTATCGGCGCCGGGATCAAATCCCTGGGCAAGGGCATTGCCTCCATCGCCGGTGGCGCACTGGCGGCTGCCGGAGCTGTGGCCCTGGCGGGCGTGGCGGCAACCGGTCCCCTCGGCTGGGTGATCGGTGGCGCCGGCTATCTGGCTGGCAGCTGGCTGACCGGAAAAGTTCTCGACGGGGTTTTTGGCAGTGCCAAGGATGCGGTGCAAGGCCGTCCGTACCGGACCACCGACTCGCTGCGTCCTGACGCCTACCAGTATTATCCCGGCGCATTCCGCAACACAACGCCTGCGCCGATGGCCTCGCCAAGCGAGTTCGCCAACATGTCCAGCGCGGACCAGTTCCGGTTTCTCGATGAGCACGTCAAGCGCGTGAATCAGGGAGATTTCCGCGGCTGGTACTAGGGAAAGTCAATCTGATGGCTTGAGAAAAACCTCTAATTCTACCACTAGCACATGAAAATTGTAACAAAAATCCGAAAAAAGCCTTAAAAATATTTACAATTGGTTTAAAAAGGGCTTTAATGGAGATGCGGGGCCGTTTTTTGGAAGGAATGGACCAGGCCACGGTCAAACCGCACCGATTGATGACGTGAGAATGAATCGACAGTGGAACCGATAACGAGCGAAGCGAAAGCGGGGGAACCACCATATGGAAGAGAGGAATACAACTGGCCGCGAAGGAAACCTGATTACGGAGATTGTTCTGCCGTCCCTGTTTACCGTCCTGATCCTGTTCTGTCTGATCCAGATCGGGTTCTCGATGTTCCAGCCCGGACAGGAAGGCCCTGAGGCCCCGTCGAGGGTGACGGCAATTTCCGCCTTTGCCAGCTAACCTCTTTCCGGTCTGGCATTGATTTGGTTTATAATATGAGGAGTTGACGGCGCGTTTTGGCGTGTCGCAGGGTATTCACACCAGCACCTGATACCAGATGACTTCGGGGAATTTCCGATTCCATGACCACCCTGATCTACTCCCTTGAAGAGGCTGCCAGGAATCTTGGCATGTCCGAGACCGTTCTCGTGCGTCTGTCGCAATACTTCCGTATTCCGCAGGCCGCCTACGAGGAGGGAAACTACCTGTCGTTCCGCGGGGATCTCGGCTTCACCGGTCATGACATCGCCTTTTTCGCCCAGGTTCGTGATCGGATTCTGGCGGGGGATTCCCTGGAGGACATCCGCCAGCGGGTGCGTTACGACAACATTGCGCCCCGACCGGAAGCCCCGGCCCCGCCGCGAACGGCCTCCGCCGTGGCGGAAACCGGTGGCGGCGATCCCCTGAAACGGATGGCCGAGAAGTCGTTTCGGCGCTATAAAGAGGCCAACCAGGCCACCCCTGGCGGTGTGTTCAGAAAGATGATGCACCGGGTGGGCGAGCCGGACCCGGAGACGGTGGAGGTCTCGCCAAGGAAGCTTTCGACCCGCGGGATTACCGACGCGCTGGGGTCGCTGTTCCCGAAGAAGCCCTCGGTGTCCGATCCGCTGGCCCTCAAGGAACAGGGCATCCTGCCCCCGAAACAGCCCGGTCTGCCCAAACAGGAGGCCCTGCCGGAGATGATCCTGCCCGGCGAGGCGGAAAAAACGTCGGATGATCTGAATCCGGCCTTGCGGCAGGCGGCTCTGCGCCTGCGGGAAAAAGCCCTGCAACAGTCGGGGAACCGGCAGGTTTTTCGCCGCTGAGGGGTCAGTCCGGCAACCGGGCTGTCAACAAACCGGCTTGAGTGGTTTTATAAGGGTAGCCCCGGTTTTCGAGGGGAAAACGGGGCGGCTTCCAGAGAACCGACACACTCAATCAGGAGACCTCCGGACACGTCATCATGGGAAGTTATTACGTCAGCAATCCGACGGTACCCGTCTGGCCCGGTTACAACGCCTGGCCCGGATACGGCTATTACACGGCTCCCCGTGCGATTCCCCAGATCGTCTATGTCCCCAGGGTTCGACAGAGTCCGGGAGGCTTTGAGATTCCGGAGGCGAAGACGCCGAATATGCCGGACTCGCTGCCGACACAGCCCTTGACGCAGTCATTGGCCCAGCCGGGGACGCAGGACGTGTTCCAGCCCCAGCCCCCGGTGTCGGACGAGCCGGGCGCATTGTCCCGTACGGCGAACAGCCGGGCCGTGAAACCGGCGGCTCCCCAGAGTTTTGCCGAAGAGGTGGGCGACCAGGTGGGGACGATGGTGACCCGGCTCATCGAGGAAAACCCCCAGTGGGAGCAGAAGCTGCGCGAACTCGATATCCAGCGTTATCTCAACGACCCCGGCGCCCTGCTTTCGGGGGTCCACCAGACCTACCAGAACACGCCCATGCTCAAGTGGGTTACCCGCCAGTTCAGCAACCAGCTGGTCAAGGCTCTGCCCGACCAGTTTGAGCCGGTGGCCATGCAGATGGTGGACTGGCTTAATAGCCCGCTCAGGGCTTAGAGAGGCGGGTGTCGTCGATGAGCATGACCGGTTTCCCGCTCCCCCGGCCGTTGGTTTTGGCGATCGGCGCTATCTCCGGGTAGGCTTCCACCACCCAGTCCCCATCCAGTTGCCGGGTGTCGAAAATACGGAATCGGCTGGCACCGGCCAGCTCCAGCTGGACATGGTCCGAGAAGGCGGCAGGGGCTGTGGCGTCTCCCAGGATCTTGCCCGCGTAGAAGAGATACGCCTTGTTCACCAGCCGCTGCCGGATCAGGTTTCCGGCAAGCCGACCGCCGGCCTCCACCATGACGCTGGCAATCCCCTCTTCATGGAGCTTCTGAAACACCTCCGGCAGATCCAGCCCCATGCCCGTGTCGTCCACCTCCAGAACCTGCATGCCCATTTCGCGTGCCCTGCGGGCATGGTCCTGGTGGTGGCGGATTTTGGACGTGAAAATCAGGGTCCGGGCCTGGCCGGCCTCGAAGATATGCCAGTGCTCGTCCGGGTTCAGGCGGAACTGCCGGTCGAGAACCACCCTTGCCGGCTGCTGTTTGATGCCGGGCAGCTTGCGTACCGTCAGTTTCGGGTTGTCCGCCCTGACGGTGGCGGCGGTGGTGAGGATGGCATCATGCCAGTGGCGCAGGTGATGGACGTACTGACGGGAAAAATCGCTGGTGAACCATTCACCCCGGCCAGAACGCGCCGCGATGCGACCATCGAGGGTCATGGCCGTCTTCAGGGTGACAAAGGGCTGCTGGGTGGTGATGTGGTGAAAAAACATCTCGTTCAGGCGGCGGCACTCGGCTTCGAGAAACCCGTAGCGAACGGAAATCCGGGCGTTCTGAAGGGCGTCGCGCCCCTGCCCCGATACCAGCGGGTTGGGGTCGAGGGTGCCGCAGACCACCTTCTCCACGCCGGAGGCGATGATCCGCTCCGTGCAGGGCGGTGTTTTGCCGTAATGGCCGCAGGGTTCCAGGTTGATGTACAGGGTACCCCCCCGTGCCCGTTCTCCGGCGGCATCCAGGGCGACAACCTCGGCATGGGGGCCGCCCGCATAGGGATGGAACCCTTCGGCGACCTTTCGCCCCTGGGCGTCCAGTACCACGGCGCCGACCATGGGGTTGGGGCTGACCTGTCCCCGGCCTCGTTCGGCCAGCTGCAGGCAGCGGGCCATATAGTATTCCTCAATCGAGCAGGCGGGTTTCATCCCTTCCATTATAAGGCCAGGCCGGAAAAAGGGGGGTGTTTCAGGCGGTGACCTGTCCCAGGTGCCCTTCGTAGATAAAGTTCCGGAGTTGCTGCTGGACCTGTTTGGGGTCCACGGTCTTGCGGGCCACGCCGGTGCGGATGGCGGCTTCCGCCACGGCTTCGGCCACGGCGGGGGGCACCCGGAAGTCCAGCGAGGAGGGAATGATCTGGGCCTTCTCCAGCTGGTTGTCGTCGATGAGTCCGGCAATGGCGTGGGCGGCGGCGATCTTCATCTCCACGTTGATGCAGGAGGCCCGCACGTCGAGAGCGCCGCGGAAGATGCCGGGGAAGGCCAGGGAGTTGTTGACCTGGTTGGGGAAGTCGCTGCGTCCTGTGGCGATGACCCGTGCCCCTGCCGAGCGGGCGTCGTCGGGCATGATCTCCGGGATGGGGTTGGCCAGGGCGAAGACGATGGGGTCCTTGGTCATGGTCTGGATCATCTCCGGCGTCATCACACCCGGAACGGAGAGGCCGAGAAAGGCGTCGGCGCCTTTAAGCACGTCGGCCAGTTCGCCTTGTTGCCCGGAGAGGTTGGTGATTTCCGCAATCTGCTCCTTGAAGGGGTTCATGCCTTCTTTGCGGCCCTTGTAGATGACCCCCTTGGTGTCGCAGATGATAATGTCCTGGACCCCGGCTTTCATAAGCAAACGTGAGACGCTCAGCGACGAGGCGCCTGCCCCGTTGACCACGATCCGCACATCCGAGAGCTTCTTGCCCACGCACTTGACGGCGTTGAACATCCCGGCCACCACGACCACGGCGGTGCCATGCTGGTCGTCATGGAAGACGGGGATATCCAACTCCTCGCTCAGGCGCTGCTCCACCTCGAAACAGTGGGGGGCGGCGATGTCTTCGAGGTTGATGCCGCCGAAAACCGGTGAGATTTTTTTCACCGTTTCCACGATCTCGTCGATTTCCTGTGTTCGAAGGCAGATGGGGAATGCCTCCACGCCGCCGAATGTTTTGAACAGGACGGCCTTGCCCTCCATCACCGGCAGGCCGGCGCCGGGGCCGATATTCCCCAGCCCCAGAACGGCGCTGCCATCGGTGACAATGGCCACCAGGTTGTTCTTCAGGGTCAGATCATAGAGCTGGGAGGGGTCCTCGGCGATGACCCGGCAGGGTTCCGCCGCGTGGGGGGCGGAGTAGATCAGGTTGTAGATGTACTGATCCCGGATGGGGATGTGGGCGGTGATCTCCATGACCCCTTCATAGCGGCGGTGCAGTTCCAGGGCCTCCTCGTCGGTGGTGTTCTCCTTGAGGGGCTGTGCCGGCTTGACCCAGGCGCTGGCGCCCTCGTAGACGTAGTTCATCACCTTCTGCTCAATGTCGTCCGGGTTGACGTCCACCTGGGCGGTGCCCGTCCCAATGGCCTGGCGGGCGACCTCCCTGGCAATGACGGCGGATACCCGGTAATCCATGGCCTCAGGCAGGATGTGTTCGGGATTCAGGCGGCTTTCGTCGATGAGGGAGGCGTAGGCTTCTGCTGCTGCGGCGAACATCTCGTGGTTGATACCCGTGGCGCGAACGTCGAGGGCGCCACGGAAGATGCCGGGGTAGACCAGCGACGAGTTGATCTGGTTGGGGAAGTCGCTTCGCCCCGTGGCCACCACTTTGGCCCCGGCGGATTTGGCCTCTTCATATCCGATCTCCGGCTCGGACAGGGCCAGGGCCAGGACGATGGGGTCCTTGGCCATCTTCTTGATCATGTTGGGGGTGACGATGTGGCTCTGGGAGAGGCCGATGAACACGTCCGCCCCTTCGATGAGGTCTTCCAGGGTGCCTTTCTTGTCTTCCGGGTTGGTGAGCCGGGCCAATTCGGACTTCACCCAGTTTAGCCCCTGGAGCCGGCGGTAGTAGAGGGCGCCGTATCGGTCGCAGACTTTTACATCGCCCACGCCCAGACGCTTGAGAAACTTGGCGGTGGCAATCCCGCCTGCCCCGGCGCCGCTAATGACGATGTACAGGTCTTCCAGCCGCTTGTCCACAATTTTCAGCGCATTGATGAGGGCGGCGTAGACGGCGACCGCCGTTCCTTCCTGGTCCGTATGGAAGATGGGCAGCGAGATGGCCCGCTTGAGGCGCTCGGCGATGGCGAAGCAACGGGGTGAGGAAATGTCCTCCAGATGGATGCCGCCAAAGGTGGGTGAAAGATAGCGGACGGTCTCCACGATTTCATCGATGCTCTGGGTGTCCAAGGCGATGGGGAAGGCGTCGATGCCGGCAAAGGTCTTGTGAAAAACGCTCTTGGCTTCGAGCATGGGGATGGCCGAGTGTGCCCCCGTGTTGCCCAGACCGTAGACGCTGGAGCCGTCGGTAACGATGGCCACCGTGTTGCCGCGCATGGTGTAGTCGAAGGACTTGAGGGAGTCCCTGGCGATCTCGATACAGGGCCGGGCCACGCCGGGGGTGTAGACGAGGCTCAGGGTGGCGGTATCGCGCACGGGCACCTTGGGATTGATGCCGATGAGGCCCCGGTACTTGCGACGGTAATCCAGTCCGCTTTCGGCGGTGATGGGGTGCTGCATGGTCGTGGGTCCATTCTGTCCTAATGCTGTTTGGGTCCTACTTTACCCTTGTCAATGCCAAGATTCAATGAGAAAACGGCAAGGGTTCCTGCGGGTCCGCCGAAAAATGGCCCCGGCCTTTGCCGCCCCGGCATCTTTATGGTTTGATGGGGCCACGTTCAACCCCCAGTCATTTCGAGGAGAACAGCCATGACGGTGCGCAAAATCGCAGTGCTTCCCGGCGACGGGATCGGCCCGGAAATCGTGGACCAGGCCATCAAGGTCCTTCGGGCCTTCGAGAAAAAGTTTGATTGTGCCTTTGAACTGGAATACGCGGCCATCGGCGGTGCGGGTATTGACAGTGACGGCGTGCCGCTTCCCGAAAGCACCCTGAAGCTGGCCAAAGACGCCGATGCCGTGTTTCTCGGCGCCGTGGGCGATTATAAATATGACACCCTTGACCCGGCCATCCGCCCGGAGCAGGGCCTGCTCCAGATTCGAAAGGCCCTGGAACTCTACGCCAACCTGCGCCCGGTGAAAGCCTACCGCGCTTTGCTCCATGCCTCCACGCTGAAGCCGGAGATCGTGGACGGCATCGACATCATGGTGGTGCGCGAGCTGACCGGCGGCCTGTACTTTGGTCAGCCGAAAAAGCGCGAGGCAAAAATGGCCCTCGATACCATGAGCTATACCCATCATGAAGTGGAGCGCATCGCCAAAACCGCCTTCGAGATCGCCCGCAAGCGCCGCAAGAAAGTGACTTCCGTGGACAAGGCCAATGTGCTGTCCACCTCCCAGTTCTGGCGCGATATCGTGGAAACCGTGGCCAGGGATTATCCGGACGTGGAGCTGTCCCACATGTACGTGGACAACGCCGCCATGCAGCTCATTCGCAATCCCAAGCAGTTCGACGTGCTGCTGACCGAGAACACCTTCGGGGATATTCTTTCGGACGAGGCCTCCATGCTCACCGGATCGCTGGGCATGCTGCCCAGCGCCAGCCTGGGCACGGGCCAAAACGCCATGTATGAGCCGTCTCACGGCTCCGCCCCCAAGTACGCGGGCCAGAACAAGGTGAACCCCATTGCGCAGATCATGTCTCTGGCCATGATGCTGGATCATTCCTTCGGCATGACCGAGGAAAGCCGCCGCATCGAGGACGCCGTGGTGGCGGTTCTCGACCAGGGCCTGCGGACTTATGATATCGCCGAGGAAGGCGCGAAAGTGGTGGGCACGTCCGAAATGGGCGATGCCGTGGCCGAGGCCCTGCTCAAGTTGCCCGACAAAGTTTCCGCGTAAGAACCCAAAGATCAGAATAGGAGAACAGCCGCTATGGAACGCACGTTTATCGCCCTCAAGCCGGATACGGTGCAGCGGGGCCACATTGGCGAGATCGTCGCCCGCTTCGAGAAGAAGGGCTTCAAGCTGGTGGGCATGAAGCTGATGCAGGTCTCGCGCCAGCTGGCCGAGGAACACTACGGCGAACACCGGGAAAAGCCTTTCTTCAAGGGCCTCGTCGGGTTCATCACCAGCGGCCCCATCGTGGCCATGGTGTGGGAAGGCAACAACGTGGTGGCCGAAGCCCGCAAGATGATGGGCGCGACCAACCCGAAAGACTCCGCCCCCGGTACCATTCGCGGCGACTTCGCCGTGGACCTGGGCCGCAACGTCATCCACGGTTCCGACAGCGTAGAGAGCGCCCAGCGCGAAATCGGCCTGTTCTTCAAGAGCGACGAACTCCTCCCCGGCTGGGACCGCGCCACCGAGTCCTGGATCTACGAAAACCCGGAACCGGCCAAACAGGCCTGCTCCGTGTAGCCGCGGACTCTCTCAACTTCAAAAGCGCCGGGAAACCGGTGCTTTTGTTTTGGGCTAGACCAGCATGTTCTCCAGAAAGGCCCGGGTGGATTCCTGCCGGGGGTGGTGGAACAGGGTTTCCGGTGGCCCCTCTTCGGCAATCTGGCCGTCGTGCATAAAAAGAATCCGGTCGGCGACCTGTTCGGCAAAGTGGACCTCGTGGGTGACCACCATCAGGGTCATGCCCTGATCGGCCACGTCGCGGATCATCGACAGCACCTCTCTGGTCATGCGCGGGTCCAGGGCGCTGGTCGGCTCGTCAAAGAGCATGACTTCGGGTTGCATGGCAAGACTCCGGGCGATGGCGACGCGCTGCTGCTGCCCGCCGGAGAGCTGGTCCGGGTAGGCGTTGGCTTTTTCGAGGATGCCGATGCGCTCCAGCAGTTGCCGGGCCTGCTCGATGGCCTGTTCCTTGGGGATCTTCCGGACCCGGACCGGGCCGAGGATCAGGTTTTCGATGACGCTGAGGTGCGGAAACAGGTTGAACTGCTGGAAGACGATGCCGATGTTGGCCCGGTGCCGGTTTAAATCCACCTTGTCATGCTGAAGGGAAACCCCGTTGACAATGATTTCGCCCTCGTCAATCGGTTCCAGGGCGTTGATGCAGCGTAGCAGGGTGCTCTTTCCGCAGCCTGATGCGCCGATGATGACGATCTTCTCGCCCTTGTGCAGGTCGAGATGGATATCCTTGAGCACGTGCAGCGGACCGTAGCGCTTGTGGATGCCGATGAGTCGGACCACCGGGGTCGTTTCTTCGGATTGGGTCACGGACTTCCTTTCGATTTCACCCTGACGGTTCTATCCCTTGACCCGCTCCAGGGCCATGGCGATATCCCTGGCGCCGGGCTTGAGTTTGAGCGCCCTGGCATAGTGGGCCTTGGCGGCGCCCACGTTGCCGCTCAGCTCGTAGGTCAGGCCCAGGCCGAACTGGACGTCCGGCGAGTCGGGATTCAGCTTTGCGGCCTCCTGCAGACGGACAATGGCCGGTTCCAGCATGCCCATCTCCTGGTACAGGGTGCCGAGAATGAAGTGGATGACGTACTGGTTGGCAGCCAACCCGTCTTTTTCCTTCAGGAGCGCCTCCAGATTCTCTGTGGCCTTTTTGCGATCGCCTTTCAGGTATAGGGCCACGGCATAGCGGCCCAGGTACTTTTCCTTGAGGGCCGGTTTTTCGGCATGCTGAAGGGCCTTTTCATACGCCTTGACCGCCTCCTTGGGACGATCCAGCTTGATCTGGATCTCGGCCAGGGCCGCCTGGATATTGGGGTTTTGCGGGTCCATCAGGACGGCCTGCTCCACCATCGTCAGTGCCCGCTCGTAGTTCTGGCGGCGGTAATGGGACAAGGCCTGATACATATGGGCTTCCGCCGATTCCTCGGCGGTGGCCGGGTCAAATGACAGGGCATTAATGCCCTCGTCGCCATGGGTATTCAGGTTGTAGTCGGCCTCGACCTGTCCTGGAGGCAGGGTGTAAACCTCGTGAGAACCGGAAACGCTGTATTGAATGGGGGGCGCATCTCCCCGGTAGCGGGGCACCGGTTTGAGCAGGGGTGATTGTTGGTATGTGGCGGTTTCCGCGGACTCGTTAATCTCGCCGGGTGCTATGTAGGCGTTTTGGGGGACTGCCTGCGGGGGACCGTAATAAGGCGGGTATCCGGGGTATGCCGGTGCCGGGGCGTAGACGTTGGCCGGGGCGCCGGGCATCTCAACGGTCCGGCCCTGGCCGGGGATGTAGGGGATGCTTTTGATGGCGGAAATCTGCGGGCCGGTCGGGTTCTGTTTCTGTAGGGCCGCACCGGGGTCATATTTTTCGGAGAAGGGGTCCAGTTCCCGGACGGCGGGGCTTTTTTCGGGGGCATAGGGCCGGTGTCGGGAGACCACTTCCTCGCGGGTATCGCCAATCAGGGTCTTGAGTTGTTCTTCGGGTTTGACGGGGTCGTTGCTCAGGCGGGGGACAAAGTCCGGTTCCTCGTCGGCTTTCAAGAGGGCGAGGAAGGCTTCCTCGGCCCCAGGCAGCTCGGCCTGGGACAGGGGAGGGAGACTGGCGCCGTCATCTTTCCGGCGGGCCACCGGCTGGGGACTCTCCGGTGTGAGCATGCCCTGTTCCACGGCGGTCTGCATGCCAGCCTGACCCAGCCGGTTCATGTTGCCCAGCTTGAGAAGATCCTTCATCTGGCCCGTGTTGATTCCTGACGCACTCCCCGTTGGCGGGGCTGCCGGTCCGTCCAAGCTGATTTTTGCTTTGCTGGCAGGTTTTTCTGCTGTCGGGGTCAGGGCCTTGAAGTCGGGCAGGGTGATGGTATCCTGCGATTGGGTTGCTTCCGGCGTAGCTGGACGGGACAGGGCGATCGGTGTGGCGCCGGAGATGGTCAGCACACGGCTTCCCAAGCCGGGACCCTCAAGGATGAGGGATTCTTCGCCGCTGGTGGCGTCCAGGGCCAGGCGTGCCGTCTGAACCGGCTCAATGCCTTTGCCGCCGCCGGTGCTTATTTTCAGGCGTCCGCCGGGGCCTGTCAGGTGTTCTGAGAGCCGGGCGTTGACCAGTTTGACGATCACGGTATCGGCGTCAACCACCCGCAGGTCGTATTCGAAGGGGAGATCCGACTCAAAGTGGATGCTGAGCTGGTCGCGGCGATCCGGGGTGACGCGGATGTCGGTAATGCCGGCGAACAGACCCGCATGGGCATTCATGCCGACGGTCAGGGCCAAGCACAAGGCCCCGCCAAAAAGCCGGGATGTCCATCCGCGTTGGGGGTGTCTCACAATCTCGCCTCCCGCCATCAGGTCCTCTGCAAAAAATGAATATACGCGCTCAACACCATTGTACCGAAACGTTACGTCCGGATAAATAGGCGGTGGATCATGGGATCGGGGGCCGGGAGGGCGAAACCGGCCCCCGATCGGCTGGACGCCTGTTTAAGGAATATTACGGTTGTGGGAATTCCTAAGCCCCCTCATTGAAGAATGAACCCGTCTGGGCAATGATAGGGGGGATTGTTTCGATGGACAGCCCCAACGCAAGGAGAACGCGGTGAGCGTCTCGGTTCCGGAAGCCCGCTCTGGTCCCCTTTCTCAGCTTAAAACCCGTCAGGACAAACCCGCCCGGTCCCTGCCCGAACGTCTTTGGGACTGGCTGGCCTGTTTCCGTTCCGTGCAGCTGGCCATTGTCCTGCTGTCCCTGCTGGCTGCAGGCGTGCTGATCGGGGTGCTGATGCCCCAGGAGGGGCTGGTGGAGGTCAGCCAGATCAAGGCGCAGTACGGGGAGAATTACCGGATTTTCAAGTCGATGGGGCTTTTCAACGTCTACTCGTCCTACTGGTTTCTGGCCCTGGAAGTGCTGTTCTTCTTCAGCCTGCTTTTCGGCAGTTTCCAATGGCTGCGCCCGGCGTTTCTGGCCGCCACCCGCAAGGTCTGGTGCGGCCCGGAGCATATCCGGGTTTCGCCAAACCATTTCTGGCTGAGGGTCACCGGGGATGAGGCCGAGGTGAAGGCGCGGGTTTCACGCCTCCTGAAAAAACGCCGTTACGGGGTCCATGCTGCGCCGGAATCCGCCGGTGCCTGGCGATTGTATGCGGCCAAGGGCAATTTCGGACGAATCGGCCCGGTGGTGGCCCACTTCGGGATTCTGGCCCTGCTGGTGGCCTCTGTGTTTGGTGCTTTTACCGGCTTCAAGGCCCAGAAGATCGTGGCCCCCGGTGAAGGCTTCGCTTTTCCCCAGTTCGACAGCTTCATGCCCAACGTGGACCGGCAATTCTGGCAGGGGAGCATCCCGGATTGGACGGTGACGGTCCACGACTTCCAGGTGAAGTTCTACGAAAGCGACCCCACCACGCCCCAGCAGTTCATTGCCGATCTGGAAGTGACGGACAACCAGACTAAAAAGCAGCTTGCAAGGCAGGAAATCTCCGTCAACCACCCGCTGGCCATCGGGGATATGACCTTCTACCAGGCCAGCTTTGCCCCCACCGGCAAGCTGTTTCTCGAAATCGATGGCGAGCCGAAGACGGTGGAGATCAATACCCGCTTCCAGGATCGGCCCATCAGCCTGACGGAGCTGGGCGATCCGGCGGATCAGCTGGCGCTTGTCGTCTTTCCCTTCTTTGTCCAGCAGGACCCCGGCGTGATCCGCAACCATGTGCGGGTGTTCCTGCACCGGGGCGAAGGGTTCGTGGGCGGCGCCCCCGGCCAGATGCCCGACAACCTGCAGCTCTTCGAGGGGCAGGAAGGGGTGCTCAACGGCATGCGGGTCCGGTACATCAAGCCGGAAATTGCCACCGGCCTCCAGATGAAAAAGGCCCCGGAAACCGCTGCCATCTACCTCGCCTTCCTCATCATCTGTGTCGGCACCGTCATGTGCTTCTTTTCCCAGCGCCGGATCTGGGTCGCCATTGAAAAGGACGGGAACGGTGAGGACGGGAACAGCGGGGATCGCCATAAAATCTATTTCCAGTACAAGACCAACAAGGCGCGTCTAAGCTTCAACAAGGAACTGGACGCCCTGAAACGGGAACTGGTGGCTGAGCTGGCGCCAACAACCGCCAATACATCTGATTCTACGGAGAAAATATCATGACCGAACTGCTACTGAACGAGTCTTCATGGGTCCATGCGGGCATCGTCTTTCTCATCATCAGTTTGTTCCTGTATGTAGGCCGCACCCTCACCCGCAACCCGGTGGTGCGCGAGATGGCCTGGGGCACGTTGCTGCTGTCGGTCCTCGGCCTTGTGGGGGCCATTGCGGTGCGCTCTATCCAGGCCGAGTATTTCGCCCTCTCCAACATGTACGAATCCATGATGGTGACCGCCATCTGGATTATGATCGCCTTTCTGGTCATCGACCGATGGTTCCGCTTGCCGGGCATCGGTTGGCCCGTCTGCCTGTTCCTGCTGGTGATGGTGGCTTATGCGACGACGCTGCCGACGGACATCCGTCCCCTGCAGGCGGCCCTGCAGAGTTACTGGCGCTCCATCCACGTGCCGATCATCCTCTGTTCCTATGCCATGTTCACGTTGGCCTTCATCAGCTCCGTCGTGTATCTCGCCAAGGGCGCTTTTGACCGGCGTTTGGGCCGGCTGGCCGAGGCGGGCGGCCCGCCTCTCAGAGGCCCGGATTCCGGCGATACGTTAACGAGTAGCCTGATGCACCGGGTCTACAGTCATAACCTGGAAGAAGACCTGAAAATCCGCGAGTCCCGCCCGGACGGCGAGGCGGTGAGCGTGAATGTCTACGATGAGATTACCTACCGCTGCGTGGCGGTGGGATTTCCGCTGCTGGCCATCGGCATCATCCTCGGCGGCCTGTGGGCCAACGAGGCCTGGGGCAACTACTGGAGCTGGGACCCGAAAGAATCCATGAGCCTGGTGACGTTGCTGGCCTACGGCGTCTATCTCCACATGCGCGTCAACGGCGAACATTCGGCTCAAACCCTCGCCTGGGTGTCTGTTGCCGGGTTTGTCATGATGCTCATCACCTACTTTGGCGTGAACCTCATGGGCCTGGGCCTTCACTCCTACGGCAAAATCGGGAGCTATCCGGCTCTTCATCTCCTGGATCGGGCGTAGTGCTTGAAAATTACTCCAATTTAAGGAAGATATTGCCGGCGACTTTCTTGTAACGGGCCAGTTGGTCGGCCTGGATCATGAGATCCGCTTCCAGCCGCTTCTTTTCCTGCAACAGGTGCTTGACCTGGGCGGCGAGGCGTTCGTTGTCGTTGCGCAGCTCGCGGGTGTAGAGGAACTTGTCGATGAAGGCGCCGTCGGAGAGCTTCTCCAGCACACCCTGGGTCACGATGTTGACGAAATGATCCAGGTTCAGGTTCTGGGGGCGGGCGGTGGGCGTCTCAACGGTCGCGTCGTCCCCGGCCATGGTCATGGACAGGCCGGTTTCCAAAGCCTCGAGTTCGTCTGAAAAAACGAAATCCTCAGACCAGCTTTCAAAGGACCGATGCACGTAATTGGCCTCCTCGCCCGTATCGCTCTATCCATAGATGCCCCCCATTATAAAAGGAAGGGCATGGCCAAGTCCGGGAATATGACGAGGATGAAACAAATCTTTAAAAGACTATACCCGTCCGGGGGTTAGTGGCGCAGGGCGATGATGCCAATGGCGGTGAGAATGCCCCCGGCCAGGGCGAATTCGGAGTACCGGCGGTGTTCGCGCTCCGCGTGGGGCAGCAGATGGGTGGCGCCCACGTAGATGAGCACTCCGGCAGAGAGGGCCAGCAGCAGCCCCAGCACGTCGTTGCCGGTGTGTCCCACGAAGGGGAAGGAGAGCAGCATTCCCGCCGGTGTGGTCAGGGCCGCCGCCGCAAAGGCCAGCCAGAAGGAGCGCTTCTCCGTAAACCCGCTTTCGCGCAGCAGCAGGTAGGTGACGATGCCTTCGGGAAATTCATGGAGAATCATCCCCAGGGTGGTCAGAATGCCCGTAAAGGTGCTGACGGTGTAGGTGACCGAATAGATGAAGCCGTCGATCAGCGAATGAAGCCCGATTCCCAGCAAGGGAACCAGGCCGAAGGCATAGTCATGGGAGTGGGGAGCATGGGGGTCGTCCGGATCGCAAGCGGCGTGTTCGCAGGTATAACCCCGGATAAACCGGTTGTAGAGGTGCATGGCAAAGTAGCCGGCCAGCATGAAGATGGGGGCGGCAGGGTTCATGTCCAGGGATTCGGGAACCAGGTGAAGCAGGGCGGCGGAAATTAGGACTCCGGCGGCAAACGTGGCGAAATATACCGTGTTTTGCCGTCCCCAGACTTCATAGCGCCGGATCAGAAGAATCCCGGCGGTGGTCGCCACGGCGGCGAGGGAAGTGGCGGCGAGGGCGGTTTGAAACGCATTCATAGCCTCCACTCTAACCAAAAAACGGCTAAAAATCCGGTTCCGCAAAAAACGCAGAGGGCGGGGAGCGGACGGCCCTGTTGCCCCGTTTTCAGCGCAGGATTTTTTTCAGCCGGTCGTAGGCGGCGATGATGGCTTTCATGCGGGTGGCGCAGCCGCCGGGCACGTCCGGGTGGTGGAGCAGGGTCAGCTGGCGGAACTGTTTTTTCACGTCGGGCAGGGTGGCCTGGGGCGGCAACCCCAGCATCGACAGGTCCTTCCAGGTCTGGGATGACGGGGGCGAGCCGGGACTGCGGTGCTGTTGCTCCCGGTTCTGCGTGTTTTGCTGCCAGCGCCGGTGCTGGGCGCTACCAAAGAGTTCGTCGAGGTTCATGTCGAATACGTCATACCACGATGCGGCCTGAGGTTCGCTTTGCCACTTCTGGACGTTCTTCTGGTAGGTGGCCACATCCTGCTTGAACCGGGCAATGAGGGCCTCGCGTTCATGGGGGGGCATGGCGATAAACGCGTCGATCTTCCGAAACGTGCGCATGGTGAAGTAGTGCTGCCAGTTGGTGTCGCGCCCGGTGTGTTCCAGTTCGTAGTCGCGCAGGCGCTCCAGTAACAACTTGTCCTCGCGGGGGACTTTCTGGCGAAAGTACTCGTACACCCGAAGGAGGTGGGACTTCCGCTGGGCGGAGCGCTCCCGCCGCTCCCTGGCCTTGTTGGAAAGATAGGTTTCAATATCCCGGTAGACCTGGTGCTGCGCAGAGGCCGGGAGCTTGTTCAGGGGGTTGGCGCCGACGCCGCGAAGCTCTTCCAGAGACAGCCAGTCGATGCTCTTGAAGAAGGCGAGGACCGTCTGTTCCCGGTGGGCCTGGTTGCCGGAGGCCAGCAGCGCCTCGATAGCCGAACGCGACCCGTCGGACAGAAAGCGGAAAACGGGTAATGAATGCTGTTCGAAAAAGGAGGTGCGGGTTGCCATGGACGTGTCTCCCCTTTGGATTCCAGGGTATCACGCGAAGGCGTCCGGGGCGAGAGGGGGGTGCGGAAATGTTTACAGTATCCGGGGGGCGGATTTTTCGGGCGGGCTGGTTATCATGAAAATATGATGCGAATGCTGTCCATCCGTCTGCCCATCCGTCTGCCCGGATTGGCCCTGATCGTCCTGATGTGTCCCTGGATGGTTTTTTCCGGGATCTTTTTCAGGATGGACCGATCCTGGGCCGGGCCGGAAAACGTGCCGCCCCCGCCGGTGGCCGTGGATGAGAGTTCGCCGGAGTTCCGGGTGTACACGTTGTCCGCGGGGACCCCTCTGGCCGTGGTCCTGCAAACGCCCCTGAATACCGCCGTCAACCGGGTGAACGACCGGGTGGAGGCGGCGGTGACCCAGGATTTTTACCTGGGCGCCCACAAGATGATTTCCCGAAACGCCCGCCTTGCCGGTTCCGTGGTCCTCAGCGAGGGGCCGATCCAGGGGCGAAACGCGGTGCTGGGGATTCGTTTCCATGAGCTGACCCTGGAAAACGGGGAGCGGGTGCCGGTGCAGGCTTACGTCAAAACTGCCCACCCACAACATCTCTGGGGCGGGGAGCTGACCCCCGGCACCAAGTACAAGCGGGTTAGCCACCGGGTGATGGGTCTGGGCGTCTATAACCAGGCCGTTCTGGCTGGTCCCCGGCAGATGGGCGCCCATATCGAGTTTCTCCCCGGCGAACGGCTGACCGTCATTCTGGAGCAGCCGGTCAATCTCGTGATTCCCCAGGACTAGGGCCAATCGGTGCAGGGCGCTACTGGTTCACGGCCTGGGCTTCGTCCTCGTAGATGTGGATGGACTTGTTGAGGTTGGTCAGGTTGACCAGGCTGTTGACGTAGGACTGCAGCCCGCAGAGGACGAAACTGCCGCCGGCCTCCTCGCACAGGCGTTTGCAGTAGAGCAGGACGCTGAGGCCGGAGCTGTCCATAAAACCCACCTTGCCCAGATTCAGGATGACCTGGTTCTTGCCGTTGGTGACAATGCTGTGGATGGCGGACTTGATGGTTTCGCAGTTGCGGAAATCCACGTTCTGCGCGTCGATTTCAACGACGATCTTGTCTCCGCTCTCGCGGGTAATCAGGCCGGCAAAGTTGCTCACGATCGGTTCCCTCTTGGTCGACACCCAGCTTGCGCACATGCTCATATTCTAGCAGGTCCCGTGTCTTCGAACACCTTCTTGCAGTATAATCGGCTCGATGATCCCCGATCTTCAATTTTTTCCGAACACGTCTTTGGACACAGGTTTTCCATGTCTGATCCGAACTTGCTGAGCGGCGCGGAAATCCGGCGGCGCTTTCTGGACTACTTCAGTCGGAAACTGGGGCACAAGGCGATGCCCAGCGCCAGTTTGGTGCCCAACAACCCGACGGTGCTCATCACCCCGGCGGGGATGCTGCCGTTCGTTCCGATTTTTCTGGGCATTGAGCCGCCGACGGACCCGCCGAGGGTCGTCTCGGTGCAGAAATGCGCACGGGTCAGCGGCAAGGCGTCGGACCTGGAAAACGTGGGCCGCACGCCCCGGCACCATACGTTTTTCGAGATGCTGGGCAACTTCAGCTTCGGCGACTACTTCAAGAAAGAGGCCATCACCTGGACCTGGGCTTTTGTGACCGGTGAGCTGGGTCTCGATCCGAAGCACCTCTGGGTTTCGGTCCTGAAGACCGATGCCATGTTCGACGAGGAGGCCTTCGTTATCTGGCGTGACGAGGTCGGTGTGCCGGAAGACCGGATTCTGTTCTGCGGGGAGAAGGACAACTTCTGGGGGCCGCCGGGTCCCACCGGCCCATGCGGTCCGTGTTCCGAGATTCACTATGACCGCGAACCCGGCGGCCCCAGTCCGAAAGACAACCTGGATCTGCTGGATACGGACCGGTTCGTGGAGATCTGGAACCTGGTTTTCATGGAACTGTTCCAGGATGCCGAGGGGTACCGGATTCCGCTGGACAAGAAGAACATTGACACCGGCATGGGCCTGGAGCGCATCGCGATGGTGGTGCAGGGCAAGGACAACACCTTCGAGACGGATCTGTTTTGGGACATCATCCAGGCCGTGGCAAAAAAGGCCGGGGTCAAATACCGGATCAAATCGGAAACCGACATTGCCCTGCGTATTGTGGCGGATCACCTGCGCTTTACGGTTTTTGCCATCGGCGACGGCATCATGCCCAGCAACGAGGGCCGCGGCTATATTCTAAGGATGATCATCCGCCGGGCGGTGCGCTATGGGCGAAAGTATCTCGGTTTCACCGAACCCGCCCTGGGCCAGTTTGTCAAAACCGTTGTGCAACAGTATGGTGATGTGTACCCGGAGATCAAACAGCGCTATGATCTGATTGTCCAGACCCTGGCCGAGGAGGAAGCCCGGTTTTTGGAAACCCTGGACCGGGGCCTTCGTTTGCTGGAGGAGTTGATCGGCGACCTCAAGAAATCGGACCGGCTTCATGTTCCCGGTGATGAGGCCTTCAGGCTCTACGACACCTATGGCTTTCCCCTGGAGCTGACCGTGGATATTGCCGAGGAAGAGGGGCTAACTGTCGATCGTGAGGGCTTCGAGAAGGCCATGGCGGAACAGCGGGAGCGGGCGAGAAAAGCCCGCAAGGGCGAAAGCATCGTCGACGATCAGGTCTACTCGGAGATCCTTGCCGAGGTCGGCCCCACGAGGTTTCTGGGGTATGAGACCCTCAGCGCCGAGTGTACCGTCAAAGCCCTGATTCTCGACGGTGAGCGGGTGGATGCGGTAAGCGGGACAAACCGGGCCTTCGAGGTGATCCTCGACCGGACCCCGTTTTATGCCGAATCCGGCGGCCAGGTAGGGGATCGGGGGACCTTCTCGCGGGAAGACGGCCATCATGGCCTCACCGTGGTGGTGAACGACACGGTGAAGGTCGGCGATCTCTTCGTCCACAAGTGCCTTTTTGACAATGGCGAGGAAATCCGTGTGGGGGAGACGGTGTTTGCCCAGGTAGAGCCGGACTACCGGCAGCTTGCGGCCATTCACCACAGCGCCACCCACCTGCTCAATGCGGCCCTGATGCAGGTTCTGGGAGATCAGGTCACGCAGGCCGGCTCCTACGTGTCGCCGGAAGGCGCCCGGTTCGACTTCACCCTCAACCGGGCCATGACCACTTCGGAGATCCAGCGGGTGGAGTATCTCATCAATAAGTGGATACAGGAGAACATTCCCCGCAGCCTGGAGGTTATGGACATCGAAAGCGCCAAGGCGTCGGGGGCGGTGGCCATGTTTGGCGAGAAATACGGCGACAGCGTGCGGGTCATCGCCTATGGCGACCGCAGCCGCGAGCTGTGCGGGGGAACCCACGTCAACGCCCTTGGGGAAATCGGTCTGGTGAAAATTCTTTCGGAAAGCTCCATTGCCTCCGGGGTTCGCCGGATCGAGATGGTGGCCGGGGAACGGGCCTACAAGGCCTTTAAAATCCTGGAGACGGAGCTGGCGAAAACGGCGGACATGCTGAAAGCCCCGGTGCGGGAGGTTCCCCAGAAGGTGGAAAAGCTGATGGAAACCCTGAAAAGCCAGGACCGGCTCATCCGGGAGCTTGAAGGCAAGCTGGCCGCCCAGGCGGTGGATGCCCTGGTCTCGGAGATTCCGGCGGAAACCCCGGTTCTGGTTCGTCTGCTCGGCGGTCAGTCGATGGACGGACTCAAGCGCATCGCCGAGCAACTGGCGGACCGGCTGTCCTCCCACGTCATTTTGCTGGGTTCCGATGAGGGCGGCAAGGCCGGCTTTGTCTGCGCGGTGTCGCCGGACCAGGTGGAGCGCGGGATCAAGGCCGGGGATATTGTCAAGCGGGCGGCCTCTCTCTGCGGCGGCGGCGGCGGCGGCAAGCCCGGATTTGCCCAGGCCGGGGGCCGGGACGGTTCCAAAATTCAGGACGCCTTGCGCACGGTGGAAGGGGAAATCCTGGCCCGGATGCATGAGTTGAAAACCGGCTGAACGGTGGGGTCCTCTTTCTGAAAAATCGTGTTACAATCCGTAGTTGAACTGGATAGAGAGCTGTTCCATCCGGATTCAAATCTTTATTAAAACCTCAAAAGGATTTGATAAAGATTATGCAAAGAACCCTGTTAAAGGGCGTCTCTTATCCATATAATGGACGCATCTTTCGGATTCTTCGCAGATGATGGATGATAGGTGACAATCCAGTTTTTCCAACCGTTCAATCGACTGGAGGTGATGCATCCGCAACCTCGTAGACCATTTCCGGGTGGTGGGAAAGAAAGCCCGAGTTTAACAAGTGTGTAACGGATAGGAAGAATTATTCAGATACTAGGAGTTAATAGGAGTTGAGTTCTATGACTTTAAGAAGAATTACACCTGTGCTGCTTGCAGCGAGTGTGTTCTTGACGGGCACCACCGGGGCGTTTCTCGGTTCGATGACTCCTGCCCACGCCATTACCAGCGTGGACGAGCTTTCCGATGTCAACAGAAACCACTGGGCGTTCGAAGCGCTCCGTGACCTGGTCGAAAAGTACGATGTCATCGAAGGTTACCCGGATGGAACGTTCCGTGGCGACAGAACCGCGACCCGCTGGGAAATGGCTGCCGCGCTGAATGCACTCATCAAAACCATTGGCCGTGATCTCGCCCGCCTCGGCGCCGAGAAAGCGGACAAGGCCGATCTCCAGACGCTGGCCCGTCTTCAGGAAGAGTTCCGCAACGAACTCAACGCCCTGAACGCACGGGTGGGTGCCCTGGAGGAACGGGCCGCTGCCATCGAAGCCAAAAACGATGAGCAGGACAACCGCCTGACGCTGCTGGAAAAAACCCAGATTCACGGGGACTTCAGCATGGGCTTCCTGAGCGACATCAGCGCCCAGGGCGTCCAGAGCAGTGCCGCCGGCAACAATACCCGTGACGGCATCCTCGACGGGATGTCCGCCATCGGTCGTCTGCGGCTGGCTCTCGATATCCCGGTGAAGGATGACGATCCGGATTCCAAGATCGGTCGCGGGGATGTGTACGCCCGCCTCGTTGCCGCTTTTGGCCGTGTGAGTCCCAGCGCCGGCGCCGGTAACAACGTGGGTCCGAATGGGCCTTTCTCCGGCTATTCGAGAATCGCCACCGATGCGTCCGCTCACAATGACGGGTTCCTGACCGCCAATGTCCAGAACAACATGACCGGCGGCAACACCCGTTCCAACCTCTACCTTGAAACGGCTTACTACAAGCAGAACTTCAAGGAAGGGATTCCCCTGCTGACCGACACGCTGGGAATCTTCCCGGATCGGGAAGGCTGGGAAACCACCGCTGACCTGTACTTCGGTGTCGTTCCGTGGCGGTTCCTCTATGACAAGAGTCCGTACCGCGGAAACGAGCTGACCCAGTTCCAGAACACGGCGCTGGTCAACACACCGGGTATCGCGGTCAACTACAACATGCCGATGGTGGCCTGGCAGTGGCATCAGGGTCTGGGCAACAGCGCCAACCTTGACCTGACCACGGGCCTGGGTTCCATTGACGTGGGCGACGTGATGGACGGTCTGAACCTGACCTATGAAGGCCGGTTGAACTACGTGACCAGCTTCCTGGGCGACGAGTTCACGAAGCCGGGCTCCATCTACGTGGGTGGTTACCACATCTGGATGAACGGCAACACGCTGCGTGCCCCCGGCATCGGTGTGGGCACCTACGCCAACCGTTCCGCCGGTCTGTCCGCGTCCCAGGGCGATTCGGCAAAAGCTCGCGACTTCGAGCGCGACTCCACCAACGCCCTCTACGTGGGCTGGAACCAGGAATGGTGGGGAGGCATCGGTACCTTCTTTAACTACATGCTGGTTAATAAAGGTAGCGGCAACTTCCTCTACAGCTCGCTGATGAACGGCACGGGCCGCAACTCCGATTTCAACAACGTGGCTGTGGCTGCGGCCACCAACGGTGTTGGCGTCGGTGTGAAGCAGTCGCTCAGCACCGGTCTGCACATCCCGATGTCGGCCATTGCGCCGGGCTGGCGTGATGACGACGTGCTCGGCCTCGGCTATGCGGTCATCGATCTCCACGAACAGGGGATCGGCGACGTGAGCCGGACCGGCGTGGGTGGCGGCAACCGCCGTCAGGACCCTGTTGGCCCTGGTGACACCAACGAGCACATTTTCGAAACCTACTACAAGTACCAGTTTACGGACAGCATCTCGATCGTTCCGAGCGTTCAGTTCATCTTCAACCGCCTCGGTCTGAAAGAGAACAACTTCACCACTGTCCTCGGTCTGCGCACCAACTTCCTGTTCTAGGAAGCTCTGCGTACACCGACACAGGTACAAGGCAACCCCCGGCCCCTCTGGTCGGGGGTTGTTTCATTCTTCAGATTCTTTTAAGGATTCAGCCGTTATAAAAATCGTTTTTTCGGTTTTTATGCAAATACGAGGGTTGAAACTCTGACAGGCGAGTCGATGCACGGGGGGCATCGGCCAGAGAGGGTAAATTAACAGGGGGTATAGGGGCGATGGTAACGACGTCCGCAAGACGTCCGTTGGCGAACAACGGTCATGTGAGTCAGCAGAATAATCAGAACAACCGCAACGAAGGTTTCATCAATCCGGTCCGCGGCGGCGGTCGCGTCACGTCGAATTTCGGAAACCGGATTCATCCGATTCGTGGCGGCGTCAGGCACCATGACGGCATTGATATCGCGGCGCCGACAGGAACGCCTGTGGGGGCAGCCCGCTCAGGCCGGGTGGTTTTTGCCGGGGATCGCCGCGACGGCTACGGCAACCAGGTGGTTGTCGATCATGGCAACGGGTTGCAGACCCGCTATGCCCATCTGAATGACATCAATGTGGAGACGGGGTCCCAACTGCGCCAAGGGCAGCAGTTGGGGACGGTGGGTTCCACCGGCAACTCCACCGGTCCGCACCTTCACTTCGAGATTATCCGTAACGGCCAGGTCGTCAATCCGGGGCCGATTCTGGCCGGCACCCAGAATGCGGAGGATGCCCAGGGCGTCCGTCATGCTTCGTTGCCTAGCGGCAGTGCGCCGGTGTCGGGGGGCGGCAGTCCCTCTTACGCCCGCAATACGGGTGGTGGTTTGCCGTCCTACCAGCAGGCGTCCTATTCGCCCGGTTACCGGCAGGCCCATCATCCCTCCATCGGCCGAGGCGCATCGCCCGGCATGGGGTCGGGCGGAGGATCGGGCATCGATATTGAGCGACTGCTTCAAATGGCCGAGGAAATGGGAATCTCCGTGGAGGAGTTGCTGTATAAGATTCTGAGCGGAGAAATCGATCCGCGAGAAGTTTCCCGCGGAGGTGGCGCCCGTTCAGGAGGCGGCATGCGTTCAGGGGGCACCCGTCGGGGAAGCGGCACGGGCAGAACGGCGCCGGGCAATGGCAGCGCTCCGGTCCGTGGCGGTGGTCGCATGGACCCCAAAAACATTTACCAACTGGCCCGGCAGGCAGGCTTTAGCAACGATCAGGCGGTCACCATGACGGCCATCGCCATGGCGGAATCCGGAGGCAACCCCAACGCCCACAATCCCAACGCATCAACGGGCGACAACTCCTATGGCCTTTGGCAGATCAACATGCTGGGCAACATGGGGCCGCAGCGCCGGCAAGCGTTTGGCATCTCAAGCAACGAGGCCCTGTTTGACCCCCAGACCAACGCCAGGGCGGCCCGTCAGGTTTTCGAGAGCCAGGGCTTCAATGCCTGGAGTGTCTACAAGTCGGGGACGTACCGGAATCACCTGGCCGCTGCGCGGCAGGTGGCGGCGTCTTCCTCCCAGGCCGCATAACGTTTATCCCAATTGAGTCCTGGTGGGATTGTTCAGTGCGCAGGCTGTTTGCCTGCGCATTCGAACTTAAGGTTCTTTTAAGGTTTGCCCTGTCAAAATCTTCCCTCTGGCGGGTTTTATGCTGTTGAGAGTAGTGGGGAGTCAGTAGACGTCCGCGGTTGACGAAGAGAGCGTCGTGCGGGCCAGGGGGTAAGAGCATGTGTTGTGGAAATGCCGGATGGCAGGGTCGGAGTTTTGTGGCGTTTTTCAGTGGAAGCCCTGGGGGGCGAGCCGGCATGCAGCGTCAGAATGGCTGTAGCAACGGTGCCGGGGACTTTCCCGGTTTTGGAAATGACGGTGGTGGCTACCAAAATCAAGGGAGCGGACAGGGCATGAACCAAAACCTGCTGTCCCTGCTGTCTCTGCTGCTGGGCATGGTGCTTGGCGGGCAGGGGGGGCAGGGCGGCAACCCGTTCAGCAATCTTTTCGGCAATCTGTTGGGGGGCGGGAGCGGATCGCCGGGCGGCGGTTACGGAGGCCTCGGCAATCTGGGCGGCGGACCGTCCGGCAGCCGTCGCGGGGGCAATCCTTTCGGCGGCGGACCGGTCAACGGCGGGCAGTTTACTCCGGGACAGGGTGTGAGCAATGGCAACGCCCTGGATATTGCCCGATCCTACCTGGGAATTAACGAACGCCAGCACGGCGGCTTCATCAACCGGACGTTTTCCCAGGGACAGAACCGGCCCTGGTGCGCGGATTTTGTGTCCACCGTCCTGAAACAGGCGGGTGGCTCTCCGTGGGGCCATATCGCCTCCGTGCGGGGTATTCACGACTGGGCGGCGCGAAACGGTCGCCTGACCAACAACCCGCGACCCGGTGACGTGATCCTGCTGCGGGGCGCCCGCGGCAACCTGGGGCATACGGGCTTCGTCGAAAAAATCGAGAACGGCTACGTCCACACCATTGAGGGCAACACCAGCGATGCGGTGAAGCGCCGCCGCTACCGGCTCGATTCCCGCGAGGTCCAGGGCTTTGTGTCCACCGGCCAGCATAACCGGATGATCGCATAAACCGCGTCATGGCGAAGGAGTGTGAGGATGAGTCAGTTTATCGCGTTGATTGCAACCGGCCTGCCCGCGGCGGGTGGGCTGAACTTCGGCGGGACGGCCTCCCGAACAGCGGGGTCTGAGAGTTTTCCCGGTTTTGGGAAACAGGACAACGGTGGCTGCTGCGGGAAGCAGGACCCGCAGTCGGATATCCTTCGCATGCTTTTTGGTATGCTGGCCACGCTCCTGATGGGGCGGCTGGGAGGTCAAAGCGGCGGGCAGGACGGCTTTGGCAACCAGAGGGCTTTTGGCGGCCAGAACCCTTTCGCCGACGGCAGCCCCTTGGCCGGTGGGGATTTTCCATGGGACGGGGGACAAAGAAATAATAGTGGACAAAACCGGCGAAGGGGTGGCGGCTGGGACAGCTCCAACGGCGGTGTGAACCGGGGCGGGAATGTCCCGCCGGGGCAACTGGGCGATATGGTGCGGGCGGCGGCCAACAAGCACGGAATTCCGGCGGATCTCTTCCACCGGTTGGTTCAGGCCGAATCCGGCGGGAGAAACGGTGCCGTCAGCGGGGCAGGGGCCGCAGGACTAACCCAGTTGATGCCGGCGACGGCGCGGGGTTTGGGGCTGCGGGTGGGCGGCGGTGTGGATGAGCGCTTTGACCCGCAGAAAAACCTGGATGCGGGGGCACGCTACCTGAAGCAGCAGTTCAACCGGTTTGGCAACTGGCGTCAGGCCCTGGCGGCCTACAATGCCGGGCCGGGCAATGTGCTGAATGGCCGCTGGACCTCGTTCCGGGAAACCACCAACTATGTGCGCAAGATCCTCGGCGGCACAAGTTATAGCTGATCCTTCCTGGGGCAGATCCTAGGTTGAATCGACATTTAAACCTGAAACATTTGCGTCATCCCCATCCCTGCCTTCACAGGGATAAATCCCAACGGGAATTCCATTCCGGTTTTTCCGGTGTCGATTGGCCCTAGACCAGCTGGGGTTCCTGGTACTTGGTGAAGGCGTAGAGCTGAGCCGGACGGTGATACCCTTCCATCTTGGTTTCACCCGTGTCTCTGAGGATGCCGGAGGAGAGGATTTTTTTCCGGAAGTTCCGCTTGTCCAGGGTCTTGCCCATGATCAACTCGTAGACCCGCTGGAGTTCCGTGAGGGTGAATTTTTCCGGCAGCAACTGGAAGGCGATGGGCGAGGTCTCCAGGTGTTCGCGCAGCTTTTCCAGGGCGGCGTCAAGAATTTTCTGGTGATCGAAAGCCAGTTCCGGCAGTTCGGTGATGCAGAACCAGCCAATGTTTTCGGCGTTGGCATGCGCCTCCAGGTGCAGGCGGTCCGAACTGACCAGGGCATAGTAGCCCACGGTGATGACCCGTGCGCGAGGGTCCCGGCCCGGATCGCCGAAAGCGCTGAGCTGTTCGAGATAGATGTCCTTGACGCTGGTTTCCTCGCGCAAGCGGTGGCTTGCCGCCTCCTTCAGGGTTTCACCCACCCGGATGAAACCGCCGGGGATGGCCCACATGTGCATGAACGGTTCGCCCTTGCGCTGGATGAGCAAAACCTTCAGACGGTTGTCCTGAACCGTGAACACCACGATATCCACCGTCACCAGGGGCGTCTCGTAATGGGTCAGGACGGAACTCTGGTCGTGTTCCTGCTTTTTTTTCTGAATTTCACCAATGAAATTGTCAGTCACAACACTGTCCGATCCCAATTCTGCCGAGAACCGGCCCTAGCCCAATCACCTCAAGAGCCATCATATCGAAAACATATCAAAAGTCCAATAGGGTTTATAGGAGAGGAGCGGGGATCTCAGGACGGGCAATCCGGCTCAAGAAGGACGTCCGCCAGACCGGCCAGGGTATGAACCGGCGCCTCCCGATCGCAGCGGCCCAGAAGGGTTCGGGCCGCCGCTGCGGTGGCCGGTCCGATGCAGACAACGGTGGCTCCGGCCACCGGGTAGCCGCGGTGATGAAAGCTGGCCACCGATGAGGGGCTGGTCAATGCCAGAATGTCGACCCCTTCCCTCAGGACGGCTTCGATCTCGGCGGGAACCGTGTCGACCGGCCTGGTTTCATAGACCACCGGGGACAGCACGGTCATGCCGGCATCCTGGAGAATGCGGGCCGGTTCCGGATCGGCCAGGTTGCCGCATGGCCAGAGCAGGCGAAGGGGCTGTTCCCCGAAATGCTCTAGAAACGCCTGTGCCGCCGCTGCCGCGTGATGGGTCTGGGACAGGAAGGTGACCCGGAATCCCGCGGCTTCCACGGCTTCGGCGCTGGCCGGACCGACCGCTGCCACCGGCTTGCTGCGATCGAGGAGGGGCAGCCCGGCGGCTGCGCCGTTGCGGCTGGTGATGAAGATCCAGTCATACGCATCGGCGGGGGGCGGTTCGAAGGGCAGAGGCGCCGTTTCAATCAGGGGGGCGGCCAGTACGCAGGCCCCTGCGGCGATGACCGGCTCGCTGAAGTGCCGGGCGTCGGTTGCCGGGCGGCTGATGAAAATCCGTTTTCCGGCCAGATTTCCGGTGTTCGGGGGATGCTGCAAGACGGGACAATCTCCCTATAATGTGAACAGGAACCATTGTATCAGCCACGAGGTTTTGGAATGCGGACGGGTGCGACGGCTTCGATTGCTTCATCCCGGCGGGCGGCGGGCGGATTGTTGCTGGACGTGTTTGATGAAATCCTGACGCCCCGCCAGGCGATCAACCGCTGGCCCGTGGTGCGGGGAACGGACCGTTCCCTGGATACGGCCTACCAGGCCCTGCTGCACTTCGAGGCTGACGAGGAGCACCAGCGCGGGGTCCCTTTCTATATGGACGCCCAACTGGAGCTGATGCGCCAGATGGGAACCTGCCTGAGCCAGGGACGGGATCTGCCTGACTACATGCTGGCGGCCTATGCCGGGGAGCTTCGGGAGCACTGGAGCGGCTGGTATGACGAGAAAGTGATTCTGGTCACCCCCTGGACCCGGCTGGCGCAAAACATCCGGGGACTTTGGCGCCTGGTTCGCCGGGTTGTGCTGATGACCTGAAGGGTTGGGTTTGTGAAAACCAAAACCCCCTCCCATTGGGGGAGAGGGTCTTGAATTCGAAAGAGCGACCGGAAGAGGCCTACTCGTGTTCGGCGTGCTCTTCGGGCGTTTCGCTCTCATGGCCGACGTCGGCAGCGCCTTCCTCGACCGGGGCTTCTTCGATGGCTTCCTCTTCAACGACGGGAGCTTCTTCAACTTCTTCCATCGTTTCTTCCTCGATGACGGTGTCATCGACAGGAGGGGCGGCTTCTTCTTTTTTGCAGCCAGCGAAGGTCATACCCGCAGCCAGTGCGAGGATGATCATTAACGAGGTCATAAACTTCAGATTCATGGATTCTCCTTCCCGATATACGAACCCTTACGTACCACTTTGAAACTGTTAGAAACCTGATCTTAATAAGATAACCGCAGTCAGAAACACTGCACACTCTCCTGCACGCCATTGAAGACCAACAGCCCTTTGCAACCGGGGTTGTGCCGGATGCACCGGAGTCGCATGACAGGTTGTGGGGTCAGTCATGCGTTTTGGTCTGTCTGAATGTATTGTTCGGCTTCTCGTAGATTCTTTCAGAAATAGGTGGGTAGAAAGGTGTTTAACAATGCGTATTAAAACCCATGCAACCCATTGGGTCAAGGGCTATTCGCAAGATTGGCGGGGCGGAGTCCCGAATCTTTATATGTTGTTAATGCGGGGAGGGTGTTGTTATAGTCATATGACGAAGGAGGATTTGGATTCATGTATTGCGTTGCCCTGGTAACGTGTCCGTCCGAAAAGCAGGCCCGTGACATTGCCGAGGCGGTTGTGCGCGGCGAGTTGGCGGCCTGTGTCAACATTGTGCCGGCGGTCAGGTCCCTGTACGTTTGGGAGGGCGAGTTGCAAGAGGATGTCGAGGCGCTGATGGTCATCAAGACCACTCGTCCCCGGCTGAAGGCGCTTGAAAATGCCGTAATAAGCCTGCATCCCTATACGGTGCCGGAATTCATCGTGCTGCCCGTTGAGGGCGGGAGCGAGGATTATTTGCGCTGGGTTGCCGAAGGAACGGATCAAAAATCGAAAGACAGCGTATAATAAAAACCTGAGCGGTTTCGGCACCCCGGTTTGAAATGAAAAACGGCCTGGCCGTTACAAGAGCTGGTGTGTTGAGCTTTACTGTCAGGATAAGGCATAATAAGTCCGGTGTCTTTCATAGAATCGATTTTAGAGGCGTTGCAGAGCAAAGTGGGCCTGTTCAATTTCGTTAAAAAATCCACCAATGACCTGGGTATTGATCTGGGCACGGTGAATACGCTGGTATGCACGTCCACCAAGGGCGTGGTTCTTCGGGAGCCGTCGGTGGTGGCTATCGATACCCGTCCCAAGCCGCCGAAAGTCATCGAGGTCGGCCTGGCCGCCCGTGACATGATTGGCCGGACGCCGGAGTACATCAAGGCGACCCGACCCCTGAAGGACGGCGTGATTGCCGAATTCGAATGGGCCGAGGTCCTCCTGCGCAAGTTTATTGACAAGGTCATCGGCGACAAGAGCATTATCCAGGCCCATCCCGGACGTATCGTGATTGGCCTGCCCAGCGTGGTGACCGAGGTGGAGCGTCGGGCCGTGGGAGATGCCGCCTACAATGCCGGCGCCCGCATCGTCAACCTCATTCCCGAACCCATGGCGGCGGCCATTGGGGCGGGCATGCCGGTGGAAAAGCCCACCGGCTCCATGATCATTGATATCGGAGGCGGCACGACGGAAATCGCTGTGCTGAGCCTCAACGGCATCGTGGTGTCCAAGAGCCTGCGCATTGCCGGGGACGAGATGAACGAGAACATCCAGGACCATTTGCGCCGGCAGCACAATCTTTCCATCGGGGAGCGTACGGCGGAAGAGATCAAGATCCGCCTGGGTTCCGCCTTCGATCAGGAGGAGGAGGACGAGATGGAGGTGCGCGGTCTGAACCTGCAGACCGGCCTGCCCGATACCATCCGCATCAATTCCACCGAGATCCGCGACTGCCTGAAGGAAACCCTGATGCAGATCGTGGAAGGGGTGAAGGCGACCCTGGAAGCCACCCCGCCGGAACTGGCGGCGGACATCGTGGACCGGGGCATCGTGCTGGCCGGTGGCGGGGCGTTGCTGGCGGGCATGGACGATCTGATCTCGAAAGAAGTCGAGGTGCCGGTGCACATTGCCAACGATCCCCTCTCCTGCGTGGTGTTGGGGACGGAGAAACTGCTGACCGATCCGACCTATGCCCCCATTCTTGCCGCCACCGAATACGATCCTCGCCAGTACTAGCCTGCTGACCGTGGTTCTGGTCGAGCCCCGCATTCCCCAGAATACGGGCAACATTGCCCGCCTGTGCCAGTGCGCCGGGGCAGAACTGGTTCTTGTCGGCGATTTGGGATTCCGCATGGGGGATAAATATCTTAAGCGGGCCGGAATGGATTATCTGGAAGGGCTTGAAATTCGCCATATGGCTGACTTTGAAGTGCTGGAGCAGGAGAAGCCGGGCTGGATGCCCTATTATCTCAGCACCAAAGCGAAGCAGTCCTACCTGGAGGTTGAATACGCGCCGAAGACGCTATTGGTGTTCGGCAGCGAGGACAGGGGCCTGCCTGAATGGGTGATCGCGGACAAGCCGGAGCGCAGTGTCCGCATTCCCATGGTGGCGGGCGCCCGCAGCCTGAACCTGTCCAACGCGGTGGCTGTCGTGCTTTACGAGGCGATCCGGCAGATGCAGGGACGGGCGGCCTCATGAACGGGTTTCTATTGCGCCTGTCAGGTCTGATGCTTGCCGTAATCCTGTCGGTTGCCGCTTTGGGGCTGCTTCCTGAATCCTCCTGGGCGGGCCGGGTCATCAATGACGCGCTGGTCATCCGACCCTTTCGGCACCATATCTGGCAGGAGGTGCTGTCCGAATCGGTGGATGCCGAAGGGCGTGTCGCCTTTAACCGGCTTCGGGCGCATCCCCGCCGCCTGAACCAGTATCTTGATCAACTGGCCGCCGTGTCGCCCGATTCCCACCCGGACTTCTTCGTGACGGAAGAGGACCGGATGGCCTACTGGATCAATGCATACAACGCCCTGGCCCTGAGAAACATCCTGGACTACTACCCGCTGGACAACCTGGAGCGCTATCCCGGTGGCATCCAGGGGTTCCGATCCCGAAAACGCAACCTGGGCGGGGTGCCGATCAGTCTTGAGGCACTAGAGGACCGGCTGGCGCGGGCATACTACTGGAAGCCCGTCGTATTTCTGGCATTAAGCGATCTGACCGCTTCCGCGCCTCCCCTGTTGAATCAGGCTTACCGGCCCGATGTGCTGGATGCCCAGTTGCGGGTGCAGGCGGATGCCTTTATCAACGATCCGGCACGGGTTCGGCTGTCCTCACGGTGTGGCCCGGTTCGTCTGAGTCCGGTGTTCCGGCAGTTCGAGCGGCCCATTCTGCGGCATGTCCGCGAGGAATGGCCCAGGGAGAAACCATCGGTCCTGGTGTTCATCCGCCCCTGGCTTCCGGCGCAGGCGCGGGGATGGCTGGCCGCCGAATGCGAAAGGCCGATTGTCTTCCGGGCGTTCAATCATCGGCTGCGCCCGGCTCCTTGAGTTTTTGCCGGGGCCTGGGACCGATGCTATGATCGGATCAGTCGCCGTCTTTTCGGTCTGCTCTTGAAAGGGAATCCTCTTGTTAATATAATCCCCTGTATAGTTCGGGCCGGGACCCTGTCTTAAGAAGGTGTGTTTCTTTCGTCCTGTCACAACCCGGCAAACCCGCGAGGCTACTGTATTATGAACTCCACCCTCAGCACCTCCCCGCGCGATCTCGTTGAAAAGTTTCGCACGATCAAGCTCTTTCGCAATTTTACCGAGGCCGAAATCGAGGATATTGCCCCCCACTTCCAGGAAACCCGTTTCGACAAGGAGAGTGTCATCTTCTACGAGCGCGACCTGCCGGAAGAGACGGGCGCCAAGATTTATTTCGTGCTGAAGGGTTGTGTCAAGCTGGTGAAATATTCCTCTGACGGGGAAAGCACCATCGTCCGCCTGGCCTCCGTGGGAGAATTCTTCGGCGTCACCGGTGCGCTGACCGGCAAACCTTACCCGTTTTCGGCGGAAGTGCTCAACGACACCGGCGTGATGTACGTGACGCGGGATCAGCTGACGAACCTGGCCCGCAAGTACCCTCAGATTGCCCTGAACATGGTGGTGGAGCTGGGCGAGGTGCTCTGGTTCAACTACGAAACCCACAACCAGGTGGTAAAAAAGACCGATGCCCGCGTCTCCAAGATCCTCATGTACCACCTCAAGCGCGACGGGGCCGAGGAGACGGCAGACGGCAAGCTGCTGAAAATCAACCTGCCCCACGAATACATCGCCAGCATGACCGGCATCGCCTACGAGGAGTCGGTGCGTATCGTCAGCCGCCTGAAGAAGATGCACGGCTGCATCAACTACCTGCGCGGCGGCAAGATCGTCGTGACGAATCTGGAGAAGCTCAAGGAGATTGCCCAGGCCGACGAGACCTGGTGCGTCTAGCCCGCCGTTGCCGGGGATTCTGACACGCAGCTGACGAAGGTGAAGGCGTAGGCCCGCAGTCCGGGGCTTTCCGTCACCAGCATCAGTTCGTTCATACCGTAGTGACGGTTGTTCACCAGCCGGTGCATCCGGGGCTGGGCCACGTGGACCACCGGCCTTCCGTCGGGGCTTTTCGTCACATCCGCTCCCCAATCGGCCTCAGGCAGCCAGTCGCCGTCCTGGGAAACATAGACCTCCGCCGGGTTTTCCCCCGGCGCCATGACGAGGTTGACCTCCTTGGCCTTGTAGAACAGGGCGATGGCGCCGCGGCGGGCTCCGGCATGTTCCGCGTACTCATCCTCCGCCTTCCACATGCCGCCAAGATACAGCGTCTCCGGCTCGTAGCGATCCGGCAGTTCATAGCGCCCGATTTTCCCCGGCTCGTACTGCTGGGGTTTGCCCAGTTGGCCCCGCCGGGTCCCCAGATACAGCTCCGGGGTCACCGGGTGGCACACGGCGCCGGGCTGGTCCATGTCCAGTAACACCGGCAGGGGATCGGGAAAATCCAGACCCGGCTGTTGTTCCAGAAGCACCTGCTGGATCAACCGCTCGGTCTCGGTATAGCGGCCTTCCCCGGTGTGCAGCCCCCGCAGATAGCCCGCGCCGTCGATGAGATATTTAGCAGGCCAGAACCGGTTGGCGTAGGCTTCCCAGGTCTGGTAGCCGTTGTCGATGGCTACGGGGTATGTGATCCCCAGATCCCGTACCGCCTTTTCCACGAGGGAAACGTCTTTGGCAAAGGCGAATTCCGGGGCATGAACCCCCACGATGACCAGCCCATATTGGGCATAGCGTTCATGCCAGCCCTTGAGATAGGGGAGGGTATGCAGGCAGTTGATGCAGGTATAGTCCCAGAAGTCCACCAGAACGGTCTTTCCCGCCAGATCCTGCCTCAGCGAGAGGGGCTTGGGCACGTTGAGCCAGTGGGTGGCCCGGAATTCCGGCGCCCGCAATTTTTCTTCCGTCCGGTGCATGGGGTTTATTTTACATCACTTTTGACACCGCCCGCGGGATGCTCCAGTATCTCGTGGTAGCGGTAGAACCGGGCGTAGAGGCCGTCCTGCCGGACCAGTTCCGTATGACTGCCCGATTCGGCCAGCTGGCCCTGGCTGATGACGAGGATCTGGTCCGCCTGCTCGATGGTGGACAGGCGGTGGGCGATGAGCAGAGTGGTCCGTTCAGCCATCAGCCGTTCCATGGCGTGCTGCACCCGTGTCTCGGTGTGGGGGTCGATGGCGGAGGTGGCCTCGTCCAGCACGAGAATGGCCGGATCATGATAGATGGCCCGCGCAAACAGCAGCAGTTGCCTCTCGCCGCCGGACAGGTTGCGCCCGCGCTCCCTCAACACATGGTGGATGCCGCCTTCGAGGCGGCTCACCAGATCCAGGGCCTGCACCTGTGAAAGCACCTCCCGGAGACGGGGTTCCTCTTCCGGATCTCCCGCTTTTTCCGGGTCCAGGGTGATGTTTTCGGCGACGCTTCTGGAAAACAGGAAGTCGTCCTGCTGGATCACCACGATGTTGCGGCGCAGCTCCGCCACCGGCAGCTCGCGGATGTCCTTGCCGTCGATGAGAATCCGACCGCCGTTCACGTCATAGAACCGGGTGAGAAGTTTAATCAGCGTCGTCTTGCCCGCGCCGGTGGGGCCGATGATGGCGGCGGAGCGGCCGGGGGGCAGGTCGAAGGAAATCCCGCGCACCACGGGGGTGTGTTCCAGATAGCCGAAGGTGACGTCCTCGAAGCGAATATGCCCGTCAAGCCTTGTGGAAACTGATCTTGTTGAAACTGAAGAGACGGTTTCGCCAGCGGGAATCTCTGGTTGAAGGGTGAAGAAGCCCATGATCTTGTCGATGGAGGCCAGCCCGGCCTGGATGATGGTGTATTTCTCGGCGAGATCTTCGAGGGGGTCGAAGATCATCTGGGCATAGAGGAAAAAGGCCACCAGCACCCCGAAGGTCATGCCCCCCGCGCCGATGGCGACCCCGCCGATCCAGAGAATCAGAATGGTCGCCACGATGGTGAGAAACTCCACGGAGGAGGTCAGGGAACAGTCGTAGAGGACGGAATTCAGGTTGATCTTCAAATTGTCCTGGTTCAGTTCCTCGAAGTCCCGGTAGTTTTTCTCCTCGCGCCGGTAGAGCTGGACCACGTCCATGCCGGAGAAGTTCTCCTGCAAAAAGGCGTTGAGCGCGGCGACCTTGACCCGGATGGTATTGTAGGCATCGCGGGAACGTCGGCGCAGAACCTCCATCACGGCGCTGATGACCAGGATCATCCCGAAGGTGGCGAGGGCCATCTGCCAGTGGAGCCAGAACATGGCGATGACGGCGCCGAGGATGATGGCCAGATCCATCAGGATGGAGAGTCCGCCGGAGGAGAACATCTCGCTGAGGTTTTCCACGTCGTTGGTGATTCGGGTCACCAGCCTGCCGATGGGGGTGCGGTGATAAAAGCGCGGTGAGAGGCTTTGCAGGTGGCGGTAGAAGCCGGTGCGCAGGTCATAGACGATGCGCTGCCCGGCGACTTGCGACATGACCATCACGTGGTACTTCAAGATGTAATGCACGGCCATGATAAGGAAATAGCCACCGCAGAGCAGCCAGAGGCCGTTGAAGTCGCCCGCCGCCATGGGGCCGTCGATGGCCCGGCGCACGATGACCGGCAGGGCGATCTGCGAGAGCGTCACCGGGATCAGCAGCAGCAGGGAACCGACAAGGAGTTTCCGGTGGGGCCGGACATAGGGCCAGAGTTTTTTCAGCAGGCCGATATCTCGGATACTGGAAACTGACCCGCTTTCCTCGTCCTCGAACGTGGCGATGTCCAGGCTCATACCGGTTCCTCCGTTTCCGGGAGGCTGTCGCGCCACACGGCGTCGAGTTCGGCGCGAAGGTGCTCCAGCCGGTGCAGGCGCTGATACAGGGGTTGTTCGGCCATCAGCTCGTCATGAGAGCCGGTGGCCACGATGCGTCCCTCGTCCATCAGCACCACCCGGTCCGCATGGCGGATGACCGACAGCCGGTGGGTGGCGATGAGGGTGATCTTGTTTTCGAACACCTTGCGTTCGGCCAGCGCCCGGATGATGTCCTCCTCGGTGTGGGCGTCCACGTTGGAGAAGGGGTCGTCCAGCAGCAGAATCCGCGGCTCGATGAGGATGGCCCGCGCCAGGGTCATCCGCTGGCGTTGCCCGCCGGACAGCGTAATCCCCCGCTCGCCGACGAGGGTTTCGTAGCGGGTGTCGAAGGCCATGACCTCCTTATGCACCGCCGCCGTTTCCGCCACCTCCGTAATCAGTTCCATGCCCGCCTCCGGCTGCCCGTAGGCGATGTTGCGCCGGATATCCGTGGAAAAGAGAAAACTGTGCTGGGGCATGAAGGTCACCAGTTCCCGCAGGCCAGGCAGCGGCATGGTGTTGATGTCGCGTCCGCCAATAAATACCTTGCCGTCGGGGACGGGGTAGAGTTTGGGAATCAGGCTTAAGAGCGTGGATTTTCCCGCCCCGACGCCGCCCACGATGACCACCGTCTCCCCGGGCTCGATTTTGAGGCTGACGTGGTGCAGCACCGGCGGGTGGATGAGATGGGCGTCGCCGTAGGGGTTGTCGTAGTGGAAGGTGAGATCCCGGATTTCCAGCGGTCCGGTGGGAAACCGGCTGTCATGGGTTTTCTGGTCCGGGCGGGTCAGGTTGCTTTTTGCCGACAGCACCTGGTCGAGGCGCTCCATGGCGGCGGTGCCCTGCTGGATCATGGTGACGGTCCAGCCCATAGCCGCCGTGGGCCAGGAGAGTTTTTCCAGTAGCATGACGAAGGCCACGAAGGCGCCGGGGCTGATCAAGCCCAGAATATACTCGCGTCCGCCTTCCGCCAGCACGATGAGAATCCCCAGGCTGGTGACCAGGGCCATGATGAGAAACAGCCAGACCCGCATCTTAATCAGCTTCAGGTACTCGCGGTAATACCGGTCGGAGATGTCCGAAAAGCGGCGGTCTTCGGTCTGTTCCTTCACGTAGGACTGGATGACCGCCATGCCGGAAAAATTCTCCTGGGCCACGCTGCTCACGTCGCCGAGCACCTCCTGCACCCGGAAGTAATGGCGCTTGACCCGGCCGCTGACGAGGCTCATCAGATACACGGCCACCGGCAGGACGAGAAACGCAAACAGGGTCAGGCGCGGGCTGTAATGGAGCATCACCGGCAGGCTGAGGGCGTAGGCGAAGAGAGTGTTGAACCCCAGCGTGATGCCGCCGCCGAAGAGAAAGCGCAGGGCCTGCACGTCGTTGATCATCCGCGACATCAGCTCTCCCGTGGGGTGGACGCTGTAGTAGGCCGGGGGCAGGGTCAGCAGGTGCCTGTACAGGGCGTTTCGCAGGGCGTATTCCACCTTGCGCCCGACCCCGAAGAGCAGCCATCTTGAGGCGATACGGCAGCCGAGCATGACGGCGGCAAGGGCCAGGATAATCCCCAGCGCCGGGGCCAGGGAGTCGAGTTCTCCGGCGGCGATGTCGTCAATGACCCGTTGGACCTGCACGGGGATGAGCACGCTGACCGTGTTGGTGGCCAGCAGGACCAGGAGACCCACGGCGATGCTCCAGCGGTAGGCCAGGAAGATGTGGCGGTATTTCCAGAACGTGCGGATGGCTGGGGACTCCCGGTTGGCAGGGGTGAACGTGCGCACTTAACCGTAAGATTTTTACCCGGGGATGTCAACGGAGGAACGGACATTTGACTTGTCCGGCGCTTTCAGGCATAACTATGAATCGAAAACTGAATAGCACCTCGTGGGCGGTTGGCGCAGTTGGTAGCGCATCACATTGACATTGTGGAGGCCACTGGTTCGAGTCCAGTACCGCCCACCATTTTTTTGGTGATTTTCAATGATTTCCTTGCCATCACTAAATGGAGTGTTCCTGAAGCGCTTCCTTGTTGTCGTTGCGCTGGTGTTAACTTTTAACGGATGCGTTGCTTTTCTTCAGGGGTGGTCTTTGTGGCCTATTTATAAGGGGCAAATTACTTCCCCGAATGGGAAGTTGTCTGTCATTCTGGTCAAAGAACCTGGCGATCCCTTGGACTGGAATATATACAGCTATACTTTGACGGGTTCGTGGTGGGAATTTTGGAATCGACACCAGATTATGTACTGCATGAGCAGTAGTATGGACGAACACGCATTGGTTAAATGGGTTGATAATCAGCGATTTAAGATTCAAATAACGGAGAGTACGCATGAAGGGAATAAGTCTCACTACTTCACGATTGATACAGGGTTTCTGCCCGAATCCTGCGAGAGTGTCCTGGCTCTATATGCTTATAGAGACCGAATACGTCAATAACTTGGACAACTGACGGAAATTCAGGTCAGAATAGGAAGAAGGGTTTCGGGGAACGGCTGGGGTTAAAAATGGGTCGGGAATTTGTGTGAAAACACAGGTCTTTTTCCGCGCCCTTTGTGCTATAATCCGCTACCGGCAGAGTCAAACACCCCAGCCAACGTATTCGATCCTGAGGAGAGCACAGCACCATGAGCGGTTTAACGGAAGTCAACTGGATGATTGGAGGGCCCCAGGGGACCGGCGTCGATTCGTCCGCCACCCTGTTCGCCCGGTCCATGGCAGTTGCCGGTTACTGGGTCTACGGCAAGCGCGAATACCACTCCAACATCAAGGGCAAGCACAGCTATTTCCAGATTCGGGTCAAGCACGAACCGGTCCACTCCAACGTGGATCCCATCGATGTCCTGGCCACCTTCGAGAAATCCACGGCGGAAATCCACGCCCACGAGATTCTTCCCGACGGGGCGCTGATCTACGACCCCGTCTCCACCAAGCCGGAAGAGCTGGAGATGGCCAAAACCGTCAAGCTGTTCCCCCTCCCCTATGATGACATTATCAAGGAGATCGCCGAGGAGACCGGCTCCAACCCCATGAAGCTGGTCATCATGAAGAACACCGTCTCCGTGGCTGCGTCGCTGGCCCTCTACGGGGTGGACATCCACGCCATCGAGGACGCCCTCAACGGGATCTTCACCGGGCGCAAGGCCAAGCTGGTGCCCCTCAACATGCTGGCCGCCGAGAAAGCCTACGCCGCCATCCGGAAGCTGGACGGTTTCGGGGAGTTTGCCTATAAAATCGCCAAGCCCGCCAACCCACCCGCCAAGGAATCGCGCCTGCTGATGAACGGCGCCACCGCCGCAGGTCTCGGCAAGCTGAAGGCCGGATGCCGCTTTTTGACGTATTATTCGATTACCCCCGCCGTGGACGAGTGCATTTATTTGGAAGGCCAGCCGGAGTACGGCATGGTGGTGATGCAGTGCGAGGACGAGCTGGCGGCCATCAACATGGCCAACGGCGCCGGCACCACCGGTATGCGCACCTCCACCGCCACGTCCGGTCCGGGGTTTTCCCTGATGGCCGAAGGCATCGGCTGGGCCGGGATCAACGAAGTGCCCGTGGTCATCTTCAACTACCAGCGCGGTGGCCCGTCCACCGGCCTGCCGACCCGCAGCGAGCAGGCGGACCTGCTGTTCGCCATCCACACCGGCCATGGCGAGTTTCCCAAGATCGTGATGGCCCCCGGCGATATGGAAGAGTGCTTCGAGGACGCCTTCTACTCCTTCAACTACGCCGACCGGTACCAGACCCCGGTCATCGTCCTGCCGGACAAGGCGCTGGCCAACGGTACGGAGACCATCAACCGCTTCAACACCGACGGCTACAAGATTGACCGGGGCGAAACCGTGGGACCCCAGGCGGACCCGGCGGACATCGAGAAGGCCCTGTCCATCTACCCCCGCTTCAAGGTGACGGATTCCGGCATCTCGCCGCGCCCGGTGCCGGGGAATCCGGGGACTATTTACTGGATGACCGGGGACGAGCACACGGAAGTGGGCCATATTACCGAAGATCCGGAAATTCGCATGGCCATGCACGAAAAGCGCTTCCGCAAGCTGGACCTGGCCGCGAAGGAGATCCCCATTGAGCGCCAGTTTAAACTCTACGGTCCCGCCGATGCGGATGTGACCCTGGTGGGCTGGGGATCCACGAAAGGCGCGGTGCTCGACGCCATCCCCGAACTGGCCAAACAGGGCATCACGGTGAATTATCTTCACATCCGCCTGATGTCTCCGTTCCCGGCGGAGGGGGTTTCGGAGATCCTGAAGAAGGCCAAACGGGTGGTGGCGATGGAATCCAACTTCACCGCCCAGCTGGCCCAGCTCATCGCCATGAAGACCGGATTCCTCATTCCCCATCAGGTTCTCAAGTATACGGGCCGCCCCATCTCCCAGACCGAGGTGGAGAACGCGGTGGCGAAGGTTACCAGTGAAAATGCAGAGAAGGTGGTGCTGACTTATGGTCACTAACACGATGAATCAGGCAATCAAGCCCGCCCAGCTCAAAAGCGACAAGCACCCCGACTGGTGCCCCGGCTGCGGCGACTTCGGGATCGTCAACGCGGTGCAGCAGGCTCTGGCCACCATGCAGCTGCCGCCGTGGGAAACCTACTTCTTCACCGGCGTGGGCTGCTCCGGCAAGTCCAACCACTACGTCAAGGTCTACGGCGCCCACACTCTCCATGGCCGGGTGCTGCCCTACGCGTTGGGTGCCAAGATGGCCAACCCCAAGCTGACGGTCATCGCCGCCGGCGGAGACGGGGACGGCCTCGGCATCGGCGCAGGACACTTCGTCCATGCGGGTCGGCGCAACGTGGATCTTACCTACGTCATCTTTGACAACGAAGTTTACGGTCTCACCAAGGGCCAGGCGTCGCCCACCCTGCCCCAGGGGGCGCAGCCCAAGTCCCTGCCGTTGCCCAACATCAACCAGCAGATCAACCCCTTCGGCTTGGCGCTGGCCTGCGGCTATACGTTCATCGCCCGCAGCTACGCCTACGACGCCAAGCACCTGAAGGCGACCCTCCAGGCCGCCATCAACCACCGGGGGATGGCCCTGGTGGATGTGCTGCAACCCTGTCCCACCTATAACGACCTGCGAACCAAGGAGTTCTTTGCCCAGGAAGTGGAACACCAGGGCGCTCAGGTGCCTCGTGTCTACTACATGGAAGACGAAGGATACGACGGCGTGGTCAAAGACCCGCGGGATCTTGGCGAGGTGACTGAGAAGCGGATGAAGGCCTTCGAGCAGATCTACACGGCCCCCGGCTTTGACGCCGACAGCCGCGTGGGCCTCGGCGTCTACTGGAAGATCGACCTGCCAACCTATGAAGATATGCTCAAGCAGAACCTGCCGCTGTTGAACCAGTATGCCCCCATCGATATTCCTTATTTCGATGGGAAGAACAACCCGACGACGGATCTTTCCGCCGGCTGGGGCGACCTGGTCATATAGAGCCGTTCCAATTCAAAAAGCGCCTCTCCCGTTCGGGAGAGGCGCTTTGGTTTTGAATGTCTTTTACTAGGCCGTGACGTTCAGGATCTGTAGGGCGGTATTGGCCGGTATGAGTTGCTCCGGACCTCGCTTTGGCAGGGAGACCTCCTGACTGCCACGGCGAAATACGATCCCCTGGTCGGTGACGGTGGCGTCAAAACCTTTTTCGGTGAGCCGTCTACGGGCTTCAGCGAAGGGCATCTCGATTTGGGGCTTGTGCTTTTTTCGGCCAGCAAAACCGACATTCCCCGGCATATGGCCAGGGACGGGGGAGAGGGAAATGGGGTGGGTCATGGAAAAATGCCTCAAGTTTGGGGGCGTCATCTACTTCTCCATGAGTAACGATCGTCAAAATTCTGTATTGCCCTGAATTCAGAAAATCGGGGCGTAGTCTGTCAGGAAGTTCATCAGGACGTTGAGGAAGATGGGCAGGGTCGCTAGCATGACCGCTACTCCGATGGCGGGTTTCAGGGCAAAGCTTAGCTGGAAGACGGGCATCTGCTGGGCCGTCCGGTTGACGATCCCCAGGATCACATCCACGGCCAGGGTTACCACGATGACCGGAGCGACCAGCTGGGTGGCGACCACCACCACGTTGGCCGAAACGGTGACCAGGTACTCCAGATCAATGGCGTCCACCAGCGGCACCCAGGCACTGTGGACCGGAAAGGTTTCAAAGCTTCTTTGCAGGGCATTAATCATCCAGTAGATCCCGCCAAGGTGGATGAACACGACGGTGACCAGCATGCCGAAGAGCCGGTCGAGGACCATGACCTGCTGACGCGAGGACGGATCGAAGATGACCGCCGAGGAGAGGCCGATCTGGTTGTTCATCAGGCTGCCCGCGGCCATGACCGTGCGGATGATCATGTCGGCGATAAACCCGATGGTGGCTCCCACCATGATGTTCATGAACACCAGCAGGATCAGTTGCCCCGTATTGGGGGCGATGGCGGGCGCGTTTACCGGAATCAGCCAGATAAGGGTGCTGGTGAGGAACAGGGCGAAGGCGAGCTTGATATTGAAGGCGATGTCCTTGCGGTTGAAGATGGGACCGACGAACAGGAAGGCCAGTACCCGGCAGAAGGCGAGCAGCCAGGTGTCAAGCAGCGGCCCGTAGTCGGCCAGCATGATCTGGAAGCCCCTGAGGGCGGCGTCGAAGTCCATCAGCGCGACCCCTGCTGTTTCAGGTACATCCGTTCACTGATGCTTGGCTTGGGCTGGGACTGGGTGGCGGTCTGGATCGTGGCGGAGGACTGCTTGGCGCCGCCTTCGTCCGCCTCGGAGTGCCGCATCAGGTCGCCCGCCCGGGAGGTGTTGGGCATGCGGGCCTTTTCGGCGAAAAAGGCCGCGGCCCGTTTCTGCTTCTCGTCGGTAATCTGGGGCGGCATGATGAAGTTGCCGCTGGCCGGAATTTCCTGGAAGGCAATGATGGCGGATTCGCGCAGATATTCGGTCATCAGCTGCATCATCAGGCCGCCGCCAAAGATGATGAGCATAAACACCAGCAGGATCTTCGGCGCGGCGGAGATGGTCTGCTCCTGCACCTGGGTGACCGCCTGGAGAATCCCGACAACCAGACCGACGGAGGCGGCGGTTAGAACGGCGGGCAGCGACAACATCAGGATGAGAAACAGCCCGTTGCCCAGATGATCCATCAAGATTTCCATCGGCAGTCTCCCGTCAGTTGAAGCTTTGGACAAGCCCGTTGATGATGAGGCTCCATCCGTCCACGGCTACGAAGATGAGGATTTTGAATGGCAGGGAGATGATGGTGGGGGAGAGCATGAACATCCCCAGGGCCAGCAGGATGTTGGCGACGACCAGATCCAGCACGATGAAGGGGATGAAGATGATGAAGCCGATCTCGAAGGCGGTGCGCAGTTCGCTGACCATGTAGGCCGGGGCAACTTCCCAGATGGTCAGTTCCTCCGGGCCGTTGGGCGCCTCATCCCTGGAAAGCTGAAGGAAGAAGGCAATGTCGTCCTGCCGGGTCTGGCGCATCATGAAGTTTTTCAGAGGCTCCGATCCTTCGGACATCAGGGTGACGATGGAGTCGCCCCGTTCCAGCATGGGGTTGATGACCTCATAGATTTCACCGAAGACGGGGGCCATCGTGTAGAAGGTGAGTACCAGAGCCATTCCCACCAGAACGATGGCGGGGGGAACCTGCTGGGTCCCCAGGGCGGTTTTCAGAATGGAGAGTACGATGATATAGCGCAGAAAGCTGGTCATGCTGACCACGATAAACGGGATCAGGCTGAGGGAAGCCATCAGGATAATAAGCTGAAGAGCGGGGTCCAGGTTGTTGAGGGCGTGTTCCATGGGCGCTTACCTTATGTCACGCTAATCCGTTCACGTTATGGGGGGTCAAATCACGGGGGGTACCGAACCAGCAGGCGGCTTTCCGGGAGGCGTTCTGTCCGGCGTCCGTTTCCGGTTCGGGGTTTGCTGGTTGGGGCGCTTCCGTTGCGTCCGGTGTCCGGGCGGAGGGGCCGTTCTGTGGCGGGTCCTCTTCAAGCCGGGCCAGAAGCTGGGTTCCCTGGTCGGAAGTGGCGATGAGAAACCGCTCCCGCCCGGCCCGAATCACGTACAGGGTTCTCTGCAACTCCAGCGGCAGGGTGGACTCAATGGCAAGGCCGCCGCCGGGCTGGGCCGACTGCAAAGCCGGCTGCTGCTTCAAGTGTAAGGATTTTTGCAGAAAATGCATCAGGGCCGGCGAGCCGCCTTTTTTTTGCCTCGTCTGCTGGCGCTGCTGAAGGGTGTCCAACAGGCGCGGGTGCTTCTTGAGGTAGAGAAATGCCGCGTAAATGGCCCCGATAGCCAGCAGCGTGTAAAGGGTGAAACTGCCGATGTACTGCCAGAGGAGGCTGGCAGGCTGGTGGTCGGCGGCAAACATGACGGGATGCATAATCTACCAATCGTCCTCGTCGTCGCCGAAGTCGTCGTCGAGCCAGTCGTCGTCACTGGCTGGTGCGGCCCCGGCGGCGGGCTGCTGTGTTTCTGGAGCCTGCTCCTGGGGAGCTTGCGCCTCCATCGGGTGGGACGGGCCACCGGCTTCGACGGAGGGTGTCCGGGAGGGCAGCGCTTGCAGGGTGTTGTCGCTCTCCGAAGGCTCGGAGGCGTCGGCAACCTCGCTGATGCGCACCCCGAATTTCTCTCCGACAATGACCAGTTCGCCCAGGGCGACGGTCCGGCCTTCGATATGGAGGCGGACCTGGTTCCGGGTCAGCTCACCCACCTCGACGATCAGCCCCTCGCTCATCTGCTTGAGATGATCCAGTGGCATCCGGGTGGGAAAGAACTCGGCGTTGACGTCGATCATCAGGTTGTTCCACAGTTTGTCCTTGGCGGACTGGGTCTGTTGCTGTTCCATCATGGCCAGCTCCTGTGTATAGGGTACTTCCAGTTGTTTGCGTCCGGCGATTTCCGCCGTAAACGAAATCTTTTCGCTCGATTCAGGCTCGATGAGGGCCAGGTGATCCGCCTGGCTCTTCTGGAGAATGACGATATCCCCAGGCTCTAGGTGCTGCAGATCTTCCAGGGGCAGGCGGGTCTTGCCGACATGCACCGTGGCCGGTGCATGGGCATGGAAAAACAGTTCGTCCGGCAGCGGGTCGGCCGTCACCGGTGCGGAAGACGGGAGCTTGAGGCTTTGCAACGGCAGGGTCAGGACGATTTTGCCCAGAACGTCCTCCGTTTCCGGGTTTTGGCCAGCTACGTTCAGCGCCCAGACCAGGTGAACCAGCTGGGGCTTCTTCTTTTTCGGAAGACGCCGGGAAACCAGGTGCTTCAGGAGGCTGGCGAAGAGTTCCTTGCTGAAGTCGGTGAGCAGGTGGGCCTCGAAGTTGGTCATGCGGTCGAACCGGAACGGATCGAGCCGTTCCTCGTGGCTGCCCAGTGCCTGGCTAAGAAGGCAGGCGCAGGCATTATCCGAAATCCGCAACTGGGCAATCCGGTCCGGCTCCGGCGTTTCATCCAGGGGAAGCTGGGAAACGTAGAAGTCGTCGGTTTTCCAGAAGTAGAGGTTTCGTGCGCTGACAGCCACAAAGCTCAGGGTGACGGGCACCTGCCAGAAGTCGCCCACGGTGGCGGCCAGCCTGTCCGTCATGGCCGTGCAGGCATTGACCACCTCGGCCAGCCGGGAGGCGCGGGTCAACCCCTTTGCCGCCGCCGCGGATGGGGGCGCCGGCGTGCTGTTGCCTGTATGGGCAGCGATGGCCGTAGATTCGGGGGCCATAGGTCTCTCTTTCCACCTCAGCTACTCCTGCTTCCCAGCTTACTTTTTATCACGGGCCGGTGCATCCTGCAGGTAGTGGAGGCTCCCTCCAGAGTGTACTGGAAACGGAGGATTTTGCAGCGCTCGCGGATCTTGCATTGGCGCCGGGTTTGAGTTCAAATACTGTTGGTGTTATAAGGGATAGTCCGTCCCCTGACGACAGACGTTCTAAGTAAGAAGAGGTTTGGAACATTGCCCCAGATCAAGTCCGCGAAAAAACGGGTCCAGGTTGCCGAACGCAACCGGCAGCGCAATATCGCCTACAAGTCGGCCATCCGTACCGCCATCAAGAAAGTGCTGGTCGCCGTTGAGAACAACGAGGACGCGGCCCAGGTTCAGGAGTGCCTGAAAAAGGCGTTCAGCCTGATTGACCGGGCGGTGCTCAAAGGCATCCTGCACAAGAACACGGCGGCCCGCTACAAGTCCCGCCTGGCAAAGGCCACCAAGGCGGCCTAGACCGGCTTCTAGCGCTTGCGCTTTTTCGGCGACGTTTTTTGTGAAAACCCCGGTTCGGATTCCCCGACCGGGGTTTTCACATTCTCAGGTGGCATTTCGAGCATCTGCAGGCAGGCGCCGAACACGTCGTCCACGGTAATGCCGTCAATGCAAGCCCCCCCGCCGTGGCTTTGGCAGGAAGGTTCCTCGCAGGGCCAGCCGGGGTCGGATTCCGGCGGGGTCAGGCGCAGGATGGGCTGATGGCCAAGCGGCCCCGTGCGGGAAAGGGCCGTTGGGCCGTAGAGGGCGATCAGGGGCGTGCCTACGGCGGCGGCCAGGTGCAGGGGGCCGGTATCTCCCCCCACGATAAAGCGGCACCGGGTCATGAGATCCGCCGTATCCACCAGCGAATGCTTGCCGCAGTGGTTGATCATGGGGACCAGCGGGTCTTTCATCTGCATCAGGCGTTCGGAGAGGACGGCCTCCTCCGGTCCGCCGATGAGGATAAAATGCAGGCCAGGCCGGGCTTCGGCCAGACGGCGGGCCAGGGCCGTGTAGTTCTCCAGGGGCCAGGCCCTGTTGGCCCGTTTTCCGCCGACGCCGGGGATAAGGCCGATGGGCATCGGATTCTGGCGGTCCAGGGGATCTTTCCCGCCGGGGAACCGGGGGGGCAGTTGTGGAATCAGCGCTTCTGCCGTTTTATCAGGCAGATCCAGCAGGGCTTGGAAGGTGCGGTAGAAATCCTCCACCGCATGGCGACGGGGCATGGTCCGTTTCTGCAGGGCGGGGGCCGAAATCTTTTCCTTCCGGTAGATGGCGGTGCGTTCCCCGGATTCTGTGCCCAGGATTATCCGGGCGAGCAGCCAGGTTTTGAGGTTGGGCTGCAGGTTAATGAACCCGTCAATGCCTGTTTCTTTCAGGTTTTCTGAAAGCTGTTTCAGGTTTTTCCCGGTTTCCAGCCAGTTTTTCCCCTTCTCAAACCCCCATACCTGGCTGACCCCCTCAAAAAGCCCTGTGAAATCCCGGTATCCCGGTGAAGTGATAAGATGGATCTCCGTCTTCGGGTGGCAAGCCCGGACCTCTCGAAGAGACGGGGCCAGGTGGAGAAGATCCCCCATGGCTCCCAGACGGAAAACCGCCAGTTTTTTTACCTCCAGGCTCATGACGTGCGCACCTCCGCGTGCATCATGGCCTTCAGGGCTGCCATCACCTGAGCCGGAGACAGGGTCCCCATGCATTCGGTTGTCTTCAGGGGGCAGCGCCGCTCAAAGCAGGGCTGGCAGATCAGCTCTGTCTGGAGGGTTTTGTGTTCCTCCCCCACGGGGCCGGTTCGTCCCGGCGCCGTGGGGCCGTATATCCCAAGGATTCTGGGTTTTTCCTGGGGATTGTTGCGGGCTACGGCATTGGCGGCGTGAAGTGGGGCGCTGTCCAGGCCGAGGAACCAGTTGCACCGGGGGAACAAGGCGTAAAGATCCGAAAATTCCGTTTCACCGGCCAGATTCAGAAATCGCCGGGGTTCTGGCACGTCTGCGAGCCACCGCTCGAATGCCGTGCGATCTGTCGGGGCGCCGATGAGAACGACGTTGACCGGCTCCTGGGCCAGCCCGGCGAAAAGGCTTTGCCAATGTTCTTCGGGCCAGTGTTTGCTGGGCCAGACGGTGCCGGGGGCGACGGCGAGCAGGGGGAGATCCGGCGGCAGCGAATGCAGCAGGCGATCGATTCGTTCCCGGCTCTCCGGTGTGACGGGCGGCAGGGGGAAGCGGACGCCGTGAAGGGCTTTCGGCGGGAAAGCCTGTACCGGCTGGCCGGAGGTTTCAAGTGCCTGGACAAATTCCATGAACTTCAGGACGGTCGGGTAATCGGGCTTCTTGAGATCGTGGTAGGGCAGGGTTTCGGTATAGAAAAAGGCGGCCTGCTCACGGGTTCGCGCATAGCCCATGCGCCGGGGAATCCCGGCGAGAAAGGGCAGTACGGCGCTCTTGAAGAGTCCCTGGACATCCAGGCTGACTTCATAGCGCTCATCGCCCAACTCCCGCAGAAGCCGGGAGGCCTCGGCGAGAATGGCGGGCAGTTGCCATGGCGCGTGACGAAGTGTCCGGAGCCACCGTTTTCGCCGGGAGACGTGCAAACGATCGATCAGCGGATGGTTGGCCAGCAGCGGAGCGGCGGATTCCTCCACCAGCCAGCCGATGTGCCCGCCGGGGAATTGCTCCCGAAGGGCCGCCAGCAACGGCAGGGTCTGGATGACATCGCCGTGGGCACTGAGGCGGGAAATCAGGATTCGCGGTGCTGTGCGGTCGGTGGGGGACAAGGCTCCGGAATCTCCTTGTATAATGAGAAAGGTATATCTGCAAAATGCAGGACAGTGATAAAGGCTTTGGGTACCATAGCCCGATGACGTTCAACTTTTCGGACCCGATGGCGTTGGCTATATTGGCAGGCGGCTTGCTCGCCCTGCTGATCTTCCTCATTATACTGTCTAAAGCTGCCGGCGAAAGCGAACAGAACGTCTCGTCCGCACGGGGCGGGGCCGCCGCGGTGGAGGAAAAACTGGACTTTGTCGGGCATATCAATGCCGGAAACAACGAACTGAGCCAGTATAACTATGATCAGGCCATCTGGCATTTCCAGGAGGCCCTCAAGTTCAAGAAGAATGATGCCTCCGTCCACTTCAAGATTGGCCGGATCTTTCTCCTGAAGGAGGACCCCAACCGGGCTATCACCGCCTTTCAGAACGCCGTCAAGCTCAACCCGGAAAAAATCGAGGCGCATTTTGAACTGGCCCGCATCTACAAGGAGCAGAGCCGTTTCCAGGAAGCCCAGGCGGCGATCAACCAGGTCCTGGCCATCAACCCGGATCATGAAGAGTCTCTTAAATTGCAGGCTGGTCTGTACCTGCGTCAGGACAATCCCCAGGACGCCCTTCCTTCCCTTGAGAAACTGATCAGCATGAATCCGAGCAACTTCGAATACCGCCAGCACTATGCTGAGGCGCTGCACCGGATGGGGGACACCGAGGACGCCATCGAGCAATTCCTGGGTCTGATGGGTGCCGATAAGACCAATGTCAACTATTACCGTTGCCGGATTGCCCAGATCTATTTTGAAACCGGGCAGTTTGACCGGGCGCGGGAGTACTTTGACGAGGTGTTTCAGGCCAACACCCCGGAAAGCCATCATCCCAAGAACCGGGAGACCATGGCTGCCTGTCTCTGCAACCTGGGGGTGACCCGGCAGAACCAGGGCAAGCTGGACGAGGCTATTGGCCTGTACCGTGAGGCCCTGGAATACAACAGCGAGAACGAGGATATCTTCTACAACCTGGGCAAGGCTCTGGTGGAAAAAGGCCATCTGACCGAGGCCATCGGGTACTTTGAGCAGGTGCTGAAGCTGAATCCGCGGGATGTGGACACCGGCTACGAACTGGCGAAGGTCCATGATGCCCAGGGCAATCTGAAGGAGTCCATCCATTACTACAATTTGTGCCTCAGTCTGAACCCCTCCTTCGCCCAGGCGGCGTTTGGACTGGGGACCGTTTACGGGGTCCAGGGGGATTTCAACGAGTCGATGAAGTACCTCTCCGAAGCCATCAAGCTGAACCCGGAGTATGTGGACGCCATCTACAACCTGGCGGTCTGCCAGGAGAAGCTGGATCTCAAGAAAAAGGCCATCCAGCTGTATAAGAAAGTGCTGGAGCTGGACCCCGGCCATATCGAGGCCAAGAGCAACCTGGCCTATCTGCAGCAGGAACTGTCCTGAGGCGGGGTTATAGACCAGGGTCAATCGACATTTAAGATAAATCAACCCGTGTCATTCCGGACGCCGATAGCCGTAAGCAAGGCCCAAAGCCGAGCTGTACGGATGGGGGTGAGCCGGAATCCATTCCCCGCATTCCCGGTCAATGGATTTTGTTGGAATTTATCCCTGCGAAGGCAGGGACGGGAATGACAGCAGAAAGCATGTTTCAGGTTTAAATGTCGATTCAACCTAGCTGTAAACGTTGAAACTCGGCCTGAGGTTGGATCGCTGTTTCAGGGCCTGGTAGGCGAGGGCGGCGTCAAAGTTCGAGACCTGTTCGGCCCGGTGGGCGGCCTCTTTCTCAGCAAACTTCTTGCGGTTCCACAGGTCGTTGAACCAGACCGGCAGCCAGCCGATGCCCACGCAGACCAGGATGAAGCTGACGATATCCACCGGCAGCCGGCGGGTGTGGGCGTAGCGGGCGAAGAATTCCTTGATGGAGGGGAAGGCGTTTGTGATCTCCTTCTGGCTCGCCTCGGCCAGGCCGGCCAGCTTGTTGGTCTTCCAGCGCTCCAGTCCTTCGATCAGCTTGAATGCCTGGGCTGAGTACTTGTCTACCTGGGCTGCCCCGGCCTTGCCCTTGCCATGGGCCTCAATCATCTTCTCCACGGTTTCCTTCAGCTTGTTCACCTGGGCGACGGTTTCGGTGTTGGCCTGGGCGTTGTTGATCCAGCGTTCGGCCACGTTGTCCAGCGCCTTGCGCAGGGCTTCGGGGGTGTTACCTTTTTCGCGCAGGATGGCTGCGAGCGCCTTTTCCGAATCCACCGCGTAGTTCAGGGTGGCCTCGCGGGCCTGAAGGATTTCATCCCCAACCAGTTTCACGCCGGAGAACTTTTGCATCTGCTGGGTCAGGAACTTCTGCAGGGGATCGAGGGCGTAAAGCAGGATGGCGATGGTGGGGATATCCCGGCGAAGGATATCGTAGAATTCGCTTCGATCCCCGTTTTCGGAGCGCTTGATGGCTTGAATCAGCCGGGGTGCGATGGTAAACGGGAAGAGCATCATGGCGAACGCGCCGGGAGAAGGCCGTGATAGCTGGTACTTGCCGACCTTGATGTAGCTCTTGTAGTCGTAGTCGAGAAACTTGTTGGTGAGCCACTTGGTGCTTTTCAGCACCGGGTTGATGACGAACCGGCGCAGCAGGGAGTCGGGATTTGCCGTTTTGGCGTCCACGTAGCGGCTTACGTTGCCGGGGGTACGGAACAGCTTATCCCCCATCGGATGCAGCCAGCGGGTCAGACGGTCCTTCTGGTACAGTTCGGCGGCGCCGGGACTCAAGGGTGGGGTTTTGTTCACCTTTACCATGGGCTAGTCCCCCCGTATTGGCTGTACTGGGCGCCATAAGGCGGGTAGGTCAGGGGTGGGCGCGGAGCCGGGTACGGCGGTATGAACGGCTGGGGTTGGGGGCTGAAGCGGGTGGGAATGACCGGCGGCGGTCCTCCCGGCTGGAACGGGACACGCACCGGCGGATTGACGGGCCTCGTCGGTTGGGGCGCAGAGGGCTGGGTCTTTTTGGGGGGTGCTTGGTCCTTGCCTGCGTTCTCCTCGCCTTCTTGATACAAGCGGTTGGCGGGGTAGTGGCCTTCCTTCTGGACGAGTCGGGGCAGGGTGAAGAGGTACAGGCTGGCCACCAGGGTGGCAATGATGGCGAAAACAAACTTGTTGCGGGTCAGACGGCGGTAACCGTACTCGGCCACTTCGGCAATCTTGCTGTTGGGGGTCTTGGTGTGGGTTTCGTAGACCGTATTGGCATAGTCCTTGAAGTATTTCAGGTTGTTGAGTACCTCGTCAAGGGAACGTAACTGGATTTTAGAGGTGGGTTTGCCTCCTTTTCCGGACTCCTGCAAGGTGCGTACCAGAACCTCGCCACTGTGGGCGGCGCCATTGGGCATCACCTGCCGGTTGTACTTGTGGATCAGCGCCTCTTTCAGTTCCTTCGCCATCTCGTCGAAACTTTTACCATCAATTTTAGGCGGTTTGGTAATGGGTTCGGTCGCCTTTTTGGCCCACTCGTCGGCCCAGCTTCGGATGTATTCGCGCACCGTCACGCGGCTGGTCTGGCCGGTGGCCGGATGGGCGATCTCGATACGATGCTTCAGCATCTCCTGCAGTTCGCGGTATTTGGGGTCCTTGCGGTGCAGGCCGTGGGGATCGTCAAAGAGATTCACCACGAAGTCGGAAAGGTTGCGGGTGTATTCCTTGGCGCTGATCTTGCCGGTGATCCCGTTGAGGTGGGAGCGTGACAGGTGGTCGATATAGGTGTTTTTCATTTCCACCATGGCGGGGTAGCCCAGCTGCATGGCGGACCCCTTGTACTTGTTTCGGGCGTAGGCATAAACCAGGGTGGGCATGATGAGGGCGCCGGGGCCGGTGAGGATTTCACGCAGGGCTTCCTCGCGGGCGTTGGCCCAGTTGAGGCCCTGGATGTTTTTGCGCCAGGTGTATTTCAGCTGCTCCCAGGGTCCCATGTCCTTGGCCTTGGGGTCGGTTTTCGGGTCGTAGGTGATCTTGCCGCGGTCCAGCCCCTTGAGGATGCGGGTAATCCACAGGGCGACCACGTCCAGGGCGAGGAAGGCGTAGAGGTACTCTTCGGAAATCAGGTTGAAAATCTTCAGCAGCCCGTCCGTGGCGCGGGTTCCGGCCCGGTAGATCATCCCGCCGCCAAAGGTGGGCTGGGGCCGGACGCCGGCAACGGCAGGGCCATGATGCCGCCCTTTGGAAGAGACACCGAACCCGCTTGAGTTTGCTGAAATTGCTTGGACCATCTGGCGCTACGCAATCATTTCCCGAAACTGGTGAATTAAGGACCCTCAAGGCCGCCTTGTGCTAGACGGCATCCGGTTTGTAAAGGAATATAAACCCCGGCCCGGCTTCACGCCTGAAACCCACGTTTCCATAAAATTTCAAAAGATGGCAGCCATGATAGTGCAAGCCTGAAATCTTGGCCAGTGAAAATTCACCGCAGGGCGCGTATCGGCGAAAGCCCCATTGCGTCCTTGGCGTCCATGCCTTACCATGCCTCTGTCCCTTGGGAGGAGAGGGCGTCAGGGGTGAAGATGTAAACTTTTATAAAATTCCTGACACCACTTTTCTTCAGGGGTTTTTATCCCTTGGCAAGGTTAACTTTCAGATAGGTTTTCTCTCTCCAATGCAAACTGGTCCGTTGAGTGGTGGACAGCCGGCTCGGCCGGCGCCTGTATTCCGTGGCGGGATCACGGATGCGCTGGCCATGGTCACCCAGCGGGTGGACAGCAACCCCCTGACCCAGTTGCTGGTCACGGATCTCGGCGGCATGGTGCTGCCGCGCACCGGCCTGGAGCTTTATGAGCGCGGCCCGGACATGGGCCGCGAAACGTTTATCCGGGAAATCACCGGGACCCTGTCCAACGTCTTCCTCGCCGGCTGGGTGGGACTGCTGGCGCTGCTGACCTGGAACGGGAAGCTCCTGAACAACCGATTCTTTCGGACCAACAAGCTGGGCATCAATACCGGGGCCTGGATCAACGCCCGCTCCATGGACACCTACGGACGGCTGTTCGCGGATTCCCTCAACAATCCGGCGCTGCAAACCCCCGCGGCCGTTCGTCGCCACTTTGTGGAAACCTTGCTGACGAACATGCGGGCGACGGACGGATACCAGGCCGATAAGGCCTTTTCCGGGGGCATTGAGGCTCTCAAGGACAAGCACCCCGAAATCGCGGGCCGCATGGAAAAGCTGGCGCTTGGCTCCTTGCGCGAAGGCCGCCTGAGTCCGGAGGTGGTTTCTCAGCTGGCGGATATGCTGTCCCCCTCGGATGATGTCCACCGCGGCGTCTATAACATCGAAAAGCAGATCGCCCAGTTCAGGAAGCTGAATGGGCGGTACGGGCCGATTCTCAAACAGGCGGAAGCCCTGCGTCTCTCAGATGACCTTCTGAAAACCTTGCCTGAGACGCACGGGCGCCGCCTGGCCCTGCTGCAGGTCCTCGATCCGTTGGTGAAGTCGGAACGCATCGCCCTGAGTCGCCAGGCCATGAAATCCATGAAGCCGTTCCTGAACGAGTTGACCGAGACGGCGGTGCGGCATGGTCTCAGCGGGGAAATCCACGTTCTGGACGAGGCGGGCAATGCCGCCTTGAAGAACCGCAGCCTCTCCACCACGCTGCAGGAGGTAAAGTTCTTCCTGGAGCAATATGCGGACCGGGTGCTGGTCGATCCCAAAACCGGTGAGCTGGGCAACACCCCGATGACCGAGGCGTTTCGCAGGGATGTGATGAACAAACTCTACGGGAGGGGAGGCAACGGCCTGCTGGCGAAGTTCCTGCCCACGGCGAAAGACGGTCTGATCACCTTCACGCGCAAATCGAAAACCTGGCTGACCATGATCCCCTATGCGCTGGCTATCGTCTTCTCCATCTCCGTGGCCTTCCTCAACAACTGGCTGACCGAGCGAAAACACGGGGGCAAGGTCTTCTTTCCCGGCGACGGGGTGGTGCCTGACGACGGAAAGACCTACCGGAAGATCACCGGCGGGGAGGTCCCGCTGCACACCCGGCCCGGTGGTCCTTTTGCCCTGTTTGAACAGCAGCGCCGCATGACGGCGGCAGGAGGTGGCCGATGATCGGTTCGATCCAGACGCCTGCCGCCCATCCGGTTCGCTTTGGCGGCGCAGGAGCTGCCGTGGTGCCCCAGGCCAACGCCTTCCTGCGGAACTTCGACTTTGAGCAGGTGGGCAAATCCACTGTGCGCCAGAACATGCTGATGTACTCGCTGGTGATCGCCTCGCGGCTGATGGCGGCGGCCAAACGCGGCCATGAGGCGGGCAGCTATAACGAGGTGCGCGAGCATGCGCTTCGCGACATCCTCGGCTGGACGTTCTGGTTCTTCGCCGCCGGGCAGGTTCAGCGGCTGTTCCTGCGGTTCTTCCCGGCCAAGTACCGTGACGTGGTCGTGCAGACGCCCTATCAGATGGACAAGACCGCCCAGGGCTTCTGGCCGAGGCTCCGGGAGCGCCTCAGGTGGGAGACCAACTTCCTGGTGCGCGGTAAAATCCCCTCCGCTGAACAGCTGGAACAGCGGATGGGCCAGTTCCGCAAGGAACTGAGGGCGTCTGCCGGTGATCTGGGCAAGGAAGCCGTTGAGGCCGCCGAGCGGGATGCCGCGAAATACTTCAAACGGCTTTCCAAGCTGCGGAATCTGGCAAGTTTCACGGGTATCAGCATGGCGATTGCCTTGCTGGGCATCGGTATTCCCTGGATCAACATCCTGGTGACCCGCAAGAACGTCGCCGAGCGCCAGAAACAGAACGGTGCCGCAGATCAGTCCCCGGCTATCCCGCCGCAATCCGCCGGATTCCCGTCAGGTGCCTTCCACCAGCCCTACTATCCCAGTTATTTGTAGAAGAATGGGTTATGTGACACTGCCTAGGGTGTTCCGCCGCTGCCGGACTTGGGCAGCGGGGTCTTGTCCGTTTTCTTGGACACCTTTTTGAAGTCGCCGTTCTGGCGGCGCATGAAGATGCGCTGGAGCCGGTCTGGAAGGGCGCCGCCGGAGAGGAAGTCGCTGACCCGCTCGCTGAAGGAGATGACCTTGCGGTCCTTGGTTTTGGCGAGGTGGACGTTGTAGAGCTTCTCCAGCCGCTTTTTTAGGTCATCGGCCCCGCCCATCTTTTCCAGGGTGCCGCTCTGGATGAGGGAGACGTTGCCCGTTTCCTCGGAGACCACAATGCAGGTGCTGTCCGAAACTTCGGTGAGGCCGAGGGCGGCCCGGTGACGGGTGCCGTACTGCCAGCTCAGCTTGGGGTCCTCGGTCAGGGGCAGCAGCACGCCGGCGGCCACGATACGGTTGTCCGGATCGATGATCACCGCCCCGTCGTGCAGGGGGGTGTTGGGATGAAAGATGGTCAGGAGAAGCTCGGTGCTCAGGCGGGCGTCCAGGGGCGTTCCGGCTTCCAGGTAGTTGCCGCCGGGGTTGGTGGCGGACTCTAAAACCACCAGTGCCCCGGTCTTGGACTTGCTGAGGAAGCGCACGGCGTCAGTCAGCTCGCTGATGAGGTATTCGGCCTTGCGTTCCGGCGGGGCCAGGGAAAACAGCCGCTCCCCGAAGAGTTCCGGCTGGCCGAGATAAAGCAGGATTCGCCGCAGTTCCGGCTGGAAGATGACGATGAGGGCAAAGATGAGAATCTGGATACTGAAGCCGAAGACGGTGACCAGCAGGTTGAGCTTGAAGTAGTACGCCAGGCTGAAGAGGCCGATGAACAGTAGTAAAATGACGAACAGCCCCTTGAGGAGCTGTTCCGCGTGGCTTCGACGGACGAACTGGGTATAGATCCAGAAGGCGAACAGGGCCAGGATGGCGATCTGGACAATCTGGCTCCAGTCAATGCCCAGGCCCAGCAGCCATTCCTGTTGCTGAAGCAGCATCTGGGGGTATTGAAGCCAATCCTGAGGAAACATTCGCTCCGCGAGCCCTTCCCGACACGTTCCACATAACCTGTGCAGCTTGCCTCATCCGGCGATAGATACCGACCACCTGTTTTATTGTACACGATTTTGCCCTACTGCGGGGTGGGCAACTTTTCCGGATTCAGCAGGTACGAGGGAATGACGTCGAGGGCGGCCACGTGATCGTAGCTTTCTCGCCGCACCAGCAGGTGGGCCTCGCCGTTTTCCACAAGGATCACCGGCGGGCGGGGCACCCGGTTGTAGTTGGAGGCCATCGAGTAGTTGTAGGCGCCAGTTCCGAAGACCATCAGGATGTCTCCCGGTGCCGGAGAGGGCACGGCCAGCTGCCGGATGAGAATGTCGCCCGACTCGCAGTATTTTCCGGCGATGGTGACCGTTTCATCGGCAGGCTGTTCTGCCTTGTTGGCAATGAGCGCCGAGTATTCCGCCTGGTACAGGGCGGGGCGGATGTTGTCCCCCATGCCGCCGTCCACGGCCACGTACTTTCGGATGCCGGGCACGATTTTGGTGCTGCCGATGGTGTAGAGCGTTATCCCGGCCACGGCCACAAGGCTGCGTCCCGGCTCCATCACCAGGCGGGGCAGCGGGTAGTCCAACTTTTCGGCGTAACTTGCCAGTTTGGCGCTGATGCGTTCCACGGCATCGCGCAGCTGTATCGGATCGTCCGAAGGCGTATAAGCCACGCCCATCCCGCCGCCGATGTTGAGGTCGGTGAGCACCATGCCGTCGTATTGATCCCGGATGTTGTAGTAGATGTTGAGCATGGTCTTCACCAGGTCTTCATAGGGCTTGACCTCGAAAATCTGGGAGCCGATGTGGGCGTGGAGGCCCTTGAGGCGGATCGTGTCCCGGTAAGCGCCGGTGAGTTTTTCCATGGCGGGGGCCAGATCCGAGAGGTTGAAGCCGAACTTGCTGTCAATCTGCCCGGTCTTGATGTAGTCGTGGGTGTGGCATTCGATGCCGGGGCTGATGCGCAGCAGGACGTCCACGGTGACGCCCTTCTTTTCGGCCACCTCATGAATGAGGGTCAGCTCGTAGGGATTGTCTGCCGTGATTCGGCCAATCCGGTGGTGGATGGCCAGCTCGATCTCCTCGATGCTCTTGTTGTTGCCGTTGAAGAAGATTTTTTCCATCGGAAAACCGGCCTGGATGGCGGTGTAAAGCTCGCCGCCGGAGACGACATCAAGGCCCAGCCCTTCGGAGTCGGCCAGCCTGCACATGCCCATGCTCATGTTGGCCTTGCAGGCGTATAGGACCAAGGCGTCGGACGGGTAATGGGTTTCAAGGGCACCGGTATAGGCCTGGGCCACGGCGCGAAAGGTGGCGGCATCCAGAACGTAGGTGGGGGTGCCGAAAGTTTTGGCCAGTTCCACCACGTCCATGCCGCCGACTTCGGCATGATCCAGTCCGTTGACTGCGTAGGTCAGGGGCCGGATGGACTGGTTGGCGGTTTCATCAGAGGGAGGCATCGGGTTCTTTCCACGCGACAAACTTCAGGAGGCTCCCTATTATATCCCCAAAGCGGTGTTTCTTGAAGTGTTTCCTTGGGCGGAAGTTCTAGCGCCCCAAGCCGTAACGTCTTTTCTTTTGGGGGGAAGACGATGACGGCGATGACGGTGACGATGGTGGTGAGGCTTCACTCAGTTGCTCGCGAACCCCTTGAATATCATCGAGTATCTGTTTGCGCCGCCGCATTTCCTCCGTGCTGTTTTCATCCAGCCGGATCTCATGGTGAACTTCGAACCGGCCGTCCAGCAGCATGGCTTCGATAAAAATCTGGGGCACGTCAGTGGCCGTTGCTGCATCCTCCAGCGAGGCATTCCGGTTTTCGGTGATGAAGCGCCGGACCTTCAGGTAGGCCTCATTGCAGTCCATCATGCATTTTCTGCAAAGCATCGATGCCGCGCCTTCTTTGGGTGCGGAATAAATCTGCTCACAGTATTCACAGTGCCTGATGTCCATTGGTCAGCTTCTTTTCTGAATGCTTTGATTTCCCGTTGAATCCTTGATGGGGTTATCGACCAGTTTGCCCTGTTCCTTTAATTTTCTTTGATAGCCTGTGAACGGGCCTTGCCAATACTGCTCCGTGTCAAAAGGTCAAGGCTTTGGGAGGGCGGCGCTCGCAAAATCTGCTGTCTATGAAAATTCGCCGATATGAACAAAGGTAAATAAGGGGAGGGAATGCTCAAGATAAACCGGGGCCATGCCGATACCCATTCATGACAAGGCAGGTGGCTTGAAAAACGGCAGGCCTTACAAATTTATGCCGCCCCAGGGTTTCAGGGCGGTTAACAACTCAGGAGAACGCACCGGGACAGGCAAGTGATGGAAGTCATCCTCAACGCATGAAAAAAGGGTCATCGGGAAACAGCCTGATTGAATACACGCTGCCGCTGGTCGTGCTGGTCATTGGGGCAGGGCTGGTTGCCATCCTGACGGATGTGCCGGGCCGGATGGCCCAGTACATGGCCGACACGCTGAACGGGGAGCAGGCCGGTGTCAGCATTGCCGTGAGGCCCCTGGGCAGCGATGCGCTGGCGGGTATGCGAAACGGGGGGCAGGCCGATGGCCCTCCTGGTATGGTTGAGAATACGCCCTTCCCCCGGTCTTCCGCCCGGACCGGACCCGGCTATGCGTCGACCCAGCGGGCCTGTTTCGGCAGCGGCCTTTGCCTCGACATCCCGGAGGTTTCCGGCAGCCCGCTGGATACCACCGGTGGACTGGGGGACGGTCTGACCCACCAGCTTGCCGATGTGCTGGATCAGATGGCTGAGCAGATGGAGCGGGACGGCGCGGATTCAGGGATGATTGACCTGGTGAGCCGTCTTGCCAACCAGGGGCATACGATGGGCGACCATGAAAAGGCGATGTCCGATCTGATGCACTCCTGCTTTGGCGGTGGCGGGCTGCTCTGTGAGAACAACCCGGATGTCTACCGCCGGACGGCGAACATGGAAAAAGAACTTCGGGACAAGGATGCCGTCCTGCTGGAGATTCACCGCCAGCTTCATGATTACCTGGCCGTCAATCCCAACGCCCTGGAGGCCTACCCTGAAGCCCGGCAGATTATTGACCTGGAGACGCAGTTGATCTCGCAGATCGCCAACAACCTCCACGGGGCCATCAGCCACCGGACCCAGGAAGAGGCGGGTCACACCTTTGCCGTTAATACGGACAAGCTTGCCGAGGTGACCCACCAGAGCGCCGACAGCATCTGCACCCAGGGTGGTCATGGTTGCATCCGGGGTGGTCACTAGAAATTCCGGGCGTCACCCATATAACGGCTGGGGCGTGAGGGGTACCCGTCGGTCTTGATCACCAGGTCCTGAACGGTGCCTGCCTCATTGCGGGTTTGTTCCAGGACTTTCCGCAAGGGTTGCCGTGGCGCGTTGGCCGGGTTGAAGTAGCGGATCGCCGAGGCCCAGTCGGTGAGCTTTGGAAACAGTCGTTCAACGGCGCACCAGGTGCCGCGCCAGATGTTGGGAGTATCCGTGGCGTGGGGGTGCTGCAGGATGACATCCGGTTCAAAACGTTCGGTCCGGCGGATCATCGCCTCCACCAGTTTCCGGCGCCTGCTGCCTTTGACCGTGTTGGCCATGACCCGCGGGCTGTACAGGTTGAGATCGTTGCAGCCCAGCACCACCACGTTGAGGCCGTCGGCGTGCATGAAGTGGCTTTCAAGGTCTGTTGCCCGGATAAGCCGGTTTTCCTGCGAGGACGTGGGGAAGGATTTCCCCGTCCAGCCCACCACCCGGTTCTTCTGAACGTCGAACAGGACCACCAGTTCGGCGTGGGGGCCTTTCATGCCCGCATCGGTCAGCACGTCGATTCCCAGGCTGATATACCGGGTGCGGGATTGCAGCCTGTTTTTCATGGCAGGTGTGAGGATCTCATGAAGGCGGCGTTGTGCAACGGGAATCAGCGCTTCCAGATCTTCGGGCCGGGTATTCCAGCCCTTCTGGCCGTCCCAGCTTTCAGGGAGGGAGGTTTCCGCAAAGCCTCCCGGCAAGACCATGAATCGGGCGGTGGTCCTCGCCGGCCACCGATCCACGGCATCGCTGAGGATCTGTTCAGCGCTGTCAGGCTTCGGCGGACCATCAAGCACCAGGCGCAGAATCTCCACCTGGGTGGTTCGGGTGTTGCGCCCGAACATGACGACATCGACACCTTCCGGAGGCCATTGTCCGGCCCGGTTTGGGTGCGGCATGAAAGTCCTGCCGGTATTGAGTGGCGGCTGGCCCACGGCCTGAACCGTTCCCCGCATCGGAATTCCCCTTCGGTGCTTTTTCCCCAACGACTGGCCGATCCTAGCATGAAGCGGTGACCGGATAAAGCAAAAATAGCCTTGGAGCGTCTTCGCGACGCCCGATGGCTTAACCGTCCGGGAAGCGCGATCTTAAGTTGCGTTTGACGGCTTGGTTCAATCCCTTTGTCTCTATGCCTTGGAGTTTCGTCAGATCGCTGCCGATCAAGAAGGTTCGACCCCGTAAAACGGGGATCTTCGTTTGGATCTGTTCCCGCGCCTGTATCAGGATTTCCCTATAGACCTTTGGAAGGTAGAAGGGAAAGAAAAAGGCTATGCGGTGGCAACGGCTTCGGCTTTTGGCGTCCAGCAAAGCCACCATGCAAAGCGGGAAACGGGCTTGACGAGTTCATCTTTGCCTGCATAAGAGGACAGGAAAAGGGTTCGGGCACGGGCAGTTCCACCCTCTGCCAGTTCATAGTTCAGCATGAAATCCAGCTTTCCGTCCCTGTCGAGGTCCCCGGCCCACTCAATGATGGGAGAAAGATAACGGCTGTCGTTATAGCGCCTGACGAGCCGCTGGGTCTGGCCGTCCCGGCTCAGATCGATGGCGTACCACATGGGGCTAAGCTTTTTAAGGGCCAGGCGGTAGGTTTTACCCTCAAAGTTAAGTTCTTTTGTGTTCTCCAGGGGTATATCTTGCCCGATAGAGGTGATCGGGCCGTTTTTAAAGCGCTCTCCCGCGAGGAAAAAAGCGGGCTTGGAGTCGGAAGGACACCCCTGAATGTCCGGCGTGTCCATATCCGTGCTGAATGCCGGATAGTGGGTTTTCTTAAAGTCCATTTTTGCCGGAACAAGGCTGCTTCCCCCGTTTTGGGAAAGACAAAGGGCCTGCCCGGACTGGCTGGGCTTAACCGTCCCTTCCGAGAAAAAGTCGTCAGGAGTATAGGCATCCATTGGATAATCCCCGGAAGCCCCGGCCTGAAAAGCCATAGGAACCGATAAACAAGCCGATAACAGGATAAACGCTGATATGAGAACCCGTTTCATAAACATTCTCCCTAACACTAGGCTGTGTCCTCTTGTCCTATAAGACATGGGGACCAGGGGATTTGTTCCTTCGGAAAGAGGAGCCGGTTGTCCTGGGAACGTAAAGCGGTGTGTCCCCCAAACCCCCTGCTAAACAGAGGGGCTATTGCACTTAATATGCACTTGGGCGAAAAGAGGGAGGGCTGAAAGATTGGCCCTGGAGGGATTCGAACCCCCGACATTCGCCTTAGGAGTGCGACGTTCTATCCAACTGAACTACAGGGCCATCTTTTCGCAGTTTATCACAGATCGTTTTCTCCACCGAACAGCCGAGGAAACGGCTCCCAACCGCCGGTTTTCATGGGGTTTTCTCCTCCGGATTCACGAAGTGGCGGGTATCTCCACCGGCTGAACGAGGAAAGCAAAGACGGTCATGGGCTAACCTGATGACAGTTGATCGAAGGGAAACAAATTCCGGAGGAGGGAAACAACCATCGCGCTGAAGAAGTTCCACTTCAAGCTTCAGACGGTGCTGGATTACCGCAGGGAGCTGGTTGACCGGGTGCAGCAGAAAGTGGCCCGCGAAGAAAAAAAGCGGATCGACATTCTCAACCAGATTGACGAGATTGACCGGCAGGTCCAGGTGGCATTTAAAGACTACCATACGATGCTTGAAGAAGGAGGGCTTGAACCGGTGGTTTCGCAACGGTTCAGCCACTACGTCCAGCGGCTCAAGTTTCAGAAGGGCCAACATGCCAGGCAACTGGCCGAACAGGAGAAGGTATTGGAGAAGGTCAGGCTGGAACTCCAGCAAGTCCTGATTCAGCAAAAATCGCTGGAGCTTCTGAAAGAAAAAGAATTCAAACGCTATAAGCAGAATATTGAAAAAGAAGAAGAGAAGTTCCTGTCAGAGATCGCATTAAATCGGATGTACCGCTAATTTATCCAATTTTTTCAACGGGAAATATCAGGGATGAGAAATAGAGGACTAAGGGATTAGACACCACCCATGAGTTTGCAGAACATACTGGGGAATATGCTCTCCGGTCTGGCCGGCCAGATGGCCCAGGGTCAGGGCAAGGGAGAGACGCTCGGAATGGAGGGGCTGTCCGGGGAGTTTGCCGGCGCCTTCCGCCAGGCTGTTGAGCAGTTGTCCGGGCTGAAACCCCAGGGACCGGCGTCCGATGAATCCCCTGAAGATAAACCGGAGAGCGTGCCGTCCGACGAGGAGTCCCTGATTGCCGAACTGGAGGAACTGGTCGCGTTTTTCAGCGAACCCCGTCCCGCGCCCGAAATTGCCGGGGATAAGACGGACGGGAGGGACGACGGCAGTCTGACCGATATCCATGATTCCGCGGAACCCGTGGGGGATGCCAACTCTCAGGACGATCTCCGGGGCGATCTCACCATGGGGGTTATACCGGAGGGCACGGATGCCGCCGGTCTAGCCGAGGCGAACATGCGGATTCAGAATGCATCGCCCCAGGCGAAGGCAATCCTGGCGGAACTGGTAGCGGCCTGGTCTTCACAGGTCCCTGCGGCCCAGACGGTTCCCGCGGCGGTGTCCGATGGGGCAGCGGCAGAAACCCAGGCCCCTGCGGCCATGCCGAAACTCCCCGAAATGCCGGATTTGCCGCCGCACGTGCGGATCATGCTGGCGGAAAAAGGATTCACGTTTGAGGCGGATGCTCCGGTTTCCGGGGCGCAATTCACCCCGGAACCGGTGGATGCAGCCGCTGGCAGCATTACCGAAAAGGAAACCGTTAATAACCCTGCAAGTTCAAAGGCGGGGGAAGCGGCGGCGTTTTCTGAAGCCCCCCTTCCCCCCCATTCCTTTTCAAAAGAAACGTCCAAGGCCCCGGTTGAGTTTCCGGCTGTCCGGCCTGTCACGCTGCCGGAAGAAGCTGAATTCTCCGAACCCGCCAGGCTGCAAGCCGCAGCCGCCGAAGGCGAAAAGCCGAAGGCTGGCCCGAAGGGACGATTCGCCCCGGATTCTGCGGAATTGCAGAAGGCGGTTGCCACTCTCAAAGACGTGCTGGAAAGTGCGCCTGAACATGCGAAACCCGCGCTTCGGGAAGTTCTGGACAAACTGCAGGTCCGTGCTGAATCCGCGGATACGGTGATGGATAAAACCACGCCGGCGCCCGAAGCCCTGCCCGCCGAGCCTGTGGCTAAGGCCGCTGCGGAGGTCCGGGTTGGGGCAGATGTTGCTCCGTCTCGCATGGCCAATGCGCCGGTTGTCTCTTCTCCGGTTTCCGCGGCGGCCTTGGCCGTTGATGGAACGTCCGGTGCCGAACCGCCGGTGATCCCGAACACGCCTTCCGCCATGCCGGGCCGGTCTGCCCTGAGCCTCCAGGGGGCAACCGGAAGCAGCGTGGCCGATCAGGTGGTGAGTGCGGCGACCTTCAGTGTCCAGAACGGTCGAAAGGAAGTGACCCTGCAACTCAACCCTCATGAACTGGGTGATGTGCGGGTTCGCCTGAGCAGCGATTCGGCAAATCAGGTGAGTGCCCGGTTGATTGCGGCCACAGCCGAGGCCCATGAACTCCTGAGTCAGCAGATTGAAAGCCTTCAGAAGTCGATGGAAGCCCAGGGAATCCGGGTGGAAAGGATTCAGGTGGTTCTGGCGGGCGAGGGCGCCCAGAACCAGGCCGAAAATCAGTCCCGTTCCGACACCTCCCATTCGGGGGCACAGCAGCACGCCTTCCAGGATCTGGCCCAGCAGCATTATCGCGGCGGGCGGCAGGGAGTGTTTGCCGGTGCTCCCAGTGCCGGGGATATCCCTGGAGTTGACGACTCCCTGATGCCGGAGGAAGCCTCCGCATCCGGAGAAAACCGCAATGCCAACGGGCGGGTCAGCCTGCTCATCTAGATTTAGCGCTAACAACAAAAGGAGAACATCCTTGAGTCTGATTGCAAGTCAAAACACGCTGCTCCAGATGGAGAACAACACCAGCAAGGTGCGCTACGAAGCGGGCCGGAAAAACCTGGGGTCGGGTGAGCTTGACAAGAACGCCTTCCTGACCCTGCTGATGGCCCAGCTTCAGCATCAGGACCCGATGAATCCGATGGAGGATGCCGAGTTCATCTCCCAACAGGCCCAGTTCACCCAGATCGAAAAACTGGACAACCTGATTGCGGCGGTCAAGGGGAACAGCATGCTTTCCGAGGCCGGTTCCATGGTTGGCAAGACCGTTGAGGTGGTTCTTGAGAGCGGTGAAACCCGGATTGGCCGGGTGGACAGCGTCAAGATCGGCACCGATGGGGTCGGGCTGATCATGGGCGATTCCACCTTCACGATGGACCAGGTGGTTCAGATTTTTGCGGATGCGCCGGTCGAATAGGCCGATTCATCCAGGAGTTAGGGATTTAGAGATTCAACGAGAGAGACCGGAGGTTTAACATGACGACAGGATTGTTTTCGGCGGCATCGGGCATTCGGGCCAACCAGACCCGTTTGAACGTCATTGCCAACAACATTTCCAACGTGAACACGACAGGGTTTAAATCCAGCGACGTTTCTTTTGCCAATGTTTTTGCCACCACCATTTCCGGTGGCAGCGCCCCTAACGGGGTACTGGGGGGTACCAACCCCAGGCAGATCGGCAACGGCGTCTCCGTTCAGGGGATTCCTACCAATTTCGCCCAAGGTGGCACCCAGTACACGGGCCGCAGCACGGATATGATGATCAACGGCAACGGCTTTTTCGTCGTTGAGCGGATTGATCAGAACATTGGCGTTGACAACTCCGGCTACTTCCTGACCCGTGCGGGCAACTTCAGCCTGGACTCGGACGGGAACCTGGTGACCTCCGCCGGTAACCGGGTGCGCGGCACTTCCCAGGTGTCCGGCGGTTCGCCCACCACGGAAACCAACGTGAACATTCCCCAGGAAATGCTGATCACCAAGGATTTGGATGTCAATGACAACATCATCGGCACCCATTTCTCTATCGTGGGGACGCCGGGCGCTAACATTACCGCAGCCGCGACCGCCGGCACCAACTCCCAGGTGACGACCTCGGTGAGGCTGGTCAACTTCTCCGTGGGCACCAGCGGTGGCATTACGGCCACATATTCCAACGGTGACCGGATTACCATCCGTGTCGATCAGAACACGGTGGACCCGCTGAACCCGGCGGCGGCCCGGACCGAGATCGTCCATTTGCCGGCGGAAGGTGGCAGTTTCGGGGCGGATAACGACGGCGACTTGGCGCCCTCGCAGGCCAGTGATGACGGTATCGTCGGCCAAATCGCCGGCTTTGAGGTCTTTCAGGCGCCCACAGGCGGCACCGCGATGGAGGGCATGCAGATGAACCTGCAGATGGCCACCGTGGTCAATCCGGAAGGCCTTGTTTATGACGGCGGCAACAACTTCCTGCCGGGCGCCAATACAGGCAGCGTCTTCTTTGGAGCTGCCGGTTCCGAGAACCGCGGCATCATCCAGAGCGGTTCGCTGGAATCCTCCAACGTCGATCTGGCGGGTGAGTTCACCAACATGGTCATCACCCAGCGCGGCCTGGAGGCGAGCAGCCGGATCATCCGCAGCCAGAGCGAAGTCTTGCAGACCATCATTAACAGCGTCTAGGGACGTCTTCCTTGAACCTGACCGTGGAGAAAACCTCTCCACGGTTTTTTTTATGTAAGAATAGGAACTGAAGGCCGCACCGACGAGGATGAGTTGAATGAACGACACGCTGGTGATTCGAAAACGTTACGTGGTTTCCGCGATGGCCCTGCTGGTTTTCGGCTTCCTGACGGCGGCCCTGATGATGAGCCTGCTTCCGGCAGGGGATTTGGGAGTCAAGGCCCTGCTTCGTGCGCGTACCGTCACCCAGGAGCAGCTGGGCCGTATTGGGGAGCTTCTCAGGCCAGTGCCCCATCTTTCCTACACTGCCAAAACGTCTTGAGGGGGTCGCCAGCCGGGAGCACCGCAATCGGGGTGAACTCCTCATACATGATGTCGCCGAACCCGGCCCTTTCAATGAGCCGTCCGACGGTTTCCGGCGGGTAATACTGCTCAACCACCCGGTCCTGTGTGACCCTCAACCCGTCTTCCGTATGCTCCTCTGCGGAAATGTCCGCCGCCGCCCGTCCGGTGGCCTCGTCAAAGCGCATTTGAAAATGGAGCCGGCAGTTGGGGCCTTCGTACACGTCCGTTCCCTGCCAAAGTTCCCGGTACGTCTGCGGCGTGTTGAGGTCGAAGAAAAACCCTCCCCCCGGCGGCAGGTTCCGGTAAACGGCCCCCAGGCACCGGCTTAAATCTTCTTCGGTCAGCAGGTGGTTCAGGCTGTCGTAATAGCACAGGACGGCAGCGGGCGGCTCGTCGAGATGAAAGTCCCGCATGTCCGCCTGAATCCACCGGGGATTTTCCGGCGAAGTGCTGCGTTTTCGGGCCTGTTCGAGCATGGCCCCGGAGAGGTCCAGCCCTGTCATTTGCCAGCCGGTTTCGGCCAGTTTCGTGGTGAGCAGTCCCGTGCCGCAGGCCAGATCCAGAACCGGTCCCGGCGGGCGGAGGCCGTGGCGTTCGAACACGTCGCGGGTCTTTTGCAGCAGGTGCCCGGAGAAGTCCTCCGCCCCCGGCCAGTCGTAGAGATGCGCAAGATGGGTATACATTTGCGTCCCATCAGACCACCGTGCAAAGGGTTTGTCAAATCGCCGGTGTGCGGGGGATAATAGGGCCATGGCACAGGTTGTTCTCGAACACGTCACCAAGCGCTTCGATCGGACGGAGGTCATTCAGGACGTCTCGTTAAACGTCCGGGATCGGGAGTTTGTGGTGCTGGTCGGCCCCAGCGGCTGCGGCAAGTCCACGGTGCTGCGGATGATTGCCGGACTCGAAGGGGTGAGCGAGGGCCGGATCGAAATTGGCGACCGGGTGGTCAATGACGTTCCTCCCAAGGACCGCGATATCGCCATGGTCTTCCAGAACTACGCCCTCTATCCCCACATGAACGTTTACGACAACATGGCCTTCGGCCTCAAAATGCGCAAGTTTCCCAAGGCTCAGATCGATCAGCGGGTGCGCGAAGCCGCAAAGGTGCTGGATCTGGAGCATCTGCTGGAGCGCAAGCCCAAGCAGCTTTCGGGTGGACAGCGCCAGCGGGTGGCCCTGGGGCGGGCCATTGTCCGTGATCCCAAAGTTTTCCTGATGGATGAACCCCTTTCGAATCTGGATGCCAAGCTGCGGGTCCAGATGCGCACCGAAATTTCCCGGCTCCACCGGCGCCTTAACGCCACCACCATCTACGTGACCCACGACCAGGTGGAGGCCATGACGATGGGGGACCGCATCGTCATCCTGCATGGCGGGGTGATCCAGCAGGTGGATGCCCCTGAGGTCATCTACCGTTCGCCGGTGAACCTTTTTGTGGCCGGGTTTATTGGCCAGATGAACTTTCTTAATGGCCGCCTGGACGGCAACCGGTTCCTGTTTCCCGACGGTACCGGCCTGGATCTGCCCGAACCCGTGAGCGAAAAAGCCGAAGGTTGCCGGGGCAAACCGATGGTATTGGGTGTGCGTCCCGAACATTTCTACGGCCACGAGCCGGGTGGGGCCGCGCTGACGGTGACCCCGGATCTGGTGGAGGTTCTGGGCAGCGAGAAGCTGGTCCACTTCAGGCTGGCCGACTCCCCGGTGATGGCGAAGGTGGCCCCGGATTGTGAAACCCCTGACGGACAGCCCCTGACCCTCACGCTGGATCTCGAAAACGCCCTTTTATTCGATCCCGATACGACGAACCGGATCGGCTGATCAGGCGGCCAGGTTGGCTCCGGCCAGCATGGCCAGCAGGTTGGGCTGCTGGGCGATGAGATACTTTTCCAGCGTGGCGTTGTCGATCTGGGCGGCCACCATGATGAGGAACTTGTCCGGCAACTGGGCCAGGAACTTGAGAATCATGCTTTCGGGCAGCACGTTAAAGGCGTCGAGCATGGTGGGTTTGGCCATTTTTTCGAACAGCTTGAAGATGAAGGCGAGGCTCATGTTCTCCAGCAGCCGGGGGTCCTGCTTGGTAAAGTTCAGGACGAAGGGTTGCAGGGCGTCAAAGGGCAGGAATTTCATGCCGTCGAGGATCATCCGTTTCTTGAGCTTCATGAAGATGTCGAGCATCTCGCGCATGCCCAGGTGATCCACGTTGCGGCCCACAATCTTGCCCAGGATGAAGTGCAAAAACTTGGGGTCCATCATCTGGAAACCCTTGACCATCTGGCGCACGTCCAGCTTGTTTGACCTGAGAATGGCAAACAGCTCGTGGGTGGGCATTTTCTGGACGAGGTAATCCATCGGAAAGAGATGCAGCAGCATCTTGATCAGAATCCGCTTGGGCAGCAGCATCATCAGGCGCAGCAGGCGCTCCTTGGAGAAAAAGTTCAGGCCGTTGATCAGCTTCTGCTTGTCGAGAAGCTGGAGGATCTGCAACAGTTCCGCCCGCTTGAGGAGCCTGAGGATCATCACCTTGTTCTGGGAAATCTGCAGGTGCCGGGCCACCTCGTAGAGATCCAGGCCCCGCCAGTTGTTCTCCCGAAGGTAGCGGGTGCCCTTGTTGTTGTCGATACTGCTGGCGCTGACCTTGCCTTCCAGGCCCATCAGCTCAATGTACGATGTCTGGTTCGCCATTGCCGAGGCAACGTTGTACTCAATCCCCTCGATCCGCATATCTCCGGGAACTCCTCTTGGTTTTGCTAGCGCCCGATTGCGCTCCAACTCTCTTCAGGGGATATCGGCCCCCGGCGCGGGATCTGAAATCCGCGGGCCATGCTTGTTACATTTCTTAAGGCGAAAAGCCCCGTCCTGGCATGATTTGGGCCGCATGTTCCCGCCCGCCGGGGGGATTTGGGACTTGTAAGGGGTTTGTTTTTATGCTAATGAGTGAGGTTGACTAATTCACATCTTCTCTTACTTCTCTTCTCAGGACGGCAATTCATTTGTCGTCTTTTTTTTGGCCTGAAAGGGCGGTGGTTTTCCCGTATAATAGGGCTAGCCCTTGCAGGCACGTTCCCGGACACAGGAGAGAGAGGTTCCCGGCATGAAGATGCGCCCGACACGTTTTTCCCATAGCCGTTTGCTGGCCGCCAGCCTGACCCTTTCGGTGGCGATGGGGGGGGTGGCATTGCCGGTGCTTGCCATCGAGCCGGCCTCCCTGGAGCATTACCGAAAGGCGGCGGACCTGGAGCGCGATGGGCGGCTGGAGGAGGCCGTCAGGGAGCTTCGAAGCGCTATTGCTGCCGATCCCTACGACCAGCTCAACTTTATCAAGCTGGCTTCCGTCCTGGCCCAGCTGGGCAATACCAACGAGGCGGTGGCCATGTACAAAAAGGCGGCCCAGTTGGACGCGAAGGACGCCATGATCTATTTCAGCCTGGGGGCGCTCTACGAACAGGCCGGCCAGTACGACGAGGCGGCAGAAGCCTATAACATCGGCCTGCGCAAGAACCCGGATTACGCTTTTGGCCGGTTCAACCTGGCCCGAACCCTGGCCCAGGCCGGAAAGTACCCGGAAGCTGTCGAGGAGTACCGGCAGTTTGCCGTCCACTACCCGGATCATTACGATGCCCGGCGTCACCTGGCCCATCTCTATATGGTCACGGATCAGGAACCGATGGCCGTAGAAACCTATGAGCGTCTGAAGAGGGACTTTCCCCAGCGCTTTACGGATCACCTGCCTCTGGCCAAGGCCCTCAACCGGGCGAATGAGCCGAAGAAAGCTCTTCAGGAGTTGAAAAACGCTTACGCCAAAGAAGGCAACAAGGCGGATATCGCCGTGGAGATGGGCAACGCCCATGCTTCCCTCGGCCAGACCCGCTACGCCATCCAGAACTACCGCAAGGCCCTGGACATCATGCCGGACAATCCGGCCACCGCCCTCCGGCTGGCGGAGCTTTACGTGACCAATAACGAGCCTGCCGAGGCGGTGCCCTATTATCAGACCTACCTGAGGGAGCACCCGGAGGATGTCCGGGCACGTCAGGCCCTGACCCACGTGTACCTCAAGACCGGCAATTATGATGGCGCCATTGCCGAACTCAACGGCCTGATCATCGAGGCGTCCGAGGCCTACAAGACCGATGAAGCCTACCAGCTTCGGAAGCAACTGGCCTTTGCCCACCAGATGAAAGGGGATACGGGCCGGGCCGTCGCCCTCTACGAAGGACTGGTCCGTAGCGACCTGGGCCGCGATGACGTACAGGTCAAGAAGAACCTGGCGATTGCCTACCATAAGCAGGGTCGTCTGGAGCAGGCGATCCCCCTCTACCGGGATGTGTACACCGAATCCCCCCAGGAGAACCCGGTCTTGGGCAATGATCTGGCCAATGCCCTGACCCAGGTGGGGGATCAGTTCTACCGGGCTGGAAAGCCGGATGAGGCCAGGGCACGCTACCAGGAGGCCATCACCTACGCCCAGCCCGGCAATGTGAACCCCCATCTGGCGCTGGCGCAAGTTGCCTTTGACCAGCGCTACAAGGTTGAAGGGGGCATGGAGAAGGCGGTCAGTGCCTATCAGATCGTTCTCAGTGCCGATCCGGCCAATGAGATGGCCAAAGTCCGCCTGGCCCGCCTGGACATTGAGCGCAGCGAGATCGACCATCCCCTGCCCGTACTGGAGGAGCTGGCCCGAAACGGTAGCGGCAATCCCGAAGTTTACACGGCCCTGGCGACGATCTACCAGACCAAGGGCGACGTGGCGGGCGCCGTAAACGTCTACGAGAAGGCCATAGCCCTGCAGCCGGAGAACGACGGCCTGATGGTGGAACTGGGCAACCTGTGGCGCCAGCTGGGCAAGCTGGCGGAGGCCCTGAAAACCTATGAACAGGCTCGCCGGGTGAACCCGAAAAACGCGATGGCCCACTACAACCTGGGCATCCTTTACGGTGAGCGGGGCGATCTGGCGGCCTCTGAAAATGCCTTCCGAACCGCGATCCGCTTGAATCCTCATTTCTCAGACGCCCATTACGGGCTGGGAGTCACCTTGGAGAAGGCGCAAAAATCTGCCGAGGCGCTGAAAACATATGAGCACTACACTACGCTGGCGGGCGGACATTACCTGACCCAGGCCCAGAGCCGGATTTCCTTCCTCAGAGCGCAGCTTGCCCAGGACGCCAAAGCACATCAAAAGGCCCAGGAAGAGGCTCAGGAATCTTCCAATACGAAGGAACCGGTGCAGGATCGTCCCGTCGAGGCGGTGAAACCGGCTGTGGACCCGGCGATACTGACCCCCAGGCCGCCGATGCAGCCCGCGCTGGAAGTGGTCCCCGACAAAACGCCGCCGCCCCTGCCGGAAGAGTCGCCGGTCCGGGATCTGCCGCCCCTGGATACCAACACCCGGCCCCACGACGGGGACGGGCCGAAAGAGGCGTCCACCGGCGGGAAATCTCCTGACGGCCCCGCCTATCAGGCGGTGACCTCCACAGTGGAACCGGCGGTGGAGCCGGTAGAGAGGGCCCCGGAGGCGGGGGACGGGAAAATCTCCTCCACCGCGCCCAGGGATTCTGATACACTGGAACCCTTGCCCCCTTTTGACATTCCGGAGTTCCGGTATCAGGACTAATCATGCTTCACGTCCAAACCTTTACCCATGAGCCTTTCCGGGTTCACAGCCATCTCGTCTGGGATGACGAAACCGCCAAAGCCGTGCTCATTGACGTGGGACGCGATTATCAGGCCATCGTGGATTTTGTTTGCGAGCACGAGCTGGCCCTGGAGGATGTGTTTCATACCCACGGGTTTCTCGAATTTCTCGAAGGCCAGCCCGAATTGCGCGATGAACTGGACATTGTCGCCCACATGAACCCCTTGGACGAGTTCTGGCTGGCGCATCTGCACACCCAGGCCACCATCCTCAACGTGGAAAGCGTGCCGCTGGCCTTCATTGACCAGCAGGTGCTGCCCGGCGACGTGTTTGACTATGGTTCCTTCGAAGTGCAGGCCATTGAAACGCCGGGTAATTCGCCGGGCGGGCTGAGCTATTACGTTCCCCAGGCGCAGGCGGTGTTCGTGGGGGATGTGCTTTACGCCGGACGCATCGGTCCCACGGATATCCCCCACGGCAATACGGACCTGCTGGTGCGGATGATCCGGGAACGGATCTTCACCCTGCCCGATGAGACGACGATCTATCCGGGGCGGGGACCCGCCACCACCGTGGCCCACGAGAAAAGGTTCAACTCGCTGGAAACCCGCCCCTACGCCATCAAACCCTCCGACGAGTGGGACTAGGGGCCGTTCGGCCCTTTCGTCATGGCAGGTGGTGCGTCTTCTTTGGCCAGGGCCTGAGCTGCAGGTAAACCACCTGACGGCCTGCCTCCCCGCGGCGGTAGGACCAGAACGACTCGGCGTCCGAGGCGGTGCAGCCGGGAAGCACGTCGATCTCGCTAACCCCAAGGCTGGCCAGTTGCAGCCGGTTGACGGTCTTGAGATCGATGTGGGGGCGTCCCCGCCCGTTGGTGAAATAAAAGCCGTCACGCGGTGTCTTCGGGTGGAGGGAGGCCATCACCGCGTCGGCCACTTCCGGTGATACCTCGTAATGCCCACCGGTGATGGCCGGGCCGATGACGGCAATGAGCTGTTCCGGGTTGCTGCCGAACTCGTCTGTGAGCCGGCGGGCGGTTTTAAGGGTGATTTGGGCCGCCGTTCCCCGCCAGCCCGCATGGATCACTGCGCCAATATGTCGGTCTGGGGCGTAAAGCAGGACAGGGACGCAGTCTGCTACCTGGATCATGGCGGGAATTTCGGGGTCCAGAAGGATCACCGCGTCCGTTTCGCGGAAATCGCCGTCCCGGTTGGTGCGGCTGTTGGCCGAATGAACCTGGTCCGGGGCGATGAGACACTCAAAGTCCATCCCGGCGGTTTCACAAAGCCGGCGGCGGCTGGCCAGGATTTCTTCGCGGGCGAACAGGGTGCCGCCGAAGGTCGCCGGTTTGCCGGTAAACCCGTGGATCAACCGTTCGGCGTAGGGCGCAAGTGCCGCCGATTGGTATAATGTTCCCAGGGAGGTCATCGGGTTGGACATGGGAATCCCTCATCACTATGGGCGTTGGGTCCTTCTTATTATACTGGCCGGACTGGCGTGCGGGATGACGGCGGCTGCCGAAATGACCCCGGACGTTCCCATTGCCCTCGCCATCGAGCCTCAGAAGCAGATCTACACGGCCCGCGAGGGTCTGATGGTCAGGTTTGTTTTCAAGGCGCGGCAACCGGCGCGGGTTTGCTTTGAGAAGGACCCGCTGAGCCAGTTCAATTTCTCGGTCTACCGCTCCGGCACCGGGGAACTCCCCCTGCAGCCCGTGGTGACCCATGACACCCGCGTGCTTTTCGACCAGCGGCCCAGCGTGTTCGAACTGGCATCGGGGGACGTCCACGTTTACCGGCTGAATCTCAAGCGGCTCCATTTTCGTCAGGGCGAGGCATGGACGCCGGGAGACTATACGGTGAAGGCGACCTTCAATCTCTGCGAGCAGGCGGAAGGCAAACACTGGGACCCTTCCGGCCAGGAAATCCCCCTGAAGGCGGTGCAGCCGGCCCGGTTCATGATCATGAACTGACCGGTTCGGTTTGAGGGGGGCGCGGCAGGCGGGAGGTTTTTCCGGTTATAATAGTCAAATCAGCAGGAGGAGGACGCCCATGAACAACCATTTTGCGGACGCCATCTACATTGTGGGGCATACCCAGGCGCACGCCGAGGAGATGAAGTCGTCCATCAACCTGCGCGGCTTCGACCGGGTCAAGTGTTACTCGCTGGACCAGGCGGCGGCCATTATCACGGACCACCCGCCGGATCTGATCATCATTGACCCGGAGGGCAAATACAAAGAGGCCATTGGCCTTATCGGAAATTTCCAGCACACGGTGCCCGTGATCTTCCTGGCTGAAACCTTCGAGGAGGACCTGTTTCTCAACTGCTTTGACGCCGGGGCCAAGGATTTTCTCGTCAAGCCGGTCAACTCGTCCTATCTTGTCTCCCGCGTGCTGCTGGCCCTGGACAGCCGGCGGTTGCGCGAACAGCTGGAGCAGCGCGATGTGGTCCTCAAGGATCTGGCTGTGATCGGCAAATATTCCAACGTGTTTACCACCGAGCATGTCGTCAAGATGCTCAAACGGGAGGTGGAACGGCTTTCCGGTGAAAACCTTCCCGCCCTTAGCCTGCTGGTCGTCCAACTGGAAGGTTTTGACACCCGTCTGGCGGTGGACGCCGACTTCAAGCGCTTCCTCTATCATCACGTGGCCAACATCCTGATTCGCTGCTGCCGCGGCTCGGATATTATCGGCGAGTATTTCGAGGACAAGTTTGCCATCATCCTGCCGAGCACGGGGGTAGATGGGGCGGAAACCGTTTCCACTCGCGTGATTGAGCGTCTCGATGGCCAGCCCATGCGCTACGGCAACGAAGAAGTGAGACTCAGCCTGCGTATCGGCGCGGCGGATTTCAGCGGCTGCCTGCATTACGAGGATCTGCTCAACAAGGCGATGGAAAACCTGAAGCAGGCCCGCATGGAAAACCGCAAGGTTCAGATGGCTTGAATAGGGACGCCTGAGCATCCCTGATACCCCTGCTTCCAAGTATTGGCGCCCTATTCCGTAACTGGGGAGGCGAACGTCTCCTTGCCAGATTTTTGGGGGTCGGCTTATGATAGAGTCGGCCAAGCAAAATGTGCGTCTAGTGGAAGGGAGGTCGCCTGATGGTTACTGTGACGGAGAATGCGCCGGAGATCCGGACCGAATTGCCCGGTCCTAAAACGAAAGCGCTGATTGAACGGGACAAGAAGGTGATTTCTCCGTCCTATACCCGCGGGTATCCCTTTGCCATCGAACGCGGCCAGGGGGCCGTGGTTACCGACCCGGATGGAAACGCTTTTCTGGACTATTGCGCCGGCATTGCCGTCTGCGCCACCGGCCATTCCCACCCGGAGGTGGTGAAGGCCATTCAGGATCAGGCCGAGAAGTTCATCCACATGTCCGGCACCGATTTTTACTACCAGGGCATGGTGGATCTCGCCGAACGGCTGGCCGGCTCCACCCCCGGCAGCCCCGACAAGAAAGTCTTTCTGTGCAATTCCGGCGCCGAAGCCGTGGAGGGTGCCCTAAAGCTGGCCCGTTACCATACGGGGCGCCCCGGCATCATCTCATTTTACCGCAGTTTTCACGGACGCACCTATGGGGCCATGTCGGTGACAGCGAGCAAATCCATCCAGAGAAAACGAATGGCCCCTTTGGTGCCGGGGATCTTCAACACCTACTACCCTGATCACTACCGCTACCCCTTGGGAACCACGCCGGAGGAAACGGCGACCGCCTGCCTGAAGTTTATTGAGGAGTTTCTCTTCAAGATGACCGTTCGCCCCGACGAGGTGGCGGCCTTCATCGTGGAGCCTATCCAGGGCGAGGGCGGCTATGTCGTGCCGCCGGACAACTTCCTGCCGGGCCTCCAGAAGCTGGCCCAGGAGCATGGCATTCTCATCATTGCCGATGAGGTGCAGGCGGGCATGGGCCGTTCCGGTAAAATGTGGGCCTCCCAGCATTTTGGCGGCTTTGAGCCGGATATCATCACCAGCGCCAAGGGGATCGCCTCTGGCATGCCGCTGGGCGCCATCATTGCCAAGTCTCACGTGATGGACTGGGAGCCGGGAGTCCATGCCACGACCTTCGGCGGCAATCCGGTCTGCTGTGCGGCAGCCCTCAAGACGATGGATCTCCTTGAAGGCGGCCTTGTCGAGAATGCCCGCATCCAGGGCGAGTACCTCATGAAGCAGTTGCGGGCGCTCCAGGACAGGTACCCGGTCATCGGCGATATCCGGGGCAAGGGCCTGATGGTGGGCGTTGAACTGGTGAAAGACCGTGTGACGAAAGAGAAGGCCGTCGAACTGCGCAACACGCTGGTAGACGCTTGCTTCTACGAGGGCCTGCTGATTCTGGGCTGCGGCGAAAACAGCATCCGGTTCTCGCCGCCCCTGGTCATCAACGAGGCCCAGACCGACAAGGCGGTGGCCATCTTCGAATCCGCCCTGAAGAAGCACCTCTAGGTCAGGGAGGATGGCGGGCGTCATGACAGACGTTGTCGGGTGGTTCGAATCCCTGTGCCCCATCGCCAACCCGTCGGGGGGCGAGGCGGCCATCCGGGATCATATTGCCGCCGCCCTGCGTGGGTTGGGCGTGGGCGACCAGACGGTGGACCGCGGCGGGAACCTGTTTGTCCGGGTGCCGGGGGACGCCGCCAGGGACGTCATCATGCTCTCCGCCCATATGGACAGCGTCCCGCCCTGTCATGGCATCACCACGGCCCGCGATCTGAAGGACGGGCGGGAAATTATCCGCTCCGAAGGACGTACCATTCTGGGGGCCGATGACAAGTCGGGCATCGCCACGATTCTCGAAATTGTCAGCCGCCTGGCCGAAGGCGGGTTCAATGGCAATCACCCGCTGGAACTCCTGTTCTCCACCCGCGAGGAGATTGGGCTGCTTGGCGCAAAGGAGTTTGATATGGCGTCTTCACAGGCGGCCTACTGCTACGTGCTGGATGGAGAAGGGTCGCTGGGGGATATTTTCACCGCCGGACCCTCCCAGGAGAACCTGGAGATCGTCTGCCACGGCAGGGCGTCCCACGCGGGCATCGCTCCGGAATCCGGCATCAGCGCCATTGGCATGGCCGCCGCCATGATTGCGCAGCTTCCCAACGGACGTATTGATGAGCGGCTGACCACCAACGTGGGGATTATCCAGGGGGGCAGCGCCATGAACGTGACGGCCCCCGAAGCGCTGCTTCGGGCTGAGGCGAGAAGCCATGACGACGGGCGTCTTGCCGGGCTGCTGGACCAGTACCGGCAGGCGGCCAGAGCCACCGAAGAGCGTTTTCCAGGCTCGCGCATTACGGTCAGGACGATCCGGAAATACGATCACTTTGCCGTCCCTGAAGACCATCCGGTGGTGGTCCGGGCCGCATCGGTCTTTGGGCGGCGGGGGATCGCCAGCCGGGTGCTGCCGATGAACATCGGCTCCGACGCCCATGTCCTTAACCACGGGGGGTTGCCCACGGTGGTGCTGGGGATGGGCTTCCATTACTCCCACAGCCTGGGAGAATACATCTACTGCGACGAACTGGCGCAGGTTTGCGATGCGGTTCTGGCACTGGTATCCTGAGCGGGAAATCGCTACAATAGAATATTGCCCCAATCTGTGCTGATCGGCAGGACGGTTTTTCAGCGATGATCCGCAGCGCTATGTTTGTACTCACCGGCATCCTGACCCTGACAATGGTCGGGGTGCCTTCCTGGGCGGAATATATGGCGGAACCTTCTCCGCGCCTGCCCCGTGTGAAGGTCATGCTGGGTGGGGAAGTGTTTGAGCTGGAAGTGGCCACCACGACGCAGACCCTGCGCCGGGGCCTGATGTTCCGTCAGCAACTGGCCGACCATGAAGGCATGATCTTCCCCTTCCAGCCGCCGCGACGGGTGGATTTCTGGATGAAGAATACCCTGATTCCGCTGGATATGATCTTTACCCGCGGCGGGCAGGTGGTTCATGTGGTTCACCAGGCGACCCCCTGCGAGGATGATCCCTGTCCCACCTATCCGTCGGTCCATTCGGTGGACATGGTTCTGGAAGTCCCCGGTGGCACAGCCAGACGCCTGGCGGTTCAGCCCGGCGACCCGGTCCGGATTCTGCCCGGCGGGCCAGCCTTTCGTAAAGACCTGCCGGAGGCGGTCCCTGCCCAGCCGCTTCCCGGTCATTTCCCGGATTGACCGTGATCATGATGCCCTCTCAAGCGACCCATAATACGATTACCGCCGGCGGCCACCTCCTTGACGAGTTTCTCAAGGCGGATTGGGCGGTGGATCTGGCCAACCGGTTCCTGAGGAAGCCGGAGCCGGTGGAGAGCGCCGTAGAGGCCCATGTGGAGAACGTGGCCAACCCCGCCGTGAAGGCGCTGGTGATGGCCGCCGTGTTCCGTCAGACCCGGTGCCCCATGGTGGTGGTTTGCTCCGAACCCCATCTGGTCCAGAAGTTTCGCTACGAGTTGTGCCAGTACCTGCCGGCCAGCCGGGTGGAAACCTACCCCACCGAGGAGTTCTCCCCCTATGATCAGTCGGTTTTCCCGGTGCGATCGCTCAAGGAGCACTACCGCCTGCTGAGGCGGCTTGAGCAGAGCCGGGATCAGGCCGGCGACCCGTTTATCCTGCTGATGTCCCCTAAGAACCTGCTCTTGCGTCACCTTTCCCTGGAGCAGATGAACGCCCACGCCATCCATCTGCGGGTGAACCAGGCCATCACGCCGGAGGCGCTTGCCGCCCGCTGCCTGGAGCGGGGTTATATCCGCACGAGCCTTATCATGGAACCCGGCGAATTCAGCAGCCGGGGGGATATTTTCGATCTCTACCCCGTCAACGGTCCGGCGGTGCGCGTCGAGTTTTTCGGGGACACGGTGGAGAACATCCGGCAGATCGATGTGGAGAACCAGCGATCCATCGAGTCGGTAGCGGAGGTGCTGGCCATCCCCCGGTCCGGCATCATCCTGACCCCGGAGAACCGGCAGAAACTCATGGAGGCCGTGGAGGCGCAGCTTGCCAGGCAGTGCCGGACCCTCAGCGGTGCGGACCTCGAAGGGCTGGAGAGCACCATCCACAACCAGATGCAGGCCCTCTCCCAGGAGTTTCTGCCCGATGGTATCGACTATTACGCCCCGCTGGTGCATGGCCGAAGCGATTCTGACTACCCCTCCCTGATGGACTATTTGCCGGAGACGTCCCTGGCGGTGTTTGAGGATTGGGCCATGCTCACCAACAATCTTTCCGGCCTCAGCGATCGGTTGAGTCGTCAGGTTGAAGAAGGCGTCGCCAAGGGGCGTCTGCTGGATCTGGATTTTCGCTATCACCTGACGGACGAGGAGGCCCTTTCGCGTTTCAAGGCCCGCCTGCCGAGGCGGCTGTTTCTCGACTCCCTGCCGTTGACGGCGGACGGACAGATCTCCCCCGCCCATTTCGCCAGCCTCTATCCGGTGGACATTAAGGCGCCGGACCGGTTCAAGGCGGATCTGCCCGCCGCCGTCACCCAGTTCGGGGAGTTTCGCCGCCAGGGATTCAGTGTTTTTGTCACGTCCGACCATCCCCAGCGGGTCCTTGACGCCTGCAAGGAGTGGGATGTCCCGGCGGTCTATTGGCCTGAAGACGGCTTGCCCGCAGACGAGGCCTCCTGGCAGACCCAGGACGTTATCGTCTCCAAGGGCGGCCCGCAGGAAGGGTTCCTGCTGCCCGCCGAAAAAATCGTTCACTACACGGACACCGAACTGTTCGGACGCAGCCAGAAGCGGCTGATCCTTGATAAAAAGGCCCGCCAGCGCCGCGAGGACATCGACGTCATCAATTCGGTCAACGACCTGCGCCCTGGCGACTTCGTGGTTCATGTGAAGCATGGCATCGGGAAGTTTCTGGAACTGGCCACCATCGAGATGGACGGCGAGAAGCGCGAGTACCTCACCATCCAGTATTCCGGCAGCGACCGGCTCCACGTCCCTGTGGACCAGGTGAACATGCTCTCTCGCTACCGGGGCGCCGGGGAGAAACCGCCGAAGCTCAACAAGATGGGCGGCACCGACTGGAGCCGGGTGACGAAGAAGGTCAAGAAGTCCATCGCCAACATCGCCCGCGATCTCATGCAGCTATACGCCAAGCGGGCCAAGGCGGTGGGCCATGCGTTCGACGGCGATTCCCCCTGGCAGGTGGAGATGGAGGAAGCCTTTCCCTACACGGAAACCCCGGATCAGTGGCAGGCGATTCTGGACATGAAAGCCGACATGGAAAGCGAGAAGGTCATGGACCGGCTGATTTGCGGTGACGTGGGCTTCGGCAAGACGGAGGTTGCCCTGCGGGGCATCTTCAAGGCGGTTTTATCCGGAAAACAGGTGGCCTTTCTCGCCCCCACCACCATTCTGGCCCAGCAGCATTTCAATACCCTCTCCGAGCGCTTTGGTCCCTACCCGGTGCGTCTAGGACTGCTGTCGAGATTCCGCTCGGTGAAGGAGCAGCGTGATGTGGTTAACCGCCTGGCGATGGGCGAGATGGACGTGGTGGTGGGCACCCACCGGCTGTTGCAGAAGGACGTGAGGTTCAAGGATCTGGGCCTGCTGGTCATCGATGAGGAGCAGCGTTTCGGGGTGACCCATAAGGAAAAGATCAAGCAGATGCGGGCTGAGGTGGATGTGCTGACCCTCACCGCCACGCCGATTCCCCGGACCCTGTACATGTCCCTCTCCGGGGTACGGGAGATGAGCCTCATCAACACGCCCCCCACCAACCGGCTGCCGGTGCAGACCTACGTTGGCCCCTACAACCCGGCGCAGATCCGCATGGCGATTTTGCAGGAGGTGGACCGGGGCGGACAGGTCTACTTCGTCCACAACCGGGTCCAGACGATTTACCAGAAGGTCCAGGAGTTGCAGGATCTCGTCCCGGAAGTGCGCTTTACCGTGGGCCATGGCCAGATGAGCGGGGATGATCTCGAAACCGTGATGCTGGAGTTCGCCCAGAAGCAGTTTGATGTGCTGGTCTGCACCACCATTATCGAAAGCGGGCTGGACATTCCCAACGTCAACACCATCGTCATTGACCGGGCGGATCGGTTCGGGCTGGCCCAGTTGTATCAGATTCGGGGCCGGGTGGGCCGAAGTGACGTTCAGGCCTACGCCTATCTGTATTACGATCCGGAACGGATGCTGACCCAGGATGCCAAGGACCGGCTGCGGGCCATCCGCGAGTTCAACGTGCTGGGCAGCGGCTACCAGATCGCCCTTCGGGACTTGGAAATCCGGGGGGTGGGCAACATCCTGGGTGCCGAACAGCACGGCCACATGGTGTCCGTCGGCTTCGACCTCTACTGCCAAATGTTGGAGGAGTCCATCGAGGAATTGCAGGGCAACGAGGTCCGACGCAAGGACCACAGCATCATTGATCTCAACGTGACGGCCTTTATCCCGGAAGCATGGGTGGGCGATCTCGACGTCAAACTGACCGAATACAAGCGTCTGGCGGATATCGACAGCGAGTTGCAGCTGGAGATCATCCAGGCGGAATGGAAGGACCGTTTCGGGGAAATTCCGTGGGAGACCCAGCAGCTGGTGAAACTGGTCAAGCTGCGGATTATGGCGACCGATCTGGAGATTCCCATGGTGCGAAACGACGAGGAATACATCCGCATCAGCGTACCCTACACGTTGCAGGAATGGATGTTTTTGCAGAACAAGCTGCCCGCGAAAATTGGACGTAAGGCCCGCTGGGTGCCGGGGATTGCTTCCAAGCAGGGCAGCTTGCCGGTGCTCCTCGTCAAGCACCAGGGCATGGACGGCGAGGACCAGGTGGAGTACCTGATGGACTTCTTTGCCGCCGTCAAAGACGTGCAGAAGAGTCTGCCCTCAAAAGCCTAGGGCCAATCGACATTTAAGATAAATCAACCCGTGTCATTCCGGACGCCAATAGCCCTTGAACAAGGGATATGGGTGAGCCGGAATCCATTCCCCGCATTCCTGGTCAATGGATTCCGTTGGAATTTATCCCTGCGAAGGCAGGGACGGGAATGACAGCAGAAAGCATGTTTCAGGTTTAAATGTCGATTCAACCTAGGCTTTTATGGCTTCCGCCTCGCGCTGCTGCCGGGTGAGATAGACCTGCAGCACGGCGATGTCCGCCGGGGTAATCCCGCTGATGCGGGCGGCCTGGCCGAGATCCGCCGGGCGCAGCTTGGCGAGTTTCTCGCGGGCTTCGTTGGAAAGCTGGGCAATGGCGCCATAATCCAGATTGTCGGGAATCCGGACCTTATGGGCCTCGCTCAGGCGGCGAATGGTGCCCCTCTGGCGCTCGATGTAGCCGGCGTACTTGATCTCCGTCTCGACAAACCCGGCGATTTCGCGGAAACTGCGAAGCATTTCGTCACACCCCGGCTCCAGGCGCCGCAGCGCTTCGTAGGTGATGGCCGGACGCCTGAGCAGATTCAGCAGCGAGGCCTTTTCGGTGAAGCGTTCGCCGCAGGCTTCCGACAGCAACCGGTTGTTCTCGTCGGTGGGTTCCAGCTTCACCGTTTCCAGGCGATGGCGTTCGCGGGTGACGAATTCCTGCTTCTCTTGGAAGACCCGCCAGCGGTGGTCATCTACCAGGCCAATCTCCCGACCCAGGGGGGACAGGCGCACGTCGGCGTTGTCCTGGCGCAGCAGCAGCCGGTATTCGCTGCGCGAGGTCATCATCCGGTAGGGTTCCAGAATCTCCTTGGTGACGAGATCGTCGATGAGGGTGCCGGTGTAGGAGGATTCCCGCGGCAAAATAACCGGTTCCTGCTGCCCTGCATGGCGGGCCGCGTTAATCCCCGCCATCAGCCCTTGGGCGGCGGCCTCTTCGTAGCCGCTGGTGCCGTTGATCTGGCCGGCCAGGAAGATTCCCGGCAGGGACTTGATCATCAGGGACGGCTGCAGCTGGTAGGCCGGGAAGTAGTCGTACTCCACCGCCGTGGCCGGACGCAGGATCTCCGCTTTTTCCAGCCCCGGCAGGGTGTGGACCATTTCAACCTGGATCTCGTAGGGCAGGCAGGTGGAAAAGCCCTGTAGATAAATCTCGTACGTATCGCGGCCTTCGGGTTCCACGAACAGATGGTGGCTGTCCTTGTCCGCAAAGCGCACCACCTTGTCCTCGATGCTGGGGCAGTAGCGCGGCCCGCAGCTCTCCATCAGGCCCGAAAACATGGGCGAGCGGTGGAGGTTGTCGTGGATGAGCTGGTGCGTGCGTGCGTTGGTGCGGGTCAGATGGCAGGGCAGTTGTTCGCGCACCGGGCGATCCGGCAGAAACGAGAAGAACCTCGGTTCCGCGTCGCCGGGCTGGGGTTCCAGGCCGGAAAAATCGATGGTACGCCCGTCGAGTCTCGGCGGAGTGCCGGTCTTGAGGCGGCCAGTGGTCAGACCCAGATTGACCAGATCGGCGGTGATGCCGGTGGACGCCTTTTCGCCGGGTCGTCCGCCCCCGACGCTTTTTTCGCCCACCCACAGGCGGCCGTTTAAGAATGTGCCGGTGGTAATGACCACGGCCTTGGCTTTATACAGGATTCCCAGATAATCTTCCACGGCTTCAAAGGAGCGAGTCTGCGAATTGACGTGGAGGCGGGTGATCATGGTCTGGCGCAGGCGCAGGTTAGGCTCGGATTCGACGAGTTTTCGAGCGTAGGCGCGGTATTCCGCCTTGTCGGACTGGGCACGCAGGGCGCGTACGGCAGGACCCTTGCTGCTGTTCAGGGTTTTAAGCTGAAGGTACGTCGCGTCGGCGCAGAGGCCCATCACCCCGCCAAGGGCGTCGATTTCCTTGACGAGCTGGCTCTTCGCGGGGCCGCCGATGGCCGGGTTGCAGCTCATCTGGCCGATGGTGTCCAGGTTCATGGTCATCAGCAGGGTACGGCAGCCCAGGCGGGAGCAGGCGATGGCGGCCTCGATGCCCGCATGGCCGGCGCCGATGACGATAATATCCGCGTGTTCTTCGAAGATCATAGTAGCAGTATTGTACGGGAAAAAGCCGCCGGGAAAAGACCGGCGGCTTTTTTTAACCATTCATTCGCGATAAAAGCTTTTGCTTGCGGATTACTTGGGACGGCTTCGGTTCATGAAGCTGTCAAACGGATTGCGCGGGAGGTTCCCCACGTCGGCGGGCGGTTTTTGTTCCGGTTTAGGCCGATTTCTCAGGTTCTCCAGACCACCCTGCAACAGCAGTGGCAGGATGTTGCCCGGCGTCACCTGGGGATCGGCAGTGGGTTGACTGGCCGGGGGGCGAGCCGCAGGCGATGTCTGGGCGGCCAGTTGGAAGGGGTTCTCCCTCGGCTTGGCGCCGGAACCTAGAATAGGCGGTAGGTTGTTACCGGGAAATTGTACCGACATAGGCAAAAACTCTCTTGGTCTCTACTCTCGTTACCTCAAATTGAACACACGCAATATTGAACACCTTTATATAAAAATAAAAACAAACAAAAACTTAAAATTGCTTAGGGACCGGCCCCTTGTTGCGAGAATGAAACACGCTGTTTCACGAAATCGGCAGAACGACCGCCATCCGTGGCTAAAGTGGCTGTGGTACCTGTGTTTCGGTTGATGTAGGTGACGGACCCCGACCGGCCCTGGGTGGTGGGAACCTCCATCCAGTCCGCCCGGTTGCCTTCCAGAATGATGCGCTCGTCCCGACCGATATTGCTGACGGAAACGTTGTTTCTCATGCCGCCGATCCGGAAGGTGTTGCGGTCCTTGTCTCCGCTGATCTCAACCCGGTTAAAGGCGCCGCCGATGGTATAGGTATCGTCGCCGCCATTATCGCGGATCACGAAATTCTGGCCCTGGCCCAGGACATCGGTTGACCCTTCGCGGCGCTGTACGGGGCCCTGGCCGACAGGCTGGTTCATGAACGGATTGATGCCGCCGGGATTGGCTCCTAGGTTGGGATTGGCTCCTAAAGCCCCCAGGATACCGGGATTTCCGTTATTCAGCTGGGTGAAGAGATTGTTCAGACCGAAGACGAAGAGCATGGGCAGGATGTTTCCGGCATTTATCCCATTTATGCCCATGTTGAAGTTCCCTGCCGGCTGGGCCGGAAAGGCTGTGAAGGTCGGGTTGTTGAACCGGAAGATATTCGGGTTCAGCACCCCGGCCAGGTTGGAATTGGCCACCGAAGCAAATGATATGCCTGGCTGCGCAAATCCGCCACCTTGTGGGAACATGACCGACATTGCTGCTACGGTCCTCTCTCGAGCTACTTCTCTAATTCAGACACACGATAGTCTAGACAAACTCTAAACTAATAAAAACAAACAAATAAGAAAAATTGCCCCTCCCCCTGGGATAGCCTGAGTATCAGGCCTGTACGGGGGCTTTTGCCGGTTGGTAAAGCCGATCCAGCGCCCGGAACTGAAGGGCTTCGGCCACATGGTGGGACTGGATTTTCTCGCTGCCGGCCAGGTCGGCGATGGTGCGTGAAAGACGCAGAATCCGGTCGTAGGCCCTGGCGCTGAGGTTCATTCGCTGGATGGCCCGCTTCATCAGCTCGGTGGTGGCATCATCCAGGAGGCAGAACTCCTTGATCTGGGCCGGACTCATCTCCGCGTTGCAGAAAATGCCCGTGTTTCGGAAACGTTCCGCCTGCCGCCCCCGTGCGGCGACAACCCGTTGGCGAACCATGGCGGACGATTCGGCGGCGGATTCCCCGCCGGTGGCGCCGGTGAGCATCTCCTCGTCGCTGATGCGGGGAACTTCCATGTGGATGTCGATGCGATCCAGCAGGGGGCCGGAAAGTTTGCCGATATAGCGTTGCACCTGGCTTTCGCTGTCGATGCAGGTTTTTGCCGGATCGCCCAGGAATCCGCAGGGGCAAGGGTTCATGGCGGACAGCAGCATGAACTTGGCCGGAAAGGTGGTGTTCTGCTGGACCCGGCTGATGGTGACCACGCCGTCCTCAAGCGGCTGGCGCAGCACCTCCAGCACGTTGCGGGGAAATTCCACGAACTCGTCGAGAAACAGCACGCCGCGGTGTGCCAGCGTGATTTCGCCGGGGCGTGGGTTGCCGCCGCCCCCGGTGATGCCCGCCGTGGACGCCGAGTGGTGGGGGCTGCGAAACGGGCGGTTGAAGATGAGTCCCTGTTCACGGGACAGCAGGCCGGCCACGCTGTATATCCGGCTGACCTCCAGCATCTCGTCGAAGGTGAGGGGCGGCAGGATGCCGGGAAAGGCCTTGGCCAGCATGGATTTCCCGCTGCCGGGCGGGCCAACCATCAGCATGTTGTGACCGCCGGCGGCGGCCACCTCCAGCGCCCGCTTGGCCTGCTCCTGTCCCTTGATGTCGGAAAAGTCGATGATCGGTGCGGCGGCGGCTTCCGCGGCCTGCCTCAGCAGGGCTTGGCGGTCCACCGGTTTTGAGAAGCTGGGCGGGTGCATCAGGAAGACGGGCAGTTCCTGGATGTGCCGGAGGCCGAAGACCTCGATTCCCTCTACTAAAGAGGCTTCCAGGACATTTTCTTCGGGAACCACGATGGACTCGAACCCTTTTTCGCGGGCCATCAGGGCCATGGAAAGCGCCCCGTTGACCCGGCGCAGTTCGCCGCCGAGGGAGACCTCGCCGATGAAGCAGGTACGATCGAGAAAGTCCGTGGGGGTCAGGAACTCGGCGGCCAGCAGGATGCCCACGGTCATGGGCAGGTCAAAGCCGGTGCCTTCCTTGCGGATATCCGCCGGGGCCAGGTTGATGACAACCTTCTTGAGGGGAAAGGCGAAGCCGCTATTCTTGATGGCTGCTTTGATACGCTCTTTCGACTCGTTGACCGCCGCATCGGGCAGTCCCACGATGGTCAGCCCCGGAATGCCGGAGGCCATGTCCACCTCCACGGTGACCAGATGGGCATCAATCCCGCTCAAAGAGCCGGTAAAGACCTTGGCGATCATGGGCTTTTCGCTTCTCTCCCCGGACAGACGATGCCATGACTATAGACGGAGCCTGCCGGGCGGATCAAGGCATGCCCGGTCTTTATTTACAAACCGGGTCGCCGCGCTCTCCCCCGGAGGAGGACGACCTGCGTTATAATAGGAATCCGGATAAAACTGTCTATAGGGAGAGGCGCATCATTGATCGACAAGTTCAGCACCAAATGGGTTTCCGCGGGCCTGCTGGCGGTCAGCATCCTGGCCTTGGTGGTCGGGTTGTTCGCTGCGGTGAACATGTCCGGAAAGCCCGAAAAGCCAGCCATTTCAACGGAGAAAAAAGACAAGTCCAGGCTTCTGAGTGCACTGGGCGATATCACTAAGGGCGACACCCTGATGTATATCAGTCTTTCCGGGCCGATTATCATGCAGGCGCAGGACAGCGGGCTGTTCGGCAACTCCGAGTCCAACGCGGTCAAGGCCCGCAAGGCCCTTGAGGCGGCGTTGGAAAATAAATCCGTCAAGGGCGTTCTGTTGGCGATAAACTCTCCCGGCGGCACCGTGGGGATGAGCCAGGAACTCAACGCGGCGGTTACCCGCCTGGAGAAGGAAAAGCCGGTGGTGGCCTACTTTGGCGACGTGTCGGCCAGCGGCGGCTATTATACCGGTGCCGCTGCCACCAAGATTGTGGCCAACCCCGGTACCCTGACCGGCTCCATCGGCGTCATCATCTCCACCCTGAACTTTCGCGAACTCTTCAACGAGAAGCTGGGTGTCGAATCCTACACCATCAAGAGCGGCAAGTACAAGGACCTGCTCAACCCCTACCGCAAGCCTTCCGCCGAGGAGCTGGCCCTGGTTCAGGATCTCATCGACACCAGTTACGACCAGTTCCTCAACGCCGTCATCGAGGGCCGTACCAGGTATGTTGACGATCCGGCGAAGAAGAAGGCCATCATCGCCAACATTAAATCGGTGGCCGATGGCCGGGTGCTGGTGGGCGAAGAGGCCAGGAAGATGAACCTGGTGGACGAGATAGGCGACATCGACGTGGCCTATGAACTGCTGAACCGGATGGCCAGGGAGCGTTTCAAGATCAAGGGCAAGGACCGGCTGCCGCTGGAGGAATACTCTGATACGCCTTCCCTGTTGGAAATTCTGGGGCTTTCGGCAAAGGTCCCCCTGCCGCCGGTGCGCAGCGCCTCGCCGCTTGATCCCTACGTGCCCTTCAGCCTGAAGCATCCTAATCAGCCCCTGTGGATTATGGAGTAGCGTGATGGTGGCAGGTGTTGCGTTTCTGGATCTCTTCTACAACGGGCTGTTTCATCCGGTTGCCGAATACCGGCGGATTTCCGAGCAGGACAGCCCGTCCAACCTGACCCTGTTTTACGGGCTGATCTTTGTGATTCTGATCTCGGCCATGGCGCCGGTGGTGCATACGATCTGGAAGGCCGGGGACGTTTCCGGGCTGGTGTTTGCCGTCCCCTACAAGGCGGTGACGGGTCTGGCCATCTGGCTGTTTATGGCAAGCATCGTCTCCACCCTTTCCTACGCCTTCACGGGGCAGGCCCGGTTCAGAACGCTGCTGGCGCTCTCGGCCCTTTCCACCCTGCCCTGGGTGCTGATGGGGCCGCTTTCCCTGCTGAAAATCGGTCTGGGCGATCTGGGGAATTTCGTCGGCGTGGCGGCGGGCCTGATTCTGTGGCTTTGGAGCGTCTTCCTGTTTGCCCTGTCCATCGGGGTTACGTATCGCCTGTCGCTGGAGAAGGTGCTGATTATTCTCGTCATGCCGTTTCTCTTCTCCACCGTGGCTTTTGCCTGGATCGTGGGCTTTTTCGTGCAGGTCTCCAAGTTGCTGCCGTAGTGTGAACCCGTTTTTCCCAAAATAAAAAGGGCCTGTGGAGCAGGCCCGGATTTCGAGAGAGAATGTGGTTTTGACATAAGAGGTATCGGCGGTCTGCCGGACCGCTGCATACATCATCCGGATGAACCGGGCTAGTCTTTTTCCAGGCGGAAGAGGCAACGAGGGCAGGTGACCTTGAGGGCGGTGACCGGGTTGTCTTCCAGGTCCCGGCGCTCGAAAACCCTGATCCGAAGCCGGGAGCCACAGTTGGGACAGAGGAACGTGCGATCCGGGCTTTCCAGAATACGTTCAAGCAGGGTTTCCGCATCCTCCCCGGAGAGGATGCTTTCTGCGGTCTGATCCACAACGGCGGGGCGTTTTTCCACCTCTTCCAGCACGAAGGACTTCACCCGCAGGGCGCGGGCAATCTGCTGGCGGATTGAGGGGGCCAGGAACATGACCAGTCCGCCCTCGATGTCTTCAATCAACTGGGCCGACACGTTCGCCTTGCGGGCCAGTGCCGAGGAAGTGATATCGAGCTGATGGCGCAGAAACTGGACCCGGCGGGCCAGGGTGTCCGGTAGTTCCGTCTGGGAGGGCATGGCGACTCTTTCGGATCATGCTACTCGTTGATCTCCGTGCGGAGAACCACCCTGTCATTATCCTTGCTGATGACGCCTTTCCAAGTCCCCGCCTGGACGAGGAACATGTCCCTGTCGCCGGTTTTTGCCTCGCGGGTAGCCTGGAAGATTTGATTCTCCGCCAGAGGATTGTTCTGGAAAACCTTGAGGACCTCCACGTTGGAGGCATCGGGCGGGCCGCATTCTCCCATCAGGGCGTAGATATCATTCATGGCCACCATGAACAGCCGGGATTCTTCCGAGATAGGGCAGCTGTCGAGCACCGTAAAGTCCTCCCCTTCCTCTGGGTCCTCGGTATCGGTCGCTTCGGCAGGGAGGCTTTCCGCTTCCGCCCGCAGGAGGACCGGCTCCTCATCTTCGGGTTTCGGTATCGGGGGCGGCGGCTCGTTGAGAGACGCTTCCAGCAATTGGTTCGCCCGTTCGATGGCCTCAATGTCCTCGCCCAGGTGGGGGGAGAGATCCAGGATCGGCTCATCGGGCGAGGCCTCAATCGACTCGCCAAACGGCTCACTGAATGGCACGCTGTCGCCCATCTCATCAAGGCCCATATCGGGCAGCTCGGCGGTGAATGGGTCCTGGTTGGGGATCATCCCGGACAGATCCGTGGGGTCCAGGTCGCTTTCGTCGGGATACAGGGTCCCGTCCACATGGAGCAGGGTTTCTTCGAGCAGGGCGTCTTCCGGGTTGTCATCCGCCGTGTCCTCGAAGGGGGCCGGGTCGAAACCGGGGGCCGCATGGTCGTAAAAATCATCGCCCATCGAGACGGAAAAATCCTGAAATCCCTGCGGCTCCGGCATCCAGCTCAGGTTGTCATCCGCCATGTCCGGCATGAAAGCGGCGTCTTCCTGCTGCACCGGACTGGAGAGGTCCGGCGGCTCCTCGGAAACGGAAGGGGGATTGGCGGACAATTCCCAAGTGGGGGTGTCGCCAGCGTTAAATTCGGGCTCCTCTGCCCGTGCACTTTCGATTTCCGCTGTGAATTGGGACTCCAGGGAGTACGTCGTACCGGGTGCGCCGAAGTCGTCGTCGGTCGCGGGAGCGTCCATGCCGAAATCCTGCACGCCCATGTCCCCGAAATCCTGCGGGGGCGTTTCCAGAGTAAAGTCCGGTTCGCCGAAGTCGTCGCCGGTCGCGGGAGTGTCCATGCCGAAATCCTGCACGCCCATGTCCCCGAAGTCCTGCGAGGGCGTTTCCAGAGTGAAGTCCGGTTCGCCGAAGTCGCCGGTCGCGGGAGTGTCCATGCCGAAATCCTGAGCGCCCATGTCCCCGAAGTCCTGCGGGGGCGTTTCCAGAGAGAAGTCCGGTGCGCCGAAGTCGCCGGTCGCGGGAGTGTCCAGGCCGAAATCCTGCACGTCCATGTCCCCGAAATCCTGCGGGGGCATTTCCAGGGTGAAATCCGGTTCGCCGAAGTCGCCGGTCGCGGGAGTGTCCAGGCCGAAATCCTGCACGCCCATGTCCCCGAAATCCTGCGGGGGCGTTTCCAGGGTGAAGTCCGGTTCGCCGAAGTCGCCGGTCGCGGGAGCGTCCATGCCGAAATCCTGAGCGCCCATGGCCCCGAAGTCCTGCGAGGGCGTTTCCAGGGTGAAGTCCGGTGCGCCGAAGTCGTCGTCGGTCGCGGGAGCGTCCATGCCGAAATCCTGCACGCCCGTGTCCCCGAAATCCTGCGGGGGCGTTTCCAGGGTGAAGTCCGGTGCGCCGAAGTCGTCGGTCGCGGGAGTGTCCATGCCGAAATCCTGCACGCCCATGTCCCCGAAGTCCTGCGAGGGCGTTTCCAGAGGGAAGTCCGGTTCGCCGAAGTCGCCGGTCGCGGGAGTGTCCATGCCGAAATCCTGAGCGCCCGTGTCCCCGAAATCCTGCGGGGGCGTTTCCAGGGTGAAGTCCGGTGCGCCGAAGTCGCCGGTCGCGGGAGCGTCCATGCCGAAATCCTGCACGCCCATGTCCCCGAAATCCTGCGGGGGCGTTTCCAGGGTGAAGTCCGGTGCGCCGAAGTCGCCGGTTGCGGGAGCGTCCATGCCGAAATCCTGCACGCCCGTGTCCCCGAAGTCCTGCGGGGGCGTTTCCAGGGTGAAGTCCGGTTCGCCGAAGTCGTCGGTCGCGGGAGTGTCCATGCCGCCGGGCTGATCGACCGGGGGTGTCTCCGGGGCCTGGGGCTGCGGCCCCATCATCATGGCTTCCATGTTGATGACGGGTTCCGTATCACCCATGTCCATGCCGGGTAGGGGCGGATTATCGGGGAGATTGCCGACGGGGGGCGGAAAATCTTCGTTTCCATGCGTTTCGGGGGAGATGTCCGGAGGGAATCCCGGAAGGGAGTCCTCGGATACGACGCCCATAGGGGTTTCGGTATCCGGCAGATCTTCCATGGCGGGGGGGGCGACCTTCTCACTGCCGAAGCCATCGGAGTCGTCCCAGGTAAACGTGCCGAATCCAAAGTCGATCTCGGCAGAGACCCGGTGGTCTCCCGTAAAAAGGCTCTTCTCGCCACTGGCCGGCGAAACCGTTCCGGGCGCCTCTTTCGCTTCCTTGTCCTTGTCTTTTTTGAAAAAACCGAAGACCATAAACCCTGTTCAAGAACAAACTGTGACAATGAGAGTGACTCTTGCGCCCGTCGAAAATCCCTGGACGTCCATACTCTATTATATAATGCTTTCTGAACGAATTCAGCGATTGCAAAGAGAAGAGAAACAAATGCCTTCGGCGGTGCCCGGCTCCATGAAACCCATAAATCCTCCCGTTCTCGACCCGGAACAGTTGCCTTCGCGGCCTTTATACGGGGATGAGGGAAGAACCGGCTGGGAGCTTTCTCCCGAACCGTTTTGCCTGACCCCGGATCAGCTCTCGGAAATCCACCGCCTGGGGCAGGTCCTCTGGCGTTTTGTCCAGGCCTGCGACCGGCTTTACCGGGACAGTCTGCAGGGACATGCTCCGGCCTGGGTATCTGGCCTGATGGATCAGGGCAAGCCCGAAAGCCTGCTGAAATTTTCGGCCATGAAGCGGTTTCGCGCGAAGTTGCCGCAGGTTATCCGCCCCGACCTGCTGTTGACGGACGAAGGGTTCATGCTCACCGAGATTGACGCGGTGCCGGGAGGCATCGGCTTTACCGCCGCCCTAAACCGGGCCTACCGTAACAGCGGCTTTGGGGTCGTCGAGGCAAAGCCTTCGATGGAGTCCTCCTTTCTGGCCATGCTGAAGGCCCAGGTGCCGGATTGCGAGCGTCCTGTCATTGCGGTGACGGTCTCCGACGAGGCGGCGGACTACCGGCAGGAGCTGGCCTGGCTGGTCAGCGCCATCCAGTCCCATTATCCGGAGATTCATCTGGTCCACCCCAAGGATCTGGCTCTGGTTCGGGACCGGCTGGTATTCGATACGCCGGCGGGTGAAAAGCCGGTGGATCTCATCTACCGGTTCTTCGAACTCTTTGATTTGCCCAATATTCCCCGGATTGAGCTGATTCAGTATGCGGTGAAAAAAGGAATCACGGCCTGTACCCCACCCTTCAAGCCCCACCTTGAGGAAAAGTCCTGGCTGTGCCTGGTGCATCATCCGGCCCTCAATGCCTATTGGAAGCAGGCCCTTGGCGATGACCATGACTGGCTCAAGGCCCGGATACCCCTGGGGTGGGTTATGGACCCTGCGCAGGCCTCGCCCCAGGGCGTCATCCCCGGCCTTACCTTGCGCGGCAATGCGGTGCAGCAGTTCCAGGATCTCGTCGGCCTGTCCCAGAAAGAGCGGCAGCTGGTCATCAAGCCGTCGGGGTTTTCGCCCCTGGCCTGGGGTAGCCGGGGGGTGGTCATCGGCCATGACGTCTCAGCCGACGCCTGGGATGAAAGCCTGCATAATGCGCTGAAGGCGTTTCCCGAATCCCCCCATATTCTCCAGCAATTCCACAAACCCGCCTCCCGCCCGGCCCGGCAGGTTGAGCTTCACAGCGGCGCCATCTCGGACTTCCAGGGCCGGACCCGGCTTTGCCCCTACTTCTTCGTGTCCGGCGACGAGCCGGACCTCGCCGGGATTCTGGCCACCACCTGCCCGGCGGACAAGAAGATCATCCACGGAATGCGCGACGCCGTGATGGCCCCGTGCATGATCCGGGAATAACCAGGTCTTGGGAATGAAGCCTGCTAAGCCTCGCCGGTTCCTTTCGTTGGGCTTTTCTTCTCGTTGAGCGCCGCTTCTTTTGAGAGTTGGATGCCGGCAAAGAAGGCCTCAAAGGTCTTGGAGAAGTTGAACGGCGGCAGCAGGGCCAGGATAGGGAGCAGGACGCCGACGCTCAGGATGGTCAGGGCAACATCGAGAAGCATGCCCAGGACCTCCATGCCGGTGTGACCGTCTCTTTTCTGCTCCGAAAAGGCTTTTCGGGCATCGGCCCAGCCGTTCTTGATGTGGGTGGGCGAAAACAGGGCGGCAAGCCGGTGGGCAAAACCGATTTTGGCCGGTCCTTTCATATGTTCCCACAGGCCTTTAAGGAATGACGGCTCCTTTTTGGAAGGGGCTTCCGGCTCCGGAGGGACTTCGTTGCTGCCGAAACGGACAAACTGATCCGGCTTTCCGCTGCCGGATGCCGAACCAAAGACTGTGCGGGGCAGGCTCTGGGGTCTGGGAGTGGCGATTGAAACGGGGGTCGGCATGGGGAGGGGACTCCATGATGATGGTATTGGGGAAGCAATGGCATCAGGGATCGTGATCGCTGGAATAACGCCAATGAACCCGAAAAAATGAGACAATGTAACGGAGTGTAAATCCAGGTGGCGTCATTTTCGCCCCTCTCATTCATCTGGTCGATTTTTGGAGCAAGCCGCGTCCCTCCGGTTCAATTTTGTTGCGAAATGCCGATACCTCATTAGAATCTCAAAAAGCCGGGATTCCTGAGGCAGCCTGAAAACCGGATGCACGCTGAGTCGCACGTCATGGCCCGATTCGTTTACCGTCTCCAGAAGATCTTCGAGCTTCGGGAACGGCGCGTGAAACAGCAGGAACAGCGCGTCATCGAGGCCCGGCGGCATGTGCAGGAAATCGAGGCGGCCATCGAAGCGAAGAAGAATGAGATTCGCCTGCTGCGCCAGAACATGCTCACCGCGCCCCATACCCTGATGAGTTCCCATGATGATTACATTCACAAGTGCAATAACGATCTCGATCAGCTCTATGAGGATTTGGAGGCCGCCAAACGACGGCTCCATGAGGAAACCCAGCTGCTGGTGAAATACCAGTCCGAACTCGAAGCCCTGGAAAAGCACAAGGAGAAATCCCGTGAAGACTGGCTGGAAGAACAGAAACGCCTGGAGATGAAGCAACTCGATGAAGTGGCTTCCCAGCGGTTTTTCCGCTCCCGCGAGGCGGATCGCGAAGAGGCCCTTGAAGATGCCCTGAAGGCGATCGAAGACGGCGAAGACATTGACATTGACAGTTTGGAGTGATTTCCACGATGAAGATTCCCGACAGCCCTTATCATTTCGGCAACGAGCCGGTGCTTCCCGGATCGCCTCCGTCGCGCGAGCGCATGTTTGACGACGCGGATCTCCGGTTCCTCGAGATGCTCACCGGCATGAACCGGGCCACCGCCGAGAAGATCCTGCAGGGGCAGGTGTCCGTGTCGGTGCCGGACAGCCCGAAGCCGGAAAAGACCGGAAAATCTTCGGAGGCCGCGCTGCTGCCGGTCAGCACGAAAATGGATCAGGCCCGTGTCGAGCTGGCCAAACTCCATGAGGAGCTGTCGCGGGTCAACGTCCAGAAGGATCTGGAGATCCTCAACGGGGATCTGACCGATGCCGACGTGCAGTTTCTCCAGCAGGTGCTGGTGGCCGGACTGCCCTACCAGGGTGGGGTTCCCGTCAGCCGCCTGATGACCCTGGACGGCCAGGGCCGGCCAGTCTTCGAGGGGCTGGAAGTCTCGAAGGGGCTTTCCGACCTGCTGGAAAAAGCCTGGAAGACCGGGCGATCCCTGCGGGTGGATATGAACGCCCAGTCGTCGGTCATCCTGCGGTTCCACCAGGGGAAAGTGTCCGCCGAGTTCCTCACCCAGGACCAGGCCATGGCCCTGTTCCTGAAGCAGTCCATGGAGGACCTGCGCCAGCGGCTGGAAGCCAGAAGCCTGCCTGTAGGCACCCTGAGCGCACGGGAGGAACCTGACCCCAGGCAGCAGGGGCGCAACGAATCCGATGAACAATCGAAAACGGAGGGGTAAGCCATTATGCAAGATCCCTTTATCAGTGCATTGAATACCCAGAAGGCGGCCCACGGCTGGTTCGAGCAGCTGGCCGAGAACCTGGGCAACATCTACACCCCCGGCTACCGGGAGAAACGCATGACCTTTGCCGACTTCATCAACGGCGTCCAGACCTCGGAGATTCCGCGCAAGGACGAACAGGGCAAATCCATGCCGGGCCGTGGCCCCACCAACCTCTTCATCGAGGGCAAGGGCTACTTTGCCGTGAGAAAACCCAACGGCGAACTGCGCTTTACCCGCCTGGGCGACTTCAAGTTCGGCTCCGAAGGCACGTTCGTCAACGAACAGGGCTGGAAAGTCCAGGGCTATCTTCTGGGGGAAGACGGCAACATCATCAACACCGGCGACTCCAATCCCTCGCCGTCGGCCCATAACCCGACCCACAGCCAGGGCGGGCCGGGACAGATACCGACCACCGAGATCAACCTCTGGGTGGACCCCACCAATGGCAAGTTTTTCGGCAAGTACGACGAATACAAGGTCCGTTCCGACGGGACGGTGGTGGGCCTTGCCGATAACGGGAAATCCGTGACCCCCCTCTATAAAATCGCCCTGGTCAACTTCGTCAACCCCGGCGGACTGACCGAGGTGGAGGAATATATGTTCGTGCCCAGCAATATTTCCGGTGAACCGATGGCGGGGACCGGTGAAATTCGCAGCGGCCTCTTGGAAAAGTCCAACGTGGGGATGCGCGAGCAGGTGAGCAACCTGCAACAGGCCAAGCTCCAGATGGATGTGGCTGCCAAGCTCATCAGCACCAACAAGAACCTGCTGGAAGAGTCGCTGCGCCTGATTCAGTAATGGCCCGCTTCAAGTAAAATATCGGTATGCGCGAATTGTTCAAGCCCTGGAAATTTTTTGCCGGGCCGGTCACGCAGGCCGACGACACCTGCTCCGTCTACGTCTACCACCACACCCACTGGGACCGGGAATGGTACCTGCCGTTCCGTGAGTATCAGGTCCGCCTGGCGGAAGTGGTGGATGCGGTGCTGGAGCGCCTGGAATCCGGTGTCCTCTCCTGCTTCACCCTGGACGGGCAGACGGTGGTGCTTGACGATTACCTGGAACTGCGTCCCGAAAACCGGGATCGCCTGGCCCTGCTCATCAAGTCCGGACGCCTGAACATCGGCCCCTGGTTCGTAATGCCCGATGAGTTCCTGGTTGGTGGCGAAAGCCTGGTGAGAAACCTCAAGCATGGCATTGGAGAGGCGATGCGCTGGGATTGTGCCGGTTTTTCCGGGTATCTTCCCGACACTTTCGGCCATTCTGGAGACATCCCCCTGATTCTCAGGAACTTTGGCCTGGAAACCGCCATCGTCTGGCGGGGGCTGAACCCGAAAACCAGCGAGTTTCTCTGGAAGAGCCGAAACGGGGATGCGGTCTTCGGCTATCATTTGGCCGAAGGCTATTTCCAGAACTTCCTCCATGACCCGGAACTGTCGGACCAGGAACGGCGCGATGGCCTGAAGGCATTTCTGGACAAAGGGCTTTCCCGGACGAAGACCCGCAAGGTGTTACTGCCCGTCGGCGCCGATCACCTGGGGCCTGTGGGCGCCCCGCAGAAGGCCCTGCTGGGCGATGTGGCCGGCGGGTTTCTGGAGGTTCATCCCCATCAATACCTTGAGATTATCCGGACCCTGCTGGCCAGGGAAGGCGGCAACGGGCTTTCGGAACTGACGGGTGAGCTTCGCGACAACACGTCGAGCTTTATCCTGCCCGGCGTCTATTCCGCCCGGCTGTACCTCAAGCGGGCCAACCGGCGCCTGGAACACAGCCTCGTCCGGCAGACGGAGCAACTGGTGGCCATGGCCCAATTCCTAATTCCTGGCGAGTTTCGGCCCCGCTATCCTAAAGAGGAGCTGGCCATCGCCTGGCGTGAACTGATGCTGAACCATCCGCATGACAGCATCTGCGGCTGCAGCGTGGATGAGGTGCATCGGGAGAATGAAACCCGCTATGATCAGGTGCGCCAGTTGAACCGGGCCATCCATCAGCGTCAGCGCAAGGCGCTGGTAGACCATGCCGTCATCCGGGAAGACGGGGAGGCCGGCGACCACTGGGTGGTGTTTCATTTCGGGGACCTGCCCTACACCGGCGTGGTGACGGCCTGGAGCGAGGCGCCGGAGAACGAGGCTAGGCGGGTGCTGGATCAGGTTCACCTGGTGGCTCCCTGTCTCAAGGACAGCTTTCTGACGGATATCAACGATCTGCCCCAGGCTCATCGCACGGTGACCCGCAGCGAAGGCTGGATCTGGGTGGACGATCTGCCTCCCCATTCCATCAGCCGGATTCCAAAAAACCGTGAGCGCAGTTACGAACCGGTCAGCACGGCGCTGGCCAAGACGAAAGCCACCGTGGAAAACGCCTGGTTGAAGGTGGAGATCACCAAAAAAGAGGGGATTGTGGTGACGGATAAGCGGACCGGTCGCTCATACCCCGGTGTTCACGAGATCATCGATCACCCGGATCGGGGGGACTCCTATAACAGCGCCCCCGTTCCGGGGGGTGAGACCCTTGCCGCAAAAATCGCCGGGTTCCGCCTGTTGCATGAAGGTCCGCTGGTGGGGTCGCTGGAGGTGGCCTACGAGATTCCCGCCATCCGGCTCTTTCTCTCCACACGGGTGATGCTGGAGGCCGGCAACCCGCTGGTGAACTTCCAGACGACCTTTATCAACCGGACCCCGGATCATAAGCTGCAGGCGGTTTTTTCCACGGGCGCCCCCATTCGGACCGTCACGGCTGAAAGCCATTTCGGGGTGGAAACCCGCCAATACGATCCGCATTACAGCGAACTCTCCGCCATGCCGGCGGATCGCAACCGGGAACTGGCTACCAACACCGGGCCGGTGCAGCGGTTTTTCATGGCCAACGGCCACTACTGGGTGACCGAGGGGCTGAGCGAGTACGAGGTGGCGGGGGAGCGGATGCGCATCACCCTGCTGCGGGCCTTTGGTTACCTTTCCAAAGGGGATACGGGGGTGCGCGGGGCGCAGGCGGGTCCTCCGCTGCCCACGCCGGAGGGTCAGTGCATCGATCGCAACCTGATCTTCCGTTATGCCTGGACCCCCTTGCCGGAGCAGGTGGAGCCGGTGCCCTGGGCCTACCACCATGCCGATCGGTTTTACGGCACGGTTTTTGCCGAGCAGGGTGTCCCCGGCGCAGCGGTCGGGAGCCGTTCGCTCGTCCGGTGGGACGACCCGGCCATCGTCAGCACCGCCATCAAACGCTCCGATGAGGGGAATGCCCTGGTGGTTCGGCTGGTGAACACCACGGCCAAGCCTCGCCAGGTAACCGTTTCCCTGGGAGTTGACTGCCGCTCGGTCCATCTGGCGGATTTCATGGAAAAGCCGATGGCAGCTCTCCCGGAACCGGTGCAGCTCCTGGCCTTTGAGCCTTATGCCGTCAAAACCCTTTTGTTTCGGATACAATAGCCTCATGCGCCTTCGTTCCATGCTAATGGTATTCTTCCTGGCCCTTGCGGTCAGCTTGTCCGGCCTGTTTGCCCCGGCGGAGGCTTTCTGGCCGTTTGATCGCTGGTTTTCCGGTGATAAGCCGGAGCTGACGGGAGCACCGCCACCGGCGGAGGCCATTCGGACCGAATGTGATCCCATCCTCCAGAAGATCCAGGAGATGAACCGGACCCACCGGGCGGTTCATCCGTTTGTCCGGCCCCGGATCGGCCTGTTGAAGCGCGAGTATTATGGTTGCCTGGATCGGATCAACGCCCAGGAATACGAATACCTCAAGCGTGCGGAGATCGAGATCCCCAAAGAAACAACGCCTGCCGGATTTAAACAGAAACCGGCACCGGATCTGCCACCGTTGCATGACACGCCGGAAAATTAACCGAACGGGGGATGGACAGCCGGTGCCGGGAAGGGTAAGGTTGGGTGGATGCTCATGATGGCCTTATGGATATCTGTTATTGTTGTCGAAGTGCTGGCGCTGGCCGGTCTGGCTGTGCTGTACCGAAAGCTTTGCCGGTTCGAGGTGGCTTTCGAGATCTGGCAGGCGGAGTTGACCCCTGCCCTTCGGCGTTCGCGTGGCGAAATGAGCCAGTTGCTGCGGGCGCTGGAGAAGCTGGAGATCCAGATGGAGGCCCTGGCGGCGGCGGGCGGCTGGAAGCGTCGCGTGGCGCTCTGGTTTCTGGACCGGGTTGTCGCAGAGGCGAAAACCCCCTGACGCCGCGCACGCTTGAAGTTCTTTGGCGCTTCCCTTACACTGATACACAACCGCGGAAGGTAACCTGGAGGAACCGGGATGTCCAGAGAGAGCGATGACGGAATTTTTTCTTTCCTGCTGGGACTGACCCTTGGCATGGTGGGCGGCGGTATTGTGGCTGTCCTCTTTGCTCCCAAGGCTGGAGATGAGACGCGAAAAGACGTGCGAGAGTTTATCGAGGCCCTCCCCGACCGCATTGACGGGGAGATGGAGCCGTACAGCAAGTCCCGCCAGTTTATCGACCGCACCCGGGCCAACATTGAAAACCGGGTGGACAAGATCAGCAAGGAGCGCAAGGCCAAGAACATGGCGGAGGCCAAGCGCCGCGAAGAGGCGGCTTCGGGCTTCGAGTACCAGTAATAGGTTCCGGCAAGGAGGTTTGCACCGGTTATGGACGATACCACCCAACTGAACACGCTCATCATGGTGAGCTGGATTCTTCTGATTCCCGTCGGCGTCCTGCTGATTATTGCCCTGTTCAAGCTGGTGTTCATCCTTCATGGGCTGGGGGAGTTTCAGTCCCTGGCCCGCTACGAGCTTTATCCCACCCTCAAGGATCTCCGTCAGGTGGCTCATCGTGCCGAGATCCTCAGTGAGAAGGCGGTAACCGGCGTGACGGCCCTGGAGAAGGGTATGGAAAAGGGTGCCGAGATCGCCAGTCATGGGGTTGGCAAGTTGAAAGGCGCCAGCGCAGGGTTTGCCGGCGGTGCCGGTTCCCTGATGGGCACCCTTCTTCGTGCCACCTGGGATGCCGCCTGGAAGAAACGATAACCGTTCCAGAAGAGAATGTAAGAAAGACAGGAGTTGACCGATGTCCTTTGGCAGATTTTTGTTTGGAGCCATCCTCGGCGGTGCCATCGGCGCCGGTGTGGGAATCCTGCTGGCGCCGCGCAGCGGGGAGGAAACCCGCCGTCTGATCCGCGATGACATGGAGCGCCGCTACATGGAGTCGAAGGAGGCCGTGAACGAACGGGTGGATGCCCTGCGCGACAAGGCGGAGGAGGTGGGCGACCAGCTCCGCGACTCGGCGGACAACCTGCGGCGCAAGGCCCAGGAAATCTCCGACGAACTGGAAGAAACCGGACGCAAGACCCTGACCAAAATGACGGACAAGAAAGCCTGAGCGCCAAATAATCAGCATCGAAACAGAAAGTCCCGTGCCCATGACCCGGCTCTATATTTCGGCGGATATTGAAGGCATTACCGGCGTGGTGTCGCCGTTGCAATGCTCCCCGCACGGGGACGCCGAGGCCTACCGCACGGCGGTGCGGCAGATGGGCGAGGAGGTTTCTGCCGTGATCCGCACGGCCATCGAGGTCGGGGTTAAGGCCATTGTGGTGAATGATTCTCACATGAGCATGATTAACCTTGGTCTGGACGACGTGGGGGACCGGGTGTCCCTGCTGTCGGGAAAGCCCAAGGCGGTGGCCATGTCTGCCGGGCTGGATTCCTGCTTTGATGCCGCCATGTACATTGGCTACCACGCCAAGGCGGGGACGGAAAACGGGGTGCTCTGCCATACGTTTCACACCAAGATTTTCGATGTCAGCGTCAACGGCGTTTCTTATGGCGAAGGGGGCATCAATGCCCTCTACGCGAGCCTGGTCCACCGGGTGCCGGTGATTCTGGCCAGCGGGGACGCCATGTTCTGCCGGGAGATCACCGGGCTGATTCCGAATCTGGCAACGGTCCAGACCAAGACCTCCCTGGGGTTCGCCGCCTCCCTGAGCCGTCCGGAGGCGGAGGTGCTGGCGGAATACCGTGAAAAGACCCGGCGGGTGCTGGGTGATCCGGCGTCATGGCAGAACAACCTGCTGACGCTGGCGCCGCCCTATACCCTGGAGATGACCTTTATCAATGCCCTGTGCGCCGACGTGGTGATGATGATCCCCGGCTGGCAGCGCGTTGACGGCATGCGGGTGCGCTATGGCGCCGAGGATTTCCATACCCTCTACCTGGCGCTTCAGTCGGCCTATTCTATTCAATCCTATACGGCAGCCCTGGATCACGTGATGTAGTGCGGTTATTTTGCCGGCTTGACGGCCTCAGTTCCCCTGCAATACCGTGTTTACCGTTTTAATGTAACAAATTATAAAGCCCGCCCTGTGAAAGTCGCTTAACATATGTTATAATTGTAACAGCATCGTAGTGTAGCTGATCTCTCTTCTCCACGAAAGAAAAAGGAATTTGCATTATGCAGTTCAGTCACCAGATCCAGGCGACCCAGATTGCGGCTGCCGCGTCGGGTCTTGGCAAGGACAAAGAGGAAAAGAAGACCGGTGATGAGCGCGAAACCGCCCGTCGCCGCAATACGCTGCTGGTGCAGATGATGAAGGCGGCGGAGGAATCCAAGACCAAGCCGGCCTCCAAAGGGTTTCTCGCCTGAGATTTTAAAACCGATATTGCTAGGGAGTCCTATTCTGGCTTTCGACCGGCCTGCAAGGCAACGGAACCGAAGGCCAGTTGGGTGTTGTGAACCTGGGTCAGCCCGGCCTCGCCGAACAGCCGCACCAGTGTGGCGGGCGGGAGGAAGTCCTGGGTGGATTTGAAGAGGTATTGATACGCCTGGGCATCGGGAGAGAGCAGCCGCCCCATCAGGGGCATCACCAGGGAGAAATACATCCAGAAGCCGGGGAGTTTCGGTTCCGGGCTGGTATCGAGGTTGACCACCCAGCCGCCGGGCCTGACGACCCGCGTCATCTCCCGAAGCACCTGTCCCACATTCTCCACGTTGCGAAGCCCGAATCCCACGATGGCCCCGTCAAAGCGGTTGTCTTCGTAGGGCAGGGCCATGGCGTCCCCCTGGTCAAAACGGACGTTGGGCAGGTGGCCAAAGCGCCGCCGGGCGATGGCGAGCATTTCTTCGGAAAAATCCAGGCCCGTAAACGTGCCCGTTGCGCCGATGCAGGGGAGCAGATAACGGACGAAATCCCCGGTTCCCGTGCAGACGTCGAGCACCTGGCTGCCGGGGGACAGGTGGAGCTTGCCAGCGGCCCGGCTTTTCCAGTTCCGGTGCATGCCGAAGGAGATGCAGTCGTTGAGCAGGTCGTAGGAGGCGGCGATCCGGTTGAACATGCCGCGCACCGCCTCGCCCCGGTGTTCGCCGCGGGTGGGAGGACTGTTGGGCAGGGGGTGATGGGCGGCATTCATGGACACGGTTGTACCACGAAGGCGGCGCCGAGGGAATTCAATCGAGGCCGGGGGGCAGCTTCGATTCGGGCCGGGAGGCCCGGCCCAGGTAGTTCTGGTGCAGGTTGATCTTGGGGGTGGGCACCACGCCGTAGACCACCCGGTTCTTGCCCTGCTTCTTGGCTTCATAGAGGGCGGCATCCGCCTGTTCCACCAGTTCGAAGGAGGTGTGGCTTTCCATATCCAACTGGGCGACGCCGACGCTGATGGTGATGGTCAGCGGATTGTCGGGCAGGCAGAAGACGGTGCGCTCAATCAGCCCGCGCAGGCGTTCGAGCAGTTCATAGGCTTCCACCTGGCGGGTTTCGGGCAAAATAAGGGCAAATTCCTCGCCGCCGTAACGGGCGGGCACGTCGCTTTCCCGGATGTTCTCGCGCACCAGCGCCCCCAGCTCCCGCAGGATACGGTCCCCGACGGGGTGGCCGTAAAAGTCGTTGAGTTTCTTGAAGTCGTCAATGTCAAAGAGCGCCAGCGAAATGGGGGAACTGTGCCGGCGTGCCCTGGCGATCTCCCCGTGGAGGCGGTGGTTGAACTGCCGCCGGTTGACCAGTCCCGTCAGGGCATCGGTGGCCGCCAGCGACTGCAGGCGGATCACCTGGTTGTTGGAGGAGCGCACCAGTTCCGCCACGAAGGCGCCATAATGAAACAGGGCCAGGAGAAACGGCAGGCTCATCATGACCGGGGACCAGCCTTTGGGTGTCGGGGTATGAGGCAAGCCGAAGGGGAGCGTTCCCAGCAGCACGATTCCCAGGGCGAGCAGGAGTCCGCGAGAGAGGTGATGGTGCCCGAAGAGCTGGGCCTGCAGGACGGGGAGGATGCCGAAGAGGAATACCCAGAGCTGGCCGGTGAGCAGGTAGGATACGGTGGTGAAGGCGAAAACGGCAACCGGCAGGAAGACGCTGGTTTTTTCCAGCGGCAGGTTCTCGCTCTCGGAAAATTTCCGCAGGGCGGCCCGTGCGATCTCATTGACGCCGATATAGCCTGCCGTCAGGGTGATCCAGAGGACCAGCGGGAGACTCCAGCCCTGCATCAGCCAGGTTGTCAATGCCAGGAAGCAGAACGCCAGACCGATGGTCCGGTTGAGTCTGAGGATTTTCTTGAGGTTTCCGTAAAGCATGGGCGGTGGTGGCTTTCTGTTCTTTTATTCCTGGGCCTTGGTCTTCTGCTGCTCGGCCAGGAGCAGTTCAAGGGCCTTGACCCGGTGGATGGCCTCCAGGCCAATGGGGTTGCTGATGTTGACGTTCTTGGCGCGGTTGTAGTAGTTGAGGGCTTCGGCGTACTGCCCCTGGTTTTCAAGCAAGGTGCCCATGTTGAAGAGGCTTCGCTGCTCTTTCGGCTCCAGCCGGAGGGCTTCCAGGTAGGCCGCCTTGGCGTCGTCAAACCGTTTGGCCTTTTGCAGCACGCTGCCCTGGTTGAAGAAGTACTGGGGATTGCCGGGGTCCAGGATGGTCAGCTTGTCGAACGTGGCCAGGGCTTCATCCAGGTTCCCCTCCAGGGCGTAGGTGGTGGACAGGCCGTTGAGGGTGTTCAGGTGGCGGTCGTTGATTTCCAGCGCCTTTTTGAAGGCCTTGATGGCCTTTTTTCGATCGTCCAGAGTGAGGTAGGCAAAGCCGATGTTGCTCTGGGCATCCACGAGTTCGGGGTCCAGGGCCAGGGCTTCCTCGAAATTCTTGACGGCCTGTGTCAGCAGGTCCTTCTGGCCCCGGTGATTGCCCTTCTCGGCCTGGACCTGTCCGACCTGGAAGAGTTCCACGCCGGTGTTGTAAAGCTCGATGGCCCGTGTCTTTGCCGGAGTATCCACCGCCGGGGTTTCCGCGCCGGGAGTCCGAGGTCCGGGAAGCTCAGGGGTCGGCTCCTCGCCGCGAACCCCGCTCGTCAGGAACAGCAGCAGCAGAGCGGCCAGCAGCACCGGCATTGGCCGGGTTCTTATCAGGGGGGGAACAGTGCGCACCATCGGTTCCGACAGACCTCCTGCTTCAGATGACTTCCTTCCAGGCGGCGGGGTTGTTGAGCATATCCCGCTTCAGTTCGCCCTCGCTGGCGGCCACAATGGCTGCCACGGTGACGCTACTGATAACATTGGTCACGGTCCGGCACATGTCAAGTACCCGGTCGATGGCCCATAAGGCCCAAATGCCACCGGCAAAGGTTTCCAGGGTAAAATGTTCACCGAGGCTGGTGATGATGAGGGTCATGGTGATCATCCCGGCGCTGGGGACCCCTGCGGCAGCGATAGAGGCGATAATTCCCAGGAAAACAATCATGCCGATGGTCATCGGGTCCAGTGATATGCCGTAGGCCTGTGCCAGGAACATCACCGCCATCACCTGAAACATGGTGGTGGCGGTCTTGTTGATAGAGGCGCCGGTGGGGAGAACGAAACTGGCGACCCGGTTGGAGATGCCGGCCCGGTATTCGCAGTTGGCAATGGTGATGGGCAGGGTGGCGGAACTGCTTGCCGTGCCGAACGCCACGAGGATGGCCTCGGAGATGGCCCGGTACAGGTTCAGGAAATCAATGCGGGCCAGCACGTAGAGCAGGATGGGGAAGATCAGGAGGATCTGGATCAGCAGGCCGGTGATGACCACCCCCACAAAAGGCAGCAACAGCAGTACCACCTTGAACCCTGATGTGGCAAACGTGACGAAGGCCAGCGCAAAAACGCCGGGAACCGCCATGATCATCATCCAGTCCGTCAGCTTCATGGTGGCCGTGAACAGGGATTCGAAGAACGAGATCATGGGCTTGCCCGCCTGGCCGATGAAAGCCAGCGCAAAGCCCAGCAGGATGGTGAACAGGATGGTGGGCACCAGGTTCATGCTGGCCAGCGACGCCACCGGATTCAGGGGGATCATGTCCAGAAAGACCTGCTTCAGGTTGACCGGGTGGTGGGCCTCCAGCGTCCGCAGGTCCATGGGCTGGGCGATGTGCAGGGTCCGGCTGATTTCGTCGATATGCTGCTGCATGTTCTCGCCGGGTTGGGCCACGTAGGTGAGTCCGGCGCCCAGCAGGGCGGTCAGCGTCATCAGAAAGAGGAAGAAGGCGAAGACCTTTCCGCCCATTCTCCCCAGTTGCCGGGCGTCTTTCAGGGAGGAAACCCCTACGATCAGGGAACTGACCACCAGTGGGATGACGATCATGGTGATCAGGCGGATGAAAATCTGCCCGACGAACTCGAAGAATTCCAGGAGGAACTGTCCCCGTTCGTCTTGGCCCCAGTTGTTTTCATGGAAGAGCAGCCCCATCATCACGCCGAGAATGATGGCGAACAGGATGTGCCAATGGCGCTTGACGCCGAAAAACAGCGCCATGATGACCTTGATGAGAAAATCCATAGTGGCGGACCCTTTTGCAAATGCCGGACCTTGTCATTATATCGAAAGGTCGGCTGGCCGGGGGAAGGCAAACATATAATGTTACAGCCGGGGTAGCCGGAACCAGCCGCCTGCGGCATCCATCAGAATGTGGGCGAGGCAGCCGCCCCAGATGCCTGCCACAAAGGGCAGGAGGGTGTCCTGCCGGGGGAGGCGGATGCCGGGGTCAATGCCCAGGGCGTATCCCGCCAGGGTCCAGGCCAGGATGAGAACGGCACTGAAGTAGGCCAACCGGAAGAATGTTCCGGTGAAAATGCCGTGGGACCATCGTGAGCGGTGTTTGACCAGCCACTGGTAGGGCCACCAGATAAACCGGAAAATGCTCCAGCGGTAGAAGGCGCGGCTCCGGGTGTCGAGATCGGGGCTGAGATAGATGCTGCCGAACCAGAACCCGACGGTGACTATGATAGCGACACCCGCCCCCAGCTTCAGAACCATCAGGCAGAGCAGGAACACCGGCGCCAGAAGCCAGAGGGTGAGACGGTCATGGGTCTTTCCGGAAGGCATGCTACTGGTCCGGGATCAGGTGTTCCATCAGGCACTGGTTCCGGGACTCCTCCAGAACGCTGTGGCCCTTGACCGCCGCCGGATTCTCGTTGAGTGCCATCAGTTCGTCGTGGGGAATCCGGGTGGTCAGCTCGCGGGCGTAGCATTCGCAGTAGCCGCGGACCCGGTCGGCGGTCATGCCGCCGCTTTTCATGTTGCTCTGGAAACATCCGGCGGTCAGGGACTGGCGGAGTTCCGCCGGGGTCATGGTCCGGTTTCGGCTGCAGGCGCCAAGGGGAACAAGTAACAGGACAATCAGGCAAAGGGCTGAAATTCGCATAAGCCGTCTCTTTTTTCCGTCAACGTTAAGAAGGGTTTAGCGCAGGGTGCTTGCGGCGCAACCCTGGGCGGCCTGCAGGACCTTGGGATGTTCTGTCAGGCCGCGTGTTCCTTTTTTCAGGGCTTCCTGAAGTTCCTCCTGGGTCATGATGGCGGTGATGGTCCGGGAATAACAGTCACAGTAGCTGGAAATCCTGGCGCTGGAGAGCTGTTGCCGGACATTGGGCGGAACACCGCTTTCGCAGCCGTGGCGAACCATCTGGATAAACTGGGGGTTGCCCATGTCCTGGGCATGCGTGGTCCAGGATGCGGCCAGAAGGGCGGCGATGACCAGAACACATGAAAAACGGGTGGTGGCGATAAACATATCCAACTCCCTGCCGGTTTGAAAACGGATACGCTCCCTATCGGCTCGAATCCGGTTTTCTTGACTTTACCATATTCGACGGGGTTGAGGGGGTGGAGAATTGCCCGTGTTTCCGTTACAATCGGACCACTTTGGAGAACAGTCGTTAATATTGGAGGAGTGGTAGTTTATGGCCAGTACGCAAACCGCCCCGGCAGGGTCTTCCGCCGCAACGGGGTCCAAGGAGTATTTCAACTATATCGACGGCAAATGGGTTCCGGCCCAATCCGGCAAGACCTTCGAGAACCGCAACCCGGCGGACCCGTCGGATCTCATCGGCACCTTCCCGGCCTCCGGCCCGCAGGACGTCGAGGCTGCCGTCGAGGCCGCCAAGCGGGCTTTCGACAAATGGCGCCTGACCCCTGCGCCCAAGCGGGGCGAGATCATGTACAAGGCGGGCGAGCTGCTCATCGAGCGCAAGGAGGAACTGGCCCGCGCCATGACCCGCGAGATGGGCAAGGTGCTGGCTGAAACCCGTGGCGACGTGCAGGAAGCCATCGATATGGTGTTCTACATGGCGGGTGAGGGCCGTCGCATGTTCGGCGAAACCACCCCGTCCGAGCTGAAGAACAAGTTCTGCATGACCGTTCGCCAGCCCTTGGGTGTCTGCGGGCTGATTACCCCGTGGAACTTCCCAATGGCCATTCCCAGCTGGAAGATTGCCCCGGCCCTCATCTGCGGCAATACCATGGTGATTAAACCCGCCAGCGACACGCCCCTTTCCACCATTCTGCTGGTGCAGATTCTTGAAGAGGCCGGTGTTCCGGCGGGGGTCATCAACGTCGTCACCGGGTCGGGCCGCGACGTGGGCGAACCCCTGATGGCCCACAAGGATGTGAAGCTCATCTCGTTTACGGGCAGCTCGGATGTGGGCCGCCGGGTCAACGAGGCCTGCGCTCCCACCTTCAAGCACGTGAGCCTGGAGATGGGCGGCAAGAACGCCTGCATCATCATGGATGACGCCAACCTGGAACTCGCCGTGGACGGTGTGGTCTGGGGCGCCTTCGGCACGTCGGGCCAGCGCTGTACCGCCACCAGCCGCGTCATTGTTCATAAAAAGGTCCATGACAAGGTCCGTGACATGATCCTGGCGAAGATGAAAACCCTGAAGCTGGGTTACGGCCTCAACGACGGGGTCACCATCGGTCCGGTGGTGAATGAGGCCGCCATGAACAAGATTCTCGAATACATCGAGATCGGCAAGAAAGACGGCGCCCAGCTGCTGGCGGGCGGCAGCCGCGACGAAGCCGCCGGTCCCGGCTGGTTCGTGCAGCCCACCCTCTTCGATAACGTCAGGCCGACGATGCGCATTGCCCAGGAGGAAATTTTCGGGCCGGTGACCGCGCTGATTCCGGTGGACAGCTTCGAAGAAGCCGTCAAGGTTGCCAACGGCATCGAGTACGGCCTCTCCAACGCCATCTACACCAAGGACGTGAACAAGGCGTTCACGGCGCTGCGGGATCTTGAGTCCGGTATTGCCTACGTCAACGCGCCCACCATCGGCGCCGAGGTGCACCTGCCCTTCGGCGGCCTGAAGAACACCGGCAACGGTCACCGCGATGCGGGCCAGACCGCGCTGGACAACTTCTGCGAATGGAAGAGCTGCTTCATCGATTACAGCGACTCGCTCCAGCGGGCGCAAATCGACGACTAGCCGTTTTTTCGGTTTGAAAACCCCTGCCCCCGCCGCCTTGTGCTGTCGGGGGCAAATTTTTTCCGGGGGCAGTTTTTTAAAAGCAGGGTTCATAACCGGGTGTTTTTTGAATGCGTGTGTATTTTGGCGACATTTACGGGATCAGCGGCCCAAAAGCCGAGGCTCGCCGGGCGATTCGGGGCATTGCTCATGAGGCGGTGATGAAAAACCGTCAGGGGCAGGCTTTGCCGGTGGCCTTCTTTTGCAAGTCCGCTGTTGTCGATTTTGACAGCCGGGAGCCGGTGGCGGAGGACTGGCTGGTTTTCACCCAGGAGGACATGGCCGGTTTCAACCAGGCGGTGGGCAGCCTCAGGAAATTTGAAGAGGCGGCCAGAGGTCAGACTCCTCGCTACCGGCACCTGGCCAACCGGTTTATCCATGCTCTGGAATGCAAGCGGCAGCCGGATAAAGGTCTGACCAACGCCTTTTTTGAACTGGTTGGTGGCCGGACCGGGGAGTTCCCGGCCATTCCCCACCCCTGGACGAAACTGGCCGGGCGTTTCCCCTCCTTGTCGGATTACATCACCGCCGATGCCGTCAATTGCGCCCTGGCGAAGGGTGTGTTTGACGTGGTTTCCGGGCGGATGCCGGAAAAGCTCAGAGAAACCGTTGCGCAGGAAACGGCAACCGGGCGCCCTTTGGATCAGACGGGACAGCTTACCCTGTCCGCCTTTGCCTGACACTTCCCGTTGGCGTTGTCGCCTGCTTGGGATAGAATCGGGGTACGTTGGAATCAGGACGGGGAGATCGCAAGGCATGGCAGTTGAAACACGCGCGAAGCAGGTTTATATTGCGGATATCGCCCAGTACGAGGGGCATGACGTGACCCTTTACGGCTGGCTCTACAACAAGCGCTCCAGCGGCAAGCTGCATTTTCTGCAGGTGAGGGACGGCACCGGCACCATCCAGTGTGTGGTCTTCAAGGGCGACGTCAGTCCCGACACCTTTGAGGCGGCGGACAAGGTGACCCAGGAGTCTTCGGTTCGCGTCCACGGCACGGTGAAGGAGGACAAGCGCTCCCCTATCGGCTTCGAGATCGGGGTCAAGGACTTCGAGATTCTTGGCGAGGCCCAGGAGTACCCCATTACCCCCAAGGAACACGGGGTCGCCTTTCTGATGGATCACCGCCACCTGTGGCTGCGCTCGTCACGCCAGCATGCCATCATTCGCATCCGGGCGGAGATCATTCGGGCCATTCGGGAGTATTTCGATTCCAACGGCTTTACCCTGGTGGATGCCCCCATCTTCACCCCCAACGCCTGTGAAGGGACCACCAACCTGTTTGAAACCGAGTATTTCGGAGACAAGGCGTATCTCACCCAGAGCGGCCAGCTCTATATGGAAGCTGCCGCCGCCGCTTTTGGCAAGGCATACTGTTTCGGGCCGACCTTCCGGGCGGAAAAATCCAAGACCCGGCGGCACCTCACCGAGTTCTGGATGGTGGAGCCGGAGGTGGCATTTATGGATCTCGAAGGCGACATGGATCTGGCCGAGGATTTCGTATCCTTTGTCGTTCAGCAGGTGTTGGAGAAACGGAGGCAGGATTTTGAACTGCTGGAGCGTGACGTCAGCAAGCTGGAGAACATCCACAAACCGTTTCCGAGGATCACCTACGACGAGGCCCTGGCGCTGCTGGAGAAGGCCGGACACCATGTGGAGTGGGGCGACGATTTCGGGGCCGACGAGGAGACGGTGATTTCCCAGCATTTCGACCGGCCCGTGATGATTTACCGCTATCCGGCCCAGGTCAAGGCGTTTTACATGAAGCCCGATCCCACTGATCCCAAGTATGCTTTGAACGTGGACATGATAGCCCCAGAGGGGTATGGGGAGATCATTGGCGGCGGCCAGCGCGAGGATGACCTGGACGTTCTCATGGAAAAGATAGACGCGCATGGTCTTCCGCGTGACGCCTTCGGGTGGTACCTCGATCTCCGGCGTTACGGCAGCTTCCCCCACGCCGGGTTCGGTCTGGGAATCGAGCGCACCGTCGCATGGCTGTGCGGCATTCATCATGTGCGCGAAACCATTCCGTTTCCGCGCCTGATGGAACGCCTGACCCCCTGACCACACCCCCGCTCCCTTACCGCATCCGTAAGGCTCCTGACGTCGCCAACGGCTGCTCCTCTCCCTCGATGGGAAGGGGGTAGTTCCAGTCTGGAGTTAAAGGCGTTATCCGTCCTGCATAGTCCGTAAGCCCTCTGGCTCCGGACTTTCCTCCACCGTTTGACCGAGATCCTCCTGAAAGTTCATTGAAACGGAGGATCAGCATCCGGGCGTCCGTTGGTATGCTGGGGATGGGTTCAAGTTTTTTTTCAAGATTTCGCGGGATCTTCCGATGAGATCCACAGTGGGAAGTGTATTTGGAAGAACGTTGAGGCTAAGGAAATATGCCGACTCCGAGGAGACCCAAAAAAGCTTTTATCCAGGCTGTTGTTGCCGGTGGTATCGCCCTCGTTCTGGGCGGCGTTGGTATCGTCCTGCTTGTCCTGATGTTTAACGCCATCAACATCGGCAACGAAGGCAAGCTGGCCGAATTGGAGAAACAGATGGAAGAACGGGAAAGGCAGTTGCAGGAGCAGCTGGAGGCTGCCAAGACCCAGCAGGTGGAGGCGCCCAAGACCTTCTTTGAGGTCCAGGCGGCGGTGGAAATTCCAATAGGAACCCCCATTGAGGAACGCATGCTGAAAGAGGTCGAGATTGCCGACGGGCGCCCGACGATGGACAGTTTCCCGCGCAGCAGCAACGTGGTGGGCAAGGTGGCCAATGCCAACCTGTTGCCCGGCGAGGTGATCACCAAGAAAAAGCTCCTCGATACGGAGGGCATGCTTTCCGTGCCGGAAGGCAAAAGGGCCATCAGTATCGTGGTGACCAACGTGGGTATGATTAATGGCGCCCTGACGCCAGGGGCCTACGTGGACGTTCTGGCCACCGTGGGCAAGGATGATCCGGTGACCAAGACCCTGATCCAGAACGTCCGGGTGATCTCGGTTGGCGGCGAAAGCCCGGTGGGCCGGGCAACCGGCGCCACGGCCAGTCCGCTGGCGGTGACCATCGAGGTGACGCCGGATCAGGCGGAAGTCATTGCGCTGGCCAATAAGGAAGGTGACTTTCACTTGGCCTTGCGCGGCTTTGGAGACAAGCAGACCGCGCAACTTTACGGCTCGGATCTCGGCCAGCTGATTAGCGGCATCTCCCGTGCCGAGCGTGAACGCAGCGCCCAGGCGCCTTCGGAGCCAACTTTGGCCAACCGTCCCAACGAAATTCCCGTGAACTATTCCGAAAATCCGGCGGACCTGCCGGAGCCAGCCGTGCCGGAACCGGTGGCCCAGTCCTTTACGATGGAAATCTACAAGGGGGCGACTCCGGAGTCCAAAGAGTTCGAATGGCAGTATTAATGGGGAAGGAGAGAGGAAGACGACATGCTGTTTAAAAAGTGGACCGCGTCCTGCCTGGCAATTGGCCTGATTATGGGTTACGGCTGGTCGGCTCCCGTCAATTCGGAGCCGGCGATTTCGCCGTTCAGCGGCGGTCTGGTGGAGGCCCTGTCAAAAAACATCCCGGTGGTCTCCAACCATAACGAGCCTGTCATGATGCAGACCCTGGAGGAAGACCCCGAAATCCGCCAGAACCAGAGCCGTCCCGGTGCCTCCGAGGATACGTCCGTCCTGCGTGGCAGCGTGACCACCCTCAAGGTGACCCGCGGACGCTCCCAGATCATCAAGTTTGCCCAACCCATCATGCGGATTTCCATCGCCGATCCGACGCTGGCCGATGTGATCCCCCTGGCCCCGGACCAGGTGATGCTCAATGGCCGCCAGCGCGGTGTCACCAGCCTGATTGTCTGGGACGAAAACGGCCAGGAAGGCATTTTCGATCTTTACGTCCAGAACGATACCTCCGAACTGATGGCGGCCATCGAGTCCATTGCGCCCAACGAGAACATTGACGTGCGCGTGACCGACGATTCCTTCGTGGTCAGTGGCCAGGTGTCCAGTTCGGTGATTCTCGACGAGATCCGCCGGGTAGCCGGCGCCTACGGCTACCGCGAGAACAACTTCGTGGATCTGACGGAAACCCCGATCCCGCAGGTGGTGCTGGAGGTGAAAATCGTCCAGATGAACAAGCAGACCGCCCGTGATCTGAAAACCTCCTTTGCTACCCAGGGCCAGGACTTTACCGTGACCCGGCTGGCCAATCCCATTGACGAGCAGTTGATCGGCGCTTTCGGGGTTAGTCAGCAAAACCCCAGGAGCACCCAGGGCCTGGCTCCGGGTACGTTCCTGAACCCGCTGGGGGCGGTTCTGGGGCCGCTGGGCGTTCAGTTTTCCCGTGACAGAAGCGTTCACCTGATCCAGGGCGGCAACAACGTGGGCGGTGCAACCGCCACCGCGGACTTTGGAAACGTGTTCCAGACGGCCCTTGATTTCCTGGAAACCGAGGGTAAGGTGTCCATCCTGGCTGAACCCAAGCTGGTTTCGACCCACGGACGCACCGCCGACTTTCTGGCGGGGGGCGAGTTCCCCTACGTCTCCGGGACGGACCAGAATGGCAGCCCCATTCTCTCCTTCCGCGAGTTCGGTGTCAGCCTGGAGTTCACGCCCTGGGTCAACGTGCGCAGCGGCCTCATCGAACTGCAGATCTCTCCTGAGGTCAGCAGCATCGACACGGCCAACTGTATCGCCACTGTGGGCGGGCAGACCTGCGGCATCCTGCGCCGGACCACCAATACCACCGTCCAGTTGCATGACGGCGAGAGCCTGATGATTTCCGGGATTCTCACCCGCGAGGAGAACAACACCTTTACCCAGCTCCCGTTTATTGCGGATCTGCCGGTTATCGGCGCCTTCTTCAAGAACGCCGAATACCGCAAGCTCAATACGGAACTGGTGGTTATCGTGACCCCGCACGTGCTGACGAAGAAGGACGTGGGTACGTACTTCGAGAAAGCATCGCGCTAGCAGGCATCTTTAACTGAAGAGAGTCAACCCGAATGAGCAGAGTCATCACAGCCATTATCATCGACAAGGACCCGGTGGCCCGCGGCACCATCCGCGACACTTACCAGGAAATCGGAAACGTGGACATCCTGGCCGAAACGGACAGCCTGATCTACGGTTACGAACTGGTTCGCCAGAACCGTCCGGACATGGTCTTCATCGATCTGCGCGAGGATACGGACAAGAGCCTGGAGCTGATCAGCCGGATCGGAACGTATTTCCGGGACATTCTCATCGTCGTTTCCGGCGAGGAAATCAGCCTGGAAAACATCATGGCCTGCATGCAGGCGGGTGCGCGGGAGTTCCTGACCCGCCCCCTGCAACCCGAAGACCTGGCCGATCTGATTGACAAGCACCGCTCCGCCCTGGTGCTGGATTCCGCCGGCGGAGACAATACGGGTCGTATCATTACGGTCTTCAGCAACAAGGGCGGGCTGGGCAAGACCACGATGGCGGTCAACCTGGCGCTGGCGCTCTCCGAAGTGGTGGGCCAGCCCGTGGCGCTGGTGGACCTGAACCTTCAGTTGGGAGACATCACCACGTTCCTGGATCTGATCCCCAAGCAGACCATTGTCGATATCGCCAAGAACATTGGCCGCGTTGACGCCACGTACCTGGAGTCGTCGCTGGCCCACTTCCGCCACGGCAACTCCAACCTTTACGTGCTGGCCGATCCCCTGCATGTGGAAGAGGCCGAAGAGGTGACCGCCGACCAGATCAACACGGTGCTGACCGTGCTGAAGGCAACCTTCTCTTACGTGATTATCGACACCACCACGTCGTTTGACTCCAAAACCCTGACGGCGCTGGATTTGGCGGACAACATCCTGCTCGTTTCCATGGTCAACTTGCCCTGTATCCGCAGCAGTCAGCGGGTGCTGACCCTGTTTGACCGTCTGGGTTACGACAAGCAGAAGGTCAAGCTCATCATCAACCGGTATGTTCCCGGCGAGGAGATCACCATCGAGGATGTTGAGGAAACCCTGGAACACGACGTGTTCTGGAAAATCCCCAACAATTATTTTGCGGTCATGACCTCCATCAACCGAGGCATACCCATCAATTCGCTGGAAAACGGCAAGCCGATCTACCAGAATTTTATCGATTTCGCCCGTCAGTTGACCGGCCTGCTCCACGCCGGCGCCCCTTCGCGCGAGAGCGAACAGAAGGCCGGCGCGGAAAAATCGAGCCTGATTTCCTCGCTGTTTGGCAAAAAGTAGCCCGATGAAGGGGGACACCTGGCATGTCACTCAGAGACAGACTTAGCAAGGCCAACGCATCCCGCAGTGGACGACTGCCGGGAGTTCCTGCGTCACCGTCCGCCACCTCCGCCCAGCAACAGGCTGGCGAGGCCCAGTCCGCGGAACGCCAGACAACCAAGGGCGAACGGTTTGACGAACTGAAGACCAAGATTCACGGAAAACTGGTGGACAACCTGTCCCTCGGTCCCACGGAAATGCTGGACCGCGGTGAGATTACCATCGCCGCCTTCCAGTTCCTGGAGCAGTTCCTCCAGATGGAACGCATCCCGATGAGCCGTCCCGAACGGGAAGTGCTGGTGCAGGAGCTGGTCGAGGAGATCATGGGCCATGGTCCCATTGAGCCTTTGCTGCAGGACCCCATCATTTCGGAGATTATGATCAACGGCGCAAACCAGGTTTACATCGAACGTGACGGCAAACTGGAGCTGACCAACGTCAAGTTCAAGGATGACGATCACCTGATGCACGTCATTGAGCGGATCGTTTCGGCGGTGGGCCGGCGTGTCGATGAGAAGGTCCCCCTGGTGGATGCCCGTCTGAAGGCGCCGGGCCAGCCCTACGACGGATCGCGTTTTAACGCCATTATTCCGCCGCTGGCCATTGACGGGCCTTCCGTCACCATTCGTAAATTCAAGAAGGATGCCGGAACCCTGGAGAAACTCCTGGGATGGGGTTCCATGACCCCGGCCATGGCGGAAACCCTGGTGGCTGCCGTCAAGGTTCACCTCAACATCATCATCTCCGGCGGTACGGGTTCCGGTAAAACGACCATGCTGAACAGTCTCTCGGCCCTGATCTCCATGGGCGAGCGGATTGTCACCATCGAGGACGCGGCGGAACTTCAGTTGCAGCAGCCCCATGTTGTTCGCCTGGAATCGCGTCCGGCCAACATCGAGGGGGAAGGCGCCATCCCCATCCGAAAGCTTCTCATCAACGCCCTGCGTATGCGTCCCGATCGCATCATCGTTGGGGAATGCCGTGGCGGCGAAACCCTCGACATGCTCCAGGCCATGAATACCGGTCACGACGGCTCGCTGACCACGCTTCACGCCAACACCCCGCGGGATGCCCTCTCGCGTATCGAGACCATGTGCCTGATGAACGATAACGTGCTGCCTGAAAAAGCGATCCGGCAGCAGATTTCCTCGGCGGTCCACCTGATTGTGCAGGTGAGCCGTCTGATGGATGGTTCGCGCAGAACCACCAGCATTACGGAGATCGTGGGCATGGAAGGCGACATGATCACCATGCAGGAGATCTTCAAGTTTGAGCAGTTGGGGCTGGATGACGAGGGCAAGGTGATTGGTGCTCACGTGGCCACCGGCGTGCGTCCCCGGTTTGCGGATATCTGCAAGGCCAAGGGCGTGAATCTCCCCAACGATATCTTTACCAAGCAGACGGCGGAAGAGGTTCTCGGCCTGGGTAAGGCGGAGAAACCCGGTGGCGGGGGCGATGCCGAAGAGGGCAAGCCGGCGCCGGATCTGGCTCAGCGGCAGGCGAAACCGGCTGGCGAGGCCACGTCCGGAGCAGATCGGGAGAATCTGCGTGATCTGCTGCGTAAACGCGGCAATGCCTGAGTTCATGAAAGACGATATGCACTAAAGGAGACAGCAGAGCAGGTCGCAGCATTATTATGGATACCACTACTATAATCCTGTTTCTCTTGGGCGCCGGCCTCTTCGGCCTCTGCGCCCTGGGTCTGGGTGCGGCCCTGTATTTTATCCAGCTGTTTCTCAGTCCGGAACCCAGCTTCATGCAGCAGCGCCTGCTGCGACTCAAGAGCCAGCACAAAGAGGAAACCTCGTCCGTTTATCAATCCGAGGTCCGCAAGATCTCCCAGTTGCTCAAGGATCGCAATTATGCCAACGCCGCATTGGGGCGTATCCTTGAACAGTACAGTTTCACGGCGCGGCTGAAAAAATCCCTGTACCAGGCCGGTTTTACCATTCCGGTGGACAAGTTTGTCTTGTATTTCATGGCGATCCCCTTCGGTGCCGGCTTTCTGCTGTTTCTTCTGACCAAGAATATTGTCCTGCTGGGGCTTGCCGCCGGGATTCCCCTGGTAACGATCGTGCTGCTCAAGGTCCAGCAGGGCAAGCGTCTTGCCAAGTTCACCCACCAACTGCCCGATGCCATGAACCTGATGACCAGCTCCCTGCGAGCCGGGCATTCGTTTCAGTCCGCCATCGGGGTTATTGCCCAGGAGATGCCGGACCCCATCGGGACCGAATTTGCCCTGCTGGTCAACGACATCAATTTGGGTATTCCCGTCAAGGACGCCATGGCCAAGCTGACAACGCACATTGATCTGCCCGACGTGCGAATGTTTTCCACAGCGGTGCTGATCCAGCGTGAAGCCGGGGGGAACCTGGCCGAGGTGCTGGACAAGCTGGGCTACACCATCCGCGAACGTTTCAAGCTCAAGGGTCAGATTTCGGCCCTGACCGGCCAGTCCCGCCTGACCGGCTACGTGCTGGGTTGTGCCCCGGCGGCCATTTTTCTGCTGCTCTTCCTCTTTTTCCCTGCGTATATTGCGCCGTTGTATGAAACGCCCCTGGGCACTTTTGCCCTGATTGTGGCCGGTATCCTGCAGCTGATCGGCTTCTTCATCATGAAAAAGATTATCGACATCCGGGTCTAACCGCTGGAGGTTTTCGTGGATAACGTCACAATGCTTATTGTTGCAGGCGCCGGGGTTCTGACCCTGGCCGCCTTTGCGCTGGTTTACGGGTTGATGGCCCTGACGGTGCCAGAGGAAGATCCGGTGCGTGACCGGCTGAGGGCGCTTAAAGCCGGCGAGCAGATCGACAAGAAGAAAGATCAGCAGATGATCTTCGAAACCCTGGTCAAGCTGGTGGAGCCGATGACCCAGAAGCTTTACAGCAAGAACATCACCTACCAGGGTCAGATGAAAACCCTGCTGACCGAGGCGGGCCGGGCGGACAACGATGCGGCGGTCTGGCGGTTCCTGGCGGTCCAGTTGGCCACGGGGCTGGTGATTGGTGTCTTTGGCTTTGTGGCCCTGTTCATGTTGCTGGCCAAGGGCATCGGGGTCTCACCCGCCCTCTTCATGGGACTGATGGCCTTGTTCGGGGGGATTCTAATCGGGCGCTACATTCCGGTGCTCAACCTGCGCTTGGTGGCCGCCAAACGCAAGGCCGAAATCCGCTATACACTCCCCGACACCCTGGATCTCATGGTGGTTTGCGTGGAGGCGGGCCTGGGCCTGGACTCCACCATTCAGCGGGTGGGGGACGAGGCTGAGCGGATGGCGCCGGATATCGCCCATGAACTCAAGCGCGTGACGAAGGAGTTGAACGCGGGGATTTCGCGGAGCGAGGCCTTTGCCAATCTGGGTGCCCGTGCCGGGGTGGATGAGCTGCGTTCGCTGTGCAACATGATTGTCCAGTCCGACAAACTGGGGACCAGTATCGCCGAGGCCCTTCGGATCTACGCCGACGACGTGCGGGTTCGCCGCCGCCAGAAGGCGGAGGAGCTGGCGGCCAAGGCCAGCATCAAGATGACCTTTCCGCTGGTGCTTTTCGTGTTTCCTCCCCTGTTTATCGTGCTGATGGGGCCGATGGTCATCCAGGCCCTCGGGACCTTCTTCGGCGGGTAAGCCATCTGTTTTATCCACCCGTCGGCTTCATGACGAGAGCGTCTTGGGTTAGAATGAAATCCCTATGCTGCCGACCCTGACCCACAACGAATTGCGCGTCAACCGACGCTGGGTGGAACTGCCCCATCTTTCCACAGGCTTTCAGCCGGAGGGCCGGCCTTTTCGGCTGGTTCACATTTCGGATCTGCATTTTTACGAATACACGGACCCCCGTTATTACCAGCGCGTGGCGGAGCAGATCGACGCCCTGGCCCCGGATGCCATCGCCATTACCGGCGATCTGATCCACTACGGCTCGGCCCATGTATGGCGGGCCGGGGAGTTTCTGGCGGGGTTGCGGGCGCCGTTGGGCAAGTTTGCCGCCATCGGCAACCATGACTACGCCGATGGGGCCAAAAGCCGAAATATCCAGGCCATGCTGGAGGAATCCGGTGTGCAGGTCATGCGTAACCGCAATCTCTGCCTGAAGCGGGGCCGTCCGGGGGATTCCGAATGCCGGCTCTGGATTGCGGGCCTTGATGACTACAAGCATGGGCGCCCGGATCTGTCGAAGGCCCTGGCCGGATTGCCGGAGCCGGGAAGAGATCCGGTGATCATGTTGGCCCATAACCCCCTGCATTTCGACGCGGTGGCCCGCGATCCGCTGACCCCCGTGGATCTGGTGCTCTCCGGCCACACCCATGCGGGCCATGTCTATATTCCCCTATTGGAACCGGTTTACCGTCATATTCTCCGCATGAAGTACCGTTACGGTTTCTACCGCAGGAACCGGACCCGGCTTTACGTTACCAGCGGGGTCGGTTCTGCGGCCTACTACGTCAACCTGGGCGTCTGCAAATTCAGCTTTCCCCCTTACCGCTATAACACCTACCCGGAAATTGCAGTGCTGGAGCTTGTGTCTTCTCTCTCCAGCGAGGTGCGGGATGAGATTCAGGGGGATTCGGAATCCGTCTCGGCTTTTCCGGTTCCGGAAAACGCCAGGTAGCTGAACAGCAGCACCCCGGAGGTTGATGCGACAAGGACGCGCACCGCGTCGGGGACCGACTGGTTCAAAGAGACCATGCCCTCGATGATGCCTGCAATTACCAGCAGGCCGACGCAGCCGGCTATCAGCACCAGGGACTCCCAGGCTTTTTCCCGTACGTTGACCCAGCGGGGCTTGTCGCCGGGAAAAAGCATGGAGAAGCCGATCATCATCCCCGCTCCGCCGGAAATGAAAATCGTGGTCAGCTCGATAATGCCGTGGGGCAGCATGAACAGCAGCAGCTTGTTTCCCATGCCGTATTGCATGCAGATCTGAAGCGGTCCGCCGAAGGCGAACATGCCGTTGAAGAACAGGATCACCAGTGTCCCGACGCCGAAAAAGATGCCGCCCACGTAGGCGTTGAAGGCCACTTTGATGTTGTTGGTCATCAGCATGCTGGACTTGGACGGGGCGGCTTGGATGTTGTCCATCCATAGGCTGCCTTCGGCTACCCGGTCAATGATCTCCGGGGACAGGAAATAGGAGGCCGAGGCGTTGTCCACCTGCACCGTCACCATTGCCAGAATGGCGCCCAGGGTGAACGTGAGGAAGGAGAGCAGGATGGGGGCGAAATTGCGCCGGAAGCACCGGGGAAAACTGACGAAGATGAAGTGGAGGATGTCTCCGAAGCGGGTCGGCGGCTTCTCGTAGACCTTGGCATGAACCCGCTGGACAAGATTGTTCAGGTAGGGGACGAGATGCTGGTACTCCGGGGCGGAGCGAACCCGTGAGAGGTCATTGATGACGCTGCGGTACATCAGGCCGAGTTCCCGGATTTCCTCCGGGGGGAGCTGGTAGATGGATGTGGCGGACTGGTCCAGCAAGTCTTCCAGCCGTGTCCATTCCGTTTCACGCTCCAGTACCCATCGTTTCAGGTCCATTGAAATAGTCTTTGCCTCATCCGTGCTGCTATCCGTATTTTACCCCTGTTACAATGGATTCGGAATCATTCGTCAACCGGGAATGTTTTGCACGCATGGTGGATATTCGCTCCATCCATACCATTCGCACCGCCGATAACGCCACCGTGGAAATCGAGTTGGCCGGGGTGGGCAACCGTATCTTCGCCTTCCTCATCGACGCGGTGATGATGTTCATCCTGCTGATGTTTTCCTGGCTCATTGCCCTCAATGCCCGGCAGATCAACCAGGATATCGCCTTGGCCCTCTTCTATCTCCTGCCGTTTCTCGTGTTCTTCGGGTATCACTTTTTGCAGGAGTGGTTGTGGAACGGAAAATCCCTGGGCAAGCATCTGCTCAACATCCGGGTGGTGAGAAACAACGGCCAGCCTATCGGGGTCTGGGAATCGCTGGGGCGCAATCTTTTCCGGCTGGTGGACGTCTGGTTTTCGGGTATTGGCCTGCTGCCCATGCTGCTTTCCCACCGGGAAAAACGCTTTGGCGACTTTCTGGCCGGAACCATCGTCATCAACGATCAGCGGATTGAAAAGCCTTTGGAGCACCCGTCGGGCGAGCTGCCGGTGGACGTGGCGCCCCCGCCGCACCTAGATGAGGAATGGCTGCGCCTGGGAGGGCGCCTGACCCCCGAAGAGTTCGACCTGCTGCGGACCTACCTCAGCCGCCAGGAAATCCTTCTCGCCGAAGCCCGGCAGGACATTGCGGAAGACTTCCGGGTGTATCTCGGCAACCGGTTGCAATTGCCCGACGACACCCTGGCGCGGGACGACCTGCTGGCCAACCTCTACTTCGGCTACCGCGAGGCGCTCAAGCGCTGATTCAACGTTAATCCTCCAGCGTCGAAGTGTCGCCTTCAGGGAGGCCGAGTTCACGGGCCTTGAGCAGACGCCGCATGATCTTGCCGCTGCGTGTCTTGGGCAGGCTGTCCATGAACGCGATTTCGCGCGGGTAGGCGTGGGCCGCCAGCTTGGTGCGCACGAAGTTGCGGATCTCCTTCTCCAGTTCCTCGCTGGCCGTAAAGCCTTTCTTGAGGGAGACGAAGGCCTTGATGATTTCCAGCCGTTCCTCGTCCGGTTTGCCGATAACGGCGGCCTCGGCCACGGCGGGATGTTCCACCAGGGCGCTTTCCACCTCGAAAGGGCCGACCAGGTGGCCGGCGGTGTTGATGACGTCATCGTCGCGGCCAATGAACCAGAAGTAGCCGTCCTCGTCCATCCGGGCGCGGTCGCCGGTGATGTACCAGCCGTTCTTGAACTTGGAGTCGTACATTTCCTGGCGCTTCCAGTAGGTGCGGAAGATGGAGGGGGCCTCCGGCTTCAGGGCCAGATGGCCTTCCTCGCCGGGGGGCAGGGGGTTCCAGCTCTCGTCCAGAATCCCTGCCGTTACGCCGGGGAAGGGCCTGCCCATGGATCCCGGCTTCACAGCCATGCAGGGGTAGTTGCAGATGTGCATGCAGCCGGTTTCCGTCTGCCACCAGGTGTCATGAAACACCTTGCCGTAGACTTTCTGGCCCCAGACCACGGCTTCGGGGTTCAGCGGCTCACCCACGCTGCATAAATGGCGCAGCTTGGAAAGATCGTAGCTCTTCACCACGTCGTCCCCGGCTTTCATCAGCATGCGGATGGCGGTGGGGGCCGTGTACCAGACGGTGACCTTCTGGTCCTGCATCAGCTTGTACCAGTCCTCGGCCCGGAAACCGCCCTCGTAGACCACCTGGGTGACCCCAAGGGACCAGGGGCCGAACATGCCGTAGGACGTGCCGGTGACCCAGCCCGGATCGGCGCTGCACCAGTAGATGTCCTTGTCCGGCTGGAGATCGAGAATGTATTTGGCCGTGGCGTACTGTGAAACAATGGCGTAGTGGCGGTGAACCGCACCCTTGGGTTTGCCCGTGGTGCCGGAGGTGTAGTGCATGACCGAGTAGTCGTCCGGATCGGTCTCGACCACGTCAAAGGCGGGCGAGGCTTCTTTCATGGCGTCCTCGTAGCGGATCTCATGCGCTTCCAGCGGGTGCATGTAGTCGTGGTTGCGGTCCACGATAATGACCTTCTCAACCTTGGGGAGATCGGGCAGCACACTGTCGAGGCGGGGCTTAAGGTCCGGGCTGGTGATGACGAAGCGGGCCTCGCTGTCCTCGATCCGGTCCTTGATGGCCTCGGGGCCGAAGGCGGAGAAAAGCGGCCCGGCCACGGCGCCGGTTTTGAGGACGCCGAAAAGGGTGATCCAGGTTTCCGGGATGCGCTCCAGGTAGATGAACACCCGGTCCCCTTTCTTGATACCGAGAGACGTCAGGACGCGAGCAAATTTATTGGTTTCCTCCTTGAGCTGCTGGAAGGTGTAGCGCAGCTCATGGCCGTCTTTCGATACCCAGATGAGGGCGGGGCGCTGCATCACTTCCGGCGGATGATCGTCGATGCAGATGCTGGCCTTGTTGACCCCGTTTCTCCGGGGCAGGCCCAGTTCCCTGGCCACGTCCTCCCAGCGGAAGGTCTTCGCCATCGCCTCGTAGTCTGTCATGTTGGGCTGCACGGTCCACTCGGACACGGGCGGCTTCTCAATGGTTTCAAACCGGGTTTCCGAAGAAGTGGCCTGGCTCATAAGTTCTCCCTCCCGCCGTCAGTTGCGATAATACTTGAAAGCGTATTGTACCCAAAAGCGGTACCCCCGCCTAGGGTGCATGCCTGTATGCCCTGGATACTGTAACGGTTTGTTACGGACATGTCCGGATTCAGGCATTTTTTGAAGTTGACCTGTGTTATAAACAAAGCCACACCGGTGTTTGGGATTCTTTGGGTGGAATAAACAAACCATTCTGGAGCGAGGAAACGGTGGGTTTTTGGGCGTTACGCCTTTTGTGAGTGACATTCAGGTTTGGGAAAGAAAATTTATGCAGGTAGGACCTTTGTCAGCATTGTACGGGGAAAGCCCGCGTTTCGGCAGTCAGAACCCTTTTCGTGACGGTATCCGCTTTGCGGGCGATGTCACACCGACCGACAATGGCAGCCATGCGGTCTATATAAAGCTTTCCCCTTCCATTCAGTGGTGGATTAACCGTGCCCGTGAAGTGGCGAGAACCCTGGGGGCTACCGAGGTCAAGCCGGTTCACCTGGCCACCGCCATGATCGAAACTGTCACCAAGCACAAGCAGGTGGTGAATGACGGCGCCCGGGACTTACCGGTACTGGAAAAGGCCCGGTTTTTCCGCAAACGGATTAAGAAGCGGGGTGAGGACGGCCTGGCCGAGGATGAAAAAGTTTTTCTGGCCACCATCGACGCTCTGATCCCCCCGGCGATCCTTCAGGAGCTTCATTCCCACACCTCCACCGGTATCCTGGAGAACGCTTTGGAACGGCTGGCACAGCAAAACACGGCCAAAATGTTCGAGCAGTTCGGCTTGGGTGATCTGGACATCAATAATCCGGACAGTATCCCCATCCTCGGGCAAAAGCAGGCTGAAAAGGTTGCAGGAAAGTCGGAAGATACTGAAAAATCCTGGTGGAAATCACCCTTACGGCGTTTGGGATGGAAGCGTGGCGGTGAGCCGACGGCAGAAAAACCGCTGCTTCTGCTGCCCGGAGAACTGGAGGCCCGCAAGGAGGTGCTTAAGTTCTACACGGATGTGGACAAGACGCCCCTTTCGAACGAGCTTCAGGGGCTCCTGACCGGTTTTCTCGCACAGCATGAAGCCGAGCCCACCCCCGAAAAGTTTCTGGCGTTCGTCCGTGAATTGCCGGACGATAGCGGGCTGGAGGATTTCCGCAACGCTTTCCGGACCATCCAAACGGAGGCGCAAAGCGCTCTGGAGCGCACCATGGCTGAAAAGCTCACCACCGCCAGGGAAGTGGAGGAGATTTGGAACCCACCCAAACCGCAGGCCGAAGGCGCGGAGAAGAAAGAGAACCAGCCTCCGGCTGATCCGTCGGACCGCTTTGGCTGGCTGGCCTACCGACTGCGGGACCTGCAGGAAAGAGGTCTGATGAGCCCGGACGAGCTACAGGGGGCCCAGCACCTGCTGCGTGATCTGAAAAACGAAAGCAGCGATCAGAATGCCGATATCAAGATGCGCCGGGCGGAAATCTATCTCGACCGGCTGCCCTGGAGCAAAAGCGAAGAGAAGCCATTTGACCCGGTGGCTATCCGCCAGGTTCTGGATGAAGATCACTACGGCAT